>CBDAPE010000019.1:0-719219 GCA_965198325.1 Alphaproteobacteria bacterium | reverse complement strand
AAATCTTCCGAGGAGGGTCTCGAACAGGACTTCAACTCGCTCCACGCCCAGCGCGAGGCTTGCGAGGCGTATATCGCCAGCCAGAAGCACGAGGGATGGATCGCCCTTCCAACCTGTTACGATGACCGCGCGCTCTCGGGCGGTACCATGGAGCGCCCCGCCGTGCAGCGGCTTCTTCAGGATATCGAGAACGGCGGGATCGACGTGATCGTCGTCTACAAGGTCGACCGCCTGACCCGGGCGCTGACCGATTTTGCCAGGATTGTGGAGATATTCGACCGTCGGGAGGTCTCGTTCGTCTCGGTCACGCAGCAGTTCAACACCACCACATCGATGGGACGCCTCACCCTGAACGTGCTTCTCTCGTTCGCGCAGTTCGAGCGAGAGGTCACCGGCGAGCGGATCCGCGACAAGATCGCCGCGTCCAAGAAGAAGGGCATGTGGATGGGGGGCAATCCACCGCTCGGATACGATGTCAGGGACCGCAAGCTTGTGGTCAACGAGGCCGAAGCCGAGACCGTCCGCCACATCTTCCGTCTCTACGGGCGGCTCAAGTCCGTACGCGAGCTACGCCACCGGCTTGAAGCCGAAGGCATCACCAGCAAGCGGCGGATCATGTGCGACGGCCGGGTCACCGGCGGCAGGCCCATCAACCGCGGCGCCCTGTATCACCTCCTGCGGAACCGCATCTACCTCGGTGAGGTCGTCCACAGGGACAAATCCTATCCGGGGGAACACGACGCGATCGTCGAGCGGGGTCCCTGGGACCGGGTTCAGGCGATCCTTGCTGACAATATCAACGGTGAACGTCGAGGAACCATCAGCCGACCGAGCCTGATGACGGGGCTTCTGACCGACGAGCAGGGCGAGCGGCTTTCGCCCAGCCACGCCGTCAAGCAAGGCCGGCGCTACCGATACTATGTGTCGCGCCATCTCATCGTCGAAGGCAAGCAGCCCGGCCGCAAAGGATGGCGCATCCCCGCCGCCGATCTCGAGAGCCTGGTTCTGGCTCGCGTTCGCGCCTGGCTATCCGACCCTGCCGCATTGAGCGAAGCTGTCGAAGGCGACCCGGAAGATGCTTCGGCGCAGGTGGCGCTGATCACGAGTGCCGGGATGCTCGCCGAACGGTGGCCGGATCTCTCACCGAAAGAGACAAAGGCCTACCTCAACGCCTTCGTCGGCAGGGTCGTCGTCAGGGCGAATAGCGTCATCATCGAAGTTGACCGGGAAGCGATCGTCGAAACAATTCTCCTCGAGCCCGGCGAAGCGACCCCACCACGGTCTGGTACAGGTCAAACCGCCAAGCACCCCATCATCCTTGAAATTCCCACGGCACTCAAACGCGCAGGGATGGGCATCCGCCTTGTCGTCCAGGGCGCGGCGCAGGAGGCCAACGCCGATCATTCTCTCATCAGGCTCCTGCTCCGGGCATTCGCCATCCGCGAGAAACTCGACCATAACCCCAATCTGACCATGCACCGGATCGCGGACGCCGAAGACGTGGTTCCCTCTTATGCCACCCGGCTACTGCGACTCACCTACCTGGCGCCCGACATCGTCACCGCAATTGTCGAAGGTCGTCAGCCGATCGAGTTGACGGCCAACCGCCTCATGAACGATACCCGGCTTCCCCTCGAGTGGCAGGCTCAACGCGAGCTTCTCGGTTTTACCGCAGCCCGGTAACGGTCAACGCTCAAGTCAATACCGATGGCACGCGCAGGCCTCTGGCATGCGCGTTGTCCATTCCGACACGGCGCTAGAAACCCGTACCGCCAAAAGGGTCCCGAGAGACGTTCGCCCGGTTACGGCGAGCCGAGCCGCACCGATACGTCTCTCGGCGTCCAGGCTGGTCACGGCGCTTCCGGCAACCGCCTGAAATTTAACGAGAAATCAGGGCCGTAATACTGAAAATACGCAGTAATATAAATTACTTGGGTGGGTGGCGGTGGGCGCAGTCTGCCGCGAACCTGTCTCCGTGCAGGGCGTCAGAAGCCTTGGCACTGGCGAATCCAAGTGGGACAAAGTGGGACAAAGTGGGACTAAGTGGGACGGAGGGAACAGAATCAAGGGGTTGAGCGAGGCGATTCCTGGCGTGAAGCGGGCGACGGGCGCGGTGGAAAGTCTTGGCACTCGGCGCTGATAACGAGGCGTGAAACGGCGATTTACCGGCTGTTTACGCTAGAGCGTTTTCTGACCTGATTGAATCTTAGGGGATTCCCATGGGTCGGGGATTGTGATTCAAGATGTGGGCTGGTGAAGGAGGCCAGCCTGCATGACGAAACCTCTTTCGATTGATTTGCGGGAACGGCTGATATCAGCGGTTGAATGCGGGATGTCGCGTCGTTCTGCGGCGGAACGGTTTGGGGTCGCCGCGTCGACGGCTATCAAGTGGGTCGATCAGTGGCGACAGACGGGCCATGTTCGGCCCCGTCGGCAGGGCGGAGATTATCGCTCGCACCGGATTGAAGCCCATGCTGAGGAAATCCTGGCTCTGATTAAGGAAACGCCGGACATCACCCTGGTCGAGATCGCCGGGCATCTGGATCAGGCGCATGGGCTGAAGGTCGCCCAAAGCACCGTCTGGCGTCTGCTTGACCGGCGCGGCATGACATTCAAAAAAAACCGCGCACGCCAGCGAACAGCAGCGGGCTGATGTTCTGCGCCGGCGGCGGATCTGGTTCGAGGCCCAGCCCGATCTGGAACCGAAGCGACTGGTATTCATCGACGAGACCGGCGCCTCGACCAAGATGGCCCGGCGTTATGGTCGCTCGCCTCGCGGCGAACGCTGCCGGGCGCCGGTACCCCATGGGCATTGGAAGACGACTACCTTCGTCGGCGCACTCAGGCTGGAGGGGATAACCGCGCCCATGATCCTCGACGGCGCCATGCACGGCGCCGCCTTCCTGGCCTATGTGGAGCAGGTCCTCGCACCGACGCTTTCGCCCGGAGACATCGTCATCATGGATAATTTGCCCGCGCACAAACCCCTCGCCGTGCGCCACGCCATTGAAGCCACCGGTGCCGACCTGCACTTCCTGCCGCCCTATTCCCCAGACTTCAATCCCATCGAGATGGCCTTTTCAAAGCTCAAGGCCTTCCTCAAAAAGACCGCCGCCCGAACCGTCGACGATCTCTACGACGCCATCGCACACGGTATCGAGACCTTCACACCAAAAGAATGCCAAAACTACTTCGCCGCCGCAGGATATGACTGCGAATGATCGCAAAACGCTCTAGAAGAAATGAGGGCGATCAAGGGCTCTAAAAATCCGGCAAAATTTGGTGCGATTCAGTCGGCAAAATCTTCGCCGTGATTCTCGCCGTCCCTCGGGGCCGGCACGACAAGCCTATCGAAAACGGCGGGCAAGGTTTCGCGGAGGGGCGGATTGAGGATGGGCCAATATTCGTCCGCGAGCAGGGTCAGGAATTCAACCGGGTCGTGGGCCGGGTCGACCAGGTCCCACATTCCCCACGGGCCGCCGATCGTGACCGGCTTGGGCGCCTCGAACCGCTCCCGGATATAGGCCACTTCATAATGGTCGCCGACGACGGTTCCGGCCTCGTCATCCCAGGTGAAGGCGAGGTGCTCAAGGTTTTTGCCACGAGACGCCGGGATCGCAGGGCAGCGCTGAAGTTTCTGAAACGGACGATGAAGCGCTACGGCCGGCCCGGGACCATCGTAACGGACCGGCTTCGGTCTTACGGTGTCGCGATGAGAGAGATCGGCATCCTGGAGCATCAGGACCGTGGACGATGCCTCAACGATCAAGCAACGACATTTGCGTCCAGGTCACGCGCCGCAAGATTCCCATGGGCACCCGCCCGGATGCTGGCCGCGACAGCCGCGGCACCGTCCTCGGGACCATGATCGGCGGCGAGGATTGTGCCCCGCACGCGGCCGGCAAGGTCCGGAAAAGACGCGGCGGCGGCGATTTCGCTGCGACGATCCGGGACTGTCCGGGATCGTCTCAAGTATCGGCGCGGCGCGGACGCCGGTTAGAAGAAAAATTTGAGGCCGAGCGAGACGGCCCAGAAGCTCAGTGGGGGCGCCGAAATACCGTAATGGACCGGCGCACCGCCTGGCGCGACTGTCGACGCGTGCCCGCGCAAACTTCGCCATGCGTTGCCGTCGTCGCGGAAATCGCCAAGGGCACTTCCGTAGCGGAACTTGGCCGTTAGCAGGCGCCGTTCGGTCAGGGCGTAATCCAGTCCGGCCATCAACTGGTAGCTCCACAGCCAGTCAGACAGAGTCTCGCTTGCGTGAGATACCTTGTTCGCCGCGCCGGAATGCCGGGGCGGATCCAGTGCGCGTAGCGCTTCCTCGCCCCGCCGGATCGAGGTCGCCGAATAGTCCATCTCCACCCGAGACGCCCCGACGCCGACGCCGACATAGGGCGTGAACGCCGATGCGCCCAAGTCTGGAAAGTCGTAATAAAGATTGGCGAAGAAATTGTCGGCGCGAAGTCCGCCGATCTCCTCGTCGCGTACGGAGAACTTGTCCCTCCCATTTATTCCGTCCGGCGCAGAAATACGGGCTTTTCCGGGCGATGTCCGATAGCGTTGGTGGCCTGCACACGATCCTGCTTCAGGGCGTTCTCCCGGGCCTTCGCAGTCGCGCCATGCGACAGCCCAGGATCATCACGCTTCGCCATCAACGGGACGTCCTTCGGCGCAACCAGCCAAGCCAGTCGCCGGGGCGCCCAAAATACCAGGATTTCCGCGCCGGATGGAATTAATGGAAGGGACAGGGCCTACATGCCGGCGAGAGTGCCGTTGACGGGATAGAGTTGCCTCCATCATAGTGCTTGCTTCCGAAGGACGCGCCATGGTCGCCAGAACTACCTACAAGTATCGTTTCATGGTGGATGGAAAGGTCGTGCATTGCGGCATCACGGCCGATTTGGCGCGCCGCGAGCGCGAACACCGCCACCGGTGGCCGACGGGCCGCATTGAACAGGTGGGGCCGGCGACCACGCGCGAAGACGCGTGGCATTGGGAACGGCAGCAGGCCGAGCAGCGGTTCAGCTCCGCTTCCTGATGTCTTCGCATGAACCCGCCCCGGGGGATGCGGAGACCGCACAGACTGCCTCCCGCAATCATGTGATCGTCACCGGAGCCGGGTTTACCCGCGCCCTTGTTCCCCGCGCGCCGCTTCTGATCGACGATTTCAACAACGATGACCTCCAAGACAAGGTCCGCGGATTGACCAACGCGAGCCGTCTGCTGGACTGGGAACGAAGTCTCCATCCGCAAGGTCACATCGACATCGAGCGCCTGATGACGCGTCTCGATGCCCTGATGCCTTACGACTACGCCGAGGATGCAAGGAACGCGGCGAACGAGTACGGCTTCCTTCTTTCCGAATTGAAAAGAGCGTTCCTCGAACGGCTCCATGAGGCCCGGAAGGGGGACATTCATGGCGAGGAATTGAAGCGGTTCGCGAAGTACTGCGAAACCAATGGCTGCTGCTGCATCACCTTCAACTACGACGACTTCCTCGACGAGGCGCTGGCGCAGACCGGTAGTTGGAACCCGTACTGGGGATATGGGTTCTTCTGCCCGTCGTCGCTGGACACCATCGCCAGTTTCGACGAACTGGAAACGCACTCGGTTCTCCGGCTGCTGAAGCTCCACGGCTCGACCAACTGGCGAGCGAAACTGGGTTATGCGAGCCCGGTCGCGATCGACAGCATCACACACCATCACGAGTGGGCCGGCATCGGCCTGCGCTATCCGCAGGTCGGCGACCATCTCGAACCCGAACCCGTGATGGTCCCGCCCGTACTGTCGAAATCCAGCCTCGTCGAACAACCGGTGCTCCGGCTTGTCTGGTCGCAGGCGTTCGCCAGTCTGGAGACGGCCCACGAAGTCACGTTCATCGGCTATTCGTTCCCGACGACGGACATGGCCGCGCGGACGTTGTTCTCCGAAGCGCTGAAGGACCTCCCGCGCGACGACATCACCGTCGTCAATCTGAGCCGGGAAGACCCGGAGGCCGAAATCACGCGCAGACGTTACCGATCGGTGCTCGGCGACATGCCCGACGAACGGTTTCATTTCGACGGCGCTCTGGAATGGATACGTGGTCTGTCGGCATAGCTCGGCGGCGGCCGGGCCGGAAGGGGCCGGCAATGGCGTTCCCTACGGGATATCGGCGCTCGTCGGCGCCGTGCCGGGGGTGATCTTGCCGAGCGCGATCGGCGGCTGAGCGAGGGACGTGGCGAGGGTGAGAGCGCATCTCGTGGGCTCGTCGGGGACGCCCGTCAAAGTCAGCCGCAACGCCACTTGCCGCCCGGTCTCGCACGCCTCGATGAACCGGCCCATCATGGCCAGGCGGGGCTCGCGCCCGCTATGTTCCGGTGCGCCCGGGTGAGCCCCACGAGCGAAAACCACCGAAAGCACACCATGGGTTCCGTCGCCGACAAGATCGCGAAGAAGATCATCGCCTCCGGCGGGCCCCCACCCGGAGAGTCGCGAGACGTGGGAGGTCTTGCGGGAAGGGACAATGGCGGACGCAACTGACGGACGGAGGAAAGGCGGATAGGATCCGGCGGCTGGGTTCGGGAGGCAGCTGAGCGCGCGGTGCGGTCCGGAGGTCGCGTATCCCCCGTGCTCCTGGGGCATCGAAAGGGGGTTCAGGGAGATGGAGGTTTGATGAATGTCGAGGTGATGGGTGACCGAGATCGGGGAGATCTTGTTGCGTTGGGAGGGCAGCTCGCGCGAACGAGCATGCGTGAGATCGCCGAGGACCCATACGGCGCCGAGAGGGTGACGACGGACATTGGTTCTAACAGTGGATTGCGCGCGCGGACGCAGCAGTTGCCTCGAAAGGCGCGCGGCCATACAGAGACGGGCAGAGCACCAAATCTCGGTGGCCGTAGCCGGTCATTCAGCGGAGCCGGGCGAGGTAACTGTCGATGGCCTATCGAACCCAGTTAGGCTCCCCCTGGGCGTCAAGTACAAGCAGCGTCCAGGCCATGTGTGTTCGGCTTGTCGGACCCGAAACCGGACGCTGCAAGCTTGAATAGGAGTGGTTTGGAGGGTAGGACGAGGTCGCGATTCTGATGTGGGAAATGCTTCTTGTATACCTGAACAAAGTTGGCATTGCCGAGGTGGTGGCAATTTGCTCTATGCTTGCGGCGTGGGTGGCGGCACGGGAAGCAATTCGCAGTAGACGCCTTATGGCTCGTATGCAGCAGCAAAGTGAACTAGCGATAGATATCTATTCCGCCAATCACTATGTCGCGAAATCTCCGAATGATGCAGTGTATCGCTTCTACGTGTTTCATCTCCTCATAACCAACAGCTCAACTGCAAACAATTCAATTAAGACAATGGAGCTTTCTCTAGAATTTAGTCAGGAAAAAGGACCTCTCCCAAACATTGTGTGTCCCCACAATCTTGATTCTGCGCGGCGCCTTGGGGGCTTAGACTCTCAACAGATTTTCCGTGTTCCGCGGTCCATTGGTGCAGGAGACACCATTTCGGGCATCGCCGTGTTTGCAGTCGCTACGAGGTTGACTCACGGCAGGAGAACTGAATCGTGCACTGTGACGGTTACGGATGCCCATGACCGCGAAGTTCGGTACGAATCCCTAATTTTGAGAGAATTGGACCATGAGGAAGCGCTCGAAACGTTCCCGGATTGTGATACCCGTTAGGCACGAATCCGAGGGAGTCCCAGTACCCATCGTGGCGGATGCGTCGGTGGCTTCTATTGGCATAGGTCAAGATCGTCACATTCCTCTATTGATTCTTGATACATCTCGACGACAGGACATTGAGACAATGGTACAGGCTCACGACGAAACGATACCTGGCGATTCTGTTTCTTATTGGACTATCGAAAGGCGCCGATTCACGCTGGATTCCCCACGTTTGGTAGTTGAAATCAGCAAGCCAAGCAAGTGTGTCATAGTCGTCGAGTTCGAAATGGAACGGAACCACGGAATCGTAGTCCAATTGATTTTGCACTCAAAAGGGATCTATCTACAACCTGGTAGACTGGGAGATCGCTTATCGAACACGTTGGACAATCCCAGAATTCTCGTTGAAGTTCCGCCTAACAATGACTTCGAAGGAGCGTTTCGGCCGCTTTACGAAAAGGCGCTCTTCCGGAAGTTTCGGGAGAGGGGTATGAATCGGGCGCAGTCGAAGCGCTGTGTACAAAGGTACCTTGATGAAAGCGGAAAAACATTTGATCGTATCTCGATGCACAGAAATTAGGCTTGTTGGCATCTGTCCCTCCTATAAATTCCGTCCGGCGCAGAAATCCGGGTGTCCCTCCTATAAATTCCATCCGGCGCAGAAATCCGGGCCTTTCCGGGCGGAACCCGGCAAGGCTCGGATCTGCCATCAGGCGATGAAATTGAGTTTCGCCCACGCATCTGCGCCGGACGGAATTTATAGGAGGGACAGCGGGTGCGGGGATCGCCGCTGTTGTGCGCGCGGGTGATTGCATCACGCCGCGTCTCATCTACAACACCATCTTCGACGGTCACCGCGTCGCGCGGGAATTCGAGAGCGCGAATCCCGAGCGGCCCTTGCCCTATATCCGCGAGCGCCGGCTGTGGGGCCAGGACGTCATGCCGGGCGCAGCGCTGGCCAGCGGCTGACCTGTCCCTCCTATAAACTCCGTCCGGCGCAGAAATCCGGGCCTTTCAGGGTGATTTGATAGCGTTGGTGGTCCGCACACGATCCTGCTTCATGGCGTTCTCTCGGGCTTTCGTGGTCGCGCCATGCGATAGCTTGAGATCACCGCACCTCGTCATCAACGGGACGTCCTTCGGCGCAACCAGCCAAGCCAATGGCTGGGACGCCCAAAATACCAGGGTTTCCGCGCCGGATGGAGTTAATGGAAGGGACAACTATTGGAGCTCCTTGAAGCTAAACCCAAGTTGCCCGTCATCGTCCCGCCACCCGGCAGCTTCAAACTCGTGGCCATAGGAGGCTTTCCGTCACCGCATCCGCCCGGTTAACCTGTGCTCGTCCCGGCTCAAGTTGATCTGAAGCAGAATCCTGTTCCCGATCCACATTCAATCCCCATGTAAACATTATTTCCTCTGCCGTATCCTAGCAAGTCGTGCCTTCGCAATAATTGAAGCAAAACCAATTGCAGCCTCTACCGATTGTGATTGGTCGATGCAACGATTCAACATCCGGCCCAGGACTCGATCATCAAAATTTCTCGATATTGCCACTCTAGTCCAAGAATCCACCGTCTCCTGCTCTTCGTGACGATCAACTTGTTCTACCTTAGGCTCAATCCCGACAGATACATGACTCTTTACTGTTTCGCGATGCGTCGACCTAGCCCGCTCTTACCGCAACGGCAACTTGCCCTGATGCTCCTCCAACCCCTCATGCTCAACCTTCTTGGGCCGTTTTAATCCGCCGGTGGTTACATTTCCAGGTAGCTGCGATGCAGCCACTTTTAGGCCTACCCCGCGCTTTCTCTTTGCCAATATGCTTTGCCCGAACGGTAAATTAAGCCACTGCCAAATCCCCTGCGATGATTCGTACTCCTCACCAATTCTGGAGAGCCGGCCAAAACCTACGAGAGCTAACTCCTCCTCGAATAACCCAATACTGGCGTTTTGCCTGCTGGGTGGGTCCCAAGCACTCAAATCTGGGTAGAGAAAACTATCTTGTACCTCACCACGCGAGATCGCGAACAGCCTCATCGCTTCCTTCGCGATGTAACTTCGATCTTGGATAGGCCATTCGACGCTGACCTCCGAGATTGTCCCTAATAGTGCACCGGTCATCGTCGCAATCGTATCGGTATCGCTGTCTAACTCGTTGGCCGCGGTCTCGAGGCACTTTTCTATTTCCATGGGCGGAAAGAGGCGCGCTAATGATACCGCCGCAAGCGCGGTCTTAAATCCGGACCCCCGGTACTTTGTGTTCAAACACCCCAACTCGGAAAGAATGGAATGGTATACATCTTGTTCGTTCCCGCTTCTCGACTCAATCTGTCGCTCAACCGTTTCAATGTCCCGGTTCGCTTCTTCCCACATCACCTCCATCGCATTACCGAGCGACTTTCCCGACGCTTGCTCCCAATGTCCTTTCCAAAAAATAGACAGCTGTGAGTCTCCAGCCACTAGTGTATCCAGCTCCAAAAATATCTTGGCGTATTCCTTGCATCTTGCTATTCCTGGTAACCTGCCCTCGGCCAGTGTGTCCGCCAAGCAAAGAGCGTGAAACACCGCGCCGCAAAATCCATGAGGATGCCCGTGGGTTACTAGGGCGTCTCTCAGCACATCCATGATCAACGCGTTCGTGCCGCCCGCGGATGACCATACATGCGGTTGAATACGCATAGCCGCACCATTTCCTCCGGCATGCACATACTTCTGGCTGCCCAATTCGAAAAAGTTCGAAAACCAGTTCACTTTCCTACGAGCAAGACTCGCTGCAGCTGCCTTCGTCCCCGAGCCCGCACCCAAAGCATACGTTGGCCAAACAGTTACTTCTATCTTGGCAAATCTTTCCACGTCGAAAGACCCATCGCCGCGAATCGATCTACCCACCGCCAACCGCAACTGCGTGTCGTCCGAATAGGTTCCAGCCGGCAGCTTTACTGTCGGTCCACCTCGGCCTCCAATACGTCGTCGCCACGAGACAGGCTTGACAACCCGTTCCTCCCCCGTTGTCCCTCCTATAAATTCCGTCCGGTGCAGAAATCCGGGCCTTTCAGGGTGATTTGATAGCGTTGGTGGTCCGCACACGATCCTGCTTCATGGCGTTCTCTCGGGCTTTCGTGGTCAAGCCATGCGATAGCTTGAGATCGTCGCACCTCGTCATCAACGGGACATCCTTCGGCGCAACCAGCCAAGCCAGTGGCTGGGACGCCCAAAATACCAGGGTTTCCGCGCCGGATGGAGTTAATGGAAGGGACAGCACTGATGGCGCTGTGCTCGGGGGGTGGGCGCCCCTTTAGTGTCCACTTGGCGGTAAGTGGACACTTGGTCGATGTCGCTTTCTGTGGAGAAGCCTGGCGCGGGGAGCAGGGGTGGTCCGGTCGATCGCCGGCGCAGCCGATAGAGCGAGGCTCAGAGGCGTCAGATCGTTGCAGAGAGCCACGAGCCGGGGGGCTCGGTGTCAGTGGTGGCGCTGCGCTCCGAGAGACAACCTCCGCTTGAACTTGCGTCTTGGAGGCGTGATTGGGTTGTTGTCCCTCCTATAAATTCCATCCGGCGCAGAAATCCGGGCCTTTCCGGGCGATGCCAATGACGTTGGTGGCCTGCTCACGATCCTGCTTGACGGTATTCTCTCGGGCCTTCGCAGTCGCGCCATACGACAGCGCGAGATCATCGTGCCTCGTCATCAACTGGACGTCCTTCGGCCCAACCAGCCAAGCCAGTCGCTGGGTTACCCAAAAACACCAGGGTTTCTGCGCCGGATGGAATTAATAGGAGGGACAGCGCGAGTGCGGCGGCCGACAGATAGCCGTCGAGCCATGCCGGCGGAGCACTCGTCCAGAGGTCTCCTTGCGGTCATGTCTCCGACGCGCCCGGTTTCGTTAATCCGCCCGTGCCGTCTCCGTTGTCCACCCCAAGCTCGTGTTCCTCCGCCCGCCGGGCCTCGACGGCGACGGCGATCTCTGTGGCGTGCCCGTCGCCCACCGCAAGCCGGCCCGAGACTTCCCCGCCCGGCTCGATCTCGATCTCGCCGTAAAAGATCTCACCGTCGATCTTGCCGCCGGCGCGCACGATGAGCCGCCGGCGCACGACGAGCTTGCCCGAAAACTCACCCGAGATGTCCGCGTCCTCGACTTCCGCCAAGCCCAAGAACCGGCCGCCTCGTGCGATCTGGATCTCGCGCCCGTTGCGCAGGTTGGCGTCGACCGTGCCCTCGACCACGAGCAGATCGCAGGTCGCGATCTCACCCGACATCTCGGTGTCCTTGCCCACAGTCATGCGCGTGTTCTCCGAACGCGAGACAGCGCCGTCCCCGGCGGGCCGGGAGATCGGCGGGATGTCCGCGATCAGGCGGGGGATCGCGGGCATGCCGGGCAGCCCCGGTGCCGGAGGCTTGGGGGTGGCCGGGGTCGGTACGTAAGTCGGGTCGGCAACGCCCCTGGGATCGTCGTTGTCGGGCGCCGTTTCCGGCGCGGGTTTGGCGCTCTCCTCGTCTTTCTTGCGGTCGAGCATCGTCTTCGTCCTTTCGCTTCGCCATCGCGGGTCTGGAACGTGTCTCGGGACCCGAAGGGCTATTGTCCCTCCTATAGATTTCATCCGGCGTAGAAGTCCAGGCCTTTCCGGGTGATGCCGATAGTGTTGGTGGCCTGCACACGATCCTGCTTTACGAAGTTCTCTCGGGCTTTCGCAGTCGCGCCATGCAACAGCTCAAGATCATCGCGCCTCGTCATCAACTGGACGTTCTTCGGCGCAACCAGAGAAGCCAGTCGCTGGAGCGTCCAAAATACCTGGGTTTCTGCGCCGGATGGGATCAATGGGAGGGACAGGATGGTCGGCCGACAGAAACCTGCATGATGTCGCCGCCTCAACGAGAAGCCTTTCTCCCGCTCTACGCCACATTGAGAGTACCGATCTGCGCGCCACTCGGATCGGTTTTGAAGTGCGAAGTCTGTGTAGAGGACCATGCGATCGTCTCTTTCCGCCGGACGACGCCCACTACCACCGGTGCGGCGAAACCCATCTGAATTCCATGAGGTCCGGCCAGCGCTTATTCCGCCTTTTCATTCTTGGACACGATGAAACCCGACGCTCCCTTACCTTTCGCGCGACGCAGTGTGTAGCCACGGTTGCCGAGCTTGAACTCTGGATCATTCACGAACCCCGAGAGAGCCTCGATGATCTTCACCGCGACGGGATCGGTCTTGTCTTTGGCCTGCGGGGCTGCCTGGCGCGCGAGCCACTTTGCGAATACGTCCTCGGCGAGGTCATCCCCGACAGATCTCCGAAGCGCGTTCAATTTCCTCAACCGGCCCTTCGTGAGTTCACTTTCGTCGATTGCCATTCCTGGGCTCCTTCATCTGTTGCATGTCCCTGTGTTCCTTAACTCGCTTATACAGCGGCCGGCCGTGCCGGCCACACAGATATTTCCGCTCCCTTCTGACCACGGTAACAGGCCAGGGTTATTTGTTTCCGATGTGATTATCGCCGTGAAACTCTGCCGGTTTGTGTTCTGCGGAAGCCCGGCTGAGAGAAAGCGGCGTAATCTTCGATGTCCATGCCGTGTTGCTTGATCGCGATCACACCAGGGTCGTTCAGCGCTCTTTACATGAGCTTGTACCCCGCGAATGCATCGAGGTCCCCGAGGGGCGTTTCGGTATCGGACATCGACCACGTCGGTGACCTTGTTGGCGCGTAGGATGTTGGCGGCGAAGCTGCGGAATCGGGCGACGATGCCGGGGTTCTCGCGCACCCGGCTGGTGTCTTCGGCCATGATCCCACCTCATGAGTGCGGCGGAGGTAGTGCCCGATCTCAATAGCTACGGATGGCGGTGGCGGCAAATTCTGCTGTCGGTTTGAAGCTGGCGACATAGCAGGCGGTCCCGGTACTGCACCCAAGCCGCGGCGATGGCGCCTTTGCGCTCCATCGTGTCTCAGACGCGGAGCAGAGCGAAGCCCGACAGCGATAGTACGACGCCATGGGGGGTGCCCCAAAATACCGGGGTTTCTGCACCGGATGGAATTAATAGAGGGAAGCGTGGTAAAGCGTGCAGGATGGCGCAGCCAGTCGCCCACGGAGCTGCCGGTCGCGAGATAGCGCAAGCCGCAATGGAAGGATTCGGCTCGACCCGCCGCTGGTTCCCGAGGTGAAGTCGCCCGTTGTAGACGAGAAGTGTCGAATAGCCGGCAGTGGCGAGTTGTTGGGTCGCGCCGACACCGTTGATGCCCGCGCCGATGACGGCCACGTTGGGGTGGCGCCCGTCGAGATCCGGAAGATGTGCGCAGTCCATGCCATTCATCGATTGCTGCGCGGCTCAATCGACGATCATTAATCGGGTTCGAACCGGTTGCCACACCGAAATGGAGGCGCGGCCGGTTTCAAAAGGTGTCGTCGTCTTCGCTCCGGCCGGATGGGATGACATCGGAGGCTGGAGACTCGTCCGCACGCGGGTCGAGCTCCATGGCATGGGGCGTTGTGCGGGGCAGGGGGCGAAAATCCTCCTGCTCGTCGATGGGCGGCGCCGCACGCCGGCTCATCCGCCATAGGCTGAAGAGCAGGGTGAAGACGCCGACCGCGCCGCCGAGGGCGAACAGCCCGGCGGGGCCCATTCCCATGATGGCCCCGGAGGCCGCGAGTGGGCCGACCACGGCGCCGGCGCCGTAGGCCAACATCAGCCCGCCGCTCGCTCCGACCCGATCCCGGCCGTCGATGAAGTCGTTGGCATGGGAGACACAGAGCGGATAGAGAGCGAAGACGAAACCGCCGTTGATAGCAGCGACCGTGAGCAAGGCTGCCTCGCCGGCGCCCATGACGGCGATCACGGTGCCAGCGGTGAGCCCCATGGCGGCGCAGGAGACGGCAATCACCGTGCGCCGGTCGAACCGGTCCGACAACCAGCCAAGCGGCCACTGCAGGACGAGACCGCCCAGGATCGTGGCGGCCATGAAGCGGGCGGTGCCCGCGATATCGAGTGCAACACCGTCGGCAAATACGGGACCAAGGCCATAGAAGGCACCGACTACGGCACCACTCGCAAAACACCCGACGGTGCCCAATGGCGAGATACGGTAGAGCCGGCGCAGGCCGAAGTAATCAGTTGACGGCAGGGGCGGAGCCGGCGTTCGGGCGAGCGCCACTGGAACCAGTGCAATCGACATCAACACCGAGCAAATGCCAAACAGGGCGAAGGCCGAAGGCTCCCACAGATTGAGCAGAAACTGAGAGGCGCCGAGTGCGAAATAGATCGTGATCATGTAGATCGACAGGAACTTGCCGCGGGTCTTGTTGGTGGCGCGATCATGGAGCCAACTCTCGATGCACATGTAGAGCACTGCGATGCAGAAACCTTCGATCAGGCGCAGCACAGCCCAGAGCGCCGGATCGACGGCAAAGCCGTGGGACAGCATCGCCGCCGAGCAGATTGAGGCGAAGGCTGCAAACGCCCGGATATGGCCAGCCAGCGCGATGATCCGGTGGGCTGTCACCGAGGCGGTGACCAGGCCGACGAAATAGGCCGCGGCCATCAGACCGGGGATGTAGGCGGGATAGCCCGCCTGCACGAGACGGACACCGAGCAGGGTGCCGATCAGCCCATTGCCGAGCACCAGCAGCATGACGCCGAGAAACAGCGGCGAGCTGGACAGGATCAGGTGGCGCATGGTTAGCGCAGTATTCGATGGACGTTCTGGTGTAAAGACGGAGCCATCAGGTGTCGGTCGTCTGGCTTCTCTGGTGGGCGCCCCAGCTCGCGGCCTCGATGTGAACTTGTCCCCTCTATTTATTCCATCGGACATCCGAAGCGATGGCCGGGACCTTTTCCGCTTCAGGGCGGCTCCCTGCCGGCGGAGGGCAAGGAGTTCTGTGTGGGGCGCCGCGCGACCGACGAAGAGTTCGCGGAAGACGGCGGGGAGGTCTTCGATGATCTTATGCCTGTCGGAAAGGGCGTCCGAGGGTGATGCAAAATTCCAAGGTTTCTGCCGCAGATGGAATAAATGCTAGGGATAGGTTTTCGCGCAACTTTCCGGGGTATGGCGAGATTCACCGACATGGTGTATTGTGGTGTATACTCATGAAGACCATTTCGGTATGAAAAACGCGAGCGAAAGAGGCGACACATGAAGCCCGAGGGCGCAGCGTCGATTCGTGCATCAATCAGTTTTCCACCCGACATCTACGTGAGTCTGAAAGAAATCGCCAATACAAAGAAGGTGTCCCTGGCGTGGGTTGTACGGGACGCGGTCGAACGATACGTCTCTGAGCATGAAAAACTGTTGGAGCGCGAATGAAAACTGGCGGGAACTGTTGGACGGGGGACGGCCCATGACCGTTGTGGCGGCAAGTCTGGTGCATACCCTCTCGGAGCACATGCAAACTGCGCTGAAACTCCCCAATGGGGCGCGTTTCTATCGCTGCGCTCTGCAGGTCAATCCCTTTGACTATCTCCTCAGGCACAACAAGCAGATAACCTTCCAGTCGGAAGCCGAGTACAACGAGGCGATCATAGAGACATGTCTTGAAACCGATATTGAGGTAATCGGAATCACGGATCACTATCGCGTGCAGCATTCCATTACTCTTGTGCGTGCCGCCCGTGACGCGGGCTTGTGGGCCTTCAGCGGATTCGAAGCTGTAACGAAGGACGGCGTTCATTTCCTGTGCCTGTTCGACCCTGAAAAAGACAACGTGCTGGAGAGATTTATAGGCGAATGCGGTATCCACGACTTGGGTCAACCCTCGCCGACGGGAAGTCTGGATTCCGCCGAACTTCTGGAACGTTCAAGGAAATGGGGCACCACGTGTATTGCTGCGCATGTGGCTTCCAATGGTGGATTACTTAGGACTCTTTCGGGGCAATCACGGATCAATGTCTGGACGTCGCCAAATCTGCTTGTCTGCGCGCTTCCTGGGCCTGCCGACGACGCACCGGATGGGATCAGACAAATTCTCCAGAACAAGAATCCCGAGTACGGGCGTGCACACGCAATGGCGATAATTAATGCGTCGGATGTAAACGATCCCCAAGACCTGAAAAAGGATAGCGCGTCCTGTTTCATAAAAATGTCGAACGTCTCGGTCGAGGCGTTTCGTCAGGCGTTCCTTGACCCGGAGTCGCGGATACGACTACACAGTGATCCGCAACCGGAGCCCCATGTCGAGTTTGTCGCAATGACATGGGAAGGCGGGTTTCTGCGAGATACCTCCGTTCATTTCAATGGTAATCTCAATGCGGTAGTCGGCGGACGCGGCACCGGCAAGTCGACAATGATCGAGAGCATACGCTATGCGCTGGGCCTTAACCCACTCGGAGACGAGGCACGGAAGGCGCATGAAGGGGTGATCCAACACGTCCTGAAGTCAGGAACGAAAGTCTCGCTTCTTGCGCGATCGCACGATCCGTCCGAGCGCTGTTACACCATAGAACGTTCGGTACCGAATCCGCCGACTGTCAAGGATGAAACCGGTGAAGTGCTCACTATTTTGCCGCGCGACTTGTTACCGGGCGTGGAAGTGTTCGGTCAGCACGAAATATCCGAACTCACCAAAAGCCCCGAGAAGCTCACCTTGCTACTAGAAAGGTTCGTGGACCTCGATCCATCACTGTCCGGGCGAAAGACAAAACTCCAATTGGAGCTTGAGAGATCGCGCGGCCGAATCGTGGGCGTCCATCGTGAGATGAAAACGCTTGAAGAGCGGCTTGCGGCTCTGCCTGGTCTCGAAGAAATCGAGAAGCGCTTTCAGCAGGCCGGGCTGGAAGAACGTCTAAAGGAAAAGAGCCTTCTTATCAGGGAAGAGCGCCTGTTTACGAATCTCGACGAACGGCTGGAGCCGTTTCGAAAGCTTCGCAACGAATTGGTCGAGGGCCTTCCGATTGATGCAGCGTTTTTGTCCAGCAAGGCACTCGATGGGCTGCCAAACGCGGATACACTGGGGGAGATAGAGAAAACTCTCGAAAGCCTGACCAAGCACCTCACGGCGGTTGGCGTCCAGTTTTCCGAAGCCTTGTCCGAGGCTGACACCGCAATCGTAAAAACCAGAGCGCGATGGGATGAACGACGCACGGCTATTGAAGAGACCTACGAGAAACTGTTGCGGGAACTTCAGAAATCGAAGATCGACGGCGCGGAGTTCATCCAGCTCCGCCGGCAGATCGAAGAACTGCGCCCGCTGAGGGAACGAATGGAAGGTCTCAAGCGCGATCTGGCAACGCATGAGATGCATCGCCGTAAGCTACTCTTGGAATGGGAAGACATCAAGGCCGACGAATACCGCCAAATTGGGAACGCGGCCAGGAGGGTTTCGGAGAAGCTTCGCGACCGAGTTCGGGTCGAGGTCACGATGGCCGGAGACCGCGATCCGCTGGAACAGGTATTGCGGGAAGTTGGAGGAAACCTCGCCGCTGCTCTCGAACGTCTACGTGTGCTGGATCAACTGTCCCTGCCGGAGTTCGCACATTGTTGCCGGGAGGGCAAAGAGTCCCTGATGGAGCTTTATGACCTCCCCCCTGGCTCGGCGGAACGGATCGCACGGGCCGGTCTCGACCTTTTCATGAGAATCGAAGAGCTAGAGCTGCCCGCAACGACCCGGATCGAGCTGAACACCGCCGCGGAAGGCAGTCCGGCAGTGTGGCAGACGCTGGAAGCACTTTCCACCGGGCAAAAGGCAACGGCCGTACTGCTGCTCCTGCTGTTGGAATCCGAAGCCCCGCTTGTAGTCGATCAACCTGAAGATGACCTTGACAATCGCTTCATCACCGAAGGCATCGTGCCGATCATGCGGCAGGAAAAACGGCAGCGGCAGTTCGTCTTCTCGACACACAACGCCAACATTCCGGTCCTCGGCGATGCTGAACTTATCCTTGGTCTCACCGCTTCCGGCGAGGCCAAAGAAGGTCACGCGAAGATAGTGACCGAACATATGGGGTCTATCGACTCCCGGCCCGTGCGGGAACTAGTCGAAGAAATCCTGGAAGGCGGCAAGGATGCCTTCGAGATGCGCCGCTCCAAGTACGGGTTCTGAACATGACAACGCGGACGGAGCTTCTGGAGATAATCGCGAACGGCGAAAATTCCGGTGTCGAGTTCAAACGCGACGTTCTGCAAAACCACGAACTTGCCAAAAGGCTTGTCGCATTCTCGAATTTCGAGGGTGGAATGGTGCTGTTGGGCGTGGATGACGATGGGACTGTCGCCGGACTAACGCGGGATAGCCTGGAAGAGTGGGTGATGACCGCGTGCCGGGACAAAATTCGGCCGGGCATAATTCCGTTTTTCGAGACGATCAGAGACGTGCAGCCGGGCGAGGATGTGGCGATTGTGCAAGTGCCGCGCGGCGTCGATGTGCACAGTCGGTGGCATAATAACAGAAATACCTATTACATCCGCGTAGGCACGCAAAGCCGGGAGCCGACGCCCCAGGAACTAAGTCGACTATTTCAGCAGCGCGGCACGTTTCGCGCCGATCTGCGACCGATTTCCGGGTCGAAGATCGACGACCTTGATCGCCGCCGGCTCAAGGATTACTTCGGACGGATTCGCCAGCAAGACATTCCGGAAGATTACGACGACGTGGGATGGCGGGCCCTGTTGGGTAACACGGAGATCATGGTCGAAGAGGGCGTGACCCTTTCGGGAATGCTGCTCTTCGGAAACGCCCCCAACCGGTTTTTGCCGCAGGCGGGCATCGACGCGGCGGCCTTCGCGGGATTGCAAAAGGACTATGCGGCGAAGGAGCGAATAGCGCTACGCGGTCCGATGGCTCCGCTCATAGACGAGGACGGCGATGTTCTGGAAGCAGGCCTTGTCGACCAAACGCTGGAGTTCGTCAAGCGCAACACCCCCA
The DNA here is from genome assembly GCA_965198325.1 of Alphaproteobacteria bacterium. Classification (GTDB taxonomy): domain Bacteria; phylum Pseudomonadota; class Alphaproteobacteria; order UBA828; family JAPUJA01; genus CBDAPE01. The sequence goes on along the minus strand of CBDAPE010000019.1, from coordinate 699,737 downwards.
TGACCGCCGACCTTGAGGACGGCGGGCGCCGCGTAGAGCGACCGACATATCCAGTCGAGGCAGTCCGTGAGGCAGTGGTCAATGCCCTGATCCACAGAGATTACCTCCTGGCGCATACCGACATCGAGTTGGCTATATACCAGAACCGACTGGAAATAATTTCACCGGGCAAGCTTCCGAACGGCATAACGCCGGAACGCATGCGCGCAGGAACGAGGGCAGCACGAAACCAGCTCTTGAAGGACGTGATGAGGGACTACGGCTATCTTGAACACATGGGCATGGGCGTACCCCGAAAGATTGTCCGTGGCATGAAGCAGCACAACCAGACCGATCCCGATCTGGTCGAAGAAGAAGAGCGATTCATCGTACGCCTGTTTTCCAGGGCACGAGTAGGAAGCGCGTAGACACATCCTGGTCAATATTGCAGATCGAAAATTACGTTGAAGCAGCCCTTGTCCTGTCCCCTCTATAAATTCCGTCCGACGCAGAAACTGAGAACGGCGGTGACAAATTAGTCCACGGGAGCGGCGGGAATGTCCCGGCCTTCGTATCCATGTCAACGGCGGAGGCGAGTACGTCCGGGGCATGGCCCATACCCAGGGCATAGAAGACTTCTGGGGCATGCTCAAGCGCGTCCACAAGGGAACCTACTAAAGGTCAGCCCTAAGCACCTGCAACGCTACATCAACGAATTCGCCGGGCGACAATAACGTCCGAGAGCTTGACACCCTCGATCAAATGGGAATAGTCGCTAGCCGGATGGCTGGCAAACGGCTCAGCTATCGGGATTTGGTCGCGTAGGCGGCCTGAAATTCGAAACCGACCGTCTCCAACGCTGGCAGGCTAGACGAGACGGTGACGCTCTCGGCCGCTATGCCGGGAGGGCTTCTGCATGTCCACAAATATCATCGATTTTGCTGAGCAACGGCGTCGCCGAGGGCTTCCAGAGCTTCCCGAATCCCCCGTAGCTCCGCTACCGCCGCCGGACCTGTCACATCGTGATCTCACAATGCATCTAACGGTAGCAGAATATCATGGTCTCGACCCTCGATACTCACTCGAAGCTCAAGGGTTAAAGACGATCCATCTGGATTGATCCTGACGACCTTTGCAGTTGGTTTCTGGATGCTACTCTTGTATTGGGATTGGACTATCGACATGGCGCACTTCTTGCGTTCAGGCGAGTACACGATACCGGCGGTCGCGAGTCTATGACCACCCGCCTATTCCCTAGCGAGGCGCTTTATTTTCATCTGAAGACGACGCTTTAGTCTACCTAGGATTAGCCGGGTGTCATTGTATGCGTCCAATTCCGCCTTCTTGGCGTCCTTGTCGATTGTACCTGGCGGATAACTAACGGTGGCGTTCACAGACGCGCCACCCCCACCTGAAAGGCTACATTGGATTGATACTGTAACTCGGTCCTGCTCCTTCTTCGAACCGCGATTTAGCGCAGCATCGAAATTGGGATCTATGACATCGTTTAGCGCCATCTCATGGTAATCCTTCTCTTGTAGGCTAAGGGCTCACCCGACCGTATGGATAGAAGGCTGGATGGTGCCGTGTGTCAAGCTAAACGCAGTACGTCTAGCGCCTCGTCATGGCTGTATCGGCAGTCAGCAGTCATCAAAAACTCCCAACTGACGCATGATAAATTCCGATTGTTCGCAAGTAAGTACCTTGGCCCCTTCCCCAAGGCTAGATTCGAGAATCACGTAGTCCTTTCCACTCTGGCACCGGGCGGTAATGTAGACAACGCCGTCATCGTCAGCTCCGCGAATGAAGGAATGAGTGACTTTGGGGCACGTCGATTCTGATGAGGAAATCAACCCGCCGAAGGCCATGTTTCGTAGAGTTTCCGAGTAACTCTGCATTTTCTGATAGGCGGTTTCTCCAGCGGTGGCCGTAGTGGACGATAAGCCAGCCGACAAAACGACTGCTGCGATTAGAGAGAGTTTCTTGGGCTGCAAGCCCCGCGCATTGTGCCACGGCGCGGCTGGTGCCGGGCCGTGGCAACATCACATGGAAAACAGTGAAGCCCCGCCTGTTTGCCGAGCATGGGGAGCAACTCCCACACCAAGTCTATCGGCTCTTGTACTCAGCGGGCGACCCGACGTAGCGGGTCCACGCGATGTTGCGGGATTTAGCTTAACACCGTTGCCTGGAAGACATAACGGTTTTATGCGCGTGAGCGCGTTGCCGGATCGAATGGCAAGATTAAGTTATAATTCCCATCGGTTAAGGAATTATATGCGTGACTTGACAGGTCTGGCCCCGCCTCCAGAGTCAGACAGCCCGCGCCCAAGACATATCCGGTACGGGCAGCGCCTTGCTATACCTTCAGGATTGATCGCTTCGAGGCGCACCAGTGGCTGCAAGGAGGTATCCATGCCTGTAATGAGTCAGATGGAACGCGCTGACATGATCGAACGCGTTGACTTTTTCGCTCGACAGGTAAAGCGCCGTGTCTGGGACAGCTTCAACGACTCTGAAGAGCAGGTGCAAGCTCGCGGCGAAGAGGTTTATGAGATATTGGGATCAGAAATTGGTAGCGAATTTACGGACATGGCTGATATTGCCGAAATTGCTTTTGACGAGAGCATCAAATTTTCAGAACTCCTATTCGAACTGAAGAGGGATATGACCCTCGCATCGGTCGCCGCGCTTTACCATCTGTGGGAAAAGGACTTGAAACGATCCCTGGCACGGGAAATGCGGCACTACGCTGAGAACCCGGGTGTGGTGTGGACAGCACAGACCAATGACATTCTTGAATGGCTGGAAGAACGAGGCTGGCCGCTTCGATCACATAATTGGTTCCCGGTGCTGGACGCTTGCCGGCTGATGGCGAATGTCCATAAGCACGGGAAAGGCCGGTCGCTGGATGACCTAAAGGAAAAGTACCCGCAATACCTAGGCCTGCCTGAGGACGGCCGCAGCGACAATGAGGAACGAGACCTGACATATTTGAATCATGAGGATCTACATGTGACAGAAGATCACTTTGACCAATTTGTGGAATCGGTAAGGCAATTCTGGGTCAATTTCCCCGACCAAATCTCCTTGGAAGGGCCTTAGACCGTCTCGTCAGGAGCACGAACAGCCCGAGCAGCAATGAGCTCCCGATCCAAATCACCGGTAAATCAGCCACTTTGTCAAGTTAGGTATGTAAGTTCCACCGGTTAACTTGACAATGCCCTTCAACGTCTAACGTCATCTGATTTCCCGAAAAACATTGCGCCGGTTTCGCAACCACGCAATGGGCCTGTGGCAAATCGCCGCCGCTGCCGCTTGAGCTTGAGTTCTATGCCAATTCGCGTCACGGCCGTTCAATAACGTGACAATACCGTTTCAGCCCCCGCCCGCTGCGTACCAGCTTTCCAAGAACTGCAAAAAGGCGGGTGGCGACATCAATCGATGGCGCCGCCCGAAAGTACTGAGAGACGGGAAGATCGTTTTCTTCACCGCGGCCCGGATGCGAAGTCATGAATCCATGGCCTCGCTTGCGGGACTCTCCCGCACTTGGCGCACGCCCGACTTCCGCAGCCCTATGACGTGGGTCATATCGAGCGTTTCGTTTCCCGGTAGCGGCGTTTCGCCTTTCTCAATGCCGATTTTCACCACGCTCTTGGCCGCCTTCAGCTTTTGGGCCCCGGCGACCGCTTTGACATCTCCATCGTAATAATCGAACCAGGGAAGACCGGCATCCGTGTACTGTTTTGCCGTCGGCAGATCGCCCGGCGGCATCCCGCCGGTTACCGCCAGCCACTGTACGGAATTGACGATGGAGACAAAACACCGGCTGGCGTGCCGCTGATCCCAGGCGTCCAGTCCATGGGGATCGTCATAGATTTCCTGCTGCATTCGCCCCCCAGGCGCCAACCCCATATCCATGCCGAAACCGGCCAGAATGGGAGGGGAAAGATATGCGTCGCCTCCTCTGTCCAGTTGGTCCTGGATCAACTTCGTGTACCGTTCCGCCTTCATGGGATAGGCAACGATTTGCAATCCGCCGTGCCTCCCGGCGCTCGTCAGTTGTTCCTCGACCGTGTAGCCCTCTCCCAGCGGCATGGCGATGAATTGCCTGATCGTCCCACGTTCGACACAGTATCCATCGAGCCATGGCTGGTTGGGCAGCACGACATAATCTTGCGGATCTCCGTTCAAGCGATCGACCCACGGCTCACCTGTAATGGCACAGATCTTGCCGGTCGCGATTTTCACCGCAAACGGATAATAGGAGTGGGATCCGAAATCGAGCCACATGGCCTCGGCTTGATGCATGGGCATAACGACACCGCCGCGGCGAAGCCAATCTTCGGGTATCCGAGGCGCATGGTCGTCCAAATGCTGCAACGGGAAAGGGCCCAGGCCCGGCGGCAGTGGATAGTCCTTGCCATCGTCGGGAATGCGAAGGGTGCGCTGGAATACGATCGAGCAGTGCGCCTCTTCATGGACCTCCGGGAACCGGAATTCCAGGCAGTCGTTTTCAAGTGTGATCATCGGTGGTTTCTCCTTACCAATCTCCGTCTCGCACCTCTCGCACCACTCGGAGAATGGCGTCGTCCGGTGCTTCCTTCAGTTGTCTGATCAACTCCGCGAACAGTCTGGGGCGCTTGCGGATGATCCCCTGCAGATCGCCGGAGACCTTCCCCGCCAAGGCCAGAAGCACGTCCGGGTCCTCGCCCAGCTCTTTTGCCAGTCGAACCGTCGTGGCTTCCGAAGGCGGCGCCACATCACCCCGCTCGATCTTGCTCAGATAAGCGGGCTCTACCCCGATGCGTTGGGCCACCTGGCGCAACGAAAAGCGCCGATCCTCATCGCGGAGGCGCTCACGGAGTTTTCGGATCGTGTTCCCAAACTGCGTCATGTATCCTATATAATACACGATAGGCCTATGATCAAGCTTCAAAAGCTCGTCATGGATCCGGGGGGCACCTTGATGGGGTGTCCGTGTCCATCGCCGGCAAGCGGATGTATCTATGGCGCGCTGTCGATAGCGAAGGCGAAGTGACGTTGCTCCCGGATCCCGGACCAGGCGGTAATGACGTTGACTCCGAAATCCGGACCAGGTGGTTCTTCACCTATGCGGCCTGTGCGATGGTCATATCCCTCCTGGCTTGGTCCGGGATCCGGGAGCAATGTCACATCGGGCCCGGTCCAAAACCGCCACCGCCATTGACTGCCAGACGAGGGCGGCCTAATGATCAGACCGTAGCGTCGGCCCGGCTAATTTCAACAGCGGTCGGAACATCCCCTTCGAGACGAGGATGCCTATGTCTGAGAATGCTTGCTTCGTTATTGCTCCAATCGGGGAGCCTGAGTCGGAAACTAGAAAACGTTCCGACCAAATCCTAAAGCACGTGATCAGCCCAGCTGCCGTCGAATGCGGCTATAGCGCCACGAGAGCCGATCAAATTTCCGAGCCCGGGATGATTACGAGTCAGGTGATTCAGCATATCGTTGATGATCCGCTCGTCATTGCGGATCTTACCGAAAGGAACCCGAACGTCTTCTACGAACTCGCCATCCGCCACGCTATTCGGAAACCACTAGTGCAACTCATTAAGAAGGGCGAGCAAATTCCCTTTGATGTTGCGGGGACAAGAACAATTCATGTTGACCACCGAGATCTGGACAGCGTTGAGGAAGCGAAGAACGAAATAATTGCTCAAATCCGATCCCTTGAGGCTGATTCTTCTACGCTGGAAACGCCAATTTCAGTCTCGCTGGATCTTCAACTCTTGAAGCAAAGTGATAATCCTGAGCAGCGATCACTAGCGGACGTCTTATCCGTGATTTCGGAACTCCGAACCGTCGTTGGGGGGGTGGAGAAGCGGCTGGAGAGCCCAGAATCCCTAGTTCCATCGCAGTACCTGCGCTCTGTTTTCGACGAGTTGGGGCCTAGGTCGCGTCGCTCGCGTCACATGATGATGGAGATGATGCGCCAATTGGATGATCTGACAGAAGTAGTTCTTTCCGAAAAACCAAAGACGGTAAAGTCACGAGCAGAAGCCGAAGAACGACTATCGAGACTCCGCCATGAGTTTGATCGCATAGTGCAAATGGCGGAGTGGTAACTGAATTCAAACCTAACGATACAGATCTGACCTGCCTCCAACGGGTGGTCCAGGTTGAATGTTAGTGCATTGATGGTTTCTCCGCCTGTCCGTCGTCAGATGATCTGAGGTAGGGTGGGGCCTAGAATAACGGAGGCTCTGGCTCACCTGGTTGATAATTTAGGCAACGGCGTCGCGATGTTGCAAGCGCCGGTGCTCGATGGTCTTTGGTTTGATCCTTTCCCTTTCCAGCAGGATGGTTTGGCCGCACCCGAAGTAGACATCGGCGGGCGTGAGGTTATTCAAGCTCTCGTGGTAGCACCGGTGGTTGTAGTGCTCGACGAAGGCGCCGAGCTGGGCTTCGAGATCACCGGGCAGATAATAGTTCTCGAGCAGGATCCGGTTCTTCAGCGTCTGGTGCCAGCGCTCGATCTTGCCCTGGGTCTGGGGGTGGTAAGGGGCGCCACGGACATGCTCCATGCTCTGATCATCGAGCCATTCGGCCAAGTCGCCGGAGATATAGCTGGATCCGTTGTCGGACAACGGCCGCGGCTTATGGACGACCTTCGCCTGATCGCAGCCTGATTGTCCCTTCTATTTATTCCATCGGACATCCGAAGCGCTGGCCGGGACTTTTTCCGCTTCAGGACGGCTCCCTGCTGGCGGAGGGCAAGAGGTTCTGTGTGTGGCGCCGCGCGACCGACGAAGAGTTCGCGGAAGACGGCGGGGAGGGTTTCGATGATTTTATGCCTGTCGGATGGGTGCCCGAGGGTGATGCAAAATTCCAAGGCTTCTGCCGCAGATGGAATAATTGGGAGGGACTGGTTGTGTGCGGATCATCACCGTCACCGCCTGCTTGCACGGCGCGAGCCATTCTGTTATCCCTTCCGCTGGGACGGCGATGCCGTAAAGTAGCCATGATTGTGGCCCCGTTGTTCCACTCAATCGCCGCGACGGCTCCCAGCCTTGCGGCGTCGCCTCCATGGCCGTGACGGTGTACCCGACGCAAGCGCTTCTTAGACTGCATACGGACTTTCGACTCATGAAACCCGAAACAACACGGTGAGCAGGAGTAACGGAGTGGATTACCTAAGTTCTAGGAGATATTGCGATGCGGACCTGTTTCGTAATACAGCCTTTTGATTCGGGAAAATTCGACAAACGTTTCACAGAAGTTTGCAAGCCCGCCTTGCAGGACGCGGATCTTCAAGCGTATCGCGTTGATGAAGATCCTAGTGTTGATGTCCCAATCGACGCAATTGAGGCTGGCATTGCTAAATCAGCCATCTGTCTTGCCGACATAACTACAGACAATCCCAATGTCTGGTATGAATTAGGATATGCGTTCGCCGCAGACCGTCCCGTTATCATGATTTGCTCGGACGAAAGGAAGGACAAATTCCCATTTGACATACAACACCGGACGGTAATCCGTTACAGTTCCGAATCTCCGGGTGATTTCAGAGAACTAGGGCAACAGATATCTCAAAGAGCAACGGCGCTGCTAACAAAGGCCCTCTCACTGAAACAAGTTGCCGAGACGGAACAAGTCGCCGCAACAAAAGGTCTTAGCCAACATGAACTCTTGGTTCTTGCAGTTCTTGCAGGAGATACAGCGATTCCGGAAAGCGGAACGAGTTTGTTTTCCGTTAAAAACGACGCGGAAGGTTCCGGTCTAACGCCTGTAGGTTTCGGGCTAGCATTTCGTAGACTTCTAAAAAAAGAATTTGTGGAACCAATAGATATGTTTGATGAACAAAACAATGAAAAATATGAAGGGGTTCAACTTACTGCGCTGGGGTGGGAATGGATTGAAGAGAATGAAAAGTTATTTATTTTGAACAAAAAGGAAAAGTCTGATCCTGAGGATTTTGAGGACGAAATTCCATTTTGAAACACCGTCATGTCTAGAGGAGCCAGGGAGTCAAAAGTGAACCTCTTCTATGAGCTTTTTTCAGGGGGAGGGCATTGTCAAGTTAACTGATTGTAGGCTGTTTTCGGCATTTCTCCATGAGGCTAAGTCATTGAAATTGCGTGGAGCAGCCATCGAGATTTTACCGAGGTTTAGGAGTGAATCCGGTTAACTTGACAAAGTCATCGGCTGTCCATCCGGGCAATGATGGCCGTTTTAGGGCCGGCCCGCTCGCTGGAAAATCCGTCAACATCAAGATGTACGGCAAGCGGGAAGGGCTGCTTGATGTTCGCCTGGAATATGTGCCGGACTACTACCTAGTGCTGACAGGGCCCAAATCCATGGCCATGAACTCCAACGACGCCACTCGTCCGTGGGGCATCGATGAAGTGTTTTTGTTCGAGGCTGAACCGCTGATCGACCGACTTCGCGATCGCGGCGTCAACATTGGTGTCGCAACCAGCGTCAGGGAAGAGGAATGGGAGTCTGCTCGAATCTATCCTGTCTCATCCGATTCCCCATTGGAGCTCTCACAAGACCAGCAAGATGGCATTCGTCTGTTTGAGATATCTGTCCCCCGTCAGTGTTAACGGCGGAGCAAAGATGTCCCCTGCGAGTGGCCTGAAGCGCTGGCACGCGGTCATCGGGCTGTACGCCGACGAGCCGCGCCGTGTCTCCCGGATGCGGGCGATGAACTGCGGCTCGCACACCGGCGCGCACGCGGCGCTACCGCTCGCCGAAGCCGGCGTCGCCGAGCACGACGTGCTGGCTTGGGGGAAGGCCCAGCCCTTCGACCTCGACATATCATTGCGAAGGCAATAAAGGGAGCACACCGATGAGGCTTCGAGATTCGCTTCCGTTGCGACACAATATGTCGGAAATTGCCGGAAAGCAGGTTCAGGGGGCGACACGCCGGGCAAAGACAGGCCGCTTGGTCGGCTACGGTGCATAACACGGAATGGGGATTCACGCATGACAGAGCTGAATTTCAAGGGCAAGGAGTTTGTCTACAACCATCACCTATCGGTGCCGTTCCGGCCTCTGGTCATGCACGCAGAAAAGGGAGTTGGGGAGCCGTCTCTCGACGGCAACCTGATCGTCCACGGGGACAATCTGCATGCGCTGAAAGCGCTTCTGCCGCTCTACGCGGGCAAGGTAGACTGCATCTTCATCGATCCGCCCTACAACACCGGCAACGAGGGCTGGTGCTACAACGACAATGTCAACGCGCCGATGATCAGGGAATGGCTGGATGCCAATCCAGTTGGGATCGAAGATGGTCTCCGCCACGACAAGTGGTGCGCGATGATGTGGCCGAGACTACGGCTACTGCACGAATTGTTGGCCGATACTGGCTTGTTTTTTATGACCCTTGATGACAACGAGCTGCACCATGCCCGCGCTATCTTGGACGAACTGTTTGGCGCTGAATGTTTCTTGGCCACGATTTCATGGGTGAAACGCTATACGCGCTCCAATAATGCAAGTCGTTTCTACTCAATGAAAGATTACGTCATTGTTTACCGTAGAAGCGAAGCTGTCGATTCAGTGAAAGAGCCTCGAACAGATATGGCTGACGAAGGTTATACAAATCCTGATAACGATCCGCTCGGTCCGTGGATTACCTCGTCATATGTAAATCCTGCTTCAAAGGAAAAGAGACCTAATTTGGTCTACGTCATTGAGCGACCAAGCGATGGTAAGGAAATTGAACATCCGACGCATGCATGGAAGTATTCACCGTTGGAACACGAGAGACACATAAGAGAGCAACGCCTTTGGTGGGGACAAGACGGTAATGCAGAATACCCACGACTTAAGCTATATCTCTCGGAATCAAACAAGATGGTTCCGGTGGACGTCTGGAACTGGTCAGTAGTTGGTTCATCAGACGATGGAGGCAGAGCTGTAAAGCAGATATTTGGAAAGGCCGTCTTCGACAATCCCAAACCAGTAAATCTCGTCAAGAAAATTATTTCTCTTATCGATAACAAAAACGCGTTGTTTCTTGATTCCTTTTCCGGCTCTGCAACTACGGCACACGCGGTGCTAGACGCCAACCAGAATGATGGCGGGAGCCGTCGGTTTATCTTAGCCCGCATTTCCCAAGTGACCGCTTCGCCTGATGCCTGATTGGCACGATTCTGCTACAAGAATCACTGGCTTGAGGGTGTCGGAGGGCGGCTCGGATGCGGAACCCGGAGGGTGAATCGGATCATGGGCCACTCCGGCCCCTTTTCGACCGCCGCCTGAAACTGGAGTTCCACGGATCGCAGGTGACCTCTGACGCGGGGTTGCTCGCTTATCGCGAACTGGACGACGCGCTCGGGCTGACCGCACTGGCGGGCGGCGTGCTCGCGGATAGCCGCACAGGCAGGAACGGCTGGCACGGCATCGTCAGTCTCCTTCGCCAGTCCGTCTATGGGCGTCTCGCCGGCTACGAGGATGTCAACGACGCCGACCGGCTCGGGCGTGATCCCGCGATGCGCTGGATCGTCGGCGGCAAGGCGGTCGAGCGCGGCGGGGCATCGACCAGCCAGATGGGGCGGTTCGAGACCGAGCTGCTGGCGAACAACGAGAACCTCGCGGCCCTTGCGGACCTGTCGGGGACGTGGATCGACCGGGTTCACGACCACGATCCGCCGAGGCGCGTGGTGCTCGACATGGACAGCTCCGTCAGCCCGACATTCGGTGAGCAGGAGGGCACGGCCTATAACGGCCACTTCGGCTGCACCTGCTATCACCCGCTGTTCGTGTTCAACCAGTTCGGCGATCTGGAGCGTTGCGCGCTGCGCCCCGGCAACGTGCACAGCGCCCACGGATGGCGTGATGTCCTGGTACCGGTGGTCGAACGTTACAAGGAACGAGCCATCCGCCTCTACTTCCGCGGCGATGCGGCCTTCGCCTCACCGGAGATCTACGACTACCTCGAAGCCGAAGGCATGCTCTACGCCATCCGGCTGCCCGCCAACAAGGTGCTGCAAGAGAGCATCGCTCATCTCCTGAAGCGCCCCGTCGGCAGGCCGCCCAAGGACGTGCGCCGGTATCATGCCAGCTTCAGTTATCAGGCCGGAACCTGGGACAAGCCCCGCCGCATCGTCGCCAAGGTCGAGTGGCATCCGGGTGAGTTGTACCCGAGGGTCGGGTTCATAGTCACCAACCTGGGCCGCCCTGCCGAGCGGGTGGTCGCGTTCTACAATCAGCGCGGCACGGCTGAGCACTGGATCAAGGAGGGCAAAAACGCGATCCGGTGGACACGCCTGTCGTGCCGCAGGTTCGACCACAATGCCGTTCGCCTCCAGCTTCACGCGCTCGCTTACAACCTCGGCAACTTCATGCGCACCCTCGCGCTGCCCGATGCCGTGAAACAGTGGTCACTGACCAGCCTGCGAGAGAAGCTCATCAAGATCGGAGCGAAGATCGTGCGCCACGGGCGCTACGTCACGTTCCAGATGGCCGAGGTTGTCATTCCTCGTGACCTGTTCGCCGACATCCTGCGCCGTATCGACCGGCTCAGGCCGCCGCCAGCCCCGGCATGAGCGACGGCACCTCGTTCCTTCGCGTCGCCGCCGACAGGATCGGTGCGCCCGGATCGCCGGCAAAAATGCCATTCCGCGCCACCAACGCCGCCAATTGGTCCTCAATCATCCGGCTCGCCGCGAAGATGGCTGTCATTCGAAGGCAAATTGCACGTCGAGCGGTGTCGAGCCACACTCAACGGGCTGGGAGGGTTCCATATGGGGAATCCCGGATTAAGCGAGCCGAACGTTTGCCGTCTTCGTCAAGAGACGACAGGCTTCTCCTGTTATGTCTGGTCGCAACTTGCTCTACGGTCCATCGGATCCGGGACCGAATTCCATGAGCCCGACAACATTCGACCTCCTTGTCGATTGCCCGCGTTGCCTCAATCTGGATCTCCGGCTGGTTATAGGACAACCCACTGGGCCTTTGCGGAGCGCGTAGAAGATTTCGCCGTTCGGCAGTTTGTCCCGCGGCTTGCCGTTGAACGACACCGAGAGCACTGCGGCGGGCCCCATTTGCTTGTGGAGACCTTCGCAACGGCGTTACCATGAGACAAGAAACGACCACCCGAAAACATGAAAGTCGAAGCGCCGTTTCACCAGAGAACGCACGAAACAAGATTGGTCGAGGGGGGACGATTCCATGGGACAGGTTCTGCTGAGAGGTCGCTACGTCGTGAGCGACCCCGCCGCGTTGCCGGACGGCGGATTCATCGAGGACGGCGGCGTCCTGATCTCGGGCCGGAACATCGAGGTTGTGGGGACTTTCGACGAGCTAACGCGCGCCCACCCCGACGCGGAGGTGATCGGCTCGGACTCCCATCTCGTCATTCCGGGCCTGGTCAATTCCTACGATCACGGGCGCGGTCTCGCAGGCAACCGATTGGGGGTTCGCGACGGCTATCTTGAGCCCTGGCTTTTCGAATACTGGCGCCAGCACCCGCTCGACAACTATCTCGACACGCTCTATTCGGCGATTCGCCAGCTTCGCTCGGGCGTCACCACGGTTTTGCATCTGGGCTACGCACGCGACTGGGCGCGGCCGGGCGAGGAGGTGCGCGATGCGATCAGGGCCTATCGGGACTGCGGCATGCGGGTCGCCTTCGCGCCGGGTATCGAAGATCAGAATACTTTCATCTACGACGACAACGAGCGCTTCATCGATTCGCTTTCCGGCGATCTCGCTGGAAGGCTGCGCGTGGCGCTGAAAGACCTGAGCCCGCCTGCGGACTACAATTTTTTCGAACTGATGGACGAGACCCTGGAGGCGGCCGCCGACGAACCGAATGTTCAAATCCTCTACGGCCCTTCGGGCCCCGCGTGGGACAGCCCCGACCTTCTCGCCCGGATCGCGGAGGCGGCGGGGGCCAATGGTGTAGGCATCCACATCCACTGCCTGGAATCGCCAATCCAGAAGGAATTTTTCCTCCGAACCTTCGGGAAGACGGCCGTGGCCCACCTGGACGATGTCGGCATCCTCGGGCCGAAAAGCTCTCTCGGCCATGGCGGCTGGCTGAACGAGGACGACATGGCGCTGTGCGCGGAGACGGGCACCTCCGTGTGCCACAATCCAAGCTCCAACTTGCGGCTGCACAACGGCATTGCGCCGATCGCCCGGATGCTGGAGATCGGCACGCCCGTGGCTCTCGGCCTGGACAGCAACACGCTTAACAGCGACCACGACATGTTTCAGGAAATGCGCCTGGCCGACGCGCTGCACCGCTGCCCCCGCCGACGCCCTACGACCCCTGCCCGGAACCCGCGGACATCCTGCGCTTCGCCACACTGGGGGGTGCCAAGGCGACGACTTATGGCGAGCGGATCGGGGCGCTGCTGCCGGGACGTGACGCCGATGCAGTGTTTCTCGACCTCGACCGCATTTCCAAGCCCTATCTCGAGGCGGACACGTCGGTCACGGACATCGTCGTGCGGCTCGCGCAGCCTGAGCACGTGGACACGGTGATGGTATCGGGCGAGATCATGGTCAAGGACGGCGTTTACCTGCGCCATGATGAAGCCGAGATCGCAGGGGAACTCGCCACGATCGCGGCCGGGCCGCCCTCGCCCGAAATGCATGCGTTCTACGACCTGTTTGCCGAGCTGCGACCGAAAGCCGAGGCCTATTACAAGGAAAATTACGGCCCACTGGATGTGACGCCGGGCTACACCGTCAATTCCCTAACCTAGACGAGCACGGGAATGGCCGCCACGGCCGAGGCCTCACGACCCACCCGCCGCCGCCAGTCCGCCGGCGCCCTTCTCAAAGGGTACGGGTTGCTGGCTCCGGCAGCGCTCTGGGTCTCGCTCTTCTTTATCGTGCCCCTCGTCTCGATGGTGATCTACAGCTTCTGGGAGCGGCGGGGCTCGGAACTGATCACCGAATTCACGACGGCGAATTACGAACGCTTCTTCTCCAAGTGGCATTTCCTGAAATCGCTGCTCAATTCGCTCGAAGTGACGGGAATTACAGTGCTGATCAGCATCCTGCTCGCCTACCCGCTGGCTTACATCCTGGCCTACAAGGTGTCGCCGCGCTGGCAGAGAACCGCGCTGATCCTGGCGGTGCTGCCGTTCTGGACCTCGTACCTCGTGCGCTCCTATTCCTGGCTTCTGGTGTTGGCGGAAAACGGCGCCATCAACACGGCCCTGCTCTGGCTCGGCATCGTCGACGAACCGGTCTCGCTTGCCTACAACCGTGGCGCAACGGTGGTCGGCTTCGTGCATTTCTTCATCATGCTGCTGACGCTGGCGATCTACGCCAACCTCGTCCAGATTCCGGCGAGCTACCGGTTCGCCGCGACGGATCTGGGAGCCTCGAAGTTCTCGGCCTTCCTGCGCATCACCCTGCCGCTCAGCATTCCGGGAATCGCGATCGGCGCGTTCCTGACCTGCGTGATCACCATCGGCGACTTCATCACGCCCCAGATCCTGGGCGGCAACCGGGAACTGCTGATGCCCCAGTCGATCATGATGCAGATCGGCAAGCGGGCGAACTTTCCCATGGCGACCTCGATGGGACTGATCATGATGGGGGTGATCACGCTCGTCTTCTTTGCCTTCGCCCGCTGGCTGAAGATGGAGCGGGTCTGATGAACCGCACCGCCCTGTTGCTCGCCACGCTGCGCAACGCGCCGGCCAGCGCCTACCTGGTGCTGTGCTACGGCTTCATCCTGCTGCCCGTGGCTGTGCTCGTGCTGTTCTCGTTCCAGGACGGCACCCTCCCGACGCCGCCCTTCAAGGGCTTTTCTCTGCAATGGTACGACCGCGTGTTCGAGAACCGCCGGGCGATGGAGGCGCTGGTCAATTCGATCTCGGTCGCGGTGATTTCGTCGGCGGTAGCGACCGCGCTGGGCTTTCTCGGCGCCTGGGCGCTGGCGCGCCATAGCGTGCCGGGCCGGCGGCTGTTCCACTGGCTTCTCATGGCGCCGCTCAGCGTCTCGTACCTGATCGTCGCCATGGGCCTGCTCGTGACCTTCAACCATGCAGGGATTGGGAAATCGTTGCTGACCGTGGGGATCGGGCATGTGGTGATCAACCTGCCGATCGCATTCGGGATTATCTACAGCCAGTTGGGCGCCCACCAGATCGCGCTCGAGCGCGCAGCACGGGATCTCGGGGCCTCTGAATGGCAGGTGATCACGATGATCACGGCGCCGTTGCTGTGGCCGGCGCTGCTGGCGTCGTTCGGCATCGCGTTCACGCTGTCGTGGGACGAGTTCATCATCGCGTTTCTCAACGCCCAGTTCGACGTCACGCTGCCGGTCGAAATCTGGACCATGCTGCGCGCCGGATTAAACCCCATGACCAACGCGGCGGGTACGTTGATCTTCGCGATCTCGATGGTCATAGTGCTCGTGGTCGAGTTGATCCTGCGCCGCCGACGGCGCATCGCGGCCGTACGGCTCGCGAAATGAGCGGGAGCCACGCCATGAACGGGAGCAGGAGCGGGACGCCATGAGCCGGATCATGCTGCGCGGGCGCTACGTCGTCACCGAGCCGGACGACCTGCCGAGAGGCGGGATGATCGAGAACGGCGCCGTTCTGATCGAGGACGGGCGCGTCGCCTTCGCCGGCCGGGCCGCCGAGCTCGACGGTATCGAGGGGGTGGAGGCGCTGGGCTCGGAGCGCCATCTCGTGATCCCCGGCCTGGTCAACGCCCACACCCACGGGCGCGGCCTGATGGGGCTTCAGACGGGCATTCCGGACGGCTATTTCGAGCCGTGGCTGCTCGACTACTGGGTCCAGCACCCGCTCGACGTCTATCTCGACACTCTCTATGCCAACCTGCGGATGATCCGATCAGGCGTCACCCAGGTGATGCATTCGGGCTATTCGCGGGACTGGAGCCGCACCGAGGAGGAGGTGCGCTATACCCTTCGCGCCTACGCGGACAGCGGACTCCGAGTCGCCTACGCGGTGGGCATGGAGAACCGCAACACCTTCGTCTACGAGGACAACGACGCCTTCCTCGCGCGCCTGCCGGGCGACCTCGCCCAGCGCGTGCGCGCCCAGTTCGGCAGCCTCGGCCCGGCCAACGCGGAGCGCACCTTCGGGTTTATCACCGAGCTGTGCACCGACTATGCCGGCAACGAGGGCATCCGGATCTTCTTCGGGCCCACGGGGGCGGAATGGTGCAGCGACGAGCTGCTCGAGCGCGTCGCCCGCGAAGCAGAGCGGCTGGACGCAGGGATCCACCTGCATTGCCTCGAATCCCTGTTCCAGCGGGAGTATGCGGCGCGGGCCTATAACCGGAGCTCCCTCGAGATCCTGCGCGACCTGGGCATCGCGGGGCCGCGCACTTCGATCGCGCACGGCACCTGGGCGGCCGAGAGCGACTTCGCGGTCCTGCGCGAGACGGGCACGACGGTGTGTCACAACGCGAGCTCGAACCTGCGCATACGCATGGGCATCGCGCCCGTGGCCAAGATGCACGAGGCCGGCGTGCGGGTGGCTATCGGGATGGACGGCCAGACGCTGAACAACGACGAGGACATGCTCCAGGAGATGCGCCTGGTGCGCAACCTGCACCGCCTGCCCCAGGGACCCGGATTCGACCCCGAGATGACCAGCTTCGACATCCTGCGCATGGCGACGGTGAACGGCACGGAAGCGACCAATTACGGGAGCGCGACGGGGCGGTTGGCGAAGGGGTGCTTCGGCGACGCGGTGGTGCTCGACTACGACGCGATCACCCGTCCCTACGTGCCGCCCGGAGCGCACCCGGTGGACGCGCTCGTGCAGATGGGCAAGGCCAGCCATATCGACGCGGTGGTGATCGGCGGGCGCCCCGTGTTCGTCGACGGCGAATTCGCCGGGCTGGACGAGGCGGAGGTCGCGCGCAAGCTGGGCGAGATCGCAGCCCAACCGCTGCCCGAGAGGTTTCGCGAGATGCGCGAGGTGATGAGCGAGCTCAAGCCCCACGTGGTAGCGTTCTATTCGGAGTGGGAGGCGACGACGCTGAACGAGCAAGGCTACCTCGTCAACGCGCTTCGATGACGGGGCGAGGCGATGACGGGCGAGCTTGCGGGACGGACAGCGCTGGTGACGGGCACCACCTCGGGAATCGGCGACGCGGTGGCGCGCCGGTTGGGGCACGCGGGCGCGCGGCTCGCGCTCACCGGTCGGAACGGAGCGCGGGCGGCTGAGCTAGCGGAAGCGCTGGCTGCGGAAAACATCGAGGCCCTGGCGATTCCCGGTGACGTGACGGATGCGGCCTTTTGCGACGCGCTGGTGGCGCAGACCGAGGAGAGGCTGGGTTGGCTCGACATCCTCGTCAATTCGGCGGGCGTGTTCCGTCAGGCACCCCTGGCCGAGACCGACGATGCGCTGTGGCGCGAGGTCATGGCGGTCAATGTCGACGCGGTGTTCTATCTCTGCCGCGCCGCGGTAGGCCGGATGAGCGCCCAGGGCAGAGGCGCGATCGTCAACGTGGCGGGCGACTGGGGGATCAAGGCGGCCCCGAACGTCTTTGCCTATTGCGTCAGCAAGGCCGCGGTCATCCAGATGGCGAAGAGCATCACGGCGGATTATGCGGCCCAAGGCGTGCGCATCAACACGGTCTGCCCCGGGGATGTGGACACGCCCATGCTCGACGATCTCGCTCGGGAACAGGGCCGCGATCCCGATGAGCTGCGCCAAGCCTCGCGGGAGGCATCACCCAACCGCCGGCTGGCGACGCCCGAGGACATTGCGGCCGCGGTGCTGTTCCTAGCCTCCGACGAGGCGCAGCACATCACGGGCGTGGCGCTGCCCGTTGAAGGCGGCGGGCTCGCGATTTAGCAGCGCCGGAAACCCCTTGCGGGCCGGTAAGGTTTCGTTGAGACTCTCGTGGTTACTTTAGCCGCCGATGACCCTCCCCATTTATCGAGGACCGGCCCGGACCCCGCCATTACGGGCGGATGACCATGCCCGCCTGGTTTGCCCTGACGAAAAATTCCGCTCGGCAAAAAATGCCGCGGGCCATGCGAATTCGACCGCCCAGTCCCGGGCTCGCGACTTGGCACAGAGTTTGCGACGGATTACCCAGCAAGATGGTTTGCGCCCGGCAAGCGGCGCCAACCGGGTAACCCGCCGCGAGCGACTCGCGAGCACAGAAGGAAGAGAGACACCCATGGCCGATATCTCGAGTGCGGATGTCGTCAGCATCCCGAAACCCGACGTCGTCGTCAGCGTGGGACTCGTGGCCGACCGGCTGATCCGCTCGATCCAGCGCGGCGGGTCCGGCGCGGAGGTCGACCAGCGTGCGCTTCTCGAGCGCCTGCTGGCGGTCGCGGCCGAGGCCGCGCAGCGGATCTCCGAGCAGAGCCACCGGATCACCGTTCTGGAGGCGCTCTCGGTGACCGACGAACTGACCGGACTGATCAACCGGCGCGACTTCATGCGCGAGCTCAGGCGCGCACTCGCCGACGCCAAGCGCCAGGACGGCCGCGGCGTGCTTACCTATCTGGACATCGACGGCTTCAAGCAGATCAACGACCTGCATGGCCACCATGCCGGTGACGAGACTCTCCACCGCGTGGCGGAGATCCTCGCCGGCAACATCCGCGCAACCGACATCGTCGCCCGGCTGGGCGGCGACGAGTTCGCGGCCCTGCTGACCAATACGGGCCTCGATGACGGCTTTGCCCGGGCGCACGAGCTCGAGCGGCTGGTCAACCGCGCCGCAGTCGTCTATGCAGGCACGAAACTGTATATCCACGCGAGCTTCGGCTTCGTCGGCTATGACGGCGACGACGAGGCGGATGCGCTTCTCCAGCGCGCCGACCGTGCGATGTACGCGGAGAAACACAGCAACGGGAACGGGAACGGCAAGGACAACGGCCAGGGCTCGGTCGTCCGTCCGATCTTCGACGCCATGAACGGCGAGCCGATCCGGGCCCGGATGAAATAGCCGTCCCTGTTATTCCGGCTTCAAGAGGCAGGCCCGTCTTCCGATGCGGCCCGCTTTTATTTTGGTCAGGCGCGAAAGAGGTGGCGGGTGCGGTTGGCGAAGGCGACCAGCGAGAGCATCACCGGCACCTCGACGAGAACACCGACCACGGTGGCCAGCGCCGCGCCCGAGTTCAGCCCGAACAGGCTGATGGCGACGGCGACCGCGAGCTCGAAGAAATTCGAGGCCCCGATCAAGGCGCAGGGCGCGGCGACGTTGAACGGCACGCGCCAGCGCCAGGCCCAGAGATAGGCGATGGCAAAAATGCCGTAGGTCTGGATCAGCAGCGGTACCGCAATTAGGACGATGACGACGGGCTCGCCCAGGATCGTCGGTCCCTGAAAACCGAAGAGCAGGACCACGGTGGCGAGCAGGGCCGCGATCGAGAAGGGCTTGAGCCGACGGGTGAGCGCCGCGATGCGCAGCCCGTCGCCGCGGCGACTCAATGCGCGGCGGGTCGCGGCTCCTGCCAGCAGCGGAATGACGACATAGAGCCCGACCGAAAGCAGCAAGGTTTCCCAGGGAACGACGATCGCGGTGACCCCGAGCAGCAGAGCTACGATCGGCGCGAAGGCGACAACCATGATCAGGTCGTTGATCGAGACCTGGACCACGGTGTAAGTCGGATCGCCGCGGGTTAACTGGCTCCAGACGAAGACCATTGCCGTGCAGGGCGCCGCGCCCAGCAAGATCAGACCGGCGATATATTCGCCCGCCGTCGCGGGATCGATCAGATCGCGGAAGACGACCTCGAAAAACAGCACCCCCAGCCCTGCCATCGTGAACGGCTTGACCAGCCAGTTGACCGTCAGGGTGACGACGAGCCCCTTGGGCCGGTCGCCGACGTGGCGCAGGCTTGCGAAATCCACATTGACCATCATCGGGTAGATCATCAGCCAGATGAACACCGCGACGACGAAGTTGACGTTGGCATATTCGATCCGCGAAAGCGCGGCGAACAGCCCGGGAAAGGTGGTGCCCAGCCCGACACCCGCTGCGATCGAGGCCGCGACCCAGACCGACAGGCCGCGCTCGAACAGACCCATGGCCCGGGGACGGGACGTAGCGGCCGATTTGGCCGGCTCGGCGGGCGCGCTCACAGGCGGCGGTCGGTCAGGCGGACTCGGCAGGACGGGTGGACGCGGTCTCGGACTCGAGGTCGGCGAGGTCGATGATGTCCTCACCGAAGGTCGTGATCCGGCCAGTGGTCAGGAAGGTCTCCCACACCACGCCCTGGGGGTCGCCGATCCAGGCCTTCTCGCCTGTTGCGTAGCAGCAGTCGGCCCGCTCCTGGCGCACGACGGGCCGGCCCGCGCCGGCCAACCGGCCGGCGATTTCGGCGAGATCCGCTTCGTCCTCGACCTGGATGCCGAGGTGATCGATACCCGGCGACCCGCAGCGGGTCGAGATCGCGAAATTGACCCGGGGGTCGTCGAGCAGCCATTTGGCGTAATCGTCCTCGCGGACCGTGGGTGGGACGCCGAAGAGGCGGCTGTAGAACGCGACCGTGCCGGGGATGTCGGTCACGCCGAGATGAACATGGATGCGCTTCATGGCTTAGGATCCTTTCCGGTCAGGCGGCGGATTCGGCCGCGGCGGCCGTGAGCGGGGGCACCGCGCAGTCCGCCGGCCGGCCCTGACAGCAGTTTTCGGTCAGATAGGCCATCAGGGCGCTCATCGCCTCGAAGTCGGCGGCGTAGATCATCTGCCGCCCGGACCGCCGGCTGGTGAGCAGCTTCGCCTGCCGCATCTGCTGGAGATGAAACGACAGGGTCGCCGGCGCGAGGCCGAGAGCGTGCCCGATTTTGCCGGCGGACAGGCCGTCCGGTCCCTGCGCGACAAGCAGGCGAAAGATGTCGAGGCGGGTGTCCTGGGCGAGCGCGGCGAGGGCGTCGATGGCGTCTGACTTTTCCATATTTCCAAAAATATGGAATTGTTATGGCAAAATCAAGGGGCCGTGGCAAAATTTGTTCGACCATTCGGGCGTGCGCCCGAAGTCAGAAGGGCGCGGGGTCGCGGAAGCGGGCGAGCACGTTCAGGGTGATCCTCGAGACGTTGTTGTCGTAGCCGTCATGGGCGAGGCTCGCGGCCCAGGCGATCGAGCCGGTGGCGAAGACGCCGCCGCCGCCCGGGGTCTCGAAGAAGACCATGTCGGCGCGCACGCGCTCGCTCTCGGCGCCGTTCATCAGCGGGTGGTGAAACGGGGTTTCTTCCGGTGTGAGGAAATAGAGCGGGGAATGATTGTCCGACGACGCGACGACGAGCGCGTGGGGCGGCGAGCCCGCCGCCCGGTCGTAGCCTTCGAGCTCGATCCCGGCCGCGCCGCCGAACGCGCCGAAATCGCCGATCACCTCGTCTTCCCCGATGCCCTCAAAGATGAAGCGGGCCCGGGGATCGTCGCTGGCCGGCCGGCGCCGGTAGGGCGCCGCGGAGTCGAAGCCGGTCGCAACCGTGCCGGCCTCTACCAGCGCGTGGGGCGGCGTGCCCAGCCGGCGCCACAGGCCGCCATATTCGCCCGTAAAGCTGTGGTAGGCCTCGCCCGGCTTGCACGACCAGTAGCGCATGCCGCCCTCGGCCCGGCGCACCTCGATGACCCCGGGCAGGGTGTCGGACAAGGCGATCCGCCAGTAGAATCCGTTGCCCCCCAGATAGAGCAGCCGTCCGCTGCCATCGCGCCAGGACCGCAGGGCCCGCCACATCGGCGTCGACCAGTATTCCGGATGGCTGCCAGTGACGACCACCCGGTAGGGTGCAAGCGCGTCGGCGCCCTCGGCGTGCAGGTCCTCATCGGTTACGACGTCGAACGGGCAGTCCATCGCATCCAGCCAGTCGGTGACGTGGGTATCCGCATTGAGGCTCCAGAGCTGGGTCTTGGGCCGCATGTTCAGAATCGGGCGGAGCCGCGAGGAATAGCAGGCGCCCAACCCGTCGGAATGGGAGTCGTAGAGCGAGAGGCCGTATTCGGGATGCTCGTAGAGAAAGGCGTCGTGAGGCTGGAGAACGAGCAAGCCGCCCTTCTTGGATTCCGCGAGCGGGGTCTCCATGTCCCAAGCCTTGTTGGCGTAGGCCATGTAGGTCGCTGTCGAGGCGAGATAGGCGACATCGTTCGCCGGACCCTCTTTCGGGGGCCGCACGAAGAGAGGCACGTACTCCTCGTCGTCCGCCGCCGTCAGTTTCGCGGCATAGACCCCGCTGGGCAGGCTCTCGGGCAGGGTCAGCGAAAAATCGGCCTCCCAGCCCGCGTCGTAGAGATCGTCGTCGTGAAAATGGACCGCGCCGTATTGCCCGGGCGCCCGGCGCCAGCACATCTCCTCGCCGGTCCAGTTCCAGCCGGTCATGGCGCGCGCAGGCAAGTTGACAAGTTCGCCGTCGAGCCGGTTCGACGACAGGTCCGCGATCCGGCTTTGGGTCATATGCTTCGATAAATCCCAGAACCCGACGAGCGCTTCATCCTCGCCCACCGGCGCGGCGCTCTGAACCAGCGCGGCGAGCGCGTCGCGGGAACACGCACGAGCGACGAGGCGCGGGCTGTCGAT
This sequence comes from Alphaproteobacteria bacterium, assembly GCA_965198325.1. GTDB lineage: Bacteria > Pseudomonadota > Alphaproteobacteria > UBA828 > JAPUJA01 > CBDAPE01. The sequence goes on along the minus strand of CBDAPE010000019.1, from coordinate 677,277 downwards.
CTTGCCGTTGTAATGGCCGCCGACGCCATACCCCCCGGCCTCCTGCCGTTCGCCACGGGCGGCAATGAGTACAGGCGCATCGGCCGCGCCCGGGGGCGGCAGCGGCCCGGGGCCAGCGACCTCGGCCCCGTCGTCGACGCCCGGGTAGCGGGCGAGCGGGATCTGGTAGAGCCGTGCCTCGCCGCTCTTCGCGTCGTAGGACGCAGCGGCGAGGTACCATTCGCGAGCCAACAGGGGCTTGCCCGACCGGAGCACCGCGAGCCCGCCGGTGCCATCGCCCAGAAGCAGGGCGAGGCCGCCCGCCTCGTCGATTTCGAGGTTGAAGCCGGTCCGGGCCTGCTCCGACCATCTGGCCAGAATCGTCTGCCGGCCCTTGGTGGGTTTCGTCGGCCAGATCATGGCGCCGAGCGAAACGCCCGCAGCCAGACCGAGATCCGCCGCGCCGTCGATCCGGCCATAGGACCCGGCGGTAATCCGCTGGACGCGGCCGGGATAGCTGCCATCGCTCGCGGTCTGCACGGGCGTTTCCTTGACGCCCGGCCCCGTCGGGCGCGAATCGCCGCACACCACGCGGACCAGCCCGGCGCGATAGCCCGCCGGATCCTCGCAACTCACCATGACCCGCACGGTTTCGCACGCACGCACGCTGAGGCGGTCGCTGTAGGCGAGAATCCGCTTCATCCGGGAGACACTTTTGCCGCGGGATCCGGCAGGCGATCTTCGTCGAGCGGGGCGCCGGTCGCCTCCTCCCAGCGGCGCTTGAAGACCGCCCACTCGGCATCCGCGAGGCTCGTAAAGACGCACTCGGGTAGCAGGTCGACCGTCTCGCCCCGCCTGCCGGGTAACTGCACAAGGGTCCATTCCCGATGGGGACGGGTGCAGACCACCACATATTTGCCTCGCATCGGCCCGGTGCGCAGGCGGTTGACCAGCCGCTGCAGCTCGGGCGCGTGCGGCCCACGAGGATTGGCCCGAAACGCCGCAAGGAGATCGAGGCGCGTGGGATCGATCAGTTTAATCGAAGCCTCCAACATGATCACCATAGCCTGTTTTCCCGGCGCACGACGAGACCCGCCAAGGCTCTCGCGAAGCGCGGCAGCGCCGTCTATGATCGGCGGGCGCATCCGGACGACCGGACGCGGTGAAATGAAGACGGCCCGCCATCAGGCGGGGCCAGAAACGAGGGAGAGAATCATGGCAGGCAGAATCGACGCACGACTTGCGGAACTCGGCATCGAACTACCCACCCCGGCGAAGCCGGTGGCGAATTACGTGTCCTACGTCCGCACGGGCAACCTCGTGTTCGTCGCGGGCCAGGTGCCGTTCCAGAACGGCATCGTCGAGCATGTCGGCAAGGTGGGCGACGACGTCACCCTGAAGCGCGCGAACGAGGGTGCGCGGCTCTCGGGCCTGGGCCTGCTGGCACAGGTACGCGAGGCCTGCGAGGGCGATCTCGACCGGGTGGTTCGGGTGGTCCAACTCCGCGGTTTCGTCTCCTCGGCCAACGACTTCACCGACCAGCCCAAGGTGATCAACGGCGCCTCGGACCTGATGGTCGAGGTGTTCGGCGAGGCCGGCCGGCACGCGCGCACCGCCATATCGGTCAATGTGCTGCCGTTGAACAGCGCCGTCGAGATCGACGCTGTCTTCGAGGTTGCGTGACGCGCGCAAGTCCGTCGGGCGCATCGGTATGAACGGCGGCGGCACGCTGGTCGAACTGTCCGTGCGCCGAATGGCGCGCCTCCACCTCTTCCCCTCCCCGACGGGGAGGGGCGGACGGTGGCGGTGTTGCATCGGACGAGCGGTTCCATGATCGGCGGCGACGCGTTGGTCGAAACGCTGCTCGCCCACGGGGCGGACGTCTGCTTCGGCGTGCCCGGCGAGAGCTATTTGCATGTCGTCGAGGCGTTGCGCAGGCGTCAGGACCGCATCCGCTTCGTGGTTAACCGCCAGGAATCGGGCTGCACTTACGCCGCCGAAGCCTACGGCAAGCTCACCCGCAAGCCGGGCATCGCGTTCGTCACGCGGGGGCCGGGGGCGACGAATGCGGCGATCGGCATCCATACCGCGGCACAGGATTCCACACCACTGATGCTCTTCATCGGCCAGGTGCCGACCGAACGGCTGGGCCAGGAGAGCTTCCAGGAAATCGACTACGCCCAAATGTACGGCGCCATCGCCAAGCGGGTGATCGAGCCCGCCGCGCCGCAAGCGGTCGCGGGCGCCTGTGCCGAAGCGTTCGAGCTGGCCGTGGCCGGACGGCCCGGCCCGGTCGTCGTCGTGCTACCCGAGGACGTAACACACGGCGAGGCGGGCGACGCGTCGATCCCGGAGCCCCGGCGCCGAACCGTGCTCAAGCCCGACCCGGCGGCGATCTCCCGGGCCGCCGCGTTGATCGACGACGCCCAGCGCCCGCTGATCATCGCCGGCGAGCTGGTCAGCCAGGATGCGGCCCATGAGGCCGTCGCCCGGCTCGCGGAAACCTCGGGCGCCGCGCTTGCCGTCGCCTGGCGGCGTCAGGATACGGTCTCGGTCGATCATCCCGCCTATGTCGGCCCGATGAGCCTGGGCCGCGCGCCCTTCCAGCGGGACCTGGTGGACGACGCCGACCTGCTGATCGCGGCGGGCAGCCGGCTCGACGACATCACCAGCGAAGACGGCACGCTGCTCCGGATGGGCAAGACGCTGATCCAGATCTACGCGGACGCCGCCGTTCTGGCGCGCACGGCCGCCGACGTCGCGATCCTGGCTGACGCCGGGCCGGGGCTCTCGGACCTGGCGGACTCCGTTGCTGCGCCGCCGGAGGCGCGGCTCGCCTGGCGGGCGCGTTATCGCGAGCTCTACGAGGCGTACCGCGTCGTCGGCGCGGACCCGGGCGTCGCGCCGTGGGGCGCGGTGGACATGGCACGGGTGGTCGAGATCATCGCCGGGACGATCGACGGCCCTCACGTCATCGTCAACGACGCGGGCAACTTCTCCGGCTGGTCGCAGCGCTACTTCCCCTACCGGGAGGCGTGGAGCCAGGCGGCGCCGATTTCGGGAGCCATGGGCTATGCCATGCCCGGCGCGATCGGCGCGGCACTGGCCCGGCCCGAGGCGGAGATCATCGGCTTCGTCGGCGACGGCGGCTTCCTGATGACCGGCCAGGAGCTGGTCACGGCGGCAACCCAGGGATTGCGCATCCGCATGCTGGTCTGCGACAACGCCGCCTATGGCACCATTCTCGCCCATCAGCGCAAGGCGTTCGGAACGGGCCACGGTTACGGCGTCGATCTGGTGAGCCCGGATTTCGTCAAGCTGGCCGAGGCCTATGGCGCGGCGGCGTTCAACGTCGAGCGGACCGAGGATTTCGAGGCGGCCTTCGAAGCGGCGTGCACCGTGGACGGCCCGGCGCTGATCCGGCTTGCGATCGACCTGCGCGACATCTCGGCCCACAGGCGGATGAAGGGGTAAGCGCGGCCGATTTAAGCCCTATGTTAAGCTTGGACCGCCCACGCCACCGTAGGATGACGCGACAATGAACGGGACGGCCGACAAACCGGCGATCCAGAACGACGAGACAGCGCGGCTGACCGCGCGGACCATCGACGCGGTCGCCGAGGTCGATGCGGCCCAGTGGGACGCCTGCGCGGGCCCCGGCGATCCGTTCCTGAGCCACGCGTTTTTCCGTGCCGCGGAGGCCAGCGGCTCGGCCTGCACCGAGACCGGCTGGATGCCCCAGCATCTGGTGATCGAGGACGCGAGCGGGCGGCTGGTGGGCGCCATGCCGCTCTACCTGAAGGGTCACTCCCAAGGCGAGTTCGTGTTCGATCACGGCTGGGCCGACGCGTTCGAGCGCGCCGGCGGGCGATATTACCCGAAGCTGCTGGCCGGCGTGCCGTTCACGCCCGTGGCGGGCCGTCGCCTGCTGGTGGCCGAAGGGCCGCGGGCCGGCGCCATCCGCGACGCCCTAATCGGCACGGCGCGGGAGCTGGTCGGGCGCTATCGTGTATCGTCGCTGCACGTGATCTTTCCCACCGAAGACGACTGGCGTGCGCTGGGCGAAGAAGAGTTCCTGCTGCGCACCGGCGTGCAGTTCCATTGGGAGAACGAGGGTTACGAGACGTTCGAGGACTTTCTCGGCACCCTCGCCTCGCGCAAGCGCAAGCAGATCCGCCGCGAACGCCGGGAGACGCTGAACGACGGGGTGAGCATCGAAAGCCTGACGGGAGACGACATCGCGGAGCGCCACTGGGACGCCTTTTTCGAGTGCTACCAGCAGACGAGCGTCGGGAAATGGGGGATTCCCTACCTCACCCGGGAGTTCTTTTCGCGGATCGGCGAGACCATGGCGGAGTCGGTGGTCCTGGTCATGGCCCAGGCCGGCGGGCGGCCGATCGCCGGCGCACTCAATTTCAAGAGCCGGGACCGGCTCTATGGCCGGACCTGGGGCTGCATCGAGGAGCGGCGCTTCCTGCATTTCGAGGCCTGCTACTACCAGGCGATCGACTACGCGATCGCCCATCGCCTGAAGATCGTCGAAGCCGGGGTCCAGGGTTCCCACAAGCTGCTCCGGGGCTATCGCCCGGTGCCGACCTACAGCGCTCACTGGATCGCCCATGCGGGTCTGCGGGATGCGGTCGCGGGCTTCCTCGAACGGGAGACCGAGCAGGTCGACTACGAGATCGAGGGGCTGGCCCACTATACCCCGTTCCGCAAGGGCGACGCGGCGGAGTGATGCGACGCCGGGGCTTATCCTTCGACACGCTAGTTCCCTATATTGCTCACGGCAACGGGCCCAAAGACCCGCGCCTGCGCGGGCGCGCCGCATCGGCGGCGGGCTGCAGTCGCAACCTTGACCTTCCAACCGGTCACCGAATCCCGCGCCCTCGACAGACAGGAACAGGGCTTCGGCACATTGCAGATGAGGTGTTGGCTGACTGACCCGACTGGGTTTTCTCTAGTCCTTATTCCAGGCGCCCAGCACGCTTTCGACCGTGGCAAAGCGGACGGGCCCCGGCGGCGGCGGCGGTTCGCCGTCGACCCAGGCGGGAAACGAGACCTCGACACGGGGCTCCTCGCCGCCCGTCTCGTGGACCATCCGCCGGGCTTCGAGGTGGGGATGGGCGAGGCTCTCGGAGAACTCGTGAACCGGCTCGTAGCAGCAATCGACGCCATCCAGAACGGCGTTCCACCCGGCGAGGCTGCGGGATTGCACGTGGGCCGCGACCTCGGCAATCAACGCGGTCTGGGGCAGGGCCTCGGCGTGCCGGGCGGTCCACTCGGGACGCTCGACGGCCTCGCAGAAGTTCGCCCAGAACTTGGCCTCGAGCGCGCCCAGGCTTATGAAGCGGGCGTCCTTCGTGCGATAGAGGTGATAAAACGCCGCGCCGCCGTTGAGGAGCGCTTCGTCCCGGCCCATCGCGAACCCCTCGCGCCGCTCGCTGGTCATCGCGATGACCTGCCAGGGCAGCACGGCCTCGGCGATCGAGACGTCGAGGACGCGGCCCGCGCCATCGCCCGCGGGCCCGTCGCGGCCCAGGAGCGCGGCCACGATGGACAGCGCCGCATGCATGCCGCTGGCATAATCCGCGGTCGGCGGATGGGCCATGGCCGGCGCGTCGGCGTCGCCGGAAATACCCAGCCCGCCCATCAGCGCCATATAGTTGGTGTCGTGCCCGCCCTTGAGGCGATAGGGCCCGCTCTGGCCCCAGCCCGAGAGCGCACAGTGGATCAGCCGAGAATTGAGCGCCTCAAGCCGCTCCCGGGAAAAGCCCAGCCGATCGAGCACGCCGGGACGATAGGATTCCAGAAGCGCATCGGCCCGGGCCAGGATGTCTTCGAAGGCCGCCTTGCCCTGCCGCGCTTTCAGATCGAGTTCGACGACGGTCTTGCCCCGGTTCATCGCCTTGTACCAGGCGGACACGCCATCGGAATCGACCGGACCCATCCGACGCAGGGGCTCGCCGCCGGGAGGCTCGACCTTGACCAGATCGGCCCCCAGATCGGCCAGGATCTGGCCGCCATAGGGTCCCGGCGCGTACTGGCTCAGATCGACGATCCGGTAACCGGCGAGGAAGCGCTGAGAAGTCGCCATGACGGGCTGGCCCGGCCCCCTAAATCATATATAAAAAATAATTAGTGAGCTATTTAATTAACTCGGAAACCCTTGGTTTCCTTCGTTTCGGCTTCTTTGCCCGAGGCGGATTTTCGATGAACTCGAAGCTCATTTCGCCGTCCTCGAGGGTTACGCGGACGAGGCCGCCCTTGACCAGCTTGCCGAACAGAAGCTCCTCGGCGAGGGGCTTCTTGATGTGCTCCTGGATCAGCCGGGCGAGCGGGCGGGCGCCGAAGGTATCGTCGTAACCGCGTTTTGCGAGCCAGTCTCGCGCGGCCCCGGTCAGCTCGATTTCGACGTTGCGGTCGGCGAGCTGGGCCTCGAGCTCGATCACGAATTTGTCGACGACCTTGGAGACGACCTCCGGCGAGAGACCGGAGAAGGTGATCGTGGCATCGAGGCGGTTGCGGAACTCGGGCGTGAACAGGCGCTTGATCGCCTCCTCGTCCTCGCCGACGCGCACGCCGCGCTCGAAGCCGATCGCCGGCTTGGCGAGATCGGCGGCGCCTGCATTGGTGGTCATGATGAGCACGACGTTGCGGAAATCCACGTTCTTACCGTTGTGATCGGTGAGCTTGCCGTAATCCATCACCTGCAGAAGGATATTGAACAGGTCGGGATGGGCCTTTTCAATCTCGTCGAGCAGGAGGACCGCGTGAGGCGTCTGGTCGATCGCGTCGGTCAGCAGACCGCCCTGATCGAAGCCGACATAGCCGGGCGGCGCGCCGATCAGCCTTGAGACCGTGTGGCGCTCCATATATTCGGACATGTCGAAGCGCACCAGCTCGATGCCGAGCGTGGCGGCGAGCTGGCGGGCCACTTCGGTCTTGCCGACACCCGTGGGGCCCGCGAACAGGTAGCTGCCGATCGGCTTTTCGGGCTCGCGCAGGCCCGCGCGGGCGAGCTTGATCGCCGAGCTGAGCGCACGGATCGCCTTTTCCTGGCCAAACACCAGGGTGTTCAGATCGCGCTCCAGGGTGCGCATGGATTCGGCGTCGTTCTTCGACACGCTCTTGGGCGGAATGCGCGCGATCTTGGAGACCGTCGACTCGACGTCGCGCACGCCGATGGTCTTGCGCCGCTTCGCCTCGGGCAGCAGCATCTGGGCGGCGCCGACCTCGTCGATCACATCGATCGCCTTGTCGGGCAGCTTGCGGTCGTTGATGTAGCGGGCGGAGAGCTCGACCGCGGCGCGCAGCGCCTCGGCCGTGTAGCGCACGCCGTGATAGTCCTCGTAGTAGGGCTTGAGCCCGCGCAGGATCTTGATCGCGTCGTCGATCGTGGGCTCGACGATGTCGATCTTCTGAAAGCGGCGGACGAGGGCGCGGTCCTTCTCGAAGTAATTACGGTATTCCTTGTAGGTGGTCGAGCCGATACAGCGCAAACTGCCCTGCTGGAGCGCAGGCTTGAGCAGGTTCGAGGCATCCATCGCGCCACCAGAGGTCGCGCCCGCGCCAATCACGGTGTGGATCTCGTCGATAAACAAAATCGCACCATCTTCGTCGTCGATGCCGGCAAGCACGGCCTTGATGCGCTCCTCGAAATCGCCGCGATAGCGTGTGCCGGCGAGCAGCGCGCCCATGTCGAGCGCGTAGATCGTGGCGGTTCCAAGAACCTCGGGCACCTCCGCCTTGACGATTCGACGCGCGAGCCCCTCGGCGATCGCGGTCTTGCCAACGCCCGACTCGCCGACATAGAGCGGGTTGTTCTTGGTCCGCCGGCAGAGGATCTGGATGGTGCGCTCAACTTCGGCCTTGCGGCCGATCAGGGGATCGATCTTGCCGGCTTGCGCCTTTTCGTTGAGGTTGACGCAATAGGCGGCGAGCGCCTCGGCGCCCTCGCGCACAGCAGGTTCGCCCTCGTCCTCATCGACGCCCCGGGCCGGCTGACTTTCCGACGCGCCGGACACCTTGGCAATGCGGTGGGAGATGTAGTTGACCGCGTCGAAGCGTGACATCTCCTGTTCCTGCAGAAAATAGACGGCGTGGGATTCCCGCTCGGAGTAGAGCGCCACGAGCACGTTGGCGCCGGTCACTTCGGTGCGCCCGGAGCTCTGGACATGGAGAACCGATCGCTGGATCACCCGCTGGAACGACGGCGTCGGCTTGGCATCGGTCGCCGCGTCGAGCACGAGGTTTTCGAGCGCGTTGTCGAGATGATCGTTGAGATCGGCGCGAAGCCGGTCGATATCGACATTACACGCGCGCAAGACCGCGACGGCGTCCTGGTCGCTGGTCAGCGCGAGCAGCAGATGCTCGACCGTGGCGAATTCATGCTGACGTGCGCTGGCCAGGGCCAGGGCCCGGTGCAGGCTCTTCTCGAGATCGGGGGACAGCACGGGCGTCTTACGCCTTTTCCATGGTGCACTGAAGCGGGTGTTCGTTGCGGCGTGAGAAATCGAGCACCTGGGTCACCTTGGTCTCGGCGATCTCGTAGGTGTAAACGCCGCACACGCCGACGCCGCGTTGATGGACGTGGAGCATGATGCGGGTCGCCTCCTCGGGCGTCTTGTGAAAGAACGCCTCCAGGATGTGGACGACGAACTCCATCGGGGTGTAATCGTCGTTGAGCAGCAGCACCTTGTACATCGAGGGCTGGCGCGTCTTGGGCTTGCTCCGAGTGGCAATCCCGGTGGCGTCGTCCCGATCGCTGCGTCTGTCGTCGTCGCTCATCTCAATCACTCGATCGCGATCGCTAACCGGCAAGGATAGCGGGCAGCCCTGAATGATATGTGACTTCGGCCCGGAATTTAAATAGAGTGCCTCGGATTTTTGCCCGAAGGCCCCGATCGCATCAACCGACGATCTCTAACACATTGAAAAAAAACGCAATTTCCTGCGCGGCGGTTTCCGGAGCGTCGGAGCCGTGCACCGAATTCGCCTCTACGGATTCGCCGAATTCGGCGCGAATCGTGCCCTCGTCGGCATTGGCCGGGTTTGTCGCGCCCATGATCTCGCGATTGCTGAGGATCGCGTTTTCGCCCTCGAGCACCTGAACCACGACGGGCTCGGAGGCCATATAGGCGCACAAATCGCCGTAAAACGAGCGCTCCTCGTGCACCGCATAGAACGCTTGCGCCTGCTCGAGAGTGAGGCGAAGGCGCTTCTGGGCGACGATACGCAAGCCCGCCTCTTCGAATCGGGCGTTGATCCGCCCGGTCAGATTACGGCGCGTGGCGTCGGGCTTGATAATCGACAGAGTGCGTTCGACGGCCATGGGACTTCCATTTCGTTGGCGAGAAGAAAACGGCGCCTTATATAGCGTTCGCCAACGCTCGGCAACCATCGAAGCCCGCGCGACGGGCCGGTCCTGCAGGATGCGTCGCGCCCACCCGGTGGACCGCCTATCGCCGGGCGCGGTTTCGACCCCTTCGCGGTGAATCCAGAATTTTGACTTTCGTCATAGATAGAACGATTTAGCCGACTTATTAGATTAATTCAATTCTATGTGACACCAGTCACTTCGCCGGTTCCCGGAAATCCCTACCGTGCCGTCTCATGAGATGCCCGCCGGATGACACGGCGGCTCGGTTACGGAGAGTAAGCCATGTTCGACCTCGTGCTCGGTGCGGTTATTATCGTGGCCATCGCCAGCTGCCTCGGCGTGCTGGTTCGGGCCGTCATGCTTGGCCTGCACCGGACGCGGGACAACCGGACGGCGAGGGCGACAGCCCGCAACGCCGGTCCGCGCGAGTCCGATGCGTGCGGCCCGCATGAGGCGTTGAAGTGATCGCTGCTCCCGGCGCCCCCGCCGGCGCTCCGACCAAGGCGGCAAGCCGTCCGACCGTCGATCTTGAATTCCTGAACAGCGCTGCCGCGCACAACAGCCGGGCTCGCGAAATCGCCGCAGGCCGGCCGGACCCCGTGTTCGAAGCCGGCGAATAACGCCGTCACCGGCCCCGGGGGTGCCCGTCTCCCGTGGACCCCGCCGCCGCCGTCACGAAGCGCCCTTGGACCGCCTGCCCATAAGGCGTAGCATCGTCGATGGGAGGACACGCGATGGAACCCCGCCAACATGTCTGCGTGGGCTGCGGCTATAACGTGATCGGCGCGCCGCCCGACAGCTGCCCATTCTGCGGCGCGCCCCGCGAGAAACTCCGGCCGAGCAAGGAGATTTCCTCAGATTTCGAGGTGCGTAGCGTCCGGGTGACCGATGCGGTGACCCGGCTGAATTCGCAGCCCGCGCTCGGCATCGAGCACGCCGCCTACCGGGTCGAGACGCCGGGCGGTGCCTACTGGATCGATTGCCCGTCGTCGTACGACCGGCGGTTGGCACCGGTCGACGTCATCGCCTTCACCCACCATCATTTCCTCGGTGCCTCCAACCAGTACCGTGAGCTGTTCGGCGCCGAAGTCTGGATCGACGAGCGGGACGCGGACGATCCGCTGGCCAGACCGTTCCCCTTCGACCGGCGGTTTCGCGACGGGTTCACCGAGGCGGGGATCGAAGCCTATCATGTGGGCGGGCACACGCCGGGCTTCACCATCTTCATCGCGGGCGACGTGCTTCTCCAATGCGACCTGTTCTTCGCCCGCGGGCCCAGCCTGCGGATCAACCCGTTCACGAGCGACATGGCGGCGGGACGGGAAGCGGGCCTGCGGCTCGCCCGGCTGACCAAGGATCGGGACCTCGCCAAGGTGTGCGGCTGGGGTTACGTCATGGATTACGACGAGTGGGCAGCCAAGCTCGCGCGCTGGGCGGCGAACGAGACCCCGCCGCCCGCAGGCGAGGGGCAACGCTACATCTGTCCGCTCTGCGGATTGATCTACGACCCGGCGCTGGGCCTGCCCGAGGACGGCATCGCGCCGGGGACGGCGTTCGAGGACATTGCCGACGACTGGCGCTGCACCGATTGCGGCGTGGAAAAATCCTCGTTCGTGCCGCTCGATCGTGATTAAGGGTTTGCGCCCGCCGACTCGAACGCAGCTTGCGCGTCGAGCCAGGCGGTCTCGGCCGCTTCGAGGGCACGGCCCGTCTCGGCCAACTTGACCTGAAGCGCCATGAGAGCCGCAGTCGGCCCTTCATAGATTTCCGGGTCCGCCAGTTTTGCCTCGAGCGCCGCCTTCCGGGCTGTCAGCCTATCGACGCGCGCTTCGAACTCCTTGACCCGGTTTCGCTGATCGCTCAGAGCCTCGCGCGCCCGAGCCCGCTCGGTTCGTGCCTGCTTGCGCGACGGGACCGGCGCCCCGATCCGCGGCATCTTCGCGTCCCGACCGCGGTTCCGGCGGCTCTCGAGCAGGTCACGCGTGTAATCGTCGATGTCGCCTTCGAAGGGCTTGCAGGTGCCATCCGCAACCAGCCAGAGCCGGTCGGCGCAGAGCTCTACCAGATGGGGGTCGTGGGTGATCAGCAGGACCGCGCCGTCATAGAGGTTGAGCGCCGCGATCAGCGCCTCCCGCGCGTCGATGTCGAGATGATTGGTCGGCTCGTCGAGCAGCAGGATATGAGGAGCAGCCACGGTGATCGAAGCAAACAAGAGCTTCGCATTTTCGCCGCCCGAGAGCTTTGAAATGGGAACATCCGCCTTGCCTTGCGAAAATCCGAAACGGCCCAGATGGGCCCGCACCTTGGCTTTCGGTGCACCGGCCATGAGCCGGCCCAAATGGTTCGCCGGCGTTTCGGCGAGGTCGAACTCAGCAGCCTGCTCCTGGGCGAAATAGCCGACCCGGAGCTTGGTCGATCTGAGGACCGTCCCGGCACTCGCTTTGAGCCGGTTCGCCAGTAGCCGGAGCAGGGTCGTCTTGCCGTTGCCGTTGGCTCCCAGAACGGCGATCCGGTCGTCACTGTCGATCCGCAGGTCGACGTGATCCAGCACCGGCGCACCACCGTATCCGACGGCGGCGTTCTCAAGGGTCACCAGCGGCGAAGGCAGCGGCTCGGGCGTCGGAAAATCGAGCGTGACCTCCGCGTCGGCGCGCACCGGCTCGAGCGGGCCGAGCCGTTCGATCGCCTTGAGGCGCGACTGGGCCTGACGCGCCTTGCTTGCCTTGTAGCGAAACCGGTCGACGAAGCTCTGCATGTGCTTGCGCCGGGTGAGCTGGTTTCGGTATTGGGAGGCGGCCAAGCTGAGGCGCTGGGCGCGGACCTTCTCGAAGGCGTCGTAATCGCCGTTGTAAGCTGCCAGCTTGCCGGCTTCCAGATGCAGGATGGAGCCCACGACTCCGTTCAACAGCCTGCGGTCGTGGCTGACCAGCAGGATGGTACCCCGGCAGCCGACTAGATAGCTCTCGAGCCAGAGACGGGCCTCAAGGTCGAGATGGTTGCTTGGTTCGTCGAGCAGCAGCAAACCGGGCGCCGAGAACAGGAGCGCCGCGATCGCAACGCGCATCCGCCAACCGCCTGAAAACGAGTCTAGGGGACGGGTTTGCGCCGCCTCGTCGAAGCCGAGCCCGGCCAGGATGGCCGCGGCGCGCGCCTCGGCGGATTCGGCCTCGATGTCGGCGAGCCGCGTATGGATTTCGGCGATGCGCGCCGGATCGTGCGCCGTTTCAGCCTCGTCGAGCAGGGCGGCCCGCTCGGTATCCGCGGCGAGCACGAACTCTCGCAGGGGCTCGGACCCACCGGGCGCGCTCTGGGGTACCGAACCGACCCGGACGCGGGGGTCCAGCATGAGCGCGCCGCCGCCCGGTGCGAGATCGCCCTCGATCAGGCGCAGCAGGGTCGATTTGCCCGCGCCGTTGCGCCCGACCAAGCCGACCGTGTGGCCGGCAGGCAGGCGGGCCGAGGCGCCGTCGAACAGCAAGCGCGCACCGACGCGATAGGTGAGGTTGGTGATCCTGAGCATGGCGCCGGAGTGATACCATGCCGGCGCTCTGTGCTGAACCGCAGACTCAGGCGGATTATTTTGTGCCCACGACCCGCCTCGCGAGCGGCCCGATGGTCAGCCCCTGAACAATGATCGAGAACAGCACGATGCCGTAGCAGACCGTGAGCAGTACGTCGCGCTCGCTCGACGCCGGAAGCGAGAGCACCAGGGCAACGGAGATGCCGCCCCTGATGCCGCCCCAGGTGAGTACGGGCAGCGCGCCCCTAGTGAACTCCCGGAAGATGCCCAGCAGGGTGAGCGGCAGGGCCACCGAGACGAAGCGAGCCGCCAGGACCAGGGGAATGGCGATCAACGCGGCGAGCACCGGCGAGAGCTCGAGCGGGATGATCAGCAGTTCAATGCCGATCAGCAGGAACAGGACAGCGTTGAGGATTTCATCCAGCAGGGTCCAGAAATTCGTCAGATGCTCGCGGGTTTTCTCGCTCATGGCGAGCCGGGTGCCGTGATTGCCGATCAGGAGGCCCGCGACGACCACGGCGATGGGTCCGGAAAGATGGAGCGCATGGGCGATCTGGTAGGTCACCGTGACGAGTGCCAGGGTAATGATGACCTCGAGGTTGTGCTCGTCGATCGAGCGGATCGCAAAGAACGCGACGAGACCCGTGGCAAGCCCCAGCGCCACGCCACCGCCCGCCTCCTGGGCGAAGAGCAGGACGATATCGCCGGCGCCCAAGCTGTCCGTGCCGTGGCCGCCGCCCAGTGCGATCGCTGCCAGAATGATGAAGACGACGACGCCCACGCCGTCGTTGAACAGGCTTTCGCCCGCGATCTTGGCCTCCAGGCTCTTCGGGATCTTCACGGATTTGAGGATGCCCAGCACAGCGACCGGATCGGTCGGGGAAATCAGCGCGCCGAAGACCAGGCAATAGATCAGCGGCATGGCGATCCCGAGCAAGCTGAACAGGCCCCATGCGCCCAGGCCGACGAGAGCGGTGGAGAGCAGCACGCCAAGGGTAGCCATGATGCCGATGATCCATTTGCGTTCGGCGAGGGCGCCAAGGTCCACATGGAGCGCACCGGCGAACAGCAGGAAGCTCAGCATGCCCTGCATGAGGGCCTCGGAGAAATGCAGGCCGGTCACCGCCGCGCGCAAGCCCGCCGCGAGCGAGAGGGCAGGAATGGCCGCATCGAGCCCGATGGCAGCGAGCGAGGCCAAGAGTGCGATGACGACGAGGCCGATTGGCTGGGGGAGTTTCAGGACCCTGAAATTGAGATAACCGAACAGCGCAGCGAGTCCGAGCAGGACGGCGGCAGCGTTGAGCATTGCGTCCATCAGTTTCGTCGATCCGCGGGCGCCAGCATCATGCCCCCTTCTCCCAATGGCCATCGGCACCTTGCTTCCAGTAGGTCACGCCATGCCCCGCTTCTTTGCGCGCCTGCCAGTGGTCCCGGGCGGCCGCGACGGCAGCTGCGTCGGTACCATCGAAGATATCGAGACAGCGCTCGAAATCGCCCACGAAGACGGGGTCAACGCCATCGACCAGCAACAGAACCGTGGCTGCGTTGGGGTTCTCCTCATCGGCCGTAAGATAGACCGGCTGATGTGCAGCGTCGCCCGCGGCAGCTGTGCCGTGGGCGAGAAAGTTGTCGGGGTTGTAGACCCAAAGCGCGGTATCGAGGGATTCGATGCGCGGTGCAGACCCACCCATCACGACGGCACGCGCACCGCTCTCGCGGACCTTTTCGAGAAGCTTCGGCAGGGCCCGCTCCAAGGGCGTCGCCGTCAGATGGTAGAAGCCGATCTCAGTCACGACGGGGGCCAAGAGCCGCTCAGCTCTCGTAGTGATCGGTGACGAGACGATCAAGCAGACGCACACCGAATCCCGTCGCGCCAGTGGGAACCAGAGCCGTATCTTTCTTGGCCCAGGCCATGCCGGCGATGTCGAGATGAGCCCAGGGCGCCTCATCGACGAAGCGCTGCAGGAACTGCGCCGCCGTGATGCTGCCCGCTTCGCGGCCCTTACCGACATTTTTCATATCGGCAATTTCGGAATTGATATCCTTATCGTACTTCTCGCCCAGAGGCATTCGCCAAGCGTTCTCGCCGACGCTCTTGCCCGCCGCCATGATGCGCGCTGCCAGCTCGTCGTCGTTCGTGAACAAGCCGGCCTGATAGGTGCCTAGCGAAACGATGATCGCGCCAGTGAGCGTTGCCAAGTCGACTATAAAACGCGGTTTGAACCGGGTGTGGGTGTACCAGAGCGCGTCGGCCAGCACGAGGCGACCTTCGGCGTCGGTGTTGATGATTTCGATGGTCTGACCCGACATCGACGTAACGACATCGCCGGGGCGGGTCGCCTTGCCAGACGGCATGTTCTCGACCAACCCGACGACACCGACTGCGTTGACACGCGCCTTGCGTCCGGCGAGTGCATTCATCAGGCCGACGACGCAGCCCGCGCCCGCCATATCGTATTTCATGCCCTCCATGCCGGATGCGGGCTTCAGCGAGATGCCGCCGGTATCGAAGGTAACCCCCTTGCCGACGAAAGCGATAGGGGTCTGATCCGCGTCGTCTGGCGCACCGTTCCAGCGCATCACCGCGAGGCGGGTCTCCCGTGCACTGCCTTGGCCGACCGAAAGCAGCGAGCCCATGCCGAGCTCGCCCATCGCGTCCTCGCCGAGGATTTCCACGTCGATACCGAGCGGGGACAGGCCCTCGATTTGCTCGGCGAAGCTTTCGGGGTAGACCACGTTGCTGGGCTCGGAGACCAAATTACGAGTAAATTCGACGCCGTCGGCGATTCGCGAAAGGTCGCCGTAGATCTGCTCAGCAGCCCCGACGCCCGCACACATGGCCGTAAGCCGCGTGAGCGTCGGTTTGTCCTCGTCTTTTTCCTTGGTGCGGTATTTGTCGAACCGGTAGCCGCGCAGCCGGGCGCCATAAGCTAGATGGGCGGCGAGTGCCGGCGCATCGAGGGAACAGCCCTCAAGCGGATCGAGCGCCACGACCGCTGCGTCCGCACCTTGTCCGTTGAGCGTCGGCAGCAGCGCGCCGCCCACTTCTTCGACGGCCAATGCATCGAGTGCCGAGGCATCGCCCAGTCCCAACAGGACGATCCGCTCCACGGCCAGCCCGGCGGGTGCGGGAATCGCAATTGTTTGGTCCTTCTTGCCGGTAAACCGGCCCTTCTCGATAGCGCGGCTGACCGCCCCATCGGTTGCGGCGTCGGCCGCAGCCGCACTCGGCGTCAGGATCCGCTCATCCAGCACGCCGACGACGAGCGCTGGTGCGGCAGTCAGATCGATTTCGGAAAATGCGATGTCCATGGCTCCCTCACGTGGATTTGCGGCGGACGGCCCGAGGCCACAACAGACGCCCCAAGAACTCCAAAAGAGACACGGATGTCTTCTTTTTCACCCTGTGCCCCGACGCATCCCTGCGGCTATACTGCGCCAGCATGCGACGCTACGGTTGGTATATCCTGCGCCAGTTGGTCGGCCCGCTGGTGTTCATCCTCCTCGGACTCACGGCGGTTGTCTGGCTTACTCAGTCTCTACGCTTTGTCGATCTGATCGTCAACAAGGGCCTGTCGATCAACTCGTTTCTCTACCTGACGCTGCTCCTGCTGCCATCATTCTTCACCGTGATCGCGCCGATGTCGCTGTTTGCCGCCGTGCTCTATACCTACAACAAGCTGATCAACGACAGCGAGCTGATCAGCCTGAAGGCGAGCGGCATCAGTCATTCCCAATTGGCCATCCCACCGCTCGCCGTCGCTGGCATCATGATGCTGTTGCTATACAGCATGACGCTTTATTTCACGCCGACGAGCTTCCGCGATTTCAAGGACCGCCAGTTCAACCTCCGCAGCGACTTCTCGGGCATCCTGCTGCAGGAAGGCGTGTTCACCACGGTCGTCGACGATCTCACCGTCTACGTCCGGGCCCGGCGCAGCGACGGCGAGTTGCTCGGCATTCTGGTTCACGATAACCGAATCTATGGCGAGTCGGTGACCATGATGGCCGAGCGAGGCACGCTCGTGAATACGGACAGCGGACCGCGCTTCGTCATGATCAACGGCAACCGTCAGCAGATCGAGGCGGAACGGGGCCAACTCTCGCTGCTCTATTTTGACCGCTACACGCTCGACCTTGGCCAGCTCGCACCGGGCAAAAAGAAGCGCTGGCGAGAAGGCCGCGAACGCTATTTGCACGAACTGTTCAATCCCACCGAAGACGAGAACGATCAGAACAACATTGGTACATTCTGGGCGGAGGCCCACCAACGGCTGGTGGCGCCGCTCTATTCGATCGCCTTGGTCTGCATTGCGTTGGGCGCCATGCTGTCGGGTGAATTCTCGCGGCGCGGCCACTGGCGACGAGTCCTAGCGGCGATCATGGCGGCATTCCTGTTCGAGGCAATCGGCCTCGGCTTAGTCAGTGTCGTAGCAAAAAGCAGCGCGCTCACCCTGTTCATGTATCTCAACCCCCTCGCCGCGATCGGCCTAGGCTGGTATCTCATGGTGCGACCGACAAATCGTCGACCACGCTGGCTCGGCCGGCGCACCGCGACCGGGACGGAAGCGTCATGACGCCCAACACGACAGACGGACGCACGCCATGAAATTGTCGGCAACCCTGTCGATTTATTTCGGACGCCAGTTCCTCTTCTGGATCGGCATGGTTTTTCTGGTCTTCGTGGCAACGATCTTCGTGTTCGATCTGGTCGAACTGCTGAGACGCGGCGCCTCCAAGGAGTCAGCGGACCTGGGATCGATCGTCCTGATGGCATTCTTCAAACTGCCTTTGATGGCCCAGAAGGCGATCCCGTTCGCCATCCTGATCGGGGGTATCCTCTGTTTTTCTCGTTTGACCCGGAGCCACGAGCTTGTCGTTGCACGGGCTGCCGGGGTTTCGGTGTGGCAGTTCATGCTTCCCGCCGTGGTTCTCGCTTTCCTTATCGGCTCTGTGGTCATTACCGTCTATAACCCGCTCGCCTCGGCCATGGTCTCGCGCTACGAGCAGATGGAGGCGAAGTATTTGCGCAAGCAAGCCAGCCTCCTCGCGATTTCATCTTCGGGGCTGTGGCTGCGCCAGGCGGAAGCCAACGGTGAATCTGTGATTCACGCCCGACGGGTCACCGAACCGGACACCGTGCTTCACGACGTCATTATCTTTCTGTTCGAGGACACCGATCGATTCGTGGGGCGGATCGACGCGGTAAGCGCGAAGCTCGAGACAGGGTATTGGGATTTGCGCGAGGCGGCGCTGACGGCGCCCGATCAACCTGCTGAATTCGTCGACCGCTACGAGTTGAAAACCGATCTCACCCTTGAGCAGATTCACGATAGCTTCGCCTCGCCCGAGACCCTTTCGTTCTGGGAACTCCCCGGGTTCATCAAGATTTTGGAGGAAGCCGGATTCTCGGCCGTCAAGCACCGAATCCACTGGTATGCCTTGCTCTCGGCGCCACTGCTGCTCTGCGCGATGGTCGTCATCGGAGCAAGTTTTTCACTTCGGCTGACGCGACGGGGCGGCACCGGCTTGCTCATCGCGGCGGGTGTGTTGACCGGCTTTGTATTTTATTTTCTTTCCGACGTCGTGCTGGCTCTCGGCCTGTCGGGCAAGATACCGCCGGCTCTCGCGGCATGGACCCCGGCGGGTATCTGCACCCTCCTCGGGGTCGGCCTGCTGTTCCATCTGGAAGACGGATAACGCGCTGTGCGACGTGCTTTCGCGGCTGGCTTGCTCGCGACTCTCTTGATCTGGTCCAGCGCCGACGCGCAACAGGTGCAGGATCCCGCCGAGCCCCTGCTGCTCAGTGCTGACTGGCTCACCTATGACGAGAATGCCGACATTGTGACGGCACAGGGTCATGTGGAGATCGCCCACGGCCCACGAATTCTATTGGCCGATCAGGTGGTCTATAGCCAGCGCCGCGATATCGTTACAGCTATCGGCAACGTCGCAATTCTGGAGCCGACGGGCGAGGTCCTGTTCGCCGACGAGGTCGAATTAACCGACGGGATGAAGAACGGCGTGGTAACGGGCATCCGACTCCTGATGAGCGACCGGTCCCGCATGGCGGCCAATGGCGCTCGACGCTCCGACGGTAACCGCAGCGAAATGCGCAAGGCCGTCTATTCGCCCTGCGATCTTTGTCCCGATGATCCCGATCGGGCTCCGCTGTGGCAGATCAAGGCCATTCGGGTCGTCCACGATCAGGAAGACCGAACGATCGAATATTCCGACGCCTTCCTCGAAATGTTCGGCCTGCCGGTCTTGTATACGCCTTACTTTTCCCACCCCGACCCTTCGGTGGAGCGCAAGAGCGGATTTCTGGCGCCGACCTACGGCAGCTCCAGTTCGCTCGGATTCAAGTTCACGACGCCGTATTTCTGGAACATCCAGCCTCATCGCGACTTCACGTTTTCGCCGTTGTTTACCTCGAAGGAGGGTGTCGTGCTTGCGGGTGAATACCGCGAGCACACGGGCAACGGGATCTACCGTTTGGCGGGCAGCTGGACCCATGTCGACCGTCGGGACGACGACGGCGAACTCAGGGGCGGCGAAGAAACGCGCGGCCATGTCGAAGGCGACGGGCGATTTGCGCTCAGCCAAACTTGGCTATGGGGCTTCGATTTGTCCCGAGCCACCGACGACACCTATCGGAGCCGCTATGGCTTCGGCGGAGAGGACACGCTGACGACGGACCTCTATTTGCAGGGACAGGACGGACGACGCTTCACGTCCCTGGCGGGCTATTGGTTTCAGGGTCTCGAAGAAAATGATGACCCGGGCGAAATTCCCCTGATCCTGCCGACCTTCGACTATCAATTCTTGAGCGATCCGAGTTCCGCTGGCACCTGGTGGAGCGCCGAAGCGAGCGGGCTCGTCCTGGCGCGCAGCGAGGGGGCCGACAGCCGACGCCTGTCGGCCAAGGCGGGCTGGTATGCGAGCCATGTGGGCGCATCCGG
Source organism: Alphaproteobacteria bacterium (assembly GCA_965198325.1). Lineage (GTDB taxonomy): Bacteria > Pseudomonadota > Alphaproteobacteria > UBA828 > JAPUJA01 > CBDAPE01. The sequence goes on along the minus strand of CBDAPE010000019.1, from coordinate 657,434 downwards.
CGACATCTATGACTTTTCGATGACCCTGCGGGGCGATCTGTACTGGGTCAACGACGTTGCCAACCCCGAGGACCCCGCCACGACCTCGCTCAACGGCGTGACCGGCCGGGTCGTTCCTGAATTCACCCTCGGCTGGCGCTATCCCTGGATGGCAGAACACGGCACGGTCCGCCAAATCGTCGAACCCATCGTCACGGCTATTGTCAGCCCTTACGGCGGCAATCTCGACAAGATCCCGAACGAAGACAGTCAGGATTTCGAGTTCGACGACACAAACCTGTTCAGTTCGAACCGCTTTACGGGCCTGGATCGGATCGAAGGCGGCCCGCGGGTCAACTACGGCATCCGCTGGGGTCTATACGGGACAAGTGGTGGTCGGACGACGGCACTGCTTGGCCAGACCGTTCGGCTCAAGGACGACAGCACATTTGGGACCGGCACCGGGCTCGAGGATAGTTTCTCGGACTATGTGGGCCGGTTATCTGTGACACCGGCGGATTATCTGGACGTCAACTATCGCTTTCGCCTCAATCGCAGGAATTTCACGGCGCAGCGTAACGAAGTAAGCGCCGCCATCGGGCCGTCATATTTGCGGCTGAGCCTCAGCTACGTTCAACTCAGTTCCGAAGGCAGCAATATCGACGCGTTTGCGAATCGCGAGGAGCTGACGGTGGCGGGGACCGTAGCCTTAACCGGGTCGTGGGATTTGACCATTGACCACCGGCGAAACCTGGTCGATGACGGCGGTTCATTGAATTCGGGCGCGACACTTCTCTATGAAGACGAATGTCTGTTGTTCCGGGTCCGCGCCAACCGAAGCTTTACGGAAGACAGGGATGTGGACCCGGAAACGTCGATCTTATTCACAATCCAGTTCAAGAACCTGGGCTAGCGCCAAGCGCAGCAGATTTAGGATTTGAGAGCGATGCCCTTAAGCCGCTATATAACCGTCGGCGCCAATACGCGGATTTAAGGAACAGGCCGTGCAACCGAAGACGATCCTTTTGGCGATTGTTACAGCGTTCGCGCTGCTCAACGCCCCGTCGGTCAAAGCGCAGGATCTCCAGCGTATCGCCGCGGTCGTCAACGACGAGGTGATTTCGGTTTATGACCTGCTCAGCCGGATTGATCTCGTGGTCGCGACGACCGGTCTGGAAAATTCGTCCGAAATCCGCCGCGAGATCGCGCCGCGGGTGCTCCAGAACCTGATCACTGAACAGCTGCAGTTGCAGGAGGCAACCCGGCTCGATATCGAGGTCAGCGAAAGCCAGATGGAGCGCGCCGTCGCATCGATCGAAGCGGACAGTGGTGCACCACCCGGTAGTTTCTTCACCTTTCTGGACTCGAGCCGTTTGAATCGCGAATCCGCCCTTGCACAGATCAGGGCTCAGATTACCTGGGGAACGGTCGTGCGCCTTCGGCTGGGTCCCAGCGTCGTCATTGGGCCCGAGGAAATCGACGCCTCCCGGCAACGGTACGAAGCCGGCCTAAATCAGCCGACCTATCGGATCGCCGAAATTTTTCTCGGAGTTCCGGCGGCAAACCAGGAAGCCAGCGTCGCAATCGATGCGCAAAATCTCGCGCGCCAACTCCAGGCGTCCAATGTCGACTTCACCGCGTTCGCGCGTCAGTTCTCGCAAAATGCGACGGCAGCCGTCGGTGGCGATCTCGGCTGGGTGCAGGCGGGCCAACTAGCGCCGGAGATTGCCGCGCGGGTCGTGACGTTGCAACCGGGAGAAATCTCGGAACCGGTCCGATCTGTGGAAGGCTTTCACATTCTCAAGTTACTGGCCCGTGAAGATCCTGTCAGCGAGACCGGCGGCACGGTCGAGGTCGAGCTGGTTCAGGCTCTGCTGCCTGTCGCAGCCGGTGCTCCAGCGAGCGAGGATGCGGAACAACTTGATTTCGCACGGGAGATTCAATCGACGGTTCGCAGCTGTGACGACATGCGCCGGCTTTCGGAAATCTTGGAGAACTCCATGTCGGGCGATCTCGGCACAGTCAGGCTCGCCGACCTGCCGCCCGAGATCCGTCAAGCGGTGACGCCCCTGTCAATCGGGATCGCAAGCGCGCCGGTTCGAACGGCCAACGGTTATCACGTCTTCATGGTCTGCGATCGGAAAGAGGAAAGCGGGCCGACGGTCGACGAAGACACGTTACGCGAGGACCTCGTCGCGCGACGGCTTGACCTCGCGGCCCGGCGTTATTTGCGTGACCTGCGCGCCGCCGCCTTCATCGAAATTCGAGTCTGAGCGCTTTCGGCGGAGCCAGAATCGGTGCCAGCAGCCAAGACTGCACCCGCTCTTCCCCCGTTGCGCGATGTCATTCGCCGCCATCACCTGTCGGCACGACGAGCGCTCGGTCAGAACTTCCTGCTCGACCCAGGAATTGCAGGGCGAATCGCCGAGGCCGGAGGCGATCTGACGACCGTAACGGTGTTCGAAATTGGCCCGGGACCCGGCGGACTGACCCGCGCGCTGCTCGCCACCGGGGCGCGGCGCGTCGTGGCGATCGAGCGCGACCCGCGTTGCGTGGCAGCGCTCGCCGAGCTCGCAGCGGCCTACCCCGACCGGCTCGTTGTTCACGAGGCCGACGCGCTGGCGATCGAGGAGGCAGCTCTGGCCGATCCACCGCGGCGGATCGTCGCCAATCTGCCCTACAACGTGGCGACGCCGCTGCTCTTCAAGTGGCTCGGTCGGCTTAAGCTCTTCCAGAGCCTGACCCTGATGTTCCAGAAAGAGGTGGCCGCACGGATTGCGGCCGAACCGCGATCTCGCTCCTATGGCCGTCTGGCGGTGATGGTCCAATGGCAGTGTGACGCCGAACGGTTGTTCGACCTTCCGCCGGGTGCATTCACTCCGGCACCGAAAGTGCACTCGACATTGATCCGCCTGACGCCCCGCCCCAAGCCCCTCGCTCCGGCCGACGGCGCGGCGTTGGAACGAGTCGTCGCGACCGCCTTTAACCAACGTCGCAAGATGCTGCGCTCGGCTCTCAAGCCGCTCGGCATCGACGTCGAGGCCCTGCTCGCCGAGGCAGGGATCTCGCCTCGGGCACGCGCCGAGGAGCTCGACGTTGCGGCGTTTTGCGCTCTCGCACGAGCCTGGCAATTCCTGACCCACGGGGCCTAACCGACCCGAATCGCTGAATTCGGCTTGCCCCTCGGGCCCTTCTGCCGTATGTAGGCTGGCCATTCCCCGACCGAACAGGCGAAACTCTCATGATTGAACTCGGGCCTGAGCAGCCGACGGATGGCCCGGCCATCGAACGGCTTCTCGACCGCGCCTTCGAGCCGGAGCGGAAAGACCGGTCGAGCTATACCTTGCGTGCAGGAAACGGGCCGGTCGTGAGCCTGGGATTCACCGCGCGCGAGAACGGCAAGGTGATTGGCACGATCCGCTTCTGGCCGATCACAATCGGCGGTACAGCGCACGCCATCCTACTGGGTCCGATAGCGGTGGACCCGGACCACCAGGGCAGAGCGCTGGGCGGTCGGTTGGTTCGCCACGGCCTCGACGCCGCCAGGGCGCGCGGCGACGCGATCGTCGTCGCAGTCGGCGTGCAGGCCTATCTGGGCCGTTTTGGGTTCGCGCCAGCGCGGCCTCGGGGGCTGATCTTCGACACCTCGGTTGCGGACGATCGCTTTCTCGTACTCGAACTTCGCCCGGGAGCGCTGCAGGGTATTAGCGGCCCGCTCGCGCCGGGAGGCCGTCTTCGACGAGGGTTAGCGCTACTGAACTTCAATCGCCCCCGCGCAGCCGCTTGACGAAATCGCCGAGTGCGACCTGACGCCGACGAGCGAGCCGCTCGGCCGTGAGAACGGCGTGTGCGCCGCGCACGCTGTCCTCGAGATCATCGTTCACGATAATGTAGCTGTAGGCGTCCCAGTGGCTCATTTCGTCGGCTGCCTTTGCCATTCGCCGAGCGACCACGTTGCCCGGATCCTGAGCGCGGGCCCGCAACCGGCGCTCGAGTTCCGCGGTTGAGGGCGGAAGAATAAACACGCTGACCAGATCGTCGCGCGCGGACTCCGCAAGCTGCTGGGTGCCCTGCCAGTCGATGTCGAAGAGGATGTCGCGCCCGGCCGCGAGTGCTGCCTCCACGGGGCCGCGCGGCGTGCCGTAAGAATGGCCGAACACCTGGGCGTGCTCGAGGAACGCGCCCGCCTCGACCGACGCCGCAAATCGCGTCTCATCGACGAACGAGTAATCCACCCCCTCGACCTCGTTCGGCCGTTTGGGGCGGGTCGTCATCGACACCGACAGGGCAAGGTTGTCGTCAAGCTCCAGAAGCCGCCGCGCGATCGATGTCTTTCCCGCACCCGACGGCGAGGAGAGGACGAATAACAGGCCGCGGCGTTCGATAAACGGGTTGGGCATCGGCTCGCGCGCTCCTATTCGACGTTCTGGATCTGCTCGCGGATCTGATCGATCGCCGCCTTGAGGTCGAGCCCGATTCGCGTCAGGTCGAGACCGGTCGACTTCGAGCACAGGGTGTTGGCCTCGCGATTGAATTCCTGGCACAGGAAATCCAGCTGCCGCCCAACCGGTTCGTCGGCGTCGAGCAGTTCGCGTGCGGCGGCGATATGGGCCCGCAGGCGGTCGATCTCTTCCCGGACATCCGCCTTGACCGCGATCAACGCGGCTTCCTGGGCCAGTTTTTCCTCGGAAAGGGCCGGCAACTCGTCGAGCAGCGGCGCAAGTTTTTCGGCGAGGCGCGCCTTGACCGCCTCCGGTGTCAGCGCAGGCGACGCGGCCGCCTGCTCGGTCAGCGCTGCGACACCGTCGATTTGCTCGCACAAGCTTGCGGCCAGCCGTTCGCCTTCGGCGCGGCGCGCGTCTCTTAGCGAATCAAGGGCCTCTTCGAGGCTTGAAACAAGGCTCGCCTCGCGGGCCTCGCGATCAGTCTCGCTGTCCTTAGGATCGGAGATTTCCACAACGCCCCGAATCGCCAACAGGCCATCGATGCGCGGCGGCTGGGCTCCCGATCGCTCCGCGGCCTCGCCGGCAACGGCGAGCAGCTGATCGAGCAGTTCACGGTTGAGCCGCATCTGGACAGGCTCATCCGTCTGAACGAGGCTCAGCGCGACACCCAGATGCCCGCGCTTAAACCGCTTGGTCGCCGCGGCCCGGGCGAGCGGTTCGAGCCAATCCATTCGCTGGGGCAACCGACAACGCAGCTCAAGCGAGCGGCCGTTGACGCTCTTGACCTCCCAGACCCAGCGCGTCGCCCGGTAGGTTCCTTCAGCGCGGGCAAAACCGGTCATGCTGGAAACCGCCACGCAAGCCTCATATTGTCTGTTCGATCAAGCGACGACGGACACCTGAGCGTGCCCGCGCGCACTATACCCGCCGGCGAGGCCCGCCAACAAGCGGACCGTGGCGACGAGGATCAAGCGATGGACGTTGCCGATCCGACATCGATCCTGATTACGGGTGCCAGCAGCGGGCTCGGGGAAGCTCTTGCAAAGGCCTACGCCGCGCCCGGTATCCGGCTGGCGCTGAGCGGCCGCAACGCGGGTCGGCTCGACGCCGTCGCCGAGACCTGCCGGGCGGACGGCGCAGAGGTCACGACGGCTATCCTCGACGTCGCCGACGGCGACGGCATGGCCGCCTGGATTGCCGGGCTCGAGACGACCCGCCCGCTCGAGCTGGTGATCGCCAACGCCGGCGTTTCCGCGGGCACGAGCGGCACACCAGGCGGAGGCCACGTCTTCGACGAAACGGAGTCCCAAGCCCGCCTGATCTTCGCCGTCAATCTGGATGGTGTGCTGAACACGGTGCTGCCGGCAATTCCTGCCATGCGTGGGCGTAGGGCGGGCCAGATCGCAATCATGGCCTCGCTCGCAGGCTTTCGCGGCCTGCCGGGCGCGGCGGCCTATTCCGCGAGCAAGGCGGCGGTCAAGAGCTATGGCGAAGCGCTTCGGGTCATGTTGGCCCCGGACGACGTGAGGGTCACGGTGATTTGCCCCGGGTTCGTGGAATCCCGAATTACGGCGCAAAACCGGTTTCCCATGCCCTTCATCCTGAACGCGCCCAAGGCGGCCCAGCTAATCCGGCGTCGCCTGCGCCGTAACCCGGCGCGGATCGCCTTCCCGCTCGCACTCTATGTTCCGACCCTGCTGTTCGCCGCGCTGCCTCCGGGCCTGACCGATTGGGCGCTGGGCGGCAAGATCGCGCGCGCCCGGCGGGACGCCCCCTAGCGGGCGCTGTCGGCCTGCATCTCCCGGTAACGACGGACGTTCGCGTTGTGCTCCTCAAGGGTCACCGCGAAGGCGTGGCCTCCTTCGCCGGCGGCCCCGAAATATTAGGCGTCCGTCGCCGCGGGGTGGAGTGCTGCCACGAGGGCGGCAACCCCCGGGTTGGCGATCGGCCCTGGTGGCAAACCTTTGTGACGGTATGTATTAAACGGGCTCTCGAACGCGAGATCGGCGCGGGTGAGCGGCCGATCGAGGGGGCCGTTTCCGTTGGTGAGCGCGTAGACCACGGTGGGATCGGACTGCAGTGGCATGCCCGCCGCGAGCCGGTTGAAGAAAACGCCGGCGATGAGGGCACGTTCGTCAGCCTGGCCTGTCTCCTTCTCGACTATCGAGGCGAGCACCACGGCGTCGTACGGTGCGGCCAGCGGCAGGCCCTCGGCCCGCCCCGCCCACAAGGCATCGAGTGTCTCGGTCATCGCCGCCTGCATCCGGGCAATCAAGGCGGTCCGCTCGTCGCCACGCGTGTAATGATAGGTCTCGGGCAACAACGATCCTTCCGCGACCGTCGCAGAAATTTCGCCGGCCAGCGCGACGGCAGCCTCGATCACGGCGACGGCTTCGGCGCTGGTCAGGCCCTCGGGCAGGGTCAGACGGCGGATGACCGTCTTGCCCGCAACGAGATCCGCCATTGCGCGCTCGGGGCTGACACCGGGCGAAAACGTGTACTCGCCCGCCCGAAGCTCCTTGTGCGCGCCTGTCAGCCGCGCGCCAGCCATGAAGACGATCGTCTCGGCGATAACGCCCGCCGCCTCAAGGCGCTCGGCGATCGCAGACAGGCCAAATCCAGGATCGAGTACAACGGTTACGGACTGCTCGAGCGGGCCCTCGGCGCCGAACCGCGTCCACCCCCAAAGGACGACACCGACCGCGGCGGCCAGAAGAACGACTATCGGGATGGCAATGCGGACGGCGGCGCGCCGCATGAGGTCAGGGCGCCTGGCCGATAACCAGGCTCGCGTTGGTCCCGCCAAAACCGAAGGAATTGGACAGGGCGTAGATTACGTCGCGTTCCTTCGCCTCGAGCGGCACGAGATCGAGATCGCATTCGGGTGAGGGATTTTCGAGATTGAGCGTCGGCGGGACGATACCATTGACGCAGGCGAGGATCGAGAAGATCAGCTCAACACTTCCCGCAGCGCCCAGCAGATGGCCGATCGATGACTTGGTCGACGACATGGACAGGTCATAGGCGGCGTTCCCGAATAGCCGCTTGACGGCGCCGTGTTCGATTTCGTCGCCAAGAGGTGTCGAGGTCCCGTGGGCGTTGATGTAGTCGATCTCCGACGGATCCAGTGCCGCGCGATCGAGCGCCATCCGCATGGAGCGCTCGCCGCCGCTGCCGTCGGGCATTGGCGCGGTCAAGTGATAGGCGTCGCCCGAGAGGCCGTAACCGATAATTTCTGCGAATATCGTCGCGCCTCGCGCCTTAGCGTGTTCGAGTTCCTCGAGCACTACGATGCCTGCACCCTCGCCCATTACGAAGCCGTCGCGATCAACGTCCCATGGCCGGGAGGCCTGTTCGGGCGCGTCGTTGAATTTGGTCGACAGCGCTCGAGCCGACGCGAAGCCCGCGAGACCCAGCCGGCAGACGCCCGCCTCCGTGCCCCCAGCCACCATCACGTCGGCATCGCTGAATGCGATCAGGCGCGACGCGTCGCCGACGGCGTGGGCACCAGTCGAGCAGGCGGTGACGACCGAATGGTTAGGCCCCTTAAAGCCGTATTTGATGGAGACATGGCCGGCCGCAAGGTTGATCAGAGACGACGGAATGAAGAACGGGCTCAAGCGCCGGGGCCCCTTCTCGTGGACCAGGATGGCGCCCGCCTCTATGGTCTGCAGGCCGCCGATGCCGGAACCGATCATGACACCGGTGCGCTCGCAATCAGCCTCGTCCGTAGGCGCCCAGCCCGAGGCGGCGACCGCCTGATCGGCCGCTGCGATGGCATAGAGGATGAAATCATCCATCTTCTTGAGATCTTTGGCCGAGACGGCGGTCTCGAGATTGAGCTCGCCGGAACCCGTACCGCGCGGCACCTGGCCGGCGATCTTGGCGGGAATGTCGGAAACGTCAAACTCGGTGATCGACCGGATACCGGATTCGCCGTTGATCAGACGCGACCAGCAATGATCGACACCGCAGCCAAGCGGCGTAACCATCCCTAAACCGGTTACGACGACGCGCCTCATGGGTAGCGGACTGGCCGCCAGCGAGCGATCGAGCGGTCCACTGCCGGGACCGAACGCTCGCGGGGGCTAACCCTCCAGTTCCTTGATGTAGTCGACCGCGTCCTTGACGGTCAGGATCTTTTCCGCCGCGTCGTCGGGGATCTCGCACCCGAACTCTTCTTCGAACGCCATGACCAGCTCGACCGTGTCCAAGCTGTCGGCGCCAAGATCGTCAATAAAGCTGGCGTTGTCGGTGACCTTGGAATCTTCCACCCCAAGATGTTCCACGACAATCTTCTTTACACGTTCACCGGCATCACTCATGCGTCACATTTCCTTCGGGCTTTGGTCAATCGAGGGTCAACAATTTTTGGCCGATTACACATCTGGACCGATGCAGCCGTCAGTGGCGCGGCGTCCCGGTTCGTAACATACTTTCCGACGTTTGACTAGACGATGACAAGGGCGCCAAAAATCCCTCAGATCATGGCCATTCCGCCGTTGATCGAGAGCGTCGCACCGGTCACGTAAGCCGCCTCGTCGCTGGCCAAAAACACCGCGCCCGCCGCCACGTCAGCGGGCGAACCCAGGCGTCCGAGCGGGATCACCTTGTATAGCGCCTCGCGCTGCTCCTCGAGCATGGCATCGGTCATCGGGGTCTCGATAAAGCCCGGCGCGATGCAGTTGACCGTAATCCCCCGGCTGCCGACTTCGGCGGCGATGCTCTTGGTCAACCCAGTCAGCCCCGCTTTGGCCGAAACGTAGTTGGCCTGGCCCGGGTTCCCAACTTGGCCGACAACCGACGTGATATTAATGATCCGCCCGAAGCGCCGTTTCATCATGCCGCGCAGACACGCCCGGCTAAGCCGGAATGCCGCCGACAAGTTGACCTCAAGAATCTCATTCCAGTCCTCGTCGGACATCCGCACCACTAGGCCGTCGCGGTTCCGTCCGGCATTATTGACAAGGATATCGACCGCGCCCATCGCAGTTTGAGCCTCATTGGCAAGGACATCGATGGCCGCCGCATTTGAGAGATCACACGGCGTCACGATGCACCGCTCGCCCAATTCTTCCGCCAAGGCATCGAGCGCGTCGCGCCGGGTACCTGAAAGTGAAAGCGCCGCGCCCTGAGCATGGAGCGCACGGGCGATGGCGGCACCGATGCCGCCCGAAGCTCCGGTCACCAGAGCGGACCTGCCCGACAGATCAAACATTGCGGCCTCGCTTGTCGTTTTAAAGGGTGTTCAAAAACGCCTCGATATCCTCGACCGAGCCGACTGGGAAGGGCTCGACCGTCCGGTCGATCCGTTTGGTCAGACCGCTCAAGATCTTTCCGTGACCGAGCTCGACCACCACCTCGACCTCCTGGACAGCCAGATACTGCACCGATTCCCGCCACCGGACCATCGCCGTGACCTGCTCGACGAGCTGGTGCCGGATGATCGCGGGTTCGGTGCTCGGTGCAGCGGTCACGTTGGCGATCAGCGGCAAGGCTGGAGGCGCGATGGTGACGTCGTCCAGCGCCTTGGCCATCACTTCGGCCGCTGGTTCCATCAAGGTGCAATGGAAGGGCGCGCTGACCGGCAACTTGACCGAGCGCCGGGCGCCATGCGCCGGAGCCGCTTCGATCGCCCGGTCAATCGCTGCCGCGTTTCCGCTGAGCACAGCCTGACCCGGCGCATTGTCGTTGGCGGCCGCGCAAATCTCGCCCTCCGCAGCCGCGGCCGCGACCGTTACCGCCGTTTCGATGTCGATGCCGAGCAAGGCCGCCATGGCGCCCTCGCCGACGGGCACCGCCCGCTGCATCGCGTCGCCGCGCAACCGGAGCAACCGCGCCGTGGAGGCAAGATGGAGCGCGCCGGCGGCGCAGAGCGCCGAATACTCGCCCAGCGAATGGCCGGCGACGAAGGCGCCGTGATCGGTCAGCCGGGTCTCGCCCTCCGCTTCGATGGCACGGACCACGGCGAGCGAGACGGCCATCAACGCCGGCTGCGTGTTGCGGGTGAGCATGAGATCCTCGCCCGGCCCCTCGAAGATCAGCCGAGAGAGAAATTCGCCCAGCGCGTCATCCACCTCGTCGAAGACCTGGCGCGCGGCCGGGAATTCGTTGGCCAGCGCGTGCCCCATCCCGACCTCTTGCGATCCCTGGCCCGGAAACACGAACGCCCGCTTCATGATCGGCCTATCTCCCGTCTCCCGAAGGCTTGATCCGACCAGTGATAGCGAGGCAGAATCCACTGTCAAGCGATGCTTGCGCCCAAGCGCGATTCCTGTATAGTTCGGCGCCTCGGAGCGGCAGAGACCGGACATCGGCGCCTGCCGTTCCGGTTTTCACCCGCTGAACGCGTTGCGCGCGGCCGGGCCGGCTGCGCCGCGTCTTTATGTGCGACGGCGCGCGGGGCCAGAAGGAGACGAACCGGCATGCCGCTCTATGAGAGCACGTTCATCGCGCGCCCGGAAATTTCGGCGCAGCAAGCTGAGGCGTTGGCGGAACGCTTTGCTGGAATTATCACGGAGAACGGCGGCAAGGTCGAGAAGACCGAGCACTGGGGCTTGAAGTCGCTCGCCTACCGCATCAAGAAGCATCGCAAGGGCCATTACGTTATGTTCAACCTGGACGCCCCCTCCGACGCCGTCAAGGAGATGGAGCGGAACATGAAGATCGATGAGGATGTGCTGCGCATCCTCACGATCCGCGTCAAGGAACTCGAGGAAGGCCCCTCGGCGATGATGCTGGCCCGAGCCTCCCGCGACGACCGCGGCGGCCGGGGCGAGCGGGGCGATCGTCGCTACGGCGAACGTCATGATGGCGGGCACGATCGCAAGGGTGGCAGGGATCACGCCGCACCCGAGACGGGTGCAACCGAAAAACCACCCGCGACGGACGCAGCCGAAAAACCACCTGCGACGGACACAGCCGAAAACCCGCCCGCGACGGACACAGCCGAAACCCCGCCCAATGAGACGGAGCGTGATGCGACCAATGATACCGGAGGGAAAGAGTGAGCGCCGAGGGCGGTCGGGGACGACCGGGCGGCGGGCGCGGCGGCGGCTTTCCGCGCCGTCCGTTCTTTCGGCGGCGCAAGAGCTGCCCGCTGAGCGGGCCAGGGGCGCCCAAGGTGGATTACAAGGACGTCAAGCTGCTCCATCGCTTCCTGTCGGAACGCGGCAAGATCGTGCCAAGTCGGATTACGGCAATCTCCGCGAAGAAACAGCGGGAACTCGCGCGGGCCATCAAACGAGCCCGGATCCTGGCGCTGATACCCTTTACGGAACACTGAGCAAGCGCCCCCGCGGGCGCGCCTTCGCATGCTGAAGAGCTACCTCATCGCGTTCGCGGCGGGGATTGTCGCCGCCCTTTTCTTCGCCATCGCCGGGTCGAACTTCTTCCTCGCGATGCTGGTCCTGCCGTTCTCGGCGGTTCCGCTGTTCCTGGTCGGGTTCTCCCAAGGCTACCGGATGGTTTTCGTCGCGGGCGGCGCGGCGGCCGTGCTGTGCGGCATGTTCTTCGGAAGCTTCTCGTTTTCGCTGGTCTACCTCGTCATCCTGCTGGCGCCAGCGGCACTCGCGACCCGCTACGCCCTGCTCAACCGGACGCTCCCGGACGGAACCGTCGAGTGGTACCCCGCCGGACGGCTGATCACTATTGTCGTCGCCTACATGGTCGTCCTCTTCCTGGCCCTGGCCGGAATTTTTTCGGGCAGCGAAGGTGGACTTCTCGGTCTCGCAACAGAGCAGATAATACTCATGTACGGCGGACAGTTCGAGGCGCTTCCGGTCCCGGACGGGGAAACGCCGGACGAGGCCATCGGATCGCTGGCCTACAACGCCGTCACCTGGACACCGGGCATGGCCGTCGTATTCATGGTGATCTCGATGGCCTTGGCGCAGCTCATCGTCCGCAAGCTGGGCAAGGCGCTCAGGATCTCGTTCGATCTGATCGATCTCCAGCTGCCGCGCGGACTGGCTTACGGCTTTGTCGTGGCGATTGCAGCATCCCTCGTCGGCCCAGGCCAACTCGGTTTCATCGCAACCGGTGTTGCAGTAGCCCTGGCGACCCCCTATTTCTTCCTCGGCATCGTGGTGGCTCATAGCATCGCCCGCCGATTCGCCGCTGGCGTGATTGCGCTCGCGATCATGTATGCTTTATTGTTTTTCGCTCAGCCGTTCAGCATGATGGCGCTGGCCGCGCTGGGACTCGCCGAACAATGGATTTTCCTGCGGCGCCGCTTCGGCAGCGGCGGCGGACCCGGGACCGGCGGTCCCAGCCAAAACCTGACACGCCAAGAGTGATAAGATGGACATAATTCTTCTCGAACGCGTAGCCAAGCTCGGCCAGCTGGGTGACGTGGTGCGCGTCAAAGACGGCTTCGCCCGCAACTTCCTGTTGCCGCAGGGCAAGGCGCTCCGGGCGAACAAGGCGAATCTCGAGCGGTTCGAATCCAACCGTGCCGAACTGATCAAGACGAACGACACGAAACGCGGCGAGGCGGAATTGCTGAAGGAAACTCTCGACGGCACGAGCTGGGTGCTGATTCGTCAGGCGAGCGAAAGCTTCCAGCTTTACGGCTCGGTGACGGCACGGGATGTCGCGAACGCGATTAGCGAAGACGGCACGCCGATCACCCGCCAGCAGGTCAAGCTCGACGCGACAATCAAGGCGCTCGGCGTCTATCCCGTGGCCATCGCCTTGCACCCCGAGGTCGAGGCGACGGTGGCCGTGAACGTTGCCCGGTCGGAGGACGAAGCCGAGCTGCAAGCCGCCGCTCCGGCGGGACCGCGCGAAGCCGAACCCTCAGTGCCTGCCGTCGAGGAAGCAGCGCCGGAACTCGCAGAATTGATGGAGGAGGCTGCCGCGGCGGAAGCCGCCGAGGTCGTTGGTGCCGAAGCGGAGCCGGTCGAAGCCACCGAAGCTTCGGCAGGGGCGGCGGCGGAGCCTACGGCCAAGGCTGAAGACGCCGGGATCGGAGAGGCCGATACGGACGAGGCCGAGGAGGCAGAGGCCAAGACCGAGTAGGACGGGAGCGCGTCGGCGAGCCGGCGGGAGACAATCGGCATGCTCATCGGAAAACTGCTCAAGAAGCTCATCAAGGAGGGCACGCTCCGGGTCATCGACGCCCGGGGCAAGCTGCATGAGTTCGCAGGCACGCCAGGCCCCAGCGCGACCATCCGGTTTCACGACCCCGCCCTGCACACCAAACTGTTCTGGAACCCCCGGCTCTATGTGGGCGAGGCCTATATGGACGGAACGCTCACGCTGGAGGACGGCACGACGATCCGGGATTTTGTCGATCTGGTCGGCCATAACATCCAGCTCATCGAGCGAACGAGGTTTATCCGTACCTGCCAGTGGCTCGGGAGGTTGTGGCGTCCGATCATGCAGCATAACCCCATCGGCCGGGCCCAGAAGAACGTCGCCCACCACTACGACCTGTCGGACGCACTGTTCGACCTGTTTCTCGATTCGGACCGGCAATATTCCTGCGGCTATTTCACGAGCCCCAACAACAGCCTCGAGCAAGCCCAGCTCGACAAGAAGCGCCATCTCGCGTCGAAGCTCTATCTAAAACCCGGCTGCAAGGTGCTCGACATCGGCTCGGGCTGGGGCGGCCTGGGACTTTATATCGCTAAGGAATCTGGCGCGGACGTCACCGGGGTGACGCTTTCGGTCGAACAGCAGAAAGCGTCCCAGGACCGCGCAGAGACCGAAGGGCTGAGCGAGCAGGTGCGCTTTTTCTTGCGCGACTACCGGGATGAGACGGGTCCCTACGAGCGAATCGTCTCAGTCGGGATGTTTGAGCATGTCGGCGTCAAGCATTATCGCGAGTTCTTTGAAAAAGTGCGGGATCTGCTAACCGAGGACGGCGTCGCGTTAATTCATTTCATCGCGCGCTGGGACGGGCCCAGCGTGACAAACCCGTGGTTGCGCAAATACATTTTTCCGGGCGGTTATTGCCCGTCGATGTCCGAGGTTTTTGCACCACTCGAAGAGACGGGGTTAAAACTTACGGACATGGAAGTGCTTCGTCTGCATTACGCCGAGACCCTGAAGAACTGGTCGCGGGCCTTCGTGGCCAACCGGGACAAGATCGAAGCGGTCTACGACGAGCGCTTCTGCCGGATGTGGGAGTTTTATCTCGCCGGCTCCGAAACCGCATTCAGACGGCAGGACCACATGATCGTGCAAATGCAGCTCACCCGCGACCAGGAGGCCGTGCCGCTGATCCGCGACTACATGATCGACTGGGAGCGGGAGCACTGGTCCGACGCGGGCGTCTCCGCCTAGGGTTATCCCGTACTCTCAAGCGTGCCAGGGAGCGCGTCAATATCCTTCGACTATCGGCTGCCTGTGGATAGCTTTGTCGTCAGGCGCCAAGATTGACTTGGACCCCGAAATCCTTCCGAATTTCCTAATTTGTCCACATCTGGTAGACTCAGGTCCTGTAACTCCGAAAATGTAGGGGGCAGTGTGACGGCGGACACAGTTGTTCGCGAGGGACCGTCAACGGCGGTGACGAATGCTTCGTTTGATCCTCGCTGCACACAAGCTGTGGACGAATTCGGTCCCCCGATTTCTGCACGGTCGGCGTTGATTCGGCGTTACGGCACGCGGCGCAGGCGTTAGGGTGCATCGATGGAAACCTCCCAACCCAACCTGACCTCGATTGTCGGCGACAAGGCCGACGATTCGCTTTACCGCGAGGCGCCCCACAACGTCGAGGCCGAGCAGGCCCTGCTCGGCGCGATCCTAACCAACAACGAGGCAATGAACCGGGTCTCTGGTTTTCTTACGGCGGAGCATTTCTATGAGCCGGTGCACGGGCGGATTTTTGCCGCCGCCCTGGCGATGGTTGAACGCGGGCAGATCGCAAACCCGGTGACGCTCAAGACCTACTTCGAAGCCGACGGCGCGCTCAGCGATATCGGCGGCGCCCAGTATCTCGCGCGTCTCGCGGGCGCGGCCGTTACGATCATCAACGCAGGGCATTACGGCCGGGCGATCTTCGATCTGGCGATGCGCCGGGCTCTGATCGACGTCGGCGAAGCGATGGTCAACACAGCCTACGATTCGCCCTACGACGTCTCTGCCGAGGAGCAGATCGAAGCCGCCGAACACAAGTTGTTCCGGCTCGCCGAGGATGGCCGGCCGGAAGGCGGCTTTAAGTCGCTCGAACACTCGCTGGCCGACGCCGTGGGGATGATGGAGGCGGCGTATAAGCGAGAGTCGGGCGTGACCGGCGTGGCCACCGGCCTGACCGATCTCGACGAGCTGCTGGGCGGCCTGCACGCCTCGGATCTGATCATCCTTGCGGGCCGGCCCTCGATGGGTAAGACCGCTCTGGCCACCAATATCGCATTCAACGCCGCGCGGAGCTACGCCGAGGAGCTCGACGAGACCGGCGAGACTCGGGTGCTCGACGGCGCCAAGGTCGCGTTCTTCTCGCTCGAGATGTCGGCGGAGCAGCTCGCCACCCGGATCGTCTCCGAGGTCGCCGGACTCGATTCCGAGCGGCTGCGCCGGGGCAAGATGAACAAGGACGAATTCCTGCGGGTCGTGCAGGCGGCCCAGGAGCTCTCGGCGGTGCCGTTCTTCATCGACGACACGCCGGCCCTCTCGGTTGCCGCGTTGCGCACCCGGGCACGCCGGCTGAAACGAACCCAGGGCCTGGACCTCATCGTCGTGGACTATCTTCAGCTGATGCGTGGCACGGGCCCCAGCCGGACCGACAACCGGGTGCAGGAAATTTCGGAGATCACCCAGGGCCTCAAGGCGCTGGCCAAGGAGCTCGGCCTGCCCGTGCTCGCCCTTTCGCAGTTGTCCCGCGCCGTGGAACAGCGGGACAACAAGCGGCCACAGCTGTCGGACCTGCGGGAATCAGGCGCAATCGAGCAGGATGCCGACGTGGTGTCGTTCATCTATCGCCAGGAATATTATCTGCGCCGGGAGGAGCCTCAGCAGCGCCTCGAGGAAAAGGACGACCAGTTCAACGAGCGTTACACCCGCTGGAAGGAGAAGTTCGAGACAGCCGCGAACCTTGCCGAGGTGATCGTCGCCAAGCAGCGTCACGGCCCGGTTGGACACGTCAACCTGCGGTTCGAGCATCAGACCACCAAATTCGACAATTTGGTCGAGGACGATCACATCCCCGATGTGCCATTCTGAGACGGCCGGCGGGATCCTGACCATCGATCTGGGCGCTCTCGTTCGGAACTATCGCATACTCTGCGACAGCTTCACCGGCGAGACCTGCGCCGCCGTGGTTAAGGCGAACGCCTATGGTCTCGGCATGGCCACCATCGCACCCGCGCTGGCGCGCGCCGGCTGCGGCATCTTCTTCGTCGCAACCCTCGACGAAGGCGGCGCGCTCCGCGCCTTGCTGGCCGACGTCACGATTGCCGTGTTCAACGGACCCGCCGCCGGCCAGGGCGGTCTGTTCGCCGACGCCCGGCTGACCCCCGTTCTCAACGAACCGGGACAGATCGAGACCTGGCAGGCGACCTGCCGTTCGCGTGACGATACGCGGGCTGCAATCCTGCATGTGGACACGGGTATGAACCGGCTTGGCCTGTCGATGACCGAGGTCCGGCAACTCGCCGAGGAGCCCGAGCGGCTAGAGGGTGTCGCACCGGCCGCCGTCATGAGCCACCTCGCCTGCGCCGAGGATCCCGATCATGAGCTCAACGCCGAGCAGCTCGCGCGCTTCAGGGCGGCCCGCGCTCTTCTGGAGTCCTTGTGCGGACCCCTACCCGCCAGCCTGGCGAATTCGTCCGGGCTGTTTCTGGGCCCCGCCTACCACTTCGATCTGGCCCGTCCAGGGGTCGCGCTCTACGGCGTGAATCCGACCCCGGCGAAACCCAATCCAATGAGACAAGTCGTTCAATTACAAGGAAAAATTGTCCAACTGCGTGAGATTGACAGGGATGGGACCGTTGGTTATGGTGCGACCCGCCGGGTGGCCCGGGGCGCGCGGATCGCGACCGTCTCCGCCGGCTATGCCGATGGGTACTTGCGTAGCCTGAGCGATCAGGCCGTCGGCTATATCGGCTCGACCCGCATCCCACAGGTAGGACGCATTTCGATGGACCTGCTTACCTTCGACGTCTCGGCCCTGCCCCCGGAGGATGCCCGCCCTGGAACATGCGTTACCCTGATCGGCCCTGACCACCCCGTCGACAGCCTCGCGACGGAAGCCGGAACGACCGGCTACGAAATCCTGACTGCGCTGGGAGCACGATATGAGCGGCATTACCGGGGCGGCGGGGACTGATCCATGAGGTTCAACCCCTTGGCCGCCATCGGCCGGGCCGTTCTGGGCCTGTTGCAGATCGCGGGCCGACTTCTGATGTTCAGCATGGAAGGCCTCTCCCATTGCTTAAGGCCGCCCTATTTTCCCCGCCTCATCGGCCATCAGATGATCGAGGTGGGCTATTATTCGCTCCCTGTCGTGGGACTGACCGCGTTGTTCTCGGGAATGGTTCTGGCTCTGCAGAGCTATACAGGTTTTTCGCGTTTCTCGGCGGAAGCCTCGATTCCCATGGTCGTGGTCATCTCGCTGACCCGCGAACTCGGCCCGGTCATGGCGGGGCTCATGGTCGCGGGACGAGTCGGCGCCGCGATGGCCGCCGAAATCGGCACGATGCGGGTGAGCGAGCAGATCGATGCGCTGACCACGCTCTCAACGAACCCGTTCAAATATCTCGTGGCCCCCCGCCTGCTCGCGGGCATCATCATGCTTCCCCTTCTGGTTCTCGTCGCCGACGTTATCGGCGTGTTCGGCGGTTACCTGGTCGGCGTCTACAAGCTCGACTTCAACGCCCAAAACTACATCACGAACACCTTTGAATTTCTCGAGGCCTTCGATGTTATTTCGGGCCTCATCAAGGCGGCGGTGTTCGGTTTTCTCATCACGCTCATGGGCTGCTATCACGGCTACAATTCGAAGGGCGGCGCCCAGGGCGTCGGGCGGGCAACGACCAATGCCGTGGTAAGCGGCGCGATGCTTGTGCTTGTGTTCAACTACATCATCACCGAGGCGTTTTTCGCGAAATGACCGAGGCGCATTACAAGATCGAGGTTCAGGGCCTGAAGAAATCGTTCGGGCCGAAAGTCGTGCTCGACGGTATCGACCTCCGTCTCGAGGTCGGCGAATCGCTCGTCGTCATCGGTGGCTCGGGCACCGGCAAGTCGGTGCTGATCAAGTCGATCATCGGCTTGCTGCAACCCGATGCGGGCAGCGTGAAGATCGACGGTCAAGAGGTCACGACGATGCGCTCCCGCGAGCGCGAAACCGTGATCCGCAAGTTCGGAATGCTGTTCCAAGGTGGCGCCCTGTTCGACAGCCTGTCGGTCTGGGAGAACGTCGCCTTCGGACTGATCCAGGGCCGCGCGATGAGTCGAAGGACGGCCAAATCCATCGCGCTCGAGAAGCTCGCTCAAGTCGGACTCGGACCGGAGGTCGGCGAACTGTCCCCCGCCGAGCTGTCGGGTGGCATGCAAAAGCGGGTCGGCCTTGCGCGCGCGATCGCGACCGAGCCGGAGATCATCTTCTTCGATGAGCCGACGACCGGCCTCGATCCGATCATGGCCGACGTGATCAACGACCTCATCATTCATTGCCGGGAACAGGTCGGGGCCTCGACAATTTCGATCACTCACGATATGGCGAGCGCGCGTAAGATCGCGGACCGAATTGCAATGATCCATGACGGCAAGCTCATCTGGTCGGGCCTGGTGGGCGAAATCGACACTAGCGGCAACGCCTATGTGGAGCAGTTTATCCATGGCAGCGCCGAGGGCCCGATCGAAATGCAGGTGCTTAAACCATGACCCGTCGCTCTTGTCGCGACGATCCGGGCGGCGCGGCCTAATTGGCCCGCTCGGAGTCGCGGTTCGTCTGCCAGGCCTGCGGGGCTACCTACCCCCGCTGGAGCGGTCGGTGCGATGCCTGCGATGCCTGGAACACGATCGTCGAAGAAATCAGCGAGGCGGCGGCGCCCAAGGGGTTGGGCCGGGGCAAGGGCAAGGCGCTCGCGTTCGCCGACCTCGCCGGTCCGGCTGCAGCACTCCCCCGTCATAACACCGGCATCGCCGAACTCGACCGGGTATTCGGCGGCGGGCTGGTGCCCGGTTCGGCACTCTTAATCAGCGGCGATCCCGGGATCGGCAAATCGACTCTGCTGCTTCAGGCGGCTGCCCGGTTAGCGACAAGTGGTCTCGCCTGCAGTTATATCTCGGGCGAGGAAGGGATCGATCAGACCCGCATGCGCGCCCGCCGGCTCGGCCTAGCCGACGCACCGGTCAAGCTCGCCGCAGCAACCAGCGTGCGGGATATCCTGGCCAGTCTCGATGCGGCAAGCGATTGCGAGGTCGTAATCATCGATTCGATTCAGACGATGTTCGTCGATTCGCTGGATTCGGCGCCCGGGACGGTCGCCCAGCTGCGCGCCGCGGCTCAGGAACTGATCCGCTTCGCCAAGCGCGGCGGGGTCATCTTGTTGCTGGTCGGCCACGTCACCAAGGAAGGCCAGATCGCCGGCCCCCGGGTGCTCGAGCATATGGTCGACACGGTGCTCTATTTCGAGGGCGAGCGGGGCCATCAGTTCCGCATCCTGCGCGCCATGAAGAACCGCTTCGGCCCGACCGACGAGATCGGCGTCTTCGAGATGACGGGTAGCGGCTTGGCCGAGGTGGCGAATCCATCGGCGCTGTTCCTCAACCCCGGGCGCGGAGCGATCACGGGCGCCGCCGTATTCGCAGGGATCGAGGGAACGCGCCCGCTCCTCGTCGAAATTCAGGCCCTCGTCGCACCCTCACCGCTGGCCACCCCGCGACGCGCCGTGGTCGGTTGGGAGGGCAGCAGACTCGCCATGATCCTTGCGGTGCTCGATACCCGGGCCGGGGTGGCGATGGGCGGCAACGACGTCTATCTCAATGTCGCGGGCGGTCTGCGAATCAACGAGCCCGCTGCCGACCTCGCGGTTGCTGGCGCGCTGCTCTCCTCGCTCACTGATACACCGGTTCCCGACGGGGTCGTGCTGTTTGGCGAAGTCGGCCTTGGTGGCGAGGTTCGTCCCGTGGGACAGACCGCCGCGCGTTTGAAGGAAGCCCAGAAGCTGGGCTTTACCCGGGTCTTCGCGCCCGGCCGACAGGACTCTGAGCCGGAGCCCGAGGTGGTGAGCGGCATCGAGATGGTCGAGATTCGAACGCTCGCGGCGCTGGCCCGGATATTCGAGTCGCCAGATTCGGCCAGCCGCCAGGCGGGCTGAGGCAGAGACAGCACAATGGACGACTTCCCGGTCAATCCCGTCGATGTCATCGTTGTCGTCATCCTCCTGGTCTCGGGCGGACTCGCTTTCGCCCGTGGTTTTGTCCGGGAATCCTTGGGAATAGGCGCCTGGATCGGCGCCGCTTTCGCGACCCTCTACGCGTTTCCTCACGCCAAGGGATACTTGCGGGACTGGATCGATCTGACGCTGCTCGCGGACGCGATCACGGGAGTCGCGATTTTTGTCGTCACATTGGTTATTCTTATCGTGCTTACCCATCTGCTCACGGCGCGGATACGGGGTGGAAAACTTGGTGCTGTCGATCGATCGCTGGGCTTTATCTTCGGCCTCTTCCGGGGTGCCATCGTGGTCTGCCTCGCCTATATGTTTATCGTGTGGGCGGTTCCCGACGACGACCGGCCGCCTTGGATCGAAGAGGCGCGGTTCATGCCGTGGATTCACCAGGGGGCAAACGTGATACGGCGGATCGTGCCCGACGATCTGGCCCGCGAAGGCGAGGAGACCGGCGACGCGATCAAGCACAAGGGGGAAGTCGCGATTGAGGCGGAACGGGCGTTGCGCGAGCTGACCGAACCCTCACCGTCGCCCGCGCCCGACGAGGATACGGGCTACGCCCCGGACGAGCGCCGCGAGCTGGACAGCATCATCGAGACAATCGAATGAGCAAGCGCAACCATCATGATGGGACTGGACAAGACCCACAGGAGGTGGGGCGAATGCCAACCACCGTCCCGTTCGACGACGACAAGTTCCACGACGAATGCGGCGTGTTCGGCATCTACGGCTACAAAGACGCGAGTGCACACGCGGCGCTGGGTCTGCACGCCCTTCAGCACCGGGGCCAAGAGGCGGCGGGAATCGTCTCTCACGACGGCGAACATTTCTACAACCACCGCTGTCTTGGTCTGGTCAGCGACAATTTCAGCCAGCCCGAGCCCATCCGCCGACTCAAGGGCTATGCCGCGCTCGGCCACAATCGCTATTCGACGACCGGCGAGCCGATCTTAAGGAACGTTCAGCCGCTGTTCGCCGATCTGGACTTCGGTGGTCTCGCGATCGCCCATAACGGCAACCTGACCAACGCGGTGACGCTGCGCCAGGAACTCGTCAAGCGCGGCTGCATCTTCCAGTCGACCTCGGATACCGAAGTGATCGTCCACCTGATGGCGATCAGTGAATATTCAAGCGTGGTCGAACGGATGGTCGATGCGCTCAAGCAGGTCGAAGGCGCCTATTCGCTGATTGCGCTCACCAACGACGCCATGATCGGCGTGCGCGATCCGCTGGGCGTACGTCCGCTGGTGCTCGGCGTGCTTGAAGGCGCGCCGATCCTGGCTTCGGAGACCTGCGCGCTCGACATCATCGGCGCCGATTATATGCGCGACGTCGCACCGGGCGAGATCGTCATGATCGACGAAGGTGGCGTGCGCAGTATCAACCCCTTCGCAGAGCAGGCCCGCCGCTTCTGCGTTTTCGAGTACATCTATTTCGCGCGACCCGACAGCGTTCTCGAGGGCATCAGTGTCTACGAGGCGCGCAAGCGAATCGGCGCGGAACTCGCAAGGGAATATGGCGTTCCCGCCGACGTGGTCGTGCCCGTACCCGACTCGGGCGTGCCCAACGCGATCGGCTACGCCCAAGAGGCGAACCTGCCCTTCGAGCTCGGCCTGATCCGCAACCATTATGTCGGCCGCACCTTTATCGAACCCACCGACCAGATTCGCCACCTCGGGGTCAAGCTCAAGCACAATGCGAACGAATCGAGCCTGCGCGACAAGCGCGTGGTCCTCGTCGACGACAGTATCGTGCGCGGCACGACATCGACCAAGATCGTCGAAATGGTACTCTCGGCAGGCGCGGCGGAAGTGCACATGCGGATCGCCAGCCCGCCGACCACCCACGCCTGCTTCTACGGTGTCGATACGCCGGAGCGCTCGAAGCTGCTCGCCGCACGGCACAATGTCGAGGAAATGGCAAAACTGATCGGCGTCGACAGCCTCGCCTTCATCTCGATCGACGGGCTCTACCGAGCGATGGGCTTGCCGGGCCGTGCGAGCAACGAACCGCCGTTCTGCGACGCCTGCTTCACTGGCGACTATCCGATCTCGCTAGTCGACCATGACGGCGGATCGAGCGATCTCCAACTCTCGCTTTTCGACGAACGGGGCTAGCCCACCATGGCCCGTCTGGCCGGCCGTCTGGCCCTCATTACCGGGGCTTCACGGGGGATCGGCGCCGCTCTCGCCGAGCGGTTCGCCGTCGAGGGCGCTGAACTGATCCTGGTTGCGCGCACGACGGGCGGCCTCGAAGAAGTCGACGACCGGGTGCGCGCTGCAGGCGGCAAGGCGACTCTGGTACCGCTCGAACTGACCGACGGCGCGGCGATCGACCGGCTGGGCGGCGCCGTGGCCGAGCGCTGGGGACGGCTCGACGTGTTGGTCGGAAACGCCGGTGTGCTCGGCAGCCTGGGCCCCGCCGCGCATTGCGAACCTGCGAGCTGGGAGGAAACCTTCGCGATCAACGTCACCGCAAACTGGCGGCTCATCCGTAGCTTCGACGCGCTGCTTCGCGCGTCGGACGCGGGCCGAGGGATCTTCGTCACCTCGAAAGCGGCGCGGCGGGTACGTGCCTACTGGGTGCCGTATAACGCCAGCAAGGCGGCACTCGACGTGCTGGTGAAGAGCTACGCGGGCGAGCTGGAAAAAACCAATGTGAAGGTCAACCTGCTCGACCCCGGTGTGGTGCGGACCCGGATGCGCGCCACGGCCATGCCCGGCGAGGACCCCGAACTCCAGACCCCACCCGAAACGATCGCCAAGGCCTTCGTGCCCCTCGCGGAAACTGACTGTACCCTGAACGGCGAGCTCGTCGAAGCGCAGGGATCCTGAGATCAGGACTTCGCATAGGGGTTCTTGCCCTTGCGCAACATCAGACGGATCGGCACACCGGGAAACCCGAAGGTGTCCCGTAGGTCGTTCACCAGATAACGCCGGTAGGATTCGGGGAGTTTGCCCGGACGGCTCGCGAACAACGCGAAGCTGGGTGGGCGGGCCTTGACCTGGGTGACGTAGCGCAACTTGAGACGCCGGCCGTCGGCAATCGGCGGCGGATGGCGCGTCACAACCGCTTCGAGCCACCGGTTGAGATCGGCAGTCGGAACCCGCTGGTTCCATACCGCATGGGCCCCGAAAACGGCGGGCAACAGCTTTGCCACACCACCGCCGGTCAACGCCGAAAGAGTGACGACGGGCACGCCCCTGGCCTGAGGAAATACGTCGGCCAGACGCTCGCCCAGTTCCTTGCGCGCCGCCTTCGGATCGCGAACCAGATCCCATTTGTTGACTGCGATAACCGGGGCACGGCCCTCGTCCGCGATCATCGCGGCCAGGTTCCGATCCTGGCGCTCGAGCGCTGCTTGTGCGTCGAGCAGCAGGATGACCACATGGGCGAAACGAACCGCTTCGAGCGCGCTTGAGACCGAGAGCTTCTCAAGATTTTGCGTCACCTTGGCCCGGCGACGAATGCCCGCGGTGTCGATCAGGCGAATCGGATGGTCTTCGAAAACCCACTCGATGACGACGGAATCCCGGGTGATCCCCGGCTCGGGGCCGGTGAGAACACGCTCCTGGCCGACCAGCCGGTTGATCAGGGTCGACTTGCCGACGTTGGGTCGACCGATCACCGTAAGCTGTAGCGGACCCATCGTTGGCGCTTCGGCTTCGGGGAGACCGGTTTCGGGATCGGGAGCATAGGAAGCCAGCGCATCATAGAGATCGACCATGCCGTCGCCATGCTGTGCCGAAATTGCGACAGGTTCGCCCAATCCCAGAGCGTAGACGTCGGCAAGCCCATCGCGACCTTTCCGGGTTTCGCATTTGTTGACGACCAGGAGAAGCGGTACTTCCTGGCGGCGCAGCCAATCGGCAAAATGCCGATCCACCGGCGTGATTCCGGCCCGCCCGTCAACCAGCAGGAGGATCAAATCGGCCTCCGCCAACGCGGCCTCCGTCTGGCGCGTCATGCGGCCTTGCAGACTTTCGGACTCGCCCTCCTCCAGACCGGCCGTATCGATCGCAACGAACTCCAACGGCCCCAGCCGGGCGCGGCCTTCGCGCCAGTCGCGCGTCACCCCCGGCACCGGATCCACGATGGCCTCCCGACGGCCGACCAGCCGGTTGAACAGGGTCGATTTCCCGACGTTGGGCCGGCCGCTGATGACCACGGTGAACGGCATGGTGTTTAACGCAGAGCGTAAAGCTCCGCCTCTTCGGTCAGGATATAGATTGTGCCTTCGGCGATCACCGGCTGCAGGGCAACCGGCGCCGGCACCTCCAGGCGTCCGAGGAGTTTTCCGGTGTAGGGCGAAACCGACAGCACCATGCCGTTCGAGCCGGTGACGAGCAGCCGATCGGCTGCCAGCACGGGGCCGCTCCAGAACAAGACCTCCTCCCGGTCGTCTGGGTCGGCATAGCGCGGCAGGGTGCGGATCCAACGGATCCGCCCGTCGTCCCGCGAAACACAGACCAGTTCACCCTCGGCCGATAGAACGTAAAGAAAATCGCCCGCAACCCACGGAGTGTGCACGCCGGAGATGTTCTGTTCCCATATCCGGTTACCAGAGCGCAGGTCAATTGCGACCAACTGACCGTTATGGGCGATGGCGTAAACCCGGTCGCGATCGATGACGGGACTTCCCTTGATATCGTTCAGCGTCGACAGGCCGCCGGTGGGCCGCTGATAGGATAGGGTATCGAACCACACGACGCGGCCGCTCTCGACCGCCAGTGCAAATACCTCGCCCGACGAGTAAGGCGCCACGACAATCCCGCTCGCCGCGGCGGGGCTGCCACTGCCCAGGAGCCCCGCGGATTCGACAATCCCCGAATGGGTCCAGAGGGTTTCGGCCCGATCCGCCGCGAGCGCAAAGAGCTGGTTGTCATAGGTCAACACGAAGACCCGTCCACCGCTGACCGTGGGCGCGGCCCGAATTGGCACACCGATCTTCAGACGCCAGACGACCTTGCCGCTCGCAGCGTCGAGACAGAACACCTCACCATGACCCGTCGTGACGTAGAGCCGCTCATAGGCGTAGGCAATACCGCCCGAAAATACGCTGTCTGCCTCGGACTCGGGGCGCAGATTGATATGCCAGAGACGCTGGCCATCGGGCGAAGCGAAGGCCGCGACCCGGCTTTCGGAATCGATCGAGAAAACCCGCCGCCCACCGATCACCGGTGTCGCGAGCAGGCGGATCTCGTCGTCGGACCCTTCTCCAATGTCCGCGCTCCAGGCAACAGCGACGCGATCGCGAACCGCGAGATGGTGCATGGCGTGACTCGGATAACCGCCATTCTGGGGCCAGGCGTCGTTCACCTGCGGGCGGGGCAGGCGAACCTCGAGATTAGCGAGCCGGGGATCGGGCTCGAGCACCCGTTCGAGCGTCAGGACGGAAATCCGCTCCCCCGGCAGGCGCTCTTCCTCGTCATCCCCGCACGCCCCGAGCAGCATCGCGACGGCGGCCAAGACAGCCGTCGCGACGGAGTGAAATCGGGTCACGAGTCACCGCCCTCCCGTGGCCCGAGCAGGGTCAGCATCTCGGTTGCCCGCGAGCGCAGGCCCGGGCTTACGCCCACCTCCTCGGCCAGCGCAGCGTACCCCTCGCGCGCCGCACCCCGGTCGCCCGCCTTCAGAGCGGCCAGCGCCATCAGCTCGCGGGCAAGATAGCGCCAGGGCCGGCCCTCCTGGGCAAGCGCCGCAAGGCGCTGCTCGATCTCGGCCCGGGGCGCGATGTCGAGGCGGAGTTGGGCAGCGAGCAGGGCGGCTAATTCGCGATAGATCGGATCGACCCGGGACTCCGCGCTCAACGCTTTATAGACCGCCACCGCGCCAGCCCGATCACCGGCCGCGAACAAGGCTTGCGCCTGGCGCAACCCCGCAAGCGCCGCGTAACCTTCCGAGCCTTCCGCAGCAAGGCCAGCGAAGGCGGTCGCCGAATCGGTGGCGAGGCCCATCTCGAGATCGTCGATCGCGGCGAGAAACTGCGCACCCTCGGCCTGGCGACGGGCTTCCGCTCCCTGCTCCAAAATGACGTAGGCAACCACGCTCCCAAGGATGACGACCAGTACGCCGGCACCGATCTTCCAGTAGCGATGCCACAAGCGGAACAGCCGATCGCGTCGGACTTCCTCGTCGATCTCGCGGAATATATCGCTCAACGGTGACTCCCATGACCAGACGGGACCCGGTGTACCGCCGCGGGGCGGACACTCACGACCGACCCGGGCAAATCCCGGATCGCCGACTTGGGCGGGCGGATACTACACCAAGGCCCCAGAGGCGTCATCAAGCAGGGGCTGATACGCCGCGCCACTTGATCGAGCATCCCATGCTGGGGCTCTGCTCGGAAGGCCCTTCGCCGGTCTTCGCGATCCGAACCATGGCCTCGAAGAGGTCTCGTCTGGCATCGGGGACCGGAGACATGCGGGATTCGTCGAGACGGCCCCGGTACTGGAGCCGGAGACGCGCGTTGAAACCGAAAAAATCGGGCGTACAGTTCGCCTGATAGGCGCGCGCGACATCTTGCGTCTCGTCTACGAGGTAGGGGAACGGAAACTTCATCTCGCGGGCAAGGCGCGCCATCTGCTCGGGCGCATCTTCGGGATAGACGGAGGGATCGTTGGGATTGATCGCAACCGAGGCGATCCCCGACGCTTCGAGGTCGCGGGTGTCGCGAAGGACGCGCTCGAGGACGGCCTTTACGTAGGGGCAGTGGTTGCACAGAAACATCACGAGCGTGCCGTTGGCGCCGCGCAGGCTGGCGAGGCTGTGCACATGACCCTCGGGGTCCGGCAGGCTGAATTCGGGCGCCGGCCAGTCGAAGTCGCAGATCGGCGTGGTCTGGAGAGACATTGGCGCTGTCCTCGTTCTAACTTGCTGTGACCTCCGGTATACTGCCCGGGGGCACCCTGGCAAACCGGTCCCGCCGCGAAATCTCCGCCCATGGGTCTTGTGCCGAGCCGGTCCGATTTCTGATAGAACGGTGCGATGGAGAACGCCCGCCTGACCCGTTATGGCGAGTTCTGGCCGCACTATGTGGGGGCACACCGGAAAGCCGGGACAAGGTTGCTGCATTTCGCCGGCACATCCGCCGCACTCGGCTGCCTTGCGGCCGCCGGTCTGTGGAGCGAACCCCGGTTGATCGTTGCGGCACCCGTATCCGGCTACGGCCTGGCCTGGCTCGGCCATGTGCTGGTCGAGCGGAACCGCCCGGCGACCTTTGGCCATCCGGTCTGTAGCCTGATCGGCGATTTTCACATGTACGGCCTGATGTGGTGCGGCCTGATGGGTCGCGAAATCGCACGGCTATCGGAACAGGAGCGGTCTCACTTCGAATCTGACGATTACGAATAAAATAATGTGCAAGCTAAGTGTTTTCAACTAATTTTCACCAAAGCATTGATTATAAATGTATATCCGTTAACCTTCCTTTGCCTCACAGGTGGAGATCCCGGTGGCCCGCGCGGCCATTGGGAAGCCGACTGACCCGCCTTCCGGCCCTGGCGCTCGGCCTGGGCCTCGGCGTGAACCTGTTCGGCAGTGGGACGCTCGTTTCCGAGACCAAGGCCCTTGAGCCGGCTGAACCCAACTGGAATGCGATCGATAACAGCGTCGAAAACCGCAGTGCGGCCCATGCGTCGCGCCTGCTGAGCCTGCTGATCAAGGCGGCGGAACGCGGCGCGGTGAAATCCCAAACCTGTCTTGGCGACATGTACCGGACCGGCGTCGGCGCGCGTCAGGACCCGGCCGAGGCGGCAAAATGGTACCGGATGGCCGCGGAAGCGGGCGAAGCGGAAGCGATGTACGAGCTGGGTAATCTCTACCGCAAAGGGCTAGGCGTCGAACAGGTCGCCGTCGCGGCCGCGAAATGGTACCGGGAGGCGGCCCGGTTGGGCTACGCCAAGGCCCAGTCGATATACGGCTACATGTGCGTCAGGGGCGAGGGGGTGCCACTCGACTATTCGATCGCGACCCAGTGGTTAACCCGGGCGGCAGCCCAGGGCTCGGCGGCGGCGATGCACAATCTCGGCCTGATGCGCCGCCATGGGATCGGCGGACCGGTCGACCTCGTCGAAGCCTATATGTGGTTCACCCTCGCCATCCCGCTGCTGATGGTCGAGCCGCGCCTGACGACGATTCGGGTGCGCAGCGAGGTCGCCCAGACCACGACCGCCGAGCAGATCGAGGAGGCCCTGGCGCGAGTGCGGGATTGGCGGGGCTGGTAGAGACCGGGCGGCGGCGCTGAGCGGCAACCGTCAGGGGCGCCATTACCAACCCTGGATGGGCAGATAGGTGATTGCTTCGTTGGCCTCGGGCCCGACGATGAAATTCTGCTCGATGCCGACCGTGCCGACGCCCTCACGAGACAGGAAATACTCGACCCCCATCGCCATGTTCGCCTGAATTGTCTCCTCGACGAGCGCGACCTGCCTGCCGACATAGGGGTATTCCCAATAGAGTCCGATGCCGTGAGCGAGCACGGGAAACATCTCGGACATGCCGCCGCCCTCGCCGCCGGCCTCCGCAATCAGCGCCTCGCCGATCTCCGCGGCTCGGGTATTCGTAACGCCCGGCCGGATCGCGTCAATGATTCCCTCGACGATACGGGCGCAGTCGTCGATGAGCTGCTGCTGCGAGGCACTCGGCTTGCCGCCCGCGACCGCCGTGCGGCCATGATCGAACCAGTAACCCTGATAAATGGCGTCCATCCAGCCGCGCACGAAATCGCCCCGCTCGGCGCCGTCGGCGCTCCGCCCGGTCAACGGCTCCCGCGCCCAGTGGCCGATGGTATCGCCGTGGTTGGCTGCAATATAGGACCCCGCGCCGCCCTGGCGATAGAGCTCGCGCACCGCGTCCGCGACCGCCTCGCGCTCGGGTCTGCCGACGACCAGCTGCTTCATCATGACGTCGAGTGCAGCGGAGCCGATCCGTCCACCTTCGCGCAGGCAGTCGAGCTCGCGTGGGCTTTTGATACGCCGGGGGATGCGGATTAGATCATCGACTTCTACCCAGGAAATCCCCGGCGTCGCGGCTACCAGCTCGCGGCCGTATTTGAGCGCCAGCACGTCGGCGCCGACCAGAGCGACCGATCCGGTAATCTTCCGCTGCGCCAGCCGCTCGGCGACACCGGCGATCGGGTCGTCGTAGCGGGCGATCCGGTCAGTCGCGATATGGTCATTGCGCTGCTCGCTGTTGTCGGCGACCAGCTCGGGCGTCTTGCCCGGCTGGAGGATCACCGCGTAAGTCCCCTGGGACCGCCATTTCAGCGTATCGGGCCCGGCCTCGGGCGAATAGTAGTTGACCAGATAGAGCACGTCGGCAGCACGGTCATACGTGCCGGCGGACCGGCTCCAGACGACGGCCGCGTCGATCCCGCGGCCTTCCATCTCGGCCTGGACGCGCGCCCAGCGGGCATCGTATTCGTCTTGGGGAAAATACCTCTCTGGCATATCACGGCTCTCCTTGTCCCTCGCGAGTCAGGCCTGAGCGAGCTCGGGCAGATTGCGGAATTGCTCCAGCGCGTGCGGATTCGCGAGCGCCTCGACGTTCTTGACCGGACGGCCGTGAACCATGTTGCGCACGGCGAGCTCGACGATCTTATTCGATTTTGTTCGCGGAATGTCAGTGATTTGGACGATCTTGGCGGGAACGTGACGCGGCGTGCAGTTGGCGCGGATTACCTGGCGGATCTCGTCCCGCAGGGCGTCGTCGAACGCTCGGCCCTCGCGCAGCACGACAAACAGCACGATGCGGGTGTCGTTATCCCACTCCTGACCGATGGCGATCGATTCGATGACGGCGTCGATCTTCTCGACCTGGCGGTAAATCTCAGCCGTTCCGATGCGCACGCCGCCGGGGTTGAGCGTCGCATCCGAGCGACCGTAAATGATGAAGCCGCCGTGCCTGGTTTTTTCTACGAAATCGCCATGGCGCCAGACATCGGAAAATTTCTCATAGTAGGCGGCATGATAGCGTGCATCGCCTGGGTCGTTCCAGAAGCCGAGCGGCATCGATGGGAACGGCCTGGTGCAGACGAGCTCGCCCTTCTCGCCCACGAGCGAGCCGCCGTCCTCGTCGAACACGTCGATCGCCATGCCGAGACACGGACCCTGGATCTCGCCGCGCCAGACCGGCCCGTTGGGATTGGCGCCCACGAGACAGCCGATCAGGTCCGTGCCGCCGGCCACGGACGACAGCCGGACGTCGGATTTGACGTTCTCGTAGATGTAGTCGAAGCCCTCGGGCACCAGCGGCGAGCCGGTCGAGAGAATCGCGCGGAGCGAGGACAGGTCGTGGCTGTCCCTCGGCTTGAGCCCCTGCTTCGCAATGGCATCGATGAACTTGGCACCGACGCCCATATGGTTGACCCTCTCGGCGTCCATGTAATCGAACAGGATGTGCGGGCCGGGATAGAACGGCGAGCCGTCATAGAGCAACAGGGTCGCCTCGGCCGCCAGACCCGAAACCAGCCAGTTCCACATCATCCAGCCGCAGGTCGTGAAGAAGAACAGCCGGTCGCCGGCCCGGATATCGAGACAGGGCTGCTGCTCGCGGGCGTGGGTCAACAGGGTCCCGCCCACACTGTGCAGGATACATTTCGGCACGCCCGTCGTGCCCGACGAATACATGACGTAGAGCGGATGATCGAAGGGGAAGGCCTCGAACCCGATCTCGCCCGCCTCGTACGGCGCCGCGAGGTCGCCAAGGCGAATCGCACCCGGCACGCCTGAAACGTCGGGCTCGGCGTCGAGGAAGGGAAGCACGACGGTGGTCTCGACGCTGGGCAGCTCGGTCAGGAATTCGGCGACCCGGGACAGCGAGTCGTGGGTCTTCCCGTTGTAGCGGTAACCATCGGCGGTAAACAAAAAGCGGGGCGCCGTCTGACCGAACCGGTCGAGGACGCCCTGCTTGCCGAAATCCGGCGAACAGGATGTCCACACCCCGCCCAGGGCGGTGCAGGCGAGCATGGCGATGATCGCCTCGGGCATGTTGGGCACGAAGCCCGCACAGCGATCGCCGGGCTTCAGCCCGCGCCCATGCAACGCCGGCACGAGACGCGAAACCGCGTCATAAAGCTCGCGCCAGCTCAGGCGCCGCCGATCGGCATCCTCGGACCAGAAGACGAGAGCGTCGCTATCGTCGCGCCGACGCAGCAAGTTCTGCGCGAAATTGAGCCTGGCGTCGGGAAAGAAGCGTGCGCCGGGCATCTTGTCGCCGTCGACCAGCACGCGGGTTCCCCGGGTCTCGGCAATGATGCTGCAAAAGTCCCAGGCGCTGACCCAGTATTGTTCGAGATTGTCGACCGACCAGCGCCACAGCCCCGCATAATCGTCGGGCGCGAACGCCGTGCCCCGCTGCTGGTTGACCTGGCGGATGAAGGCAGTCAGGCGGGTCTGGGCGATCTCCTCGGGCGTCGGCGCCCAAAGCGGCTCGGCCACGTCTCTCTCCCTTGCTCGATGGCACGTGATTGCTGGATAGCACGGCGGCCACGCCCGATTCAACGGGCCTCGGCCCGCGGGCGGTCAACAGCAAGCAAGCGCCGGTGGTTGTGAGCGACGACTTTCGGATCGCCCGCTCGTCATCCGGCGTTGCGGCGTGTTCCAATCGTGTCCCCGGGCCTTTATGTTAGGCTGTCCAGCTTTCGAAACCGGCGGCCGAGATCTGCCCTTGGGTCAACAGGCGAGCGAACATGTCGAACGACCTCATAAAGAATTTCTTTGCCTCGAAAGGCCTCATGGTGTTCAAGGCCGACGGCAGCGGATTGGCCGATTTCATCCAGGCGCAGCGGCCCATCATGACGGGCAAAGAGCTCATCAGGATCGGCGGCGCGGGCGACGGAGGCTATCTGGTTCCGGACGTTCTTGAAGGCATCGAATATTGCTTCTCGCCCGGGGTGGATCAAATCGCGACGTTCGAATGCGACCTCGAACGCCGCGGCATCAAATCGTTTCTCGCCGACTACTCGGTCGATGGACCACCCGTCGCGTCCGATGCGTTCGTTTTCGACAAGAAATTTCTCGGCGTGACCGATTCCGAGCGCGATATCACGCTGAAATCGTGGGTCGAGCAATACCTGCCGGACCACGACAAGGATCTCATTTTGCAGATGGACATCGAGGGCTCGGAATATCCGGTGATCGTCAATACGCCCGTGGAGATCCTCAAGAAATTCCGCATCATGGTCATCGAATTCCACAGCTTCGACAAGCTTCTGGACACGCTGGGGTTTCGATTGATCAATGCCACATTCGAGATTCTCCTCGAGCATTTTCATGTTGCCCACATTCACCCGAACAATCGGCGCGCTTGCTTGAGATCGGGGAGCTTTGAAATCCCCCGGAACGTGGAATACACGTTCATAAGAAAGGACCGGGTCCAAGAGCTGAAATACGCCACCCGGTTTACGCACCCCCTCGATTCGGACAGCGCGCCGGGCTTCAAATCGCTTGTGTTGCCCAAGTGCTGGTACAGCTGACGGCGTGACGGCAGGCAGGGAACGGCTAGTTCGGGCGGGCGCTTCCGCGGTATAGGAACGACAGCAGTTTCGGTCCCTCGATATAGCCCGTATCGAGCGATTCGGGGGTGAAGCCGGAGCGGGCGATGAGATCGTCCATCTTGCGGTTCATGTTGCAGCCCGCAGAAATACAGCGCCAGACCCCGTTCAAGCGGTGCTGCCAACGGGCGACGCCCGGCTCGTCGCTTTCACCATGTTCGACGAACAGCAGGCGGCCCGCAGGCCGGAGCACCCGACGAGCCTCGCCAAGCGCGGCCAGAGGGTCTGGAATCGAGCAGAGCGACCAGGTGGCAACCACCGTATCGACCGATGCATCGTCGAGTGGCATGGTTTCGGCGGAGGCCTCCACATGCTCGACGGAAAAGGCCAAGCCTGTCGCCCGCTTGCGTGCCCGGGCCTGCAGCCCGACGGACGGATCGATGCCGACCACGGCGCTGACTGCGTCGGGGTAGAACGACAGGTTGAGCCCGGAGCCGATACCGATCTCGAGCACCCGGCCTTCGGCTCTTGCGACGCAGGCGCGCCGGTCATCCTCGAGCAGTTCGTTGCGCATGATGCGGTCGAGGATGGGCGGAACGAAATAGCGGGAATAGATGCCCATGGGGTGCGGCTGCCTATTCCCACTCGATGGTGCCGGGGGGCTTCGAGGTGACGTCGTAGACCACCCGGTTGATGCCGCGCACCTCGTTAACGATACGGTTGGCGACCCGGCCCAGGAATTCCATGTCGAAATGAAAGAAGTCCGCGGTCATCCCGTCGGTCGAGGTCACTGCGCGCAAGCCACAGACATGGTCGTAGGAGCGGGCATCGCCCATTACGCCCACGGTCTTGACCGGCAGCAGAACCGCGAACGCCTGCCAGATCGCATCGTAGAGTCCGGCAGCCTGGATCTCCTCAATATAGATGGCGTCGGCTGCGCGCAGGATCTCGAGCTTGTCGGCTGTCACCTCGCCGGGAATGCGGATCGCGAGCCCCGGCCCGGGAAACGGATGGCGCCCGACCATGCGCTGGGGCAGCCCCAGCTCACGGCCGAGCTCACGGACCTCGTCCTTGAACAATTCGCGAAGCGGCTCGACCAGGGCGAGGTTCATGCGCTCGGGCAAACCGCCGACATTGTGGTGGGACTTGATGGTTACGCTCGGCCCACCGGTGAACGAGACCGATTCGATGACGTCGGGATAGAGCGTGCCCTGGGCGAGGAAATCCGCACCGCCCGCGTGTTTAGCCTCGCGCTCGAAGACGTCGATGAACGTCGCCCCGATAATCTTGCGCTTGGCCTCCGGATCGGTCGTGCCTTCGAGCTTGGCCAGAAATTCCGCCGCCGCATCGACGGCAACCAGGGGGATCTCGGAGTGGCCCGTGAAGAACTCGACGACCTCGCTGACCTCGTTGGCGCGCAGCAGGCCCGTATCCACGAAGACGCATGTGAGTCGATCGCCGATCGCCTCGTGGAGCAGAGCGGCAACGACTGTGGAATCGACGCCCCCGGAAAGGCCGCAGATCACCC
Source organism: Alphaproteobacteria bacterium (assembly GCA_965198325.1). GTDB lineage: Bacteria > Pseudomonadota > Alphaproteobacteria > UBA828 > JAPUJA01 > CBDAPE01. Next base: position 622,640 of record CBDAPE010000019.1, on the reverse strand, counting down.
GGCCCGCGCCGACCAGTCCGCGGACGTGGGCGATCGCCGTATCCTTGAAGGCCGCCATCGACCAGTCGCCCGAGAGTCTTGCGACGCGGTGGGTGAAGTTGCGCAGGAGCTCGGCGCCGTGCGGTGTATGGACGACCTCAGGATGGAACTGCAGACCGTAGAATCGGCGGGCCTCGTCGGCGATCGCGGCAAACGGGGCGGCCTCCGTCGTCGCCACGGCCGTAAATCCGTCAGGCAGCTTGTTGACCCGGTCGCCGTGGCTCATCCAGACCTGCTCGCGTCCACCCGACGTCCACACGCCGTCGAACAGGGTGCAATCGCCGACGAGATCGACGAACGCCCGGCCGAATTCCCGCTCCGCCGCGCCCTCGACCTCGCCGCCCAGGGTCGCGCACATCGCTTGCTGGCCGTAGCAGATGCTGAGAACGGGAAGACCCATCTCGAACCAGGCGGGATCGGCCCGGGGCGATTCCGCAGCCGTAATCGAGGCCGGGCCGCCCGAGAGGATCAGCGCTTTCGGGCCAAAGGAGCCGATTTCTTCAAGATCGATATTGAAGGGACGGACTTCGCAATAGACGCCGTTCTCGCGCACCCTTCGCGCGATCAGCTGGGTCAGTTGGGAACCGAAATCGAGGATCAGGACGCGTTCGGTCATGTCCGCCCGCGCTGCGCGACATCGAAAGGCGCCATGATCGATGTCGCCCTTCTCCAAGTGGCCACTTTCGCACCCATCATAACGCGCGGGGTCCGCCCGGCAAGAGAATGCGCGGAAGCGAGGCGCTCTAGTCGGCGGTCATCTCGTAGTTGCGCATGAAGGCGGTGAGCTCGTCGAATTCGGGGCAGCCTTCGGGACAGAGCTCCGCGAGGCGGGCCAGATGCTGGTCGGCCATCATCAGATTGCCCGTCTCGACATACGCCTCTCCGATATACTCGTGGGCCCCCCGGTGAGCCGGATCCAGGGCAAGCGCCCGAAGATAGGTTTCGAATGCGACCTCGTAGTCGCCCAGCTTGCGGTAGCTGTAGCCCAGCATGCTGTAATAGTCCGCGTTCTTGGAATCTTTCCCGACCGCCTTCTCGAATTGGCGAACCGCGTCTTCGAAGTCGCCCTGCTCGACCTCTTTCATCCCCTTCTCGAACAGGTCGGCACCCTTGTCGTCTTTGCTCGTCGAATAGGAGCTGGCAGATCCGACCATATCCGGCAGGCCCATCACGGCCAGCCCCAGGATCAGCGCAAATACGGATCGATGTAGAACCATGGGGCAAATCTTTCTTGGCTGTGAATCCGGCGATTCGAGGCGCGGCACATCCCGGGTGCCTCGAACAACCGTTAGAGTACACGAAACCAGCGGCCCGCCGAAACCAAGGTACAGGGACTATCACTCGATCGTGAAAATCCGGCGTGCGGCGTCTAGTCACGCTGAGGATAGTTGGGCGCCTCGCGGGTGACCGAGACATCGTGAACATGGCTCTCGCGTATGCCCGCCCCGGTGATGCGGCGGAACTCACATTCTGTCTGCATCCGCGAAATCGTCGGATTTCCCGTATAACCCATCGCCGCACGCAGGCCACCAACGAGCTGGGTGAGAATGCCCGCGACCGGGCCCTTGTAGGGAACTTGGCCTTCGATGCCTTCCGGCACGAGTTTGAGCGGCTCCGCAACTTCCTCCTGGAAATAGCGGTCCGCCGACCCTCGCGCCATCGCGCCCAGAGAACCCATGCCCCGATAGGCCTTATACGAACGCCCCTGATAGAGAAAGACCTCGCCGGGGCTTTCTTCCGTGCCCGCGAGCAGGGAGCCGATCATCGCGCAATCGGCGCCTGCCGCGATCGCCTTCGCCAAATCGCCGGAATAGCGGATGCCGCCATCGGCAATCAGTAGAATACCGGCAGACCGGCAAACTTCGACCGTCTCCATGATTGCCGAAAGCTGGGGCACGCCGACCCCGGCAACGATCCGGGTGGTGCAGATCGAGCCCGGGCCGATTCCGACCTTGATCGCGTCGGCGCCGGCGTCAACCAGCGCCTGTGCGCCCTCGGGGGTCGCGACATTGCCGGCCATCACCTGGGTTGCGTTGCTCCGCTTCTTAATCGCATCGACCGCTTCGCGCACAGCGCGGGAATGACCGTGGGCGGTATCCACGACGATGAGGTCACAGCCAGCGTCGATCAGCGCTTCGGTTCGCTCAAACCCCTTCGGGCCGACCCCCGTGGCCGCGGCGACCCGCAGACGGCCATGCTCATCCTTGGCCGCGTCGGGATGAAGTTGGGCTTTTTCGATATCCTTCACCGTGATCAGGCCAATGCAGCGGTATTCGCCGTCGACCACGAGCAACTTCTCGATGCGGTGACGGTGGAGCAGCCGTTTGGCCTCGTCCATATCGACGGTTTCGCGAACGGTCACCAGATCGTCCTTGGTCATCAGCTCGCGGACCGGCTGATTGACGTCGTCAGCGAAGCGAACGTCACGGTTTGTCAGGATCCCGACGAGCTTGCCACTGCCCTCCTCGACCACCGGAATGCCCGAAATGCGGTAGTCCGCCATGAGTTGAAGCGCGTCGGCCAGCGGCTGGCCGGGCGCGATGGTGACCGGATTGATCACCATGCCCGATTCGAATTTCTTGACCTTGCGGACCTCGTCGGCCTGACGTTCGGGATCGAGATTCTTGTGGATGACTCCGATGCCGCCCGCCTGAGCCATAGCAATGGCGAGCGCGCTCTCGGTGACCGTATCCATGGCCGCCGACACGAGTGGGATGCCGAGTTCGATGCCGTTGGTGATTCGGGTCCGTAGATCGGCTTCCGCGGGCAAAATTTCAGAAGCCGCGGGACGGAGAGACACGTCGTCGAAGGTCAGCGCTTCCCGGATATTCATCGGTGCCAATCTGTAATTGGCGCGCCACTATACAGGAAAACGATGCGCCGCCAAGGGGCATGATCAGAATACCGAATTACCCCGTTTAGCGGGCGCGGCGGGCAGCTCGAAAGCCTCTGGCGACAACGTACGTTTCGGCCGATTCGGGCCGGCTGGCCGGCGGTTTGGCGTGGCGAACTTCGCGAAAATCGCGCTTGAGACGGGCCAGGAGATCGCGTTCGGTACCGCCTTTCAAGACCTTCGCGACGAAGGCGCCGCCCGGTGCCAGCATCTCCGCCGCGAGGTTGGCTGCGGCCTCACAGAGCGTGACGATCCGTAAATGATCGGTTGCGGCATGACCGGTCGCCTTGGGCGCCATGTCGCTTAGAACCAGATCGACCGGCCCGCCGAGCACCGCCGCCATCTGCCCGGGCGCACCGTCCGCATGAATGTCCAGCTCGAGCAGGATTGCGCCAGGGATCGGCTCGACTGCCACGAGGTCGAGCCCCACCACGGCACCGCCTTTCGGACCCCCCGGCTTGACGCGTTCGACGGCGACCTGAGTCCAGCCACCCGGGGCGCAACCCAGATCGAGCACGCACAGTCCCTTGCGCAACAGGTTGAACTTCTCATCGAGCTGGATGAGTTTGAAGGCTGCCCGGGAGCGGTAGCCCGCCTCTCTTGCGGCCTGGACGAACGGATCGTTGAGCTGCCGTTGCAGCCATCGGGTCGAGCTGGATTTTCGGCCCTTGGCGCTTTTCACCCGCTGACTCGGGGCCCGGCGCACGGGTTCGCCGCGGGCTTTACGGTTCTTCGCCAACGGCCGGCGGCTAGTGGGAAGCGGCGGCGCGCCGGTCGCTCTCGATGAGCATGCGCAGGATACCTTCGCGCAGGCCCCGGTCGGCGACCCGAATCCGACCGACGGGCCATTTACGCATCACCGCCTCGAGGATTGCACAGCCGGCGACGACAAGATCGGCACGTCCCGGCCCAATCGTCGGCTGGGCCGCGCGTTCGGCACACGTCATGCGTGCGAGAGAGCGGCTGGACTGCTCCACGTCGGCAAAATCGAGATAGATGCCATCGACACGCGAGCGATCGTAGCGGCGCAAGCCGAGATGGACCCCGGCGAGCGTTGTCACCGTGCCGGAGGTCCCCAGCAGCTGCACGCCGCCCTCGGCAATTTCCGGCTTTATTCTGTGATCGGCCTCGAAGGAAACGAAGCGCGCGGCGACCTCTTCAATCATGGCGTCGTACTGTTCGGCTGCAATCCGATCGCCACCAAAGCGCTCGGCGAGGTTGACGACGCCACAAGGCACGGAGGTCCAGCCCAACAAGCGGGGCGGTCCGTCCGCCTCCAGATCGAGCCAGTTGATTTCCGTGCTGCCGCCACCGATATCGAAGACGAGCGCACGGCGCGCCGCGGGCTCCAGAAGGGTCGCGCAGCCGCGTACGGCGAGAGCGGCCTCCTCGTCATGGGAAATGACCTCGAGCGCGAGCCCTGTGTCAGCCCGCACGCGCTCGATGAAAGCCGCACCGTTGGGCGCCTGCCGGCAGGCTTCGGTGGCAACCAGCCGGTGGCGGGTGACGCCTCGTCGGTGCATCTTCTGGGCACAGATCCGAAGCGCTCCGATGGTCCGCGCAATCGCCTCATCGGAGAGACTGCCGCTGGCGACCGCACCTTCCCCCAAGCGTACGATTCGGGAAAAGGAGTCGATCACCCGAAAGCTCTCGGGCGTGGCTTTTGCGACCAGGAGACGGCAGTTGTTGGTGCCCAAATCGAGCGCCGCGTAAACCGCTTGCCGGCATCGTCCCGATCGGCGGGGGTGCGCCGACGGATCGGAAAGATCGAGATCAGTCATCGGCTACGCTCGACTGATTGCTTCACGTCGGTCAATCTTGCGCAGCTGTCCAATATTCCGCAAGCCACAATCGCCGCGTGTCTCGACCGGTACCCGGCCCGATGGTTGACATGATCGGCTAGACGCCTACGTTTGCAAAAATTCTGGTCAGTTGGGGGATCGTCTAATGGTAGGACAGCGGACTCTGACTCCGTAAGTGTAGGTTCGAATCCTACTCCCCCAGCCACCCACCCAAGTAATTTATATTACTGCGTATTTTCAGTATTACGGCCCTGATTTCTCGTTAGATTTCAGGCGGTTGCCGGAAGCGCCGTGACCAGCCTGGATGCCGAGAGACGTATCGGTGCGGCTCAGCTTGCCGTAACCGGGCGAACGTCTCTCGGGACCCTTTTGGTGGTACGGGTTTCTAGCGCCGTGTCGGAATGGACAACGCGCATGCCAGAGGCCTGCGCGTGTCATCGGTATTGACTTGAGCGTTGACTGTTACCGGGCTGCGGTAAAACCGAGAAGCTCGCGTTGAGCCTGCCACTCGAGGGGAAGCCGGGTATTGTTCATGAGGCGGTTGGCCGTCAACTCGATCGGCTGGCGGCCTTCGACAATTGCGGTGACGATGTCCGGCGCCAGGTAGGTGAGTCGCAGTAGCCGGGTGGCATAAGAGGGAACCACGTCCTCGGCGTCCGCGATCCGGTGCATGGTCAGATTGGGGTTATGGTCGAGTTTCTCGCGGATGGCGAATGCCCGGAGCAGGAGCCTGATGAGAGAATGATCGGCGTTGGCCTCCTGCGCCGCGCCCTGGACGACAAGGCGGATGCCCTTCCCTGCGCGTTTGAGTGCCGTGGGAATTTCAAGGATGATGAGGCGCCCGGCGGTTTGGCCTGTACCAGACCGTGGTGGCGCCGTTTCGCCGGGCTCGAGGAGGATTGTTTCGACGATCGCTTCCTGGTCAACTTCGATGATGACGCTATCCGCCCTGACGACGATCCTGCCGACGAAGGCGTTGAGGTAGGCCTTTGTCTCTTTCGGTGAGAGCTCCGGCCACCGTTCGGCGAGCATCCCGGCACTCGTGATCAGCGCCACCTGCGCCGAAGCATCTTCCGGGCCGCCTTCGACAGCCTCGCTCAATGCGGCAGGGTCGGATAGCCAGGCGCGAATGCGGGCCAGAACCAGGCTCTCGAGATCGGCGGCGGGGATGCGCCATCCCTTGCGGCCGGGCTGCTTGCCTTCGACGATGAGATGGCGCGACACATAGTATCGGTAGCGCCGGCCTTGCTTGACGGCGTGGCTGGGCGAAAGCCGCTCGCCCCGCTCGTCGATCAGAAGCCCCGTCAGCAGGCTCGGTTGGCTGATGGTTCCTCGACGCTCACCGTTGATATTGTCAGCAAGGATCGCCTGAACCCGGTCCCAGGGACCCCGCTCGACGATCGCGTCGTGTTCCCCCGGATAGGACTTGTCCCTGTGGACGACCTCACCGAGGTAGATGCGGTTCCGCAGGAGGTGATACAGGGCGCCGCGGTTGATGGGCCTGCCGCCGGTGACCCGGCCGTCGCGCATGATCCGCCGCTTGCTGGTGATGCCTTCGGTTTCAAGCCGGTGGCGCAGCTCGCGTACGGACTTGAGCCGCCCGTAGAGACGGAAGATGTGGCGGACGGTCTCGGCTTCGGCCTCGTTGACCACAAGCTTGCGGTCCCTGACATCGTATCCGAGCGGTGGATTGCCCCCCATCCACATGCCCTTCTTCTTGGACGCGGCGATCTTGTCGCGGATCCGCTCGCCGGTGACCTCGCGCTCGAACTGCGCGAATGAGAGAAGCACGTTCAGAGTGAGGCGTCCCATCGATGTGGTGGTGTTGAACTGCTGCGTGACCGAGACGAACGAGACCTCTCGACGGTCGAATATCTCCACGATCCTGGCAAAATCGGTCAGCGCCCGGGTCAGGCGGTCGACCTTGTAGACGACGATCACGTCGATCCCGCCGTTCTCGATATCCTGAAGAAGCCGCTGCACGGCGGGGCGCTCCATGGTACCGCCCGAGAACCCGCCGTCATCGTAACAGGTTGGAAGGGCGATCCATCCCTCGTGCTTCTGGCTGGCGATATACGCCTCGCAAGCCTCGCGCTGGGCGTGGAGCGAGTTGAAGTCCTGTTCGAGACCCTCCTCGGAAGATTTGCGGGTGTAGATGGCGCACCGGACGATGGGCGGACGCCTGGCGGCTCGAGAAGACAGTCGTTCAGGCATGGTTCACCTCGTGTGCCGTCTCGCTCGATGTCCGCAGGCCGAAGAAGCGGGGACCCGACCAGTGGGCGCCCGTGATCTGCCTGGCGACCGCCGTGAGCGAGGGGTGCGTGCGGCCACCATATTCGAAGCCATCCTCGGTCACGGTCACCACATGGATCTTACCCCGCCATTCCCGCACCAGCCTTGCCCCGGGCCGCAGTTTGGGGCCGGTGTCCGGCGCTGCACGGCCGGTCTCGGCGAACCCCTTGGCCATCTTCCGAAGCCGCCGCCGGGTGGCGTTGGATAAGCCACCATGGGCATCTTCCTGGATGCGGTAGGCGATGCCCCGCACGAGAAGATCGCGGCTGAGGCGGCGTGGTGGCGGCGTTCGATACCAACGCCGCCAGGCCTGCCGAAGCGATGCCAGGTCCATCTCCCGTATCTCGGTGATTTGCGATGCCAGCCCGGTCATCCTATTCACCCTTCACGGCATAACGGGTCGTCCCCGCCTCGTCCTTCGAGCGGACAATTTCGATCTTCTGCTTTCGGAGCCCGGTCAGTGCCGCTCGGACGCTGTGCGGCTGCCATCCGGTCGCCTTCCGGAGTTCGGCGATGGATGCGCCATTGTCCCGGTGCAGCAGCTTGAGCACGGCATCGATCCTGGTCGGGCGCTTCCGCCTGGCTGCCCTGGACGTGTTCGGCTTGGGTCGGTTGGTCGCCATGTTGGCCTCCTTTGGTTCCGCACCGCAATCATCGCGGCGCTGTCACCACCCCAGGCCCGGTCTCCGATTGCGAGGCCCGGGCCTGTTGGGTGAGAAGGCAAGAAGAGCGTCACTGCATGTCCGCCAGTGACGCTCTGTTGCGGCAACTAGTCCAGTCCAAAGATGGCAGGTAAAGCCGCAGTTCCAGGATCTAAACAGAAAAACTAAGGCTCCGTAGTCCGGTTCGGTGCCGACGACTGAGAACGGCGGTGACAAATTAGTCCGCCAGTGTGTAAATACAGGGCATCAGAAGCTTGCACTCCGCGGTGGTAAACGGCCCTGAAACGGCGATTTATCGACCGTTTACGCCAGGGGAATCCAGGCGATGCCGGTAACAAAGGGCGCGCAGTATCAAAGCCCTGTGTGCGAGGCCCGTACAAGGGCCTTTCATCGGGCAAGACAGGGCGTTCCGGGTGCACATTCAGGTGGTTTCGAGGGTTGGCTTCGGGCCGGAGGATCGGGGTCTCGAGATCGTGGCGTTCGGCGCTTGAATTGCCCCGGTTGCCGGTAACAGAGACCGGCCCGGTGACACAAAACACCGGCCCCTGGCGCGAAAGTCTCTGTCGGGACTTTTGGCGGCACCTAAACTGCAGTGTCGACGGCGGGCTATCCTTGCGCCGCCGGTTCGCTGGGCAAGGGACCGCCGCTCCTTCGGGCCGCCGCGGGCCGGGTTCAGCCCGGAACAGGCTGGGTGGTCAATCGATCCCGAGTCGGGCCTTCCGATCATCCCACGCCGCCGGCAGGAAGATGTCGCCATAACGATGTATTTCACCCTCATAACCTGAAGGTCGTAGGTTCAAATCCTGCCCCCGAAACCAAAGAAAACGCCGCTAAGACAACATCTTAGCGGCGTTTCCATTTTCTGGAAGCATCTTCCGATATGGGATTCGGAATGTCCTCGGAACGGATTGTGCGGGAACTCCGGGCACCTCCAGGCATCTCCCGACCACCAAGCCTTCGCCAGGCGCGCGGTAAGCCTCCGGCGTAGGCCGCCTGTTCGGATGGGGTGAGTTTGGGCAGGCTGGGGTGGTCTGGGAGTGGCACTTCGCAGGTGTCCACTTATGGCTAAGTGGACACCTGGCTGATGTCGGTTGCTGAGGAGAAGTCGGTCACTGAGGGCGGCGGGCAGGTTGGCCGCCGTCGCCGGCGGTGGAGCAAGGCGCAGAAGCGTCAGATCGTTGCGGAGACCCATGAGCCGGGGGTCTCTGTGCCGATGGTGGCCCAGCGCTACAACCTGAACGCCAATCAGATTTTCAGGTGGCGGCGCCTGTTTCGCGTGCCTGAGCGCGCCACCGAGACCGGCCGGTTGGCGCCGGTGGACGTCGGAGCTCCACACCAGGCCACGACGTGGGCTCGGCGACGATGTACCCGCCATCCCGAGGATGCTGTCGTGGACACAGCCGTGCTCCGCCACCAGCTTCTCGTGGAAGTGCTTGGCGGTGAAGTCCCAGTAGCGGGTGTCGAACAGCGCCAGCACCGAGAGTGTCAGATATCTTGTGTAAATGAGTGCCGTGGGTCCAATATTTAGTATGGGAGGACCTACGATGAGGACTATCAGACCTGAACTTCTGGACGAACTTCTGGCCGATTACGAGAAGCCGGATGACCTTCTGGGCGAAGACGGGCTGTTCAAGCAGCTCAAGGCGGTGCTCTTGGAGCGGGCGCTTGACGCCGAGCTGAGCGATCACCTGGGCTACGAGAAGGGTGACCCGGCCGGTCGCGGCACGGGTAACAGCCGCAACGGCTACTCGGACAAGACGGTGCTGAGCGAGGATGGCGAGATCGATATCGCCGTGCCGCGCGACCGCACCGGCACGTTCGACCCGCTGATCGTGCCCAAGGGCGAACGCCGTCTCGAGGGCTTCGACGATCGCATCGTGTCGCTGTATGCCCGCGGCATGACGGTGCGCGAGATACGTGGTCATCTGCAGGAGCTTTACGGGGTCGCGGTTTCGCCGGACCTGATCAGCCGGGTCACCGACGCGGTACTCGAGGAGGTCCGCGAATGGCAGAACCGACCGCTCGATGCGGTCTATCCGGTGGTGTTCTTTGACGCGCTGCGGGTCAAGATCCGCGACGAAGGCCTGGTGCGCAACAAAGCAGTCTACGTTGCACTGGCCCTCACCGCTGAAGGCGAGAAGGAGGTTCTCGGGGCTGTGGATCGAGCAGACCGAAGGCGCCAAGTTCTGGCTCAAGGTGATGAACGAACCTCAAGACCCGCGGCGTCGCTGACATCCTGATCGCCGTGGTCGACGGCCTCAAGGGCTTCCCCGAGGCGATAACAACGGTGTTCCCCGAGACCACGGTGCAGACCTGCATCGTGCATCTGATCCGCAGTTCGCTGGCGTTCGTGTCGTGGAAGGACCGAAAGAGGATCATGCCCGATATCAAGGCGATCTACCGCGCCGAAACCGCCGAGACCGCGGCGGCCAAGCTCGACGAGTTCGAGGCCAAATGGGGCGAGCGCTATCCGGCGATCGCGCCCAGCTGGCGCCGCGCCTGGGAGCAGGTGGTGCCGATGTTCGCGTTCCCGCCGGCGATCCGCAAGATGATCTACACCACCAACGCGCTGGAGAGCCTGCACCGATCTTTGCGCAAGATCATCAAGACACGCGGTAGCTTCCCCAACGACGAGGCGGCGGTCAAGCTGTTGTTCCTGGCGATCCGCAATGCCGGTGTCGGCTGGAAACGGCCTATTGAATGGACCGCCGCAATGGGGCAGTTTGCGATCCTGTTCGAGGATCGCTTTCCGGCCTCAGCGCGCTGAGGCCGGAAACAATGTCGCCCACGGCGTCACTTACACAGACAATCGGACACACCCCCAGCACCCGCGCCACCTCGTCCACCGGCGCGCGGCGCGCCAAGACCCGACCAAGACGGCGGTCGTACAGGCCCTCCGCCCCGTCGGCCTCATAGCGCTCGCGCCAGCGCCGGAAGGTCCGCTCCGAGACGCCGAGGATCTCCGCCGCCTCCGCTTGGCCCAGCACACCGTGACGGGTGCGCCCGTACACCTCTTCGAACTTCATCAATATCTCAGCCCCTGTGCCTGCTCCGTCCGACGCATCCAAACCCTCCATGGCTTGGAAGCCTTCTAAAACCGGACAGATCATCTGGTACATGGACCGGACAGATCCCGTGTGCGCGACACGATGGAAATCTGGTCTGGATGAGAGAACGAAACGACCGTATCTTCGTACATGGCGTATCTGTCCTTCGTGGAAACCGGCGACCGGGACCTTCGCCAAGACACGCCGCCCTCACATCATCCCGTCACCAAGGTTCGGCTATAGCTCGTAATGACTTCCTTTCACTTCCTGCATGCTGCGGATATTCACCTCGACAGCCCTCTCAAGGGGCTGGCTGCGCAGGAGGGTAACGCGGCCGAGCGCGTGCGCACTGCCACCAGAGAGGCCCTTGACCAGCTCGTCGGTTTGGCAATCAAGGAGAAGGTCGATTTTCTCATTATTGCTGGGGACCTCTACGACGGTGACTGGCGTGACTACAAGACAGGGCTATTCTTCGTCGGGCAGATGGGGCGACTCACCAAAGTGGGCATTCCGGTCTATGTGCTACACGGAAATCACGACGCAGAAAGCCAAATAACTAGGCGGCTTGAACTGCCGGACAACGTGCAGGTTTTTGGTGCGCGCAAACCCGAGACATTTGACCTTGAAGAATTAAATGTTGCGCTCCATGGCCAAAGTTTCCTGCAGCGCGATGTGACTGACAATCTCGCGTTCGACTACCCGGCCCCGGTGTCCGGCGCGTTCAATATCGGCGTGCTGCACACCGGCCTTGGCGGCATGGGTGGTCATGTCAATTACGCACCCTGTTCGCTCAATGACCTTGTAAACAAGGGGTACGACTATTGGGCGCTGGGTCATGTTCATCAGGCGGCAGTGCTGCGTGAGAGGCCTCACGTCGTCTTTCCGGGAAACCTGCAGGGACGCCATGTACGGGAAACCGGGCCGAAGGGTGCCTATCTAGTCACTGTGGAAGACAACGACATCGCCGAACTCGAATTTGTTCCATGCGACGTCGTGCGCTGGGCCATGCTGTCGGTGCCGCTAAATGACGCGGAAAGCATCGGCGATGTCACCGACCGCGTTCGGGTAGCCCTGGAGTCAGCCGTTGCCAATGAGGCCGACGGACGATTGCTAGCTTGCCGCATCGTGTTCGGAGGCCGCACTGAGGTTCATGAGCAACTCATCGCCTCTGAGGATCAAGTACTGGCCGAGGCTCGCGCCAGCGCGCTTGGTCTTGGTGATGAAGTGGCCTGGGTTGAGAAAATTGTTATCGCCACCGAGGCGGTCGTTGATCCGCAGACCCTGGCGCAGCGAGAGGATGCCATTGGGGAGTTACAGCGGATGCTGCGGGATGCTGGAAGCGATGATGAACTTCTTGCGCAGATTACAGGCGATATCGGGGAGCTTGTCCGGCGATTGCCCCACGAGGTGCGGGCGGACGTTGAGGATCAGGTCCTGCGAGCAGCCGTTGAAGGTGATTACGTTGCGCTCATCAACAATGTCGCACCTTATTTGTCCGCGCGCCTGATCGCTCAGAAGGGTTGAGCATGCGGCTACGACGACTTGATCTGATACGATATGGTCACTTCACGGACAGATCTTTTGAGCTGCCTGCCAAGAAATCTGACTTTCACGTTGTTTTTGGGCCGAATGAAGCCGGTAAGTCCACGGCGCTGGCTGCGATCGAGGATCTGCTCTTCGGCATACCAATGCACTCGCCCTACAAATTCCTGCATGACTACAGCAGCATGCGGATCGGCGCTGATCTTGAAAACGGCAGTTCATCGCTGGAGGTGCTTCGGCGCAAAGGGAACAAGGACACCTTGCTGGGTACGGACGGTTCACCCATTGCCGGTGGCGAGGGCGTATTGAGACCCTACCTTGCCGGTGTGGATCGATCATTCTTCGAGCGTATGTTCAGCCTTGATCACGTCCGCCTTCAGGCCGGCGGACAGGAAATCCTCGAAGCCAAGGACGATGTTGGTCAGATGCTGTTTTCCGCAGGGGCCGGCATAGCGGGGTTGCGTGAGCGCCTCGGTGAGCTTTCCGCTGAGGCCGAGGAGCTGTGGAGTGCACGGCGGGCCAAGCATCGCAAGTTCTATGTCGCTGCCGACAAGCTCACGGAGGCTCAACGGACATTGCGGGAGCAGACCTTTACTGCAAGCAATTGGCGAGAGCTGAAGCGCGCCTTTGAAAGGGCTGAAGAAGCCTACGCGGAAGTCGATAAGACAATCAAGGAGATCAGCGCCGAGCGCAATCACCTGAGCCGCATTCGCCGGGTGTTTCGCGACGTGCGCAGAAAACAGGAAGTTGACAGTGAGATTGGAAAGCTTGAGAACGTCATTGCACTACCGGAAGATGCGGCGATGATGGTGGCAGAAGCTGAACGCGGGGATACGGGGGCGGCAACACGCATTGCAACGCTTCAGGAACAGCTGGAACGCGCTGAGAAAAATCTGGTAGGGCTAACGTTCGACGCAAACCTTGTTCAGAGGGCCAAAGATGTTGGCCAGCTTCACGAGAGACGGATTGAGATTCGTGGTGAGAAGGCAGACTTACCCAAGCGTGAAGCGGAACTTAATGCCGCCGAGGAAGAGCTGCGAGTAAATGCCTCCGAGCTTGAGTGGGAGGAGATCGGCTCGGCGGCGCTGATTGAGCGCATCCCGCCTCGCACCAAGGTCCGTGTGGTGCGTTCCCTCCTCAATAGAAGGGGTGAACTGGAGGCTGATGCCACGAGCCATACTCGTGTACTGCGAGAGTCTCAGGAAACCCACGGCGGACTAAGGGAGCGGCTGAATGAAATCGGTAAACCCGCCGATGTGTCCAGGCTCGCAATTGTCATCAGGACCTTGCGCGAGCGCGGCGATCTTACGGGCCGAGTTCGAACCGCTGAGAAAGCTTTCAATGACACGCAGGGATTAGTTGGGCGCAGACTCAAGGCTCTCAACCCCGGCGGCATTGATGAAGAGACGCTAGCGAACATGATTGTGCCTGCTCAGGCAATGGTTCAAGAGCACCGGGAACGTGAGCAGGACTGGAAGAGGCGCTCGCGGGAAACGCGACAAGAGGTATTGTCAGTTCAGCAGGAATTGGACGGTGCGGTTGCCGCATTTGATCGCAGCGTGCGAGACGAGAAGGTCTGTCTAACGTCAGCGCCTATGGGACAGACTGAAGGGTTTTCATAAGGGAGTGTTTCTGGCTCATCATAGTGACCGAAGGGAACGAAGATGAGACAGAAATCAATGAGTTCGAGAGACGCCGCTGAGCAGACGGTTCGGGATATCCGGCGTCGGACGCGCAAGCAGTATTCGGCCGAAGAGAAGATCCGGATCGTGTTGTCGGGCCTGCGTGGCGAGGACAGCATCGCTGAGCTGTGCCGCCGGGAAGGGATCGCCGAGAGCCTTTACTACAGCTGGTCGAAGGAGTTCCTCGAGGCTGGCAAGAAACGGCTTTCGGGCGATACCGCACGCCAGGCGTCCTCGGGTGAGGTCAAGGACCTGCGCAAAGAGATGCGCGACCTCAAGGAGGCGCTGGCCGAACAGGTGCTGGACAACCGGCTGCTAAAAAAAAGCATGACCGGGGCTGGGGGAGACGACGAATGAGGTACCCCGCCGCCGAGAAGCTGGAGATCATCCGGCTAGTCGAACGCTCCCACCTGCCGGTCCGGCGCATCCTGGACAAGCTGGGCATTCCGGCGACCACATTCTACAGGTGGTACGATCGTTACCGGGCCTTCGGCGAAGCCGGCCTTGAAGACCGTACCCGTGGTCCCGGCCGGGTCTGGAACCGTATCCCCGACGATGTCCGCCGCCAGATCGTGGACCTGGCCCTCGATGAGCCGGAGCTGTCGCCGCGGGAACTGGCGGTGACGTTCACTGACACCAAGGGCTACTTCGTCTCGGAAGCGTCCGTCTACCGCCTGCTCAAGGCCCACGACCTGATCACCAGCCCGGCCTTCGTCGTCATCAAGGCTGCCGATGAGTTCCGCGACAAGACCACGGCCCCGAACCAGCTATGGCAGACTGACTTCACCTACCTCAAGGTGATCGGCTGGGGCTGGTTCTATCTGTCGACGATCCTGGACGACTTCTCGCGCTACATCATCGCCTGGAAGCTGTGCACCACCATGCGGGCCGACGACGTCACCGACACGCTCAAGCTGGCCCTCGAAGCATCGGGTTGTGACAGCGCCGAGGTCGTTCACAAGCCCCGGTTGCTCAGCGACAACGGCTCGTCCTATATCGCCGGCGATCTTGCAGCCTAGCTCAAGGAGCAGGGCATGGATCACGTCCGTGGCGCGCCAAACCATCCCCAGACCCAGGGCAAGATCGAACGCTGGCATCAGACCCTGAAGAACCGCGTCCTGCTGGAGAACTACTATCTGCCGGGCGATCTTGAGGCCGGCGTCAGCACCTTCGTCGAGCACTACAACCACCGCCGTTACCACGAAAGCCTCGGCAATCTAACGCCAGCCGACGTCTACTGCGGTCGGAACCACGCCATCATCGAGAGAAGGAGAAAGATCAAAGTCCTGACCATCCGTAAACGCCGCTTGGCCCATCACCAGCAGGCGGCATAACATCAACCAGGATGAGCCAGAACCTCCCTTGGAAAACCGCTTCGGTCGTCCCATTCATTCTGACGACGGACAACCCGCTCCTGGATCTTCCAGGCAACGCCCAGGATCAAGAGCTCGCGGGAGACCCGCTTCGGGGGTGTCGAGCGATAGAGCCTTCGCCACTCGGCACGCAGACCCGCGCCGTCCATGGACTCCAGCGCCCGGAGTTGGGCGTCCACATCGAGAGATCTGGAGAGAACGGTCATGAGGGACGCCCTCGCTCCAGGGCGCGGCGGACGGGCGGGCAGGTTGTCGCCGCGCCCGGTTCCGCGATCGCGGCGCCGCGTTTGCGGCCGGGAAGCCGGATCGATCGATCCGGTTCGGCGCCGCTGCGAGGGGAAGAGGGCGTTCGGGTTTCGGTTGAATTTGCCATGGCGGGTTCCTTCCGTTGTGCGCGCCTGCCCGATGCAGGCGCTGTCACCGCCTGAAGCCCGGACTGTCTGGAGGTCAGGTCCGGGCCGGCGGTCGAAGGAATCCGGTTCGTGGCCGCGCGAGCACAGTGACGCTCTGTTACGGCGTCAGGTCCAGTGGTTTCTCGATGTTTTTTAAAACCCGGCCGGTCTCGGGGAAACGGGTCGCCCGATACTCGGGCGATCCGGCCTGGCGCGGAAAGCTCACGAAAAAGGGCCCGACGGGCTTCCTTTTGTCTTTGAATCGGTCGCTCGAAAGGAATCGGACAAGGGCGCCGGCCCGCGCTTCGGGGTCACCAACCTCGTCGGCGATGGCCAGGCGCTTTACGAGCGCCTCTGGTGCCTGCGCGGCCAGATGGAGAAACGCATAGAGGAACAGCGGTTGCAACTCTTCGCCGATCGCACCTCCTGCCACAGGTGATGGTCCAACCGGTTCCGCCTGCTACTCGCCAGCCTCGTCTACGTGCCGATGGCGGCGATTCTCTGGCGTGGGCTCGCCGGCACCGGCCGGGCCCGCGCCCGGTGCGCGGCGATCCGTCTCATAACCTGAAGGTCACAGGTTCAAATCCTGCCCCCGCTACCAATCATTAATATTTTAAAATCAACATCTTAGCCTGCTCCGAGACGGGTTCAAATTTTACCTGGGCTGGGTCGGGGTGTTTCCCTTGAAAGCCGTGGGCTTCCTAGTGTTGACACTCATTGCTGGGGATTCCGTGCAACATCGATGCAACACAATCACCCCCGTGACCTGCCCTCCTTAACCCGATCCGGTTAAGGAGAGCAGGTCAGATTTTCGTCGGTTCGAACGACTTGCAAATCGTTCCAAATGCAAGCAGGGTGAGCGCCACTGGCGCAACTACCGACAAACTCGGATCGGTCGGTCGATAGACACGGTCACGATTAAATCTCTATCCCAAGGAGAGTAAAATGGCGGCGAACGGAATGTATTTTAGTATCGATGAATATCACGTGAGTATGATGCCGCCAATTGACGCCACTCGGCCAGTGCAGCGGCGCGGTTCTTCTTGAAGGCATCGCGGGAATTCAGGTGGCGGTCGAGATTGAAGTGATCGTGGATCGGGGCGTGAACGGCAGCGAATTTCTGCAAGGTTTTGATATCCCTGAACCTCGCCATCGCACCTCCCCGTCTTCAGAATGGTTGATGTGAATTTTTGGCCCGGTTGTTGAGCCAACGACCACAGGTTAGGTCAGCGGCATTACCGATTACGTTCATTGCTGCCCGATACGACCGAAGTCGGTCTGTGACGATCACCTGAGGCCGGCCGTATCTTATCATCGCGCGCTTCAGAAACGTGAGCGCAGCCCGGCGATCCCGGCGTTTCGTAGCAAAGACCTCGAGCCCCTCGCCATCATGATCGACGACACGCCAGAGATAGTGAGTCTCGCCGTTAATCCGCACGAACACTTCGTCCAGATGCCAACGCCACTGTGAATATGAATGGTTTTGAACGCGGCGTTTTCGGATCTCCGCGGCAAAAATCGGACCGAATCGGTTCCACCAGAACCGCATCGTCTCGTGGCAGATGTTGATGTCACGCTCGAACAGCAGATCCTCGACCTGGCGCAGCGAAAGCGGGTATCGGACATACATCATCACCGTAAAGCGGATTACCTCGGGCGAGCTGTTGAAATAGCGGAAAGGATTATTCATCCACCGAGGCTATGCGTTGCCACGCCGGTATCAAGCCGATTTGGTCTGACAGAACCCTCCGGACCAATTACCCGCTCATGCTCTTGCTATTCGACGGGAGAGATGTCTTCGCTCCCTCGGCACAATGGCGCGTAGAGATCGGGGCGGCGGTCACGAAAAAACGGCTTCTTTTGCCGGGTTTCGAAGACGAGACTTCGGTCCAGCGTCGCATTGATGATCTCGTCATTTTCTTCGCCCGCTTCCGACAGGACCTTGCCTTCCGGATCGATGATCATGCTGATACCGCCAAACTGCCAGTCGCCTTCGGGGCCGACTTTATTGCATGGCGCAAAGTAAACCGCGTTCTCCCAGGCACGGGTCATCATCATTTCCTGCCATGGACCAATCTTGGGTGCCGCGAACGGAACGATAATCAACTCCGCGCCATTGACGGCCGAACAGCGCGCATGCTCGGGAAAAAACGTGTCGTAACAAATGATAATTCCGACCTTCCAATCGCCGATCTTGAATACGCGGAAATGAGAGCCAAATCGAAAATACACCCGCTCCAGACTTAGATAGAGGCCCGGCATGACCTTGCGATATTTTCCGATGATCTCGCCATCCGGACCTATCACGAAGGCGGTGTCATAATAAATGCCTGCGCTCTCTTCCTCGAAGAGCGTCGCAATCAGATGGATTTTGTGTTCCCGCGCCTTCTTTCGCATGCGCGATATGCTGTAGCCCGATTGTGGTTCGGCCCAGCTAAAGTGAGCCTGGTTGCGCTCGGTGAACACGAAGGGATGATTAAAAAACTCCGGTATTACCACAAGTTGAGCTCGATGATTTTCGACAGCCTGATCGATGTATTCGCTGGCTTTCTCGACATTCGCATCGCGATCCGGGCCACTGTTCATTTGGACAAGTGATAGTCGCATCTCATTGGCTATGTTCATGGCGCAACATTCCTTCTCGGTGAATGTCAATCTTATAAGGTCATCGACGCTTTCCGGAAGCGCCGTTCCGCCCCAAAGTTTGTTAAAAAAGCCGACCGCTTTCGGACATAGGAACGCTGCTCCACAAGGCGGTGATTTTGAATGCGCGATTTCGGGTGCGCTAAAAAAACTCAGCGCTCTCTACGACCTGAGAAACGTCACTCACTACGAAATTTCTATCCAAATAAATTGGGTCCCACCGGCGATTGCAGTGCCGCGGCAAACAGCGCACCCGGGTGGGCGGCGCTGATCATTGATCAACGCATACCGTAATGTATAGCTATGAATGATGCCAGATCGCAGATAACTTTGGAAATTCCTCGGCAGGGTTTGGACTGGATGTACCTAATTGGAATTGACGTCGGCGGCACCTTTACGGACTTGGTGTGCACGGACACCGAGAGCAACCGAACGCTGATTCACAAAGTGCCCACAACGGCCGAGGATCCATCTATCGGCGTGATCGATGGTCTAACGGATCTATGTGCGCGCAACGAGATCGACCCGTCCGCAATCGACCATGTGTTTCACGGTACGACGGTCGCCACGAATGCAGTCCTGGAGCATGACGGCGCGCGAACTGGCATGATCACCACCGAGGGCTTCCGCGACATTCTTCACATCGGCCGGCATTGGCGCCCCGAGAATTATTCGATACAGCTTGAAATCCCGTGGCAGGATCGACCGTTGGTACGACGGCAACATCGGCTGCCAGTTCGCGAACGGCTGGTGCCGCCGCGCGGCGATATACTCCTTGCGCTGGACGAAGAGGACGTCCGGCATGCGGCTCGCGTCCTGAAAGATGACGGAGTCAAATCTGTCGCCGTTTGCTTCCTGTTTTCGTACCTGAATTCGTGTCACGAGGATCGCGCCAAGCAGATCCTACTCGAAGAAATTCCTGACTGCTTTGTGACGACATCGTCGGAGGTCGCACCGCAGTTTCGTGAATTCGAACGCTTCACGACGGCGGCGCTCAATGCCTTCGTCGGACCCAAGGTCCGCAACTATGTATCGAACCTGAGCGATAGCCTCGAAAACGTTAGAATTCGTGCGGATTTACACATCATGGCTTCGCACGGAGGCGTCGTTACCGCCGCCACCGTGGCAGAGAAACCGGTCATGTCGTTGTTGTCCGGTCCCGCGGCAGGCGTTCTTGGCGGTGCATGGGCCGGTGCGAATTCGGGCCGCGACCGGCTGATCACCTTCGACGTCGGCGGTACAAGTGCCGACATTGGTATCGTCGTCGACGGTCAGCACAGCCAGGCGATGTCGCGCGACACGTGGATCGGCGGCCAACCAGTGTTGGTTTCCATGATCGACATCAGCACGATCGGCGCGGGCGGTGGCAGCATCGCGTATGTCGACGAAGGCGGCGCTTTTCAAGTCGGCCCTCAGAGTGCCGGCTCCCAACCCGGCCCTGCGGCATACGGAAAGGCGGGGGACAAGCCAACCGTGACCGACGCCAACCTGGTACTCGGCCGGCTGGACAAGGACAACTTCCTGGGTGGCGCGATGTTGCTCGACGAATCGGCCGCATACGACGTTATCGACGAACTTGCGCATACTCTTGAGGTTGAAACGCGCGAGGCCGCCGAAGGTGTTCTGACCATTGTCAACAGCAATATGGCCAACGCTATTCGCGCCCGCACCATACAGAGGGGCCTTGATCCCCGCGAGTTTTCGCTCGTCGCGTTTGGCGGCGCCGGTCCGCTGCACGGCGCCGAAGTGGCGGCAATGCTCGAAATACCCGAGGTCATCATTCCGCCGCACCCGGGCATTACGTCTGCCACCGGGCTACTCACCACGGACCTGAAGTACGAGCAGTTTAAGACCGAGTTTCAGGTCCAGGGCACGACGGACTTAGACAGGCTACGCGCTGATTTTGAACATCTAGAGCGCATGCTGTTACAGCAATATGCGCAGGAAGGCGTGGCGCGCGACCAAGTGCGTCTGGCACGATCGGGGGATCTACGGTATGTCGGACAGGGTTATGAACTTCGGGCAGAGATTCCGGATGGCCATTTCAACGAGCAGGCGCTTGACGACGTTTGGCAGGCGTTTCACCAAATGCATAAATCGGAGTACGGCCACCATTTTCCGAACAGCCTGATAGAGATCGTCAACATCCGTGTGACAGGCGTCGGGGAAGCGCCAAGCATTGGCCGCCCGTCGCCCGAGTTTGGCGCTTCGCTCGAAATAGCGAGAGTAAAGTCGGGCGCTTGTCTATTCCGCGTCGATGACAAGCTTCAAACCTTCGAGACGGCCCATTACAGACGCGCCGATCTCCCCGTCGACGCCGCAATTCCCGGGCCGGCGGTGATCTTGCAACGGGATACAACTATAGTTGTGCCGCCCGGCTGGTCGGCGTCGACTGAGCGCAGCGGCAATATAGTCATCAGAAACAATGGCTTATCGATGTCGACCGATGAAACTTCACTCGGATCCGTCACGGAACCGGCTGTGCACATAGATCGAATTACGGCACGGGTCATTCAAGGCGCGTTGGAGAATGTTGCCGTAGAGATGGGTTTCAAGCTGATGCGGATGTCTCATTCGAGCTTGATCCGCGAATCGGAAGACTTTGGCGCCGCTATCATAGACAGCCAGGGACGCCAAGTCGCGGAAACTCCTCAAAGCACGCCACTGCAATCCGGCCCATTGCCAGGTTATATCGATGGCATTCGCCGCGCCTTGGCGTCAAGAGGCGAGGAGATCTGCCCCGGCGACGTATATATTCACAACGATGCATATGCCGGCGCATCACATGTGCCGGACGTGGCGTTCTGCGTGCCCGTGTTCCACCGCGACAGGTTGGTCGGCTTCTCGGCCACGGCGGCACATCATGTCGATATCGGCGCCCATACGCCGGGCAGTGCCGGCATTGTTGACGCGGTCGATGCGTATGCCGAGGGCCTGCAGTTAAAAGGACTCAAAGTCTACGATCGTGGCGTCAGAAACAACGCCCTCTGGACGATGCTAGGCGACAACATTCGCGCACCCGATCTCGTCCTGGGAGATATGGAGGCGCAGATCGCGGCGTGCCGGATTGGTGGCGACGCGTATCTCGGACTGATCGAGCGCTATGGCCTGGATTTGGTCCAGGCTGCTGCGGCGGAATTAATGGATTATTCGGAACGGATGATGCGGGCGGCAATCCAAAAACTGCCCGACGGAATTTATAGCGCAAAAAGTCACATCGACGGCTTCCTTGATAGCGAGGATCCTGCGCGCCGCGAGCTGCCAATTGAGGTTACGCTCACGATTGATGGCAGTGAGCTCTCGGTGGATTTTACCGGCACCGCACGTCAAGTGGATGATCGCCCAATCAATATGCCGTTGCACGGCACGGTGGACTGCGCCATTTGGACGACGCTGCGTTCAATCCTTCTCGATTCGGCAATCCACGGACGCATTCCCCAGAACAGCGGCCTCACGCGCCCGATTAAAATTGTGGCACCTGAGGGAACGCTAGTGAACCCGATCTTTCCGGCGCCAACGATTGCCCGCGCCTGTCCCGCCATCGAATGCGCCAACACCATCATGAAAGCGCTTGCCCAGGTGGTACCTGAGCAAGTCAGCGCCGGCGTGGGCAATTTGAATGTTATCGCTTTCAGTGGCATTCGCGGCGACAGTCACTGGGTTCACATGGAGATTTACGAAGGTGCGTATGGCGGCCGATATCGGAAAGACGGAATTGACGCCGTTGACATATTGTTCACCAACACACGCAACAACCCCATAGAGGACACCGAATCCCATATGCCGCTTCGGATTCACCGCTATGAACTCAGGGATGATGGGCACGCGCAAGGGAAGTGGCGCGGCGGAATTGGCGCCATCCGTGAGACGGAATGGCTGGAAGACGGCGGATTTTCCATCGAGGGCGAGGGTCAAAATTTTCAGCCCTGGGGATTCGATGGCGGAACGGACGGACTCACTTCGTCAATTACGCTCCAGCGCAAAAATGGCGATAGCATGGATCTACCGTCCAAAGTTCCGTACCTGGCCGCGAAAGCCGGGGACCGCACCATCGTGACGGGGCCGTGCGGCGGCGGGTATGGCAACTCGTTCGAGCGAGATCCGCAACGGGTGCTTGAGGACGTTCGCGACGGCTATATCTCGATCGGAGTGGCCAAGCAAATTTACGGTGTTGTCATCGCAGGTGATTCAACAGTGGACGTGGTCGCCACGGAGGAATTGCGAAAATCCCGCAAACCCGCCCTTAGCGCGACCGTTTCGACTTAACAGGAAGAACTGTCCGGGACACTCCAAGTCGGCGTTCGAGAGACGGTGAACAAGAAAACCTATTTGGGTCGCGCGATTGCGCTTAGCAGGGTGAAGGTAGCGGAAGGAACTGGCGCCTACTGCCCAACGGTTAAAGCGCGCGACGCCGGCGAGCTTCCGCGAGCAACCTCACGAACGGTTTCTCGGCGAAGAGGGGATGGCCGTGTTCAAAGAGTGCTGGGACAGAGAAAACCCGGAACTGATTTGAGTGGCGAACCAGCCAAAAGATCTTCTTAGGGTCACGAAAGGCCCAAAACAGCATGCCAAAATCTAGTCCGCTTGGCCCCCTGGCAGCGGGCTTAAAAATTGGAAACGTGGAATCGGTGCGGCAGTTGTCTGCTCCACACCGCGCTGCAAAAGTAATATGAGACCGTCGCTGACGATGGATGTCCTTTTACGCTGAGGGCTCATACCACGCTCCCCAAAATGCTCTGACAAAGCCAGCCAAGCTGCTACACCATTGCACCGCCCCGTGGCCGGTTCTACGGCCAAGACGGCATGTCGGCGCCGCCATAGCGGTTAATACCCAAATCCACGGCGGCGCAGCGCTTGTAAACTTCCTGAAAATAGGGAATGAAGACCCGGTTCCGTTCTTCCTGCAGCGCGTGCTTGGCAAGCAGTTCCGGCACCAGGGCGCGGAATTCGTCGAGCAGCGCGTCCTCATCGACCTTGGTCAGCAAACCGTCACGCAGCACGATTTCGCCGTCGATGATCACCGTTTCCACCGACGAGCCGTTCTCGCAATAAACCAAATGTTTGCGCGCATCGTTAAGCGGTACGAAATTGGCGTTGCGCAAATCCATAATTACGAGATCGGCTTTTTTCCCGACCTCGAGCGAACCGATATCGTCTTCCAGCAGCGCGCTATAAGCGCCGCCCATGGTCGCCGCATGCATCGCTTCATGGGAACTCAGCCAGGCATCATAGTCGCCCGTGGTCACGCCATGCATGTATGCCGCGGCGCGCATGGCATCGAACATGCGCGGCGTGTCGCTGGTCGATATTCCATCGGTTCCGATCGCCACATTGACGCCGGCGTCGATCATCTTGCGGATCGGCGCGACGCCGGATCTCAGTTTCATGTTGGAGAGCGAATTGTGCACCACCGAGCATTTGGCTTCGCCCAGGAGCGCGATATCCGCGTCCGTGGTCCACAAACCATGGGCAATTGTGGTGCCCCGATTGAGGAGCCCGAGATAGTGCATATATTGCACCATGGTCTTGCCGTAAAACTCCTGGCCCGCCACCGCCTGCACCTTGGTTTCGAGAATATGGGTGTGGAAGCAGGTGCGGTTTGCCCGCGCCATTTCGTCCGCCGCTTGCATCAGCTCGACCGTACAGCGCTGCGGCGCCGAGGGCGCCACCATGAAGCGGAGCCGCCCGTCGGCCTGCCCGTGATAACGCGAGAACGCCTCTTCGGCAAAGGCGACATAGTCATCGACCGTCGGCGGATTGTTGGCGTTTACCTGTTGCAACAAATCGTCGGGCAGGAGCTCGCTGAAATAAGGGATGGTGTCGGCGATCGGCCGATCGATGACACATCCCGAGATATTGGCGCGGATGCCGACATCATCGTAAGCCTGAAAGATACAGCCGAGCGTCTCCATGCTTTGCAGCGGCGACTCCAAAATATCGTCGGCGAGGAAGGTGACGCCGTTCCGGAGTGCGTCCATGGCGACCAGCATGGTCCGCAGATAAAGCGCGCGCGGCGCGAGCTGTCCGTCGCCGACGAGGAAATAGGCCAGCATCATTAATATTTCCATCGGCAGGTTTTCGTAGCGTCCGCGAAGCAGCGCCTCGGGGGAGTGGAAATGCGCGTTGACGAAGCCCGGCGTCACCAGTTTGTCGTGCCCGTCGATGACGATATCGGCATCCGCCTCCGGCAGCGCCGCGCCCATCGCCACGATGCGCTGACCCTCGATCACGATGTCGCCGTTAAACGTCTCGCTGCCGTGGGCGGAATCCATGGCGATGATTTTGGCGCTTTTAATATGGATGGTCATAATGTTTTCCCTTGTTCCGTGGCCGCCTCAAGCGCGCGGATCGAAATCTGGCTGAAACAGCACAATCACATCCGCCCACATCAGTCTCAGAACATGCGACCACCGGTGCCCGAAACTCTATCAGGAAATGGTACAGACATTTGGGGCTTTACAGCAGGACATTAGCGCGACACAGCATCCCGATTGGCGTTAGAATTAACCATGCACCGCGGGGCCACCACACTCGCTGTCGTCGGAACGCTTCTCTTTAGTGCTGGGTCTGCTTGGGCGGATTTCGATGATTGATTTGCGAGAGGAAAAAATGGCGAGACCAACGACAAATTCAAGAAGCAGTTCATTCCCGGGGAGAGAATAATGGAAAAAACAATGGCGCATTATTTCAGTCACGTGGGCGTATCCGTCCCCGATATCGATGCGGCGATCGAATGGTATTCAAAAGTGTTTGGTTTCGTTCTTATCGCCGCGCCCGTTACTGTCAGGAACGACGGATCTTACGATGGCAATATTGAGGTCGATATTTGCGGTGAAAAATTCGGCGCCGAGAAAATCGCCCATATGGTAACCGGCGACGGCACCGGCTTTGAGCTCTTTGAGTTTCTGGATCCCAAGCCAGAACGGCGCGAAGACACCATGGAATATTGGAAAAACGGCTTTTTCCATATTGCCATTACCCATCCCGATGTCGAGGCCAAAGTCCAGGAGATCGTCGATAACGGCGGCCTCAAGCGCTCCGAGGTGTGGGAATTGTACCCCGACGAAGACATCAAGTTTTGTTATTGCGAGGACCCATACGGCAACGTCATCGAAATCGTCAGCCACCGCTACGAACAAATGCTCGCCAACCGCAGCTAGGGGAGGTTGCGCCTCGAGGGCTTTGAGGCCGTCAATTCTGTCGTGCTACCCCACAGCCGCGCGGAAGAGATCAGCAAATGGCTGATGAATACCGGGTTAAGTAATGAGATTATCTATATTGGAGGCGCTCTTGTAAATTAGGGGTGATCCGATGTTATGCTCGTCATCCCCTGCTCTGCATCGCTCATTGTTCCTCAACCGTGTGCGAAGCGCTTCGGTGCGGCGGGTCGAGACCAGAGGGGGTTGGGAGGCGTCCACGCAAGGGCCTCTCCATCGCAGGGCACTTTGAAGAATTCTCTTTCGCTTCGTAAACCCGTCTGGAATTGTTATCACAGCCGTGCCTCTAGTTCACCGTGGAACCGCCGTTGATCATGAATGCGGTACCTGTTAGGCAATGCACGCTGATAGAGTAATATGATGATCGGATTGAAGCCTTGAGGACATCGCCCCTGAAAGAATCGGGAGGGCGTTCGACCGCGCTGGTAGGAGGTGGAAAATGAAAAAAGGCGCTGAAAGGGTTGATTCGCGCGATGTTACCTACGCAGCCGCAAAGAGGGTTCCGCTCAACGCCATCCCGGTCATCGATATCGCTCCTCTGTTCACCACCGACCGGCAGGCGACGACCGAGGTGATTAAAGCCATCGACCATGCCTGCCGCAACATCGGCTTCTTCTATATCGCGAATCATGGTGTCTCCCAGGCACTGGTCGACCGCGTCTATGCCCAATCCAAACGTTTTTTCGCGCTCCCGAAGGCGGAGAAGATGAAGGTTCATTTCAAGAATGTGGACCGGTTCGGCCGCGGCTACGTCGCCATGGGCGACGCCCAGTCTGACGCCAAGGTGCTGGCGGACGTTCACGAGACATTCGAGATCATGCTCGAAACACCGGCGGATGATCCGGACTACCTCGGGGGGGTCAAGATGTATGGCCCCAATCAGTGGCCCCAAGCTCTGCCCGGATTCCGTGAGGACATCTACGCGTATTACGAGGCGATCCTCGGATTGAGCCGTACACTCTATCGGGCCTTTGCGCTGGCGCTGGGTCTTCCGGAAGCCTTCTTCGAGGGAAAGATCGAGAAACCGATGACGCAGCTCCTTTGTATGCATTATCCGCCCGATCCGAGACCCGATGACGAAGAGTGCTGGGGCGTTGCCGCCCACAGCGATTATGAGTGCTTCACGATTCTGAAGCAAAATGTACCCGGGCTCGAGGTCGTGAATTCGGCGGGTGACTGGATCTTGGCGCCTCCGATCCCCGGCACCTTCGTCGTCAACATCGGTGACCTTATGGCACGATGGACGAACGATATGTACGCGTCGACGATCCATCGCGTGAAGAATATGTCGGGCGACGATCGCTACTCGTTCTCCTGCTTCTGCTCGGTTAATCACGACACGACCATTCGCTGCCTCGCCAACTGCCATGATGAGACAAATCTGCCAAAGTATCCGCCGATGCAGGCCGTGGAATGGTCCGTGAAGATGCTCGAGCGGACGTATCACTACAGAAATGAATCCGACCCTGGATAAGAGGTAGGGCGGGGTCGTGATGAAGGGCAAGGTCGTGATCGTCACCGGCGCCGGATCGGGCATTGGGCTGGCCGCCTCGCGGCAGTTCATCGATGCCGGCGCCAAACTGGCGATGATCGACATCGCCGATTGTTCCGGGCTGGTCCGAGCCATCCGGGAGGATGGCGGCGATGCCCTGTCCGTCGAAGCGGACGTGAGCCAGGCAGGGGATGTCGACGCGATGGTCGAGCGCACCCTGTCGGTCTTCGGGCAGATCGACGCCCTTGTGAATAATGCTGCCACCGTGGTCTTCGGCCGGGTCGATGAGACGAGCGAAGCGGATTGGGACCGCCTCCTTGACGTCAACCTCAAAAGCGTCTTCCTCTGCAGCCGCACCGTTATCCCGGTGATGCGCGAGCAAGACGGCGGCGCCATCGTCAATGTGGGTTCCGAGTTCGCCCTGATCGGCGGGCCGCAGCTCGCGGCCTATTGCGCATCCAAGGGTGGCGTCGTCCAGTTGACCCGGGCCATGGCCGCGGATCATGCGGCGGATGGTATTCGCGTGAATGCCGTTTGCCCGGGACCGACCGCGACGCCGATGCTCGAGAGTGAATTCGCGGCAGCGGAGGATGGCGACGCGCAGCGCCAGGCGGAAATCGAGCGGACGATGCTCAAGCGGTTCGGCACGCCGGTCGAGATCGCCAACGTCATCCGCTTTCTCGCATCCGACGAAGCATCGAACATGACCGGCGCCGTCGTCGCCGCCGACGGCGGCCTCACGGCGTTATAAACCCGATCCCAGGCTTGAATCTGCGGCGCATCTTCCAGCGAATTCATTGGCGAGCCGGCCCTCTAAGACACGGGAGGCCGTCTTCGTTTAGTCGCCCGAGGCACGCCGCGCGCTCGCCTTGCTTCGCCTTGTTCGTCCGAAAAAGACCGCCTCGGCGATCAAGAGAACGCCGATCGAGATAACGAATACAAGCGAGCCAATCGCATTAGCGCGCGGGTTCATGCCGGAGCGCATCATATTCCATAATTCAACCGGCAGAGTGACGTCGGATTTGCTGAGCAGTAACGCAATGATAAATTCATCCCAGGACAAGGTAGCGGAGAGAAAGTATGCCGCGAAAATGGCGGGCCAGATCATGGGAATCGTGACGTACAGGATCACCTGCCATTCGCGGCCGCCGAGGTCGCGTGCCGCGCGCTCGATATTCGCCTGATGCGCGCCGAGTTGTGAGTAGATGATGCCGAAGGCTAGCGGCAGATTGATCACGACATGCCCAATCACCACGATGAGCAGCGACTTTGGCACCTCCAGATTGCGCAGCATCACGAGGAGGCCGAAAGCAATAATCAGATAGGATACGGTGATGGGAGCCATGTAGAGCCATTGAAAGAAGCTCTTGAATCGGATGTCGTGGCGGGCCAGGGCATAAGCACCGAGCAACCCCAGAAGCGTCGCAACGAGTGCCGATAGGAGGGCTACGACGACTGAGTTGCCGAGCGCGTCGAGCATGCGAGAATCGGAGAAGACCGCTTCATACCACCGGAGCGAAAACCGTTCGATCGGTGGCAACGCCAAACGCCTGTCCGTGAACGAGAACAGGATCAGTACGGCCACGGGCAGGAAGATGAACGCGTAGCAGGCAAGCACGTAGGCGGCGATCGGCACCTGGCGCAATCGACGCATCGTTTACACCCTGTCCATTCTGAGGCGCCGGGCAAACACGATGAAGAAGAATGTAATCGCCAACATCAACATCATGCTCAAGGCCGAGGCCATGGGGAAATCCGCCAAGCGCACGATCCGGAGAACAATCGCCTGGGGCAACAGCAGCTCCCGTCCACCACCGAGCATCTGTGGCGTCACGTAGTCGCCGATCGCGAGCACGAATGTGAGGAATGCGCCGATTGCGATTCCGGGTATGCTCAGAGGCAGGGTGATTCGCAAGAACGTTTGGATCGGAGATGCCCCGAGATCCGCAGCCGCAGGACGGTATGAGGGGTTGATCTGGACGAGGTTGGCGAAAATCGTCAGCGTCAAAAGCATGACGAAAAAATGCGTGAAGCCGACGATGACCGCCCCCCGGTTGTTCGCCAGCTGGAGAGGTTCATCGACGAGTCCCAGCCAAAGGAGAGTGATATTGACGATGCCATCCGCCGAAAGGATGAGCAGCCAGCTATAGGTGCGGACGAGGTAAGAGGTCCAAAACGGGATGATGGCGAGGAGCAGAGCCGTGCGCTGCCAACGCCGTGGAATCTTGTAGGCCAGGATATAAGCAAGAGGATAGGCGATAAGGACGCTGACGGCGATGACGGTTGCGGTCATCTCGAGTGAGTTGACGAGCGATCCGATAAGGGGTGGTCTCGAAAAGAACTTGTCGTAGTTGGCTGTGGTGAATTCCTCGATGGTTTTGCCGCCAACGCGCTGATAGAAGCTGTAGATCACCATAAAGATGATCGGCGCGATGAAGAAAAGGACGACCCACAGCACCCCGGGCGCAAGAAAAACCCAGCCCCATCGATTCGTGGCCGATGGGGCTGGGCGTGTTTTGGCTGCCTTCAGTGACACGCAGCTTTGTCCGGGTTAATGCGCGAGGACTTCTTCCCAAGCTTCGATCATGGCCTGGTCGATGTCGGGACGTTCACTTGAAATCACCGGCGTAGCGCGGTTCTTAAGGTTTTGCTCCACCATGTCCCAACCGAAAAACTCCTTCTCATCATCGCTCAGCGCCGCGCTTTTGCTGATCGGCGTGCCCCAATAGCAGTCGGCCGTGGCGAGCAGAGCCTGGGCTTCGGGCTCGAGCATGTAGTGGATGAATTTGAGCGCCAGATCCTTGTTCTCCGAACCCGCGAAAATGTTGAACGTCGTCGACCAGTAGACGGCGCCTTCCTCGGGCACGATATATTTGAGATTCGGAAACTCAGAGCGCAAAAATCCCACCGCCCAGTCACCGCCGGCGATCAGGATGTCCCCTTCACCACTCGAGAGCATGTTTATACTTCCGACAGTGTCGGCAACCGGCGCTCCCGCCTCTTTCAGCTTGATAATTTCATCCCTCACCTTTCCTACATCGTCGACGGTCATGGTTGCGGGATCGAAACCCATCCCGACGGCGATCACGGACATCGTGTAGGTGTAGTAGTCGTAGATGATGACACGACCGGCGTATTTGGGATTCCAAAGGCCGCTGTAATTTTGCAGGTCGGCAGCGTCGACTTTATCGTCGTTGTAGGCGAGCGCAAGGAAACCCCATTTTCCCGGTACGCCATAAAGTTTGCCGTCGACAAAGTGGCGCTCGTGCTCGTGCTCCAAGAAGTCATCCCAGTTGAAGTCACCCGGGTCGAGCTCGGCAAAATTGCCCTCCCGAGCGAGCCACTCGAGCTCCCAGATCTCGGACGTAAAGACATCCCAGTCACCGGGCTGCGACTGCTCGAGAATGGCGATGGCATTGCCCATGGTGTCGAAGCCCTTGACGTTGACTTTAACGTCGTGGCGCTCTTCGAAGGGCTGTATCAGCCTCGAGTCGACATGGTCGCACCATGCCAGAAAATTGAGTTCGTCGGCGGCTTTTGCCGGTGACGCGACGAGCTGCCACGCGAAGCCGGCAACGAATGCGGCGATTGTAAAGGCATAAATTTTCTTCATTTTTACCTCCCAGTTTCGACGATGTGATGCGGTGATTTTTTTTGTCTTTAAGTCTCTTCGACCTCTAATCGCTCACATACACGGGTATATTGTAGGCATACACAGGCGAATTTTGGAATAGCAGCCATGTCTGAGAACGGCGGCGCAATAATCCCCCACTGAAGCGGCCGGTTGATCCGGCTGTGGCGGACCAAAATGGGACCGTCTATAGCCTTCTGTCAGGGTTGCTCTGACTGGAAGGCGGGGGGATGTATCGGGTGGATTTGTACGCGCGGGTTCGGCGGGCGTGTCGTGTCGAGGGAATGAGCACCCGCGAGGCCTCGCGGGTGTTCGGGCTGGACCGCAAGACGGTCCGCAAGATGCTGTCGTTCTCGGTGCCGCCGGGGTCTCGCCGCGGCAAGCCGCCACGGCGGCCGAAGCGGGGTCCGTTCACGGGGATCATCGATCGGATTCTGGAAGACGATCGGACCAGCCACCACAAGCAACGGCCCACGGCGAAGCGGATCTTCGACCGTCTCCGGGACGAGTACGGCTTTACGGGCGGCTACACCATCGTGAAGGACTATGTCCGTGAGCGGCGGCTTCGGTCGCGCGAGATGTTCGTGCCGCTCGTCCATTCCCCCGGCCCCGCCCAGGCGGACTTCGGCGAGGCGATGGCGGTGATCGGCGGCGTGGCGTGCAAGGTCCACTTCCTTGCCTTCGATCTTCCCCACAGTGATGCCTGCTTCGTGAAGGCCTACCCGGCGGAGACGACCGAGGCGTTCTGCGCTGGCCACAACGCGGCGGTTGCGTTCTTCGGCGGCGTCCCCCGATCCATCCTGTACGACAACACCAAGCTGGCAGTCGCCCGGATACTGGGCGATGGCAAGCGGCAGCGAACGCGCGTCTTCACGGACCTTCAATCCCCCTATCTGTTCGAGGACAGGTTCGGCCGGCCGGGCAAGGGCAACGACAAAGGCAAGGTCGAGGGACTGGTCGGCTTCATCCGGCGGACCTTCCGGGTCCCCGTCCCGCGGGCCGAGAGCTTCGAGGCGCTGAACGATGCTCTCGCGGGACAGTGCCGCCGGCGCCAGGCGGCGCGGCTGCGGGGTCACAAGGAGACCATCGGCGAGCGCCTCGCACGGGACCGGGAAGCCTTCTTGCCTCTCCCCCCGGCACCATACGATGCCTGCGACAAGCGCACTGGACGGGTGAGCTCGCTGTCGCTGGTGCGCTGCCGGGGCAACGACTACTCGGTGCCCGTGGCCTATGGCCACCGCGAGGTGCTGATCCGGTGCTCCGTCGACGAGGTCGTTATCTCTTGCGGCGCGGAGGTGATTGCCCGGCACCGCCGGTCCTACGACAGCGAGGACCTGATCTTCGACCCGCTGCATTACCTACCCTTGATCGAGCAGAAGATCGGCGCCCTCGACCAGGCCGCGCCGTTGGCGGGCTGGGACCTGCCCGAGGCCTTCATCACTCTGCGACGCCTGCTCGAAGCCCGCATGGGCAAGGCGGGCAAGCGCGAGTCCGTCCAGGTGCGCCGTCTGCTGGAGAGCTTCCGGCTCGAGGAGGTCGAGGGTGCGGTCGGCGACGCGCTCAGGCTCGGCGCCATCGGCTTCGATGCGGTGAAGCACCTGGTACTGTGCCGCATCGAGCGGCGGCCGCCCCGGCTCAACCTCGAGGTCTATCCGTACCTGCCGCGCGCCCGGGTCGCGACGACGTCTGCCAAGTCGTACATGAGCCTGCTGTCGGGGCTCGGCGCATGACCGACACACCACGGCTGCTGCTCGTCCACCACCTCAAGAGGCTGAAGCTGCCGACGGTCCTGAGGGAGTACGACAAGATCGCCCGGCAGTGCGCCTCTGAAGGCGTCGACCACGTTCGCTATCTCTTGCGTCTGGCCGAGCTCGAGCTGATCGACCGCGAGCGCCGCATGGTCGAGCGGCGCATCAAGGCGGCGCGCTTCCCCGTGATCAAGAGCCTCGATAGCTTCGATTTCAAGGTCATCCCCTCGCTCAACAAGACGTTGGTCCTGGAGCTCGCCCGCTGCGCGTACATCGAGCGCCGCGAGAACCTCATCGCGCTCGGCAACAGCGGCACCGGCAAGACCCACATCGCCCTCGGTCTCGGCTTGGCGGCCTGCCAGAAGGGCCTCTCGGTCGGCTTCATCACCGCCGCGCTGGTCCACGAGCTCATCGAGGCCCGCGATGACAAGCAGCTGCTGAGGTTCCAGAAGAAGCTCGCCACCTACAAGCTTCTGATCGTCGACGAACTCGGCTTCGTGCCGCTGTCCAAGACCGGTGCCGAGCTCCTGTTCGAGGTGTTCAGCCAGCGCTACGAGCGCGGCTCGACCCTGGTCACCACCAATCTGCCGTTCGACGAATGGACCGAGGTGTTCGGCTCCGAGCGGCTTACCGGCGCTCTCCTCGACCGCCGCACCCACCACGTCAACATCCTCGAGATGAATGGCGAGAGCTACAGGCTCAACCAGAGCCGCAGGCGTCAAACCCCGACGGCGAACTGAACCGACCACCCAACCCACGCTTGACCCCATGGGCCCACAGGTCCCTCCCGCGCGCGCCGCCGCGTCGGCCTGTTGAGGGCACGTCGCGTCGCACGCGGGGCCCGCCCATGGACTACGGGGACAAGCCCGCAGCCGCCAAGCGGTCCCTTCTTACACCGCCACGGTGGTCCCTTCTTGCTCCGCCATTGACACCTTCTTCGTGGGACTTGCGGGTGTATATCGCACACCGGACGCCGGGGCGTCCCTTCCGGCCCTCCTTCGGGCTAATCATCGTCATGACCCTTAACCGGCGCCCCGGCCCGCGCGGGCGAGCGTCCGGTGAGCCCGAAGAAGCGCGGACCCGACCAATGGGCGCCGGTGATCTCGCGGGCGATGGCCGAGAGCGAGCGCCAGGTCTTGCCGTTCCACTCGAACCCGTCTTCGCTAACCGCCACACTATGGGTCCGGCCCCCCCATTCCCGGATCAGACTGCTGCCCGGCTTCGCCCGGGTAACGCGCGCGCGTGCGATGTCGCCGTCTTGTGCGAGGGATCGCGTGAGGGCCGCGAGCCTGCGTTTCGTGGCGGCGCTGAACCCTCCCTGGACCCGCTCCTGGATCTTCCAGGCGACACCCAGGATCAAAAGCTCGCGGGAAACCCGCTTCGGGGGTGTCGAGCGATAGAGCCTTCGCCACTCGGCACGCAGACCCGCAACGTCCATGGGCTCCAGCGCCCGGAGTTGGGCAGCCACCGCGCTCCGCACCGAGTGCGGCTGCCATCCGGTCGCTTCCGGCAGTTCCGCGATCGTGGCGCCGCGGTTGCGGCCGGGAAGCCGGGTCGATCGATCCGGTTCGGCGCCGCTACGAGGGGAGGAGGGCGTTCGGGTTTCGGTTGAATTTGCCATGGCGGGTTCCTTCCGTTGCGCGCGCCTGCCCGATGCGGGCGCTGTCACCGCCTGAAGCCCGGACTGTCTGGAGGTCAGGTCCGGGCCGGCGGTCGAAGGAATCCGGTTCGTCGCCGCGCAAGCACAGTGACGCTCTGTTACGGCGTCAGGTCCAGTGGTTTCTCGATGTTTTTTAAGGGACTTACATACCTAACTTGAAAGCGAGGCACACCATATCCAAAATCAATTCATCGGCCCCACAGGAGGGTCAAAAATCTGAATCTTTGGATTCTCTAAAGTCACCTGAAGCGCAGCCCGAAGGTCATTTATCTCTTCCCACCGGCCGGGATCGCCATTTTTCTCTGGATGAAAGTCTAACAGAAAGCCGTCTAAATAGCCGAGAAACGATATTTGGAAGGCCCCGGGCCGAGTTTGAGAGAGATCTTGATCAAACGATCGAATCGCTGTGGCAAGCGCGACAAGAAAGGCTCGGACAGACTTCTCTCTGATGGTGGCTTCTTGACCGTCATCATTCACGGTAGCTCTCCCTGCCGTGGGTGGTGGTTGTCTCCCCGCCGTGCCAGCGACGGGGAGACAACAGTCTACTGGCGCTCTCCGCCAAACGCGCCAGCCAAATCACTTCGGTCCAAGACGCCGCCCATACCTTCATGAGCAATTCCGAAGAACGCGTCCGTCACGGTTCCTTCATCGCCTCCTGTCTGGACGAACGTGTTGCCTCGAATGCCGACCGTGTATCTAAGATCGCCATCGCCCCAGATTGCGCCCGTGCCGATTTCACCAAGGGGCACATTGGCCTGCCACGTTTCCAACAACGTGAAATCGAGATCGCCCGTAAGTGTCTCCAACTCGACAGAAAGATCGGCTGCGCCTCCGACTATCGCCGCGTGAGGGGTCATTCCCAATAGGCGTCCTTCCCAACTCACCGTCTCGGACAAAATGGCGTTGTCCACCAAGTTTGTATACGGCGTAGGCCCCGAAGCCCAAGGTTGCGATAACCCGTTTCTTGAAGCGACTCCGAAGGATACCTGCCCGTTGGAAATGTCCAGATCGCCGCGAAGGTGAAACGACGTATCGGCCCACGGCCCTAGGTTCTCCGTTGATAATTCTTCGGGCGAAGTTCCAGGATCTAACCTGTCATACATCGCAAGCAAGGCTTCACGATCAATTGCAGGAAGCTCGCTGGTTATAAGGAGAGAACGATCCCGCACGATCGAGTCCGGGAATCGGCCGGAATCCTGATGCCCGTAATGTCCGAGTGCATGCATGATTTCATGCAGAACTATGGAAAATTTGCTCTCTTCGGAAAAATTCGACGTGCGCTCCGGATCGAACCAGATATGTGCAGCCCGCTGGCGTTTGGATTCCCATTTTTGGGTTAGTACATTGAACTCTTTAACATTGGCATGCTGGGCGGCTGCTTCGGTGCCCGGGCGGGCCGATTCCTTGTTTGGATCATTCCAGTCTGCGAACGGCGCGAAGTCGATATAGATTTCTCCATCCGGGATGTCCTCAATAGCCGCCAGTGGCGATGCAGGTTCGCTGCCGAATACAATGCGCTTCTCATAGGGCAGGGCGGCATTGATGAGTTGAACGGCGCGCACTGCGTATGAAGCGAATTCATCATTCGTGCCTTCCGCAAGGCGGAGAGTTGGGCTATTTGGGAACGTTGCGAGTCCGGTTGAGTGCCGTTCGTATGTGAATTCCTCGCCCGATCTTGATACACCACTATCCACGGGCTTATTCAGGTATTCGAGCACTCTGTCGACCCCCTCGCCGTCGCGCACCAGACCGGATGAAACGGCGATCCCGTTGTATGTTCCTCCCTTCGCGATCTGATCGGAGGGCGGTACGACATTGGATCCCACATGCAGGATTCCTTGAAGATCGACAATCGGCGCTTGGGCTGCGTGAGCAGGCTGGAGGCTGCTGTAGCGGAAGTTCGGGAAATGCCTCAGGAGGTTCAGGTACCTCGGGAGCCACGGGTACCTCGGGAAGTTCAGGCATAAAGACAGGAACACTGCCATTACTACCCCCACCGCCACCGAAGCACGCGGTAAGAAATGGAGTGACCCCCTAAAAGTGGTCCAGATTTATTGAAGAGTTTGGCGCATTTTGCCCCCTCGAAAGGAGGACGAAATGAGCCGTAAACGCTACACCTCAGAACGGATTATCAGCATGTTGCGCGAAGCCGAGGTGGCTTTGGCGCAGGGCCAGTCGGTTGGTCAAGCTTGTCGCACGCTCGGCGTATCGGAGCAGAGTTACTATCGCTGGCGCAAGGAATATGGCGGCCTTCGTACTGACCAGGCCAAGCGTCTGAAGGACCTGGAGAAGGAGAATGGCCGTCTCCGCAAGGCGATCTCGGATCTGACGTTGGATAAGCTGATCTTGAAAGAGGCGCTTGAGGGAAATTGCTAAGCCCCGCCCGTCGCCGGCAGTGTGTTGATCATCTCCAGGCCGAACTGGGGATCTCCGAGCGACGGGCCTGTGCTGTTGCAGGCCAACATCGCTCAACCCAGCGCAAGAGACCCCGTGGTCGGGATGATGAAGAGGCCCTCACGGCCGCGATCATCCGCTTGGCCAGCCAGTATGGCAGATATGGCGATCGGCGGATCACTGCCTTGCTCAGGACCGAAGGTTGGCACGTGAACGCCAAGCGGGTCCAGCGCATCTGGCGGCGGGAGGGGCTGAAGCTCCCACAGAAGCAACCGAAACGGGGCAGGCTGTGGCTCAACGACGGATCCTGCATCCGTCTGCGGCCGTGCTGGCCCAATCACGTCTGGTCCTATGACTTCGTCATGGATCGAACACACGATGGGAGGACGTTCCGCATGCTCACCGTGATCGATGAGTTCACCAGGCGGTGCATGGCCGTTGTCGTCGAGCGAAGATTGAACTCGGACAATGTCCTCCATTGTCTGACCGAGCTCTTCGTCCAACATGGCCCGCCGGATCATATCCGTTCCGACAACGGCTCAGAGTTTACCGCTCATGCCGTCCGCGACTGGCTCGGCAGGATCGGCGTCAAGACCCTCTATATCGAGCCCGGGTCACCTTGGGAGAACGGATACAACGAGAGCTTCAACTCAAAGCTCCGGGACGAAATCCTGAACACGGAGATCTTCTCTACACTGAAGCAGGCCAAAGTGCTGATCGAACGATGGCGCCATCACTATAATACCATCCGGCCGCATAGCTCGCTCGGATACAGACCGCCGGCCCCAGAAACCATCTTGCCAAACGTTGAGGGGCCAACCTACCCTGTTGAGGGGCTACGGGCGGCCCATCAACTTAACCCGCGCCAAACTCTAACTTAAGCGCTGGACCACTAATCGGGGGCAGGCCAGAAACAGCAGGCTGAGTGCGAAAGCACTCCATCTGATCACGTTCATAGGATTTTCCTCTGACATTGCAATCCGGCCCCGGCTGGTGCCGGGTCGGTCGCCAAACAGTCGTCAGAGCAGAGGACTCCCGCCTATTTCCGTAAACGGTCTTCTATTGAGCGGGCGGCCCGACATGGACCGTCGCTCTGACGTGTTTGGCGATTGGGAGATTGCCAGGCTACTGTGGGCTTCGGTCAATAAGTTTACGCGATTATCCCCTTGACGCAACACTAGTCGATCCCTATTCTCAGTACATAGGAGGTCGCCATGACCACGTTCTACGAATTTCAACAGCAGTTCCCAGACGACGAAGCGTGCTTGAAGCGTATCATGGTAGAGCGCTACGGCGGAACGGAGCTGGACTGCCCGAAGTGCGGCACGCACGGCAAATTCTATCGCATGACACGCGAGCGCGCCTATGTGTGCCAGCACTGCAAACACCAGTTGCATCCGACCGTGGGCACGATAATGGAGCGCTCGCGCACGCCGCTTCACAAGTGGTTCTATGCGATGCACTTGTTCTCCAATTCCCGGCACGGCGTGGCCGCGATGGAACTGCAACGCGAGCTTGGCGTGACGTACAAGACCGCATGGCGCATGGCGCACGAAATCCGCAAGTACATGGCCGATACGGACGGCGAGACGCCGCTGGGCGGGATCGTCGAGGTCGATGAGACCTACGTTGGCGGGAAGCGGTCGGGCGGGAAGCGCGGACGCGGGGCTCCCGGCAAGACGGTCGTGTTCGGGATGTTGGAACGCGACGGCGATGTAATGACGAAGGTTGTTCCGGACGTTCGCAAAAAGACGCTGCATCCGATCATCAAAGAGAACGTCGATCATGGCAGCACGGTCAACAGCGACGAGCTGGCGTCCTATAACGGACTGGACAAGGCCGGGTTCGAACACGAGACGGTCAACCATGGAGCCGGGGAATATGTGGACGGCGATTGCCACGTCAACGGCCTTGAGGGGTTTTGGTCGCGCCTGAAGCTGTCGATCCGTGGGACTCACGTTCACGTTTCGAAGAAGCACCTTCAGAAGTACGTGAAGGAGTTTGAGTACCGCTACAACAGGCGGAAGCAGCCCGAACGGATTTTCGGCGATCTGGTGGCGAGCCTTTAGTTAGGACGGCGCGGAGAAGGGTGTCAAATCGCGTCATCGAAGACATCCATCACTCCTGTTTTTTCGCAGCCACAAGGTCGTTAGTTCGAGCGTCCCGCGCCATCATCATTAGAAACGTACTCCACGCGACAATGGTCGGACGATTTTCTTGCAAATTGTCAATCATGGGTATTGGTCGCGGTGTCTTTATGCCCAAGCTCGAAAGGCATTCCTCCAATTCTACAAGTCGCGCAATATAGATGAGCGCTTCCCTGGGCTTGGTTTCTCATCCAATATGGATGCTATTTCGTCCCGTCGCTCCACAATTTCTTGATATAGATCCCCAAACGCTTGGGGTTTGGAGGCGAGGAGATTGGACACCCATTTCCATTTCGATATCCAATTCCAACAGAGGCCGAATAGAGCTAATGTTCCAAACGCGATCAGGAAGACGCTTGCGGCCTCGATGAAGAAGGGATCGATTAGCTGCCCATCAAACATTACTTCGGCTCCACCCCATCGAATTTCGATGAAACCGAAGCATCCAAAGAGCTGACACGCGCCGGTCGCGGCACGAAGTAAACCAATCTGCATCCGGCCATCATGCCGATCCCTACTGTTGCGTTAAGGGGATAATCGCGTAACCTTATATCCGGTGGGATCATGTTTGGATCCGCAACCAAAATCCCGCATGCACGGGCTTGTCGGCTCCAGGGGGCAAGGATCAATCTTTCAGAGCGGCGTTTTTCAGCCCTGCCGGACAACGACCACATTGCCACCCTGGTTCGTTTGGGCGCGGCAGCTTTTGCGGAGCCGGCCCTTTGTCCTTCCTTAAGCCTTTAATTCGGCGCCGTCGGGAAGCAGTCCGGTTTCCACGTAGCGCCAAAGCGCGATCAGCAGCTTGCGGGCCACGGCCACGATCGTGATGCGCCGAACCCGGCCCCGCCCCGTTCCAACTCTTTCGTGGAACCAGTGGGAGAGCGTTGAATGCGGTTGATATCGCAACCACAGCCAGGCCATTTCAATCAGCGTCGTTCTGGCCCGTGGATTGCCGGCCTTTGAGAGGCCTTGTTCGCGCACGAGAGAACCGCTGTTGAACGGGCTCGGGGTCAAGCCCGCAGAGCTGGCCACTTGGCACCGGTTGGCAAATTGCTTGCGCAGTACTTCACCGACCAAGACCGCGGCGAATTGCGGGCCGATCGCCTTCAAGCGCACAAGATGCTGGATCTTCCGGCCGCTCTCATTCGCCGCAGGTTCAGCTTCAACCACGGCATCCCTCTGCGTCTCCACCGCGCGGATCATCTCCAAAACCAACTCCAAACGCTGCAGATGCCGCATGATTTCGTCTCGCAGACGGTCCGGCAAAGGCGTCCCCATCGCCGTTGTCAGAACTTCAAACCGCTCGCGCCTATGGCGTCTCATAGGTTCGTAATGGTAAATCCCCTGGGTTGCCAATAAACCCTTGATCCGGTTCACATGCTGAATGCGCTCCTTGATCAGACGCTCACGTTCCCGGTGAACACGCCGGGCATCCTCCTCTTCGACACTGGGAACCCGCACAACGCTAAAGACCTGTTCTTCGCCTCGCTCGAAAGCCATCAGTGCGCGCAACACGCCAAGCGCATCGATGCGGTCGGTCTTGGCGCGTCGAGCCCGGCGATTGACCTGCAGACTCGCCGGGTCGATGACATAATTGATAATGCCAGCTTCGCGCAGAACACGGTGCAGCCAAAAACCGTCATAGCCGGCCTTATAACATGACAGCAATGAGACGACACACCAGCCTATGGCTTGCAGCCGTGCTCTTGCTCGCCGCCGCGCCTGCGTCGGCTGGTGAGGTAAGTAACTACGACCGTTTCGATCTATGGAACGAATGCCGTCCCACGCTTTTAGTGGTCGAGTGGCTGCCCGATGATGCGGCCTACATTGGACTTACCAAGGAGGCGATTGAAATCGCCGCGCGGAGTAGGCTGCGAGCGACGCGCCTTTACAGCGATGACTTCGACGAAAGGGCGGGGACGTATTTGTACGTCAATGTGAATGTCGTCGGGTTATCTTTCAACGTGAGCACCGAATACAACAAGCCTGTGTTCGATGTGGCCACGATGATTGAGGGCCGCGCCATAACCTGGGATACGGTCGTGCTTGGACGGCACGGCGGCGATCCGAATTATGTCCTGTCGACGCTGGCACAGGATACCGACCTGTTCATAGACGAATATCTCTGCGTGAATGCGGATGCTTGCGATTAGTCGCTTGGGCACTCACGCATATAAGTCCCTTGCCGAGCGCTGGATGCGCCGCGTACGGTGGCAGTGCCCGTCTAGAGTGAAAAACCGGTTGTGTTCAGATTGTCGGGCGCAACGTTGGAAGAGTAGCCGGTAGTGGAACAAGGAGGACGTTACCGATGAGACAACTGTTTCATGTGTCGGCGATCGTGGCAGGTGTTGCAATCGCCTCGGGAAGTGCCCAAGCAGTCGACCTGACCATCGTGTCCTGGGGCGGTGCTTACACAGCAAGTCAGCAAAAGGCTTATCACGACCCCTACATGGCGATGAATCCGGATGTCAATATCATCAACGATGATTCGGCGACCGTAGGCTTGGCCAAGCTCAGGGCGCAGGTCGAGTCCGGCAACGTTACTTGGAACATTATCGACATGACTGCTGCGGACGCGATTACGGCATGTGATGAAGGCCTGATCATGGAAATTGATCCCAATACCTGGTTGGCTCCGGCCCCCGATGGTACGCCGGCGTCCGAAGATTTCTTCATCGGTACGCTAACCCCGGGTGGAACAAACTGTTTCATTCCGCAAATCGTCTATTCCACGACTTTCGGTTATCGCACCGACGCCTTCGAAGGCGCGCAGCCTTCGACGATCGCCGATGTCTTCGACCTAGCGTCATTCCCTGGCAAGCGTTCGCTGGAAAAAAGACCAATCGGCAATCTGGAATGGGCGCTGATCGCCGATGGTGTTGCGGGCGAGGACGTCTACGAGGTGCTGAGCACGCCTGAGGGCGTAGATCGCGCCTTCGCCAAGCTCGACACAATCAAAGACCATGTGGTCTGGTGGGTTGAGGGTGCGCAGCCGCCGCAGCTCCTGGCTGATGGAGAAGTTGTGATAGCCTCGGCATACAATGGCCGATTGTTTTCCGCCATTGTCGAGGAGAACCAGCCGATCGCTATGCTTTGGGACTGGCAGGTGTTCGACCTTGACGGTTGGATCGTACCGATGGGTGTCAAGGACATAGATACCGTAAAGGATTATCTCTATTTCGCTACCGACAGCCAGCGGTTGGCCGATCAGGCCAAGTTCATCTCGTACGGCCCGGCACGTTATTCGTCGGCACAGCTGGTCGGGCGGCACGCCGAACTCGGCATCGATATGAAACCGCACATGCCGACGGACGCGAACAACGCCAGGACCGTGCTAAATTTCGATTACGTTTGGTGGGCGGATCACAGGGCCGAACTCGACGAGCGTTTCAACGCTTGGCTCGCCAAGTAGCGACATGGCGACCACATGGGGCGCGTTTGCCCGCCCCATGTGGTGATCGTATTCCGTAACCTCCGTTATCGCTCCGTGTCAGGCCGGATGTCCGAGCCGCCCAACGGGATAGTACGTATTGAAAATATCGCGGTGCTTGAGATGGCGTTGGTGATTGAAGATTCCATGGGGTGGATCGTGATCCACTTTTCAGAGTGGTGTCGCAACATAACTCTGTGGAGGTAACCATGTCATCGATTGAACAAGTGTCTGAAGAGCGGGCTTCTGTCGGCAATGATCTAAGCGCGATTTTCGTGTCGCTGGAACTCAGCCTAACGACGTGGCTCGTCACGTCGTTGTCGCCGGGCAGCGGGGAGAAGGTGTCCAAGCACCCGGTGCGTGGCGGCGATGTCGCGTGTGTCAATGGCGGTGTAAGAAGGGACCGCTTGGCGGCTGCGGGCTTGTCCCCGTAGTCCATGGGCGGGCCCCGCGTGCGACGCGACGTGCCCTCAACAGGCCGACGCGGCGGCGCGCGCGGGAGGGACCTGTGGGCCCATGGGGTCAAGCGTGGGTTGGGTGGTCGGTTCAGTTCGCCGTCGGGGTTTGACGCCTGCGGCTCTGGTTGAGCCTGTAGCTCTCGCCATTCATCTCGAGGATGTTGACGTGGTGGGTGCGGCGGTCGAGGAGAGCGCCGGTAAGCCGCTCGGAGCCGAACACCTCGGTCCATTCGTCGAACGACAGATTGGTGGTGACCAGGGTCGCGCCGCGCTCGTAGCGCTGGCTGAACACCTCGAACAGGAGTTCGGCTCCGGTCTTGGACAGCGGCACGAAGCCGAGTTCGTCGACGATCAGAAGCTTGTAGGTGGCGAGCTTCTTCTGGAACCTCAGCAGCTGCTTGTCATCGCGGGCCTCGATGAGCTCGTGGACCAGCGCGGCGGTGATGAAGCCGACCGAGAGGCCCTTCTGGCAGGCCGCCAAGCCGAGACCGAGGGCGATGTGGGTCTTGCCGGTGCCGCTGTTGCCGAGCGCGATGAGGTTCTCGCGGCGCTCGATGTACGCGCAGCGGGCGAGCTCCAGGACCAACGTCTTGTTGAGCGAGGGGATGACCTTGAAATCGAAGCTATCGAGGCTCTTGATCACGGGGAAGCGCGCCGCCTTGATGCGCCGCTCGACCATGCGGCGCTCGCGGTCGATCAGCTCGAGCTCGGCCAGACGCAGAAGATAGCGAACGTGGTCGACGCCTTCAGAGGCGCACTGCCGGGCGATCTTGTCGTACTCCCTCAGGACCGTCGGCAGCTTCAGCCTCTTGAGGTGGTGGACGAGCAGCAGCCGTGGTGTGTCGGTCATGCGCCGAGCCCCGACAGCAGGCTCATGTACGACTTGGCAGACGTCGTCGCGACCCGGGCGCGCGGCAGGTACGGATAGACCTCGAGGTTGAGCCGGGGCGGCCGCCGCTCGATGCGGCACAGTACAAGGTGCTTCACCGCATCGAAGCCGATGGCGCCGAGCCTGAGCGCGTCGCCGACCGCACCCTCGACCTCCTCGAGCCGGAAGCTCTCCAGCAGACGGAGCACCTGGACGGACTCGCGCTTGCCCGCTGGAGTGACCCCCTAAAAGTGGTCCAGATTTATTGAAGAGTTTGGCGCATTTTGCCCCCTCGAAAGGAGGACGAAATGAGCCGTAAACGCTACACCTCAGAACGGATTATCAGCATGTTGCGCGAAGCCGAGGTGGCTTTGGCGCAGGGCCAGTCGGTTGGTCAAGCTTGTCGCACGCTCGGCGTATCGGAGCAGAGTTACTATCGCTGGCGCAAGGAATATGGCGGCCTTCGTACTGACCAGGCCAAGCGTCTGAAGGACCTGGAGAAGGAGAATGGCCGTCTCCGCAAGGCGATCTCGGATCTGACGTTGGATAAGCTGATCTTGAAAGAGGCGCTTGAGGGAAATTGCTAAGCCCCGCCCGTCGCCGGCAGTGTGTTGATCATCTCCAGGCCGAACTGGGGATCTCCGAGCGACGGGCCTGTGCTGTTGCAGGCCAACATCGCTCAACCCAGCGCAAGAGACCCCGTGGTCGGGATGATGAAGAGGCCCTCACGGCCGCGATCATCCGCTTGGCCAGCCAGTATGGCAGATATGGCGATCGGCGGATCACTGCCTTGCTCAGGACCGAAGGTTGGCACGTGAACGCCAAGCGGGTCCAGCGCATCTGGCGGCGGGAGGGGCTGAAGCTCCCACAGAAGCAACCGAAACGGGGCAGGCTGTGGCTCAACGACGGATCCTGCATCCGTCTGCGGCCGTGCTGGCCCAATCACGTCTGGTCCTATGACTTCGTCATGGATCGAACACACGATGGGAGGACGTTCCGCATGCTCACCGTGATCGATGAGTTCACCAGGCGGTGCATGGCCGTTGTCGTCGAGCGAAGATTGAACTCGGACAATGTCCTCCATTGTCTGACCGAGCTCTTCGTCCAACATGGCCCGCCGGATCATATCCGTTCCGACAACGGCTCAGAGTTTACCGCTCATGCCGTCCGCGACTGGCTCGGCAGGATCGGCGTCAAGACCCTCTATATCGAGCCCGGGTCACCTTGGGAGAACGGATACAACGAGAGCTTCAACTCAAAGCTCCGGGACGAAATCCTGAACACGGAGATCTTCTCTACACTGAAGCAGGCCAAAGTGCTGATCGAACGATGGCGCCATCACTATAATACCA
The DNA here is from genome assembly GCA_965198325.1 of Alphaproteobacteria bacterium. Lineage (GTDB taxonomy): Bacteria > Pseudomonadota > Alphaproteobacteria > UBA828 > JAPUJA01 > CBDAPE01. The sequence goes on along the minus strand of CBDAPE010000019.1, from coordinate 577,876 downwards.
TCCGGCCGCATAGCTCGCTCGGATACAGACCGCCGGCCCCAGAAACCATCTTGCCAAACGTTGAGGGGCCAACCTACCCTGTTGAGGGGCTACGGGCGGCCCATCAACTTAACCCGCGCCAAACTCTAACTTAAGCGCTGGACCACTAATCGGGGGCAGGCCACGACGCGCCAACCATCCGGAACAGGAACAGAACCTTCTTTTTCTGCTTTGGTCAGGGGCCTTATTTCCTCTGCGTCACCACGAACGGCATACTTGTAACTATTGAATATCACAAGCTTCTTTTCACCATATAGTTGAGTATATTTGACCTGAGAGCGATCCCTCGCGTACTAAAGAAGATCGCGATTATCACCTTGACATAAGGGGCGTGGCTTCCTATATTTAAGGCATAGGAGGTCGAGATGACCAGCTTTTGCGAGTTTCAGCAGCAGTTCCCAGACGACGAAGCGTGCTTGAAGCGCATCATGACCGAGCGTTATGGCGGCACAGAACTGGATTGCCCGAAGTGCGGCGTGTTCAGCAAATTCTACCGCATGACGAAAGACCGAGGGTATGTATGCCAGCACTGCGGGCACCATCTGCACCCGACAGTTGGCACGCCGATGGAGCGGACTCACCTGCCTCTGCATAAATGGTTCTACGCAATGCTTCTCTTTTCGACTTCGCGTCATGGTGTGGCTGCGAAGGAATTGGAGCGCCAGTTGGATATTCCCTACAAGACGGCGTGGCGCATGGCGCATGAAATCCGCAAGTACATGGCCGATACGGACGGCGAGACGCCGCTGGGCGGGATCGTCGAGGTCGATGAGACCTACGTTGGCGGGAAGCGGCCGGGCGGGAAGCGCGGACGCGGGGCTCCCGGCAAGACGGTCGTGTTCGGGATGTTGGAACGCGACGGCGATGTGATGACGAAGGTTGTTCCGGACGTTCGCAAAAAGACGCTGCATCCGATCATCAAAGAGAACGTCGAGAAGGGCAGCACGGTCAACAGCGACGAGCTGGCGTCCTACAACGGTCTGTACAAGGCCGGTTTCGAGCATGAGACGGTCAACCACGGAGCCGGGGAATATGTAGACGGAGATTGCCACGTCAACGGCCTTGAGGGCTTTTGGGCGCGCTTGAAGCTGTCGATCCGTGGGACCCATGTTCACGTGTCGAAGAAGCACCTTCAGACTTACGTGAAGGAGTTTGAGTACCGATACAACCGGCGGAAGCAACCCGAGCGGATTTTCGGCGATCTGGTGGCGAGCCTCTAACCACCATCGCGTTAAGCAAGGCATCAAAGCGCGCCTGTGCGATCGCGGGCGGATAGCTGCCAGTCATGATTCCCCCATGTCGGAAAGCACCCTTTTGACTCCATACAACCTGACACGAGGGAGCAGCCTGCTTACACTATTATAGAGTCGCGGGTAAACTCGCTCATCATTGACCAATGGTAAATTGAACCCCATAGCCTTAAGTTCTTTTGTCGGTATTCTTATAGTCGCTCCGTTTTCTATGTGATTAATTCGCGTTCTGCCACTCAGCTCTGCGTTTATACGACCTTGCAGGTTTTCCAAGTCGTCGACCACCTGCTTGTTAATTTGTTGATCTCTGGCAAGCCGCTCCCCCTCCTCCCTCGCCCGCCTATCCTGCTTTCGCGCTTCACGTCTACTAGGCATTTGCCATGCCCTGTGCACCGCAGGCCACCCAAAATAAGCGAGTCCCCCTAGCCCAAGCACCGTCAGCGCAGAATAGAATGAGTGTGGGCTTATGATGTCGCCCAGCATGGCTATCGTCTTGTCAGGAGGAAGCGTAACAAGCTCCCGCCCAAAACCCACAATCCAGGCGCCACTGATTGTGGCGCCTCCGACTCGGCGTTTCGTGTCCATCCCGTCACACGATGCCCACCGGTGCTTCTTATGTCAAAGTGATAATCGCGTAAGGATTTAGCACCCTTCGGCTAAAAAATGGAGTTCACACGAGTCGGTGCAGGCCAAGGAATATCCTTGGCCTGTTTTTTATAGTCAGAATATGCTCAAAAAGATCATCGATAAAACATCGAATCTAACAGTCTTACCTATTGAGGTGTCTGACGTGAAAGACATCATAATTGGGTGTGGGGTTCAAGATACGATAATCTTTGAGCCTCAGGATGCGGATCCGAAAGAGCTATTTGGCGTCTATTATCAGTACACCACGAGCCCAGGCGTTTATGCACCACCAGATTTTACGACCCTGATCATCTATAACAACAATGTTTCTCTTGAATGGCAGAGGATTATTTGCTGCAAGGAAATGGTACATTTTTGTGAGAAAGAATTCGAGCAAACCAATACTCAAGAAGAGGTGATGGGCTTACTCAACAGATTGCTTGGACCTCTTTCTACAGAAGATTATGACGTAGCCGACCTTATGGCCAGCAACGACAAACTTGCATTGTATCAAGCTCTAGGAATTCTTTTTCCGGCTGCTGCACGGACGCAAGCTAAAGAAGCCTCGAATGATGAATCAAAGACAATCTCCGAGATAGCACGATGGGTTTGCTTGCCGGAATCTCTGGTTAAATTAGTCCTCATCCCAGAGTGGCCCGATCTTTTTGAAAAAATTTCGGGCACCTCTGAGCACTAGACCGCTATACAAGGCTCGCGCGATCGCGTTTTAGTTCCCCGGCCTTTGGCACGAACTTACGTATAATAAGTACCTAGTTTTTTCCACTCCGCGCCCCGGAGCTGAGCCCGTTGTCGGCGGTCAACTCCCTGAGACGCAGCCGCTTGCCCGCCATCCCGACGACGAGACTTTCCATCTGCTCGATGGTGTCCGAGTCGCGGTCGTTGTGTCGCCGCTGGAACTCGGCCACGTAGCGGTTCAGATGTTTCGCGCTAATCTTGTGGTAGGTACCCACGTAGCCGCGCTTGAGCATCGACCAGAAGGACTCTATCCCGTTGGTGTGCGCCTCGCCGTGAACGTACTCCCGGACCGAATGCCTGACCGTCTCGTGCTCGCGGGGGATGCCCTGGTACCCCTTGGCCTCGTCGGTGTACGCCTTGCCCTCGGGGGCCAGCTTCTCCACGACGAAGGCTCTGAGGGTCTCGCCGTCCGCGCTCTTGATGACCTTGGCCTCCACCTGCTTGGTAGCCCGATCCTTCGCGCCGAGAACGGCAGTCTTGCCGACCGGCCCGCGCCCCATCTCTAGGGCGGCGCGGCGCTTGGTGTTGCTCATGTTCTTGCGTCGGCCTCCGAAGTACGTCTCGTCGAACTCCACCGGCCCAGAGAACAGGCCGCACTTCGCGCGCCCCGCCTCGCGCAGCCGGTGGAGCATGAACCACGCGGTCTTCTGGCTTACGCCGATGTCGCGATGGAGCTTGAGACTGGACACGCCCTTGAGACTGGTTAGGTGCAGGTAGACCGCCAGCGCCCACTTCCGGAGCGGAACCTTGCTGTCCTGTAGCACGGTGCCGATGCGCACCGAGAAGTAGGACTTACAACCTGAGCACCAGTAGGGCATCTTGCGATGCGTCGAGGGAGCGGTGTCCACGCTGCCGCAGCGCGGGCAGTGCCGCCCGTTGGGCCACACCCGAGCCTCAAACCACTCGCGCGCCGCGTCCTCGTCGGGGAACAGGTCCATGATCTGGACGAGGGTCAGGCCTTCACGGTCGCTCTTTCCGGGGGACTTGTGGGGCATCGTGCATCTCCGCTGTCTTGTCTTCTGTTGGGTCGAAGTATGTGGAGAATGCAGCATAAACCAAGAGTTATAATCCCCTTTTCAAACGGATATTTGATGTCGTGTCGGATGAAGCAGATATGGAGTTCGCAATGATCGACGGCACGATTGTCAGGGTCCACCGCCACGGCCAGGGCGCAAAAGGGGGGCTCAGAGCCAGGCCATAGGCAAGTCAAGGGGCGGTCTGACGACCAATATCCTGGCCCTCACCGATAGCTTGGGCAATCTGGTGCGCTTTGTTCCGATGCCTGGACAACGAAACGATAGCGGAGGCGGTGCCCCGCTCATCAGAGACCTCGATTTCGGCGGCCTGATTGCCGACAAGGCGTTCGACGCGAACTGGATCATTGAGGCTATGAACGCGCGCGGGGCGCAAATCGTGATCTCACAGCGCCCGCGGCGTCTCCAGCCACTGGACATTGATGACGAGATCTATAAATGGCGCCACTTGATCGAAAATTTCTTCTGCAAACTCAAGGAGTTCAAACGCATCGCCATGCGAAGCGATAAAACCGACGAAAGCTTCGAGGCCATGATTTATGCTTGCTCCGCAATCATCAATTCACGATGAATCTTAACAGGCCATGGATTAAAAATTCCCTTTTCAAAGGGTCTAAGCGGCTGGCTGCCGAGAACATGGCTCTACGGCATCAGGTCTTAGTTTTGAGACGCAACGTCATGGCCGCATCCGGCTATCCCGCCAGGGCCGTGTCTTCTTGAGCTGGCTCCCGAGGGCGTGTCCATCGGTATTTGACTCGGGCATACGGCTTCACACATTCTCGCTCCTTTTGTGCTTCTATGGGGTACATGGGCTCAACACCAACCAGAAGCCGGAGCAAAGCGATGGGACGACTTCAGACCACCTTGGTACCGCAGATGTTGCTCTTGGTATCTTTTCTGGTCGTATCGGCGTTGGTTGGGTCCACCGCAATTGCAGCTGATCCGTGTGATGGCAACGCGCCCGTGATCAAGCATGGGTATCTCGAACCGACGGAAGAGGACGAGGGCATCATCCTCACTCATAACGTTGTCGACCTTCTTCGCCGATTTGATAATGAAGCAAGACGGGACGCGTTCTATCGCCGCTTTGCTGAAATCGATTTAACCCAGGAGTTGGAACGGCTCTTGGCCAACATCAGGACCCATTGGCCAGAGATGGTTGAGGTGAGAGCACGCGGCCGTTGGAACCCCGGAACGCTGGTCCTGCAGCTGGAGCCTCCACTGCTGGAGGCCGTGGTCAGCAGTCTCCCGGAAGAGGAGGCATCGGCTCCGTTATGTACTGGCCACGCGGCATTCGACACCCTCAATCAGACTGTCGGCCTGCGCGGAGTGATGGCGTACCCCCGAATTAACGCGGTTCTGATCACCTTCGACCCGCGCAGCGACATCTTGCTCACAGCATCAAAGTACAAGGCGATAGAGGGAGTGAAGAATGCTCGACCGGACGCATCACTCGGGGACGGTTCCGGAATCCAGGCACTATGGTCGGATGACAAGTGGCATGTGGTGTTTCGTAAAGCATGGGGCGATTGCCCCTCCGGCTGTATTTATTCCGAACTCCATTATTTCATTGAGCATGGTGTCAGTGTCGTGCGCCTCAACCATGAGGACGCTGCGGCAATCCCGGAATTTGCGGAGGTTCTCGCCGCGCACGGCTGGAGGCAGCGCGGTGCTGGAACAGGGTCCGATGATAGTTCGGCGGATCCGGGGTAAGGCACCAAAGAGGTGGCGCGTCTATCACCCACACCGATCAACGCCACTCATTTTCCCGTGACAGGACGGCAGATTTCGATTGATTTCCGCTGAACAGGGGTCCGAAACACCCAATATTGGGCCCATTGTCGGCTCTGGAATCTCACCCCGAGATCACTTACCGCAACTTTTGTGAGGAACACCACGGCTACCGAACTCGAACGCAGAACGATGACAGACAGGCGGGCTGCAACGGCCGTCATGGGCGAAGGCCTGGGGGCTTACATGCTACGTGTCTACACTGACATTCCCCGGATGAACCCCGGTTGAGCTATACCCGAGAGTTGGTGACGGACTGATAGAGAAGGCGGCGTATCCTGGCGATGCCGAGTCGCCGATTCCCATAAGGAAAGGATACGCCATGAGTGAGGATAGAGTTGTTGAGCTTCGCCATCCAGGGTCATTTTCGGAGGATCCCTTGACGGCGGTCTTGCGCTCGGGAGCGCAGCGTCTCTTGGCGCAAGCCGTTGAGATGGAGGTCACGGCCTTCATCGCGGCGCACGGCGATCTGGAGGACGATGCGGGCCGGCGCCGTGTCGTTCGCCACGGCCATCATCGCGAGCGCCAAGTTCAAACCGGCATCGGGCCGGTCGCGGTGCGCTGCCCCAGGGTGCGCGGCCGCGGGGGTGCGGGAGAGGCCGGCAAGATCCGTTTCACCTCGGCGATCTTTTCGCCCTCCCTCAGGCGGGCCAAGTCGATCGAGGAGCTCTTGCCCTGGCTCTACCTGAAGAGCATCTCGACGGGCGACTTCACCGAGGCCCTGGCCGCTCTTCTGGGGCCGGACGCGCCAGGGCTCTCGGCCTCGACGATCACGCGCTTGAAGGATGTCTGGCAAGGCGAGCTGGCGCGCTGGGAAAAGCGCGGCCTCTCGGCCCGGCGCGATCTCTATTTCTGGGCCGACGGGATCTATTTCCAGCCCCGGATGGAGCACGACAAACAATGCATCCTGGTCATCATCGGCGCCGACCAGTGGGGCCGCAAGGAACTGCTGGCAATCGCCGACGGCTATCGCGAGAGCGCCCAGTCGTGGCGCGAGCTGCTGCTCGATCTCAAGCGGTGCGGCCTCGAGGTGGCGCCCGAGCTGGCCGTCGGAGACTGGGCGCTCGGCTTCTGGAAGGCCTTGCGCGAGAGTCACGACACGACGCGCGGAGAGTGTCAGATATCTTGTGTAAATGAGTGCCGTGGGTCCAATATTTAGTATGGGAGGACCTACGATGAGGACTATCAGACCTGAACTTCTGGACGAACTTCTGGCCGATTACGAGAAGCCGGATGACCTGCTGGGCGAAGACGGGCTGTTCAAGCAGCTCAAGGCGGTGCTCTTGGAGCGGGCGCTTGACGCCGAGCTGAGCGATCACCTGGGCTACGAGAAGGGTGACCCGGCCGGTCGCGGCACGGGTAACAGCCGCAACGGCTACTCGGACAAGACGGTGCTGAGCGAGGATGGCGAGATCGATATCGCCGTGCCGCGCGACCGCACCGGCACGTTCGACCCGCTGATCGTGCCCAAGGGCGAACGCCGTCTCGAGGGCTTCGACGATCGCATCGTGTCGCTGTATGCCCGCGGCATGACGGTGCGCGAGATACGTGGCCATCTGCAGGAGCTTTACGGGGTCGCGGTTTCGCCGGACCTGATCAGCCGGGTCACCGACGCGGTACTCGAGGAGGTCCGCGAATGGCAGAACCGACCGCTCGATGCGGTCTATCCGGTGGTGTTCTTTGACGCGCTGCGGGTCAAGATCCGCGACGAAGGCCTGGTGCGCAACAAAGCAGTCTACGTTGCACTGGCCCTCACCGCTGAAGGCGAGAAGGAGGTTCTCGGGCTGTGGATCGAGCAGACCGAAGGCGCCAAGTTCTGGCTCAAGGTGATGAACGACCTCAAGACCCGCGGCGTCGCTGACATCCTGATCGCCGTGGTCGACGGCCTCAAGGGCTTCCCCGAGGCGATAACAACGGTGTTCCCCGAGACCACGGTGCAGACCTGCATCGTGCATCTGATCCGCAGTTCGCTGGCGTTCGTGTCGTGGAAGGACCGAAAGAGGATCATGCCCGATATCAAGGCGATCTACCGCGCCGAAACCGCCGAGACCGCGGCGGCCAAGCTCGACGAGTTCGAGGCCAAATGGGGCGAGCGCTATCCGGCGATCGCGCCCAGCTGGCGCCGCGCCTGGGAGCAGGTGGTGCCGATGTTCGCGTTCCCGCCGGCGATCCGCAAGATGATCTACACCACCAACGCGCTGGAGAGCCTGCACCGATCTTTGCGCAAGATCATCAAGACACGCGGTAGCTTCCCCAACGACGAGGCGGCGGTCAAGCTGTTGTTCCTGGCGATCCGCAATGCCGGTGTCGGCTGGAAACGGCCTATTGAATGGACCGCCGCAATGGGGCAGTTTGCGATCCTGTTCGAGGATCGCTTTCCGGCCTCAGCGCGCTGAGGCCGGAAACAATGTCGCCCACGGCGTCACTTACACAGACAATCGGACACCCCCGACGCGCGAACAGCGCTGCTGGCTGCACAACACCGGCAACGTTCTGAACAAGTTGCCCAAGTCCCTCCAAGCCAGGGCCAAGGGGCACCTGCAGGACATCTGGATGGCCGAGACCAAGGATCGGGCCGAGAAGGCGTTCGACTTCTTCTTGGAGGCCTACGGCGCCAAGGACAACAAGGCCACGGCCTGCCTGGCCAAGGACCGCGCGGTGCGGCTCACCTTCTACGACTTCCCGGCCGAGCACTGGAAGCACCTGCGCACGACCAATCCCATAGAAAGCACCTTCGCAACCGTGCGCCTGAGGACCATCAAGACCAAGGGCTGCCTCAGCCGGACCACGGCGCCCACCATGGTCTTCAAGTTGTGCCAGTCGGCAGCCAAGAAGTGGCGGCGTCTCGACGGCTCTCACCGCCTCGCCGAGATCGTCGAGGGCGTCAAATTCAAGGACGGAGAAAAGCTGATCGAACGCGCCGCCTGAAAACCACCGTCACCAACTTTTGACAGTAGCTCGCGGGGCGCCGTGGGCAGTCACTGGTCAAGCAGGTCTATCAGTGATTATTTGTCGCGCGCCGAGGGCACTCATGCGTTCCCCGGCTGCTGATCTCAACACGGGAGGCCTCTCATATGAATCGTTTACGGCGGGTGTGCGAACGCCTGGTGGCGGCACGCACTTTCGACATTGTCATAATCACGATGATCCTGGTGACCGCGATCGGTCTCGGCCTTGAGACAAGCCGTACGGTCGACGCGTGGATCGGCGCCGCCATTTATTGGGCCTACGACGTGGCACTGGCCATCTTCGTACTCGAAGCCGCCATCAAGCTCACCGCCGTCGCGCCGCGCTTCGGACGCTACTTCGGAGACGGCTGGAACCTGTTCGATTTCGTCATCCTCGTCCTCGCCTTCATTCCGGACGCGGGGGAGTTCGCCCTCATCGCGCGATTGGCAAGGCTTCTGCGGGTGCTTCGGGTCGCGACGATGGTACCGCAACTACGCCTCATCGTCGAGACTCTGATCCGCTCCCTGCCCGGACTGGGGCATGTGATGCTGCTACTTTTCGTCGTCTACTACGTGTATGCGGTCGCAGGCGTGCACCTCTTCCGCGATCACGATCCGGTTCACTGGAACTCGCTCGGCATTGCCCTCCTCACCTTGTTCCGGGTGATGACCCTCGAGGACTGGACGGACGTAATGTATACCGCGATGGAGCTCCATCCGATGAGCTGGCTGTACTTCGTCAGCTTCGTGATGCTGGCGGCAGTGATCATGATCAACCTCGTCATCGCGGTGGTCATCAACAACCTGCACGATGCGCGCATCGAAGTATCGATTGGCAAAGGCGACGATACCCTCCGGGCGATCCGCAAAGAGACGGTGAGCGCACACGATGCCCTTGAGCGCATCGAGAGCCTCGTCGCGGATCTGAAGAAGCAGCGTCGTTCACCAGGGAGGCCGCCCGCATGAAATGGCCGTATCCACTTGCAAGATCCGGTCCGCACGGGTAGCGAAGCCAGTCGGCGGAGCGCCCAAAATGCTGGGGTTTCTGCGCCGGATGGAATTTATAGGAGGGACAGGTCAGCCGCTGGCCAGCGCTGCGCCCGGCATGACGTCCTGGCCCCACAGCCGGCGCTCGCGGATATAGCGCAAGGGCCGCTCGGGGTTCGCACTCTCGAATTCCCGCGCGACGCGGTGGCCGTCGAAGATGGTGTTGTAGATGAGACGCGGCGTGACGCAATCACCCGCGCGCACAACAGCGGCGATCCCCGCACCCGCCCACTCGCCTGGGCGTTCCTTGAGCTCGCGATAGAGCGCGTCGTTGGGGAAGCGCGAGGTGGCGAGGATTACGCTGTCGCACTCGATGGCTGTGGTTTTGCTGCTCATTTCGCGGGGATACTCGCCGGGCGCGGCAGGCTTGCGCCGGTAGCTGTCGCGGTAGAGGTTGAACGTCTGGATTTCGACGCTGTTGCCCAACCGAATCGATTCGACCCAGTGGCTCGTGAGCGCGGCAATGCCCTTCTCGTTGATCAGGCGTTGCAGCCCGACATGTTCGCCCGAGAGCAGGGAAAAGGCGGCGACATCGCTTAGCTGGGTGACGACGGTGACCTGCTTGCCCCGATCGGCACAGAGCTCGGCCATGGCGATGCCCACATTGACCCCCTCGCCGTCGAGCACGACGACCCGCTCGCCCAACTCCTTGCCGGCCATGACCTGCTCGGGCGTGGCGAACTGGGGCCGCGCGGCGTCAGCCTCGTCGAGCGGCGTCATGGTGACGCCCGAGGTGCCGTCGGCGGACCAGCCGGCCCCGGTCGCGATCACGACCCGATCGGCACCATAGGCCAGCACGTCGTCCGCGGACATCTCGCCAACGCCGGTATGGACCTCGACATTTACCATCTTGGCGAGCTGGCCCTCGCGGTAGCTCACGATGCGTCCCCACTCGGCAAGGCCGGGATAGCGCGCGACGTCCCGAATGTGACCGCCCGGCTCGTCTGCGGCCTCGCGCAGATGCACGTCGTAGCCGCGCATGCCGAGGACCCGGGCGCATTCGAGCCCGGCAGGCCCCGCCCCGACGACGAGCACGGAGCAGGGCTCGGGCGCCGGCTCGAACTTCTCGGGATGCCAGCCGCGACGGTATTCCTCCATGACGGTCGCGTTCTGGGTGCAGGAGATGCGCCCGGCATGGCTCTCGTGGGAGGCAATGCACATGTTGCAACCGATGCATTCGCGGATGTCGTCGAGCCGCCCCTCCGCGACCTTGTTGGGCAGAAAAGGATCGGCGATCGAGGCGCGCGCCGCACCGACGATGTCGTAGATCCCCTCGGCGATGTTCGCAACCATGTCGTCTGGGCTGGTGAGCCGCCCGACGGCGACCACGGGCACGCCGCCCGCGACGGCCTTCACGCCTTCGTTAAACGGCTTTTCGTGATTGGCCTTTTCGAACCGGGAGGTCGCGATATCGTCGCCCCAGTCGGCGTAGGTGCCGATCTTGATATCCCACAGATCGGCGAGGCCTTCCGCCGTGATTCGTTCGACATAGCGGAGCCCCTCGTCGCCCGCTTCGACGCCGTCGGGGCCGAGCAGGTTATCGACGCTGTGGCGCACCGCGACGGCCGCGGACCCGCCTACCGCCTCGCGCGTGGCGGCGAGCACCTCGAGGCTGAACCGGATCCGACCGTCGAAATCACCGCCGTATTTGTCGGTGCGCTGGTTGTAAAAGGGCGAGAGGAACTGGGTGCCGAGCATGGAATCGGCCGGCCAGTAGTAGACGATATCGAACCCCGCCGCGACCGCGCGCCGGGCGGCCTCGGCGTGAAGCTCCACGATCTCCGCGATCTCGTCTTCATCGGCCTCGGCGCAATAGACCCAAGGCTGGGCGTCGGACTGGTAGGCGCTGGGCCCCCTGGACGCCTCTCGGGATTCAAAATTCGGCGCGTGTACGCCGTAATGGCCCAACTCGCAGCCGACCAGCGCATCGTGCTTGTGTACCGCGTCGCACAAGGGGCGCAGATTGACGATGTCGCCCTCGTCCCACAGCCGGCAGGAGACGTGACCGGAGGCATCCGAGCCCGGGGAGATCGAGCACCAGCCGGTATTGACGCCCGCCCAGCCGCCTTCGGCCTTCACGGCCCGGAACGCGGCCTGGTCGCCGGGGCTATCGGAGCCCGCGCCGTTCGCGTGGGGAACCTGATAGAAGCGGTTCTTGAGCGTCTTGGGGCCGATGGCGACCGGCTCGAACAGAATGTCGTATTTCGGGTCCCGCCCCATGATCTCCCCTATCCACAGGCTTTGACTTTTGCGTCAGGATAGCGCTCGGAACCGCGATTGGAAACGTCCGACTTGGTGCCTTACCCGTCCAGCTTCATGAAAACCGAAGCCGGACGGAAGTCAGTGTTCATGATGCCTCGCATTCCCGATGGCGCCGGCACCTGGACGAGATGTTTGTCAGGGTCAGTGGTGAGACGCATTACCTCTGGCGTGCAGTGGACCATGAAGGCGGGGTGTTCGAGGTTTCTGCCACGAGGCACCGGGATCGCGGGGCAGCGCTGAAGTTTCTGAAACGGACGATGAAGCGCCATGGCCGGCCCGTGGGGAATGTGGGACCTCCTCGATCCGACCCACGACCCGGTTGAATTCCTGACCCTGCTCGCGGACGAATACTGGCCCATCCTCAATCCACCCCTCCACGAAACCTTGCTCGCAGTTTTCGATGGGCTGGTCGTTCCGGCCCCGAGTGACGGCGAGAATCACGGCGAGGATTTCGCCGACTGAAATCTACGCCCTCGACGCCACGATTCGGGCTCTTCAATCGCGCCAATCTCGCCGGTTTTACGGAACCCTCGATCACGCGCATTTATCCGGCCGTAAACAGCCGGTAAATCGCCGTTTCACGCCCCGTTATCAGTGCCGAGTGCCAAGACTTTTGCCTCGCGTCCGCCCCCCGGTCCGCGCCTCGAACCACCTCGCACAACCTATTGATTCTGTTCCCTCCGTCCCACCTAGTCCCACCTGGTCCCACTTCGATTCGCCGGTGCCAAGACTTCTGACGCCCTGCACGGAGACAGGTTCGCGGCAGACTGTGCCCACCGCCACCCACTTAAGCAATTGATATTGCTGCGTATTTTATGTGTTGCGGCCCTGATTTGTCGTTAAATTCCGGGCGTGTGCGGGAGAGGCGGTAATCGAACTGGCCTGGCAGAGACGTTCCGGTGCGGTTTAGCACGCGGTTCCTCGGCGATCGTCTCTCGGCGCCCTTTCGGTGGTACCGGTTTTGAGCGCGGTGCTGGATTGGACAACGCGCATGCCGGGGCATGCGCGAGCTATCAGCATATGTTTGGGCGTTGACCGTTACCGGGCAACGGCAAAGCCCAGTAGATCACGTTGAGCCTGCCATTCAAGGGGTAGGCGGGTATCGCCCATGAGGCGGCTGGCTGTCAGTTCGATGGGCTGGCGGCCTTTTACGATGGCCGTGATGATATCCGGAGCGAGGAAGGTGAGGCGCAGCAGCCGGGTGACGTAGGAGGGAACAATATCTTCGGAATCTGCGACCTGCTGCATGGTGAGATTGGGGTTCATGTCGAGTTTCTCACGGATGGCGAATGCCCGGATCAGAAGCCTGATCAGAGAATGATCGGTGTTGGCCGCCTGCGCTGCCCCCTGGACGACCAAACGGACACCTGTCCCTGCGCGTTTGAGTGCTGCGGGGATTTCAAGGGCGACGAGGTGCTTGGCGGTCGGGCTCGTACCAGATTGTGGTTTTGGCGCTCCGCCAAGTCCGAGGAAGATCGTTTCGACGATCGCTTCGCGGTCAACTTCGATGGTGACGATGCCCGCCCTGATGTCGATCCGGCTGACCAAGGCGTCGAGGTAGGTCCTTGTCTCTTCGGGCGAGAGGTCAGGCCATCGTTGGGCGAGCTCCCCGGCACTTGTGATCAGCGCCGCTTGCGCCGAGGCATCTTCTGAGCCGCCTCCGGCGGCCTCGCTCAATGCGGCGGGGTCAGACAGCCAGGCACCGATGCGAGCCAGAACCAGGTTTTCGAGATCGGCGGCGGGGATGCGCCACCCTTGCCGGTTGGGCTTCCTGCCCTCCACAATGAGATGGCGCGACACATAGTATCGGTAGCGCCGGCCTTGCTTGACGGCGTGGCTGGGTGAGAGACGCTCGCCCTGCTCGTCGACCAGAAGCCCTGTCAGCAGGCTCGGTTGGCTAGTGATTCCTCGTCGTTCACCGTTGATATTGTCAGCAAGGATCGACTGAACCTGGTCCCAGAGATCCCGCTCGATGATCGCTTCATGTTGCCCCGGATAGGAACTGTCTCTGTGAACGATTTCACCGAGGTAGATACGGTTTTGCAGGAGGTGATAGAGCACGCCGCGGTTGATGGGCTTGCCGCCGGCCACGCTGCCGTCGCGCATGATCCGTCGCTTGCTGGTGATGCCTTCGGCCTTGAGCCGATGGCGCAGCTCGCGTACGGACTTGCTCCGGCAATAGAGACGGAAGATGTGGCGGGCGGTCTCGGCTTCCGCCTCGTTAACCGCCAGCTTGCGGTCTGAGACATCGTAGCCGAGCGGCGGGTTGCCACCCATCCACATGCCCTTCTTCTTAGAGGCGGCGATCTTGTCTCGGATCCGCTCGCCGGTGACCTCCCGCTCGAACTGCGCAAATGAGAGCAGCACGTTGAGGGTGAGGCGACCCATCGAGGTCGTGGTGTTGAAGGCTTGCGTGACCGAGACGAACGAGACCTCTCGACGGTCGAATACCTCCACGATCCTGGCAAAGTCCGAAAGCGCCCGCGTTAGCCGATCGACCTTGTAGACGACGATCACGTCGATCTCGCCATTCTCGATATCCCGAAGAAGCCGCTGCAGGGCGGGCCGCTCCATGGTGCCGCCCGAGAACCCGCCGTCGTCGTAGGAGGCTGGAAGGGCGATCCAGCCTTCGTGCTTCTGGCTCGCGATATACGCCTCACAAGCCTCGCGCTGGGCGTGGAGCGAGTTGAAGTCCTGCTCGAGGCCTTCCTCGGAGGATTTCCGGGTGTAGATGGCGCATCGGAGGGTGATCGGACGTTTGGTCCCGTGCCGAGTTTGGTGTTCAGGCATGGTTCACCTCGCGCGCCGCTTCATTCGGTGCCTGAAGGCCGAAGAAGCGCGGCCCCGACCAATGGGCACCCGTGATGTGCGTGGCGATCGCCGTGAGCGAGGGATGCGTATGGCCGCCATATTCGAAGCCATCCTCGGTCACGGTCACCACATAGGTCCTATTCCGCCATTCCCGCACCAGCCTTGTTCCGGGCCGAAGTCTTGGGCTCGTATCGGATGCTACACGGCCGGTCTCGGCTAACCCTTTGGCCAACCTCCGAAGCTGCCGCTGAGTTGCGTTGGATAAGCCACCATGGGCATCTTCCTGGATGCGGTAGACGATGCCCCGGACCAGGTGTCAACGGCGGAGCAAAAAGCGACCGCCGTGGCGGAGTAAAAAGGGACCACCTGGCGGCTGCGGGCTTGTCCCCGTAGTCCATGGGCGGGCCCCGCGCGCAACGCGACGTGCCCTCAACAGGCTGACGCGGCGGTGCGCGCGGGGGGACCTGTGGGCCCACGGGGTCAAGCGAGGGCTGGGTGGTCGGTTCAGTTCGCCGTCGGGGTTTGACGCCTGCGGCTCTGGTTGAGCCGATAGCTGTCGCCGTTCATCTCGAGGATGTTGACGTGATGGGTGAGGCGGTCGAGGAGAGCGCCGGTCAGCCGCTCGGAGCCGAACACCTCGGTCCATTCGTCGAACGGCAGATTGGTGGTGACCAGGGTCGCGCCGCGCTCGTAGCGCTGGCTGAACACCTCGAACAGGAGCTCGGCACCGGTCTTGGACAGCGGCACGAAGCCGAGTTCGTCGACGATCAGAAGCTTGTAGGTGGCGAGCTTCTTCTGGAACCTCAGCAGCTGCTTGTCATCGCGGGCCTCGATGAGCTCGTGGACCAGGGCAGCGGCGGTGATGAAGCCGACCGAGAGGCCCTTCTGGCAGGCCGCCAAGCCGAGACCGAGGGCGATGTGGGTCTTGCCGGTGCCGCTGTTGCCGAGCGCGATGAGGTTCTCGCGGCGCTCGATGTACGCGCAGCGGGCGAGCTCCAGGACCAGCGTCTTGTTGAGCGAGGGGATGACCTTGAAATCGAAGCTATCGAGGCTCTTGATCACGGGGAAGCGCGCCGCCTTGATCCGCCGCTCGACCATGCGGCGCTCGCGGTCGATCAGCTCGAGCTCGGCCAGACGCAAGAGATAGCGAACGTGGTCGACGCCTTCAGAGGCGCACTGCCGGGCGATCTTGTCGTACTCCCTCAGGACCGTCGGCAGCTTCAGCCTCTTGAGGTGGTGGACGAGCAGCAGCCGTGGTGTGTCGGTCATGCACGGAGCCCCGACAGCAGGCTCATGTACGACTTGGCAGACGTCGTCGCGACCCGGGCGCGCGGCAGGTACGGATAGACCTCGAGGTTGAGCCGGGGCGGCCGCCGCTCGATGCGGCACAGTACCAGGTGCTTCACCGCATCGAAGCCGATGGCGCCGAGCCTGAGCGCGTCGCCGACCGCTGCCGTCAGCTCCTCGAGCCGGAAGCTCTCCAGCAGACGGCGCACCTGGACGTACTCGCGCTTGCCCGCCTTGCCCATGCGGGCTTCGAGCAGGCGTCGCAGAGTGATGAAGGCCTCGGGCAGGTCCCAGCCCGCCAACGGCGCGGCCTGGTCGAGGGCGCCGATCTTCTGCTCGATCAAGGGTAGGTAATGCAGCGGGTCGAAGATCAGGTCCTCGCTGTCGTAGGACCGGCGGTGCCGGGCAATCACCTCCGCGCCGCAAGAGATAACGACCTCGTCGACGGAGCACCGGATCAGCACCTCGCGGTGGCCATAGGCCACGGGCACCGAGTAGTCGTTGCCCCGGCAGCGCACCAGCGACAGCGAGCTCACCCGTCCAGTGCGCTTGTCGCAGGCATCGTATGGTGCCGGGGGGAGAGGCAAGAAGGCTTCCCGGTCCCGTGCGAGGCGCTCGCCGATGGTCTCCTTGTGACCCCGCAGCCGCGCCGCCTGGCGCCGGCGGCACTGTCCCGCGAGAGCATCGTTCAGCGCCTCGAAGCTCTCGGCCCGCGGGACGGGGACCAGGAAGTCCCGCCGGATGAAGCCAACCAGTCCCTCGACTTTGCCCTTGTCATTCCCCTTGCCCGGTCGGCCGAACCTGTCCTCGAACAGATAGTGGGATTGCAACTCCGTGAAGACGCGCGTTCGCGGCCGCTTGCCATCTCCCAGGACCCGGGCAACAGCCAGCTTGGTGTTGTCGTACAGGATGGATGTGGGAACGCCGCCGAAGAAGGCAAATGCCGCATTGTGACCATCGTAAAAGGCCTCGGTCGTCTCCGCCGGATAGGCTTTCACAAAACAACCATCGCTGTGGGGAAGGTCGAAGGCAAGGAAGTGGACCTTGCGCGACACGCCGCCGATCACCGCCATCGCCTCACCGAAGTCCGCCTGGGCGTGACCGGGGGAATGGACGAGCGGCACAAGCACCTCACGTGACCGAAGCCGCCGCTCGCGAACGGAGTCCTTCACGATGGTGTACCCGCCCGTAAAGCCGTACTCGTCCCGGAGACGGTCGAAGATGCGCTTTGCAGTGTGCCGTTGTTTGCGGTGACTGGTCCGATCATCCTCCAGGATCCGATCGATGATCCCCGTGAACGGATCCAGCTTCGGTCGCCGGGGCGGCGTGCTTCGGCGATATCCTGGCGGCACCGAGAACGACAGCATCTTGCGGACCGTCTTGCGGTCCACACCAAACACCCGCGACGCCTCGTGGACGCTCATCCTATCGACACGGCACGCCCGCCGAACCCGTGCGTACAAATCCACTCGATACATCCCCCCGCCTTCCAGTCAGAGTAACTCTGACCGAAGGCTATAGACGGTCCCTTTTTGGTCCGCCACAGCCGGATCAACCGGGCGCTTCAATGGGGGATTATTGCGCCGCCGTTCTCATGTTGGCCGACGTGGCTGGCAAAAACGAACGTCATGGTCGTTCACGCCTTGTCCGGTCGCCCGGTCGTGGTCGGATCAACTCCTCGTAAGGTTCTGCAGACGCACTGCCAATCTTATCCACCCTTTGGAGTTCGCGTATCGAGAAGGAGCGATACCGAACGACGTGTCCGACGGGGATAGCGTTCCTCAGCCGGTCAGACCGTCTGCGGTCCGGGAGGGGCGATCTCTCCCGCATCGCCGTTTCCAGCTGTTATTCGGTCGGCCCCGCCTCCACCGATTCCCGAATGGCGGACCACAGTTTCTCAGGTGTCGCGGGCACATCGATATGTGTGATGCCGAATACGCTCAAGGCATCGACGATCGCATTCGAGACGGCGGCAGGCGCTCCGATCGTGGCCGATTCTCCGCAACCCTTTACACCCAGCGGGTTGTGAGTGCAGGGGTTGTTTTCATTAGTCGACTGGTTTGGGGCTTTCATACTATCCGCTCGCGGCATGCAATAATCCATGAATGATCCGGCCAGAAGCTGGCCTGTCTCGCTATCATAAACCGCGTTCTCGAATAACACCTCACCAATGCCTTGGGCCAAGGCACCGTGCACCTGGCCCTCGACGATCATAGGATTGATGATCGTGCCGAAGTCATCGATCATAACGTATTGAACGATTTCAAGTTCACCGGTCTCCTGATCGATTTCGACTTCACAGACATGACAGCTGTTGGGGTAAGTCATGTTCTCTGGATCGTAGAATGCTGTTTCGTCAAGACCGGGCTCGACGACCTGAGACGGAAAATTCTGCCCCAGATAAGCTTCGTCTGCGAGATCCTCGAATGTTATGGATTTATTCGTGTCCTCGACCGTAAACGCGCCATCCCTGTAATCGATATCGTCCTCGGCCACCTCAAGCAGGTGAGCGGCGATTTTCCGTCCTTTACTGATGACTTTTTGGGTCGCCAAGGTGGTTGCCGACCCGCCGAGAGCCATCGAGCGCGAGGCATACGTGCCGGTGCCGTAAGGGATCTGATCAGTATCGCCGTGAACGACCTCGATTCTATCGAGCGGCAGGTGAAGGCTGTCCGCAACCACTTGAGCAAAGGTGGTCTCGTGTCCCTGTCCGTGGGAGTGGCTTCCAGTCAGCAGGGTTACCGAGCCTCCGGGATGGACGCGCACTTCCGCTGACTCGGCGAAGCCGACGCTGGAGCCGAAGGAGCCCATCAATTTCGACGGCCCCATCGAGCCGTTTTCAATGAGCGATGAGATTCCGATCCCGCGCAATTTTCCCTTTGTTGCGCTTTCACGGCGACGCTCTTCGAAATTTTTGTAATCGCTGGTTCTTAGCGCGTCCTCCATGAGGGTCACAAAATCGCCGGAATCGTATTCGAGACCGACCGGGGTCTTGTATGGCATTGCTTCCTTCGGTATGAAATTGCGCCGTCGGATTTCCGCCCGGTCGATGCCCATCTCTCGGGCTGCATTTTCAATTAATCGTTCGTGAACCAGCACGCCTTCGGGTCGGCCTGCGCCACGGTATGCATCCACGGGGACCGTGTTTGTAAACACGCCCTTGACCTCGCAATAGATCGCCGGCGTCCGGTAGGTGCCCGCCAAAATTGTCGTGTAGAAAAATGTCGGGATTGCCGATGCGAAAGTCGACAAATAGGCGCCCAGGTTGGCGACGGTACTTGCTCGCAGTGCGAGAAACGTGCCTTCGGCATCGAGCGCCAACTCTGCGTGCGTAACATGATCGCGCGCCTGGGAATCGGTTAGAAAGCTTTCCGAGCGATCGGACGTCCATTTCACGGGGCGACCCAACTTCTTTGCGGCCCATGACACGACGCCCTCTTCGGCATAGGCGAAGCTCTTCATTCCAAAACCGCCGCCCACGTCCGGAGCAATGACCCGTATCTTGTTTTCCGGCACTTTCAGCAATGAGGATGCGAGCACGCTGCGGATAATATGGGGATTTTGAGAGGACAAATACACAGTGTAACGATCGCTCGCAGTGTCGTACTCGGCGTTTACCGCGCGGGCTTCCATGGGAGCCTGTACGAGTCGGTTGACGACCAAATCGAGCTTGGTCACGTGATGCGCTTTCGCGAAAGCGGCTTCAACCGCATTCCTGTCGCCGTTTTCCCAATCGAAGCACACGTTATTCGGCGCTTCATAGTGAAGCTGGGCCTTTCCTTCCAGGTCTGCGCTCGCCGTATCGACGACAGGACGAATTCCCTCATAGTCGACGACGACGAGATCGGCCAGATCACGCGCTATATTCCAACTTTCACCGATCACGATGGCCACGGCTTCGCCGGCATGCCGGACCCGATCGACCGCGAGAAGTGGTTTGGGCGGCATTTTCATGCGTGAACCATCCTTGTTTCGGAGGATCCAGACACAAGGAAGAGAACCCAATCCGGCACGCTTCAGATCGGCGGCTGTAAATGCCGCGACGAAGCCTGGAACCTTCTCAGCCTCCTCGAGGTTGACAGACTTGACCTGCGCATGTGCGTGTGGTGAACGGACAAAACAGGCGTAACTTTGATTAGGTCGCACCACGTCGTCGACGTAGGTCCCCTGGCCAGTTAGAAATCGGAAATCTTCCTTCCGTTTTACTGCAGCCCCGATACCGTCAACCATGGCGTGATTCCTTCATTACCTTCGCGCCGGCTAAGATCGCCTTCACGATATTGTGATAACCGGTACAGCGGCAGATGTTGCCCTCGAGTTCGTGGCGAACCGTTTCTTCCGACGGATCGGGGTAGCGCGCAACGAGGTCAAGCGCGCTCATCACCATACCGGGCGTGCAAAAACCACACTGGAGCCCGTGATGCTCCTTGAAGGCCGCCTGCATCGGATGAAGCTGCTCGCCCTCGGCCAGGCCTTCAATCGTGAGCACCTCTGCGCCCTCCGCCTGAAGTGCGAGAAGGGTGCACGACTTGACCGCGCGCCCGTTCAGGTGAACTAAACAGGCGCCGCACTGGCTCGTATCACAGGCCACATGCGTTCCGGTAAGCCTCATCTGCTCGCGCAAGAAATGGACGAGGAGCGTACGCGGCTCGACCTCGGCCGAGGCATCCTCGCCGTTGACTGTCATTGACACAGATACGCTCATGGGCCCTCCTCCACTCCCTTGACCAGAATCTCTGCCGGGGGTCCTTTTCGACAGGCGTCGCCCATATGTTCGGCGATTGCGCCGAAGAGGGCATCCGCCAATTTCTGGGCCGTGCCGTTTAGCAGGCTGGTACGCTCGCCCTCAAGACCTAAAGGTCGCTGAGCGCCTTCCAACCCTCTCCACAAGATGCCGGCAGCCGGTGTTCTCCCGTAAACTCCATCCCCCAACCAAGTGGGGAGTACCCCTGCGTTCACTATTGCAAAGCGTAAACGATTGGGCAAGGTCGCCGCTCAAGCAGGCTGTTGAAGAGGCCACGCCCGCGGCGCTTCGAGGATGGCTCCGTCGCCGAGGCGGCGTAATAGTTCGATTTTGAGAGCACCGTCATCGATGAATTCCGCCGCCCCCGTTCCGTTCAGCTCATCCGACCCGCCCACGTATGGGAGACGGGGCAGCGGGCGTATTCGAGATCCATTGCACCGATCCACCCTTCGCTCCTGGACGGCTACGGACCGATCGCCTCTCGCCAAACAGCGAGCACGGTCTAAACTAGGGTCCGGACTCATTACAGCCACCAGATGACGGTGGCGGCAAGGGCGATTGCGGCGATGAAGTTTTTGATGTTGCGGTCGAAGCGGGTGGCTATACGGCGCCAGTCCTTGAGGCGGCAAAACATGCGCTCGATGATGTTGCGCTGCCTGTAGACGGTCTTGTCATAATGGTATTGGACCTTGCGGTTCTTGCGCGGTGGGATGACGGCCGTGGTTCCGCGTTCTGCCAGCCAGTCGCGCAGGGCTTTGCTGTCATCGCCCTTGTCGGCGACGAGTTCGGCGGCGGGCGGCATGGCTTCGATACAGCGCTGGGCGAGCTTGCAATCATGGACGTTTCCTGGTGTCAGGAGCAGGACGAGGGGCCTGCCTTTCGCATCGCAGACAGCGTGGAGCTTGGTGTTGCGGCCCCCCTTGGTGCGGCCGATGCCATGGGCCAAGGCCCCCCTTTTCCGCCGCCGGCGCAGCGATGAACCTTGATGCAGGTTGAATCGATGAACAGCCGGTCGGGGGCGTCTTCGCCGCCCGCCAGCGCACTGAATATCCGTTCCCAGATGCCGCGCTCCGCCCAGCGTACAAAGCGGTTGTAGAGCGTCTTCTTCGGTCCGTAGACCTCACGCGGACAGTCGGCCCAGCGCCCGCCATTCCTCAGGGCATGGACGATCCCGCTCAGCACCCGGCGATCGTCAACGCGCGCCATGCCGCGCGTATCCGTCGGCAAAAGCGAAGCGATCCGAGCCCATTGCGCATCCGAAAACCAAAAGAAATCCGACATTTCCATCGCCTCCTCGCTGGAGACAATGAATCATGCCAGCCCCGCTTTGGGAATCCCCTTAATGGGTCCGGACCCTAATAAGCGGCATTAACTGTGGCGGTGGGTCACTCCTTATAGGAGACTAAGGGAGAGCGGACCAATCTCATTCCACAAATCCTCCCGGACGGCGGGCGACGGGACAAAATTGCCCGTAGGCAATAAACAAAGGGACTCGAAGAGATGAACACAATTCACAATCCGAAGACAATTCACGCGCCAGTCGGCGATATTTACAGTCACGGACTCGAAGTGCCTCCGAACGCCCGGGTGCTTTGGGTGGCGGGTGAAGTCGGGATAACGCCCGGGGGCGACGTAGTGAAAGGTTTCGAGGCCCAGACACGGACTGCGTGGGAGAATATTGCTGAAGTATTGAAATCCGCGGGAATGGGTTACAGCGATCTCGTCAAGAAGGACACCTATATTGTAGGCCTTGAATATTACGACGAATACGTTGATCTTGAGAGGGAAATCCTCGGGGGAGCCAAGCCCGCGTCCAAGGCCATCGTCGTGCCCTCGCTAGTGCTTCCGGGATTACTGATCGAGATCGAAGTGGTCGCCGCCAAATCTTAGAACAGCGGCGGGCTCAGCAGCGACGATGGTCTGGCCTGTCCGGCCGACCTGTCCATTGTAGCTGGATGAACCTTCGGCGGGTCCAGATGTACACGATGGGGAATCCTCCGTCTTTATGGACGGAACGGTACGTTTGCATCATACTTTTCGCTTGGCGGGGCGGGATGATAAATCTTCTCCGAACGTCCTCAATTTCGAATCAGAGAGGGCCACAATGCTCGATTTTCTACAAGGCAAAGAACAAGGCACGTTGGAACAGTGGCCGGCGTTTGCCGATGCGGACTATGCAAATGTGATCGAGGTGGTCTGCCCCCGATTAGTGGTCCAGCGCTTAAGTTAGAGTTTGGCGCGGGTTAAGCCCACATTTCCCAAGTGACCGCTTCGCCTGATGCCTGATTGGCACGATTCTGCTACAAGAATCACTGGCTTGAGGGTGTCGGAGGGCGGCTCGGATGCGGAACCCGGAGGGTGAATCGGATCATGGGCCACTCCGGCCCCTTTTCGACCGCCGCCTGAAACTGGAGTTCCACGGATCGCAGGTGACCTCCGACGCGGGGTTGCTCGCTTATCGCGAACTGGACGACGCGCTCGGGCTGACCGCACTGGCGGGCGGCGTGCTCGCGGATAGCCGCACAGGCAGGAACGGCTGGCACGGCATCGTCAGTCTCCTTCGCCAGTCCGTCTATGGGCGTCTCGCCGGCTACGAGGATGTCAACGACGCCGACCGGCTCGGGCGTGATCCCGCGATGCGCTGGATCGTCGGCGGCAAGGCGGTCGAGCGCGGCGGGGCATCGACCAGCCAGATGGGGCGGTTCGAGACCGAGCTGCTGGCGAACAACGAGAACCTCGCGGCCCTTGCGGACCTGTCGGGGACGTGGATCGACCGGGTTCACGACCACGATCCGCCGAGGCGCGTGGTGCTCGACATGGACAGCTCCGTCAGCCCGACATTCGGTGAGCAGGAGGGCACGGCCTATAACGGCCACTTCGGCTGCACCTGCTATCACCCGCTGTTCGTGTTCAACCAGTTCGGCGATCTGGAGCGTTGCGCGCTGCGCCCCGGCAACGTGCACAGCGCCCACGGATGGCGTGATGTCCTGGTACCGGTGGTCGAACGTTACAAGGAACGAGCCATCCGCCTCTACTTCCGCGGCGATGCGGCCTTCGCCTCACCGGAGATCTACGACTACCTCGAAGCCGAAGGCATGCTCTACGCCATCCGGCTGCCCGCCAACAAGGTGCTGCAAGAGAGCATCGCTCATCTCCTGAAGCGCCCCGTCGGCAGGCCGCCCAAGGACGTGCGCCGGTATCATGCCAGCTTCAGTTATCAGGCCGGAACCTGGGACAAGCCCCGCCGCATCGTCGCCAAGGTCGAGTGGCATCCGGGTGAGTTGTACCCGAGGGTCGGGTTCATAGTCACCAACCTGGGCCGCCCTGCCGAGCGGGTGGTCGCGTTCTACAATCAGCGCGGCACGGCTGAGCACTGGATCAAGGAGGGCAAAAACGCGATCCGGTGGACACGCCTGTCGTGCCGCAGGTTCGACCACAATGCCGTTCGCCTCCAGCTTCACGCGCTCGCTTACAACCTCGGCAACTTCATGCGCACCCTCGCGCTGCCCGATGCCGTGAAACAGTGGTCACTGACCAGCCTGCGAGAGAAGCTCATCAAGATCGGAGCGAAGATCGTGCGCCACGGGCGCTACGTCACGTTCCAGATGGCCGAGGTTGTCATTCCTCGTGACCTGTTCGCCGACATCCTGCGCCGTATCGACCGGCTCAGACCGCCGCCAGCCCCGGCATGAGCGACGGCACCCCGTTCCTTCGCGTCGCCGCCGACAGGATCGGTGCGCCCGGATCGCCGGCAAAAATGCCATTCCGCGCCACCAACGCCGCCAATTGGTCCTCAATCATCCGGCTCGGCGCGAAGATGGCTGTCATTCGAAGGCAAATTGCACGTCGAGCGGTGTCGAGCCACACTCAACGGGCTGGGAGGGTTCCATATGGGGAATCCCGGTCTATTTCAGTGGGTCCACCGCCAGAACTTTCTGATTGGCTGATGCATCAGATTATGCCATCGGCTCGCTGAACTTGATAGCGAAGCGTCAGCGTCCTTTTGCACAAACGGCCCGGCACCAGCCGGAGCCGGAGGCTTTCTCTGGAGAAATCCCATGACTAGAATTTCTATACTAGGTCCCGCCCTTTGTCTTGGAGCGGTCCTCGCAGTGGCAGGGTGCGCCGGTAATGGCCCGGCAGTACCGAAAGCCCAGCTCGCTTATTCAAATTAAGTTGATGGGCCGCCCGTAGCCCCTCAACAGGGTAGGTTGGCCCCTCAACGTTTGGCAAGATGGTTTCTGGGGCCGGCGGTCTGTATCCGAGCGAGCTATGCGGCCGGATGGTATTATAGTGATGGCGCCATCGTTCGATCAGCACTTTGGCCTGCTTCAGTGTAGAGAAGATCTCCGTGTTCAGGATTTCGTCCCGGAGCTTTGAGTTGAAGCTCTCGTTGTATCCGTTCTCCCAAGGTGACCCGGGCTCGATATAGAGGGTCTTGACGCCGATCCTGCCGAGCCAGTCGCGGACGGCATGAGCGGTAAACTCTGAGCCGTTGTCGGAACGGATATGATCCGGCGGGCCATGTTGGACGAAGAGCTCGGTCAGACAATGGAGGACATTGTCCGAGTTCAATCTTCGCTCGACGACAACGGCCATGCACCGCCTGGTGAACTCATCGATCACGGTGAGCATGCGGAACGTCCTCCCATCGTGTGTTCGATCCATGACGAAGTCATAGGACCAGACGTGATTGGGCCAGCACGGCCGCAGACGGATGCAGGATCCGTCGTTGAGCCACAGCCTGCCCCGTTTCGGTTGCTTCTGTGGGAGCTTCAGCCCCTCCCGCCGCCAGATGCGCTGGACCCGCTTGGCGTTCACGTGCCAACCTTCGGTCCTGAGCAAGGCAGTGATCCGCCGATCGCCATATCTGCCATACTGGCTGGCCAAGCGGATGATCGCGGCCGTGAGGGCCTCTTCATCATCCCGACCACGGGGTCTCTTGCGCTGGGTTGAGCGATGTTGGCCTGCAACAGCACAGGCCCGTCGCTCGGAGATCCCCAGTTCGGCCTGGAGATGATCAACACACTGCCGGCGACGGGCGGGGCTTAGCAATTTCCCTCAAGCGCCTCTTTCAAGATCAGCTTATCCAACGTCAGATCCGAGATCGCCTTGCGGAGACGGCCATTCTCCTTCTCCAGGTCCTTCAGACGCTTGGCCTGGTCAGTACGAAGGCCGCCATATTCCTTGCGCCAGCGATAGTAACTCTGCTCCGATACGCCGAGCGTGCGACAAGCTTGACCAACCGACTGGCCCTGCGCCAAAGCCACCTCGGCTTCGCGCAACATGCTGATAATCCGTTCTGAGGTGTAGCGTTTACGGCTCATTTCGTCCTCCTTTCGAGGGGGCAAAATGCGCCAAACTCTTCAATAAATCTGGACCACTTTTAGGGGGTCACTCCACCGCATCTCCTGAACGCCGAGTTTCTGCAGGGCCGCCAACCGGGGTTAGACGTAAATACATAAGGGACGAGAGCGATGACGTTTGACGAATACATGCGAGATGTCGTCGAAGAAATGAGCCGAAAATCCGTGGCACTTCGAAGAGACTACGCCCAACACAGACCATCCGCTGGTATCAACCGGGAAGATTTGGTGGCCAACTTTCTCCGCAACCATTTGCCAGAAAGATTTGGAGTCAGCACGGGACTGGTAATTTCTCATGACGGAATGTTTTCAAATGAAGCGGATCTGGTTGTATTCGACAAACCGAACAATTCACCCTTGTACCCTGATGTACGGAAAAAGTTGTGGCCGGTTGAGGCGCTTTATGCGTTGATAGAAGTTAAGACCCAATTGAATCCACGAGACTTGACGGATGCAATTTCCAAATTTCGCAAATTCAAAAAACTACAAAGACGGTTCCGATTTGTAAAAGGTAGACAGAACATTACTGAATCTCTGGCAATTTTGTGGTCCTTTGATTCCAGTAGTCCAGAAACCCTGAAGAATAGCCTAACTTCCATGCTCGGAGTTATTCCGTCCAATGAACGTCCAGACTTTGTAGTTGTACCAGGTAAATTGGTCGTAAAATCAGGAAGCTATTTGGAAATCAGCAAATTAGGCCAACCCAACAGCCCTCATCGAAACAGTTTAGTCCAACGTTATGGCAATGACTTGTCTCCCCTATTGCCCAACCCAGTCGAGGTCGATGACTTGGGAGACGACTCGCTCATGGCTTGGTATGTTTTGTTTGACTCGTGGCTGCGGCAAGCTGGCGAGCGTTTCCCCGATCCAATTGAGTACTTGCCACGCGATAGGATATGGGGAAAGCGAGTCTGATAGATCTCGAATATAGCCAGATATCTCATGTTGTATATTGTCAATGGCGGAAACTAATTGGTAACGGAAATGCCCCTTATGGACGATAGGTAGATGCCTCTGTGAAGCTCCCATTCGGAGTGCCGACCCAGTTCTGAGAATTGCAAAAACGATGGCCACAAAAGGATAGGAAACGACTTCAGCACATCGCTGTAACACCATGCGTCATTCTTTCGTGTCCCGGGCGCTCGCGCGCGGCGAAGGCCTTACGATAATCGGGAAACTGCTCGGTTGCAGCTTTTCAGCCCGTTGATTAAGTGGCTTTTTCCGGCTCTCACCCCCAGATGAGGAATGCGGCGGCGAAAGCCGTCTGGCCGCTTTGCGAGACCCCCCGTGCCACCAGCATGGCCCCGGTGGGCGTGAGCAGAACGAAAATACCGCCATATCCGCCCGCCACGGCCTCCCGCGGGGTGCCGGCGCCGATGAGCTGGCGCATCAGTAACGATAGATTGTGGCCGGCGACGTGGAGCAGGTATCGCTTGTGCACATTCTCTCGCCCGCGCAGCCAGGTTCGTCGCATGCCGCCACGATCGAGGTTGTGGGCAAAGCAGCGCTCGACGATCTCGGCGCGCAGCTTGAAGGCCTCGCGGGCGACCCCGGACTTGAGCCGCGCACGGTTGTTGGTGACCGCGCGCCGCGCCGCCTCATCACCGTGCCAGCGCGAAAAGCCGGTCTGCTTGGGCGCCGCGATCCGAGTCTTCCAGGGACTGTCGTTCAGAGCTCTCAAGACCGCCCGTGAGTGATAACCTTTGTCGGCGACGCATTCGGCCGGGTCCTCCGACGTCGGTGCCGCATCCACCGCCTCGAGGTTTGCCTCGGCCTTCGCCAGGGTCTTGGAAAGCGTCGTGGTGTCGCCCTCATCGGCCGGGTGCAGCTCGGCCGCCACCACCGCGCCGGTGTCCAGATCCACCGCGTGCTCGGGCTTGTAGGCCAGATGCGTCGTGCCGTCCTTCATCTTGGCAATCTTGGCCTCGGGGTCGCTCTTCGAAACCCAATCCGTGTTGGAAAGCTTCTTGCCCTTGCGCTTCCGCTCCAGACGCGCCAGGTCCTCGGCCGTGGGTGTCTCGACGTCGCTTTCCCGGGCCAGGCGCTCCAGCATCTCCCGGTAGCCTTCGCCGTTGTCATGCCGCACGATGTTCCGCAGCGCCGCGTTGGCCTCCATGGTCGAGGCATCGACGCCGATGCGCTCGCCCTTGATCAGCCCCGCCTCGGCGATCAGCACCAGAACCCAGTCGAAGACCGCCGCGTGGACTTCATGGGGCAGGCGCGTGCGGCTCCGTGACAGCCAGGAATGGTCCGGTACCCGATCACGGCTCCCCAGGCGCAGGAACGCCCGCAGCGAAAGCGAGTCCGAGCAGCGCCACTCCAGACCGCGCTCGCTGTCGATGCCCTCGAAGTAGCCCACCAGGTGCATCCGGAAATAGCGCCCGGGCGGCACCGAGGGCGCGCCCATCCGGACCGCGTAATAAGGCCGGCAGCTCGCCTCGGCAAAGGCGTCGAAGCCGCCCTCGATCAGCACCGACTGCAAGCGGTCATAAAACACATGACCCGGAGAGCGCGGCATCTCCGACCAGCTCACCATCAGGTCCCCCTGACCATCCTTCTGCCGTCCCATCGCCATCGGCGAATCCCCCTGCAAATCAGGGAACCAGAGAATCAGACGGCGCCGACTTAATCAACGGGCTGTTAGGGGTGTGCGCCGTGCCTAGCGCTTTCGGCGTAACCGGTCAGTACTGCCAATCTGTTCTCCGCCATCAGTGGCGCGAGCGACTCTGGCAAGCGTCGCTCCGGGTTGGGGATCAGCCTGGCTCTGGTCACTTGTTCACTGCCCATGGAGATGTTGCCCACAAGCAGAATGCCGTTGAGCGCCTTGAGATCGTCTCGCCAGGACGCCATCGCTTTGCCGCTCATCGAGCCTTCGATGATCGCGCGCGCTTCGTCGCCGTCGTTCCAGAAAAACTGGCTGTGGCAGATGGAAATGGCGACCACGAGGATCCCATCAGGGGGACCCATACTTCTCCACTGCCTCGCCTTTTCGGCGAGGCTCGTTCCGATTGCCTCGGAAGCATCACCCACTGCCGACCGAGCTGGTCCCCATACATGCCCGACGGCGCCCTCGTGGAACTTGGGTTCCAGGATACCTTGGAGCGTCCA
Source organism: Alphaproteobacteria bacterium (assembly GCA_965198325.1). Classification (GTDB taxonomy): domain Bacteria; phylum Pseudomonadota; class Alphaproteobacteria; order UBA828; family JAPUJA01; genus CBDAPE01. The sequence continues at coordinate 548,806 of CBDAPE010000019.1, read as the reverse complement.
GCCCTCGCATTTGATCTCCGCTCTGTACTCTCTTCGATTCTGGTGACCGACGGGATTCGACTCATAGGACTCCCGCACTTCCGCGGCGGCGGTGCGCCTGAGGAGATCGATGAACGGTCTGGCGAGCTTTGTCTTGGAAAGCGTCCGGTTCAGCTCGCCTTCAGTTTCCAGCCAGAGGTGTGAGTGGAAGTCGACCCCCGCATCTTCGAATGCCGCTCGGATCTTTTCCACCGCATCCTCTTCGTTCCTCGTGCCTCGAAGTTCTCCCGCGTCTTGTCCGCACACGGTCGCCTCCAGGTAGAACCCCTCGTCCCCCTGTCTGGCCAGAAAGTCAGGATTGTACCGTCCGGCTTGCAGTGTCGGCTCCACCGTTACCTCGTACTTCATGGTCCGCAGCATCGCGAACATCTGAAGCTCGAAGTAAGCCGATGTGAACTGCTGGATGTCGTCGGAACGCAGCCGTCCCCGGATGTCCGATTGCTTGGCCACCGCGAGTTGGTCGTACCAATGCTCGATCCAGTCCCGAATCGGCGCCGCTTCCGGACGGCCCTCACGCTCAAGGAATTCGTGAATTTTCTCGTTCCCGGTCGCACGACCGCTCCTGACCGGCTTCACATCGAACACGGCGTTCATTGCTGCCCTTCCTCCCCGTCCCAGTCGATGCGTTCGTCCTACGCCCATGACCGATCTTCGAGCAGCAGCCAACTTTACAGCTAGGTAATGATCGCTGGTCAGTGCGACTAATCGAGGCTTTGGCCACTAGCGTACCGGCCGGGCGTCCTCCGTCCCATTCCGGATTGGCAGGAAGGAGGCCGTTGTGCCTTACCGCGATATCCACAAGCTGCGGCGCCGGGACCTTGAGCACTTCCACCGCCGTAACGCGGCACGCCGCGCGGCGGCGCTGTGTTTGAAGTGAGGCAAGACCGAACCCGCGCCGGAGAGGACACTCTGCGAGCGCTACGCGCAGATAGCAGAACCCGTTTCCGACCTTGGCCTGACCCGCGGCTAGCAACCCTTTTTGGGACTATCATTCTTCACCACCATGGTGTATTGTGGTGAACACCGTGTCTGGGGCCGCAATGCAATGGACGGACGTAAGGGAGACAGGCAAAGCATGAAACCCGAAGGGGCCGCATCGGTGCGTGCATCGATCAGCTTTCCACCAGATATCTACGAGGTCCTGGAACGGCTCGCCAGGCAGAAGAAGGTGTCCCTGGCATGGGTTGTGCGGGACGCGGTCGAGCGATACGTCGCCGAACAAAAGGAACAATCGGAGCAGGAATGAGCTTCGACACGGTAAGATTGACGGAGAGCCACAGATGACCGCAGAGGCGACCAGCCTGGCACGTCCGCTCTCGGATCGCATGCAGGCCGCACTGAATCTTCCGGACGGTGTGCGGTTCTACCGCTGCGCCTTGCAGGTCAATCCGTTCGCCTGTCTTGAGACGCACAACAAGTCGACCGCTTTCAAGTCGGAAGACGAATACAACAGGGCGATCATCGAAACCTGCCTCGAAGTCGGCATCGAGGTCATCGCCGTCACGGATCACTACCGCGTCAAGCATTCGGCGAGCCTCGTGCGCGCAATGCGCAATGCGAATCTCTATGCATTCAGCGGCTTCGAAGCCGTCACGAAAGACGGCGTTCATTTCCTGTGCCTGTTCGATCCGGACAAGGACGAAGTCCTGGAGCGTTTCATCGGGGAGTGCGGCATTCACGACACCGATCAACCGTCACCGACGGGCAGCAAGGATTCCATCGAACTGCTTGAATGCTCGAAGAACTGGGGCGCAGTGTGCATCGCCGCCCATGTAGCCTCCGAAGGCGGATTACTCAGAAAGCTCTCGGGGCAATCGAGAGTCAATGTCTGGACCAATCCCGACCTGCTTGCCTGCGGGCCGCCAGGTCCGGTCAGTGACGCGCCGGACAGGATCAGGCCGATCCTCGAAAACAAGGACGCCCAGCACAGGCGCGACTGCTCACTTGCCATTCTGAACGCCTCGGACGTCAACGACCCGGAGGACCTGAAGAAGGACGGTGCCTCCTGCTTCATCAAGATGTCCACCGTCTCGGTCGAAGCGTTCCGGCAGGCGTTTCTCGACCCGGACTCCCGGGTCCGTCTGCACAGCGATCTGAAGCCCGAACCCCATGCCGAGTTCCTCGCGATGACTTGGGAAGGCGGGTTCCTCCGCGACACGACCGTGCATTTCAATGAAAACCTGAATGTGCTGGTAGGCGGACGAGGCACCGGCAAATCGACAATGATCGAAAGCATACGCTATGCGCTCGGTCTCGATCCTCTCGGCGAGGAAGCGCAGAAGGCCCATGAGGGCGTGATCCGCCACGTCCTGCAATCCGGCACGAAGGTCTCGTCGCTTGTGCGATCGCACAAGCCCTCCAAGCGTTGCTACACGATTGAGAGATCGGTGCCGAATCCGCCCGTCGTGAGGGACGAAGCGGGGGAGGTCCTGACCTTGTCCCCGCGTGACGTGATGCCGGGCGTGGAAGTCTTCGGGCAGCACGAAATATCCGAACTCACGAAGAGTCCCGAGAAACTTACGCTGTTGCTGGAGCGCTTCGTTGACTGGGACCCCACCCTTTCAGGACGGAAATCCCAGGTTTGCCTGGAACTGGAGCGTTCGCGCAGCCGGATCGTGGATGTGCGCCGTGAGCTGCAGCGTCTTGACGAACGGCTTGCGGCGCTACCGGGTCTCGAAGAGACGCAAAAGCGGTTCCAGCAGGCCGGGCTCGAAGAACGGCTGAAGGAAAAGAGCCTGCTCGTTCGTGAGGAACGGCTCTTTCCCAACCTGGAGGAACGGCTTGACCAGTACCGTACCCTCCACAATGAACTCACCGAAGGATTGCCCGTCGACACAGCGTTCGTTTCCAGCAAGACCCTCGAAGGGCTGCCGAACTCCGACATCCTTTCCGAAATCCAGGGAATCCTCAGAACGCTGAGCACGAAACTGGAGACACTCGGCGAACAGTTCGGCAAGGCTCTTGCCGAAACCGATCACGCGATTGCGCAGACCAAATCGCGCTGGAACGAGCGCAAGACCGCAATCGAGGAAACCTACGAAAAGCTCCTGCGCGAACTCCAGGAATCGAAGATCGACGGCACGGAATTCATCCAGCTTCGCCAGCAAATCGAGGAGTTACGCCCGCTGAACGACAAGATGGAACGCCTCAAGCGCGATCTGGAAGCGCACGAGGCCCAGCGCCGCAACCTTTTGGCCGAGTGGGAAGACATTAAGGCAGCCGAGTACAGGCAAGTCGAGACCGCAGCGAAGCGGGTATCCCGGAAGCTCCGTGACAGGGTGCAGGTCAGGGTTATGATGGCCGGAAACCGTGACCCGCTCGAACGACTCCTGCGAGAGATCGGCGGCAATCTTGCCGCCGCGCTGGATCGCCTGCGTGGACATGACCAGCTGTCCCTGCCGGAACTTGCGCAGCAGTGCCGGGCAGGCAAGGAAGCGCTCAGGAAGCACTACAACCTGCCGTCCGGTGCGGCCGAGCGGATCGCACAAGCCGACCTGGACCTGTTCATGCGTATCGAAGAGCTCGAATTGCCTGCGACAACGGAGATCCAGTTAAACACCGCTCCCGACGGGGAACCGGCCAATTGGCAGACGCTTCAAGCGCTCTCGACCGGCCAAAAGGCAACAGCCGTCCTGTTGCTCCTGCTGCTTGAATCGGAAGCGCCGCTTGTCGTCGATCAGCCTGAAGACGATCTCGACAACCGCTTCATCACGGAGAGCGTGGTGCCGATCATGCGGCAGGAAAATCGCCGCCGCCAGTTTGTCTTCTCGACGCACAACGCCAACATCCCGGTCCTCGGCGATGCCGAACTCATCCTCGGCCTCGCTGCGTCAGGCGAGGCCAGGGAGGGCCAGGCGCGGATCGCGCCGAGGCATATGCCTCCATCGACTCCAGACCCGTGCGCGAACTGGTCGAGGAAATCCTCGAAGGCGGCAAGGCCGCGTTCGAGATGCGACGCTCCAAGTACGGGTTCTGAGGCATGACGACACGCACCGAATTGCTGGAAATCATAGCGAGCGGCGAGAATTCCGGGGTGGAATTCAAGAGGGATGATCTACGCACGCAGGACCTCGCGAAGGAGCTGGTCGCTTTCTCGAACCTACAGGGCGGCATGGTGCTGCTTGGCGTAGAAGACGACGGAACAATCACGGGTCTGATGCGGCACGACCTCGAAGAATGGGTGATGAACGTATGCCGCGACAAGATCAGACCGGCAATCGTTCCGTTCTTCGAAGTGGTGTCAACGGCGGAGCAAAAAGCGACCGCCGTGGCGGAGTAAAAAGGGACCACCTGGCGGCTGCGGGCTTGTCCCCGTAGTCCATGGGCGGGCCCCGCGCGCAACGCGACGTGCCCTCAACAGGCTGACGCGGCGGTGCGCGGGGGGGGGACCTGTGGGCCCACGGGGTCAAGCGAGGGCTGGGTGGTCGGTTCAGTTCGCCGTCGGGGTTTGACGCCTGCGGCTCTGGTTGAGCCGATAGCTGTCGCCGTTCATCTCGAGGATGTTGACGTGGTGGGTGAGGCGGTCGAGGAGAGCGCCGGTAAGCCGCTCGGAGCCGAACACCTCGGTCCATTCGTCGAACGGCAGATTGGTGGTGACCAGGGTCGAGCCGCGCTCGTAGCGTTGGCTGAACACCTCGAACAGGAGCTCGGCACCGGTCTTGGACAGCGGCACGAAGCCGAGCTCGTCGATGATCAGAAGCTTGTAGGTGGCGAGCTTCTTCTGGAACCTCAGCAGCTGCTTGTCATCGCGGGCCTCGATGAGCTCGTGGACCAGCGCGGCGGCGGTGATGAAGCCGACCGAGAGGCCCTTCTGGCAGGCCGCCAAGCCGAGACCGAGGGCGATGTGGGTCTTGCCGGTGCCACTGTTGCCGAGCGCGATGAGGTTCTCGCGGCGCTCGATGTACGCGCAGCGGGCGAGCTCCAGGACCAGCGTCTTGTTGAGCGAGGGGATGACCTTGAAATCGAAGCTATCGAGGCTCTTGATCACGGGGAAGCGCGCCGCCTTGATGCGCCGCTCGACCATGCGGCGCTCGCGGTCGATCAGCTCGAGCTCGGCCAGACGCAAGAGATAGCGAACGTGGTCGACGCCTTCAGAGGCGCACTGCCGGGCGATCTTGTCGTACTCTCGCGAAGGTCGGAAGCTTGAGCGTCTTGAGGTGGTGGGCGAGCAGCAGCTGTGGTGCGTCGGTCATGCACGGAGCCCCGGCAGCAGGCTCATGTACGACTTGGCAGACGTGGTCGCGACCCGGGCGCGCGGCAGGTACGGATAGACCTCGAGGTTGAGCCGGGGCGGCCGCCGCTCGATGCGGCACAGCACCAGGTGCTTGACGGCATCGAAGCCGATGGCGCCGATCCTGAGCGCATCGTCGACCGCTGCCGTCAGCTCCTCGAGCCGGAAGCTCTCCAGCAGACGGAGCACCTGGACGTACTCGCGCTTGCCTGCCTTGCCCATGCGAGCTTCGAGGAGGCGTCGCAGGGTGATGAAGCTATCGGGCAGGTCCCAGCCCGCCAACGGCGCGGCCTGGTCGAGGGCGCTGATCTTCTGCTCGGTCAAGGGCAGGTAATGCAGCGGGTCGAAGATCAGGTCCGCGCTGTCATAGGACCGGCGGTGCCGGGCGATCACTTCGGCGCCGCAAGAGATCATCACCTCGTCGACATAGCCGCGGATCAGCACCTCGCGGTGCCCGTATGCTACGGGCACCGAGTAGTCGTGGCCGCGGTAACGCACCAGCGACAGTGAGCTCGCCCTTCCGGGACGCTTGTCGCAGGCATCATAGGGAGCAGGCGGCAATGGCAAGAGAACTTGACGGTCCCGTTCGAGGCGCTCGCTGATGGTTTCCTTGTGACCCCGCAGCCGTGCGGCCCGGCGCCGGCAACACCGTTCGGCGAGAGCACCGTTGAGAGCCTCGAAGCTCTCGGCCCGCGGGATCGGGACCAGGAAGTCCCGCCGGATGAAGCCAACCAGTCCCTCGACTTTGCCCTTGTCATTCCCCTTGCCCGGTCGGCCGAACCTGTCCTCGAACAGATAGTGGGATTGCAACTCCGTGAAGACGCGCGTTCGCGGCCGCTTGCCATCTCCCAGGACCCGGGCAACAGCCAGCTTGGTGTTGTCGTACAGGATGGATGTGGGAACGCCGCCGAAGAAGGCGAATGCCGCATTGTGACCATCGCAAAAGGCCTCGGTCGTCTCCGCCGGATAGGCTTTCACAAAACAACCATCGCTGTGGGGAAGGTCGAAGGCAAGGAAGTGGACCTTGCGCGACACGCCGCCGATCACCGCCATCGCCTCACCGAAGTCCGCCTGGGCGTGACCGGGGGAATGGACGAGCGGCACAAACACCTCACGTGACCGAAGCCGCCGCTCGCGAACGGAGTCCTTCACGATGGTGTACCCGCCCGTAAAGCCGTACTCGTCCCGGAGACGGTCGAAGATGCGCTTTGCAGTGTGCCGTTGTTTGCGGTGACTGGTCCGATCATCCTCCAGGATCCGATCGATGATCCCCGTGAACGGATCCAGCTTCGGTCGCCGGGGCGGCGTGCTTCGGCGATATCCTGGCGGCACCGAGAACGACAGCATCTTACGGACCGTCTTGCGGTCCACACCAAACACCCGCGACGCCTCGTGGACGCTCATCCTATCGACACGGCACGCCCGCCGAACCCGTGCGTACAAATCCACTCGATACATCCCCCCGCCTTCCAGTCAGAGTAACTCTGACCGAAGGCTATAGACGGTCCCTTTTTGGTCCGCCACAGCCGGATCAACCGGCCGCTTCAATGGGGGATTATTGCGCCGCCGTTCTCAATCGCCCCCGTTTGACGTCAGAATGAAATTATGTGACCGATTATCCGGGTGGGGAGGTCGCGCAACAACCGTCGATCCTGGAAATTCAGTTGTGCGTGTTAATTTCTGGTAAGTTGGACACGGGCTGGTGCCAAAAGCCCACGACGCTATCGCGTGCCGACAAGGGCGTTGACATGGCCGATGACAAACAAATGGCCCAACTCAAGGTGGGCCTCAAGCAGAAACTGATGGGCCGGTTGCAGGATCGTCTGAAAATCCAGAAGGACACCGGGGTCTCGATCGGTGGTCGGCAGACACTTGGTAACATCGTGGAACAAATCACCGAAGAATTGCAATCCCAAGAGGCCCAATGCCGCTATCAGCAAGAGATGGACGCAGCAGGTTTGTTTCGTCTGTTACGCGAGAAAGTCCTGCCAGTGGTTGTCAAGGACATCCAAGGCGGGCTCGCTGACTAGATCAAGGTTTCCGCCACGAGAGTTAGGCCTGGCGAACCACTTCAGGTGTCAGGCCGACGATCTCCTCGTAGATTGAAGGATCCGTGGCGCCCTCAGTCCCGAAGAGAAGGACTATCGAATGGGGTGTTAGGCCCAAGGCGCGTCGCGTCAGCGCGTCATCTTCAACCAACAGCAGGGCGGCCAGCCCTGCCACAGCAGACTCACCGGCAACGATTGAAACACCATTATCCGTTCCCTGAGCCAGGATCCGCATCGCTTGGCGCGCCAACTCGTCTGGGACCGTCATGGCATCATTAGCGCAGTGCTTCAACACTTTCCACGCCAGGAGTGATACCTCACCCGCAGAGAGCCCGGCCATCACGGTTTCCAGATCGCCGTCTACCACGATCCTTTGGCCGCTCGCCAGACTTTGGCGAATACAATCCGCGTTTTCAGGTTCCACTACCACAATCCGGGGTCGATCGACTCCGAACATACGCCAGGATTGCGTGCAGACGGCGGCCGCCAGACCCCCGACGCCGCCCTGGACAAAAATGTGCGTCGGTGGCTGCCCCGGGCCAAACTCGGAGAATGCCTCGCGAGCCATGACCGTATAACCTTGCATCACGTCGCGTGGCGTTTCGACGTAACCCTCGTAAGAGGTGTCCGAAATCACATACCAGCCATTTCGTTTGGCTTCGTTCTGAGCGTGCCGAACAGCCTCGTCATAATTTCCATCGAGCTGAAAGACAGTCGCGCCATAAGATTCGATCGCTTTCTTGCGGCCGGCGCTGACAGCGCTGGGCACAAATATCACACAATCGCAGCCGAATAACTGGGCGCCCCAGGCGACGGACCGACCGTGATTTCCGTCGGTGGCGCAGCAGACGGTCACCGTTTTTACGGCGTCAACGAAGTGACCAGCGATCAAGACCTCCGATGTTACTGCACCATCGGGTTCATTCTCTTCGATTAGTCGAACAAGTTGTCGGTAGACACCGTACGCGCCGCCCAAGGCCTTGAAACTGCCCAAGTCGAAGCGCTCGCCCTCGTCCTTGTAGCAGAGTTCGGCGATGCCCAGCCAATGAGCAAGCCCGGGAAGTCGATGCAGAGGTGTACTGCGATAATTCGGCCATGACGTAATTTCATCCCACGCGCGGATCGCGCCCGGCTCATCGAGAACATCGGGGGCTGGTGCCACCCGGAACTTTGGATCATCTCCAATTTTGTTGTGTATCAGTCTCGTTTCGAATTGCGCGGCGGCCATCTCAGAGTCTGTCATGGGTTCTCCGTATCGAAACTTCGCTTGCACAGCAAGATGGCACAAGCGCTATTCGTCGTGTCATTCATCCCACAGTGTACTACCCTTGGGGTTAATCTGAGCGGAGACCGATAAGCGAAATCTGTGCTCATGGCGAACGCGATGTCTCAAACTGCTTCGCAAATCACGGGTTATCTCAATCCAAGGAGAGAACAACGATGAAACTGCGACGCTTCCTGGTGGCGATCCTGTTCGTCGTTGTTGCCGGCGGCGCCCACGCGCAGAGCGATGGCAGTGCTACACCGAACGAAACGGTGATCATTACCGTCAACGGCCAGAAGATCTATGTTACGGACATCCTCATGTTGCATGAGAGCCTTCCAGCTGAATATCAGCAGTTGCCGATGGAGGTGCTTTACCCGCAACTGCTCAACTCGCTGATTGATCGTAAGCTCATTGCGGAGCGCACCCGGGATCTGGGTCTGGACAAAGACGAATCCGTTCGGCGGCAGATCGCGTTTCAGACCGAATCCATACTTGAACAAGTTTATCTCACCTATCTCGTTGATCTGGAACTCAGTGACGAACGGCTACGGGCGGCCTATGAGGATCTGATTGCAGCTTGGCAACCCGAAGAGGAGGTACGCGCCCGACATATTCTCCTCGAATCTGAAGCAGATGCATTGGCGGTCATTGCGGAACTTGATGAGGGCGCGGACTTCGAAGAACTTGCGCGAACCCGGTCAATTGGGCCGTCGAGCGAAGTTGGAGGCGATCTGGGCTACTTCCGTCGCCAGGGCGATATGATCCCAGTATTCGCTGAGGCAGCGTTCGCGATGGAGCCCGGCGAAATGACGTCTGCACCCGTCGAGTCCTCGTTTGGATGGCATGTCATCGGGGTGGAGTATCGGCGAATGTCTCCGCCGCCGGCCTTTGACGAAGTCGGCGAGCAGTTGCGCAATCAGGAGGCGGAGAAGGTCATTGGCGAGCTTTCCGAATCTCTCCGATCGGATGCGACGATCGAATCGCTCAAAGAATGAGATCTCCGGGCCGGTCGGATCGGCTCGCCGGCATTTGAAGGTTGCAGGCCGGGCTACTCAATCCCAGTCTGCGGCATGGTTGGCTGAATCGAGGATCGCCAGCAGGGCGTCGTGATCAGGCGTCAAGGCATATTGTGCCGCCCGGCTCACGTCTTCTTCCAGAGTATCCCACTGGACGGCATCGAGTTGTTCCGCCGTGCACCCGGCGAGACAGGCTGGATCGCCGAGCTGGGCGATCGGATTGCAGCCGCCGATTTCGAAGGCAAAAATTCTCGCGACATCGGGCTCCAGGACATAGGCTAGGAAATCTTCCGCGTAGGCAGACGTCTCGGTGTGATCGAGTACGGATGTAACCTCAAAAAATGCGATGCCGCCCTTGCCATCAATCGGGCCCTTACGTGGTGTTATGCAGCGAATGTTCGTATTCCCGTCTAGCCGGGCCGCAGCTGCAGTGAACAGTCCGCCCGACAGGTAAAAATCGATCTCGCCGTCGAGCAGGGCTCGATTCAGGATCAGGTGGTCGCTCGTCACCACGCGAGCATTGCCGTACCAGCGACGAGCGGTTTCTTCGAATTGCGCGACCTGTTCCGTCGTTAGGTTCACGAACGGATCGAGGCCCGCATCGATGCAGATATGATGAATGTTGAAATCATCGTAATGCAGGATGGCGTATCGATTTGCGTAACCGGGATCTCGCGTCAAGGCGAAACCTTCGTCTTCGGCAATATCCCGTGAAATGCACGCCGTATTGACCACGAAATTAAATGGTCCAAACCGCTGCCCAATGCCGATACGGGTCTTGCCGTCTTGGCTCAGGGTCCAGTGAAGATGATTCGTGAGCCACGGCAGGACATTATCCATTAGCGGATCGAACCGCGATGAAGCGAGGGAGCGGATCAGTCCCCTCGGATGGAGATAGTCCCGTGCGAAGGGATTGTTGAGGTTGATAACGTCCCAGGCGGGAGCGTCGCCATCGGCAAGCCGTTTGGCGGTTCCGGCATCCGAGACAAGGGTCTCGCCATGAGCCGTGATTCCCTGCTGTCTCGCGAAGGCTCCGAGGATTGCGCCGTGCTCGTAACCTTCCCAGCATAGGACGTTTAAATCAGCGGATCGGTCCATTGCATTCCCAGCGATGCCGGGGTTACTCACCAATGACAGGGGCGCCCCATGGCTCAACCTGCGTTCCGATCGCCGGCGGCTGAGCTCTAGACGATCGCGTCGGCGCTTTCCTCGCGCATCATATGAAGCACGTGATGGTGAAGGTCGTGATAACCCTCGCTATCGAACATGTCCTCCTTGTTGCGCAAGCGCGTTCCCTTCTTGAACTCGGTGATGATATTTTCGCGCACACGCCCCGGATGGCGCGACATGAAAATGATCCGGTCGGCGAGGAAAATGGCCTCTTCGATATCGTGGGTCACCATAACCACCGTCGTCTCCGAGTTCTCGAGAATTTCGACCATGAGTTCCTGCATATGCCAGCGGGTTTCCGCGTCGAGCGCGCCGAAAGGCTCGTCCATAAGCAGAATTTCCGGATCATTGGCGAGCGTGCGCGCGATCGCGACACGCTGCTTCATCCCGCCAGAGAGCTGCTTTGGGTAAGCGTCCTTGAATTTGGTGAGGTGCACCAGATCAATATAGTGCGACGCCCGCTTCTGCCTCTCCGCTTTGGGGAGTTTGTTGAGACGCATGCCGTACTCGACGTTCTGCTGAACGGTCAGCCAGGGAAACGATGTGTAGCCCTGGAACACCATGCCCCGATCCCGGCCCGGAGCGACGATTTCCTGACCTTCCAGGACTACCTCGCCCGAGGTCGGGTCCTCGAGGCCGGCAATTATCCGCAGCAGCGTAGACTTCCCGCATCCCGACGGACCCAACAGGGCACACAACTCGTTGTTCATCACGTTAAACGTGATGTCTTCGATCGCGCGGATCGTGTCGCCCTTTTTCAGCACGAAATCCTTGGTCAGGGTGTGCGAAGAGAGAATGACCTCGTCGCGTGTCTGTGCGTTGCTCGGTGCCGTCTCGATCATCGTGTCACCTTAGCTCGATGCGTCCCTCTAGAAGAATCGCATATATTCTTCGCGTTCCCATTCGGAGACCGTGGTGTAGTAACGATCCCACTCGTCCTGCTTGTAGGTCAACCAGCAGCTCAGCAGCGTCTCGCCCATCACCCTCTTCGACAGGGGGTCGGCCTTGATCGCGTCGATCGCCTCCTGAAGTGTTTTGGGAGTGCGCTCGACGCCTGCTTTCTTGAGCTTCTCCTTATCCGCTTCGTAGAGACTCACGTTGGTCGGCTTCGGAGCCTTCATTTTCCGGGTGATGCCCTCCAACGAGGCGGCGATGTGCATGGCGAACGCCATATAGACGTTCATCGTCAGGTCGGCTGCCCGGTTCTCGATGGCATACCGGGTCTGTGGCAGGCGATACATGGCCGACCGGTTATTTATGCCGTAGGTAATGTGGGTCGGCGCCCATGTCACCGTACCGCCCTCGAACCCCGGCACGAAATCGACCAGACCCTTGTAGGAATTTACAGTCGGGCAACTGACTCCGCAGATCGCCTTGCCGTGCTTGATCAGGCCACCCAGCATGTTGAAGGTGAGGTCGCTCCAGCCACCCCCCTTCGCCTCCAGAAGATTCTTTCCAGTACCCTTCGTGCTCTGAACGCTGGTGTTGATGTGTGAACCACTCCGCCAATCGCCCGTCGTGGGCTTCGGCATGAAGGTAGCAATCAGGCCGTGCTCCTTCGCAAGCTCCTTCAGCAGGATGCGCAAGAAGATAAAGCGGTCCGCTGTCGTAAGCATGTCGGAAAAGCCGAAATCGAGCTCAATTTGGGAATAGGCGCCCTCGGCCACGACGTCCTTCACGCCCCACTCGAGGCTATTCAGGATATCGATGACCTCGCTTACATAGGGCATCTGATCGAGGCTGAACTCGACGTCGTAGCCATAGGGTTGCCGCTTGGGCCGGAATCCCTCGCCCGGCAACGGATCGTCGTCGAACGCCTTCCACAGCTCGCCGTTTTCGAGCGGCCGCATGATGATGAACTCTGGCTCGAAGCCAGTGAAGAATTTGTAGCCCACATCTTTTGCCGCTTTGATCTGCCGACGCAAAACCGTACGCGGGCACAGGCGGTAGGGCTTGGTGTCACCGTGATAGAGGTCGGCAATGACCCAGCCGTAGCGATTGTCCCACGGACAGACTGCCGCCGAATCGAGGTCCGGCACCATGATCTGATCTGGGTCTGCCGGACCCGCGTCGGGCACCATGGAAACCGAATGAACCGCGAATTGAGGGCCTTTGCCAGCGCACAGACCTTCCCACTCCACCATCGGCACCGGCTTCGTCTTCGGAATGCCCAGCATATCGATCCAGCAGCACAGCACATATTTTACGCCCGCTTTCTCGAATTTATTGCGCATATCGGCCACGCGCTTGGCCGACGGCAGTGCCTCCTGGATGCTTTCGGGGAAATCTTTGCTCATCGTCTTTAGTCTCCGTTACAGATGGTGCGATTGATGGTGGCGTCTCTCAACTCGGTCACCCCTAGGCATGACGCCCGATACGACGATGGTTCACGACACTTGCCAACGATTGCCGCCAAGCGTGACCGATGTTTCGTTCAGCTCGTTCTGCACCGCCTTGGTGTGGTCCATAATCAGTGTCAACATGAACCAAATAGCGCCCAGAAAAAGAAGGGCTAGTTTCGATTCATCGCCCGAGCCCAACCAGATCAACAACAGCGGAATCAACGACGGGGCCGGCAGGCCGTGAACACTCGCTTGCTCACGCCATCGAGATCGTCGCCCTTGCAACTCCCTGATCGCGTTCGTTCTTCTAGCGCCCGTGGAGAGCGCCGAAATTTCCGGCACAAGTTATATGACGCCTTGGGCTACGGCAATCCGAAATACCCGTTTGCATGTCAACCGGTTGGCGCGCATCGAGGTATCGAATTCTTGCGTTTCGGATCAGTTGGGCTAGGTTGGCGCAGCCGACACCATCGGCGAAGAATCGAGCCTATAAAATCGAGGCTAAGACCTATAACTAAGGAAGATAGTCTGTTGTGACGGATCAGTTTTCGCTCGCAGGCCGTAAGGTGCTGGTGACGGGTGCTTCGAGCGGATGTGGGCATCATTTCGCTCTTTTGATGGCACGCGCCGGCGCCGATGTGGTAGTCACTGCCCGCCGGATCGATCGCCTCAAGGCGTTGGCAGCCGAGATCGTCGGGCTGGGACGCAAGGCCACCGCAGTTGAAATGGATGTCCTCGATCTCGACAGTATTAATCAGGCTGTCGGACGCTCCTGGGATGCCTTGGGGAGTGTCGACGTGTTGATTAACAATGCCGGAATGGCGATTGCCCAGTCGGTTCTAAAAATCGAAGAGTCAGACTGGGATGCGGTATTGGATACGAATCTCAAGGGTGCGTTCTTTGTAGCCCGTGATGTGGCGCGAAGAATGGTTGAAAGCGGACAAGACGGCAATATCGTCAATACCGCCTCGACCATCGCGAACAGAACATCGAAGTCTCTCGCGAGCTACGCGGCGTCGAAGAGCGGCCTCGTGCAACTGACTAGAACGATGGCTATCGAGTTAGCCGGTAAGAATGTACGGGTCAACGCGCTGGCGCCCGGTTACATCGTTACTGAGATGAACCGCGACTTTCTGGAATCGCCAGATGCCGAGCGGGTAATTCGCCGGGTGCCTCAGAACCGGGTCGGGCAGATGGAGGATCTGGACGGTCCGTTGTTGCTGCTCGCATCGGATGCGTCTCGCTACATGACGGGTACTGTTCTGACCGTCGACGGGGGCTATCACATCGGCTGAACGAGCCGGTCACGAAGGAGCATAGGACTATGGATTACACCCTCTCGCCGGAGATCGAGGATTACTGCCAACGCATTCGGACCTTCGTCGATGAACGGATTATCCCCCTGGAGTCGGATCCCGCCAATTACGATGAGCACGAATATATTGACGAGGCGGTTCTTGAGACGCTCTGCGCTGAAGCCCGCAGACGGGGCCTCTGGGCCCTCGGCATGCCGAAGGAGCGCGGCGGACAGGGTCTTCCGATCATTGCAATGGCGGCCTGCTACGAGGAGATGAACCGATCGATATTTGGGCCGGCTAGTTTCAACTGTCAGGCACCGGATGACGGCAACATGATTTTGCTCAATAAAGTCGGCACCGAAGAGCAGAAGGCCCGCTGGCTGCAGCCCATCATTGACGGCAAGGTTCGCTCCTCCTTTGCCATGACCGAACCGGCGCCGGGTTCGGGGTCTGACCCCGCCGGTATGATGTTGACCAGGGCTGAAAAGGTCGGCAACAAATGGGTCGTCAACGGTCGAAAATGGTTCATCACCGGCGCGGACGGGGCCAAGCATTTCATTCTCGTCGCGCGCACATCCGACGATCCGCGTCGCGGCCTGTCTGCCTTTCTGTTTCACGCCGATCAGCCGGGCTGGACATTGGAGCGCCGCATCGGGATCATGGGGCCCGAAGAACATGGTGGGCACTGCGAGATCACCTTCCATGGTCTAGAGATCGAACCCGAGAACATGTTGATGGAAGAGGGCGACGGCCTCAAAGCGACCCAAGTGCGTCTGGGCACGGCACGGCTCACCCATTGCATGCGTTGGCTCGGCATGTGCAAGCGTGCGTTGGAGATCTGCATGCCGTACGTCAAGGAGCGTGAAGGCTTCGGCATGAAAATCGTCGATCATGAAGTGGTCCAGCAAATGCTCGGCAAGGCGGCGATGGACATCCATATCGGCCGCCAACTAGTCATGAACGCGGCCTGGAAGCTCGATCAGGGGGATTTTGCGCGCAAGGAAGTTTCCGTCGCCAAGGTGTTCATGGCTGATACGCTGCACAGCACAATCGACACTGCAATCCAACTCATGGGCGCACGCGGCTATTCGAAAGACGAAATTCTTGAATGGATGTACCGCTACGCCCGAATGGCCCACCTTGCCGACGGTACGCGGGAAGTCCACATGATGGTGCTCTCGCGCTTCCTCATGAAAGAAGGCGTCGATTTCTGGTCCTGGTCGGTGGCGGAAAGCTAGGCGGGGGGCAAGCTCATGAGTGATCTGGTTCTATACGAAAAGCGCGACGCGATTGGCGTCATTACGGTAAATAATCCACCAGTCAATGCGCTTTCAGTGGGCGTGCCCGCCGGTATCATCGAGTACCTGGAATTGGGAAACGTCGATCCGGACGTCGCTGCATTCGTACTGATGGGCGGTGGGCGCACCTTTATAGCGGGTGCTGACATTCGTGAATTCGGGAAAAAGCCCGATCCCAACGCAAAATCGATTCACGACCTGATTCGTGCGCTTGAGGGGTCCGTTAATCTGGTCGTTGCGGCGGCACACGCCAATGCCTTGGGTGGTGGTCTCGAGGTGGCGCTGGGTTGTCATTATCGGATCGCCGCGCCCGGTACGAATTTCGGATTTCCGGAAGTCAAAATCGGCCTCCTGCCCGGGGCCGGAGGAACCCAACGAGGCCCGCGGGTTGCCGGCGTCGGCCCGGCACTCGATCTAATTGTCAGCGGCGATTTCATCAAGACCGACAAGGCGCTCGAATTGGGTTTCGTCGACCAGCAGATCGACGGTGATCTGCTCGACGGCGCGTTGGATTTTGCGAAAAAGCTGGTTGCGGAAGGCTTGCCGCTCCGTAAAGTCCGCGATGAAGCGGCGTCCATGGCTGATGTGCCCGAAAGCTATTTCGACGACTACCGCAAGAAGATCGAGCGCAAGGCGCGCTGTTTGATCTCGCCTTTCCGCTGCATCGATTGCGTCGAGGCCGCCGTTTCCATGCCGTTCGAAGAGGGGCTCGCCTTCGAGCGTAAACTTTTCCAGGAGTGCCACGATTCGCCCCAATCTAAGGCGTTGATCCACGCCTTCTTCTCGGAGCGCGAAGTCGCCAAAATCCCCGACGTAGCCAAGGGCACGCCGCGAAAAGCGATCGAGCATGCGGGCGTCGTCGGGGCCGGCACTATGGGCGGCGGCATCGCAATGTGTTTCCTCAATGCCGGTATTCCCGTTCACCTTGTAGAAATCGAAAAGGACGCTCTCGATCGCGGCCTTGCCACCATCGAGAAGACCTATGCCCGTCAGGTCGAAAAGGGCCGCTTGAGCGAAGACGCGATGACCGACCGACTGGCGTTGCTCTCATGCAGCACCTCCTACGATGAACTTGCGGCTGTCGATATCGTCATCGAGGCGGTGTTCGAGGAGATGGACGTCAAGAAGCAGGTGTTTGGCCAACTCGATCAGGTTTGCAAGGTTGACGCGATTCTCGCGACCAATACCTCGACCCTCGACGTCGACGAGATCGCAGTGAGCGTCACCGATCCGTCACGCGTCATCGGCGCCCATTTTTTCAGCCCCGCTCATGCTATGAAATTGCTGGAGAACGTGCGCGGCGCCAAATCATCGCCCGAGACCATCGCTTCGGTGATGGATATGGGCAAGCGTCTCGGCAAGATTGCGGCCCTGGTCGGCGTGTGCGACGGTTTCGTCGGCAACCGCATCCTCTACACCTACAAGCGCGAGGCGGAATTCCTGATTGAGGAGGGGGCGTTACCCCAGGATGTCGATCGGGTCATGGTCGAATTTGGTATGCCCATGGGGCCCTTCGCGATGGGCGATCTGGCCGGGCTCGACGTCGGTTGGCGGATCCGTAAGGGAAGAGCGGCGACACGCCCCCAGCACCTGCGCTACTCCGCGGTTGGCGACAAGATTTGCGAAACAGGCCGCTTTGGCCAGAAAACGAGTGCCGGTTGGTACCGATACGGGACCGGCGACCACACGCCTCATCCTGATCCCCAAATCGAGGCGCTGATTCTTGCGGAATCCGAGCTGCTGGGGATCGAGCGGCGCGCCATCGGCGAGTCCGAAATTCTCGAGCGCTGTCTCTACCCGATGATCAACGAGGGTGCAAAGATCCTGGAAGAAGGGATTGCGCTTCGGTCCAGCGACATTGACGTCATCTGGCTCAACGGCTACGGCTTTCCTCGCTGGCGGGGTGGACCGATGTATTATGCAGACGAAACCGGCCTCGATGTCGTCTACGACGTCGTGCGCCGCTACTTTGATGCCCACGGCGAATGGTGGAAGCCCGCGCCCCTGCTGGCCCGGCTTGCCGCCGAGGGCAAACGATTCGACCAGAAGTGAGGACTCAGAACCATGAAAGAAGCCGTTATCGTTTCCACCGCCCGCACGCCGATCGGCAAAGCTGCACGCGGCGCGTTTAACCGGACCCACGGCGCAACTATGGCCGGACACTGTCTCGAGAATGCCGCCCGGCGTGCCAAAATCGATCCCGGCGAAATTGAGGATTGCGTCATCGGCTGCGGCGATCCCGAAGGGGTGACGGGCCAGAACATCGCGCGCCTCTCGGCGATCCGCGCTGGTTTCCCGGTCACGGTCTGCGGCACGACGGTCAACCGGTTCTGCAGCTCGGGGCTTCAGGCGATCGCCATGGCGGCCCACAGGGTCATGGTCGACGACGTTCCCGTAATGGCGGCGGGCGGCGTCGAATCGATCAGCCAGGTTCGCCTGAAGATGGATGTCAAGCGCTCCCACGAAGACTGGCTCGACGAGAACAAGCCGGAAATTTGGATGCCGATGATTGACACCGCAGAAGTCGTCGCCAAGCGCTATGACATCAGTCGCGAATATCAGGACGAGTACTCGCTGCAGAGCCAGCAGCGCACGGCCGCCGCCCAGCAGCGTGGTGCGTTCGACGACGAAATAGTGCCCTTGAAGACCGTCAAGGATGTCAAGAATAAGGAGACCGGAGAGGTCACCCAGGAAGAGGTCTGCCTCGAAAGGGACGAGGGGAATCGGCCCGACACCAACATGGAGGGTCTCGCGTCTTTGGAGCCTGTGTATGGGCCCGACCATTGCATTACCGCGGGCAACGCATCCCAGCTTTCCGATGGCGCGTCCGCCTGCATTGTGATGGACGCGAAACTTGCCGAGAAGAAAGGCCTCGAGCCGCTCGGCGTCTTCAAGGGTTTCACCGTTGCAGGCTGTGAGCCCGACGAGATGGGGATAGGGCCTGTATTCGCCGTGCCGCGCCTCTTGGAGCGCCACGGATTGAAGACGAACGACATCGATTTGTGGGAGCTCAACGAGGCTTTCGCCGTGCAGGTGCTCTATAGCCGCGACGAGCTCGGCCTCGATAACGAGATCTTTAACGTCGATGGCGGCTCGATCTCCATAGGCCACCCCTTCGGCATGACGGGCGCACGCCAGGTCGGGCATATCCTGATCGAAGGTAAGAAGCGCAAAGCAAAGAACGTCGTCGTCACCATGTGCATTGGCGGCGGCATGGGGGCGGCCGGCCTGTTCGAGGTTTGCTGAACCTTTGGCGTCGAGTTTGCGCCACCCGGCTCACCCCGTCATTATGGGACGAGCGGGAGGCCCCATGACCGATCGGTGGCGTGAAGACGATCTCCACCCGGCGATCCCCAAGCTCGTTGACGAGCTGGCCGCAGGTCGTCTGAGCCGGCGCGAATTCCTGCGCTTTGCGACGCTTTTGGGTCTCTCCGCTGGCACCGCGTATAGCGTGGCCGGCATCGCGCCTGAAGCCAGGGCCCAAACCGGCACGCCGGTGCGCGGTGGCACGGTGCGCATCTCGATGCGGGTGCCCGAAAGCCGCCATCCCCACACCTTCTCCTGGGTTTACGACTCCAATCTCGTCCGGCAGGTCAACGATCACCTGACCCGTACCGGTGCCGACAACATTACCCGCCCCTGGTTGCTCGAAGCTTGGCAGGCAAGTGACGACCTGAAGACCTGGACGCTCCGCCTTCGCCCAGACGTGACTTGGAGCACCAGTGAGCCGCTCGTCGCCGACCATGCGATATGGAATATGAGACGCTGGCTTGATCCCGACGTGGGCTCGTCCATCCTCGGACTGATGAAGGGCTATATGCTCGAAGAGGTCCCGTCTGATCGCTTTGATGACGTAGGCAATCCGATCATGTCGACCCGGATCTGGGACTCGAATGCCGTCGAAAAACTCGATGATCACACCATCCGGCTTAATTGCAAAAACCCCCAAGTCGCCGTGCCGGAACATCTGTTTCATTATCCCGCCTTCATTCTGCACCCCGAGCAGGACGGCGAATGGGGTGAAAGCGCCATCGGAGCTGGCGCGTTCGTGCCTGCGGAGCTCGCGACGGGCAAGCACGCCGTTTTCATGCGTCGCGAAGGCTATTGGCGCGCGGGCCCGTGGCTCGACGAGGTCGTTTTCGTCGATCACGGCGACGATCCGGCAGCCGCGCTGGCGGGCCATCGCCTCGAATCAGGTGCACGGCTTCTACGAGGCCTCGACCCTGCAGTACCAGGCGCTTCAGGGGTTCGAACATATCGAGCTGTACAACCGGGTGACCGCCCAGACCGCGGTCGCGCGCATGCAGCCGGCCCATCCGCCGTTCGACGATGCCCGGGTGCGCAAGGCGATGCGAATGGCGCTCGATTGCGAGAAGCTGCTCCAGATCGGCCATCTCGGCCTGGGCGCACCTGGCGAACACCACCATGTCGCGCCCATCCATCCCGAATACGCGGCGCTCCCGCCACTGGGGCCCGACGTCGAGGGTGCGAAGCGGTTGCTGACCGAGGCCGGCTATCCAAAGGGACTTATAAGCTAATATTGACCCCGCGCCCCGTTTCATTCACTATCCCCATTGCTGCCAAGATCAAGCACGAGCGACCCATGTCGGGTTGCCCGTGAATAGAACACCGCCCCGGCGGGAATAAACAGGAATCCACCTCGCTCGTGTGTTGCTTGGCAGCCGACTCCGGCACCCGCCGGGACGCACACGGGGAGGAAATCCGTCATGAAACTCATTGCTATGGCCGTGAGCGCTTGTCTGATCGGGGCCAGTGCAGCGCTTGCTTGTGATGACCACATCGGGGCGTGCGAGATTGAAGATTGGAGATCGTGGGACTCTTTTGGAACCTTTGTGATCGAAGGGGTTGCAACCTGTGATACTGGCTTTATCAGGATACGTCTCTATGACGGCGAAGGTGACGGCCAGCGGTTCTTGGGAACGGCAGAGGGCTTCATAGACGGCCACGTTTTCAGTGCCCTTGCTACAAACTTGGACACGCCGAAGAACCTCTCCATCAAATACAGCATTGACCCGAATTGGTGAGGAAATCATGATCGCAAAACACCCGACCAGCGGCACCGAAAAAGTGATCTTGGGTTCGCGCCACAGGCAATGGAGTTTCCTGTTTGGCTGGATTTACTACGCCGGGAAGGGAATGTGGGGCCCGGCGGCCCTAAGTTTTATCACGGCCAATGGACTGTTCGGTATCATGCCGCTTTGGAACAGGAGCATCGTGCGCGGGTGGTACGAGAAGCAAGGCTGGAGCGTCCGAGACGACTAGCATTGGATGAGCGCCGCCCGGTTTCTTAACCGGAGGTGAATAGACTCGCGATCGTCGGTCTGATACAAGAAAATCCCCGGTTAGGAGCCGGGGGTTTTCAGTGTGGCGTTTGCCGCCAAAGTCGGTCTATGCAATTCCGACTTTAGCCTAGCCGGACTACTCGGTCAAGCGTGGTGGACTTCGCCTAACAGGCGGGGTGCGCCATGGCGACTGTTCAAGACAAATATCCTAACGACAGCAGACGGCTGACTGCTAAGGTAGTTAGGCTCAGTCAATCCGGAATATCGGCACCGGGATCGAAAGTGGGACAGACCGAAGGCCTTGAGCTTCAAGTGAATATTGAGGGTCAAGACCATGATATTCTGCTACCGCTTGATGCATTGAATGACTACGGATTGACAGGTCCGGCGGCGGTAGCTGAGCTTCGTGGGATTCGGGAGGCTCTGGTAAACCTCTGCGACGTCGTTGCTCAGCAAAAGAGATGATGTTTGTGGACACGGCAAAGCACCTCGGCTAGATTAAACTAAGGTGATCGTCACCGTTTCGCCCCGTCCGGCTCCAACCTGCGGGGCGTTTCTACGTCTAATCTGCGAGTAAGTCGTATTTCCCCTGAAGCTCAGGCAATACATGTTCAATAGCTTTCCAAAAATCTCCGGGCGGGTTTCCCTCGGGGTTGTGAGACACTGTCCAATTCGAACCGTCCTGGTTTTCGACGGCGACAATTTTCTTCCATTGACAATTGGGTTCTGATCCAAGTTGGTAGGGCCGGATCGCTTCATTAAGAAGCTCTTCCAATTCCTCTTTTGTCTTTTGTTCCTTGGCCATCTTTTCCCTACTTTTAAAGAGCGTTGTGTTTCTTCAGAAAGTCTGCCAGTTCGTCTGCCCGCTTCCTCGCATCAACATATCCTTTGGCATCAGCGCGGGGATCAGATGTAAGCTCTAGGAGCCGTTGGTTATCTTTGTGCAGAGGGTTATTTTCTGTGTCCAAAAACACAGACAGAGATTGTTTCGCCGTCTTGAGTCGCGCTTCATAACAGGACATTTTGTCCAGACAGTGCTTTCTTTCCACGGCGGCTTCGCCGATTTGATTCATTATCTCGCCTTCCGTCATGCGACCAAATCCTTATAGCTCAGCCGTTTGCCAGCCATCAAGCTAGCCACTACTTCCATCTGGTCCAGCGTGTCAAGCTCACGGACGCCGTGACGACCCGCGAATTCGTCCACGTAGCGCTGAAGGTGCTTGACGCTGATCTTGTGATAGACACCTTTGTGGGCGCGCTTGAGCGTGGCCCAGAAGCTCTCGATCCCGTTGGTATGCGCCATGCCCTTGACGTACTCGCCGACGCTGTGACGGACGGTTTCGTGGTCGAAGGGGATGCCCTTGTAGGCGCTGGCGTCGTCGGTGTAGACGGTCGCACCGGTCGCGGCCACGTCGGTTACGAATTCCTGTAGCGTCTTGGCATCGACCTTCTCGGTGACCTTGGCGCGAACCTTGTTGGTCTTGCGGTCCTTGGCGCCCACGACGGCGGTCTTGCCGGTCGCGCCTCTGCCGGCCTTGAGCTTCTTGCCCTTGTGCTTGTTCTTCTCCTTGCCGCCGAAGAACGATTCATCTATCTCAAGAGGCCCGGCGAAGAGTTTATCGTCGCCTTCCCATGCCTTTCGGATGCGCTGGAGCATGTACCAGGCTGCCGGTTGGGAGACGCCGATATCGCGGTGGAGCTTCATGCTGGACACACCCTTGAGGGACGTAAGATGCAGATAGATCGCGAACACCCACTTGCGGAGCGGCAGGCGGGAGTTGTGCATCGCGGTGCCGGTCTTGACCGAGAAGTAGCCCCGGCAATCCGTGCAGCGGTAGGGCATGTTGTTGTGACCCGCCTCGTGGGTGTTCACGCTTCCGCAATGCGGGCAATACCGGCCTTCCGGCCAGAGGCGCGTCTCGAACCACGCGCGGGCGCTGTCCTCGGTTGGGAACATGTCCGCAAGCTGGACCAAAGTGATGCCTTCGCGGCCTGATTTTCCGGGTGATGTATGGGACATGATCAAAACTCCTTATGCCATTGAATATAGGGAATTTTGTCAGGAATGTCAATATTAACTTATAAGTCCCTATCCAAACGGTTTCGAGACCGAAATCGCCTGCAAGAAGGATCCCGCCTGGGAGCTGATTACGGTCCAGGCCATGGTCGAAATGTGGAAGACCATCGGTGTCACCTGCGAGATCCGGGTCATGCCGTC
Organism: Alphaproteobacteria bacterium; assembly: GCA_965198325.1. Classification (GTDB taxonomy): domain Bacteria; phylum Pseudomonadota; class Alphaproteobacteria; order UBA828; family JAPUJA01; genus CBDAPE01. The sequence continues at coordinate 525,577 of CBDAPE010000019.1, read as the reverse complement.
AGCTCAGTATTGGGATGTCTGGACCAAGGTGCCGTTCGGCTTCACCATGTGGACCCACCGCCCGCTCGCGGTCATGACCCTGCCGCTCGCCTATCGCGCAGGCGTGCCCTGGAATGAAAGCGGCTGGTCGAATGCCCGGATGGATGAGCTGCTCACCGTGGCCGAAGGCACGCTCGATCTCGATGAGCGGCGTGCGATCTTCGCCGAGATTGAGACACTGATGCAGGAGGAGGGGTCGATTTGTCAACCGCTCTGGCGCAGTGTGTTCACGCCTATGGATAAGCGGGTCAAGGGTTTCACCCTGCATCCCACGTATTATCTCTTCGCCGAAGACTGGTGGCTCGAGGCCGGGGCCTAGACTGAAGGAGGGCGGATGGCCGCGTTCCTGCTACGCCGTGTCGGCTTTCTGCTGGTGACCCTGCTGGCGACATCGTTCCTGGTATTCGCCATCAGCGAGTTCGCACCGGGTGACGTCGCCACCAAGATTCTCGGACCCTACGCCACGGTCGATCAGATCGCGCGGCTGACCGAGGAGATGGGGCTCCACCGCCCCATGCCCGTGCGCTATTTCGACTGGCTTGGCGGTGTTCTGACAGGCGATCTCGGCTATTCCACACTTTTCAAGCAACCCGTAAACGAAATCATTTGGGGTCGACTCGCAAACACTGGCCTGCTCGCCGGCATCGCCTTCGCCCTCATCGTCCCGCTTTCGCTTCTCTTGGGCGTCGCCGCCGGCATGCGCGAAGCGAGCATACGCGACCGCTCCATTTCGCTCGCCAGCGTGATCGGGACCTCCATTCCCGAATTCGCTTCGGGCGTCTTCCTGGCCAGTATCTTCGCAGTTTGGCTCGGCTGGTTGCCTGGCACCTCGCCGCTTTCGATGGCCGGCGACTGGTCGATCACACAACAGCTCGTCCTGCCGGTCGCCGTCATGGTTCTCTACGATCTGGGTTACGTGGTGCGCATGGTGCGTGCCTCGATGGTCGAGGTCATGCGTGCGCCCTACATCCGAACGGCTATGCTCAAGGGGCTGAGCTACCCGGAGGTGATTTTCCGTCATGCCCTGCGCAATGCGCTGATCGCGCCATTCACGGTCATCCTGCTGCAAATCAACTATCTGGTGACCGGGGTGGTGGTGGTCGAGGCTGTGTTCGCCTATCCGGGTTTCGGGCGCATGATGCTCGACGCCGCGCTCGCGCAGGATATCGCGCTGATCGAGGCGGGTGCCATGGTTGCCGTGGTCATCGCGGTGGCGACCCAAATTGTCGGCGACATCGGCTACATGCTTATCAATCCGAGAATCCGGGTGACATGAACGCCAAGGTCCTCGCTCGTCCCCTCCTGACGCTCCGGCATTCGCGGGTCGGGCTGATCGGCTTTGCGCTCGTCGCCTTCTGGATCGTTGTCACGCTCTTCGCGCCTATGATCGCAATCCACGATCCCCTTACCAACGATTATGCCGCGCTCGCCGATCCCACGCCCTCGGCGCTTCACTGGCTCGGGACGGACAACCTTGGCCGCGACATGCTGTCCCGTCTGGTCTGGGGCGCCCGCTCGCTGCTTGCGATCGTTCCGCTCGCGGTTGCCGTCGCCTATCTCGTGGGCAGCCTGATCGGGCTCGCTGCGGGATACTTCGGCGGCTGGCTCGATGCGGCTCTGATGCGCGTCTCCGACATCATTCTCGCCTTCCCGGTAATCATCCTCTACATGATCGTGCTCGCCCATTACGGACCCAGTGCGATCAATGTCGTCCTCGCCGTTGCCTTTACCGCCGCACCCCAGATCGCACGCATCGTACGTGGGCTCACGCTCGATTTGCGCCATCGCGACTATGTTAGCGCCGCGCGTCTGAGGGGCGAAAGAACGCCCTACATTATGGCCGTGGAGATTCTGCCCAATGCCCGGGGTCCGCTCATCGTCGATAGCTGCCTGCGCATGGGCTACACGACGATCGCCATCGGCGTTCTAGGTTTTCTCGGGCTCGGATTGCCGCCGTCCGGTCCCAACTGGGGCGGTATGGTAAAGGACAGCTACGCCATGATGTCGGTCTATCCCCACATGGCGCTGATTCCCTGTGCGGCGATCACGTCGCTCGTGGTTGGTTTCAACCTGCTCGCCGACGGCGTTCGGGAGCTCAGTCAGAATGACTAGTCCTGTCCTCGAATTCGACGCCGCACGCATCGCCTTCCGCACCCGGGCGAGCGATCGCGTCGTCATACCGGACCTGAGCCTGAGCCTTCAACCCGGTGAGGCGCTCGGACTGGTCGGCGAGTCCGATTGTGGCAAATCGACACTCGCTTATGCCGCGATGGGCTATCTCGGCCCCACGGGACATGTTCCTGCGGGAGAAATTCGCATCGAAGGCCGCGACATCGCGTCGCTCTCGGAGCGCGAACTCAGGGCCCTGCGGGGCGACCGAATGGCGATGGTCTACCAGGATCCCATGAGCAGCCTCAATCCGGTGATGCGGATAGGAAAACAGGTCATGGAAGTACCCCTCCGTCATCACCGCCTGACCCTTGAGACGGCCCGGCAGCGCGCCATTTCTATACTTCACGAAGTCGAGCTCTCGGATCCCGAGGCCTTGATGGAGCGCTACCCCCACGAGCTCTCCGGCGGTCAGCAGCAGCGGGTCGTCATCGCCATGGCGTTAATCGGCGAGCCTGCCCTATTGATTCTCGATGAGCCGACCACGGGACTCGACGCTACCATCGAGGCGGCCGTCCTCGACCTCGTGGTCGCTCTGCGCGTGCGCCATGACAGCGCGATCCTATTCATTAGCCACGATCTCGATGTCGTCGCCCGGGTAAGCGATCGCATCGGCGTGATCTACGCCGGCGAACTGGTCGAGGACGCCCCGGTCGAAACCCTGTTCGCCAATCCGCGCCATCCATACAGCCGCGCTCTATTGGCCTGCCTGCCCCGGGCTGGCGGGCACCGGCGCTTGGCACCGCTCGCGGCGATTCCGGGCCGCATGCTGCAACCCGACGAGCGCACCAAGGGGTGAGCCTTTGCGTCTCGGTGTAAATACGTTGATCCGGCCGTCTGTAGTGCAGTCACGATTCCGCTTGCGGATATTGATGGCAAAGCGCACAACAGCGTGCGTTGCGCCCGCCAGAATTCGCTGGATCAATGGTATCCGGGCGCGACGGCCGTTCCGGAACCAGCGGCCGTTGTCCACGCCGGACCATTGATCGAAGCGAACGCGCTCGAAAAACGCTATCGAAGCGGTGGCGGGTTTGCCTCGGGCCCGCGCCGCGACGTCCTGGCGTTGGACGGCGTGAGCTTGTCGATCGGCGAAGGTGAAACGCTGGCTCTGGTTGGGGAATCGGGTTGCGGCAAATCGACTTTCGCGAAGGTCCTCGCGGGACTCGAAACGGTCGACGGCGGGGACTTGCGAATTCGTGGCGTTAACCTTGGCCGAAGACCGGTCGAAAATCGCGCCGCTGATGCGGTCCGGGCGCTTCAGATGGTATTCCAGAACCCTGACGCGACGCTCAATCCGAGCCACACCGTGGGTTTTGCGCTCGCACGGCCGCTCAAACGCTTGCGCGGGCTCTCAGCATCCCGGCGGCGCGACGAGATCGCGCGGCTTCTCGCTCTGGTCCGTTTACCGTCGGACTATGCGAGCCGCAAACCGGGCCAACTTTCCGGCGGCGAGAAACAGCGGGTCGCGATCGCCCGGGCCATCGCCGCTTCACCCGACCTGTTGATCGCTGACGAGCCCGTCTCGGCACTCGACGTCTCGGTTCAGGCTGCCATCGTCAATCTGTTGGTCGAGCTTCAGGATTCGCGCGACATGGCGCTGCTCTTCATCTCCCACGATCTCGCGGTTGTTCGGTATCTCGCCGACCGTGTCGTTGTTATGTATCGCGGGCAGGTCATGGAGGCGGGAATGACCAATGCAGTCTTCGCCCTGCCCAGCCATCCCTACACGGAAGCTCTGCTGTCCGCCGCACCCGATCTCGCGAGCGACGCCACGGGGCCGACCATTCGGTTGGCGGGCTCGGCATCCGACGCAACTGCAACTGCGGCGGGTTGTCCACTTGCCTCCCGCTGCCCCCGCAAGCTCGGCGCGCTGTGCGACGAGCAGGCGCCACCGATCCAGCAGGTCGGGCGCGATCATGTCATTGCCTGTCACATCCCGTTGGATGAATTGGCCAATCCCGCTCCGATCGCGGTACGAATCAACGATGCCTGAAGCGTCCGGGGAGACCCTTGCCCAGTTGCTTACGGACATTCGCGCTTGTCGGGTCTGCGAAAAGCATTTGCCCCATGAGCCGCACCCGGTGTTGCGGGCCGCTGAGCCGGCGCGTTTAATGATTGTCGGTCAGGCGCCCGGCACGAAAGTTCACGCCACAGGCGTACCGTGGGACGATCGCAGCGGCGAGCGCCTGCGCGACTGGATGGGCCTCACGCCCGACGTCTTCTACGACGGGACCCGCATCGCCATCGTGCCAATGGGATTTTGTTTCCCCGGCCAGGACTCTAAAGGCGGCGATCTGCCGCCGCGAAAAGAGTGCGCACCCCTCTGGCATCCGCCGCTCGGCAATCACCTGCCCAACATCGATCTCACCTTGCTCGTTGGGCAATACGCGCAGAAGTTCTATCTGGGTAGTCGCGCGAAGCCGAGCCTGACCGAGACCGTGCGCGCCTGGTGCGATTACGCCCCCCGCTATCTGCCGTTGCCTCACCCGTCCTGGCGAAACACCGGCTGGCTCAAGAAGAACCCATGGTTCGAGGCTGAGTTGGTGCCCGAGCTACATCGCCGCATCGCCGCTTGTCTCAAACCGGCTTGACCCAGATCAACGCGTCACCCCGCACGTCGGCGATATAATTGCGTCAACTCGGGACGGCTTTGCCCAAATTCAGGGCGAAACCCACGAAATTTCCAAGGAAAGGTGAGCAGCCATGAAAAAGGTGAGCAGCCATGAACCTGAGTAGGATTCTCGCCGTCTTGACTGTCGCGCTCGCCGTGACCGCGATCTCCGGCATGGCGCTTGCCCAGCAACAAGGCCAAGGCACGATGATGGGTCAGGGCATGGGTGCCGGAGCGGGAGCCTGCCCCTATGGCCAGAGTATCGACTCCGGCATGATGATGGGCCAGGGCAACATGATGGGCTCGGGAATGATGGGTCACGGCATGGGTCAAGGCATGACAATGGGTCAGGGCGACATGATGGGCTCCGGCATGATGCATCAGGGCAAGGGCATGATGGGCGGTTGGCCGGTTCCTGCCGGGAAAAAGCACTCAGGCGACGACGTTGCTGCCTGGCTCGATCACTTCCTCGCCCGCACCGGCAATCCCAATCTCCAACTGGGGTCGGTCACGGAGAAAGACGACTATACGGTCATGGCCGAGATCGTCACGGTCGACGGTTCCCTCGTCCAGCGTCTCGAGTTCGATCGCCGCACGGGTCAGCGGTGGCAGGTCAATTAGGACCTGTCATGTTGATCATACGGCATGTTGCAAAGACGGTGACGTTCGCGGCTCTCGTCGTGATTTTTGCGGCCGCGGGTGCCCTGGCCGTGGCCGCATCGGCCCAAGACGGTCTCCCGTCGCTCGAGCGCGGTGAACAGCTTTACCGCGAGAACCGTTCGACCTGCCATGACGTGAACGGGCGAGGTGACGGGCCGGCGGCGCAGGGCATCGGCTTCGTGCCCGCCGATCTGGTCGCAAAGGCGGAGTCGCTTGGCGATGGAGAGCTCTATCGCAGGATATCCGAGGGACACGGTCCCATGCCGCCGAGGAAATTCTACCTCAACGACCAGCAGTTGGCGGACGTAGTCCGCTATCTGCGCCACGGTCTTTACCGCGGTATGGCGAAGGCTATCGAGTAGACGGGCCGGACGGTCTATTTGGCAAATTGTGTGGTGTCGATTTTTCTTTGTGACGTCTAACCGGAGGCCATGCGCCAACCGGACGTTGCGGTCCGTTTGGATTCGTCTGAATTCTGCTCGAGTGTGAAGTACAGCGTAACGCCGTCGGTGTCTCGCTCCGTCCGGTAATGGTCGCCGTGATGTTGGATGATCTGTCGTGCCGACGCGAGGGCGCCGTCGGTCCAGTCAAGTTCGGCGCCCGCGATGCGCACGCCGAAGACCTCGTCGCCGGAATCCATATGCTTGTCCAGCTCAACGCTCACATTTGCGGCCCCGCCGGCGCGACTCAGCGCATGGCGGATGAGTTCCTGATTTAGGCGTTTCACGAGCTTCGGATCGGCGAAGGCAACGAGCTCTGCCGATACATTTACAGAGGGCGGTTTCAGCGATGCGGCCCGCGCTTCACGGCGCACGGATTTCTGCATGACTTCGCCGAGATCGACCATTTTCCGTCGTAGCGTCTTGAGAGAGGTCGTATCAACCTGTTCGTCTTCCGACGCGCCTGAATGGCCGTCGTTGTCTTTGGCTTCATGGGGGCGCCGGAAGAGTTTTCCGATCGGCCCGGCGCGGCGCCGTGTCATCGTTGACGGAACGCGTGACGACGATGTCGAGCCTTGATCCGCATCTTCGCTCAAGGTGACGAAACCACCGCGGGGTCGGCTCCGGTTTCGGGGCGTCGCTTCGCCCTTTTGATCGCCATCGGTTTGCGTCGGCGACGACGCGATACCCAGAGAGCGACGGGGCACCAGTCGTCCGCATGGTCCTCGGAAACTGCGCAGCCGACTTTCGTGACGGACTGTTCGCCGAAACGGCTCCAATTCGAGTGACTGACCTCCGCTTCGAGCTTTCCTTCGACGAGCGATATCAGCAACTCGGCAAAGTAGTCGACGTTCGTGTCGCCCTTCGGATCGAAGATTTCTTTGAGCGACGGGGTGTCACTTGGGGTGCCGGGTGCATCGTCCAGCGATCGCCGCACGGCGTCTCGCGCCATTTCGATCACGGCGGGGTTGTCCCTCAGGTAACCGGCGACATCGTCGATCTGGGCCCGTCGGAGACCGTCAAGCAGGGTTTTGGCACCGCTCCAGTCCTCCTCCCAGCTCGCCACATCGGTTTCGACATCCGGGTCCTGACCCACATTCGGCGTGGCGGTTGCACCTGCTGCAGGCATCGACGCGCGGCGTCGTAACAATCGTGTCAGCGCCACAGCGAGCGCAGTGCCGACCGCAAGGGAAAGACCGCTCGTGGCGGCGTCCGGCGGCGGAAACAGCTCTCTCGTTAACGTGCGATAGAGAAGCAAGCCCTGATGGGAGGCCAGCGCACCGGACGCCACCGCCACCGCCAGCGTCGCCGCTAGTCCCAGAACCGGGGTGAGCCAGAGCGTAAAGAGCGCTGTCGCGGCTAGAAGTAGGAAGGCTGCCCCATCCATCGCGAGGGCCATCGGGAACGGCTCGTCCGCCTCATCGCCTTGTGCGGGGTAGCCGTCCGTCTCCCCGGACAGAGCTGCGGGATCTGCCCCCAGACCGGATAGTGGCGCGATGTCGTCAAGGTGGGAATCGACGAACACCGTCGCGCTATAGTTCTCCGGATCCTCAACCCGCCCGCTCGCCGCGTAGTCGATGAAGACGAGGTAGCCGTCATTGTGTGCCGCGAACAGATGGCCTTGGCCGTCGGTTGTGCCTTGGTCGAATTGGGAGCTCGTCGCGAAGGAGACGCGCGATTTCACGACCGAGGGATCGTCGGGATCGATTTGCGCGATCTCGTTACCGCCGAAGAGCATAAAATCGCCGGTGAAGCCATCGAATGTTAGTCCATGGGCGGCCTCGAGCCCGTCAATAAGCCGGCGCGTTACGAACCTCTCCAGATCGATCTGCCCGAAGCTGCCATGGCCCTGGTAATCGCTCGCTGTGTAATACGCCTGGCCGTTGTCATCGAACGCGATATGGGTGATTTCGAGATCGTCGCCCGTGAGCGCGTGTCCAATGGCACTGCCGAACGGCGTCAGCGAAATTTCGGCAAGTTTGCCGGGTAGGCCCGCCGACCAGAGACGCCGACCGGATGGATCTAGGCTGACGTGAAACGAGCTCACGCCATCGAGGTCAAGCGTTCTGTGATCGCCACTGCCGTCCGCACGAATCTTGTGGACGCGTTGGCCCTGTCCGCCGACGATCAGGTCGCCGTCCGGTGCGAATAATATTCCGTCGGCGCCGCGTGTACTGGCGATCGGTTGTTGTTTTCCAAGCTCGAAGGTTTCGCCATCGAAACGAAACGCGACGACCTTAACGTTGGGATGATCGTCGTAGCGGGTGTAATGGAGCAGCCCTTCGGTGACCTCGCCGGGCTCCGCATGACTCAGTCCTGACGGGATGAACGAGAGGCAGCCCACCAGCAGAATGGCGAGGACGCCAAGCGCGCAAAACCGCCGGCGAACCGGTCCGGCCAATTTCAGCGTGCTGTTGCGGCCGTCGGTTTCGGGCATGGCGCGTCTTCGCCCTGATCGAGATGTGTGCCGTCGACGGTGACGTCCGAAAGATCAACGTCCGTAAATTCCGCACCCGTGAGAATAGCGCCGCTGAAGTCCCCGTGAGTAAGTGTCGCACCGCGGAACGACGCGCCGGTCAGACGCGTGCCATGCGCCTTGATCCCCGTTAGATTGGCGGGTCAGGTGCGGCCCGTTTGGTATTCCTCGGCGTCGAGGATATCGGCCGGGTTCAATTTCGCCTTGCGCATGTTGGCGCCGGACACGTCGGCCTTGCTTAGGTTGACACCGGACAGATCGGCGTGATCCAGGTCGCCGTCTTTTATGTTCGCCCCGGAGAGATCGGCCATGACGAGCATGCACCGACAAAATGAGGCGCCCTGCAAATTCGCACTGGAAAGGTCCGCGCCGCTCAAATTTGTCTCTGAGAGATCCAGATGGGACAGGCCGGCTCCTGCAAGCTGTGCCCGGGCGCCTTCCGCGCCATGGCTTTCAATCCACGAGCGATGGCTGGCTAGAGCTTCCTGAATCGAATTTGGAACGCTCTCAATCTGCCGTCGGAGCGTCGCACCTGTGAGAGTCGCGCCGGACAGGTCCAGACCGTACAGGTTCGCATCGGAGAGATCTGAATTCGAAAGATCGGCGCCCGTAATCAGGGCGCCAGACATATTGGCTCCGACGAGCGACGTCCCGCTCAGATCGGCATTGGTGAAATTGGCGTCCGACAGATCGACGTTGTCGAGATTCGTGAGACTGAGATTAGCGTTGGTGAAGTCGCATCCGTGCAGGATGGAATTCGAAAGATCCGACTGCACGATGGCTTCGTTGGCGAGACGGGCGCCGCTCAGATTGGCGCCGGTGAGGTCAGCGCGCTCGACCTCTAGGTTGATCAGATCGATTTTCATGATCGACGATTCGGCTTTTTTGTCGACCGCATCAACGCACCTTCCCGAAGATCGGCGTCGACGAGGCGGGCATTCGTGAGGTCGGCACCTTGAAGCGACACACCCCGTAGGTTGGCGCCCGTCAAATCCGCGTTAATGAGTTTCGCATTCTGAAAGCTTGCCCCGAACAGGTAGGCCTCCCGAAAATCCGTATCTGAGAGATCGCACTCGCCGAAATCGACGCCGGTCAGCTTAGCGTTGCGTAGGCTGATACGCGGCAACCGATAGCCAAACAGGTTTCGCAATGTGAGGTCGGCGGGCATGCCACCCTGCTGGCCATTCAGCCATTTCTCGTGTTTGTCGAGGACTTCAAGGACTTCGGTCGGCGTCATTCGCAACTCTCTTCTGCCTGCCGTGCAGGGCCCTGCGCGTGCACGCGCGCTACATTCAATCGAGACACCGTTGACTCGTCGGACAACGTGGCGATTACAGCTCTGAAAGGCTTACGGAGTCTCGGTGGAATTGGTTAAGAATTCGGTAGTGTTCCACGGCAGCAGCACTCGGAATCCTCAGTCATCCACGGATTCCGCAGCAAGCCGCTCATCGAGGGTCTGCTTGAGTTGGTCGACTTCCTGCTGACGCGCCCACATGGCCGCATAAGGGCCGTTCGCTTCGAGCAGCATGGCATGGGTTCCCCGCTCCGCGATTTGGCCATGTTCGAGTACGAGAATCTCGTCGGCATGGACGACTGTCGAGAGCCTGTGAGCGATGATCAGGGTGGTCCGATCCTCCGAGACCTCCCGCAAGTTCGCCTGGATTTCCTTTTCCGTCTTCGAATCGAGGGCTGACGTCGCTTCATCGAAAAGCATTATTCGGGGATCTTTGAGAATCATGCGGGCGATCGCAACGCGTTGCTTTTCGCCACCCGAAAGCTTGAGCCCCCGTTCGCCGACCATGGTCTCGTAGCCGTCCGGCAGGCCAATCACAAAGTCGTGGATGTGTGCGAGGCGCGCGGCCTCCTCGATCTCGGCGGGAGAGGCACCCGGACGACCATAGCCGATGTTGTAGTAGATCGTGTCGTTGAACATCACGGTGTCCTGCGGAACGATGCCGATCGCTGCACGCAGGCTTGCCTGGCTAACGTCGAGCACATCCTGTCCGTCGACCCGGACGCTGCCGCTCTCAACGTCGTAGAACCGGAACAACAGGCGCGAAATGGTCGATTTACCGGCGCCGCTCGGTCCGACAATAGCCACAGTTTTTCCCGGCGGCACCGAGAACGAGACATCCTTCAAGATGGGCCGTCGTTCGTCATAGCTGAAATCAACATGCTCGAATTCGACCTCGCCACGGCCCAGCACGAGCGAAACTGCGTCTGGCTTGTCCTCGATTTCGGCTTCGATCGTCAGGATGCCGAACATCGAATCCATGTCGGTCAACGAGTTCTTGATTTCACGGTAGACGAAGCCCAGGAAGTTGAGCGGCAAATAGAGCTGAATCAAGTAGGTGTTGACGAGCACGAAATCGCCCAGGGTCATGGTTCCGTCGACCACCCGGCCGGCCGCCATGATCATGATGCCAGTGAGCCCGATAGCGATGACCACGCCTTGGCCGATATTGAGCAGCGACAGGCTCGCCTTGCTCCAGACGGCCGCGCGCTCATAGCGCCGAAGCGCCCGGTCGTAGCGGCCCGCCTCGTGGTCCTCGTTGCCAAAATATTTGACCGTTTCGTAGTTGAGCAGGCTATCGATCGCGCGGGAATTGGCGCGGCTGTCCATATCGTTCATTTCGCGCCGGTATTTGAGCCGCCATTCCGTAAACGCCAGGGTGAAGGCGATGTAGACAGCGATTGTCGCGAAGGTGACCAGGGCAAACCATGCGCCGTAGAGTGCCCACAGAATGCCGCAGACGAGTCCGATTTCGACCAGGGTAGGCAGCACGTTGAACAGCATAAAAGTGAGCAGGAAGTCGATGCCCTTGGTGCCGCGCTCGATCGCCCGGCTGATGCCGCCAGTCTGTCGCTCAAGGTGGTAGCGGAGGGCCAGACGATGCAGGTGCTGGAACACTTTGAGAGCGACAGCGCGGATCGCTCGTTGAGCGACCTTGGCGAAGATCGCATCGCGCAATTCGGCGAAAGCGACCGTCAGCACCCGGGCGCCGCCATAGGCGAACAGAATCGAGAGCGGCACGGCGAGCGCAATCGCAGCTTCGGGAGAGAGACCGCCGAGTGCGGCGGTATCGCCACCCAACGCATCGACCGCCTTTTTGTACAGGATAGGGATATAGACGTTCACACCTTTTGCGGCGGCGAGCAGAATGAGCGCCAGCACGACCCGTCCGCGCAACTCAGCGTCGTCCTTTGGCCAGAGATATGGCAGCAGCGCGCGAAATGCGCGCAGTTCCCGCTTGGCGGCACTTGGTTGCCGGTCAGGAGCGGTGTCTGGCGTCGTCATGGTCCGGCGGTCGTGAATTCGGCGCCCGAGGGCAGGGGTTGATCCCGGTCTACGATCCAGGCGGCGACGTCGGCAATCACGACATCGGCCTGAAGGTCGCGTAGCAGCATGTGATAGCCGGCGGGGTAGAGCAGGGCGCGATGGGACGCGGTGAGCGTACTGACCAGCGTATCGATCGCCGACCTGTCGATCAGCTCATCGTTCTTACCGTAGAGCAGTAGCGTCGGGATTGCGATCCCGGGTGCTGCGTCGAGAGCCTCATCCATCAGTCCGACCAGACCGTAGAGCGCGTCGATCCGGGTTTGCTTGATGACCAACGGGTCACGGCCGAGTGCACGGAGCATGTCGATATTGTCCGAAGCGACGATATCGAGCCCGCGACCTGAGGCGCTCCACCAGGGCAGGGTGTGAGCGGCCAGCCAGAGCGTGGACTGGGAGAGCCAGTCGAGCACGCGCCAACCCTGCACTGCAGGGGCAGAGAGGATGAGCCCTGAGATGCCTTCCGGCGCGGTCTCCCCCGCCATGGTGCGGAGCACGATGGCGGCCCCCATGCTCTCGCCCAGCAGATAGAGGGGCGCGTCAGGGTGGCGTGCAGCCACCAGGGCCGTGGCCTCACGCAGGTCTGAAGCCAGGGTCGCGGCGCCTGCCCAGATCCCGCGTGGCTCACTGGTGCCAAATCCGCGCTGGTCGTAGGCGTAGGTCGCGATGCCTTGTGCCGCCCAGCGCGCCGCAGGCTCGGCAAAGGCGTTGCTGTAATTGTTGAACCCGTGCAGGGCAAGGATGACCGCTCCGGGCGGGCCAGGATCGGGGTGCCAAGACGTGAGCCCGAGCACCGTGCCGTCCGACGCGACTATCCCGTCGGCGGCAAGTTCGGCCGGCGCGGCCCAGGGCCCGACGGTCTGTACACTCGGCGCACACGCGGCGACCAGCATTAGCGGCAGCATCAGGAGGGCGCACGGGCGATGCAGCCGGTGTAGGCGGCGAACGAAAACCGGGCACTGAATCGCGGTGCGAAGAGACATGGCCTACCTAGAGATGGGGTGGCGGGGGGCCGGTGACGACAGGGCCGCGTCGATTTATGCCCCCTATAAAAAAAGACCCCGCGGGCCGACCCCGCGGAACTCGGCGATCGTGCTGCAGCAGGGCTTGACGGAAAACGATTAATCGGGGTCTCCCTATCCCGCCTCACCGGGTTTTCGGCCATCGTCCGCGGCTTTTGCGAGTGCCGACGGATCGGCCAGGTGCTCGGGGATCGTCGCCATGAATGTCGTCCCGACATCCTCCGAACTCTCGACTGTGATCGTCCCCCCATGCAGGTCGACCGCCTTCTTGGCGATTGTCAGTCCAAGCCCGGTGCCCTGGAAATCGGCGGCATTCTCGGCCCGATGAAACGCCTCGAAGACGTGCTCGAGATCGCCTTCGGGAATGCCTACTCCCTTATCCCGGACCCGGAACACGATCCGGCCGTCTTCCCGCTTAACCCGGACACTGACCGGCGTGCCTTCGGGCGAATATTTCGTCGCGTTCGACAGCAAATTGATCAGAATGTGCCGCAACAGCTTCTCGTCGGCCAGGATCGGCGTCAGATCCCGATCCGGCGTGTAGCGAATCGGATGGCTGAACTCGCCAAGCGATTCGGTCTTCTCGACCAGTGCGCTGCAAAACCGTGCCAGATCGAGCGGCGCGGGATTGAACTGGATCCGATCGGCTTCGCCCTGACCGATCAGCAGTACGTCCTCGAGCAGCTTCGTCATATTGCGCACTTCGCGTTGGATTTCTTCGAGGTTCTTGATCTTGTCCGTTTCGGTCATACGGTCGCTGTAGCGCAACATGAGATCGCTTGCGGCTGCAATGGTCGTGAGAGGTGTGCGAAATTCGTGCGAGGCCATGGCGACGAACCGAGACTTGAGCCGGCTCAACTCCTTTTCCCGCTCGAGCACGGCCCGCAGGTCCTCCTCGACCTTGAGCCGCCCCGTCATCTCCTCCTCGAGCCGCGCGTTGAGCGACATCAGATCAGCACCCTGATCTAGCTGTGCGCGGGTGCGCTGGAGGCGTCGGAAGAACACCCAGACGAAGATGGTGATCAACAGGAATGCGCCCGCCGTTGCCGGCAGAGCCTTGAGCATTAGGGCACTGCCAGGCCGGTCCGGGCGCCATGCCAGAACACCGATCTCGACGCCTCGGGGATCGATCAGCGCGATCGTCGCGAGGCCCGACGTCGCCGCCCGATCAGCGATCTCGAGATCGGTCAGCAAGTAATCCGACGCAATCCGGGCCAGATTGGCGTCGTCGAGCGCCTGGGCGATGATGAGCACGGCATCAGAGGGACGACTCTGCCGGTTTGCGTCGGGTGTTTGGGGCGTGAACGCACTGACGGCGACGAGCTCGACGGTGTCGTCGGCGTTGCGCAGGATACCGACCGCGGGCAAAGGCTCCGAGGCGGGCGCTGTCCGGGCCCGCTCGACCAATGCGTCCAATTCCACGCCATAGCGATCGGAAACCGGTTCGGCGTCGACCCGTCCATCGGCAATCGCTAGGATCGTGGCGTCGGCGTCGTTCAAAACGAAGCTTCCCGACAGACCATACTCGGGCATCATGTAGCCCGAGATGTAGAGTCGGACCCAGAAGGGATCGGGCTCGGGGAGGAGATTGGCGGCGGCTTCGTCCCACCAGCTGACTTCCTTGGCGATGGCTGCCAATTCGCCTTGCATATGCATGAGCGCCGAGTCCGCAAGGTGGCTGGAACCCTCTTGCGCCACCTTATCCGCCTGGCGCGCCGCGACGACGATCAACGAGACGATAGCGATGACGCTGACCAGCAGCATCATCCCGACCGGGAAAAATAGATCCCAGGTCTTCAAGACCCTGGATTTGGGCGCTGTACTCGTCTGCGTCGTCATGGCTCCTCCCGGTTCGGCCTGCGACGCGCCATCGCGTCGTCAATCCAAGGCCAACTCCTTGAACCATCGATGGAATATACCATCGACCCCGGCCGATGACGACCGCAGGTCCAACGCGATAGACCGTTGGAAACGGAAGGCCTTGCCGTTCGACCCTAACCGCCGACCAGCGGGCCGATAATTTCTTCGATTTCCGTCCGGGAAACGGCGCCGTTCCGAAGAATTCGCGCGTCGGGGGTAGACAGATCCAGGACGGTCGAAACCACACCCAACGGGGTAGGCCCGGCGTCGAGCACCATCGCGACGGCGTCTCCCAGCGTCGCCGCGATCCGATCGACGCTAACGGGGCTCTCCTCGCCGGAGGGATTGGCGCTGGGGCCAAGCAGCGGACAGTCCGCGAGCTCGATCAAGCCGAGGGGGACCGGATGATCCGGGGCGCGCAGTGCGATGGTCGGCCCACCGGCATTGACCCGACGCGAGAGGCCGCTCTTGTCTCGAAGCGAGAGGACAAGACTGAGTGCCCCGGGCCAGAATGCCGTGCCGAGCGCGCGCGCGCGCTCGTCGAGTCGAGCGAATCGCTCGGCGTGCGCGACGTCTCTGACCAGGACAGGTAACGCTTTGTCGGTAGGCCGCCCTTTCAGTCGATACACCTCTTCCGTCGCCTCGTCGTTGGTTGCGTCGCCGCCCAGACCGTAGACCGTGTCGGTCGGATAGACGATGATCGCGCCGGCCTGGATGAAGCGAGCGGCGTCGGTGATGGTCGCCGGGGTCGGGGGAACCGAGATCACGGCATCAGGCCTGCGCGCCCCGGGCGATGAAATTCGGGTTCTCGTAACCGGCCTTCCCATAACGCAAGGGTTCGCCGTCGAGCGTGGCGACCGATCCGCCGGCGGCTCGCAGTACTGCGTCGCCCGCGGCGGTGTCCCATTCCATGGTGCGCCCGAAGCGGGGGTAGAGATCGGCATCGCCGCAGGCGACGACACAGAATTTGAGAGAACTGCCGGCCGAACGCAGCTCCGCGAGGGTCAGACGCGCAAGGTAGGCATCGACCTCGGGCGTGCGGTGGGAGCGGCTGGTCAGCACGGTGAGCCCTTCGGCCGGCGGCATGCGCACTGCGAGGATGTGCGGCGCATCGTCGTTTCGCTGCCAGCGCCAGGCGCCCCGGCCCATGATGCCGAGATAGAGTTCGTCCATCGCCGGCAGATAGACGACGCCCACGATCGGATTACCATCCTCGATCAGGGCGATGTTGACGGTGAACTCGTCGCGCCCGGCGATGAACTCCTTGGTGCCGTCGAGAGGATCGACCAGCCAGAATCGTCCGGCCCCGACCTCGGGAGCGCCGTCGCGCACTACGCTCTCTTCGGCGACCACGGGGATGCCGGGCACGATATTACGCAACGCGGCGAGAATGATCCGCTCGGCCGCCTCGTCGGCCTCGGTCACCGGCGAGTGATCGACCTTCTCCCGGACGTCGAGGCCGTTCTCCCGAACCGCAAGAATTGCGGCGCCAGCGCGCCGTGCGGCGGCGATCAGCGGGTCGGAATAATCGGTGGTGTCCATGGAGGGCATGGGTCTCGATGCGGACTGGGGGTGAGCGCTGCAGTGTCCGTGTTGGCCGGGTTTCTGTCCATCGTTTTGCGCGCGAAGATGCGCTACAATTCGCTTGTTATCGCTTGTCATCGCTTTGCCCAAGAGGTTCGAGCCATGCGCTATATCCGCCGTTCGGCTGAGCGACCTTCGTCGCCGACTCGCCGCCAGGTCCTGGCGAGCGTGGGCATCGGCGCGGGGGCGATTGCACTCGCTGCGAGGCCCGCTTGGCCCGACGTGCCGAGCAACCCCGAAATCGTCGTCATCGGAGCCGGCGCCGCCGGCCTGGCGGCGACCCGCAGCCTGATGGAAATGGGAGTTTCCGTCGCATGCATCGAGGCGCAAGGCCGGATCGGCGGGCGCGCCCATACGGATCATGAGACGTTCGGGGTGCCCTATGACCGCGGATGTCACTGGCTGACTGCCTCTCATATGAATCCGTGGATCGAATTTGAATCCGTGGATCGAATTCGGCCGGACGAACGGCTACACGATCTATCCCGCGCGACCGGAAGATGACGAACGGGCCTTCATCGGCGACCGTGCGCTGACAGACCAAGAGTGGGCAGCGCTCGACGACACCTGGTACGCCATGACCGGCGAAATCAGCGAGGCCGGTCGTAACCGCCAGGACGTCAGCCCGAGAGAGGTGGTCACCACGGCAGGGCCCTGGGCACCGCTTTGCGAAGGCTGGATCGGACCTTGGGAAATGGGCAAGGACTTCGATCAATTTTCCTGTCAGGACTGGTGGAATTCGGAAGGCGGGGAGTCGCATTTCTGCACCCAGAGATTCGGTACGCTCATACACCGTTACGGATCGAATATCCCGGTCGAACTCAACACACCGGCGTTTCTCGTGCGCTGGGGCGGCGATGGGATTGAGGTCGAGACCCCGGCGGGCACGATTCGCGCCCAGGTCGCGATTGTCACGGTATCCACCGGCGTTCTTGCCGCCGAGGGGATCCGGTTCGATCCGCCATTGCCGCTGAAAAAACAGGACTCTTTCCACCGCATCTCCATGGGCATCTACAACAATATCGCCTTGCAGTTCTCAGAGGACATCTTTGGCTTTGGCGCCGATGTCTATGTCGATCGCCAGGTGGAATCGGTGGAGGCGACCGGATGGCTGAGCAATATCTCCGGCAGCAATTTGATGTTTGGTTATTCCGGCGGGCGCTTTGGGCGGGAACTCGAACGCGCAGGGGTCGAAGCGACGGTGGATTTCGGCCTTTCCGAACTGCGCAAGATTCTTGGTTCGTCGATCGACAAGAAATTCATCAAGGGCGATTTTACCCGCTGGGGCGAGGATCCTTGGTTTTTCGGCGCCTACGCGTCTGCCAATCCGGGCTACTACCCCATGCGACGCGAGTTGAACACGCCGGAAGCCGACAAGATATTTTTTGCTGGCGAGGCCTCCAGCGGCAGTTTGTGGGCAACCGCCGCAGGCGCGCTCGAGAACGGCGTGCTCGTTGCGCAGCGAGCCCGCTGGTCGCTCAAAAGCTAACAGGCCGCTTTGCGGGCGGCCCGAGAAATCCGGTGTCTAATCGATAGCCGACACGTTCGGGTTCATACTTCGGTTAAACAGCCCTGAAAGGAGAGAATAAATGCGCAGACCGTCATCGTTATCACGGTTCCGCGGGCCCACACGCCGCGACGTGCTCGCCGGGGCAGGCGCAGGCGCTCTCGCGCTCAGTGCGATGCCTGCTGTCGCCAACGTGCCCAGCGATCCCGACATCGTCGTAATCGGAGCAGGCGCAGCCGGGCTGGGCGCGACGCGAACGCTGATGGACATGGGCGTCTCCGTGGCATGCGTGGAAGCGAGAAACCTGATCGGCGGGCGGGCCTATACCGATCACGATATGTTCGGCGTGCCCTACGATACGGGCTGCCACTGGCTCCACGTCGAGCATCTCAACCCTTTTGCCGATTTTGCCCGGGCCAACGGCTACACGGTTTATCCCGCGCCCTATGACGGCAGCCTCTATGTGGGTGAGCGCGAGGCAACCGACGCCGAATACGACGCGATGGACGACACCTACAACGAGATCATCAATGCGATCAGCGAAGCCGGAATCGAGCACCGGGACGTGAGCCCCGCTTCGGTCGTCCGTTCGACGGGCCCGTGGGTGCCGCTGGTCGCGGCGTGGACCGGTCCATGGAGCATGGGCAAGGACATGGACGCGTTTTCCTGCGCCGACTGGTGGAGCTTCGAGGACGGCGAGGACTGGTTCTGTGCCGAGGGTTTCGGTACGCTCGTAGCCCGTTACGGCACGGGACTACCGGTTGAACTCGACACGCCGGCAACGCTCGTACGCTGGGGCGGTGACGGCGTTGAAGTCGAAACCGCGGCGGGGACGATCCGGGCCAGAGCGGCGATCGTCACAGTCTCGACGGGCATCCTTGCCGCCGACGGGCTCCGGTTCGACCCGCCGCTTTCCGTAGAGAAGCAGGAATCCTTCCGCCGCATCTCGATGGGTACCTACAACCACATCGCGATGATGTTCACGGAAGACGTCTTCGGCGCGGGCTCGGATGCCTATGTGGATCGTCAAATCGAGTCGCTCGATGCTACGGGATTCCTTACGAACATCGCGGGGACGGACCTGGTATTCGGCTATACCGGCGGAACCGAGGGCCGCATGCTTGAGCGCGCCGGCGTCGAGGCCGCAGTGGATTTCGGACTGTCCGAGGTCCGCGATATCCTGGGTTCTGCGGTGGACAAGAAATTCGTCAAGGGAACCTTCACCCGCTGGGGCGAGGATCCCTGGACGATGGGCTCCTATGCCTCGGCGGACCCCGGCTATACCTCGATGCGCCGAGTTTTGCGCGAGACGGTTGCCGAGAAGGTGTTCTTCGCCGGCGAGGCCTGCAGCGGCAATCTTTGGGCGACCTGTGCCGGTGCGCTGAATTCGGGCATCTACGCGGCGCAGAACGCTCGTTGGGCGGTATGATCGGGCGCGCGTTGTGCGCCATGATGACACTGGTGCTTGCCATCGGTTCCGGTCGGGCCGCGAGCCAGACTGACGACAAGAGTTACCGGATCGACTGGACGAAAGGCAGCACAACTCAGATCGCCTGCGACAACGGCGCCTATTTCACGCTGCGCTGGTCGGAGACCCGAAAACTCTATTTCGTGCAGGAGTTGGTCGACGTCGCCGAAAAGGAGCTCGACAAGGCGGCGTCGCGCGCCTGCTCCGCCGGCTAACCAAGTAAGACGTGCAGGGCGGCAACACGCCCGGCGACGTCTATCTTCATATGGGACGTGATTTCGAGAGCCCGGTCCTCGAAGACGTCGCGATCGGGATGGTCCCGCTTCCAGTTCTCGATCACCGCATCGCGGGTGAGTACCAGACGAGCGGTGTCAGGCGCGAACAATCGGACTATTGCCGTGATCCAGCGGTTGGTCGCCGGGCTCGGCTCGCCGTGATCGATCCGGAAGCGCTCGATCATACGGCAGACGTCGGCCGCGGGATACCAGACGTCGCCCGTCACCCACCGGTTGGTCGTGAACAGCCGCATGGGCGCACCAGAATTGTTCATCGAAATCGCCACGATGTGACTTAAGGCACTAGCGCCGGTCGGCCAATTTGCATCGCCATCGTAGGGGACGGGTTTCGCGCCATCGGGCAGGCCGGGTGCGCAAAGGAAGAGGTGAAAATGACCGTGCTCGCCATCGCAGAGTGCGCCCGGATGGGCGTGATAGTAGTACTGGCTGACGCTCTCGCGGTCGAACACGTCGCCCGTCGGATAATGCGTCCACTCGTAGATGGTCTCGTGGCCCGCAAGCAGCTCGGCGACGATGTTGCCGCCTCTCTGCCTCAATGTCTCTTCGACCGCTACCGCGATCCGGCTCGCCTCGAGCATGGCTTCGAGCCGGGCGCACGGCAGACCGGCGAGGTTCTCCGATCCGCTATCGAGCTCGCCCTGGGCAACGCCCATCGCGCTCTGGCCAGCCGGCCCGTAATTGGATGGCGCTGCCATGCCTGACCTCCGGCATCCTGTCTTGACGTCTGGATCATGATAACCGGTCACGCGGTGCGACCATAGGTCGCAGGTCGAGACGGTTGAGATCGGAGTCGGCCCGTGCCCTGTGAGCATTGGCGGCAGTGTGCCGCCCGCTTGCATCGCCGGGCGGCGTCATCAATAATGCCGCCGACTGACAGCGGCATTTCAGATCAGGAGAGTATCACCATGAAAATGCGTCAACTGCTGGGCCTGTCGACGGCGGTCCTGTTACTCACGGCCAGCAGTATGGCCCTTGCGGACGGCGATCCGGCCAAGGGCGAGAAGGTGTTCAAGAAGTGCAAGACCTGCCACACCGTGGAAGAAGGCGGTAAGAACAAGGTCGGGCCAAACCTGTGGGCGATTTTCGGGCGCACCTCGGGCACCCTGGAAGACTTCAAATTCTCCGATGCCATGATTGAAGCCGCGATTGTCTGGGACGATGCGACCATGACGGAGTATCTAACGAAACCGAAAGAGATGGTGCCGGGAACCAAGATGGCGTTCGCGGGGCTCAAGAAGGAAAAGCAGATCGTCGACGTGATCGCTTATCTCAAGAGCGTGACCCAATAGCGTAAGGTACGCCACTGTGTCGGACGGCGACGAGCTCGACCTGCGAAATCACATCCGGACGATTCCCGATTTTCCCAAGCCGGGGATCCAGTTTTACGACATCGCCACGCTGCTGTCTCATCCCGGTTCCTGGCGAGCGATCATCGACCGCCTGACCGCCGAAATCAGACCCCATAAGCCGGATCTTCTCGCCGGCATCGAATCCCGAGGGTTCCTGGTCGCGGCGCCCCTTGCACTCGAGTTGAGCTGCGGCTTTCTCATGGTGCGCAAGAAAGGCAAACTTCCGGGCGAGACCGTCCCTTTCGAATACGATCTCGAATACGGCACCGACGTGATCGAGGTTCAGGCCGATGCGGTCACTGCGGGCCAGCGGATCGTGGTTCTAGACGATCTGCTGGCGACTGGAGGCACTGCGGCGGCGACCGTCGCGCTACTCCGTCAGATGGGAGCCGATGTGGCGGCTTGCGCCTTCATTATCGAGCTGACCGGGCTCGCAGGCCGGGCAAAGCTCGACGTGCCGGCGACGTCGCTCGTTGCGTTCGAGGAATAGCAGGGGGCGGGCCTAGGATGCGTTGCGACGCGCTCGTGCCACCACTCTTCGAAGCGGTGGCACAGGCGCAAACCCTCGCCGTTTTCGGTAAACACGCAGCGGAATATCCCGTCAAATTCGATCCGCTCGCCGCTCTCCATCGAGGTGATGGCACACCACCAGTGGCACAACCCGACGACGTCGGTCACCGCATATATCTCGTAGTCGAAGCGAATCTTGCTCTGCGCGTCGACGGTGTTTTTGCGCCAATAGGCCTCGATTTCATCTCGACCCCGCATGGGCGGATCGAACGGCACCTCGCGATAGGTCGCGTCTGGTGTGAACAGCCCAATGACGGCGGCGGGATCCTGTTCTTCCCACGCCTGCTTGTAAGCATCCAGCCAGGCTGCGAATTCCGTTTCGGTCATCGGTCTACTATTCGGCTGCCCCGGGATATCGCCCGGAGTTTAGGGCCATGACGGCCACAGTTGCAATGCCGCGCCCGTGACGATTAGCGCACGAGCGGTAAAACCGCTCTCACAATTGATTTGTGTCAAAGACCCAAGGTAACCTGTCCGGGAAACTGGAGCCGTCGGGTTTCTCTGTGGCGGCGTGCAGTCCAGCTGAATACTGGGGCAATGGTGTCCCCCCCGGAGTCGCGAAAAGATTGGGTCCGTGGGAACCGCTTTGCGCGGTCGGACAGGAGGGCTGCAGTTTGACCGGAACGATGAGCCATTTCGCGACGAGGCGACCGCTCGGTTGGACCTGCCTTGCCGGCCTGACCTTCCTGTTGATCCTTACGTTCGGTGCAGCCGAACCCGCCGGAGCCCGTTCCTACGGCGCATTCGTCGCAGATTTCGAGCCCGGGGACGTGTTTCCCGGCGCCAACCGGTTCGGCGCCGTCGAGGGCGATCCGCCGGCGATTCCTGCCTACCGCGACGACGCGTGTCAATGGCGGAGCAAAAAGCGACCGCCGTGGCGGAGTAAAAAGGGACCGCTTGGCGGCTGCGGGCTTGTCCCCGTAGTCCATGGGCGGGCCCTGCGTGCGACGCGGCGTGCCCTCAACAGGCCGACGCGGCGGCGCGCGCGGGAGGGACCTGTGGGCCCATGGGGTCAAGCGTGGGTTGGGTGGTCGGTTCAGTTCGCCGTCGGGGTTTGACGCCTGTGGCTCTGGTTGAGCCTGTAGCTCTCGCCATTCATCTCGAGGATGTTGACGTGGTGGGTGCGGCGGTCGAGGAGAGCGCCGGTAAGCCGCTCGGAGCCGAACACCTCGGTCCATTCGTCGAACGGCAGATTGGTGGTGACCAGGGTCGAGCCGCGCTCGTAGCGCTGGCTGAACACCTCGAACAGGAGCTCGGCACCGGTCTTGGACAGCGGCACGAAGCCGAGCTCGTCGACGATCAGAAGCTTGTAGGTGGCGAGCTTCTTCTGGAACCTCAGCAGCTGCTTGTCATCGCGGGCCTCGATGAGCTCGTGGACCAGCGCGGCGGCGGTGATGAAGCCGACCGAGAGGCCCTTCTGGCAGGCCGCCAAGCCGAGACCGAGGGCGATGTGGGTCTTGCCGGTGCCGCTGTTGCCGAGCGCGATGAGGTTCTCGCGGCGCTCGATGTACGCGCAGCGGGCGAGCTCCAGGACCAGCGTCTTGTTGAGCGAGGGGATGACCTTGAAATCGAAGCTATCGAGGCTCTTGATCACGGGGAAGCGCGCCGCCTTGATCCGCCGCTCGACCATGCGGCGCTCGCGGTCGATCAGCTCGAGCTCGGCCAGACGCAGAAGATAGCGAACGTGGTCGACGCCTTCAGAGGCGCACTGCCGGGCGATCTTGTCGTACTCCCTCAGGACCGTCGGCAGCTTCAGCCTCTTGAGGTGGTGGACGAGCAGCAGCCGTGGTGTGTCGGTCATGCGCCGAGCCCCGACAGCAGGCTCATGTACGACTTGGCAGACGTCGTCGCGACCCGGGCGCGCGGCAGGTACGGATAGACCTCGAGGTTGAGCCGGGGCGGCCGCCGCTCGATGCGGCACAGTACCAGGTGCTTCACCGCATCGAAGCCGATGGCGCCGAGCCTGAGCGCGTCGCCGACCGCACCCTCGACCTCCTCGAGCCGGAAGCTCTCCAGCAGACGGCGCACCTGGACGGACTCGCGCTTGCCCGCCTTGCCCATGCGGGCTTCGAGCAGGCGTCGCAGAGTGATGAAGGCCTCGGGCAGGTCCCAGCCCGCCAACGGCGCGGCCTGGTCGAGGGCGCCGATCTTCTGCTCGATCAAGGGTAGGTAATGCAGCGGGTCGAAGATCAGGTCCTCGCTGTCGTAGGACCGGCGGTGCCGGGCAATCACCTCCGCGCCGCAAGAGATAACGACCTCGTCGACGGAGCACCGGATCAGCACCTCGCGGTGGCCATAGGCCACGGGCACCGAGTAGTCGTTGCCCCGGCAGCGCACCAGCGACAGCGAGCTCACCCGTCCAGTGCGCTTGTCGCAGGCATCGTATGGTGCCGGGGGGAGAGGCAAGAAGGCTTCCCGGTCCCGTGCGAGGCGCTCGCCGATGGTCTCCTTGTGACCCCGCAGCCGCGCCGCCTGGCGCCGGCGGCACTGTCCCGCGAGAGCATCGTTCAGCGCCTCGAAGCTCTCGGCCCGCGGGACGGGGACCCGGAAGGTCCGCCGGATGAAGCCGACCAGTCCCTCGACCTTGCCTTTGTCGTTGCCCTTGCCCGGCCGGCCGAACCTGTCCTCGAACAGATAGGGGGATTGAAGGTCCGTGAAGACGCGCGTTCGCTGCCGCTTGCCATCGCCCAGTATCCGGGCGACTGCCAGCTTGGTGTTGTCGTACAGGATGGATCGGGGGACGCCGCCGAAGAACGCAACCGCCGCGTTGTGGCCAGCGCAGAACGCCTCGGTCGTCTCCGCCGGGTAGGCCTTCACGAAGCAGGCATCACTGTGGGGAAGATCGAAGGCAAGGAAGTGGACCTTGCACGCCACGCCGCCGATCACCGCCATCGCCTCGCCGAAGTCCGCCTGGGCGGGGCCGGGGGAATGGACGAGCGGCACGAACATCTCGCGCGACCGAAGCCGCCGCTCACGGACATAGTCCTTCACGATGGTGTAGCCGCCCGTAAAGCCGTACTCGTCCCGGAGACGGTCGAAGATCCGCTTCGCCGTGGGCCGTTGCTTGTGGTGGCTGGTCCGATCGTCTTCCAGAATCCGATCGATGATCCCCGTGAACGGACCCCGCTTCGGCCGCCGTGGCGGCTTGCCGCGGCGAGACCCCGGCGGCACCGAGAACGACAGCATCTTGCGGACCGTCTTGCGGTCCAGCCCGAACACCCGCGAGGCCTCGCGGGTGCTCATTCCCTCGACACGACACGCCCGCCGAACCCGCGCGTACAAATCCACCCGATACATCCCCCCGCCTTCCAGTCAGAGCAGCCCTGACAGAAGGCTATAGACGGTCCCATTTTGGTCCGCCACAGCCGGATCAACCGGCCGCTTCAGTGGGGGATTATTGCGCCGCCGTTCTCAACCGCTCGAAGCCGAGCAATGCGAGTGTACCGGGCAGTGCGGTCGGGGCCACGCCGACGACGACATCTACGATGGCGATATTGGTTGGGTCCGGTCCGGCGCGCCGGATCGGTGCCAGGCGCTGAACCGCGTCCCGCACCCGGTCACCGGGTCGCGCGTGGCCCTAACCATCGCCCACCTCGACCACGATCCCGGGAACAACACGCCGGACAATCTGCTCGCCCTGTGCCAGCGCTGCCACAACGCCTACGACGTGCCACACAGGCGCGCCACGCGCTTTTGCGCCAGAGCCTGCGGCGACCCCCTGTTCGATGGTCCAAACGACGGCCCACACGACGGCGGAGCGGCCCTGTGAGAGGCACCGCGCCACTGCCCGGCGTCCTGGCCGAAATCGCCGAGATCGCCGGTCGCGACACGGCGCTCGAGATCGCGATGGCGCATGGTGGCGAAAGGCTGCACATACCGCGACCGGCGTTTGTCTTGGGCGCCCGCGGTGAAACCCACCCGCTGACGCTTCTGCTCGGCCGCGAGGTTGCCGGGCGCATCGCCGGGCGCCTCGGCGGCAACTCGATCTACATCCCGATGGCGCGCCGGGCGCTGGTGCGCCACCTCGCTGGCCAGGGCGTCCCGACCGCCGCCATCGCCGAGCGTCTCGGCCTCACCCGAGACACGGCCAGGCGCTACCGAAACTAAGGGAATTATATACCTGACGCCAAAGCCGTGATCCCCTTGATCCTCTCCCGTTGAAGTGGTCCGGTCCTATAGTTAGGAAAGGAGCTTATATACAAAGCTAGACGGGTGGATCGATTCGATCCACCCGTTTCAGCAACCTGCGGCCCATTTCCCTTAAGTCGCTACAACGACCACCGTCTGGGTGATTTCTCTCGACCCAACTGACAATCGCATTCAAGTCATTCAGCATGTCCAAGACAGCCACATTGCCGAAGCCGAAATCGGCATAGTCTATTGGCCGCTCTGTCAGCGGAGGGAGGTCAATCCACTCTGCCCTCCCGTGGAGTTAAAACCGTGCTCAGGATCATTTGTCCGCCATGTGTGAATCAGGGCATTCTCTTGGCCTGCCCCCGATTAGTGGTCCAGCGCTTAAGTTAGAGTTTGGCGCGGGTTAAGTTGATGGGCCGCCCGTAGCCCCTCAACAGGGTAGGTTGGCCCCTCAACGTTTGGCAAGATGGTTTCTGGGGCCGGCGGTCTGTATCCGAGCGAGCTATGCGGCCGGATGGTATTATAGTGATGGCGCCATCGTTCGATCAGCACTTTGGCCTGCTTCAGTGTAGAGAAGATCTCCGTGTTCAGGATTTCGTCCCGGAGCTTTGAGTTGAAGCTCTCGTTGTATCCGTTCTCCCAAGGTGACCCGGGCTCGATATAGAGGGTCTTGACGCCGATCCTGCCGAGCCAGTCGCGGACGGCATGAGCGGTAAACTCTGAGCCGTTGTCGGAACGGATATGATCCGGCGGGCCATGTTGGACGAAGAGCTCGGTCAGACAATGGAGGACATTGTCCGAGTTCAATCTTCGCTCGACGACAACGGCCATGCACCGCCTGGTGAACTCATCGATCACGGTGAGCATGCGGAACGTCCTCCCATCGTGTGTTCGATCCATGACGAAGTCATAGGACCAGACGTGATTGGGCCAGCACGGCCGCAGACGGATGCAGGATCCGTCGTTGAGCCACAGCCTGCCCCGTTTCGGTTGCTTCTGTGGGAGCTTCAGCCCCTCCCGCCGCCAGATGCGCTGGACCCGCTTGGCGTTCACGTGCCAACCTTCGGTCCTGAGCAAGGCAGTGATCCGCCGATCGCCATATCTGCCATACTGGCTGGCCAAGCGGATGATCGCGGCCGTGAGGGCCTCTTCATCATCCCGACCACGGGGTCTCTTGCGCTGGGTTGAGCGATGTTGGCCTGCAACAGCACAGGCCCGTCGCTCGGAGATCCCCAGTTCGGCCTGGAGATGATCAACACACTGCCGGCGACGGGCGGGGCTTAGCAATTTCCCTCAAGCGCCTCTTTCAAGATCAGCTTATCCAACGTCAGATCCGAGATCGCCTTGCGGAGACGGCCATTCTCCTTCTCCAGGTCCTTCAGACGCTTGGCCTGGTCAGTACGAAGGCCGCCATATTCCTTGCGCCAGCGATAGTAACTCTGCTCCGATACGCCGAGCGTGCGACAAGCTTGACCAACCGACTGGCCCTGCGCCAAAGCCACCTCGGCTTCGCGCAACATGCTGATAATCCGTTCTGAGGTGTAGCGTTTACGGCTCATTTCGTCCTCCTTTCGAGGGGGCAAAATGCGCCAAACTCTTCAATAAATCTGGACCACTTTTAGGGGGTCACTCCACCCCACGACTATCGTCCGAAAAAGATTCTGAACTCAAGCTGAGTCGCGCCTTGCTATTCGCAAGCCTCCGCATTAACGCGCAGATATTCGTCTATGAACTCGTCGGTGAGCTGCGCCACCCACGACAGGATGTAGTTCGAATCTCGACTGTGCGTTCCCGTTGCATCCAGATACCAAGTTGGAGCTGTGTACTCCAACATAGAAGCCTGATCGAACACAAATTTTTGGTATTTTATGCTCGTACTGAAAGCACGCCCGACGACATTCACATTGACATACAAGTATGTAAACTCCGTTTCAGCGTAGTCTTCGCTGTAGATGCGCGCCGCTCGCAGTCTGCTACGTACGGCGACCTCAATTGCGTCACTGGTAAGGCCGATGCTGGTTGCGTCGTCTGACATATCCTCGACGATCAATCTCGTGGACTTGCAGTCGTTCCATAGCTGAAAACGGTCGTAGTCGCTCACCTCGGCAGCCGATGCGGGCGCGGCGGCAAGCAAGAGCGCAACGGTAATCAAAACGCTGGCGTGTCGTCTCATCCTGAAAGTCTGGCTCCCGTGGATTCGGGAGTCAATCGGGGATACGATAAAAGGAACCCCGCCCGTGTCAGCAGACGGGGCTTAACCCACGAGAAGGAGAGTTCTCATGAGTGAATCGTCAAACGGATTTTCGGATATTGAGAAACCGGAGTATCTGCGCGGCCAGATAGCTGGGCTTCAGCAGATTTGTGCGCTTCTCATCAATCGCCTTGTCCCGATTGAGGGCAGGGGAGAGATCGTAACCGCCCTCGGGACAGACCGCGTCCCGATTCTTGATAGCAACCCGAGCAGCCTCTTCAGCCAGGGCCTTGCGAACTCCTTCGTCAAAGTGTCGGACAATATCTGGAGATAGATAGCGGAATTCTTGTACTTGCATGCGAAAGGGCTTGTCCCTTCCATTAACTCCATCCGGCGCGGAAACCCTGGTATTTTGGGCGTCCCAGCCACTGGCTTGGCTGGTTGCGCCGAAGGACGTCCC
This sequence comes from Alphaproteobacteria bacterium, assembly GCA_965198325.1. Lineage (GTDB taxonomy): Bacteria > Pseudomonadota > Alphaproteobacteria > UBA828 > JAPUJA01 > CBDAPE01. The sequence goes on along the minus strand of CBDAPE010000019.1, from coordinate 497,404 downwards.
GTTGATGACGAGGTGCGGTGATCTCAAGCTATCGCATGGCGCGACCGCGAAAGCCCAAGAGAACGCCATGAAGCAGGATCGTGTGCGGACCACCAACGCTATCAAATCACCCTGAAAGGCCCGGATTTCTGCGCCGGACGAAATTTATAGGAGGGACAGGCATCTGGGAAAGCCAGCGTCAACCAAGAACAATTGCAGCCAAGCGTTCTACCTCCATCATATCCAGGCCGGAACCTTCTGTTTCCCGTGTCTCGATCAGCACGCGATCAGTATTCGCCGCTTGTTCGACAGGACGAATTCCGTCCGCAAGATAGGCCTGCCGTTTTGTTGCCCACCGCCGAGCATATGTCGGATCGGAGAGAAGCCCGAGATGCTCCCAGTAATTGGTGATCCCGCTCGCGTCGTCCTCGATCGTGAAGTCCGGCCAGCGTGTCCGTCCACCAAGCAAGAGCGGTTGCTCGTAAACGTATGGCACTCCCATCGCGATCAGCTTCTCGGCGATCGCCAATTCAGCCTTCGACCGCACCAACTCGTTCCGGCTCGTCCGGTGCAGGAGATGTTGGTCGAGAAACTTCGGCCCGGTGTCAGTCACCACCTGGATTGGGGTGGGGTCCTCGAATAGATCGGTCATTCGCCGTGCGATCTCTGAAGCCGCCGGTTCGGCGTAACGGCGCAGCGCGCCAACTTCATCCTCGTGCAGGATGACAAGCCGATCACGATGGCGCGTCAGCGCCGTGTACAGCAGCTCACGCGTAAGCGGCCTACAATGTTTGGGCACAACGAGGAAAACTTGGCCGAATTGGCTGCCCTGCGTCTTGTGAACGGTCAGTACGTACGCCAGCTCAAGTTCCGGTGAACCATCGTCGCCTGTGAACTCCCAATACGGATAGGTGAACTTGACGCCGGGCTGACTGTTGAGCTCGACTTCGAGATTACGAGGCCGGCGCTTCATGTTCTTCGTCTTGTAACCGCCGACAATGATGCCAATGTCGCCATTCGCGACATAGGCGTTCTCCTGTTCCGGGTAGGTGCGCCGTCGCCCGTTGTTCCGGACGTTGATCACCTTGTCGCCCCATAACAGGCCTTGCGGGCCGGACGGTTTGGGATTTTCGCCCAACGCTTCTCCTCGGCCCACGTTCTCACCCTGTCGCGGAAGCGCCGCTGGACCGCGAGATTCAACCCTTCGACACCGGCCAAGCCCGCGCGGATCGGCGACAGGATCTGCCAGTTATGCGAGCACGATGCGGCTCCGTCTTTGCCGCCGACTTCGCGGGCGGCCCAAAAGTAGATGTTGCCGTTGAAATCGCTGCCGCCAAGGCTCTGCTCGAACCCCGGCTCATCATCGGTGCCCGTGAGATTGAGCCCAGAGACAAGCTCGGCGGTGAGGGCCTCTGCCACAGCGCTCGGCCCCGCCCAGCGGACCGAGCGGACGTGGTCCAGCGTACCTGCGTTCAGAGCATCCCAAACTTCGTCTGCACCAGCGTCGAGCGGTTCTCCGCTGAACTGTCGCGCCAGCAGCACGTCGCCGCGCCCGGTGCCGCGCTGCCGACCAATCATCGTCAACTCGGCATACCCGTCAGCGAGACGGGGAAAGATGGGGGGCTGTTCCGGCGGAGCGAGCTTGCGACAAATGTCGACGAACGGACGGCCCGCTCCGATCGGAGGCAATTGACGCGGATCGCCAACAAGAACGAGGCGCTCCACGCCCTCGATCGCATCGAGGAGAGCGGCAAGCTGATCTTCAGTCAACATCGAACATTCATCGACGACGACCGTCCGGTACGCCTTCTCGCGCGGGGCGGCGGGATTCCAATAGTAGCGCCCGCTGGCTCCGTCGTAGCGATCCAAGCCCTGCAGGAACTGGGCAAGCGTCTTGCTTTCGCCAATGCGTTCCGTCGCTTCCTCCAGCCTGACCCGCGCCTTGCCAGTGGGTGCGAGCAAGAGGACCTTTCGTTCGTTAACCTGCGGCAAGTTGCACAGGATCTTCAGAAGAGTCGTCTTGCCCGAACCGGCGGGTCCGACAAGTACCGAAAAGCGAAATCGCGCCAATTGCTTGAGCGAGGCAACCTTCTCTTGCCGGGCGCGTTCTTCTTCGTCGCGGGCGACAGCTTCCGTCGGCATCGGATCGAATTCCTTGTCGACGAGCCTGCGCCAGTCATGGTCCAACGTGTGTTGCCTCCGAGCGACTCGTTTTCTGATTTTCGAGCCGATCATCTCGCGCGCAGTCGCGTAACGCTGCAGTTTGTACGCGGGCTCGTCGCTTCCGGTCTTCGCCTCAGCGAGGCCCTCCGTGAGCCAGGTCCTGTTGATTTCGATCACGTCCTCGTCGATCGCGCACTTGGGTTCCAGCGGCATGACCAGTGCACGCTGCACAATCCAGCTTCGTGGCAACAACGTGTGCCCGGCCTCGGTGACAGCGCGTTCCATCAGGTCGATCATGAGTGCTCGAACGCGCCGTTTGTCGATCGCATCGGTCATACTTGTTGGTGCGGTCAAAGGCGCTGCGTCACGAATGGCATCGCCCGAGAACACGCCGCGGTCCACGGCTGCGAAACCAATCCGCTCGGCTTCCGCCTCGTCACGCTCGAACATCAGATAGGGATTCGCGAGAATGTCAGTGTCGCTAGTCGAAGGAGCGAAGCTCCTCATGCTCGGCTGATACGCTCGCAGCGCTTGTTCCGGCTTTAGATTACAGCGCCCAACTAGCTCCAGGAGCCGCCGTCGGTCGGAGGACAGCCCGCTCCACTTTTCGCGGAAGCTTGCTCCAAAGCCCAGGTGTTCGCCTTGCGGGAAGCGCTTTGGATCGGCGACAAAGCCGTCGATGAAGGCAAAGGCGTCGAACATCTTGCCGTCTTCGGCGCCGGCGCGGACAATTTCGTGCGCCAGGAGACCTCCATGCTCCAGCCCAAAGGCGGAAAGTGCGCTCCCCAGCCCTGGGTAGACGCCACGTGCCGTCCATAACCGGGCGATCTCGGCGTCGATCCATTTCAGCGCCGACGCAACCTCGACATCGATGTGCTCCGCTGCCGTCCGAAGCGCCACGGCACATGAGAGAAGCGCTGCAATGGCCGCGTCATCGCTGAGGTGCTCGGACGCGTAAGAGTAGGCGTCGAAATGGTCGTCCGGTGCAAACGCGATGCTATCGGAAAGATCCAGAGTCGGATCGGCCTCCGCCGCGGCCACGAACGCATGGTACGGCATCAGAAAGCCATCAGAATTGCCATTCGGCCTGAGCGAGTGACGTACAGAGCGTTCCCACAAGACACCCTTGAGTGGCCCTGGTGCGTCGTAGGTGTATTCGGTGGCATGACCCACGTTCTTGACCCGGCCCACGCCGATGATGACTCGCCGGTTGTCCTCAGCGAGTGGCGTACGCTTTGCGTAGAAAACGCACAACGAATCTTCTGGCTCAAGGGCGCCGAAGAATGTGTCGAGCATGACGAGCTGGTTATGCTTGTTCTGGATCCAGCTCGTGTCGAACGGTAGCTTGGATTCACGGGCGGCATCGTAACCGAGCTTTAGGGCATCCGCTTTGCCTACCGTGCCCCAGCGCTCGTTGCCTTCAACCTGACGTCGCAACATCCAGCCGAATGGAACACAGGAGGCCGAATACGGCTCCAATCGGAGAGTCGTTTCGCCGAAATGACCGTGAGTCTCAGGGCTGAGATGCTTGTACGGATGCTGCTTTCTCAAGAACAGGTCATGTTCTGAGAGGAAATCCGCCCGCTCCTCGACGCACGGCGGGAGTTCGGATGCCTCCAGATCTACGAAGGCTCGATTCCGGAGCGAATCCTCGTCTGCTCGCTTATTGGCGGCGATGCGCGACAGCGCAAGACAGGACGTGTTCCCTGACGGAGCCGTGCAGACCCTGCCAGTCCAGCCGGAGTCGTGCCATGGCACACGGATTGTCACATGCTGGCGGGAAAGCCGCCGCGCTCCTTCGATCATTTCTCTCAACTACCTGACGAACGGTTGCGGAAGGATAGCTTCGGGTTCTCGGTATTGGAAGGACGCAAGGGGGCGCGAACGACGACACGGGATGCACGAGCCCGGGTGGTGCCGGACCTGGTCGAACGCGACTTCACCGCCGACGCACCCGATCGGCTCTGGGTCGCGGACGTCACTTATATCGTTACCTGGGTCGGGTTTCTGCTCCTCGCCGTCGTGCTGAACGCCTTTGGCCGCCGCATGGTCAGCAGGTCCATGGCCAACCACCTGCACATGCGGCACGTACTCGATGCCCTCGACATGGCCCTCCGGCAATGCAGGGCCGACATTTGCAAGCGACTGCACGAGCTGAGAGAACGCTTACGCCGTCGGGCCCGGGGCCGAGCGGCAAGACCTCATGAAGGGCCTGTCGAGGTCTGGAGTTTGAACGCAACCGCTTTCGGTGTGAAGACGGGCACTGGCTTTGGTTTGCTTGGTTGAAGCGTGGAATCGAGAAATTCCGCCGGGTTGCGCCTGCCGTCGCCGGGTCGAATCGCCGATTCTGACGAATTAAAGGGCAAGTCGTGACTCTCAGGACGAGATGGGACCTGGGGTCGGAGAGGGAGAGAGGCGTGAAACATTGCTTTTCTCCTCGGGCTTGAGCGCCCCGACGATGCGCGCGATGAGGGTCATCCTGAAGCGCGCGGTGCGTTTCCTGGGCCGCGGCGTTGAGTTTCCCGACATGCCCTGATCGGTTTCGATTCTCATCAGCGTGTCAACACATTGAGGTCAACGGAGGTGCCTCGTGGGGGTGCCTCCGACCACTTCTGGGACGGCTTCGGAAAGGGTCGTTGACAAGGGGGTTTTTGGCAAGGGGACGAACGGGGTCACACGGGGCAGGCAGCATCCGGAAGAGGCCGGGACGACGACACTTTCAGTTTGAACCGCGCATAAACTTTATTTCGCTTCGGCGTTAAGCAGCCATTTGGATTTCGAAGCTACGGCGTTGTGAAGATATGTGCGTAAGGGATGTCGAGGTGCGGTCATCGACGGAAAAGGAAGTGATAACGGCGAGGCACAGTGGCAAGTCGTTGGGCTGAGGCAGGCATGGAATGTACAGGTTTGGACTTCGCGAAACGTTATTTGCTCGCGAAACGATGAACCTTGTCGATTGGGCCAAGAAAGGTCAGTCGTAGTCCAGAGTTTGAATTCAACCGCTTGTGGGATGATGACGGGCGCCGCGCCGATTTCGGCAGGCAGAACGAAGAATTGAGGACTTCCGCCGGGTTGGGCGGGCTCTCGCCGCATCGGACCGCGATCCTGACGAAACAAGCATAAACATGTCGATTCGAACGGGGTCCGCCGGCAGATCCGGTGCAGCGAATCCATATTGAGCCCAGATTTCCAGGGTCTGCCGGTGCAACCCTCGCGGGCGCCCGCCCGGTCGGGGGCACGTCCGAAGGCATTGCGCCCGTTGGGCGGAACGTCGGCGGCCGGGAGGCGGCTCGAACGCGTCGAGGCGTGCGAACCGGCGCACCGGCTCGACACCGGTCGGCGCGCGCGGATAATGTGGATCGATTCGTCGAAACCCCAAGGAATTCAAGCGATGTCGAACTGTGCGGCACTGAAGCGCGCAAAACTGCCGGGCCGCGGGTCTTGCCGCGGGAGGTCCGGCGATGCTGTCGGGCGCGCCGTCCGCACTATGGAGCCGGCGGAGGGATATCGCCCGCCCGCGGGCGGCGGCAACGGGTAACGGCGACGCGATGCGATGACGAGCGACGACGAACACGCGGGGGCGCGCAGGGAGAGGACGAGCGCAGCAAGTCGGCGCTGAGCGCGGAGCTGCCGCCGGAATCCCCGTGGCTGCTGCGGCACAAGGTGGGTCTGCCGGACGCCATCGAGGGCTACGTCGAACGTCCTGAGCTGGAGGGCCGCTGCGCGCTGCTGGAGCATCGCCTGACGGTGCTGCACGCCCCGGGCGGGTTCGGCAAGACGGCCCTGCTCGGCCAGTGCTGCCGGGCCCTGCGCGACCGGTGCGTCGCGGTCGCATGGCTTTCGCTCGACGAGGCGGACGGACCGGGGGCGGTGGCGAGCCACCTCGCGCTCGCCTTCGAGCGGGCCGGGGTGGCGTCGTTCGGGCCGGCCGGGGAAAGATCCGACGACGCGGAAACCGAGGCGCCGGATCCGCATGCCGACAGCCAGGCCGAGTACCGGATCGAGCTGCTGATCCGGGCGATCGCGGGCCACGGCGCGCCGTGCGTGCTGGCGCTCGACGAGGTCGAGCGGCTGGGCAGCCCGGAGGCCGCCGCCGCGATCGAGGCGCTGCTGCACCGGGCACCGCCCAATCTCCATGTCGGCATGGCGTTCCGGGAGCAGCCCCCGGGGCTCCAGCTTGCGATGTTCGCGCTCGAAGGGCGGGAGGCGACGGTGACGGCGGACGATCTGCGGTTCACGAAGCCGGACATCGCGCGGTTCTTCGACGAGAAGCTGTTGCGCCGGGAGCTGGCGTCGGTGGTGGCGGACTCGGCGGGCTGGCCCCTTGCGCTCCGCATCTACGGGAATGCCCGGCGGCGCGGTGAGCCCTGGGGCGCCGACCGCACGTTGGCGGACTGGATCGAGACGCGGCTGTGGCACGGGATTTCGGCCGCGGACCGCGACTTCGTGCTCGATATCTCGCTGTTCGACCCGGTCGACCCCGAACTGGTCGACGAGGTGACCGGCGCACGCAACGCGGAACTGCGGATCGCATCGATGGCGGCGCTCGCCGGCCTGCTGTCGACCGCGGGCGGCGGCGGGCCGGCAATGCGTCTGCACCCGCTGGTCAGGGACTATTGCGAGAAGCGCCGGTTCCGGGAGGACCCGGAGCGTTACCGGAGCGTCCATCCGGGCATCGCCCTGGCGCTGGCGCGCCGCGGACGGCCGGTCGAGGCGCTGCGCCATGCCGGACAATCGGGCGATCCGGATCTGCTCGAGGAGATCGCGGAGAGCGCGAGCGGCGTCAGGCTGTGGCTGGAGCAGGGCCTGGAGGCGCTGCGCACGCTCGACGGGCTGCTGACGGAAGAAGTGCTGGCGAACTACCCGCGCCTGGCGCTGGTGCGCTGCGTGGTGCTCACGTCGGCGGGCGACATGGAGCGCGCGAAGCGGCTTTATGAGGCGGTAGCCGCACAGACCGCCGGCTTTACCCGCGACCGCGAGGGCGGCGCCGACCGGGCGCTGCAGATCGACCACATCCTGGTCCAGGGCCTGCTGCACATGTGCGGCTGCAACCCCTACGGGGACGGGATCACGGCCACGATCGCGGCCGCGGCGGCCGTGGCTGACGCAGCCGACACCGACACGCTGCTGCGCGGCATGTTCAGCCACGGGAAGGAGTACGACGCGCTCAAGACGCTGGGCAAGGTGAACAAACGGACACTCTACTTCATAGAGGAAGAGAAAGAGCCAAGGGAACAATGACGGTTTTGTCTCTATGCGAGTGGCCAGACGGTCGCTCGCAGGCCTCCTCGTTTACGCGCAGGTATTCATCGATGAACTTGTCGGTTTGTCATGGTCGGCAAGGGAGCCCGGCGCCGTTTCGTGCTCACGGTCTAGTACGAGGTGGAGGAGTAAGAACTAAGAGCGAGCCTTGTCTTGGGCACTCACGCATATAAGTCCCTTTAAAAAACATCGAGAAACCACTGGACCTGACGCCGTAACAGAGCGTCACTGTGCTTGCGCGGCGACGAACCGGATTCCTTCGACCGCCGGCCCGGACCTGACATCCAGACAGTCCGGGCTTTGGGCGGTGACAGCGCCTGCATCGGGCAGGCGCGCACAACGGAAGGAACCCGCCATGGCAAATTCAACCGAAACCCGAACGCCCTCCTCCCCTCGTAGCGGCACCGAACCGGATCGATCGACCCGGCTTCCCGGCCGCAACCGCGGCGCCACGATCGCGGAACCGGGCGCCCTATCGACAACCTGCCCGCCCGTCCGCCGCACCCTGGAGCGAGGGCGTCCCTCATGACCGTTCTCTCCAGATCTCTCGATGTGGCTGCCCAACTCCGGGCGCTGGAACCCATGGACGGCGCGGGTCTGCGTGCCGAGTGGCGAAGGCTCTATCGCTCGACACCCCCGAAGCGGGTCTCCCGCGAGCTCTTGATCCTGGGCGTTGCCTGGAAGATCCAGGAGCGGGTCCATGGAGGGTTCAGCGCCGCCACGAAACGCAGGCTCGCGGCCCTCACGCGATCCCTCGCACAAGACGGCGACATCAGGCGCGCGCGCGTTACCCGGGCGAAGCCGGGCAGCAGGCTGATCCGGGAATGGGGGGGCCGGACCCACAGTGTGGCGGTTAGCGAAGACGGGTTCGAGTGGAACGGCAAGACCTGGCGCTCGCTCTCGGCCATCGCCCGCGAGATCACCGGCGCCCATTGGTCGGGTCCGCGCTTCTTCGGGGTCACCGGACGATCGCCTGCGCGGGCCGGGGCGCCGGTTACGGATCATGGCGACGACTAGCCCGAAGGAGGGCCGGAAGGGACGCCCCACCGTCCGGTGTGCGATATACACCCGCAAGTCCCACGAAGAAGGGCTGGAGCAGGACTTCAACTCCCTCGACGCCCAGCGGGAGGCCTGCGAAGCCTATGTTGCGAGTCAGAAGCACGAGGGCTGGACCTGCCTGCCCGGGATTTACGATGACGGCGGGGTCTCGGGGGCGACCCTGGAGCGCCCCGCCCTCAAACGCCTTCTCGCGGACATGGAAACCGGCGGGATCGATGCGGTCGTCGTCTACAAGGTCGATCGCCTGACGCGCACCCTCGGCGACTTCGCCAGGATCGTCGAGGTTTTCGACCGGAAGGAGGTCTCCTTCGTCTCGATCACCCAACAGTTCAACACCACGACCTCGATGGGGCGGCTGACCCTCAACATGCTGCTCTCGTTTGCCCAGTTCGAGCGTGAGGTGACGAGCGAACGGATCCGCGACAAGATAGCGGCTTCGAAGAAGAGGGGCCTCTGGATGGGCGGTCTGTCACCACTGGGCTACGACGTTCGGGACCGAAAGCTGGTTGTCAACGAACAGGAAGCCGGGACGGTCCGGGACATCTTCCGCCACTACCTCGAGACGGGTTCGGTCTGCGCGTTGCAGGACAGGCTCGAGAGGGACGGCGTCGCCGGCAAGGTTCGGATCGACCGCTACGGCCGCGAGACGGGCGGCAAGCCCCTGGCCCGCGGCGCGCTCTATCACCTTCTGCAGAACCGCATCTACTGCGGCGAAATCGTGCACAAGGAACAGAGCTATCCCGGTGAACACGCCGCGATCGTCGACGAGACGCTCTGGAAACGGGTGCAACGGAAGCTCGCGACAAACCGGGCCGAGCGAACGAGTGGCGCAAACGCGGCCGAGCCGAGCCTCCTGGCCGGTCTGGTCTACGATGATACGGGCCAGAGAATGACCCCGAGCCATGCCAACAAGCAGGGAACCCGATACCGCTACTATGTCTCCAAAAGCCTCGTCACAGGGCGGCGCGGGAGCGCATCCCGCGGCCGGCGCGTGCCCGCGCGCGAACTCGAAGGCCTGATCGAAGATCGGTTGCGCCGCTTCCTCGCAAGCCGGGCGGAGATATTCGGGGCTGTCGACGGCCTCGGGGAGGATGCCGGGCGTGCGGCCGAGGTCGTGGCCAGGGCGAATGAGATGGCCGGGCGCTGGCCGAGCCTGGCGGCTCCGGAAAGGCGCACCATCCTCAACGCGATCGTCCGTCGTGTCGAGTTGAGGACGGATACCGTCGAGCTTCAGCTGCTGCCCTCTGCTCTGGGGGCTCTCCTGGAGGAGGGATCGGTCTTGCCCGGACCGGGACAGCGTTTGAGGGGCGACGGACCGCCCTTCACCTTTTCCATCCCCGCCCGGCTCAGGCGCACCGGCCGGGATATCCGGTTCATTGTCGAGGGGGCCGAAGACGAGTGCAGAACCGTGCCCGACCGCAGCCTGCATCGCCTTCTCGCGCAGGCTCACCGGTACCGGGCGATGGTCATGCACAGTGGCGACAGGACGATGCGCGAGCTTGCCGCCGAGGCGGGGGTCACGAGCTCGTATTTCAGCCGGATCCTGCGGCTCGGCTTCCTCGCGCCACAGATCGTCAGCTGCATACTCGACGATCGTCATCCCATCGGGCTGACGGCAAAGCGGCTCGCCAACGAGGTGCGGCTTCCGGTCGGCTGGGACGACCAGCACGGTTCGATCCTCTGCGAGCGGACGGAGGGACGAACCGGCGCGCCGGCTGGCCGGTCTTCCGCTCCGGGCTGAACCCCGCGCCGCACTTACGGACCGGGAACCGGTCCAGCGCATCCTCGACGACGGCGAGGTGGAGGAGTGCGAATGCTTCCGGCGCCGATCTCAAGCCCTCGATCGCCCGCATTTCTTCTACCGTAACCAGCCGGTAAATCGCCGTTTCACGCCCCGTTACCAGGAGTGCCAGGACTTTACATTGGGCCCGTTGCCCGGGAACACGAGCCTGCCGGCGGTCGATATGAAGACGCCGCAATCCCGGGAATAACCGGTGCCGCGGCCTCCGGGAACTGTAACACCATCTTGAGCGAGCGCGCCTTCGCGTCGGCATGAAGGGCGATCTTGTCGTACCACCGAAACCGCGTTAGGAGACTTTTGCCATCTCAGGCTGTCCGTTGTCGCACCGCTCGGGTCTCTGCGCTCGGCAGGGCGCTGGCCGAAGCCCGTAACCCCCGGATAAATAGCGGAGATTCGGGCTCGCCGAATTGGCATTTACACCAATTATATCAATGGCTTAGATGATGGCGGTGAGCGCAGTCTGCCGCGAACCTGTCTCCGTGCAGGGCGTCAGAAGTCTTGGCACTGGCGAATCCAAGTGGGACCAAGTGGGACCAAGTGGGACGGAGGTAACAGAATCAAGGGGTTGAGCGAGGCGATTCCTGGCGTGAAGCGGGCGACGGGCGCGGTGGAAAGTCTTGGCACTCGGCGCTGATAACGGGACGTGAAACGGCGATTTACCGGCTGTTTACGGTAGAAGAAATGCGGGTGATCGAGGCGCTAAAAAACCGGCAAAATTTGGCACGAAGGAGTTCTGTGCGGGGCGCCGCGCGACCGACGAAGAGTTCGCGGAAGACGGCGGGGAGGGCTTCGATGATCTTATGCCTGTCGGAAAGAGTGTCCGAGGGTGATGCAAAATTCCAAGGTTTCTGCGGCAGATGGAATAAATGGGAGGGACAGTCACTGAACATCACCCGAAGCCAAGGACGTTGGCGCGGTTGGCGATAATTAACGGATCGCGCTCCAGAACGAACTCTTCCTCCCATGCTCCCGGCGCAATCCGGCTTCGTAGGCCTCGTGCGTTTCATAGGCCCCGAAATCCTCGACCCCCGATGCCAGACTCGAACACTCCATGAGATGTCGAGCGGCATGCTTGTATCGGCTGGAGCGGCGGTGCGTCAGCGCGAAGCCGATCATCGAGCGAAGCACCAGCGTCGCGGCAAACGGATACTTGCCGGCCATCGCGTCGGCGGCCCGGGTCAATATCTCATAGTGATCGCCATCCAGATCCCCCGCCCGCCGGATAGCAAGCGTGGCCGCTCTGTCCAGGGCAGGCCACGATACCAGGAATGACAGTGCCTTGAGGGGGTTCTCGTAGCCCTGCGCATAGTCGAGCGCCCGCTCTTCGGCTTCAACGTCGTCAAAGTCGGGTAGCCGCTTCAGATAGGCGCGCAGATGCGGGATCGACAACGATCGCTCGAAGCATGACCAGCGATCCGCCTGGGCCTCGTCGCCGCGGCCGAGTGCGTCGAGGGCATCGATCCGTGCGTCCTCCCACTCGAAGGTCGGCCAGTCCCGGGCATCGCGCCCGTGCTCGGCCGCGTCAACCGTCTGCAAGGCCTCTTCGGCCCTGTCCGCCGCAAGCAACCGCCGGGCGATCTGCGCGGCAATGTTCGGGACCTTCCTCGTTTGCTCATCATATTGGGCCATGAACGCATCGACGTCGCCCTGGGCATCCGCAATCTCCGTCAATGCCTGGTGTACCGTGCTGGTCCGGGACCGTTCGGCCTGTTCGTCGGCGTAGACCGGGCCACCCGATCCGTAGCCGATTATACCTCGCTCCCGATCGGACGGCTTTCGAGCGGGTTCCTTGGACAGCGCGATCGTCCTCTGTTTCAGATGTTCCAGGCCTTTCTGCTCCAGGACCGGTGCCAGAACATGGATCAGAGAGTCGTACTGGCCGTAGCCGTTGTCGATCAGTGCGCGGAACACATTGTCGGCAAGCGTTTCCGGATTGGGCTTTGCGGCTTTCGCAATCTCGCCGAGGTCGTTGGCGGCGTGGTCGAAGATACCGATCACGGTTCCACTGCTGTCATCGCAGCGCTCGAAGACCGAGCCGGCCAGCGCCATGAAACGCCACATCAGATCCAGGCCCTCGATCGGATCGCGTCTGGCCACCTTGTCGACGATGGCATGGCGTTGAATTTCCAGATCATCGGCCAGGGCCCGGCGGTTCTGCCAGTCGACGAACCCGCGGGCGCGAGCGATCGTCACCAGTCGTTTGCGGATTTCTCTCGCAACCGCAGCAGGGCTCTCCTCACCGGCGAGCTCCAGCCTGAGACGGCGTTTGGTCGTGGTGTTGCCGATGCTGATCTCGATCAACAGTTCGGCAAGCCGCTGGGCGCCAAGCGACTCGAGGTTCTTCGCGTTCAGTGTCTTCTTCGAAGCCATCGGCTTGGCCTTTGTCGCCTGTTCAGCACTGCCGGAATCCGTTCCGGTCGGTCGCTTGGGGGGCGAGAGCCGATTCACCACCGCGCCAGACCGTCCGGGGCGTGTCGTCAAGTTAAGCTGTTCGGGCGCGTTCTCGTCTTACTCTATCACCTGCCCTTCCATAAATTCCGTCCAGCGCAGAAATCCCGGCCTTTCCGGGTGATGCCCGATAGCGTTGGTGGCCTACACGCGATCCTGCTTCACGGCGTTCTCTCGGGCTTTCGCAGTCGCATCATGCGACAGCTCAAGATAATCCCGCCTCGTCATCAACTGGACGTCCTTCGGCGTAGCCAGCCAGACCAATCGTTGGGGTGCCCAAAATATCAGGGTTTCTGCGCCGGATGGAATTAATAGAAGGGACAGGTCCGCACACGATCCTGCTTCATGGCGTTCTCTCGGGCTTTCGTGGTCGCGCCATGCGATAGCTTGAGATCACCGCACCTCGTCATCAACGGGACGTCCTTCGGCGCAACCAGCCAAGCCAGTGGCTAGGACGCCCAAAATACCAGGGTTTCCGCGCCGGATGGAGTTAATGGAAGGGACAGGAGCGGGGCAACCCGCTTCCCTACCGCGATCCAGGTTCAGAGACATCAAGACCCTGCAGCAATTCGCCGCCGCCCACGCCTCGATCCACAATCATTTCAACCAGGAATGTCATCTTTACAACCGCGAGAACTTCAAACTCAAGCGCTCGGCCGCCTTGGCCGAGTGGCGTCAACTTGCAGCCTGAGAGCCCTCGATCGTTGGTTCCACTGGTCCCATCCAGTTAGTCTGACAATGCCGATCGAGATCATCCCGTCAACCTTTTCTTATAATTCCCGTTTATAAAGCGCCGGCTTTGGTCGCCTGTCGCGGTGATGGGTCGGACGGTCGAGCAGGGCGGTGGTGGTTTTCGGGCTGGCCGCATGAGGAGGGCCCCAGGCTGCGACTCCTAAAGAGTTGGACGCGTCTTCTTGGACCGATAGAGCGGCATCCGTCGCTCCAGTTCCGCCGCAACGCGGAAGACGGCGGGATCATCGTAGGTGCGCGCGACCACCTGAACACCGGTTGGCACGTCGTTGGCGGCAAACCCGGACGGAACCGCAAGTGTCGGGCAGCGGTTAAAGACATTGAAATACCAAGTCATGATGACATCGGCGGGATAGAGCCGTTTTCCGTTGACCGAGACACAAGGCTCCATATCCTGGCCCGCAGCAGGAATTGCAGTTGATCCGACGGTCGGACAGATAAAGGCATCGAAACGCTCAAGTAGCGGGCCAAAATCATTCCACGCCCGGCCAGCGGCTTTCATCAGGTCATGGAACATGGCCGGTGTGACCTGCGCATTCTTTGCAGCGAAGAATTTCGTGTAGTCACAGACAAGATGGGGGGCACGTTCGATAGCGGCAATGAAATCGTCGGCATAGATCAGCTCCCACCAGCAACTAGCCTTTGCGAATATTTCCGGCGCCCAAGGCGTTTTCACTTGCTCCACTGTTGCGCCTGCGTCGCGCAGCATGTCCGCGACCGCGAGGGTGTTGGTACGCACGTCCTCGTCAACCTCCTGGGCGCCCAGGTCGATCGAATAGGCTATCTTTAGTTCCTCAACGCCCGCGGGTTCTCCGGGAAGTCTCACGCGCTGGTGGATGGTCGCATGATCAAGCGGATGGTGCCCGGACATGACATTTTGCATCAGGGCGGCATCGGCAAGCGTGCGGGCCATCGGCCCAAGATGCATGAACATATCCATGTTAAGGTCGGGGCTTTGTGGGTTGCGGCCATAGGGCGGTTTATAGCCGACGACGCCACACATGCTGGCCGGTATGCGGATGGAGCCAGCGCTGTCGGTGCCCGTGGCAATCGTCGTCGTGCCAGTGGCAAGCGCCGCCGCGGCGCCGCCGGACGATGCACCCGACGTGACCTCCAGGTTCCAGGGGTTACGTGTGACGCCATGCAACCGCGACGTACAAGTCCACGGCCACACGAACTCCGGACACGCCGTCTGGGCATGAATGATGGCGCCGGCGCGAACAAGGCGTTCGATCGAAGGATTGGTGTGATCGGCGACTTGGTCCTTGAAGATCAGAGAGCCCAGGGTCTGGCGTTTGCCCTTGATTGCCGTGTCTTCCTTGACCGCGAGCGGCAGGCCTTCAAGCTGCCTGAGTCGGCCGCCCGTTTTCATATAGCGGGCTTCCGCCTTTTTCGCCTTGTCCAACGCCTCATCGAAATGGAGATAAGCCAGCGCATTGACCTTAGGTTCAACTGCAGCGGCACGGTCGATCAGGGCGGTCAGGAGTTCGACCGGCGATAGGCTGCGGTCTCGGAAACGCGCCAGAGCGTCAGTAGCGGAGACGTAACAGAGATCTAGATCATTGGACATAGTGGATCTCCACGACATTCTCGCCGCCTAAAACTTCGCCAAGCCCCTCAAGACGCTGCGCGGCCTAACACCCCACGAGTTCGTTTGCAAAGCCTGGACAGATAACCTCGAAGCCTCCAGGCTCAACCGGTTCCACCACACCCTGGGATCGTACACCTAATTGCGTTCTATTGAGCAGCCTTAACAGCATTCCACGTATTTACGTAGATTTCGGCCCTTTCAAGAGGTTGAATAAAGGCCAGTCCCTCGATATAGGCTGTATCGTTGATGTGGATTGCTTCCTCTAACTCGGGCGTCAGACAATCTTTTAGGGCGACCGGATTAGCGCCCGCATACCCCGTCACCTGAACCACACCGCATTGTCCATCGGATGAGGTTGCAAAATTCAGCCAAGCATAGGCACAATCAAGGTTGGGAGTACCCTTAACTATCTGCCAAGCGTTGTTCCAAGCATCGGCCCCGTCAGTCGGCACAACCTCGACGACATGGATGCCTTGTTCCTCCAAGATAACGGATTGATAGCCCGCCCAAGTTGTCGATAGCCAGACCTCACCATTGGAGTAAAGGTTTATTAGCTCACCAGCTGTTGCCCAGTATTGCCGTATAAGTTTTTTCTGCTCGGTAAGGGTCTTTTGAACCTCTGCAAGCTGCTCGTCGGTCATGTGGTAAGAGTCAAAATCACGGCCCCAAAGATACCGTGCCGCGAGGAACAGCGTAACCTTATCATTCTGCAGTGAAACATGGCCCGCATACTTCGGGTCAAATAATGCAGAGAGCGAAGTGATTGGATCGCTGATCTTATCGGGCCGATACATTAGTGGGATCGCACCCCAGGTCCAGGGTAACGCCCAAATTTTCCCCTCCGATTGAACTCCGGGAAGATCCGTAAAACTGGTCGGGATCTCATCCCAATGTTCAAGTCGCCCCACATCCAGGGGCTCGATAACCCCCATTTGGGTTAAAATACCCGTGGCATCGATGTCCGGTGAAACGGCATCATAGATGGTTCCTCCGACAATCGATAATTTGGCGAAGATTTCTTCATTATTGCCGATGTACGTAGCCGTGACCTTGCACCCCGTCTGGGCTTCGAAGATTGAGACGAAGCTAGGATCAGCGAATCCTTCCCAAGTCATCAGGTTTAACTCACCGCCCGCTCGGGCGGGTGATGTGAGCAGCAGCAGAGACGTGATGGCCGTTCCTGCAATTGTGACAAGAGATCGCCAGATTACGGAACTTGTCATGTTAACTATCCTCCCTCCTGTATACACAAAATCATCAAGGATAATATTCATTCTAAATTCAACTGACATTCCCCAGATGAACCCCGGTTTGTGAGGAGACAGTAGTACGGATTGCCTGCCGAGGCAATGCTGAGGGCGGTGCGGGACGATAGTCGCCTGGAATTGGTGGGAATTGCCGTGAGCACCGTGGCCCCCAGCCGGTAGTGTCAGACAAAAATGGATTGATGAGCAGATGTGGCATCCATAGTTTTACCAGATGCAAAACCCCTTCCGCTATTTCAACAGTTCGCCAGAGGTCATCCGGCTCGCGGTGATGATGTATGTCCGCTATACCGGTTGTCGCTCAGACAGGTCGAAGATCTGCGGGTCGAGCGCGGCATCGATGTCTACCACGAGACGGTGAGGTTCTGGTGGAACCGCTTTGGCCCGCTGTTCGCCGGCGAGATCGGGCGGCGGCGGGTAGCCCGGCGCAACTGGTCGAACTGGCGGTGGCACCGTGATGAGGTGTTTGTCCGCATCAACGGCGAGACATATTATCTATGGCGCGCGGTTGATTACGAAGGAGAAGTGCTCGAGGTTTTTGCCACGAGGCGCCGGGATCGCAGGGCTGCGCTTAAGTTTCTGAGGCGCGCGATGAAACGCTATGGCCGGCCGGCTTCGATCGTCACGGACAGGCATCGGTCCTACCGTGCTGCGATGACTGTGATCGGTAATGCGGCCGCCCAGACCTGCGGCCGTTGGCTCAATAACCGGGCCGAGAACTCGCATCAACCGTTTCGAAGGCGGGAAGGGGCGATGGCGCGGTTCAGAGACATCGAGACCCTGCAGAAAGTCGCCTCCGTCCACGCCTCGATCCACAACCACTCACATGGGAAATGGTTAGTCAAGGGAAGGATCAATTCGCTTTGCACATGGCCTTTCTCCGCGGTTATAGGATCCAAGTCCGAGCCCCTTTCGACGACACGGCCCTTCGCCGAGCCGGTCAAACTCACATCCGGCCGCCGGTCGCACCGGCTGCACCAACATCCCGCTTTCGGCGGCGGAGGCTCCGGAGGACGGGACCACTCTTCAACACGGCTATTTCAGCCCAATGGTTGTCCGGTCCGTCCACCTGGATCCGGCGAGGCTGATCAGGCCCCGCGGAACAGGATCAGGGATATAGCAAACTGCTAGGCAGCGCTCATGACCGCACCCTCCGGAACGACACCCGTGGTCACAAACTTCCACAGTCCGACGAGCAGCTTACGCGCCAGGGCGACGATCGTGACGCGTCTGTTGCGACCGCCGGCAGCTTTGGTTCGCTCATGAAACCACAAGGTCAAAGCAGATGTCGGCCGATGTCTTAGCCAGAGCCAGCTGAGCTGGATCATCGTCGTATGAAGCCGAGCGTTTCCGGCTTTCGAGACGCCTTGCTCCCGAGCGACGGCGCCGCTCTGCCAAGGCGCCGGAGCCAGACCGGCGTAAGAGGCAAGCTGCCTTCGGTTGGCGAAGTGTCGGAAGAGCCCTTCAGACCAAAGGACCATGGTGAACTCGGGACCGATGCCCCTCAAAGTGCGCAGAACCGCCGCCGGGGACTGCGAGTCCTCGGCCTGTGACGCCAGAAGCGCATCGCGCTGCGTCTCTACCGTCCTGACCTGTTCGAGAAGGAGCTCCAGCCGGTCAAGTTCGCGGCTGAGCCGTTGCTTCAGGCAGATCGGGAGAGGGCGTCCATCGCCAGTTCTGAGCGCCTCCAGCTTTTGGCGCCGATCGCGCCGAACAGGCTCGTATTCCGTGATGCCCTGTGCGAACAGAAGCCCCTTTATGCGGTTGACATTCTTAACCCGTTCGGCAGTCAGAGACCGGCGCTCACGGCCGATCTGCCGACGGTCCTCCTGTTCAGCCGTGGGCGCCTTTGCCATGGCGCAGACCCGCGGCTCGCCCCGCTTATGGGCCAGCAAGACTCTGACTAAGGCTTCGCCGTCGACCCCGTCCGTCTTGACGCGCCGCCGACGGCGCGACGTGGCTATCGAAGCCGGATCCACAACGTGGCTCTCGATGGTTGCATTCTCAAGGGTCCGATGAACCCAGAACCCGTCCAGGCCAGCCTCCTGGATCACAATCAGACGGTACGCCCGCCCTGTCCGCGCCTGGCACTTTGCCTGCAGTTGGGAAAACCTCGCAAAAAGGCCCGCGACATCGCCGCCACGCACCGGGTGCTTGGACATCTTATCTCCACCGCCCGGTGACAACGACGTGACGAGCCACGTCGTTAGGCTGAGTTCCAGCGACACGAGAATCGCACTTGGATCATTGCCGACAGAAGCCCGCTCTTCAGACACTTGTTCAATCGATGACATGGTTACCTCCACAGAGTTATGTTGCGACACCACTCTGAAAAGTGGATCACAATCCACCCCATGGAATCTTCAACCAGGACCGCCAACTCAACCGCCGCGACATCTTCAAGCAGAACCGCTCGGCCGTCCTGGTCGAGTGGCGTCAGTTGGCTGCCTGAGCGTATGTCGTTTGGCGCTTTGAAGATCGCTTCGCATTAGGCTGACAGCACCTCTTCACGGTGTAATCTCCTTGGCGGTCGCATCCGCCGGCCGGTGTATCAATCACACCCGGAGGTTACGTCGCTTCAGAAGTTTCACCACCTGCGAGACACAACACTCGCCATCCGGTGGCATCAGTTTCTCCGAGACCAGGGGCCGCGCCGGAGCCGTCGTCCCCACGGACCGACATTCTCGTCTTGTGCATCCTCTCGCGGTCTCTGCTGAGCGAAGTCACCCCAACAGGTGTCGTCGTTTGAGTCGAGCGGCGGCTAGGTGGAGCGGCGGTTCCACGGACCGATCGGAATATTGTCGAAGAGGGGCACACCGCGCTTTCGCATCGGGATGACCAGGAGGGCGCCAGCGACGAAGCCGCCGATATGGGCGTACCAGGCGACACCGCCGCCAACCCCGTCGGAGGCCACGGCGTTGAGCATCTGATAGCCGATCCAGGCCCCGAGCACACCCCACGCTGGAAAGCGGATCGGCATGAAGAAGATCAGAATCCAGACCCCGCGTTTCGGATGCAGCATCAGATAGGCGCCGAGCACGCCGGAAATAGCTCCGCTCGCTCCGATGGCTGGGATTTGGGAGGTCGGATCGAGCGCGGCATGCGCGAGGCCGGCGATCACGCCGCAGAGGAGATAGAAGAACGTGAATCGCCAATGCCCCATGGCGTCTTCGACATTATCGCCGAAGATCCAGAGGTAGAGCATGTTGCCGAGCAGATGCATGAAGCCACCATGCAAGAACATCGACGTGAAAAGTGTCAGCCAGGGCGGCACGGTGATGAGGTCCGGTTCCCGGTGCATTTCGCCGAGGATGGTCACCGGGATCATGCCAAGACGGAACATCAGCTCGTTGTCGAATTCGTTCCCGCCAAGCAACTGGATCAGCCAAACCAAGACGCAAGCAGCAAGCACCGCAACCGTCACGTACTGGAAGCCGATCCGGTGGGTCGGATTATCGTCTTTGAGCGGAAAGAACATGGTTCAGCCTTTTTAGCGCGCCATCACCTTGTTGCATGGATCATCCCGAATGTCATATGACTGGTTTCTTTCGCCTGTCTCTTCTAGGGTCCGGACTCATTACAGCTACCAGATGACGGCGGCGGCAAGGGCGATTGCGGCGATGAAGTTTTTGATGTTGCGGTCGAAGCGGGTGGCTATACGGCGCCAGTCCTTGAGGCGGCAAAACATGCGCTCGATGATGTTGCGCTGCCTGTAGACGGTCTTGTCATAATGGTATTGGACCTTGCGGTTCTTGCGCGGTGGGATGACGGCCGTGGTTCCGCGTTCTGCCAGCCAGTCGCGCAGGGCTTTGCTGTCATCGCCCTTGTCGGCGACGAGTTCGGCGGCGGGCGGCATGGCTTCGATACAGCGCTGGGCGAGCTTGCAATCATGGACGTTTCCTGGTGTCAGGAGCAGGACGAGGGGCCTGCCTTTCGCATCGCAGACAGCGTGGAGCTTGGTGTTGCGGCCCCCCTTGGTGCGGCCGATGCCATGGGCCAAGGCCCTGTCCCTTCTATTAATTCCATCTGGCGCAGGAACCCCGATATTTTGGCCGCCCCAGCGACTGGCTTCGCTGGTTGCGGCGAAGGACGTCCAGTTGATGACGAGGCGCGATGGTCTCAAGCTGCCGCAAGACGCGGCTGCAAAAGTCCGAGGGAACGCCGTGAAGCAGGATCGTGTGTAGGCCACCAACGCTATAGGCATCACCTGGAAAGGCAGGAATTCATGCGCCGGACGGAATTTATAGGAGGGACAGCAGCTTCCAGCTAAAACCTGAAGGAGAAGATTCTGATCGTGTGTCGACCCGGATCGGGTCTGGGGAAGTCTGGGGCCTTGTACTGGTCGGGCACGGTGGACCAGCCTTCGTAGATGTTGCCGCCGAGGTAGAAGCGCCGCGTCGTGCTGGGCTCCGTGGTCGGAATGCCTGTTGCGAAGAGGTCGTACGCATGCTCCGGCGGGCGTGGGCCGGTTTGATCGTCGTAAGGCACGTACTCCCTGTGACCGTCGCCGTCGACGTCCGCTCGAATCCAGTCGAGCTGGAGCAGGCGATGGTAACTTCGGTCAGCGATCATGCCGCGCAGTTCGGCGTTAAACCGCGAGATGATCCACCAGGCGTCCGGAAGCGATAGCGACCGGCGAACGGCGAGGTGAAGCGAGCGTATGAGCAGCGGCGTCGGGCCGAACGCCAGTCGCGTTCGAGCTGCTTCGGCGTGGTTGCTGATGAGGTAATGGATGACGAGGTCGTCCATCAGTGTGTAGTCCACCTCACCGTTGAGGAGTCTTGCGACACTGTCCTCTTCGCTGTTCGAGCCAACGAAGATCGGCCCGTCCCTCCTCTCGACTGCCTCGCCATACGCGTACCCGGCGACCAGGGCGATCCGCTTGCCGGCGAGGTCGGCCAGCGAGGTCGCGGACACGTCGCTGCCCTGCCGCCCGACGAGGATCAACCGGTTTTCGAGATACGGCCGCGAATAAAGCAGCGCGCGTTCGCGCTCCGTGTCCTTCCAGAGAGCCGCGCTTCCGTCGAACTCACCGCTCAGCAGTGAGGGCGTCAGTCTGGCCTCATCCACGATGATCGTTTCGGCGGTGACCCCCATGCGTTCGAGAGCCACGTCGACCAGATCGAGGGCGACCCGCGGTTGTCCTGGGGCGTTGGTGAACGGCGACCACAGTGTCGACACGAGCTGCAGCTGCCGATCCTGCGCTGCCGCCATAATCGGTATGGCGACGATTAGGAGTAGAAGCACTCCGGTCGTCCACCGGATCCAACGAAGAAGCCGTGTTTGATGCATGGGTCGTGAACTTTCTGGCTTCCGTGTGTCGTTCGCTGACATGTCGTTTCCCGTATGCCCATCTCCTAAGACAGTTCAACTCATGGGCGCTATTCTCGCGAGTCCGGTCACGAGAAAACTAAATTAAGGGCAGGGTCATGTATGGTCGCCCCCGGTGTTGCAAGGGAAAAACTGATTTGAAGCGGCGGTAGAGCTTGCAGTCATGTATCCGGCCTTATATGAGGCGAACTTTGTCAAGGCTGTTCCGCGGGCAGCGAAGCGAGCCGTTGAACCAGGGGTGAACCGACGCCAATTGGATGTCGCCCTCAGGGCGCCATAACCTTACGCGATTATCACCTTGACATAAGGGGCGTGGCTTCCTATATTTAAGGCATAGGAGGTCGAGATGACCAGCTTTTACGAGTTTCAGCAGCAGTTCCCAGACGACGAAGCGTGCTTGAAGCGCATCATGACCGAGCGTTATGGCGGCACAGAACTGGATTGCCCGAAGTGCGGCGTGTTCAGCAAATTCTACCGCATGACGAAAGACCGAGGGTATGTATGCCAGCACTGCGGGCACCATCTGCACCCGACAGTTGGCACGCCGATGGAGCGGACTCACCTGCCTCTGCATAAATGGTTCTACGCAATGCTTCTCTTTTCGACTTCGCGTCATGGTGTGGCTGCGAAGGAATTGGAGCGCCAGTTGGATATTCCCTACAAGACGGCGTGGCGCATGGCGCATGAAATCCGCAAGTACATGGCCGATACGGACGGCGAGACGCCGCTGGGCGGGATCGTCGAGGTCGATGAGACCTACGTTGGCGGGAAGCGGCCGGGCGGGAAGCGCGGACGCGGGGCTCCCGGCAAGACGGTCGTGTTCGGGATGTTGGAACGCGACGGCGATGTGATGACGAAGGTTGTTCCGGACGTTCGCAAAAAGACGCTGCATCCGATCATCAAAGAGAACGTCGAGAAGGGCAGCACGGTCAACAGCGACGAGCTGGCGTCCTACAACGGTCTGTACAAGGCCGGTTTCGAGCATGAGACGGTCAACCACGGAGCCGGGGAATATGTAGACGGAGATTGCCACGTCAACGGCCTTGAGGGCTTTTGGGCGCGCTTGAAGCTGTCGATCCGTGGGACCCATGTTCACGTGTCGAAGAAGCACCTTCAGACTTACGTGAAGGAGTTTGAGTACCGATACAACCGGCGGAAGCAACCCGAGCGGATTTTCGGCGATCTGGTGGCGAGCCTCTAACCACCATCGCGTTAAGCAAGGCATCAAAGCGCGCCTGTGCGATCGCGGGCGGATAGCTGCCAGTCATGATTCCCCCATGTCGGAAAGCACCCTTTTGACTCCATACAACCTGACACGAGGGAGCAGCCTGCTTACACTATTATAGAGTCGCGGGTAAACTCGCTCATCATTGACCAATGGTAAATTGAACCCCATAGCCTTAAGTTCTTTTGTCGGTATTCTTATAGTCGCTCCGTTTTCTATGTGATTAATTCGCGTTCTGCCACTCAGCTCTGCGTTTATACGACCTTGCAGGTTTTCCAAGTCGTCGACCACCTGCTTGTTAATTTGTTGATCTCTGGCAAGCCGCTCCCCCTCCTCCCTCGCCCGCCTATCCTGCTTTCGCGCTTCACGTCTACTAGGCATTTGCCATGCCCTGTGCACCGCAGGCCACCCAAAATAAGCGAGTCCCCCTAGCCCAAGCACCGTCAGCGCAGAATAGAATGAGTGTGGGCTTATGATGTCGCCCAGCATGGCTATCGTCTTGTCAGGAGGAAGCGTAACAAGCTCCCGCCCAAAACCCACAATCCAGGCGCCACTGATTGTGGCGCCTCCGACTCGGCGTTTCGTGTCCATCCCGTCACACGATGCCCACCGGTGCTTCTTATGTCAAAGTGATAATCGCGTAACCTTATACCCTGTGGGATCATGTTTTGATCCGCAACCAAAATCCCGCATGCACGGGCTTGTCGGTTCCAGGGGGCAAGGATCAATCTGTTAGGGCGGCGTATTTCAGCCCTGCCGGATAACGATCACATTGCCACCCTGGTTCGTTTGGGCGCGGCAGCTTGTGCGGCGCCAACCCTTTGTCCTTTCCTAAGCCTTCAATTCGGCGCCGTCGGGAAGCAGCCCGGTTTCCACATAATGCCAAAGCGCGATGAGCTGTCCCTCCTATAAATTCCGTCCGGCGCAGAAATCCGGGCCTTTCAGGGTGATTTGATAGCGTTGGTGGTCCGCACACGATCCTGCTTCATGGCGTTCTCTCGGGCTTTCGTGGTCAAGCCATGCGATAGCTTGAGATCACCGCACCTCGTCATCAACGGGACATCCTTCGGCGCAACCAGCCAAGCCAGTGGCTGGGACGCCCAAAATACCAGGGTTTCCGCGCCGGATGGAGTTAATGGAAGGGACAACCGCGCAGGCTTCACGCGGTCACCCAAGCACGCCGCGCGGAACTCCCGCACGTCCGCCCCGCCATCATGGAATCCCATGCCGCGCACCGCCAGCGCTGCTTGAGGAAATCCCACGGAGTCGAGCGCCTGTCGCAACTCGGCTTCCCGCCAGCGGTCGCACACGATCACGATGGGCTTGCCCCACCGTTCAAGCGCCGCCCGTAGCAGAGTCGGAATGTCGGAAACCCGTTGACCCGCTAGGATCAGCTCGCCGCGCCGGGACATATCCAGGTAGAGACGGCCGACGCCATCCTGCAATCCCCGCTCGCGCAGGTCGGGCAATTCTGGGAATACCGCGAAGGCATCCAGCGCCCCGCCGTCCGGGTCGAACGCCGCCGCCGCGCTCATTGCCGCGCTTGTGCCCAGGTCAAGCCCCATGGCATAGCGCGGCCCCATCGTCAGCGCGTCAGCGACCTCGATACGCTCCCACGTCCCGGCGTCAAGCAAGGTCGACTGCAACACGTCCGAGACACCGGTATTGAGCCTGAGCGCCTGGAAGCTCGTCAGCATGGACGGGTCACGCTTCGATTCGACCGCTTCCTTTCGGATCTTCCGCACCAACAACGGCATATGGCGAAGGCTGGGATTCGCCTTGCGCCACGTCGCCACGCGGAACGGCGGATCGTCCCGGCCCGCCGCATGGACTTGGGAATAGGCGGCGCCACCCGATAGCATCCGTTCGAACCAATGGGACTCATCCGCCGGGCGCGTCCCAAGCGCAATCATCCGGCTTCCCGGAATCTTCCCCATCGCCGTTCGCAAAGCCGACAGCATCGACTCCCCCGTGGTCTCCGGCCATTGGGCCGGTTCATCGGCCAGCACAAGCGCCGGAGCCAGCCCGTGAGCGCGTCTAGGGTCCGATCCGATGCACACCGTACCCGAGCACCCGTTAGACGGCACTCCACGCGCGCCACGTTGGCGCTGTCCCATATCCGAAACCGCCTCCGCTCTCCGACCTCGTCCCCCAGGAACGCGAGGATATGCTCATAGCTGATTCGAGCTTGGTCGAAACTAGACGCCACGATCACAACTTCGCCACGCGCCTGAACCAACGGCCCGTCAAGCGCCGCATGGGCAACCGCCGCGCATAGCGTCGTCTTGCCGTTGCCGCGTGCGACCGACAACGCCGCGTCGTCATCCACCGCGAACGCGCCACGCAAGAACCGCCGTTGCCACGGTAGAACCTTGAACGGCTCGCCCGCACCCCGCCCTTGCGTGATACGCAATCCCTCGATGTGCTCAATCAGCGTTTTCATGATGACCTATGTGTGTTGACTCGTGACTACCCACCACGGTCGTGGCCCTCCGCACGGGGCCGGGCGGTGCCATCATAGGGATTAGTTGGCATCGCCCTAGTCGCGCTGCTCATACTGGGCGCAAATATACGTCTCATGCGTGATGGGATGTCGTGATTGCAGCTCACGTCCATCACCTCCTGCTCGGCACACCAAGACACTGACGCTATGACATACGCAACGGCCGAATTCATGATCTGGCCCATCCCTTCGATCACCAAGATAGGGCTCGTATTCGTCCATCATCCTGTCTGCCTTGCGCCACCGCCGGCATGTTGCGCACGAGTTTTTTTCATCGCTCACGTTTTCTCTCCTTTACGTTTTCCCAATCAATCTCTGCGCCCGGCGCGGATGAATACCTAGCTCCCCCAGCGTCGGCAGCCACGCCCCATGCGCCATGCGGCTCTTGGCTCGTGACAACAATCGCCCAAGACGCTCAACATCGCCAGCACGATCAGCGGCAACGATCTGCTCGACCAGCTCAGGGAACGCCCGCTGCTCGCGCTTGAGGCCGCCGATCAGCCGACTCGCCTCGTCGAAGGTGATCGGTTCCGCCGTCCGCGCGATCAATCGCGCCGCCTGTTTTTTTGTCGCGCTGTAGCTTGGCTCAAGTCTGTACCTCGGCGGTGAGAGTTAGAATCCCGGGCATACCTGTCCCTTTCCCTCGGCGGTGCGACAAATGCGACATCGCCGAGGGTCGGAGCTTTTCACCAGGGCGTACCTCGTCGGAGCCGAGCCGTCGCCACGGGCGGGTTGCGCACCGGCCATAGGACCTCGCCATGAGCCGCAACCTCGGAGCGCTTCGCCGACTGGCCGTCGGCGCTCTTGCCGGTCTCCGCCGCCGCCGATCAAATTCCGGTTATCACCCGGTTTCCTCTTGCGGCTCTGCCTCGACTCGCGGTTTGAGAGCCCCTCCCCGGTACCGCGAAATTTCCGTTGCGCCCCGGATGCACCGCGCTACAATGCCGTTCCTTCATTTCGGCTTGTGGCGCGGAAGCGTCATACGCAACGGCGGCGGCCCCATGGGCCGCCGTCTTCGTTTCTCACGTTCGACCATCTTGCAATACAATTTCTTGAGCGAGAATCTTGATCGCGTCCCAGTCGCGCGGGTGCTCCCAAAGAAGCGTTGCATTTGGCCCGAGCAAGACCGCCATGGCCTCGACCAAGAGGTCGGCGATGCCAGTTGGCTGCGATGCTGAATCGAGCCGTTTGGTGCGATCCAGCAATTTTCGGCGCATGATCCGAGCTTGCAAACCAGACCCTTCCGAGACGATTTTTTCCAGACACCGCCGCGCCGTTGTCGGAGCCAGATCGGACTGGCGGCAAAAGCTCGACAGCGTCATCTCATGGACGATCAAGTCTCCGCGTCGTGCGGCGGCGCTTCGGGCGATTTGATTCGCCTCGGCAGGTTCAACATCGACAACGGCGGCATTTTCAAGATTGCGGGCCTGTACCTGCGCCCACAACGAGAACCGACACAATCCGGGAATGGCGACGACCTCATCGTCGTCGTCGAATTCGACAACGAGCCATCTGCGCCCTTGAATGCGCGGCGGCTGTGGCTTGAAACTGTGCAATTGCACAGTTATCGGCCCCTTTGCAAGTTGTGGAATTTCACCTAAGTGCTTGAAACCACTGGTCGGAGTGAGTGGATTCGAACCACCGACCCCCGCCTCCCGAAGACGGTGCTCTACCAGGCTGAGCTACACTCCGATCCTTGTGTTGCGCACGTTATAGTGCCAAGAGACGCCCGGTTCAACAGGTCCGGGCGTACCCTAGTGAGCGCGCTCGACGCAGAAGTCGATGGCTTCAATCAGCGCCAGCTTTTCGGGAGAATCCGGGAAAATTCCCAGTGCGTCGCGTGCGACCGCGCCGTAATGACGGGCGCGTTCGACCGTGTCGGCGAGCGTCGCGTGCGTTTCCATCAGTGCAATACCGTGGGCGAGATCGTCGTCCGTCTGCTCGCCGGCCTCGAGCGTGCGCCGCCAGAACTCCCTCTCGCTCTCATCGCCCCGGCGAAAGGCCAGCACGATGGGCAGGGTAATCTTACCTTCCCGGAAATCGTCGCCCACGGTCTTGCCCAGTGTTGATTGCCGTGCCGAGTAGTCGAGCGCGTCGTCGACCAGCTGGAAGGCGATACCCAGATTGCGGCCGTAGCTCTCCAGCGCCTCAGCCTCGACGTCGGGTCGCTCGGCGATCACCGCGCCGAGCTCGGCGGCAGCGGCAAACAGCTTTGCGGTTTTCGCAGAAATCACTTCAAGATAAGCGGCTTCGCTCGTCGTCGTGTCATTCGAGGTGACGAGCTGCAGAACCTCGCCCTCGGCGATCACGGCGGACGCATTGGCCAGGATATCAAGCACCTTGAGCGAGCCGTCCTGGACCATGAGTTCGAAGGCGCGGCTGAACAGGAAATCGCCAACCAGGACGCTGGGCTTGTTGCCCCAGACCGCGTTAGCCGTCGCGTTGCCCCGGCGCAGATCGCTGTCGTCCACCACGTCGTCGTGAAGCAGCGTCGCCGTGTGGATGAACTCGACGCAGGCCGCGAGTGCGATATGTCGCTGGCCGGCATAGCCACATAACTTGGCGGCCGCCAGCGTGAGCATGGGGCGCAACCGCTTGCCACCGGCCGCGACGATATGGCCGGCGAGTTGGGGAATCAGCGGGACCCGGCTCTCCATCCGGCGAATGATCTCTTCATTGACGCGGTTGAGATCATACGCCACGAGGTTTTGCAGCGGATCGAGACTCGGCTGTGCTTTGTCGACCCGGTCCTCGCTGAACTGGACGACTATCGCCACAGTGGACTCCTTTACTTGACGCCGATGCCGCCGGGGCGCAAGCATGCCCTCGACGGAGCGATGGGAGTCTAGCACCCCCGGCCCGTCCCGAGATAGGGGATTCGCGCCCTGGTTGAGCTGTTACGCTGTAACGATGTCGTGAAGGTTTCGTGGCTCCTGGCTGTGCTCGGGGAGGCCGGTATCGATGCCGTTGCGCTCGACCATCACACGAGCGTTTTGGGAGGAAGCGGCGTGGCGATCCCAGTCCGTCTGATGGTCGCCCGGCCACAGGAAGGCCGCGCGCGCGATCTGCTCGAGGACATCGGAGAGCTCGATGGCCCTGCGTGACGACGTCACCCAAGACACCCTCATGGGCGGGCGCGTCCATCTGCGCCAGCCAGCGCGGGGTTACCGTGCAGCGATCGATCCCGTTCTGCTCGCGGCTGCGGTCCCTGCGGGCGATGGCGAGAGCGTCCTTGATGTCGGCGCGGGGGTCGGAGCGGCGGCGCTGTGTCTTGCGCGCCGGGTGGAGAATTGTCAGGTCAAGGGAATCGAGCTGCAGCGCGATCTCGTCCACTTGGCGACCGAGAATATCCGGCTCAACGAGATGAGCGCCCGGGTTGACATCATGATCGGCAACATGGCCAAGCCGCCGCCACGGATTGCGCCAGGCAGCTTCCACCATGTCATGGCCAATCCCCCCTATCTTGACCCGGTGGCAAACGATCCCTCGCCGGATGTGGGCAAGCGCACCGCGAACATGGAATCCGCGGGCGGGCTCGCTCTTTGGATCAATCATTGCGCCGCAATGGCGCGACCGGGTGGAACCATCACCATGATCCAGCGCGCCGACCGGCTCGACGCGCTCCTCGCCTTGATTACGCGGCGGGCCGGCGACGTCGTGATCTTCCCGCTCTGGCCATTCGATCCGTTCGACGAGGTTCAGACAAAGCCGGCAAGCCGAGTGATCCTGCGCGCCAGGGTCGGCTCACACGCGCCGGCGAAGATTATGGGCGGCCTGGTGCTGCACAAGGCGGATGGCAGCTACACCGAATCCGCCGAGGCGGTCTTGCGCCAAGGCGCACCATTGCTCCTGGGGCCGCCGTGACAATTCGCCGGATTGCCAGCGCACTTACTTTCCGCAAACCCGCGCCGCGGGTCGCCATCCTGCGGCTCGCGGGTATTATCGGACCGCTGGGTCCCTTGCGTGGCGGGCTCAGCTTGGCGTCGGTCGATGCGGTCATTGAGCGAGCCTTCGCGCTCAAGGACGCACAGGCCGTCGCACTCACGATCAACTCGCCGGGCGGCGCACCCGCTCAGTCGGCCCTCATCCACAACCGGATCCGTCAGTTCGCCGAGGAAAATAAGCGACCGGTCTTCGCCTTTGCCGAGGATGTGGCCGCGTCGGGAGGCTACTGGCTGGCCTGCGCCGCAGACGAGATCTTCGTCGAGCGCAACTCGATCGTCGGCTCGATTGGCGTCATTTCGTCGGGTTTCGGCTTCCACGAGGCGATCGAGCGGCTCGGTGTCGAGCGCCGGTTGCATACCCAGGGCGAGCGGAAATCTCGGCTCGACCCATTCCGTCCCGAGAAGTCCGAGGACGTCGTCTGGCTCGACTCCGTACAGGCGCAGATCCATGACAACTTCAAGGCGCTCGTGCGGGACCGCCGCGCGGGCAAGCTCAGGACGCCCGAGGAGGTGCTGTTCTCTGGCGAGATCTGGGTTGGCGCCAAGGCCGTCGAGGCCGGGCTTGCGGACGGCGTGGGCGATGTTCGGGGCACCTTGCGGGAGCGCTTCGGCAAAAACGTCAAGCTGATCAAGATCGAGCCCGAGAAGAGCTGGTTGCGTCGGCGGCTTGGCCTGGCGCGGACGGCGCCGGGCCCAGCCGATTGGGTCGAGCAAGCGCTCGACGGCTTGGAGGCCCGGGCATTGTGGAGCCGCTACGGCCTCTAGGCGCTTACGCGGCCGCGCTTGACCGTGCCTACCCACCGCCTCTAAAAGAGAGAAACGTTTGTCGAGGTTTCGGACACGATGATCTTCAAACTGCTCATCCTTGTCGGCCTAATTATGGTCGTCCTGTTCGCCTTCAAAGCCTTCGAGAAGGCCAAAAAGGCGAAGCTCAAGGGCGGCGGCGGACAGCCGAATGTCGATAGGTCGGACACGGCCGGCGAAATCGATGCCGAAGACATGGTTCAATGTTCCGTCTGTGGTGAATATGTCGCGGCGAGCGGCGCCGAGTCTTGCGGCCGCGACGATTGCCCGTATTGATCGACCGGCCAGGGCGCGGTTGAACCGTTTCCAAAGGCGGGCCGTGCCGACCACGCCGTAACAACCTTAAGTGAAACGACGCGTCCGATGCCGAAGCGCGGGACAGCCTCTTTCCAAGACATTATTCTGACCCTGCAACGCTTCTGGGCCGATCAGGGTTGCGTACTGCTCCAACCCTACGACGTAGAAGTCGGCGCCGGCACCTTCCACCCGGCGACCGCACTCCGGGCCCTGGGGCCCGAATCCTGGAAGGCGGCCTACGTCCAGCCCTCGCGCCGGCCCAAGGACGGGCGTTATGGCGAGAATCCCAACCGGCTCCAGCACTACTACCAGTTCCAGGTCATCCTCAAGCCCTCTCCGGACGACGTGCAGACGCGTTTTCTGGAGAGTTTGGCCGTAATCGATATCGAGGCAGCGGCTCACGACATCCGATTCGTCGAAGACGATTGGGAAAGCCCGACGCTGGGCGCCTGGGGGTTGGGCTGGGAGGTCTGGTGCGACGGCATGGAAGTGACCCAGTTCACCTATTTCCAACAGGTCGGCGGGATCGACTGCGACCCGGTCTCTGTCGAGCTGACCTACGGGCTGGAACGCCTCGCCATGTTTGTCCAAGGCGTCGACGACATCTACGCGCTCGATTGGAACGGCGCGGAGGGTGAGGCAAAAGTCCGTTACGGCGATGTGTTCAAACGCGCCGAGACGGAGTTCTCGGCATTCAATTTCGAGACGGCAGATACTGAAATTCTATTCCGCCATTTCGATGACGCCGAAATGGAGTGTCGGGCCCTGCTGGTTGCCGAACTGCCACTGCCGGCCTACGACCAGTGCCTGAAGGCAAGCCATCTGTTTAACCTGCTGGATTCCCGGAGCGTGATCTCGGTAACCGAGCGGGCAGCCTATATCGGCCGCATCCGGGCGCTTGCCAAGGGTTGCTGCGAGGGCTGGCTCGCACCGATGGGCGGGACCTAGACCATGCCCGAACTGCTGCTCGAATTACGCTCCGAGGAAATCCCTGCACGCATGCAGGCGGGGGCGGCAAATCTGCTCGAACAGGCGCTTCGCGGCCTTCCTCAGGAGCTTGGATTCCCTTTTCCGCCGGCCGTGGACGAAGTGCAAACCTTTGTGACACCACGACGATTGGTCGGCGTAGTCAAAAATCTTCCGGCGAATCAGCCCGACGTTGAGGAAAAGGGTAAGAAAGGGCCGGCGGTCGGAGCGCCAACCGAGGCAATTGAAGGATTTGCCCGCTCGGTTGGTGTGAATAGGAACCATTTGAGGATCGCAACACTCAAGAAGGGTGACTACTACGTAGCCGATATCTCCCGAAAAGGTTTACCGACTGCGGAATTGTTGGCGAAGAAGCTGCCGGAATTACTTGCCGCGTTTTATTGGCCCAAGTCGATGCGCTGGAGTAGCGGCGATTGCAAATGGGTAAGGCCGCTGCGCTCGATCGTTTGTCTGCTGGACGGCGAGGCCATTCCCGTCGTCTTCGGCGGCGTTGGTAGCGGTGCTATGACCTGGGGTCATCCATATCTTGCGCCCGAGCCATTCGCGGTGACCGGATTCGCCGATTATAAGACAAAGCTGCCGGTTGTGAAGGTGATGCTCGATCCGGAAGAGCGCCGGAGGGTCATTCGCGAGGACGCGGTTGCGGCGGCGGAAGCCGAGGGGTTGACGCTGGCGCCTGACGCCGGGCTTGTCGCGGAGAATGCCGGGCTCGTGGAATGGCCCGTGGTGCTGACGGGCGCAATCGACGAGGCGTTTTTGGACCTGCCGGACGAGGTGTTGACCTCGGCCATGCGCAAGCACCAGAAATATTTCGCGACGCTGGACGCGGAGGGCGCGCTCGCACCGCGGTTCGTTATGGTCGCCGACGTGGCGGCGGCGGATGGCGGCACGGCAATCGTCGCGGGCAACGAGCGGGTTCTCCGCGCGCGTCTTGCCGACGCGAAGTTCTTCTGGGATCGGGACCGCAAGCGCAGTCTGGCTGAGCGGACTCCCGAACTCGCGGGTATCGTGTTTCACGCCAAGCTCGGCACGCTCGACGCCAAGGCCGATCGGCTCCAGGCGCTGGCGACCGAAATGGCCGGGTTCGTGACAGGTGCCGACCGGGACCGGGTGCGCTCTGCCGCCCGACTCTGCAAGGCGGATTTTGTTACCGAGATGGTCGGCGAGTTCCCCGATCTGCAGGGTATCATGGGCCGCTATTACGCGCTCAACGACGGCGAAGACCCGGTGGTGGCCGATGCCATCGCGGAACATTACGCTCCCCAGGGACCAAACGATTCCTCTCCGAGCGCGCCCGACAGCGTGTGCCTCGCGCTGGCCGACAAGATCGACACGTTGGTGGGGTTCTGGCTTGTCGGTGAAAAGCCGACAGGATCGAAGGATCCTTTCGCCCTAAGGAGAGCCGCTTTGGGCGTGATCCGGCTGATCCTCGAGAACGAGTTGAAGTTGCCGCTTGGCGCGATGTTCACGCGTGCCATCGGAACCTACGCTGGGCAGAGTCTTGCGGGCCGCGATGGCGACGCCAAGGGGGTGGAAGAAAATACAGAAGGTGATCTGCTCGCCTTTTTCGCCGATCGGCTCAAGGTGCATCTGCGCGAGAAAGGTGTGCGCCACGATCTGATTGCGGCGGTGTGCGAGCAGGGCGGCGAGGACGACCTGGTTCGCCTGCTGGCCAAGGTTGACGCGCTGGCAGGATTCCTTTCAAGCGACGACGGCACCAACCTGCTGACGGCCTATAAGCGCGCGGCCAATATCCTCGCCATCGAGGAAAAGAAG
Organism: Alphaproteobacteria bacterium; assembly: GCA_965198325.1. Classification (GTDB taxonomy): domain Bacteria; phylum Pseudomonadota; class Alphaproteobacteria; order UBA828; family JAPUJA01; genus CBDAPE01. Next base: position 464,219 of record CBDAPE010000019.1, on the reverse strand, counting down.
GACAATGCCAGCTACGACGGCGAGCCGGATCCGGGACGTTTCGAGCAGGCGGAAGAGACGGCGCTTTTCGATGCGATTAGCGCGACCGGGCCTGCCGCGGTTTCCGCCCTCGACGCCGAGCAGTTCGACTCGGCGATGGCGACGCTGGCCAACTTGCGCGAGCCAGTCGACGAGTTCTTCGATGCGGTAACGGTGAACTGCGAGGATGGAGGACTCCGGCGCAACCGGTTGCTGCTTCTTTCGCGCATCCGCGTGGCGCTCGATGGGGTCGCCGATTTCTCGAAGATCGAAGGCTAGGCAAGAGACGGATCGACGGCAGCGGATGACGAAGCAGGTCTACAGTTTCGACGACGGCTCAGCAGAAGGCACGGCGGAGGTGGTCGACCTCCTGGGCGGCAAGGGTGCGAACCTCGCCGAGATGTGCCGACTTGGCCTGCCCGTGCCGCCGGGCTTTACCATCATCACCGAGGTTTGCGGCTTTTACGAAGCCAACGAAAAGAGCTATCCCGACGGACTCGCCGACGAGGTTGCCCGAGGGCTGGCGAGCATTGAAGGGAAAATTGGTGCCCGCTTCGGCAATCCGGAAAATCCGCTGCTCGTCTCCGTCCGTTCCGGCGCTCGGGCGTCGATGCCCGGCATGATGGAAACCGTGCTCAATCTCGGGCTTAACGACGAGACGGTGGAAGGGCTGGCAAAGCGATCCGGCGACGGCCGCTTCGCCTTCGACAGTTATCGCCGCTTCATCCAGATGTATGGCGACGTTGTACTCGGGGTGGAGCATTACCAGTTCGAGGACTTGCTCGAACGCCACAAGGACAGCCACGGCCAAGTACTCGATACGGACCTCGGCGAGGACGACTGGCGTGAGGTGGTCGAGGCTTATTTGAGCCGGGTCGAAAGCGAAATCGGCCAGCCCTTTCCCCAGGATCCCCTGCACCAGCTTTGGGGTGCCATTGGAGCAGTATTCGATTCGTGGATGAACGAGCGCGCGATCACCTACCGGCGTTTGCACGATATCTCGGACGAATGGGGCACAGCGGTCAACGTGCAGGCCATGGTGTTCGGCAATATGGGCCAGGATTGCGCAACCGGCGTCGCCTTTACCCGCAACCCGTCGACGGGCGAGAAATCGGTGTTCGGCGAATTCCTGATCAACGCCCAGGGCGAGGACGTCGTTGCCGGCATCCGTACCCCACAACCGTTGCATAAGCCTGCGATTGGCGAAGGGCCGAGTGTGCTTCCCAGCCTTGAAGAGTCGATGCCGGCGGTTTACGCTGAGTTGACGGAGGTATTTGACCGGCTCGAAGCCCATTACCGGGACATGCAGGACGTCGAGTTCACGGTACAACAGGGCGAACTCTGGATGTTGCAGACGCGTGCCGGCAAGCGCACGGCGCCGGCGGCGCTGAAAATTGCCGTTTCGATGGTGGATGAAGGGCTGATCGACGAGGCGGAAGCCGTGCGCCGGATCGATCCGGCCAGTCTCGATCAACTGCTTCATCCGACGATCGATCCCGACGCCTCGCGCAACGTGCTGACTCGCGGCCTTCCGGCCTCGCCCGGGGCCGCCACGGGTATCGCGGTGTTCCACGCTGACGAGGCGCGCGACCGGGCAAGTCGGGGCGAGGCGGTCATCCTGGTCCGCGCCGAGACCAGCCCAGAGGACATTCACGGCATGCACGCGGCCCGGGGCGTTCTGACCAGCCGCGGTGGCATGACGAGCCACGCGGCGGTGGTCGCCCGAGGTATGGGGCGTCCGTGCGTTTCCGGCGCGGGCGAGGTCCGTATCGATTTTGACGCGGGACAGTTCGCGGTCGGCAACAAGACGGTTCGCGCCGGTGACGTCGTGACCATCGACGGTTCGACCGGCGAGGTCATGCTGGGTGATGTGCCGATGGTTCAACCTGAGATGTCGGATGACTTCGCTGCTCTGATGGGTTGGGCCGACGGCATTCGCCGGCTTGAGGTCCGAGCCAATGCCGAGACGCCGGAAGATGCTACGACGGCGCTGGCGTTCGGTGCCCAAGGAATTGGCCTGTGCAGGACGGAACACATGTTTTTCGAGGAACGCCGCATCATTCCCATGCGCGAAATGATCCTCGCCGGCGACGAAGCGGAACGCCGGGCCGCTCTCGAAAAGCTGCTTCCGATGCAGCGCGCCGATTTCGTCGCGCTGTTCAAAATTATGGCGGGATTACCGGTCATGATCCGCCTGCTCGACCCGCCGCTCCACGAATTCCTGCCGCACAACGAAGCGGAACTGGCCGAAGTCGCCCTGGCAATGGGCGATGATGTCGAAATTCTACGCCGTCGGGCACAAAAGCTTCACGAAACCAACCCGATGCTAGGTCACCGTGGCTGCCGGCTCGGTATTACCTATCCTGAGATCTACGAGATGCAGGCCCGGGCGATCTTCGAGGCGGCGATCGAGGCGGGCCGGGCCCAAGGTGAGACCGTCGTACCCGAGATCATGATCCCGCTGGTTGCGACCAAGGCGGAATTCGAATTCCTGCGCACAGTAATCGACGGCGCGGCAAAGGCCGTGGTGGACGCGACAGGCGACGCACCGCCCTACCTCGTGGGCACCATGATCGAGCTGCCCAGGGCTGCGTTACGCGCCGGCGAAATTGCTGGCACGGCCGAATTCTTCTCCTTCGGAACGAACGATCTGACGCAAACGACCCTGGGCATTTCACGGGACGATGCGACCAGTTTCCTGGAAACCTACAGCCGGCTCGGCATCTTCACCCACGATCCATTCGTCAACATCGACCCCGAAGGCGTGGGCGAATTGATCGAAATCGCCGCCGAGCGGGGACGCGCGACCCGGCCGAGTATTTCGCTCGGTATCTGCGGTGAACATGGTGGCGATCCCGCTTCGATCACGTTTTGCGAGGAGGTCGGGCTCGACTATGTCTCCTGCTCGCCCTATCGGGTGCCGATCGCCCGGCTCGCGGCGGCGCAGGCGGCACTAATGCGATGAGAGGAAACGGCGGTTTAGGAAGCGGGTCCCGTCTCCGGCAATCTCGCCCAATCGGGGGTGACCGGCGTGATTGTGGCGTCGCCTGCAGTGAGTGTGGCGCCCGCCACCACTGCCTTTGCGAGTCGGTCGAGCCTTAAGAGGGCAAGACCCATGTCACCCGAACCGGAGCGCATCTCGCCGGTTTCGGTTCCATCGGCCATGATCGGCGTGCCGGGGCCGGGCAGGGGGCCGTCAACGTCTACCTTAAGCAAACGCCTGCGGATGAGGCCACGATACTTGGTGCGCGCAGTGAGTTCTTGACCCACAAAACAGCCCTTCTCAAAATCGACGCCGTGAAGCTCCTCGAAACCGCATTCCATCAGGATCGCCTTGTCGACCGTGAGATCACGGCTGCCGTCGGGTAGGCCCAACGTCAGACGGTGGCGGTCGTAATTTTCTGCACCCATGGCGGTAAAACCCAAGGCCTCGAGCGGCGCGAGTTGGGCCGCGGCCGGAAGGATCGCCCGGGCGCCGGCGTTGCTCAGCCGGGGGTCCATATAGATGACGCCGGCGTCGAGCAATCGGGCCGCACCCGGCATGTTCGAAATTTCGAGGGAATCAGCGACACCCTCCCCCCACAACGCGGCAACGACAAACTCGTCCGAGCGGTCCGCAAACTCCACCTTCGCGCGGAGCCTGTACAAGCTCAGGCGTTTGACCAGCTCGGTAAGCCGGTTCGCCTCGCAGTCGAACAGAAGCGCCTCGTCGTGCTCGATGATGAAAAAATCGAATAGGTACTTGCCTTGGGGCGTGAGCAAAGCGGCGTAAATTGCCCGGTCGAATGCCGCCTGACCAATATCGTTCGAAATCAAACCCTGCAGGAAATCACGGGCCTCGTCACCGGTGACGGCAAGAATGCCCCGGTCGGTGAGTTGTGCGGTGCACAGGCGGGCCATGGTGGATTGGCTCATTGCGAAGAGGACCACTCCGTAATTTATAATGATCGGTTACGTTCATGAAATCAGTAGGTGACGTTTGCCGATCTGACAAGGGGGCATTGTATCGGCCCCGCCCTTGGCAAGCAGCCACGACGCGGGATATAAGCAAACCGGCCCGATTTCATCGGGCGGCAAGGACTCGACCGCCATGCTGATCACGCTGGTCGACGACTCGGTCCCGTTCAACGGATCGAGTCCCGAAACCGAAGCTCTGGGCGGCGCAGAGAAAGCGTTCGCGAGCTTACCCGCGGCCCTAGTCCGCAAGGGTCATACCGTGCGCGCAATCAACCGGTCGCTTGCGTTCGCAGCCATCGATGGCGTGAGCTGGCTGTCCTGGGAGGACCGGCGGCCCAACATCACCGAGGTGCTGATCGCCTTTCGCAAGCCCTCGCTGCTCAACTTCATGCGGACCACCCGCAAGACGGTATTCTGGCTGATTCAGCCGGCGGGTTTTCTGACTCAAGAGCCCGCTGCTCCAGTGGTTTCCCGGGCCGAACCAAACATGGTCTTTCTGGGCAAAGTTCATCGCGACACCTACCCAGGCGAAGTTCCCGGGTTCTCGAAAATTATTCCCTTTGGGGTGCGCGGCGACTACATTCTGTGCGACGAGATGGTGCCCGGAAAAACGCCGATCGCCGTGGTGACGACCCATCCCCTGAACGGGCTCGACTGGTTGCTGACGTTGTGGAAAGAGCGCATCCATCCGCAGGTACCAAACGCCGAGTTGCATGTCTATTCGGCGTCGCTTGTCGCGGCGGAGCAGGGGCGCGAGGTGCCCGAAACCATCCGGCCGATCGCCGATCAAGCCAAAGCAGCCCGGGAGGTCGGTGTGCGGCTGCGCGAGCCGGGCGGTGATCCCGTCATGGCGGAGGCCTATCGAGCCGCGCGGGTCCACCTCTATCCGGGATCGGAGCACGACATGCATTGCGCGACGCTTGCCGAATCACAGGCGGTCGGGTTGCCCGGAGTGGCCCGTCCGTTGGGTGCCGCGGCTGAACGGATCGTCGAGAGCGAAACCGGGTTTGTCGCCCCTGACGACGACGCCTTCGTGAACCTGACGCTGCCGATGCTGACCGATCTCGAGGCCTTTGCACGGGTCAGCAAAGATGCGCGCCTGCGGCAACGCGGCCGGAGTTGGGATAAGGTCGCAGGGGAGTTTGAAGTCCTGTTTCGATGAAGATACTCTTCATCACCTCAACCCGGATCGGTGACGCCGTGTTGTCGTCGGGGTTGCTGGCTCATCTAATCGACAGCTACCCCGATTGCCGGATCACGCTTGCTTGCGGACCGGCGGCTGCGCCATTGTTTGCGGCCACGCCGAACGTGGAGCGCATCATAACACTCGTTAAACGCGCCGCAGGTGGCCACTGGCTCGACCTCTGGCGGACTTGCGCGACGACGGTGTGGGATTTGGTGATCGATCTGCGTGCCTCCCTGATGGGCTATCTTCTGCTCGCGCGGAAACGCCTCGTGCTTCATAGCCGCGGCGACGAAGTGCATCGGGTCGTCGGTCTGGGCCGGCTGCTCGGGCTCGAGCCCCCCCCGGCGCCACGATTATGGTCGTTTGACGAACAGGTGGAGGAAGCAGAAACCCTGGTTCCGAGCGACGGTCCCGTACTCGCGATGGGGCCGACGGCGAAATGGCCGGGTAAACAATGGCCAGCCGAGCGGTTTGCAGAACTCGCGAGTCGATTGACCAATGCGAACGGGATCCTGCCTCACGCCCGCGTGCTAATCGCCGGCGGGCCTGACGAGCGCGATGAAGCGACGCCACTGATCAATTCGGTGCCGATCGATCGACGGATCGACTTGGTGGGCAAGGTGAGTCTGCTGACGGTGCATGCCTGTCTGGCGCGTGCTGCGCTCTATATCGGCAACGATTCCGGTCTCACGCACATCGCCGCGGCGTCGGGCTGTCCGACATTGGGCCTATTCGGACCGAGCCGGGAGAGTCACTATGCGCCCTGGGGATCGCACACTGCCTTCATACGGACCGAGAAGTCTTTTAACGAGCTTGTCGGCGGGCCGGACTACGATCGTCGAACGACGGAGAGTCTGATGGAATCCTTGAGTGTCGAAGCCGTGCAAAATGTGGCGGAGGACCTCTGGGCCCGGACGAGGCGCATGCCGTCGTGAATGAGAGAGTAAAAGCAGGCAGACCAACTCTCTCAGTCGTCCTTACCATTCATAACGAGGCGGATCAGCTAACCGACTGTCTTGACTGTCTCGGATTTGGCGACGATCTGGTCGTCGTGCTCGACCGCTGCACCGATGAGTCGAAGGTGATCGCCGCACGTTACACAGATCGGCTGGTCGAGGGCGCCTGGCCGCTGGAAGGGGCCCGGCGTAACGCGGGAATAGATGCCGCGATCGGCGATTGGATTTTCGAGGTCGATGCCGACGAGCGCGTGCCAGATGAGCTTGCAGTGGAAATTCGAAATACTATCGCGACCGCCAGGCCCGGCCATTTTATCGTGCCGTTCGATAATTACATCGGCGCACGACGGGTGCGCTATGGCTGGGGTGGGTCATGGGGCGTTTCGGCCGCGCCTCGGCTGTTCTCGAAAGGTGCGAAGCGCTGGGGGTCTCAAAGAGTTCATCCGGCTCTCGAGCTTGAAGGCCGGCAACGTTCGCTCGAAAACCGCGTGATTCACTATGTCGATCGCGACTTCGGCGAAATGCTTCTCCGATTGAACCGCTATTCGGCTTTGCGCGCCGCGGACTTGAAGGATTCCGAAAAGCCCCTGCCGCCGATGATCTGGACGCTCAGGCGTAGCGTTTCGAGATTTCTCAAATGTTACTTCCAGCGCAGGGGTTATCGGGAGGGTCGCTGGGGGTTTGCCATTGCCGTCATGGCCGCGCTCTATCCCTTGATCTCCCACTTGCGGGCCGAACTTGACCCGCCGACGGACGATTAAGGCTAACCGGTGCGATTGCTGCAGGCGATGGCGGGCGGTACCCATGGCGGGGCCGAGTCCTTCTTCGAGCGACTCGCGATTGCTTTCGCGAGAGTGGGCCTCACCCAACGGGTTGTGATTCGGCACGATGGGACTCGTGCGGACAAGCTTCGGGCGGGAAAGGTCGATGTAGTGGAACTGCGGTTCGGCGGCCGACTCGATTTCGCTACCAGGCGTGGATTCTCCCGACAAATCGCTGACTTTGCACCCGACGCGGTGCTCACCTGGATGAATCGGGCCACGCGGTTCTGTCCGCGATCGACAGCGGGCGGATTCGTCCACGTCGCCCGGCTCGGCGGCTACTACGACCTCAAATACTACCGCCATTGCGATCACCTCGTCGGCAACACCGAGGACATCGTGCGCTACCTCGTAACGGAGGGCTGGCCCGCCGAGCGGGCCCATTATCTGCCGAACTTCGTCGAGGGAACGGGCATGCCGGCCGAGCCACGCGCGATGCACGAGACGCCGATTGACGCGCCGTTGCTGCTCGCAATGGGCCGCCTTCACGTCAACAAGGCCTACGATGTGCTGATCAAGGCCCTGGCCCAAATTCCGGGAGCTTACCTGTGGATCGCGGGCGATGGGCCGTTGCGAGAGTCCTTGGCCCGGCAGGCCTCGCAAGCCGGCGTCGCGGATCGTCTTCGACTGCTCGGTTGGCGCGACGACGCGCCCGCGCTTCTGGCGGCGGCGGATATCCTGGTCTGCCCTTCCCGAATCGAACCCCTAGGCAATGTGATTATCGAAGGCTGGGCCCAGAGTACGCCTGTTGTCGCAGCCGAGAGCGCGGGTCCGAAGGCCTTGATCGAGCCCGGCGAGAACGGGTTGCTCGCACCGCTGGAGGACTCTGCGGCGCTGGCCGAGCAGATCAACGGGCTGCTGACGGATCCGACCCTGCGTCAATCGCTGGCCGCGGCTGGCCGCGCCGCATACGAGGCGTCTTATACGGAAGATGCAGTGGTGGGCCGCTACCAGGCCTTCTTCGAGAAGGTGACGCGCTGATGTGCGGTATTGCGGGTTTGATGACGAGGGACGGTACGGCGCCCGACGGTACCCTGCTCACACGGTTGGCGGACGCGCTCGGCCATCGCGGGCCGGACGGACGGGGCCGGCATGTCGTGACAGATGTGGGCATGATTCACGACCGGCTGGCGATCATCGACCTCGAAGGTGGCGATCAGCCTCTCAAGGGACCCGGCGGAGCGGCACTCGTGGCTAACGGCGAGATCTATAACTTCGTCGAACTGCGGGCCGAGTTGGGCGAAGACCGGTTTGCAACCCGGTCCGACTGCGAACCGCCGCTTCACCTCTATGCAGCGCAAGGGACGGGATTCGCAGACGGCTTGCGGGGTATGTACGCCATCGCGTTGCACGACGAATTGACCGGCCAGTTGCTACTCTCGCGGGATCCCTTCGGTATCAAGCCGCTCTATTACGCCGAGACTTCTTCGGGGTTCGCATTCGCTTCGGAGCCGCAAGCGCTGGTCGCCGCCGGGTTGGTTGCGCCCGTGCTCGAGCCGCGTGCCCGGGACGAACTGCTGCAACTTCATTTCGTAACCGGGGCGAAGACGCCGTTTCAGGGCATTGTCCGTCTGCTGCCCGGAGAAACCATTGCCGTCAAGGCCGGGCGTATCGTCGAGCGCCGTCGCCGGCCAGCTCTTCCCGAGAGCGGATCGGCGCAGCTTTCCGAAGCTGCCGCGCTGAGGGCACTCGACTCGGCAATTTTGAATTCGGTCGAGGTCCACCAGCGCGCCGACGTACCCTACGGCCTGTTTCTGTCGGGCGGCATCGACAGCTCGGCCGTCCTGGCGGCGATGGCGCGACTCAATGAGCGACCGGTTCGGGCTTTTACGGCGGGGTTTGCGGGGTCGGGGGTGGCCGACGAACGCGCCCGCGCCCGCATAGTGGCACACGCTGTGAGCGCCGAGCATATCGAGATCGCTGTGACGGAAGACGATTTCTGGACCCTGTTGCCGGAAATCGCTGCGGCGGTGGATGATCCAACCGCCGATTACGCCTTGGTTCCCACCTACATGCTGGCCCGAGTGGCTGCCCGGGAGCTCAAGGTCGTATTGACGGGCGAGGGCGGCGACGAGCTATTTGCCGGCTATAGTCGCTATCGGCGAGCGCTCAGGCCCCGTTGGTTGGGTGGCCGGCCGATGCGTGCGCGCGGTGTGTTCGACGGCCTCGATTTGCTGCGGACGGTCCCCCACGGTTGGCGTGACGGGTTTGCAGCTACGGAGGGAAGCGCGACCGGCGGTGACCGGAGTCGTCTCCAGCGCTTGCAGGTGTCCGATTGTGTCGACTGGCTGCCCAATGATCTCCTCATTAAGCTCGACCGCTGCCTTATGGCGTTCGGGCTCGAGGGGCGGACACCGTTTCTCGATCCCGTCATGGCGGCATTTGCGATGGGTTTGCCGGATAAATTTAAGATCAGACGGGGCATGGGCAAGTGGCTGCTTCGGCGCTGGCTCGAAACCGCGCTACCGGAAGCGGCGGCCCTCGGCCCCAAACGGGGTTTCACGGTACCTGTCGCCGACTGGATGACCCGTCAGGGCAAACGATTGGGGCCGCTTCTCGCGCGCGATCCTGCCATCGAAGAAATTTGCCAGCCCGGCGCCGTTCAGTCCCTGTTCGAGTCACCCGGTCTGCATAACGGTGCTCCGGCGTGGACCCTGCTCTACTACGCGCTCTGGCATCGCCGCCACATCCGGGAACTTGAGCCGGCCGGGGATGTCTTCGATTGCCTTGGCGAGGTTGCCTAGGTATTAACCGAAACCATGTGATCCCGGTCATTTAGTCCACGGGCATTGGCTTTTATTATCGCCGGTATCATGTTCATGGTATTAGAAACGTCGCAGCGCCGGGATGGAGCGGCCAGCCAAGCCGTCCAACCGGTCCGCGGACCAAGCGCTTCTCACCTCTTTCGGGGAAGGGAGGAGAAGATGAGCGCGATCGTAGAGTTCATGCAGTTCATCGAGTATCCGCCGGTGCGGTCCGTGCGCCGGCTGGTTGATCGGGTGTTGCTCAAGACACGGGAACTCACCGGCGCGGAGGCGGGCACCGTCTTCATCGTGCGGGATAAAGACGGGTCTGCGGTGCTCGAGGTGGCGAGCGCTCAGAACGACGTAATCGAAATCGAAACCGTGAATTTTCAGATCCCCGTCGACAGTGTCTCGATTGCGGGTTACGCCGCAACGACCGGCGAGGTCGTGAGGATCGACGATCTATATTCGATTCCCGACGACCGGCCCTATGGATTCGATCGGAGTTTCGATGAGGCGAGCGGATATCGCAGCCAGTCGATGCTCTGTTTCGCACTCAAAAACTATGAGGGTCGACCGATTGGCGTTGTTCAGCTGATCAACCGGCGCGACCCGGAGACCGGCGAAGTAGTGGCGTTCGGTCCACGTCAATCCGATCTGATTGTTCCCTTCAATCACATGGTCGGGTCGGCTGTCGAGCGGGCCGACATGCTCGAGCGGATCGAATCCCAGAACGAGGTGCTTCGCGAACGCAACCGGTCGCTGTGGCGCCAACGGCGCAAGATTCGCGGCTTGCAGAGCGAGACCGAAAGCGCGTTTATGATCTCAATCGAACTTCTGGCACGGGCCGCGGAAATTCACGACGAAGATACCGGCAACCACATCATCCGGACCAACGAATACTCCTATTTCCTCGCCACCGCCTTGGGCAAGAGAAAAGCGTTTTGCGACGAAATTCACTACAGCGCCCAGTTGCACGACGTGGGCAAGATGAGCGTGAATACGGCAATCCTGACGAAAAAAGGCCGGTTGACGCCGGAAGAAACCGAGGAGATGAACCATCACACGACTTATGGTAATCAAATCCTCTCGGATTCCGACCGGCTCAAATTCGCGGCCGAGATAGCGCTGAATCATCACGAAAAATGGGATGGCACAGGTTATCCCAACGGTCGGAAAGGCAAGGAGACTCCGATCTCTGCGCGAATCGTCCAGCTCGCGGATATTTACGACGCGTTAAGGTCGGAGCGGTCCTACAAGCCCGCCTTTAGTCACAAGAAGACCTCCGAGATCATTCTCAAGGGCGATGATCGGCTCGACCCTGCCGGTCACTTCGATCCCAAGCTGCTGGAGATCTTCGCAAACCACCACAAGGAGATGGCCCGTATCTGGGACCGTCTTGCCGACTGACGTCGCGTGCCCTAGACCTTGATCTGCATTCCTTCCCGCGCAACGAGCGAACCCGGCCGCGCGGTATGCAGAGCTTCCGCCAGCGCGTCGAGCTCTTCATCGGAAACATCCGTACCGTGGTGGGACAGGATCAGCGTGCCAACGCCGGCGGCGGCGCAGAGGTCCACGACATGTCGCCAGTCGGGCGCCGCGCGACCGGCTCGGGATGGGGCATAAACCACCAGATCGGCGGCCTTGAGCAAGTGGACTAATTGGCTTTCGCCGCATAGTCCTACGCGACCAGCGAGATAAACGACGATCCGGTCGGCGGTCGTCACGCGGTACGACGTGGTTGTGCGGACACCGCCCGCCGCGACTGCATGTACGCGAACCCCGGGCGTGGGTGTGAACGTGGTATCCGTGTCGAGTGTAGTCGTGGTCTTCACACCGCCTAGGAAGGCCGGTGGAATGGGGAACAGCGGTCCACTCATCATTTCCGTCAAAGTCGAGTCTAGGTCGCTGCGGTCATCGGGTCCCGCCCAAAGGCGGAAGTGGTTCTGAGGGTTGAAGGCCGGTGCGAAAAACGGTAGGCCGCAGAGCTGGTCGTAACGGAGGCTGGAGAATAGGAGATCGCCCTCGAGCGGCACCTGCTTCGCGAGGGCGACACCGAGCGCCCAGATGCCCGTGCCGGCATCGAAGATCGCCAGCCAGCCACCGCAACGTAGCTCGATGCACGCCGTATTTCCGCCATAGGAGGATGGCTCACGGCCGACCCGGGGTAGGCCGTCGCGCACGCCATGGAACTGGAGGGTGCAACTGGCTTCGCTCATAAACTCTCCGACCCCGATGATAGACCAATCCGGGCACCGGTTTCATCGCCGACCCCAAAGCCGGCGGCACGGCGTCTTGCCCCGGCGACAGCTCGTCTTACATGATGTATGGTCTGCGCCGCGCACAGGGAGCTCGTGCGCCCGATCGGTTCTTCGAGGCCCGCTCAAATGAAAATTGTCCATTCGGCTTGCCCACACGATTGCCCGAGCACATGCGCACTCGAGGTCGAGAGGCTTGATGCCCATACCATCGGTCGGGTCCGTGGCGCTCCGGGCAACAGCTATACCGCCGGCGTGATCTGCGCCAAGGTCGCGCGATACGCCGAACGCAACCACCACGAAGCGCGGCTCGCCCATCCGTTGCGACGCATCGGCGACAAGGGTGAGGGTCGGTTCCAGCAAATCTCGTGGGACGATGCGCTCGATATCACGGCCGAAGCGTTCCTCGAAGCAGAGCGAAAATACGGTCCGGAAACCGTCTGGCCCTACAACTACGCGGGCACTATGGGGCTCGTACAGCGCGATGGTCTGTGGCGGCTGCGACACGCGAAGAATTATTCTTGCCAGCACGAAACCATTTGCGTCTCGATCGCCTGGAAAGGCTACATGGCGGGGACTGGCGTTCTGCGCGGAGTCGATCCGCGCGAGATCGGGGTCTCCGACCTCGCCGTCATCTGGGGGACCAATGCGGTTCATACCCAGGTCAATGTCATGACTCACGCGACTCGCGCCCGGAAAGAGCGCGGCGCGACAATCGTGGTTATCGACCCCTACCGCAACGCGACCGCCATGCAGGGCGATATCCACCTCCAGCTTCGCCCCGGCACGGACGGCGCGCTTGCCTGCGCCGTCATGCACGTGTTGTTTGCCGAGGGCTTCGCCGACTGGGACTACTTGGACAAATTCACCGCTCGGCCCAAGGACTTCGAGGCGCACCTCAAAACCCGAACCCCTGAATGGGCCGCAGCAATCACCGGTCTATCGGCCGACGAGATCGTCGACTTTGCACGGCTCTACGGTGCGACCGAGCGGAGCTTCATCCGTCTCGGCTACGGCTTCGCCCGCTCGCGCAACGGCGCCGTCAACATGCATGCCGCATCGTGTCTGCCGACGGTCACTGGCGCCTGGCAATACAAGGGCGGCGGCGCGTTCCACAACAACGGCGCCATCTACCACTGGGACAAGACGATGCTCATGGGGCTCGACGTCAAGGACGACGCGGTCCGCGTCATTGACATGTCCCGAATTGGCGCGGCACTGACTGGAGACCCGCAAGATTTGGGCGATGGACCGCCGGTGACCGCGATGCTGACTCAGAATACCAACCCTGTGGTCGTCGCGCCCGAAACCGAAAAGGTTTGCGCAGGATTGATGCGCGACGACCTATTTCTCTGCGTTAACGAGCAATTCATGACGGAGACGGCTCGTTACGCGGATATCGTCATGCCAGCGACGACCTTCGTCGAGCACGACGACATCTATCAGCAAGGCGGCAGTTCGCACATCATCTTCGGCCCCAAGATCATTGAGCCCTATGCCGAGTGCCGCAGCAATCACGATTTGCTTTGCGCCCTGGCAAAGCGCTTGGATGCACGGCACCCCGGGTTTGAGATGACGGAGCGCGAGTTGATCGAGGATATGCTCGCGAAATCCGGCTGGCCCGATATCGCGAGCCTTGAAAACACCGCTGGGCATGACTGTGCACCCGATTTCGAGACGGCGCACTTCCTGAACGGGTTCGCCAACGAGGACGGAAAATTTCATTTCGCGCCAGACTGGGGTCGCTCCCGCCAGACTCGGTTCGGTCCCGCCGGTGTGACCATGCCGGAGTTTCCTGACCACTGGGAGGTGATCGACGACGCGTCGGACGAGCGGCCCTTCCGGCTGGTCACCGCGCCGGCCCGGAACTACTTGAATTCGAGCTTTACGGAAACCCCAAGCTCCCGGAAACGGGAAGGCCGGCCCAGCGTCATGCTTCACCCGGACGACGCGATAGACGCCGGCGTCGCTGAGGGCGATCGCGTTCGCCTTGGAAACGATCGGGCGTCGGTGGTCGTCCACGCAGAACTGTTTGACGGCTTGCAACGGGGTATCGTTGTGGTCGAGAGCGTCTGGCCCAACGAGGCGTTCGAGGAAGGCATGGGGATCAACGCGTTGGTTGCGGCCGATCCGGTCGCGCCGATTGGCGGCGCCGCGTTTCACGACACCTCGGTCTGGCTCCGCGCCGCCTGACGGCGCGTGGTTTTTAAGGTTCAGTAGTCGTAGGCGGGAACGCTGCGCCCCAACCCGTCATAGAGGTCGAGCATGCGCTGGAGCCAGGCGTAGATCCCGTCGTCGGGCTCAATGATTGGGATCGAGCTGATGCCCCGCGCCCACTGGAACGAACCCATGAGGATGTAGTCGGCGTAAGCCGGGGCTGCGCCACACAAATAAGCCTCTTCCTCGAGAGCAAGCCTGGCCGGTGCGAGGCTTTCCCGGAAGGGCTCTAGATGGCTTTGCGCTTCCTCGGCGCAGCGCTCAATTGTCTTACCCAGCCGTTTTTCCCGGGTTTCACGGAAATATGCTCGGTCTTCGGACCGAATGTGCGTGAAGATGTCGCTCACGAGAAGTTTGAAAAGCGGTGGAAAGACCTCGCTCTCCACCCAACAGCTGATGAACTAGGCCTCGCCCCGGCCCGCATTGCTGCCGAACAGCGGCTGCGCGTCGGGATAACGGTCCTCGAGGTAGCAGGCGATGGCCCAGGAATCGGGGATCGTCGTTTCGTTGTCGACGAGGATGGGCATCCGGGTCTGGCCGCTGAACGCAATTTTATCCTTCTCGGTAAAGCGGACGGGCACGTAGTCGACTTGAAGTCCCTTGTGGGCGAGGGCATAGCGCGCACGCCAACAATAGGGGCTGAATCGCCGGTCGTCGGTCCCCAATAACTCGTACAGTTGTCGCGTCATGGCCAGCTGCGAATCGTACTAATTGGTATAATGGGTGACTATAACCGGGTCCCTGGCGTGGGCAAAACGCAAGCCGCGCAATCGAGCCCAAAACGGTTGCCTTCGCAACGCTCCTGTAGCAATCTCTGCCCCATCAAGAGCTGGACCGGCCATGTACCGGCGGTTCGACTAGGGGTTGGGCGCCAGAGGCGTCTTGCACCCATAAGATTTGCTATTCTGTTCAATGGGAGAAATCGAATGACTGACAACACGACAACACGCCGCAACTTCCTGAAGGGGACCGGCGCGACAGCGGCAGCCGTGGGCGCCGCAACAATGCTGCCCATGAGCCAAGCGCAAGCCGCCCGTGAGGTTCGACTGTTCTGCTGGGACGGCTATTCAGACAACCGTCTGATCGACGGTTTTGCCGACGAGCATGGCGTACCCGTCAAGTACGAGCTGCTGATCTCCGATCCGGATGCGATCAACCGTCTGCGCGCCGGCGAGACGAAACTCTGGGACATCATAAATCTCAACCAGTACTGGGCGACTAAGATCATGTGGCCGGAGAAGCTGATCCGTCCGATGGACAAAGAGCGCATGGCCGGCTACTTCACCGATGACAAGATCCATGATGTCAACGGCAAGGTCGCGGAAAACATCTATAGCGAGGACGGTCAGGAATTGATCGGCATGGCGCAGCGCGCCGACTGCTTTGACTTCGGCGTGAACACCGACGCGATTTCGTGGCAGACCGCCAACAACGAAGGCTGGGACATGTTCAACGATTCGTCGATGAACGGCCGCTACGGCATGCTCGCCTACGACAACTGGAACATTTTCCACATGCTGATGACCGCCGGTATTGACCCATTCGTCAAGCACACGGACGATGAAATGGCGCGCTTTGAGGAGACCTGCCGCCGGATCGTCAACAACGCCAAGATCGTTACCGACGACTTCGTTCAGATCAACCTCGCCATGCTCAACGGCGAGATCGACGCCGGCTTCTCGAGCGGCACTTACTCCCTTTCGGGCGCCCGGCTCGACGGCCAGTGGAATTTGGTCCATGTCATGCCCGATAGCGGCCCGGCCCGTGGCCACGGCGGCATCAACTGGATCGAGATTACATCGCTCGTCAACAACCCGGATGTGAACCCGGCGGCGGAGGATTTCCTGGAATATTGCCTGCAGCCGGACGTGTCCTATATCGTGTCGACTGCGTCGGGCGTGCTCAATCCGGTGGTACAGATGAAGCAGCAAGAAGTATACGACCTGTTCAGCGACGACGAGCTTCGCGCGATATCCTACTACGACGAGCACGACGACTACGGCCATATGGGTTACACCTATCGCCTGAGTCACGCGGTGCAGTACGAGCAAAACCCGGACTACGACGCGATGTCGGACATCTACTACGACGCGCGCCGTACGCAAGAGTAGTCGAAGAGTTCTCGACCGGAAGGTCGGGGATGGGTCGCGCGGATCGGAAGGTCCGCGCGGCTTTTACCTGTTGAGCCGGTGGACGCGCCGCAACGGATTCGAAGATCGCTGAAGCCCTCTGCCTGCGCGATCGCGTAGCATGTCAACGGCGGGCCAACGACTGGAGGACTGGGCCGATGTCTGAAGCGGGAGCGTTTCTGCGGATGTCTCACATCACGAAGCAGTTTGGGAAGTTGACGGCTGTGAACGATGTGAGTCTGGACATTCAAGAGGGTGAGTTTTTCACGATTGTGGGTCCGTCTGGATCGGGCAAGACGACGCTGCTGAGGATTCTGGGGGGGCTGGAACGTCCGACGGCTGGCGATGTGCTGCTGCGGGGCGAGCGGATCACCGACGTTCCGGCGAACAAGCGCCCGAGCTGCATGGTGTTTCAGTCTCTGGCGCTGTTTCATCACCGGACGGTGGGCCAGAACATCGAGTTTTCACTGAAGATGCGGGGCATGTCGCGGGCGAAGCGCAAGGCGCGTGCGATGGAGCTTCTGGATATGTTGCAGCTGCCGACGGACTACTACGGCAAGAACGTGACGAAGTGCTCGGGCGGCGAGCGTCAGCGTGTGGCGCTGGCGCGGGCCCTGGCCTCGGACCCGGAGATTCTGTTTTTCGACGAACCCTTGTCGGCGATCGACTACCGTCTGCGTAAGCTTTTGGAGGTCGAGCTGAAGGACCTTCACCGGGAGACGGGGAAGACGTTCATGTACATCACGCACTCGCTGGAGGAGGCGATGGTGATGTCGGACCGGATCGGGATCATGCGGGAGGGCCAGATCATCCAGATCGGGACGCCGAACGATATCTACACGCGGCCGCAGAGCCGGTTTGTGTCGCAGTTCATGGGCGAGGTGAACGTGATCGAGGTTGCGGCGAAGGGTGGCGATGATTTGGAGGCGCCGGGTTACGGGATCACGGTGACGGCGCCGGCGGACAAGCCGTCGGGGTTTGAACGGGGCCATATGGTGATCCGGCCGGAATCGGTCCGGTTTTTGCGCACACCGGAGGAGGCGGAGAACCGGATACAGGGGATATTGTACAACGAATATGCGCTGGGCTCGCGGGTTCAGTACCACGTGCGGGTGGGCGACGAGATGTTCACGGTCGAGAAGCTTCGGGAGCAGGCCTACTGGGGCGCGCTGAACGACGAGGTGACGATCGGCTGGGACGCGAAGGACAGCGTTCTGGTATCGGACTGATGAGCGAAGCGGACCACAGTATGGCGGAGCGCGACACCCAACCACTACCCGCCGTGATCACGTTCGGCCTGGGTCAGAGAATTTTTGGCTGGTTCAAGAGCGCGGGGGTGTTGTGCGCGACGCCGACCTTGATCTTTTTTCTGATCGGGTTCATCGGTCCGCTCCTGATTGTCGGGGCGTTCAGCTTCATTCCGGAACGAACCTTCGGTTTCGAGGGCGACTGGACGGTCTCCAACTACGTCTACATCATCACCGGGAGTTACTACATCACCTTCCTGTGGTCGTTCGGCCTCGCCTCGGTCGCAGTCTTCTGCCTGTTCTTCGGGTGCTACCCGATCGCCTACGGCCTGGCGAAGGTATTCGGCAAATGGGCGGCGCCGATCACGCTTTTCGTGGTGCTGCCGCTATTCGTCTCCGAGAACGTCCGCCTGTTCGGTTGGACGCTGTTTCTGATCAAGGGCGGGGGAATTCTCGCCGGGACCATGAAGACGCTGTTTGGGCTGGACCCCGGGACCTTGCTTTACACCCCGGGCACGATTTTGTTCGGTCTGGTCTACGTCTATCTGCCCTTCATGCTGTTCCCGATGGTGCTCGGCATGGCGATGGTCCCGAAGGATCTGGTCGATGCGGCGCGGGACTTGGGAGCGAGCCGCTGGCAGATCGTGCGCGAGATCGAGGTCCCGATCGCCATGCCGGGAATCATGATCGGTGGTCTCCTGACCTTTATTCTTTCTGTCGGTGCCCTTTCCGAAGCGAATGTGCTGGGCGGCCAGAATATCGTCGTGATCGCTGACGATATCCGTAAAGAATTCACCTATGCCCAGAATTGGCCGCGCGGCTCCGCGCTTGCCATGCTCGTCATCCTGCTGACAGGAATTCTCGTCTATTTCGTCATGCGCCGGCTCGATCTCGATCGGCTGCTGGGCAGGAAATAGCGATGAACCCGGACACCAAACCCTGGGTTCGTTCGTTGCTGATGGTCTGGGCGCTGGCGATCGTCGTATTTCTCTATATCCCGATGTTGAGCGTCGGCTTGGCGTCGTTCAACAAGAGCCGCTATTTCCGATTTCCGATCAATAAGTTCGATTTCAACTGGTATCACGACACCTTCGATGCCTACATCACGACCGCCATTCACCTGACCTCCATAAAGGTGGCGGCGGTGGTGGCGGTCATCGCTATCGTGCTCGGATTCTTCGGCGCCCTCGCGTTTGCACGCTTCGACTGGAAGGGGCAGTCGATTTACCAGAAGCTCATCCTGCTGCCGATCTTCTTTCCCCAGGCCGTACTCGGCCTCGCGCTGCTTCAGTGGTTCACGTTCCTTGGCATCATCCCGTCCTGGCATACGGCGGCATTTGCTCATCTCGTCTGGATCGTGCCCATCGTTACCCTGGTGATCTCGATTCAGATCTATGGTTTCGACGCGTCGATGGAGGAGGCGGCCTATGACCTTGGCGCTAATCGCTGGCAGGTCTTGCGCGAGGTAACGTTCCCGGCGCTCGCTCCCGGGCTGTTCGCGGGCGGGTTGTTCGCGTTCCTCCTGTCGTGGGGCAACTTCCCGCTCTCGGCCTTTACCAGCGGCGCGGATTCGACCGTGCCCGAATGGCTGTTCTCAAAGATGACTGTGGCCTATACGCCGATGATCACGACGATCGGTGCGATGTCGGTGGTGGGGTCGATGATCGTCATGTTCGGCGGTTATTTCTTGCTCCTCTACTGGCGTCGCAAACGCCGCGACTAGGTTGTCTCGGCACAAGCTCCGTCACATGTTCGCGAGTCGCCGGGTCGGTCGTTCCAAGAAGACCCATCAGGGAAATTTTCACCGAATTTGAGGCAGTTGGCAAAAAGGGCCAATGGTCGGTCCTTTACAGGCCCTTTTATTGCAATTCATAATTTGCCATAGCAGAATGGCGACAACAGCTTGGGTTTGCCTATGGAATCGAAACCCGGGAGAAAATTCCATATGGCCACACTGGACGCGATCAAGCGCGTCCGATACAGAGGGAGGTAAGCATGGCGAATCTCAAAATTTCCCGACGCGACCTGTTCAAGGGTGTGGGAGCCGGGGCTGCGGCACTTGGTGGAAGCTCACTCCTACCCAGAGGCGCAGTTGCAAGGGATGACGAACTCAAGATTTTTGTCTGGAGCGGCTACAGCTCGGATCCGGTGACGAGCCGTTTCGCTGACGAGTTCGACACCTCGGTTACATACGAGCTGTTGACCTCGGATCCGGACGCGGTGAACCGTTTGCGAGCCGGCGAGAAGGACATTTGGCACATCATCAATCTCAACAATCCTTGGGCCCGGGAGTGGATGTATCCCGAGGGCACAATCGTGCCGCTCAACACCGAACGCTTTCGTCCTTACTACGAGGGCGACAAGGTTTTCAAGGAGTTTCACCATCCCTACAAGTGGGCCATGGATCTCGAGTTCAAGGAGATGCTTGGCATCGTCCAGCGCATCGGCACGTTCACTTATGTGGTGAATACCGACAAGATTTCCCGGCGCACTGCCGAGAGCGAGGGCTGGGCCCTCTTCGACGGACTGAAGGACCGCATGGCGGTTCTGACGTGGGACAACTGGAACATCAGTCACATGTGCCTGGGTGCCGGCTTGAACCCCTACGCGGAGAAGTCGGAAAGCGATCTGGCTGCGTTTGAGAAGACCAGCCGCCTGTGGTTTAACAACTCGGCCATCCTTTCGGACGACTATTTTCTGCTCAACAACGCGATGTTGAACGGCGAGATCGACGCCTATGTAAGCGGCAGTTCATACACGACGTCGACGCCGCGCCTCGAAGGCTACAACAACTTCTGGGGCACCGTACCCGAGAGCGGTCCCGTCGACGGCAAGGGCGGCATCATGTGGATCGAGATCACTTCGGTCGTCAATAACGGAGTCGATCCAACCGGCCGGGCCGAGGACTTCCTTGAGTACTGTCTGAGCCCCGAGCTTTCGGCGATCATCGGTCAGGATGAAGACGGCATGACCAATGTCGCGCAGATGTCCGACCCCGAATGCATGAAGCACTGGGCGCCTGAGAACCTCAACGCTGTCCAGGCGGACGGGTTGCAGTGGGAGTTCGATCACTCCTTCGACATGTACATCAATCCGAACTACGACCAGATGTTTGACATTTACACCTCAGCCAAGCGTGAACGCGAGAGCGTTTAAGGCTACCGGCCGGGCGGTTGTCGAGACTTCCTGGAGAAGACGAGGACGCCGGTTTCGGGTCGATACCCTGGAGCCGGCGTCCATCGTTTCAGGCGGCGGAATAAGAGTTCGTCGCTGAAATATCGGTGACGGGCGAATTTGCCTTGAGTTCGCCCAGGCCTGACGGCAAGTTGCTTCGGCTATGATCTAGGGCCGATCGCCGCCACCTCGGAGGAACGATAGAACCAGCCAAGGTTGCTCGGCAACGCTGAGCGAAGGGGAGAATTCCTGAGATGTCTGAAGCGGGAGCGTTTCTGCGGATGTCTCACATCACGAAGCAGTTTGGGAAGTTGACGGCTGTGAACGATGTGAGTCTGGACATTCAAGAGGGTGAGTTTTTCACGATTGTGGGTCCGTCTGGATCGGGCAAGACGACGCTGCTGAGGATTCTGGGGGGGCTGGAACGTCCGACGGCTGGCGATGTGCTGCTGCGGGGCGAGCGGATCACCGACGTTCCGGCGAACAAGCGCCCGAGCTGCATGGTGTTTCAGTCTCTGGCGCTGTTTCATCACCAGACGGTGGGCCAGAACATCGAGTTTTCACTGAAGATGCGGGGCATGTCGCGGGCGAAGCGCAAGGCGCGTGCGATGGAGCTTCTGGATATGTTGCAGCTGCCGACGGACTACTACGGCAAGAACGTGACGAAGTGCTCGGGCGGCGAGCGTCAGCGTGTGGCGCTGGCGCGGGCCCTGGCCTCGGACCCGGAGATTCTGTTTTTCGACGAACCCTTGTCGGCGATCGACTACCGTCTGCGTAAGCTTTTGGAGGTCGAGCTGAAGGACCTTCACCGGGAGACGGGGAAGACGTTCATGTACATCACGCACTCGCTGGAGGAGGCGATGGTGATGTCGGACCGGATCGGGATCATGCGGGAGGGCCAGATCATCCAGATCGGGACGCCGAACGATATCTACACGCGGCCGCAGAGCCGGTTTGTGTCGCAGTTCATGGGCGAGGTGAACGTGATCGAGGTTGCGGCGAAGGGTGGCGATGATTTGGAGGCGCCGGGTTACGGGATCACGGTGACGGCGCCGGCGGACAAGCCGTCGGGGTTTGAACGGGGCCATATGGTGATCCGGCCGGAATCGGTCCGGTTTTTGCGCACACCGGAGGAGGCGGAGAACCGGATACAGGGGATATTGTACAACGAATATGCGCTGGGCTCGCGGGTTCAGTACCACGTGCGGGTGGGCGACGAGATGTTCACGGTCGAGAAGCTTCGGGAGCAGGCCTACTGGGGCGCGCTGAACGACGAGGTGACGATCGGCTGGGACGCGAAGGACAGCGTTCTGGTATCGGACTGATGAGCGAAGCGGACCACAGTATGGCGGAGCGCGACACCCAACCACTACCCGCCGTGATCGCACCGCCGGGAATGGGGCGGCGCCTTGTCGATTGGTTCCGCCAGCCCGGTGCGGTCAACGCTTTGCCCGTCGTCATTCTCTTCGCGATCGGATTCCTCGCACCGTTGATCATTGTCCTCGAATTCAGCTTTCTACCCGACCGCACATTCGGTTACCAAGGCACTTGGACGCTCGAAAATTTCGAACGAATCTTCAGCGAGACGTTCTACATCTCGTTTCTCTGGTCGTTTGGCATGGCGGCCGTGACCGTCGCAATCCTGCTCGTCGTCTGCTACCCGACGGCCTATGGCTTGGCCAAGTTGTTCGGCAAATGGTCGATCGTTATCACCTTCCTCTTCCTCATGCCCCTGTTCGTCTCCGAGAATGTCCGCCTGTTCGGCTGGTTCCTCTTCCACCTGCCGAAATCAGGAGTTCTGGCTGGTATCCTCAGGGAACTGTTTGGCGCCGAGGACATCGGAACCCTGCTGTATACGCCTGCCTCCATCGTCTTCGGGTTGGTCTACACATACCTGCCATTCGTACTGTTTCCGATGACACTCGGCATCGCGATGATCCCGAAGGATCTCGTCGAATCGGCACGTGACCTTGGTGCCTCGCGCTTTCAGATCTTCCGTGAAATCGAGATCCCGATCGCCATGCCGGGAATCCTGGTCGGCAGTATGATCAGCTTCATCCTGGCCGTCGGGGCGATCTCCGAGGCCAAGGTTCTGGGCGGTATGGCGATCATTACCATCGCCAACGAGATCCAGCATGAATTCACCTTCGCGCAGAATTGGCCGATGGGCTCAGCATTGGCGACCGTCGTGATCGGACTGACCGCTGTGATCGTGACCATCGTGATGGGCCGGCTCGACCTCGACGCACTGTTGGGGAGAAAATAGCGGTGGAGACCCCGCGCTGGATGAAATGGCTGATAGGTGGTTGGACGGGGTTTCTCGTGCTGTTCATCTATGCGCCGATCATCTGCGTCATATTGGCCTCATTCAGCAAGTCGCGTTTCTTCAAGTTCCCCTACAGCAACGTCACCACGAAGTGGTACGACAAGACATTTGCCTCCCCGGCGGTCGAGGGCTTCCTGAGCAACTCGCTCTTGATCGGCGGGGTCGTCGCGGGCTTCGCTATCGTTCTGGGTTTCATGGGAGCGTTGGCCTTCGTGCGCTACGATTGGAGGGGCCGCAAGATTTATCAAAAAATGATCCTGTTGCCGCTCTTCTTCCCCCAGGCGGTGCTCGGATTGGCGCTTCTGCTCTGGTACACCTATGTGGGTGTGATCCCCAACTGGTGGACGGCCGTTCTCGCGCATCTTGTGTGGATCGTGCCGATTGTCATTCTCGTGGTCTCGATCCAGATGTACGGTTTCGACGCCTCGATGGAGGAGGCAGCCTACGATCTTGGGGCGAAACGCTGGCAAGTCTACAAGGAGGTCACGTTACCGGTGCTGGCGCCGGGCGTCATATCTGGCGGCCTGTGGGGATTCCTGCTGTCGTGGGGCAACTTCCCGCTCTCGGCATTTACGACAGGGGCGGATTCGACCTTGCCCGAATGGATATTCGGCAAGATGATTGCGGCCTATACACCGATGATCCCCGCCATCGGCTCGCTCCTGATCGGGGCGGTGGCGGTGCTGACTTTTGGGGGATTTTTCTTCCTGGTGTTGCTGCGCAGGCGGCAAGCGAGCTAACTTTCCGGCTGCGCGGAGCGTGGCCTTAACGGTGGACGAGATCAGTTACGGAACAAGGAGTTTACGGATGACCAAACAATTCGTCATGCAGATCAACGGCAAGAAGGTTGTCGCCGATCTCCTCGACAAGAAAGCACCGAATGTCACTGCGGCATTCGAGAAGTCGTTACCGGGCAAAGTGTTTTCAACCCACGCCAAATTCGCCGGCGAGGAATTGATCGTCATGGTGCCGTTCTTCTGCAATCCGGAAAACGAGATCCTCAACGTCAAGCCCGGCGACATTGGGTTTTACCCGGGTCGCCAGACGATCTGCATTTTTTATGGCGATACCAAGCCGTTCGGAAAGGTCAGCGTGTTCGCGAAGATCACCGAGGGTCTGCAGCACCTGAAGCCTGCGGGCCGCAAAATTCTTCGCGAGGGTCCGATCAAGACTACCCTCAAGATGGCCTAAGGAGGACGGGAGCATGGCAACCAAATCAAAGAAGACGACGTCGAAACGTAAATCCATGGGGCACGGAACTCCCGCCAGGCGGACCGCCGCAAAGCGTGCGCCTGCGCACTCGGGCGCAGGGACCGTCTCACCCAAGACGAAAGCGATGCTGGGCAAGCTCAACCGCAGCCTGGCAGCGTCGTGGGACAAGGAAACTGCGGACATCAAGCGTCTGCGTCGTCACAGCTTGCCGCCAATGGGCAACATGCCCTGCGTGCTCTATGCTAATTTCAATACGTTCTGGCTGGGCGAAAACATCCAGGTCATGCGCGAACTCGCCTTGGCACGCAAAATGCCCCTGGGACAGCTCAACACGGCCGCTGCGGCGCTGCTGCGCCGCCATCAGGGGCGGCTTGCCAAGTGGAACCTGACAGATACGGTGAAGCTCGTCGAGGCGCTGGCGCGCTATTTCGAATCCCGCGGGCCCAAGAACAACGCCGAGTTCGTGCAGGTCTGCGAGGCGACCATGGTTGCGATGGATCGGATCAACGCCTGGATCGACGCGATGATACCGTGGTCGCAATTCGACAAGAAGGCCGGCGCGAACCGCGCGCCCAAATAGGCTGGTGGTTCGACTCCCCGTCGCCGAACGTACGGTAACGGTTTAAGTGGAGGTCTGGGATGTGCGGCATCGGCGGCATCTATTTCAAGACGGTTGACCGGGACCAGAAGACCGGCGAAGTCGCCTATCGGATTCTCGAGAGCATCAACCGGCGGGGCCGTGATTCCACGGGCGTTGCGCTCTGGCAACCCAACCAGGAAGACCTCCTTTTCATCTCGGTCAATTACGAGGAGAGCGGCTGGGGCCCACGCATTGTCGAGCATCTCGACGAGGTCGGGCGTGTCGAATCGGTGACCGATACTGACGGCTATGTCCGTGCGGTCATCGAATATTCCGGCACCGATGCGGATCTCGTCGCCGGTATCGATGACCTCGACGGCTGCGTCTCGGTGGCCAATATCGGGACCCATGTCGAGGTGATCAAATATATCGGCACCGTCGATCGTCTCGAGGCCAAGTTTCACCTGACGAGCTACGATGGACCGGTCGCCATGGGCCTCGTGCGAAATGCGACAGAAAGCCGTGTGGACTTCTCGCATGCCCAACCGCTTTCGGCGCGCGGTTGGCGCGATATTGCGATCATGCACAACGGCCACATCACGAACTACCATCGTCTGCGCCGCTACTACGAGACCAAGGGCTATAGCTTTACCTCAGGTAACGATTCCGAGGTGGTCGGCGTGGTCGTAGTTGACGAGATGGCGCAGGGCAAGAGCTTCGAGGAGGCGCTGAAGGCTTCCGTCCAGATCATCGACGGCTCGTTCACCAATGTTGTCGTGACCGATAGCCACTTCGGCTTGGTCAAGGATCAATACGGCTTCAAGCCGATGGTCATTGCCGAGAACGACGACATGGTTTGCCTCGCCTCCGACAGTTGGGCGGTGCGCGAAGGCGTGCAGGGCGATATCGACGTACGCGAGCCGGGCGCTGGGGAGGTTATGGTATGGGAGATCTGAGCGCCGTCCGGACGATTGATTGCGTTGATAAGTCAACGAACGAGATTAATTGCTTTTTCCGCCGGACAGCGGCCGACGGGGCCGGATCAGTCGAGATTCTGGAGCCACAGGCGCGGCACAACCTCGCCGTTGCGATTACGGATCCTAT
This sequence comes from Alphaproteobacteria bacterium, assembly GCA_965198325.1. Lineage (GTDB taxonomy): Bacteria > Pseudomonadota > Alphaproteobacteria > UBA828 > JAPUJA01 > CBDAPE01. Next base: position 438,290 of record CBDAPE010000019.1, on the reverse strand, counting down.
TCACTTCGTCTTTCGCGGCCATGTCGGCTATTACGCCGTGAGCCTGTGCGATCGCGTCACCGCCGAGATTCACGGCAGTGCCGGCTGGGGCGTGGGCGACAATCTGATGGACGGCGAGGTCGTGGTCCACGGCAACGCGGCCTCGTCTGCGGCGCCTTCGCTGCGAGGCGGACGCGTGGTGGTCAAGGGCAGCGCGGGACCGCGATCAGGCATCGGACAGAAATGGGGCGACCTCATCATCGGTGGTGATGCGGGCTATATGACTGGTTTCATGATGCAGTCGGGTCGGATCATCGTGTGCGGCGATACAGCGTCCTCAATCGGTGATTCGATGTATGACGGCGAAATCTATGTGGGCGGCTCGATCCGTGAAATCGGCAACGGGGTCAAAGTATCCGACCCTTCGGCGGATGAGCTTGACGAGATCGGGATGCTGCTCGACAGCTACGGCATTCCGATGCCGGCCGGCTTCAAAAAGCTCGAATGCGACGGGACACTTCATCATTTCGATAAAAAGGAATTCGAGGCATGGAAGGAGGTTTTGTAAAACCCGAGCAATATTCCGGCGTCTGGTCTCCCGATGTTATTGAGGAGATTCAGGAAAAGGCGGACCTCGGGCGCTACCAGATCCGAGGGCAGGCGACCAAGCGGCGCGACCTGCCCTCATTCGACGATCTCGTGTTCACGCCGGGTGGCCTTTCGCGCGCAGCGCTGGAGGGCTACCGCGAGAAATGCGACTCGACGGTGGTCATCGGCGAGGGGCGAGTCAAGCGCCCGCTCGTTCTCGAGCGTCCTATCATGATTGCGGGGATGAGCTTCGGTGCCCTGTCGGTCAATGCAAAGCGAGCCCTTGGCATGGCAGCGACGCGTTGTGGAATTTCGACCTGCACGGGCGAAGGCGGCATGCATCCCGAGGAGCGCAAGCATTCCTCGAAACTCGTCTATCAATACCTGCCGAGCCGCTACGGCCTGAATCCCTATGACATGCGTAAGGCAGACATGATCGAGATTGTCGTAAGCCAGGGCGCCAAACCGGGCACGGGCGGCGTGTTGCTGGGCCTGAAGGTTTCCGACGAGGTCGCCGAGATGAGGACGTTGCCAAAGGGTGTTGACCAGCGCAGCCCGTGCCGTCATCCCGACTGGATGGGTGCAGACGACTTGCCGACCAAACTCGAGCAAATCCGCGAAGCGACGAACTACGAAGTTCCAGTCTCGGTCAAGGTGGGTGCCTCTCGGACCTACGACGACGTGCGGCTTGCCGTACGCGCCGGAGTTGATGCGGTGGTGTTCGACGGCATGGAAGGCGGTACCGCGGCATCGCCGAAAATTCAGCTCGATCATACCGGCGTACCGACCGTCGCGGCGATCGCGGAGGCCGCGGAGGCGCTGCACGATCTCGGCATGAAGGACGAGATCAAGCTGATCGTGGGCGGCGGAATCAAGAATGGCGCCGATGCGGCGAAATGCATCGCGCTGGGCGCTGACGCCGTCTATCTCGGATCCGCCGTCATCATCGCGCTCAACTGCCATCGGCCGATCTATATAGAGGATTATGAACGTCTGGGTACGACTCCCTACGAGTGCTGTCACTGTCATACCGGCCTCTGTCCGGTCGGCATCACGACCCAGCTGCCCAAGTTGGTCGCCCGGCTCGACCCGGAAGAGGGCGCCGAGCAGGTCGCCAACTACCTCAATGCGATGACCATGGAAATCCAGCTTTTTGCACGGGCCTGTGGCAAGAATCGGGTATGCGATCTCGATCCTCACGATTTGCGGGCCCTGACCCACGACGTTTCGCTCATGACCGGCGTGCCCATGGTTGGATTGAACGGGCGGGCGCCCAGTTGGCGCCAATATGAGGGCTAAGCGGGCGTCGAGCCCATCCGACGAGCCGCCGTCGTGAAAGTTCTGGCAATCCTCGCCGATGCGTGGGACCCGCCGGGCGCGCTACTCGAGACCTGCGCGGCGCGCCGGGGGGTAGCGATCGATGCTCGCACCCCGCCTGATGGCGACGGGCTACCGAGCGACGATACCGGCCATTGCGGACTCGTCATGCTTGGTGGGCCGCAGAGCGCCTACAACGTCGAAGCCGATGAATTTCTCCAGGCTGCGGCGGCACTGATCCGCCGGTTCCACGACGCAGCCAAGCCGATCCTCGGAATCTGTTTGGGTGCTCAGATGATTGCTCGCGCATTCGGTGCCCGTTGCTACGAGGGAGCGGAGCCTGAAAGGGGTTTTCATCGCATCTACCCCACAGCCGACGCCTACCATGATCCGCTGCTGCCGACGATTTCCGACGACGGTGTCCGACTGCTCCAATTCCATCGCGATACCTTCGATTTGCCAAAGGGCGCAATTCACCTCATGCGCGGGGACAATTACGAGAACCAAGCGTTTCGGTTGAATGAGACGACCTATGGCTTCCAGCCGCATATCGAGGCGACGACAGAAAGCTTTGGCACCTGGCTACATACGGGACCCGGCGTTAACTACCGCCAGCGAATTCCGGACACATGGGCGGAACTTGCTGCCGAAATCCATCTTTGCGATGAAAACCACGAACCGCTGACCATGACGTTCGCGGACCGCTGGTTTGCTCTGGCCGTCAAGCGGGCACGGTGATGAAGGTGCTCGCAATTCAGAACTACTTCTGGGATCCCCCTGGCATCTATCTCGAGCAGTGCGCGGCGGCTCATGGTGCTTCGATCGATACTCTCGCGCCTCTGGAGGGCGATGTTCTGCCCCAGACGGACGGGGGCTATGACGGGCTCATCGTCATGGGTGGTGAAATGCACGCCGATGACGTGCAGACCTATCCCCATCTCGGCCGTTCGATGGACCTGATCTATCGATTCCATGAGGCTCAAAAACCAATCCTCGGCATTTGTCTGGGGGCCCAGCTCATCGGGCTCACCTATGGCAGCCGGCTTGTGCCCATGGAGGTGCCCGAATCAGGGTTTGTACAACTCCTGCCAACCCCGGCGGCGCATGCTGATCCGGTCGTGAATTTCGTTCCCGAAACAGGCCATCAGGTTCTGGAATTTCATTTTGATATGGTCGACATTCCGAAGGACGCGGTTCTCCTGATGCGAAGCGAAACCTGTGAATCTCAGGTGTTTCGATTGGGTGAAACAACCTATGGGTTTCAACCCCATTTCGAGACCGCGCCGGACCGAATGCGGGGCTGGCTCGATCAACCTCCGGGCCAACTCTTCAGGCGTGATCGGCCCGAGGACTGGGCACGGGCGGATGCCCAGGTGCCGATGTGCGAGACGGACAACAAACCGTTCTGCCTCACTGTCGGAGACCGCTGGTTTCGTCTTGTCGTCGAACGGCACATTGATCAAAATTGATATATCTAGCAAATCAATCAATAAATTGGCCGGCAGCTCTCGAAATTTGATCTCTTCGCATAGCGGGACTTTTCCATAAAATGCATAATCCACGAGACCGTGCGCGGTCTCGACGGGCTGAAAATCGTCGACCGCGATATTCCTGAACCCGGCCCGGGCCAGGTGCGCGTCAGGCTCATGGCGGCCGCGCTGAATCACCGGGACATCTGGACGTGTCTGGGTCGGGATCTCTATGCGCCCGCTCCGGTGCTGGGTTCCGACGGCGCCGGTGTCATCGGCACGGTGGGCGCGGGTGTCGTGGATATAGCTCCCGGAGCGGAGGTCATTGTAAATCCGTCGCTGGGCTGGCCCCGTACCACGGAAGCGCCACCGCATGAAGGCTATGGCACGTTGGTTCTGGGTTATCCCCGCGACGGAACGTTCGCCGAATTCGTCGTCCTGCCCCGTGAGAACGTCGAACCCAAACCGGCTCACTTGACGTGGGAGCAGGCGTCAGCCTTTGCACTTGTCGGTGTTACGACCTATCGCGCGCTGTTTACGGAGGGCCGGCTACAGGTGGGGGAGACGGTCGTGATCACCGGTGTCGGAGCTGGTACGTCAATAATGTCGCTTCAACTTGCCAAAGCCGCTGGTGCCCGGGTCGTCGTTACGTCCCGAAGTCCGGACAAGCGGGCGAAGGCCATGGCGCTCGGCGCCGACCTGGCGCTTGAGAGCGAGGCTGAATGGAGCGATGCAGTTCGCGAATTCACCGGGGGCGATGGCGCGGATCTGGTGATCGAATCGGTTGGCGCGCCGACTTGGGCGCAATCTGTTGCCTGTTTGCGACGCGGCGGGCGGCTTGCCGTGTTCGGCGCGACGGGCGGCGACGCCGTCGAGATTGACCTGCCTTATCTGTTTCTCAACTGGATCACTATCCTCGGCACCACCATGGGGAGCAGCGAGGAATGCCGGGCGATGATTGCCATGATCGACGAGTATGCGATCGAGCCGGTGATCGATTGGGTCTTCTCGCTCGACGATGGAATCGAGGCTATGCATTACCTCGATTCAGGAACACACTTCGGTAAGGTCATGCTTCGCGTCAGCAGCTAGGCTTCACTCTTGTCGAAACGCGCGAGGTCGAGCGCGCTTATATCGGTCGATGTCCTTCCATCTTCGGCGAGCTCTGCCAGCACGGCGCCCGTCGCAGGGCCAAGCTGGAATCCGTGACCCGAAAAACCGACAGCGTGAAACAAATCCGGCGTTGTCTGGCTGCGGCCGATCACGGGAAACCCGTCCGGTGTCATGCCATCCAGTCCGGTCCAGGTTCGGATGACATGGGCATTCGCGATTGCCGGGACGAGACGCACGGCGCCCGCCAGGCTGGACAGAGTATCCACAGGTTTGACGTCCGCGTGGCCGGTTTCCAAATTCGCTTCGCCCCCGCCGCTGTTGCCGAAGATGATATTGCCACGGGGTATCTGCCGAATGTAGATCCACGCGCCGACCGTGCCTACAACGGGCTTGAGGAAATAGGGGACGGGTTCGGTCACTATCATCTCGGGTGCCAAAGGCGAGATCGGAACGTGATCCCCGAATAGGGCCGCAATGCGGCCGCCCGAGGCACCCGAACAGTTGATCAGGCGGTTGGTGCGTACGCTCAGCCCTTCCATGGTCCCGAGTTCGAAATGATCACCGACCCGCTCGACAGCGGTGACAGTCTGTTCTTCACGGATATCGGCGCCCGCCGCCTGTGCTGCCCGGGCGAAGGCAGGGCCGACGAGGCGCGGGTTGGCCTGAGCGTCGGTCGGGCAGCGATAGGCCGCATGTGCGACGTCGCCAAGCCAGCCATAGCGTTCCATGATCTCGTTTCGGTTCAGCCGCTCGAGGGCGAGATCATGATCGGCCGCAGCCTCTGCGTAGGCATCCATCACGGCCAACTCGTCGTCATTGCGGGCAAATTTGACGTGGCCGGTCTCCACGTACTCGCAGTCGGTCCCGATCCAGTCGGCGAGCTTGCGCCAATAGTCGGTGAAAGACCGGGCGGCGAGAGACAGTTCCTCGATATGCCGGCCGTTACGCCGCACACCGCCAAAATTCACACCGCTGGCACCAGCGCCGGCGAATCCCTTTTCGAGCACCACGACCGGCAGGTCGCGCCGGGCGAGATGGAGCGCCGCCGAACAGCCCGCGATGCCGCCGCCGATGACGGCGATTTCGGTGTCGAGCCGCATTATGTCGCGACCGGTTCGATTGGTAGAGGCTTGACCGGTGCCTGTCCGCGCAGCCGGCTGACATCCGCTGTGGGCAGATCGAGCGCGGCGGCCAAAATTTCCGCTGCGGCCGGCCCACAAACCCGGCCCTGACAGCGTCCCATGCCGACGCGGGTGAGCGCCTTTGCACGGTTCATTTCGTTCGCAGCCAAGTCTCGTGCAGCGGCCCGATACTCGCCGGCTGCGACGGCCTCACAGCGGCACAGCAGCACCTCGTCTGCGAGCTCGCTTATGAATTGTTTCGGGAAGGGGAAGGCTCGTTCCAAGCCTTGTCGGAATCGCTGAAGCCGGGCAAGCTGTCGGCGCAGCGCTACGACGCGCGGACTCGACACCGTTAGGCCGTGATCCGCCATCAGTGCGAGTGCGGCCAACTCGCCTCGACGCTCGGCTGCGTCTGCGCCGCCGATTCCGGCACCGTCGCCCGCGAGGTAGACGCCCTTCACGCTCGAGCGTCCGTCCGAATCGATCTCCGGCAGCCATTGATGGCCAAGAATGTCGAAAACAAACCGGCAGCCCAGCAAGTCGGCGAGCTGGGTTTCCGATTTGAGACCGTAACCGACGGCGAGTGCATCGCAGGCGATGCGCCGCTGCTTTCCACTGCGGCTGCGGTAGCGTAATCCCGTTAGCCGCGCGTCTCCCTCCGCACCAAGGGGCGTAACCGCCCGATGAATCGGAATGCCTCGGCTGTGAAGCCAACCCTGGTAATAGAGGCCCTTCACGAACGTTCGTCCGCCGAATACTAGATCGGGCAGTGCCTTGAAGCCTGCCCCGAACGAAGCGGTCTCGAGCACCGCGGCGATGTCCACGCCGTGTTTCGCGTACTGATAACCGACCAGATAGAGGAGGGGTCCCGTGCCAAGCAGCGCGACGCGCGACCCGATGGCGCAGGCCTGATATTTGAATGCGACCTGTGCGGCGCCAAGAGTGTAGACACCGGGCGTGGTCCAACCCGGGAATGGGATGACCCGGTCCATGGCCCCGGTCGCAAGAAGGACGGCGTCAAAGCCGAGTGTCGAACCGCCTTCGGGCCCGCGCAGAAACGCCTCGCCTTTCCAGATGCTCCAGACCAAGGTCTCGGGCCGATAATCGATCGCCTCGCCGAGGCTGTCGAAGGTCGCGTGCAGGCGCGCGGCTTTCGGTGCTTCGAAACCGTAGAGATCTTCGGCTGTGCGGACAAACTCAGGGGGTGGCCGACGATAGATCTGGCCGCCGCCCCGCGGTGCCTCGTCGATCACCGTCGGCTTAAGGTCGGCGGCGGCAAGGGTCGCAGCCGCGCAAATTCCTGCCGGGCCGGCACCGACGACAAGGATGCGAGGCGGGCTCACAGCGTGCCCTGCTTGCGGTGGACTCGCAGGCCGTCGATCACGAATGTGCCACAGGCGCGCACCCGGCCGCCGTCTTCCAGTTCGACCCAGCAATCCTGACACGCCCCGATCAGGCAGAAGCCGGCACGCGGCCCGTCACCGAATTCGGATTCGCGGACCTGGGTGCCCGTGGTAAGCAGTGCGGTCAGCAGCGTATCGCCCGCCAACGCATCGACGGGTTGGCCACCCACAACGATTGTCACCTTTTTCCGATGGGCCTCGGCAAGGCGCTTGAACAGCGCGTTGGTCATCGCTTTCTTGCCGCACTCCGTGTGGCATTTTGGCGCGCTGGGGCGCCGACAGTTAGGCTTAGCGCAATTCGAATCCAGGTACAATTAGCAGGGCGGCTAAAAAGGCTTGCCGTCATCCCGGTTGTAGCTCCGTCCCTTCCAGTGGGAGCGCTGTCCCCGCCAGTAGCGGGTGGCCGAGCTCCAGGTCATCGTGAGATATACAGCGCCAATCAAGGGAAAGAGCAGGCCGATTAGCGGCGAGAGGCCGTAATAGCGAAGGGTTGGCGCATAGCTCACGGACATTGCGGCGATCGCCGCGGCCCCGAGTACTGTCGCCGCTAAGCCGGGGAATACGAACAGGGCGAGAGGCGGGATCGCGCAGCCTACGACGAAAATCAGGGTGACGAGGACCAGCAGCGCAGTCGAATAGTGCAGCTGTGTAAACGCGTTGCGCGCGACCATGTTCCAGATGTTGGCGAGACGCGGGTAGGGTCGTAGGCTCACGGCCGAATGGGTGAGTCCAATCCAGGTGCGAAAGCCGGCTCGTTTGACCGCCTTGGCGAGCGCACAGTCGTCGATCAGTGCACCTTTGACCGCTCCGAAACCGCCAATCTGCTCGAGAGCTGCCGTCTGGAGCAGGACACAGCCGCCCGCTCCGGCGGCGATGGGCGCGAAGCGCGCATTCGACAGGGCAAACGGGTAAAGCAGCTTGAAAAAATAGACGAAGGCAGGCATCAGCAGGACTTCCCACAGGCCCGTCATCCGTAACCGCGCCATGAGCGAGACAAAGCCGAGCTGCCCCTGGTTCATCTTGTCGCGAAGAGCGGCGATTGTCCCGGGCTCCAGCCGGATGTCGGCGTCGAGCAGCATGATATAGGGCGTGTTGGCCCGGTTACGGCCCTGTTCAAGTGCCCAGAGCTTGCCGTTCCAGCCCTCGGGCGGAGCTTCGCCTAGTATGATTTCCAGGTTTTCGTTACTCGCTCGGGCAGCGGCGGCGGCCGTGCCGTCGTTCGATTGGTCGTCGATCAACACGATCCAGAGCCCTTCACCTTGCCCCTTCAAGGCAAGCAGAGTCTGGCCGATGACAGGGGCCTCGTTACGCGCGGGGATGAGGATCGTAAGATCCGTCAGGTCGGGGAACGAAGCAGCGGGCTCAGCATCAAGCGTTTCCCGGGTGCGCCAGGGTTGCCACGGCAACAGCAGGATCAAGACCCAGAATGCCGCCGCGGCGGCCGCCAGATCCGCCCAGATCACGATGCCCTTCCGGTTCGTGTCCGCGTCACGACCGCGGACCCAGCAAAACGAGAATGACGCCGCCGATAACCAGCGCCGAACCCAGCATCTGGGGCCAGGAGAAGCTCTCCCGAAATGCGAAATAGGAGACCACGGCGGTGATCACGACGGTGCCGCAGACGACGATCGGCACAACGACATTCGCGGGCATCGGCTTGCCGCCGCCGAGCCCCGAGAACAGGTAATAATAGGCGACTTCGGCGCTGCCGATGCACAGGCCTGCTATCATCGCCCACATCATGACGGTCGAATTGATCTTGAAGACGTGGCCGCCCTGGGCGTAGAGGATGCCAAACAGGCACAGCGTCGGAACAAAGGTCATGACCTGCATCGAGAGGGTCGCAAGGACCGTCGACGTCGTCGTGGCCGGCAGGTGGTCGGCTGCGATCTTGATAAACAGATTGTAGCCCGCGTAGGTCGCAGTCACGAGGGCGAGCAGGAAGATCGTCATCATCGGCGCTGATCCCCAGTGCTGGGCGGTACGCGCCGCCGGTTCAAATTTCGGCGCTTCGCAGCATGGCGTTGGCGAGAACGTCGGCGCCGGCGGTCAGGTCTTCGGGCGCCGTATCCTCGATCTCGGCGTGACTGATTCCGTCGATGCTGGGCACGAAGATCATGCCCGTATCGCACACGGTCGAAACCCAGACGGCATCGTGGCCGGGGCCCGAATACATCCGCTGGTGGGGCAGGTCGAGATCCTCGGCGGCGGCGGCCACGACATCGCGGCAGGCCGGCGCAAACGTGACCATCGGATTGGCCGAAAGCTCCGAGATGTCGTGATCAATATTGCGACGGTCCGTCACTTCGGCGACGAGCGCCTTGACCCGTTCGCCCATCTTGTCCAGCGTCTCCGGCGATTGGGAGCGAATGTCGATGGTGCAGAGGACGTCACCGGGGATTACGTTGACCGAATTCGGCACGGCCTCGATATAGCCAACGGTCAAGCGGTTGCCCTCCCCCAATTCAGCCGGTATCCGTTCGGCCATATGAAAGATCTCGGCGGCGGCCATCAGGGCGTCGCGGCGCATCTCCATTGGCGTTGAGCCGGCGTGGTTGGCCTGACCCGAGAGCTTGACCTCGTACCAATAGAGACCGTAGACGCCCTCGACGATGCCGAGCTTGAGGCCCAGCGAGTCGAGGACCGGCCCCTGCTCGATATGGAGTTCGAAATAGCGGTGCATCGGGCCTGGTTTGCAGGGCACGTCGCCCTTGTAGCCGATACGCACGATCTCGTCGCCCTGGGTCAAGCCGTCTCGGCTTTCCCGCGAATAGGCATAATCGAGAGTGTAGTGGCCTGCAAAGACGCCCGATCCGATCATCGCTGGCGGAAAGCGGCTTCCTTCCTCGTTGCTCCAGGCCACAACCTCGACCGGGCGGGCGAGCGCGCAGCCCGAGTCCTTGATGGTCTCGACCGCCTCGAGTGCGCCGAGGACGCCGTAGGCGCCGTCGTACTTGCCGCCCTTGGGCTGGCTATCGAGGTGGGAGCCCGAAAACACCACGGCCCCGTCGGGGTCGCCGTGGCGCGCGAAGATGTTGCCCATCTCGTCGACCCGCACGACGAGCCCGGCCTGTTCACACCAGCTCACGAACAGATCCCGACCCCTTTTGTCCTCGTCCGTGTAGGCGAGCCGATGGACGCCGCCCGCCTCGGTCGCGCCGATCTTGGCTAGTTCCGCCAGGCGGCTCTCGAGCCGCGCACGGTCGATTCGAATGAGATCGCTCATGGCGCCGTTTCTCCCTTTGATTGCGGTTTGGCGTCATTCTAGCGGAGTGTCGCGGCGGGGCAATCGTACAGGCGAACGGTGCGAACCCAGGCTGTCCTAGAATCGCTCAAGCGTAAGGCCGGTCAGATCGACTACCGGAGGGCGGCCCGCGATGATGTCGGCCAGAATTTGGCCGGAGCCCGCAGCCGTGGTCCACCCGAGCGTGCCGTGGCCTGTGTTGAGGTAGAGGTTTGAAAGCGGCGCACGTCCCAGGATCGGTGCACCGTCGGGGGTCATCGGACGCAACCCCGTCCAGAATTCGGCTTTCGCGGCATCGCCCCCGTTCGGGAAGATCGCCATCAGAGCGTCGAGCACCGCGCCGCTGCGGGCTGGATTTGCCGAGACATCGTAGCCCGCGAGCTCAGCCGTTCCCGCAGCCCGCAGCCGGTCGCCGAGGCGTGAGATAACGATTTTGCGGGACTCGTCTGAAATGCTCACCCGGGGCGCACCGTTGTATCCCGTCGTCGGGATAGTCACCGAATATCCCTTCACGGGATAAATCGGCAGACGCAGACCAAGTGGACGGACGAAGCGGGAACTATAGCTGCCCAAGCTCAATACATAGGAATCCGCCGCGATGTCGCCCTCGACGGTCTTGACGCGTTCGACCTGTCCGCCCCGGGACTCGATGCCAGTGACATCGACGCCGTAACGGAATTCGACCCCCAGCGCCAGGCAGGCGTCGGCTAGGCCCGTGGTAAAGAGGTAGGCATCGCCGCTCTGGTCCTGCGGAAAGTAAAGCCCGCCGGCGAAGCGGCCGGCGATGCCGGCAAGTGCAGGTTCGATCTCAAGGCAACGGGCCGCTTCGACCACTTCGCAGGTCTCGCTCCCGGCGTGGCGGGCTTCGCGCTCCAACGCGCGGGCGTCGTATACCAGATCCAGAATACCCCGCTTCTCCCGCGCGATATCGATATTCGTCTCGGCGATCAGATCGTCAAGCATGGCCCGTGCGTGAAGCGAAAGGCGCAGCAGAGGTGCCGTGTTGCGGACCAGGCGCGCGGTCGTACAGTTTCGCAGGAAGCGAAGGCACCAGGTCCACATGGCGGGATCGGCGCGAAGCCGCATGATGAGCGGAGCATCCTCCCGTCCGAGCGACTTGAGCGCGGTCTTTAGCGCGGCGGGTCGGGCCCACGGGCCGGCCGACGTGGTCGCTAACTGGCCGCCGTTGGCAAAACTGGCCTCTAATCCGGCGGCGGGCTGACGGTCGATGACGACGACGTCGTGACCGTCCTTGGCCAGAAAATAGGCCGCCGTGACACCGGCAATTCCGGCTCCCAAGATTACGATGTTCACGGTGGATTCACCTTCGGTTCAGCGGGGCAGTGAGCGGGCACGATCCACCAACGATCCCGTCGCGGCAAGCCCGGATTCCGGGTTAAGTCTCGAGAAACGCTAGAAGGCGGGCGGCGACGTCGGCCGGTTGTTCCTCGACCAGGAAATGGCCGGCGTCGACCGGCTCGCCCGAGACGTCATCGGCGCGCTCCCGCCAGCAGGCGAGCACGTCGTACCACGCGGCAATCCGCCCCCGTTCGCCCCATAGTGCAAGCGTCGGGCAGACGACGCGGGCCTCCGGGTCGGCCCGATCGTGGTCGAGGTCGATCGTGGCAGCCGCGCGATAATCCTCGCAGGAGGCGTGGATCGTCTCGGGCGTAAAGCAGCGCTCATACTCGGCGAGCGCGCGCGTGTCGAACATTTCGAGGCTGCCGCCGAGGCGTGCGAGGCACCAACGAAGGTAAAAGAGGGGCTGGGACCCGATCATCTGCTCGGGAAATGGTTCGGCCTGGATCAAGAAGAACCAGTGGTAATAGCCGGTCGCGATCCCCTGGTTGAGATCAGTGAAGACCTTGAGGGTCGGTACGATGTCGAGCACGGCAAGCCGATCGACCCGGTCCGGATAATCAAGCGCCAGACGATGGCCGACACGCCCGCCCCGATCGTGGCCAATTACGGCGAAGCGCTCGAATCCGAGTGCGTCCATGATGCCGACCTGATCGTTGGCCATTGTCCGCTTTGAATAGGCGACGTGGTCTGTCCCGCCGGCCGGCGAGTCGCTGTCGCCGTAACCCCTGAGATCGGCGGCGGCGACCGTGTATCTGTCGGCCAGTCGTGGCGCGACCGCGTACCACATGGCGAGCGTCTGGGGATAGCCATGTAACAAAAGGACCGGCGGACCAACGCCGCCGACCACCAGATTGATCGATACGCCGTCAACCGTAATTCTCTTGCGCTCGAACCCGTCGAACATGGTGGGCCGGTCGTTCTCTGTCGTCGCGGTCAATCGTCAAGCATCCTGTCCAGGTCGGGTAGCATATCGATCACGGCCACAGGGTTGCCACTGACGAAGAAGTCCGGGTTGCCGACGCCGACGAAGGGCACGCCGGCGCTTTCGGCGGCGGTCATGTCGACCAGCGAGTCACCCACGAACAGGGCTTTGGTGCGTGCGATGCGCATGACATCCAACTCCTCGGCGATCCACGTTTCCTTGGGGTGAGCGCGGCTTGCACTGTAGACGGCAGAAAAGTAGGACGCGACACCGAGTGCATTCAGTAGAGTATCGATCGTGGTCGGGGGTGTTCCCGTCACCAGGACGAGCGCGCGCTTATCGGCCTGACGGGCGAGAAAGTCGGCCACGCCCGCAAACAGCGCAAGTCCGGGGCTTGCGGTGGCTTCGAGGCGTTCGAAGATCGTGCGGGCCCGGTCACGTTCTGCCTTGATCATGGGCCGACCCGCGAGACTCTCGAAGACTCGGTCGAAGATCCGGTCCCGGCCACTGCCGGCATATCGCCGGTAGAGGCCGATAATGGCGTTTACGTCGAAACCGTGACCCTCGAAGGCGGCGGCGAATGCTTGGGTCTTTGCCGGCATGCTATCGGCGACCACACCGTCGAAGTCGAGGAACAGGATCGTCGGGTTCACAGGTGGTACGGCTTTCGGCAGTGCAGTTTGGTTCCGGCGGCGCTAAGTTTAGGCCGCAACGAGGGGGTTGCAAGGCATGAGCGATGCATTGGCGGTCCTCCAGCGGACGCTCGACGAACCGGGTCTCTATCTAACCGACCCCGCTGATGTCTTGCCCTACGCGGTCGACTGGTCGAAAAAATTCGTCGGCAGCACGCCGCTCGTTGTGCGACCCCGCAGCATCGAGCAGGTGAGCGTGTTGCTCGCCGCTTGCAATGAAAATCGCATTGCGCTTGTGCCCCAGGGCGGTAATACGGGACTAGTCGGTGGCTCGGTGCCCCGGAACGGCGAGGTCGTATTGAGTCTTTCGCGACTCAACGCCATCGAGGAGTATGATACGGCTTCGGGCACGGTGACGGTCCAGGCTGGCGTCGTATTGGATACCCTGCACGAATTTCTTGCGGAAAATGACCTGGTTTTTCCAGTCGACCTCGGTGCTCGGGGATCCTGTCAGTTGGGCGGCATGGCGGCAACTAACGCGGGGGGCATCAAGGTCATCCGCTACGGCCACATTCGCGAACAGATTCGCGGAATCGAGACGGTAATGGCTGACGGTACCGTCGTCTCGGGTCTTAACAAGCTGCGCAAGAACAATACAGGCTACGACCTCAAGCAGCTTTTCATCGGCTCGGAGGGCACCCTCGGCGTGATCACCCGGCTCGTCCTCCAGACCTATCCCCGGCCGCGGGGCGCGCAGACCGCTCTCATGGGCCTGGCGTCGGCGGACAATCTGCCGGCAGTTCTCGACCATGTCCGCGGGCGGGTCGTGGGCCTGTCGTCGCTTGAGATGTTTTTGCGTGCGCCGCTCGACCTGCTTCTCCGCCATGACCCAACTGTGCGCGAGCCATTCGACGCAACCTATCCGGCCTACGTTCTGGTGGAGAGCGAGACAGAGGCGGGCGCGGCGGCGCGGGACGCCTTTCTGATGTCGCTTGGCGACACATTCCAGGCAGGGTTGGCAGCTGACGTGCTCATCGCCGAATCAAACGAACAGGCGGCGGGCTTCTGGCGGCTGCGCGAGGGCATCACGGAAGCGATCGGGCACGAGGGACTGACCCACAAGTTCGACGTGACTGTTCCGCCCGGCAGGATTCCGGATATTTTGGGCGCGCTGGACGACATCGGGGCATCAATCGGTAGCATTCAGGTCGTAGTCTACGGACATCTGGGCGACGGCAATCTGCATGTCAATATGGTTCAGGGAAACGAGACGCCCGAAGCGGAGTTCCGGGCCAACGGCGAGCCGCTTGCGGAGCGAATCTATCGACTGATCGCCGAGGCTGAGGGCAGCATCAGCGCCGAGCACGGTATCGGGGTCATGAAGCGGGATTATCTGGCGCTTTGCCGGGCGCCGGAAGAGATTGGGTTGATGCGCCGGTTCAAAGAGGCCCTCGATCCTGGCGGTATCCTCAATCCTGGCGTGATTTTCGAGGGCTAGGGCAGGGGTCTTACGTCTCTGCCCACATGCGCAGCAAATCATGCAGCACATTGGAGGCGAGCGTTGAATCCTCGATTTGTTCGTTTGCGCGCAAGCGGTCCGCAAGCTCGCTGCATTTGCCCAGAACCTGGCTCTGGCTCTCGTCCCGGACATAGCTGTGGATCCAAAGAATAGCGGCCAGACGTTCCCCCCGATTTACGGTTTCGACCCGGTGCAGATTGGAGGTGGGGTAAAGCGCCGCGCTGCCGGCCGGAAGTTTGAGTTGGATCGGCTCGGATCCGGTATGGATGGTGAGTTCGCCGCCGTCATAATCGTCGGGTTCGTTTAGGAACACGGTGCACGAAATGTCACTGCGCACCGCGTTGGGATGACCCCAATTCAGAATCGCGCTGTCCGTGTGGTAGTCGTAGTACATGCCTTCGCCGTAGCGGGAAAAGATCGGGTAGGAGAACCGGTTGGGAAACGCGTGGTTGCGAATCATCTCGCTCCGGTTCAATCCCTCGACGACTTTGGTCGCCAGGCGCTTACGGGTTTCGTTTGTTTGAAGCTCCTGGTTGATCTTGAGATTGGTGGCCGCGTTGCGCGCGGTGAGCGAGCCGTCAACAAACTCGCCCGCGGCGAGCTGCTCGGTGATCTCGCGGACTTCCTCGCGGGTCAGCACGTCGGGTACCGTCAACATGGCTGTGAAATGCTCCTTCGACACGGCAAAACCTACAAGAATCTAGTCGCATATTGGCTAATGGCTTGTTAACGCTAAAAAATCGCATAATTTCAGTCGCCTGGTTCTTGACAGGCGCCACGCATTCTCCTAAATAACTGGCACTCAAGGGCGGTGAGTGCTAACAAGCCCTGAAAAATTGGGAGATTCCAAGGATTTTGCCCCAAAGGGGGCCTCTGATTGGTGGGAGTGTCGCGATGAAATTCAGACCCCTTCATGACCGTGTGCTGGTTAAACCGCTGGAAGGCGAAGAAAAGACCGTCGGCGGTATCATCATCCCTGACACAGCGCAGGAAAAACCGAGCGAGGGCAAAGTCGTGTCCGTTGGTTCGGGCGTGCGCGACGAGACGGGGAATCTGGTCAAGCTCACCGTCAAGGCGGGTGACCGGGTGCTTTATGGGAAGTTTTCTGGAACCGAAGTCAAGCTCGACGGCAAGGACATGCTGATCGTGCGTGAGAACGATATCCTCGCCGTTCTCGGCTAAGTGTTCCGCACGAAAGGGAGAATTCGCTAGATGGCCGATTCCTGGAAGGACATCATCTATTCCGCGGAGGCCCGCGATCGCATGATCGACGGGATCAATATTCTGAATGACGTGGTCAAAGTGACCTTGGGGCCGAAGGGCCGCAATGTGTTGCTTACCAAATCGTTCAGCCTTGGCTTGCGTGTCACCAAGGATGGGGTCACCGTTGCCAAGGAAGTCGAGCTCGACGAGAAGTTCGCGAACATGGGTGCGCGCATGATGCGCGATGTCGCCATGCGGACGAATGACGTTGCCGGCGATGGCACGACGACCGCGATCGTGCTGGCGCATTGCATCGTCAAGGAAGGCGTGAAGGCCGTTGCGGCTGGAATGAATCCGGTCGATGTCCAGCGCGGTGCCAAACTTGCAACCGATGCGGTGGTTGCGGAGCTGAAGAAGCGGAGCCGATCGATCAAGAACGACAGCGAGATCGCTCGGGTTGCGACGATTTCATCGAACAATGATGAGGAAATCGGCAGTTGGATTGCTGAAGCCATCACGACGGTCGGGATCGACGGCATGGTCACGGTTGATGAAGGCAAGGGCCTCGAGACCGAGATCAAGCTGACCGAGGGCATGAAATGGGATCGCGGCTATCTGTCGTCCCATTTTGTCACCGATCGCAAGCAGATGACTTGTGAGCACGAGGACGTGTTGATCCTTTGCCACGAGGGCAAGATCGATTCGGTCCAGTCCGTCGTTCCGTTGCTCGAGATGGTGATCAAGGCCAAGAAACCGCTACTGATCGTCGCGGAGGATGTTGAGGGCGAGGCGCTCGCAACCCTGGTGACCAACCACGCTCACGGTGCGTTGAAATGTGCGGCCGTGAAAGGCCCCGGCTTCGGCGATCGGCGTAAGGAATCGCTAAAGGATATGGCGCTCCTGACCGGTGCTCATTACATCAGCGCCGATGCGGGTGAAAAGATCGAGAATGTCACCCTCGACATGTTTGGCCGGGCCGACAAGATCATCCTGCGAAAGGACGACTGCGCGATCATCGGCGGCAAGGGCAAGAAGTCGGTGGTCGAGGATCGTTGCGAAGAAATTCGTAAGGAAATGGAGATCACCAAGGCAAGCTACGACTACGAGAAGCTCAACGAGCGTTTGGCGCGGTTGTCCTCGGGCGTCGCGGTGATCAATGTGGGCGGGACGACCGAGACCGAAGTTCGCGAGCGTAAGGATCGGGTCAATGACGCGCTCAACGCAACTCGCGCGGCGATCGCCGAGGGCGTTTTGCCCGGGGGTGGCATTGCCCTTCTAAGGGCCCGCAACGCTCTGGACAAGCTGAAGGTCGCCAACGCAGACCAGCGCGTCGGTGTCAATATCGTCCGCGAGGCCTTGCAGGAACCGGTGCGCCAGATTGCCGAGAATGCCGGCCAGCACGGCTGGGTAGTGGTTCAGAAATGCGTCGAGGCGAAGGGCGCAAATGTCGGCTTCAATGCCGACAGCGCGGTCTACGAAGATCTCGTCAAGGCGGGCATTATCGATCCGACCAAGGTCGTGCGGGTGGCGATCGAGGATGCCGCGTCCGTGGCCAGCTTCATGCTGACCACTGAGGCGATGATTACCGAGGCGCCGGATGTACCCAAGGAGCCGCCCGCGCCTCCGCCAATGGGTCGCGGCCCCGGCGGCCCGCCCCCGGGTATGGGTGGTATGGGTGGTATGGGCGGCATGGGCGGCATGGGCGGCATGGGCGGCATGGGAATGATGTAGCCCGGTTCATCCGCCGACGGAGAAGAGGGACCTCGAGCGATCGGGGCCCCGTTTTCGTGCGTGTGGTCGGATAAGAATGCTGACCGCTCACCGCATAAAAAAACGGGGCCGGCCTTCGGCCGACCCCGTCTTGCGATCCGATGGTAGGCGCGTCAGCCAGCCCAGAGCCCTTCGCTCCTGAGGTCAGCTGTGACCTTGTCCAGCCCCCGGCCATAGCGGTCCAGAATCTCGTCAATATCTGACTCCGAAACCACCAGAGGCGGCGAAAAGGCGGTCGAGCTCGTGCCCAGCAGGCCGCGAATGATCAAGCCCTCGTCCATGCAGGCCGCGATCATCTGGGGGGCGATCTTCGCACTCGCGTCGAATTCTTCCTTGGTTTCCTTGTTCTTGACGAATTCGAGAGCTGCGATGAGACCCCGGCCCCGGACCTCGCCGATTAGCGGATGATCGGCGAATTTGTCCTGAAGCTGAGCCATCAGATAGGCGCCGACGCGCTCGGAATTACCGATCAGGTCCTCGCCTTCGAGAATGTCGATATTGGCCATCGCGGCGGCGGCCGCGACGGGGTGGGCACCGTAGGTATAACCATGTCCGAACGGACCGATCTCAGGCGAACCCTCGACGAGCACGTCCCAGACTTTCTCCGAGATGACCGAGGCGGACATCGGGATATAGGCGCTGGTCAGACCCTTGGCCATGGTCATCAGGTCCGGTTTGATGTCGAAGGTGTAGGTGCCGAACCATTTGCCCGTCCGGCCGAAGCCGCAGATCACTTCGTCGGCGATCATCAGCACGTCGTGCCGATCCAGTACCTTCTGGATCTCGGTAAAATAACCCTCGGGCGGAATAATCACGCCACCGGCGCCCATGACCGGCTCCGCGATAAAGGCGGCCACGGTGTCCGGGCCTTCACGCTCGATCATCGCGTCCAGTTCCGCCGCGAGATGTTTTGAGAAGTCGAGTTCACTCATCCCCGGCTCCGCTTGCCGGTAATAGTGGTTTGGCAGGGTGTGAAGGATGTTGGCGATCGGCAGGTTGAAGGCGTTATGCAACAGCGGCTGGCCGGTCAGGCTGGACGCCGCGATGGTCACACCGTGATAGCCCCGCTGGCGCGAGATGATCTTCTTCTTGTCGGGCTTGCCGCGCAGGTTGTTGTAGTACCAGACGAACTTGATATTCGTGTCGTTCGCGTCGGAACCGGTGTTGCCGAAGAAAACCTTGCTCATGTTGTAGGGCAACAGGCCGAGCAGGCGATCAGCGAGACGAATTGCCGGCTCGTTAGAAGATGCGGCGAAGCTGTGGAAGAAGCTCATCTTGCGCATCTGCTCATTGACTGCGTCCGCGACTTCGCTCCGGCTGTAGCCGATATTGACGCACCAAAGCGCCGCCATGGCGTCGATGAACTCGTTGCCGTGGTTGTCTTTCAGCGTAATGCGGTCGGCCTCGGTCATGATTGTCGGACCGGTGATCAGGTTGTCGGCAAGTGAGCTGTAGGGGTGCAGGTGGCTTTGCTTGTCCATCTCCTCGAGGGGGAGGTTGCGTGCGGGGTGGTCGGTCATTGCCCATCTCCAATCTGTCGCGTTTGCGACGGCAAACGACGAGCATTCCGGGTGGAAGCGCCCGCCGCGGTCTTGCCCGAGACTATTGCGCAATTCGGTTGCGTATTCCAGATCGATTTGAGGGCGATCAAAGCCGTGGCATTTCGCCGCTCTGCGACCTATCTTTTGCGCCGGCCTGCGGTGCGCCGCCGACACTGGCGCCAGGAGAGATCGCGTGGATCGCAAGGATATCGATGGCGGCGTCGCGTCGCGGCGGTCCGTCAACGGGCGCGCTACGAGTGGGAATTCGGCCTGACGGCGGCAGCCCTGCCCGGTACGTCTAGCGGTCGAAGCGGCCATCCTCTCAAGAGAAAAGGCCGGCCCTGCATGTGCCGGACCGGCCCTTTTGATACGCGGTCGGCCGTCCGTCCGGGCAACCGGAATGCCGCTTGCCGCTTAGCCCTTGGGCGTCCAGCGGCCGTCGGCCACGAGCTCGTCGGTCAGCCTTGTGAGGCCTTTCTCCAAGCGGTTGCAAACTTCGTCCACCTCGTCCTTCGTGATACACAGAGGCGGTGAAAAGGAAAGCGCGTTCGCACCGAAGAAACCCCGTGCGATCAGTTTCTGCTCGAAGCAGAGATCGAACAGGCGGTGCGAGCAATCCCATTCGAGATTGAGCACTTCCTTGGTCTCCTTGTCGGCAACCAGTTCGATCCCGAGCATCAGGCCATCGCCGCGGATCTCACCCATCAGCGGATGATCGCCGAAACGCTCCGCCAGCTGGCCCTTGAAATATGCGCCAGTCTTATCGGCGTTCTCGATCATGCCTTCGTCGCGCATCACCTTGAGATTTGCGACCGCGGCCGCGCACGCGATCTGGTGGCCGCTCGCCGTGGAACCCGAGGCAAACATCGGAATTTCTTCGCTCGGGATGCCGTCATAGAGGACCTGCCAGATCTCATCTGAAATCGCGGAGGCCGAGAGCGGCATATAGGCGCTGGTGATGCCCTTGGACAGCGTCATCATGTCGGGCTTGAAGCCGTAGCGATCGGCCGCAAACCAAGCGCCGGTTCGGCCAAATCCGGTGATCACCTCGTCGGCGATGAACAGCACATCGTGCTTCTTGCAGACCTTTATCATTTCGTCGAAATAGCCGTCCGGCGCGTGGATACATGCCCCGGCACCGAGAATCGGTTCGGCGATGAATGCGGCGACCGTATCAGCACCTTCGCGCTCGATCGTCTCGTCCAGCTCCTTCGCAAGCCGCTTGGAATAGTCCTGTTCCGACTCGCCCGGTGCGCCGTTCCAGTAATAATGCGGCTTCGAGACCTTGACCTGGAACTCGGCCATGGGAAGGCCGAACCCTGTATGCATGTACGGAATTCCACAGGCGCTTGCGGCGGCGCAGGTCACGCCGTGGTAACCGCCCTCGCGCGAGATGATTTTCCGCTTCTCCTTGTTGCCCCGAAGGTAATGGTACATCCAGGCGAACTTGAAGTTTGCATCATTCGCCTCGGAACCCGAACTCGCGAGCATCACTTTGCTGATGTGTTCGGGTAAAAGCTCGTTCACGAGCATGTCGGTCAATTCGATTTCGGCCAGGTTCGAATTGCCGACGAAATTGTGGTGATAGCTGAGCTTGTGCGCTTGCTCGGCGATCGCGTCGGCAACTTCCGTGCGGCCATAGCCGATGTTCACACAAAACAGCGACGCCATCGCGTCGATGTAGGTATCGCCTTTGTTATCGTTGATGTATATGCCATTGCCACCCTCAATCACCCAGGAGCCTTTCTCCGAGAACGTTCTGATCTCCGTAAAGGGATGGATTGCGGTTTGGGCGTCGATTTGCTCGACACTGAGGTTTCTCGCCAACTCGTTCATCTCGTGCTCACTTTCCTAAGTTTTCCGAAATTGCTCTCGTGACTGCCAGTTGCGCGAACAGCCACCCGGCTTCGGCGTTTCGCCTACCTTCAGCCATTAAGAATGCGCCACTATAGGCTCAACATATAGCCCGTTCCAGCCTTGATTTTGGGTATTCCAGCTCTAAATCACCGCGCCCTGCATTCACGGCGCTGATTCCCCAAAATTGCTGCTATTCGAATGGGATACGGATTAATCCCCCGTCTCTGTCAGATGGCTTAAAAGTGCTGCGCCGATAACTCCCGTCACCTTCAGGCCGTGCTGTGTCTGGTAATTGCGCACGGCCTCGGACGTGAGGGGCCCTTCGATCCCGTCGACGGCGCCCTCGAAATTACCCGATTCAGATAGCAGCCGCTGGACCGTTACGACCGGCTGCCCGAATTCCGGGGTCTCACGAAAGTCGGCACCGCCCGCTGGAGCGATCGCTGCCAGCGCGCCGGTCTGGCTGCTCGCGGCGTCATCAGCCACGCTGCGCGCCCAAGACACGGCTTCGGGTGCCATGCTCTCCGCAAGGCGGTCGCGGTTTTTCGCTGCAGCGGCTGCGACGTCGGCATCAGTGCCCCGCGCGGCCAGCGCGAACCACTTGTAGGCCTCGATAAAGTCCTTATCGACGCCCAGGCCGTTGGCATACATCAATGCAAGGTTGTTTTGCGCCAGCGGCTCGCCCTGTTGCGCGGCCTGACGATACCAGTGCGCCGCTGCAAGGTAATCATGGCTCACGCCCTGGCCGTAGTTGTACATGATCCCGAGATTGGTCTGTGCGAGCGCGTGGCCCCGTTCTGCCGCCTCCCGGTACCAACGGACTGCAACGGCGGCGTCCTGACCGACGCCGATGCCGTGCTCGAAGAGATAGGCCAGGTTGTTTTCGGCATCGGCACTGCCCTGATCCGCCGCGCGGCGGTACCAGACGATGGCTGCACTGACATCCTTGGGTACGCCGAGCCCCGCTTCATAGAGTAGTGCCAGATTGTACTGCGCATTCATCAGGCCCTGCCCTGCGGCGCGGCGGTACCATTCCACTGCATCCGCATAATCTTGCAGCACGCCGTCGCCGCGCTCGTAAGCAAGCGCAAGGGCGAACTGGGCGTCCGCGAATCCACCCTGGGCCGCCCGCACGTAGTATTCGATCGCCCGTGCGAGATCGGCCACGCCGGCCAGTCCGTGTCGGTAATACTGAGCGAGTCGATAGGCCGCGGGCGGAAATCCGCGGTCGGCCGCCTTTTGGTACCAAGCTCGGGCAGCGTCAAGATCGGGTGGTCCTGCGACGCCCTGCTCCAGCAGAACCGCAAGGTTGTACTGCACGTCGACGTCTCCTCGGCTTGCCAGCGGCAGCCACTCCGCGACGGCAGTCTCCCGATCGCCTGCCCGTGCCGCGGCCCAGCCCTCCTCGAAATCCGCACGCGCCGGCGTCATCCCGCCGAAGAAGATCGCGATAAGCAATAGGCCACCGGCGATCCCAGGGACCAGCCGCCCAGATCTTGATAGGACAGTCATCCCCCAGCCACCTCCCTTCGGGCTATCGAGCCATCCGTTCGGGGCCGATGATAGCGTGGCGCGCGCCGACACAAAATGCTTTCTCCCGGTAGACCGATCCCACGGTCTTGCAGTTTACGACGAGCAGTGCCAATCATGGCGGATGAAGCTCCGCCTTTTTCAGATCGACGCCTTTGCGAGCGAAATCTTCGCCGGCAACCCGGCTGCCGTTTGCCCGCTGGAGTCCTGGCTCGACGACAGGACGATGCAGGCCATCGCGATGGAGAACAATCTTTCTGAAACGGCTTTTTTCGTTTCGACCGGCGAAGGATTCGATCTCCGCTGGTTCACGCCCGCGGTCGAGGTCGATCTGTGCGGCCATGCGACGCTTGCGTCGGGTCATGTGGTGCTCGATTGTCTCGATACGGCGCGCGACTCCGTTACCTTCTCGACCAAGAGCGGACCCCTGACCGTCAGCCGCGCGGGCGATGCGCTGGCCATGAATTTCCCCGCTCTTCCGCCCGTACCATGCGAAATGCCGGCCGATCTCGTGGCCGGCCTCGGCGTTGAACCCGAGGCCCTGCTGGGCGAGATGGATTATCTCGCGGTATTCGCAAGCGAGGCCGAGGTCGCGGCGCTGAAGCCCGACCCGGAGCCGCTGCTTCGGCTCGACCGGCGCGGCGTCATTGCGACGGCTCCGGGCGAAGCCTGTGATTTCGTCTCGCGTTTCTTTGCACCCAAGGCAGGTATCGCAGAGGACCCCGTGACGGGCTCCGCCCATTGCGTCTCGACACCTTATTGGGCCGAACGATTCGGCAAGACGACGCTCGATGCACGCCAAATCTCGGCTCGCGGCGGAGAGCTCGTCTGTGAGCTTCGGGGCGATCGGGTGCGTCTCGTCGGCCGTACGGCGCTCTATCTCGAGGGCGAAATTATCCTTTGATTCCGCTGCGTCTTCTGTGCGATTGACCTGGTGGCCCGCGGGCTCATAGATTGTCGCCTTCGTTTGATGACCCGGATCGTTCAGCCATGAAGCCCGCCGTACGTCCCGCAAACCCTTGTTTTTCCTCAGGGCCATGCGCGAAACGCCCGGGCTGGACATCCGCGGCGCTCGACGCGGCCCTGGTCGGCCGCTCTCATCGTTCGACAGAGGGCAAGGCACGGCTCGGCAACTTGATTTCACGCACGCGATCTGTCCTCGGCGTGCCGGCAGACTGGCGCGTCGGCATCGTGCCGGCGTCGGATACCGGCGCCGTCGAGATGGCGCTGTGGTCGCTGCTGGGCGCCCGGCCCGTCGACGTGCTGGTCTGGGAAAGCTTCGGAGCTGGCTGGGCCGCGGACGTCGTCACACAGCTCGAACTAAAAGATACGCGGGTGATCGAGGCCGACTACGGCGAATTGCCTGATCTGCGCGCGGTCGATGCCGCCCACGACGTCGTCTTCGTCTGGAACGGAACAACATCGGGAGTCGCGCTGCCCGATGGCGAATGGATAGCAGGGGATCGCGAAGGTCTGACGATTTGCGATGCGACCTCGGCCGCTTTCGCCATGGACCTGCCATTCGAGAAGCTCGATGTGGTTACCTTCTCGTGGCAGAAGGCGCTTGGCGGCGAGGCGGGACTTGGCATGCTTTTGCTCGGCCCCCGGGCCGTCGAGCGGTTGGAGAGCTACGATCCGCCCTGGCCCCGGCCGAAGGTTTTCCGGCTGACCAAGGGCGGCAAACTGATCGAGAGCATATTCGAGGGCGCGACGATAAACACGCCATCCATGCTGTGCGTTGAGGATGCGCTCGACGGCCTCGCTTGGGCCGAAGAGATCGGCGGTCTTGATAGCTTGATTGTACGAAGCCGGGAGAATCTCGCCGCAATCGCCGCCTGGGTGGAGCGTGCCCCGTGGGTCGAGTTTCTCGCGCGCGATCCGGCGACCCGGTCCTGTACCTCGGTTTGTCTGTCTATCATCGATCCCGCATTTGCCGCCAGGACATCCGACGATCAGGCGGCTCATGTCAAGACGCTGGTCCAGCGTCTCGCGGCGGAAGGCGTTGCCTACGACATCAACGCTTACCGCGACGCGCCGCCGGGCTTGCGCCTGTGGGCGGGCGCGACGGTCGAGCGGGCAGATTTGGAGACGCTGTTCGTCTGGCTCGACTGGGTGTGGAGCGAGGAATTTGCGGCTTAGTCGGCTTCTTGCAACCCGGCGGCCACGCGCTCGGCCTCGGTCAAAACACGAAGCAGATTGCCACCCCATAGTTTCGCGATGTCGGGTTCCGAGTAACCCCGACGTACCAGCTCAAGAGTGACGTTGAAACTTTCGCCCGCGTGACGCCAGCCCGCTATGCCGCCGCCGCCGAAATCGGAACTGAGTCCCACATGGTCGATGCCGATGAGCCTGACCATATAGTCGATGTGATCGACGAGGTCGGCCACTGAGGGCACGGGCCAACGGCTCATCAGCTCCGCGTAGGCGGCTTCGTAAGCCAGCCGGCGCTCCTCGTCGAGCTCCCACGCCCGCCAGTCGGCATGATCGATCAGATCCCACTCCTCGTGGAACGCCCAGTCGGCCTTGACCTGGTCGGGCGGCATCTGGATGACGTAGTTGGGATAGGCCACCGTTTGCACGACGCCATCTGTTGCCGCGATGGCTCGAAGCTGCTCGTCGTCGAGGTTGCGGGGGCTGTCGACCAATGTCCGGGCATTGGAGTGCGACGCGATGACCGGTGCTGCCGACATGGCGATGGCGTCGAACATTGTCTGCCGCTCCACATGGGAGATATCGACCACGATGCCGAGTCGGTTCATCTCACCGATCACCGCCCGCCCGAATCCCGAAAGTCCGCCATGCTCTTGTGTCTCATCGCCGAGTTCGAGGTCCGGGGCGGCGCTATCGCCAATCGCGTTGTGGCCATTATGGGTGAGTGTCATGTATCGCGCACCCAGCTCCCGGTAACGTGCAAGCAGGGCAATGTCTTCGCCAATCACGTAACCATTTTCGATGCCTATCATCGCGACCAGTCTGCCGCCGGCGCGGATCGCGCGCGCTTCTGCGGCCGTCGTTGCAAGGCCAATCTGCTCCGGATAGCGTTCGACCATGCTCCGGATTGCCCCGACCTTGATCTGCGCGTCGATTACAGCGCGGGCGTAGGCGTCGATGTCGCGCTCTTTCTGACCCACAAAGACGACGAAAAAGCCGCCGTCGAGCCCACCGGCTCTAAGCTTGGGCAGATCGACCTGCCACGTACCGTCGAGTCCCGGATCCGCAAGGTCGCTGCCGAAGACGAAGGGGATATCGATGTGGGAGTCGATGGTGAAAGTCCGTTCGTGGATTTTCATGGCCTCGGCTGCCAGCGGGTCGCTCGCTATGGCGCCGCCGGCCGAGACCGGTGCGCCGGGCCCGCCGCCGATGACCGCCGCCAGAAGCATTGCGACAAACACGCGAACGATACAGCCAGTCATCGGGGAAATCCCTACCAGGCGTTGCGCAATTCGCGCAGATGGAGGAACACCGAACTGGGGTCGGGGCTGGCCGGCAGATCGGGAAAAGCCTCGCGCAGCCGGGCAATGACCGACGAGTTGGTGAGCCGGAAAAAGCTGTTGATCTCTTTCTCCAGCCCCAGAGTCGTCACGAGTGCGGCGTCGGGGTCCTGGTCCTCGATTTCGCCGAGAAGCGCTGCGGCTCGGGCGTTGTCCGGTTCCCGATCGAGGGTGAACTGCAGATTGTTCGCGATGTAGTCGTGGCCTGGATAGATCAGGGTGTCGCCCCCAAGCCCGGCCAGCTGGGTCGCGAAAGTGCCGTAAAGTTCTTTTGGGTGCCCGCCGTTGTGGCAGTTGCCCGCGCCGGCATTAAAGAGCGTATCGCCACAGAACAGCGCTGGCTGGTCGGTATGTGACAGCAGGCAAACATGGCTCATGGTGTGACCGGGCGTGTCGAGTGTCTCGAACTCGACGCGTCGTCCAACCCGGATCACATCGCCCGCCGTCAGACCGCGATCGATGCCGGGAATCTTGCCTCTGGCGTTAGCGTGGGCGAGCAGGCTGGCGCCCGTCGCATCGATAATTGCGGCGTTGCCGCCGGTGTGATCGCCATGTTCGTGGGTATTGAGTACCTGGGTGATTGTCCAGCCCCGCTTTTTTGCTCGGTCGAGGCACTTGCGGTGATCGAGCGGGTCGACCGCGAGGGCCTCGCCGGTCTCGGGGCAGGCGATCAGGTAATTGAAATTGCGGTAGGCGTTCCCGGTCCAGATCTGCTCAACGATCATGTAGCATAGCCTCCAGCCCGTTCGACGATATCGTCCTTGTAGCCGTTAATCAGCGTCAATAATTCACCGGTCTCGCGCTCGCCTTGGCCGCTCGCCGCCAACGCAGCCACAAGATGCTTTCCCGTAATTGACCAATTGGCCTCCGAGAGGCTGAGCCCCTCATGCGCTGTGCGCATATCGAGCCCGGTATAGATCACCGGCCCGCCCGTCGTTTCGCATACGAAGTCGACTGTATGCTGGATAAAGGACTGCCGGCTCTTCCGGTTGTGGCCCTTGAAATAGGTGCCGATCTCCGGATCGGCGAAGAGCCGGACGTAAAGGTCGTGTACGATGGCCGCAATCGCATCATAGCCGCCCAGACGCACGTAGAGAGTGGCGTTCGCATCGTCAGTCATCGACGGTTCCTTTCGCGGCCATCCTATGTTACCTGATCCTCGCCTGCCAACCGGTTGGCGCACGCGCGCCCAGCTATTCTCCGGCGGCGTGAAGAGGACGTTTCGTCATGCCCAAGGTTCTGATCTCCGACAAGCTCAGCGAGCGGGCGCTTGAGGTGTTCCGGCAGCGCGAAATCGAAGTGAAGCAGCAGGCGAACCTCTCTCCTGGCGAACTCAAGGCGGCGCTGGCCGGCGTCGATGCCCTGGTCGTTCGGTCGAATACCAAGGTTACGAAAGAAATTTTCGCGGCGGCCTCCGACCTGAAGGTCGTCGGTCGTGCCGGGATCGGCGTCGACAACATCGAGCTACCGGCCGCCACGGCGCGCGGCATCATTGTGATGAACACGCCATACGGTAACGCGGTCACCACCGCCGAGCATACCATCGCCATGCTCATGGCGCTGGCACGGCAGATCCCGGCAGCCGATCGTTCGACTCAAGCGGGTGAATGGGCGAAATCGCGCTATATGGGCGTTGAATTGCGGCAAAAATTTTTAGGCGTCGTCGGTTGCGGCAACATCGGCTCGATCGTCGCTCGCCTGGCCCAAGGCCTGGGTATGCGGATCATCGCCTATGACCCCTTTCTCTCTCTGGAGCGCGCCCGCGAGCTTGGTGTCGAAAAGGTCGATCTGGACGCGCTGCTCGCGCGCGCGGATTTCGCCACGCTACATACCCCGCTGACCGACCAGACTCGTCACATCTTCGATGCCGCGGCCTTGGCCAAGATGAAGCCGGGAGCGAGGCTTGTGAATTGCGCGCGGGGCGGTCTGATCGATGAAGACGCACTCAAGGAAGCGCTCGAAAGCGGCCAAATCGCAGGGGCAGCGCTCGACGTTTTCGAGGATGAACCGGCCACGCACGCCGCCCTGTTCGGCGTCGAGGGCGTCGTTGCAACGCCCCATCTGGGGGCTTCAACCACCGAGGCCCAGGAGAATGTCGCCATTCAGATTGCTGAGCAGGTAGCTGATTATCTCCTGACCGGCGCAGTTGCGAACGCGCTGAATATGCCTTCGGTGACCGCCGAGGAGGCACCAAAGTTAAAACCGTACATGACGCTCGCCAGACAGCTCGGCGGCTTCGCGGGTCAACTGACAGAACGTGGGCTCAAGGCGGTCCGCGTGGACTACGAGGGTCATGTCGCCGGGCTGAATACCAAGCCGTTGACGGCAATTTGCTTGGAGGGCCTGCTCAGTCCCTTGATGGAGTCGGTTAACATGGTCAATGCACCGGTGGTCGCCCGGGACCGCGGTATCGAGGTCTCCGATGTGCGTCACGATCGGCCGAGCGACTACCAGACACTCATTCGTCTGACCGTGACGACAGAGCGCCACAGTCGGTCGGTCTCGGGCACGTTGTTCGCGGGCTCCCGGCCGCGTGTCGTCGAGATCAAGGGTATCTCGATTGAAGCCGAGCTTGCACCGCACATGCTCTACGTCACCAACGAAGACAAACCGGGCCTGATCGGCAGCTTGGGACAGCTTCTCGGCGATGCTGCAGTCAATATCGCAACCTTCAACCTGGGCCGCTCCGAGCCTGGCGGAGACGCGATCGGGCTGATCCAGGTCGACGAACCGATTCCGGACGCAGTACTCGAAAAGGTCCGTGCTCTGCCGTACATTATTCAGGCAAAGGCGCTCCATTTCTGACGTTGCGGGCGTCACCAACGAGGACTCATATCTCTCATGGCCGAAGGCAAGGAACGAGGGCTTTTGCCCGCCGGCTTGAAGGACGTGCTGCCGCCCGACGGCGAGATCGAAGCGCAGGCCGTTGAGCGCCTGCTCGGCTGGTTCGCGGGCTACGGCTACGAGCGCGTCAAGCCGCCGCTCGTCGAGTTCGAGGAAAACCTTCTCGAAGGCAGTGGACAGGCCATGGCCACCGATACCTTTAGGGTGATGGATCCTGTATCGCAACGCATGATGGGTGTTCGCGCGGATATGACCCTTCAGGTCGCGCGAATTGCGCGGACGCGTCTGTCTAGCGCCCCAAGACCCTTACGTCTCAGTTATGGCGGCGAGGTCTTGCGGGTCAAGGGCAGCGGCTTGCGGCCCGAGCGTCAGTTCGCGCAAGTCGGGCTCGAATTGATTGGCAAGACGACCGCACAGGGCGACGCCGAGGTTGTCCGGCTGGTCGCCGATGCCCTTTCCGACGCCGGAGTCGAGGCTCTTTCGATCGATCTCAACGTACCCACACTTGTGCCCGCGCTCTGCACCTCGCTCGGACTCGATACTGAGACGGCCGTGACCGTTCGCCACGCGCTGGATCGTAAAGATGCTGCGGCAGTGGCGGCGATCGGTGGTGACGCAGGCCCGTTGCTGGGTGCCTTGCTCGAGGCCGGCGGTCGGGCGGCACCGGCACTCGATGCACTCGCCGCGTTGACGATGCCACAAGAGTGTCGGCAGGCAGCGGATGACCTCAGCGCCGTGGTCGAGCTGGTCGCGGCGGCCCGGCCGGATTTGCAACTCACGGTCGATGCCGTCGAGCATCGGGGCTTCGAATATCACACCGGAGTCAGCTTCTCGGTCTTTGCCCGCGCTGAACGCGCCGAGTTGGGGCGGGGCGGACGCTATCACGTTGGCGATGCGGGCGATGGCGAACCCGCGACCGGTGCAACGCTTTTTATGCACACGGTGCTTCGCGCGCTCGACGCCACGCCGCTGCGGCCCCGGCTCTTCGTTCCCTTCGGAATTGCAGACGCCGAGACGGCACCGCTTCGGGTCGACGGTTGGGCGACCGTCAACGGACTTGAGTCCGTAACCGACGTGTCGGTGGAAGCGACGCGTCTTGGTTGCAGCCATTTCTGGGTCGACGGCGTGGCACGGCCGCTCGGCGACGACGGCTGATCGATGGCGAATGTCGTCGTAGTCGGAGCCCAGTGGGGCGACGAGGGTAAAGGCAAGATCGTCGATTGGCTTGCACGCCGGGCTGACGTGGTTGTGCGCTTTCAGGGCGGTCACAACGCAGGCCATACCTTGGTGGTTGACGACGAGAAATTTTATCTCAGTCTGCTGCCCTCGGGCGTCGTGCGCGGTAAGTTCTCGATCATCGGCAACGGCGTCGTGATCGATCCTTGGGCTCTGCTGGAGGAAATCGACCGGCTTCGTGAGCGCGGCTATCCGGTCGACCCCGAAAATCTTCTGATCGCCGAGAACGCATGCGTAATTCTGCCGCTCCACGGCGAGATCGACAGAATTCGGGAGACGGCCAGGGGAGCTGCCAGGATCGGCACGACAGGACGGGGAATCGGACCGGCCTACGAGGACAAAGTAGCTCGCCGGGCGATCCGCATTTGCGATCTCGCGAACCCGGCACAGCTCGAGGCCCGCCTTGACGAGCTATTGCTGCACCATAACGCGATGCGCCGCGGACTGGGTGTCGCCGAGGTTGACGGAACCGCGCTGCGCGCTCGGCTTGCGGAAATCGCACCCCGCGTCCTGCCCTATGCCGGACCTGCCTGGCGGCGGCTGGATGAGGCGCGTCAGGCGGGCAACCGGGTGTTGTTTGAGGGTGCCCAGGGCGCAATGCTCGATATTGATCACGGCACCTATCCTTACGTAACGTCGTCGAATACCGTGGCCGGGCAGGTTTGTGCTGGTGCGGGCGTCGGGGCGGATTCGATTGGCTACGTCTTGGGCATCACCAAGGCCTACACCACGCGCGTCGGAAGCGGACCATTCCCAAGCGAACTGACCGACGCAATCGGCCAGGGTCTCGGCGAACGCGGCCAGGAGTTCGGCACGGTCACCGGACGTAAACGAAGATGCGGTTGGTTCGATGCCGTCCAGGTGCGCCAGTCGGTGAAAATCGCCGGCATAACCGGTATCGCATTGACCAAGCTCGACGTCCTCGACGGTCTTGACGAACTCAAGGTCTGTATCGGTTATCGCTGCAATGGTGAGACGCTCGACTATTTGCCGGCCTGCAGCACCCGTCAGGCGGATATCGAGCCCGTCTACGAAATCATCGAAGGCTGGTCCGACAGCACCCGAGGCTTACGATCCTGGGTTCAGTTACCTGCGAATGCGACCGACTATATTCGCCGGATTGAGGAGCTGATTGGAGCGCCCGTTGCATTGCTTTCGACCAGTCCCGAGCGCGAAGACACTGTTCTTGTAACCGACCCGTTCGCGGATTGACCCGTCGAACTGCATAAAATTTCTTCTAAAAGTTAACGGAGCCTTTGCGCGCTCCCATGTTTGATACGCCGGAGCGTCGTCCGCCCGACGGGGAACAGCCATGCTTGACGAAAACGCCGGATCCCGGGCGCCAGCAGCGAATGCCAGACCGGCCAGCCGCGATGAACCGATCACACGCTATCGAATTGAATTCGAGCAACGTTTGCCGGCGCTTGATGCACCATACGCTTCAGCCGTCAGGGCGATCGATCTTGATAATTCTGGGGCGTCTGTCTTTGCGCTCTTGCTCCGATCGGGCGTCCCCTACCGCGCCGAGGCACTCGATGCCTTGCGCACGATGCACCAGCCAAACCTGCTTCGCGTTGCCGCCCACGGCGTCATTGAGAATTCTAATGCCGAGCGGTGGGTCCATGTGGTTGTCTTGGATGAGCCCGTAGGCGGCCCGCTCATTGCTCGCGGCATCCAGGCAGAACCATGGACCGAGGATGAGATCGTGGCGCGGGTTCTTCCTGCGCTCGTCAAGGGGCTGGACGCACTACACGGCCGCGGCATCGCACATCGCGCGATCCGGCCAGACAACCTGTTTTTTATGGACGCTGTGAAGAGCTCTATCGTACTCGGCGAATGCGTCAGTGCGCCGGCGGGGTCCGCGCAGCCTGCCGTTTACGAGCCTATCGAACGCGCGATGGCGCAGCCCGCAGGGCGCGGTAGCGGCTCGCCGGAATGCGACTTCTTCGCCCTTGGGGTCACGTTGCTTGCCCTGCTGCTGGGCCAAGATCCCCTTGCAGGCGTGGACGCGGCCCGGATCCTCGACCGGCGACTCACCGAGGGCTCGTGTGCCGCACTCATGGGCGATGTTCGCGTTACGCCGATCTTCGGCGATTTGCTCGGTGGCCTGATGAGCGATACGCCGAAGCACCGCTGGTCGATCGAGCGGTTGCAGGCTTGGCTTGCGGGTCGTCGCGGCAGTCCACCGGCAGCCGAACACCGTCCATTGTCACTACAACCCTATGACTTTCTCGGCGTCGAGTATTTCCAGCCTCGCGCGTTGGCTTGTGCTTTTGCATGGAACTGGGATGCGGCTCGCCGATCGGTACGCGAGGCTCGGTTGGTGCGCTGGCTGGAACGCAGCGTCAATCGGCCCGATATGGGCAAGGCCGTTTCGGCTGCTTTGTCCAGTGCCGATCTCGCCGCCGGTAGACGACGCCTGAACGAGGATGAACTGGTCGGTCGGATTTGCGTCGCGCTCGATCCCGAAGGGCCGATCCGTTACAAAGGATTTGCGGCGACCCTGGACGGCTTTGGCCCTGCGTTAGCCGAAGCTCTGGCCGAGGGCTCCGAGGAGGCGGTTCAGGCCGCGGCGCAGACGATTGCCAGTGGGCTCGCGGTCCGGGCGATCGAGTCAAGCCCCGACGGTCGTACGAGGCTTGCAAAATCTCTGGGCAGTTTCGTGAAGATGGAGGCCCAGCTACGTGATCCCTCGCGGGGCTATGGCATCGAGCGCTGTCTCTACGAACTCAATCCCAATCTGCCCTGTCAGAGCCCGCTCGTTGCCAAGTACTGTGCCGAGGATCTCGACGAACTGCTTGGAGGATTGGAGCGCGCAGCGCAGGACAACAATCAGGAATCAAGCCCCCTCGACCGCCATATTGCCGCCTTTATCGGCAGCCGGCTCGCGATCCGAGATCAGGAGAAGCTCCGCTCGCTGGAGGGCGCCGGTGGCAATTGTGCTCTCGACGGACTTGCCGTTTTGACGACGTTGGCATTGGCCCAGCAATCGAGTGGCGTTCGCAAGCTTCCTCGCCTGACCGGTTGGGTCGCTGACAGGATGAAGCACCTGGCCACGGAATATCGCAATCGAGGACTCCGTCGTCAGATGGAGCGCGACCTTCGGTCCGTGGCTGCTGCGGGCTCGCTCGCCAAATTGTTCCGGATCGCGACTGACCCCGACCGCCGCCAGCGTGACCGCAGAGGGTTTCGGTGGGCGCTTGGGCGGTGTGCGGCGATTCAGAAGGAGATTGTTCGGCTCGATCAATCCACGAGAAACATATGGAAAACGGCCGATTTTTTTGGCCGCCGGATCGCAGCGGGGACCGCCTATACGCTACTAGCCGTTACCGTCTTCAGCTTCGCCTTTAGGGGGATGCTGTGAGCCGGACGCGGACAATAGTCCGCGGATCGGCGCGCGACGGTGCGGGTTCGCCCTCCCGCCCAGGCCGCGCAATCGTCGGCATCGTTCTGCTCTTGGTCGCGGCTGGGCTGGACTCGATGGCGTCGTTGCCCACGATCATCGTCGTTGGGATCGGCATGCTGCCTGCGATTGTCGCATTCGTGGTCGACGACCGCCCCGGACGTCACGTCTTCCAGACCGTCGCAGCGCTCAATTTCGCGGGTGTCGCACCTGTCGTAATGGCGTTGTGGCGGGAGGGCGTGACGCTTGACAGCGCGATCACCCATATTGTGAGTCCGTATAATCTGCTGGCGATGTACGGGGCCGCGGCAATCGGATGGGCGCTTGTTTGGCTGGCACCGTTCCTGACCTCATTCTTCGTTCACGCGGCAACGCAATACCAGCGCAAACGTCTCGATGCGGAATATCGCGCGATTGAAGAGGACTGGGATCTCTCGGATAACGAGGGGGCGCGCTAGGCAGCGCGACGTAAGCGCGCCAGAAGCACTGGCAGGCTTACCTTGCGATTGACGAACAAGGACGCCTGGAATCGTCGGGCCGCTGCGCGGCCTGACCGGATCAGCCCGCTGCGTCGGGCATGGCGGCGTGGGCGCGGCGGCGTTCTTCCGCTTCCGCCGCAACCATCGCCTTCTGCAGCTTTTCGAAGGCCCGGGCCTCGATCTGCCGGACCCGTTCCCGCGAGATCTCATAGACTTGGCTGAGTTCCTCGAGGGTCTTTGGATCCTCTGTCAAGCGGCGCTCAGTCAGAATACGCTGTTCGCGCTCATTGAGTTCGGCCATTGCGGCGTTCAACAGTCGCCGGCGTTGACCGAGTTCCTGAGCCTCACCCAACCCGGTTTCCTGGTCGGTCGCGCTCTCTTCGAGCCAGTCTTGCCACTCACCCTCGCCCTCTTCCCGAAGGCGTGCGTTGAGGGAATGGTCGGGGCCGGCGAGGCGCCGATTCATGTCGACGACTTCGCGCTCGGAGACACCGAGCCGCTCGGCAATATGATCGACTTGCTCGGGCGTCAGATCGCCCTCGTCGAACGCCTTCATTTCACTCTTGATCTTGCGCAGATTGAAGAACAGCTTCTTCTGTGCCGCCGTGGTGCCCATCTTCACGAGAGACCAGGAATGCAGGACGTATTCCTGGATTGAGGCGCGGATCCACCACATGGCGTAGGTCGCGAACCGGAATCCCTTTTCGGGGTCGAACCGTTTAACCGCCTGCATCATTCCGATATTGCCCTCGGAGATCAGTTCGTTTACCGGCAGGCCGTAGCCACGAAAGCCCATGGCGATTTTTGCGACCAGACGGAGGTGGCTGGTCACCAGCTCATGCGCCGCGTCGACGTCACCGTCGTCGCGAAAGCGTTTGGCGAGCATGTATTCCTGATCGGGCTCGAGCATCGGAAACTTCCGGATTTCGCGTAAATATTGCGAAAGGCCAGCGTCCGAATTCAGCGTTAGTACGCGAGCAGTGGTCATCAATTCATTCCTCCGCCTGGGGAGAGCAGCCTTTTAGCACTCTCAAGGGAAGAGTGCTAATTTACCGAATTTGTTCTCAATCTGTCAAGGAAATTGCGCACTGCACAACGCCCTTAGACGCTTGTTATATGGGGAGAAAACGGCGGAATTGTGGCCTGCGACAGGTCAATAAATCGTGAACGAATTTCGCGCCCGAATCTGCCTCTCCCGGTGCCAATACTCAGCAAGATTGACAGCCTCTCGGCTGGGACCTGACAATTGGCCGATATCTGGCGAAAATTACGTGAGGGAGAGGACCATGCTTCATTACAGGGCCGACCACGGCAGCGGTGACCTCGATGCCTGGGAGCCGTTCGAAGAGCTTGACTATGCCGAGGTCATTGCGGGCAATCCGTGCCAAACGGGCCGGCTCGATGTGGGCACCGCCGTCAGCCCGACCCAGGTCGGGATCTGGGAATGCACGCCGGGTACCTTCAGCTGGACCGGCCAGGGCGATGAAACCTACATCGTACTTGCGGGCCGCGCGCGCATCACCGATCCCTCGGGGCGGACCCACGAGGTCGGGCCCGGCGATACGGTGTTCACGCCCAAAGGCGATACGGAAATCTGGGAGGTGACCGAGACGTTCCGCAAGATATTTTGTCTGCAGAACGTCGAGCCCGCGCGTGCCGCCGCGTGACCGGCCGGAGACCTGAAGCAGTGCCGCGAAGGATTTGCCGGCGACGCCGACAGCCGGGTCGGGCCGCTCATGTCGTTACTGGCTCGCCGACGACGGTGCTCAGCCCTCGAAGCCGCCTGCGACGATGATGCATTGCCCGCTGATGTAATTGGATTCCGGGATACAGAATAGATAGATGGCATCGGCGGCTTCCCGCGGCGTGCCCCCGCGCCCCAGCGGGATCATCCGTTCGTAGACCTGCATCACGTCTGGATTGACCCCCGCCCGGAGTTCCTTCCCGCCGACGCTGATCGTGTAGTCGCCGTCCGCGACCGCCGTCAGGCGGGTCCGGATCAGGCCGAATGCCACCGCGTTGACATTCACCTTGTAGCGGCCCCATTCCTTGCACAGCGACCGGGTCACACCGATGATGCCCGCCTTGCCTGCGGCGTAAGAGATCTGGCCGGCGTTGCCATGGGTGCCCGTCATCGACGATACGTTTACGACCTTGCGGAAATTCTCGATGCCCTGTTCCTTCTCGCTCTTGGCTGCCGCCGAGATCACCGGCTGGGCTGCACGCAGGACCCGGAATGGCGCGGTAATGTGGACGTCGAGCATGGCGTACCACTGCTCGTCGCTATGCTTCTGAATGACGCCGTCCCAGGTATAGCCCGCGTTGTTCACGATGATGTCGATGCCGCCATAGCTGTCCACCGCCGCTTTCACAATACGATTGCCGAAATTCTCCGCCGTCACGTCGCCGTTGCACGCCACCGCCTCGCCGCCTGCCTGAATGATGGTGTCGGCGCAGTCCTGACCCACATCATTGTCGAGGTCGTTGACGACCAGCC
Organism: Alphaproteobacteria bacterium; assembly: GCA_965198325.1. Lineage (GTDB taxonomy): Bacteria > Pseudomonadota > Alphaproteobacteria > UBA828 > JAPUJA01 > CBDAPE01. The sequence continues at coordinate 401,770 of CBDAPE010000019.1, read as the reverse complement.
GTGCGCCCTCGCTTGCCAGCTTGAGCGCAACCTCCCGGCCGATGCCCCGGCCCGAGCCCGTGACCAAGGCAATTTTCCCATCGAGACTTTGCTTCATCGGTTAGCCTTCGGCACATATCGGGACTCGCCGCCGGGATGACGGCCTGGGTTCATCCAGTCAAACCCGGTCGGCCCCAGTTCGACACAAAGAGGGTGACGACGGTTGCGCCAGACGACAACCCCTCAAAATCACGCAGTTATTTTAATCGCCTCCGTCGGAGTGGCGGACACGTTCTGGCATTGCAGTTAACTTATTGAAAATATGAATGTTTTATATTTTCAACATTGTCGAGGCGACCGCTTGCACGGTTGACAGGCAAGGGGCCCGGCAACATAATCCGCCGCAGATTCCGCTCCGATGTTCGGTGGCGGAACGCTATTTTGAATAGGGAGACCCCCAATGCTTGACTACGCACAAAGCCTTTCCCAGGGTGGACTCGAGACGTGGCATCCGCTCGAGGAGATCGGTGCCGAAATCCTGAGTGGCAGTCCCGTACAGTCTGGCCGGATTGACTACGGCTCGCTTGAGACCCCGCTAATTGTTGGCGTATGGGAGTGCACCCAGGGCAGTTTCAAGGTGAGCTACCCCTGGAATGAGCTCGCCACCATCCTCGAAGGCAATATCACGATTACCTTCCCGGACGGCTCCGAACACAGCTTTGGTCCCGGTGACACTCACTTTGCTCAGAAAGGCGACAGCGTGACCTGGACGATCCACAGCGACAAGGTCCGCAAGTCCTTCTTCATCTATACCGGCGATCAGGTCGAGGCTTCGGTCGCGGCCGAGTAACGCGTGGCGAAACGACCGTAAAAAAACAAAATAAGCTGTTTGGGAGGCTTGCCGGACGGTCATAAATGACCAGGACCTTCTACAAGGCGGCGCTAAGCCGCCTTTCTTTTTGTTCGCGCGATGCGCCTGCTTTCGTGCTGGCATTTGACATCCATGTCATACGATCCGACAATCCGGACAGGCCCGAAATGAGCAGCACCAATCGCGTTGAGGGCCCTCAAACCAAAGGAGAAAACCATGCTTGATTACGCGCAGAACTCACCCCAGGACGCCGGCATTGAGCCTTGGCATCCGCTCACCGAAATAGGCGCCGAGATTCTCGATGGCAACCCGCAGCAGTCCGGCCGCGTCGACTACGGATCGCTCGAGACTCCGTTGATCGCTGGCGTCTGGGAATGCACCAAGGGAAGCTTCAAGGCGACCTATCCCTGGAACGAGTTGGCAACCATTCTGGAAGGAAGTATTACGATCACGTTCCCGGACGGCTCCGAGCACAACTTCGGTCCGGGCGATACGCACTTCGCGCAAAAGGGCGACACGGTGACCTGGCGGATCAACTCGGCCAAGGTCCGCAAGTCCTTCTTCATCTACACCGGCGATCAGGTCGAGGCCGCAGCGGCTGCCGAATAGGGCGCTTTCCCGCCAACCGGATTACAAGGCGGCTCCGGTCGCCTTTCTTTTTGGCTCGCCGCGGCTGGCTACACCGGAGACGCTTCGCGTAGGGCGGCCAGAAGACCCGCGAGGTCCACGGGCAAGGGGCTTTCGAAGTCGAGCAATCGGTCATCGACGGGGTGGCGAAATCCGAGCCGCCCCGCATGAAGGGCCTGGCGCTGCCAGCCGGCGAGGTACTCCCGAAGCGGTTCGCAAATCGCCGGCAGGGCCTTGACCCGCTTCCGACCGCCGCCATAGACCGGATCGCCAATCAGTGGATGCCCAGCATGGGCGAGGTGAACCCGGATCTGATGGGTCCGCCCGGTCGCAAGTCGGCATTCCACAAAGCTCGCCAGACCGCCCGCAAGCAGATCGAGCCTGCGGTACCGGGTAAGAGCCGGTCGCCCACCGCGTCCGAGCACCGCCATTTTCTTCCGGTTTCGCGGGCTGCGCCCGATATTGCCTTCGAATGCACCTGCCGCGGGGCGGAGCGGTCCCCAAACGAGGGTCTGGTAGATCCGCGTGATTTCGTGCGCGGCGAATTGGGCGGCGAGCTTCGTATGGGCCGCGTCGGATTTTGCCGCGACGAGCAAGCCGCTGGTGTCCTTGTCGAGGCGGTGAACAATTCCCGGCCTCCGTTCGCCGCCAATGCCGGAGAGGCTTTCGCCGCAATGGGCGATTAGGGCGTTGACCAGCGTGCGGTCGGGATTACCCGCAGCCGGATGGACCACCATGCCCGCGGGCTTGTCGATCACGATGAGCGAGGCGTCTTCGTAGATGACCGCGAGGGGAATCTTCTGGGCCTCAGGCGTCGCGGCGCGGATCTCAGGCAGGGTGAGCGTGAAGCGCTCGCCCGGTTTGACCCGGTATGCGGGGTCCGTTATCGTCTGGCCGCCGCGCGAAAGCCGGCCGTCGAGAATCAGCGTTTTCAAGCGAGAGCGCGACAGGTCGGGAAGCGCTTGGCTCAGGAATTTGTCGAGCCGGGCCTCGGACCCGTCGGCTCCCGCGCCGAGCTGGAGGTGACGTATCGTGGTCATGGAGTCGAGAGTGGACTCAAGAAACCAATTGCTCAAGATCGTCGTCATCGTCATGGGCATCATGATCGTCGTTGGCGTGGTGGTTCTCGTCTATACAATCGTCGCCCGTGGCTCCAAAATGGTTAGCGAAACGACGGCGGAAACCGCAGCAGGCACGTCCGTCCCGGCGGCGCCCGTCGATCCGCTTGAAGCGCCTGCGGGCTTTGCCTCGAGCGCGCTGGGTTTGCCCGCGGGAAGCCGCGTGCGGAGCATGAGCGTCGAAGGCCGGCGCCTGATCCTGGTCGTCGAAGTGTCCGAGGCGGGCGAGCGGGTGATCATCGTCGATCTCGAGACCGGCGCCCGGTTGGGGTCGATTCACCTCGAAGCGGCGCCTTAAGAGTCGCTCCGCGATGTTGTTCATGAGTCGCGATCATCTCAAGCGCGTCGTCGACGCCGCTGAAGCCGCCTATCCCCGCGAATGCTGCGGTCTGCTATCTGGCGCTGCGCGGCCCGACGACAATCTCGAAGTCCGCGCAGTTCATCCCAGTGATAATATTGACGAAAGCGGCCGGCCGGATCGCTTCGAGGTTGATTCAAAGCTGTATATCGATCTGAACCGAAATTTGCGCAGCAGCGATGAGCGGGTGATCGGCGTCTACCATTCCCATTGCGATCACCGGGCCCAGCCGTCTGAGATCGACCTGGAGCTCGCCTGGGAGCCCAGCCTGGTGTGGCTGATTACGGCCGTCGAGACCGGTCAGGCGGTTCACACGACCGCTCATCTGCTCGATGCGGAGGGGTCGCAGTTCCATGAGATTGGTCTGCGCACAAGCGACTGGACTGCATACCCGAGTCGGGCCACGGACGATGCAATCGACGAATAGGAGGCCCGCATGAACTTTCGTAGCGACAATATCGGAGCGGTCGCCCCATCGATCATGGCAGCGATCGCGGCGGCCAACGACCGCTCTGTCAGCGGCTACGGCGCCGACGAAATCACCGGCCGGCTCAACGCGGCGTTCGGCGCCCTGTTCGAAACCGAGGTGCATGTGATGCCGGTGGTGACGGGCACGGCGGCAAACTCGCTCTCTCTCGCGACACTCTCGCCGCCCTGGGGCGCGATCTACTGTCACGACGCGGCCCATATCGAATCCGATGAATGCGGCGCGCCGGAGTTGTTTACCGGCGGCGCAAAGCTGACCTTGATGCCGGGCGAACAGGGAAAGATCGACGCCGACGCCCTAGCTTTCGCGCTCACCAACGCGGGCGTCGGCGATGTTCATCATGTCCAACCCGCGGTGCTGAGTCTGACCCAGCAGACCGAGACGGGCGGCGTCTACAGCATTGAGGAGATACGCCAGCTAACGGGGATTGCCCGCGACGCGGACCTCGCGGTCCACATGGACGGCGCGCGACTTGGCAACGCCGTTGCTGCACTCGGTTGCGCGCCGGCGGACATGACCTGGCGGACCGGCGTCGACGTGCTGTCGTTCGGGGCGACAAAGGGTGGCGCGATGGCGGCCGAAGCCATCGTCCTGTTCAAGCCCGAGCTCGCCGATACACTCGCCTATCACCACAAACGCGCCGGACAGTTGGTTTCGAAAATGCGTTTCATCTCCGTGCAGCTCGAGGCTTATATCGCCGACGGCCTGTGGCTCGATCTCGCGCGTACGGCGAATACCATGGCGGCTCGTTTGGCCGAAGGGCTGGCGGCTTTACCCGGCGCGATCTTGGAAGGCGAGGCGGCAGGCAACGAAATCTTCGTGACCTTGCCCAAGCCGGTCATCGCAGGGCTCGAGGCCGAGGGGTTCGGGTTCTACCGTTGGCCGGAAAGCTCCCCGACGAGTCCGATGATCCGTCTCGTCACGGCGCACGACACGATGGTGGAAGAGGTCGACGGCCTGATCGAGGCTGCGCGCCGCCACTTAAGCGATTAGACGCCCGTCCAGTGGTCAGATCGTCGGCACGCAGTAGAGATCGCGCTGCTTGAGCCGAGCGCACAGCGACTGGGCTGCGGCGATGCCGTCGATGGGACCGGCCTGAACCCGGAAGAAGACGCCCTGGCCCGGCCCGAGGTCTATTTCGCCAATCTCGAGAGAAAGGCCGTCCAGCAGGTCTCCGTGGGCGCTTTGCAATTCGGACCAGCCTTTCCGGGCCGCATCGAAGCTTCTATAGGACGCTAGGTGCACGCGCATTGGGTTTGCCGGATTGGTCGTGGCGGTACTCGCCGGCGCGGCGGGCAGGCTGGCCTCGGGCGTCGGCTGGAGCGGAATCGGTTCGGCGGAACTGGCGGGCGGCGGCGGGGCGATCGGAAGCAGGGCATCGAGGATTGCCATCCGTTCGAAGCCATAGGCCCGGTCGGTAATGAAATCGGTCTCCAAATAAAGCCGTAGGCTAGCCAGGCGATGCACGACGTCCGCCGAGGCGGGCAGCACAAATTCCGTGTCGAGGCTTGAGTTCTCGGCGCTCGGCGCGCGCGCCGTGTACTCGTTGGTCGTGATCAGGCCGGCCTCGAGCAATTCGCGCAGAATTCCGAGGCGGGCGTCGCCGGTCGCCAGGAGCTCCTTCTCTTCAAGCGACTCGGTGCGCTCGCTAAGAGAGACTAGATTTTGCCGGGCGATATCGGCAAGTGTCGCGCCGACCAGGCCCTCGTCGGTCGATTCCACGGCGGTCGCCACGGGGTTGATCAGGACGACCCGGGCGTACATATCCCGGGCCTGCTCGATGCGCCCGGTCTTCTCGTAGACCACACCCATATTCAACAGGGCATAGGGGTTCGACGAATTGGCCTCGAGTGCGGTGGTGAGATAAAGCTCGGCGTCGCGGTAATTTCCCTGAGACAGCGCCTGGAAACCCTGGTCGGCGAGCAGTAGATCGTTGTCCGGCCGGCTGTCCACTTCTTCGGCGACTTGTTCGAAGCTGTTCACGATATCTTCGTGGATTTCGGCACAGTCGGCGGTGCCGATTACGAGCGCGCCACCCATGAGCAGGAGCCCAATTCGAGAGAAGGGCATGCGCGGCAGAGCTTCTTTGAGCATGGGTTGTGCGATCCGTCCGATTGTCCTGCGCTGGACCGTCGGCAAAGAGCGCCAGCAAGGGCACGCTATCACCCTATTGCTAGGCCCTCTAGCGTTAACGAACCCTTAAGAATTGCATCGCATCGAGGATCGTGGAAGCGGTTTTCGGACAATTGATTTTCCCCGGTCCTTGGGCTATCACAGCCCCCTTGCCGCTGGTCCCCATCGTCTAGTGGCCTAGGACATCGGCCTCTCACGCCGAAAACGGGGGTTCGAGTCCCCCTGGGGACGCCAATTTCAGTCGATCAATTTATGCGCTTCGACACCCTGTCCGGCACGTCGACGGGAGTTTGACAGCGCGGCGTGGTTCGTCGTACTCAAGGTTCGAGTTCGTTCGCCCATCGGGTGGCGGATCAACAAAGGGGAGAGCACGATGAGCATTGCTGATCACATTGGAACCTATGCCCAGGCTTGGACAGCGGGCGATTCATCGCTTCACATGGCATCGACCGCCGACAGCTTCTATTTCGACGATCCCAACGCCGGCAAGGTCGCCAAGGCCGATTTCGAGGCCTATTTTGCAGATGTCAAGGCGATGGTGGCCGATATCCGTGGTGATCAGCAGTTCGATAACTTCATGGATATCTCGAAAGTCGTTACCAAGGAAGAGGACGACGGCACCATGACGGTCTGGTGCTGGTGGGCGATCCCCGGCACGCCGATCGAGGGCACAGGCCTGATCAAGGTCGGCGAAGCCGGCGTACTCTCGGAAACCATTTGTTATTACGGAAAGATGGCGGAATAGCCACCGCAACGATTTGCACAACGGACGTCGTGCAAGCGCGGCAGTTGGAGCTGCGCCACGTCCTCAGGGGGAGGGTGTCATGAACCGATTTCTTCGCCGTCGCCGTCTTGGCGTTGCGGCACTCGCCCTGATTGGAGTGCTGCTGCTTACGCCCGGCGCGGCCAGGGCCGACTGGTTTGAGGGCAAGGTCGAGAAGGCCGTCGCCCACTTTGTCGAGGTCTTCAACACGGGCGATGCCATAGCGCTCGCTGAGCTTTACGGTGCGGACGCCGTCGTCATGGCGCCTAATGCCGGGCCTCTCGAAGGGCGCGCTGCGATTCAGGAGTTCTGGGGCGGATTCTTCGGCGCCATGAGCGCGTTCGATATCCAGTTGAGTGTGACGGCCGCCGAGCGTAACGGCACGCTGGGCTATTCCCGGGGCGATTATACGCTCTCGTTCACCCCTCAGGGCGGCGAGAGCGGAAGCGAGGCGGGCAAGTACGCGCTGGTTTGGAAGCGCGGGCCGAACGGAAAGTGGCAGATCGCCATCGACATCTGGAACTCGAGTCTCCCGCCCGCCGGTCAATAGGACCGACTGGGCGCGGCGCCGTCCGCGGCGCGATCCTGGCTGGCGCGGTATCGTTTGGGGCGCTGGCAGAGTCGCCGGTCGAAGACATCTGCGCGGATGCCCCGGACCCGCCGTCTCTCTGCGACGCGGTCGGTAAACGCGCCGTCATCCTGCCGAGCTCGGTCCACATGCCGCGGGTCGAACTCGGCACGATTATCGGCGTCGCCTGGTTGCGCGCAGGTGCGCTAATTTGCCGGCCGGACCTCGATCAGTCGGTCGAGCGCGCAGCGCGAGACGGCCACTATTTCATTATCGAGAGCGATGCTGCGGATGGTGCCACGTTGCTTCGACCGGTCAGCCGGACCGAGCCCCGTTGATCTCGCCGCAGGCCGAATCGGATCCGGTCGCGAGTTAAACCAATATTATGAAATTGGTTTAGACGTGTTATCGCTTAACCCCTTATCACAACATAACCAATAGGCATAATTGGTATCATTGAGTCGGTAGGCCAATTTGGCTAAGCTGGTTGCCGGCTTTGGTCGAACGGGGTAATCATTGCGTGAGCGCCAGCGGTTGAGGGGCGTGGGGCGCGAACGATTCCGGGGGTGTAATGGGGAGATACCACCCAAGTGCGTGGCGAAACCTAACGCCGACGGCGTCGCGCGGTGTTGGCAGGGCTGCCGCCTGCCCTTTGCGCGCCAACTCTCCCCCGGGCGCGACAGCGGCGACAACGGCTGAATTCATGTACAATACGTGTCCTGTCTGCGGCCCACAAGGTGCCAAGTCTGCGGGAACGCACCATACAAGCTGTAAAACGCATATGACATCCCCGGAGATGGCCGGACCGGCGTTTGATATGAGTCAAGGACGCAGGTCCGACCGGCACCATACTGAGCCGAGGCTGATTCGCAGGGCAGGCGCACGCGCATCGACGCCGGCAGGGTGGCGATGCGGGGCCGGTGTCCGCGGTCGGATGGGCCCGGCCGGCAACTGGAAGCGCCCGGATCAACTGGGCACGCAACCCAAACAGGAAGGGAGTTGAATCTCATGGCACGCGATCCGAAGTACGACATTCTGTTTGAACCGATTCAGATTGGTCCGAAAACCCTGAAGAACCGGTTTTATGTGGTGCCCCATTGTATTGGCGCCGGATCGGATAAGCCCGGCGTCCAGGCCGCCTATCGGGCAATGCGTGCCGAAGGCGGTTGGGCCGCGCAATGTACTGAATATTGCTCCATCGATCCGGATTCGGACGATACGCCACGGGTGCACGCGCGTCTGTGGGACGAAGGCGATGTCATCAACCTGCGTCACATGACCGATAGTATCCATGTGCACGGTGCGCTGGCCGGTTGCGAGATGTGGCATGGCGGACCCCACGCGCCCTGTATGGAAACCCGTCATGTGCCTATGAGCCCGTCGCCCTATTCGTCCAATTTTGAAAGCCGCACCTATCCCCACGAGGCGGATTCGGACGACATTAAGAAACTGATCAAAATGTATGTCGAAGGCGCGAAGCGGGCGGAACAGGCCGGGTTCGACATCATCTATGTCTATGGTGCACACAGCTATTTGCCGTTGCAGTTCCTCTCGAAATACTACAACAAGCGTACCGACGAATATGGCGGTTCGCTCGAGAACCGCTCACGCTTCTGGCTCGAAGCGCTCGCGGGCGTTCGCGAAGCGGTCGGCGCCAACTGCGCCGTCGTGACGCGCTTTGCCATCGATACGATCATCGGCCCGGCAGGCGTCGAGGCGGGCGATGACGGCATCAAGTTTGTCGAGATCGTCACCCGCGAAGGCCTTGCGGACATGTGGGACGTCAACGTCGCTGATATCGCCGAATGGGGCGAGGACGCGGGTCCGTCGCGATTCTACAAGGCCAACCATCAACGGCCCTGGGTCAAGGATGTCAAATCGGTCGCCAATGTGCCCGTCCTTACGGTCGGGCGGGTGACCAGCCCCGACGATATGGTCGAGATCATCAAGTCGGGTCAGGCCGATATCATCGGTGCGGCGCGGCCCTCGATCTCCGACCCGTTCCTGCCCAAAAAGCTCGAGGAAGGCCGGCTCGATGACATTCGCGAATGCATCGGCTGCAACATGTGCATCTCGCGTTGGGAAATCGGCGGCCCACCGCTGATCTGCACCCAGAACGCCACCGCGATGGAAGAATACCGCCGGGGCTGGCATCCGGAGAAGTTCGAGAAGGCGAAAGAGGCTGCTTCGGTTCTCGTGGTTGGCGCCGGTCCTTCGGGCATGGAATGCGCCCGGGTACTGGGTGAGCGGGGCTACGAGGTTCACCTCGTCGAGGCCGACGCGGAGATCGGCGGCAGCATGAGGGATATTCAGCGCTATCCGGGCTTGTCCGAATGGGGTCGGGTGATCACCTACCGTCAGATTCAGCTCGACAAGCTCAAGAACGTCGAGGTCCATACCAAATCCCGTCTATCGGCGGACGACGTGTTGGGCTATGGCGCCGACAAGGTGGTGGTCGCCACCGGCTCCTATTGGGCGCAGGATGGCCACAATTCGATCGATCACGAGAATATTGCCAATGTCGATGCCTCTCAGGCGCAGTTCTGCACGCCTGAACAGGTAATGGCCGGCAAGGAGGTCGGCGACCGGGTCGTCGTGCTGGATGCGGATGGCTATTTTACCGGCGTCGGCATGGCCGAGTTTCTGTGCGATCAGGGCAAGGACGTCACCCTAATCACCCAGCAGGGCACGGTGGCACCCTATACCGAGTTCACCCTCGAAGGTCCGAACCTGCATCGGATGTTGCACGAAAAGGGCATTGCGATTCGTACCGGCCACTGGGTCGAAGAGGTCGAGATCGGCAATGAAGTTCGGGTGCAGGCCTACGATCTCTCGCGCGACGGCTACCGCCGGACCACGGAGCCGCGCGTCGGCGAGTTGCCACGTGCCCAGGGCACCGCACATGAGAACTTCATGGTCGACTCGGTCATCCTCGTCACGGCCCGGCTTTCCAACGATGGGCTATTCCGCGACCTCAAGGCGCGCCAGCCAGAGTGGGAGGAGAACGAGATTCAGGGGATCTACCTCTCGGGCGATGCCTACGCGCCCCGCTACATCGCGGACGCTGTCTTCGAGGGGCACCGAATTGCCCGGGAAATTGAGTCCGGCGATCCCCAGAGGCCGTTGCCCTACATTCGGGAGCGCCAGATCTGGGGAAGCGAAACCTACCCGAAGATCGGTTGACGGCGAGATCCGATCGGGGACATGAAAGAAGGGAGATAGATCATGGCTGCAAGGGTATCGGCGCTCGACGCCAGACTGCGCGAGCTGGGCGGAGAAATGGGCGAATGGAACGACATGGACGTGCCGTTTTCTTTCCCCACCGACCCCCAGGACGAACGGGATTCGGTTCGGAACGGGGCCGGCATGTGGGACACCTCCGCGCTCAAGAAACATCGCCTGCGCGGGCCCGATGCTCTCGCCGTGGTCGATCACCTGGCCACCCGCGACATGAGCAAGATCTATGTGGGCAAATCGGCCTACACGCCGGTTCTGGAGGACAACGGCCATTTCTGCGACGACGCCTACATCTACAACCTTGCCGAAAACGACTATCTCGTCGTCCATGGCGGCGGCGACTGCGCAGCGATGCTGGCCGATTCCGCGAGGGGCAAGGATGCCGTCGCCGAGTTCGACGACGATCTTCACATGCTCTCGGTTCAAGGTCCCAAATCGATCGATCTGCTCGATGCTCACTGCACGGGCAATCTCGCCGAAGTGCCGTTCTGCCATCACATCGATACACAACTATACGGCGTCGACGTGACGATCTCGCGGACCGGGTTCTCCGGCGATCGGGGTTACGAGGTCTGTGTCGCTGCAGCCAACGCGGTCGACGTCTACAATCAGATCCTGGATGACGGTCGGCAGTACGGCATGACCCCGATCAGTTTCGGTGGTCTCGACATTCTCCATGTCGAAAGCGCACTCCTGTTTTACGGCGGCGATGCGACGCCGGAACACACCCCGTGGGAATGCGCCTGTGCGTGGTCAGTCTCCCGCAAGAAGGGGGATTTTCGGGGCCGGGCGGCGCTGTTCGAGCTCGAAGGCAAGGAGAAGGTGCTGACCTGTGGAATCGAGGCCCAGCATGACGCTGCCGTCGATGCGGGTGCCGATATTTTGGTCGGTGGTGAGAAAGTCGGGACCGTAAACAGCCCGGCCTATTCCCGCGCGCTCGGTAAGTCGATTGCGATGTGCCATATCGCGCCGGCGCACACCGCGATCGGGGCTGCCGTCGAAATTAAAGGCGAAACCGTAAGCTGTGCGGCAGCGGTCGTACCCATGCCCTTCTTCGATCCGAAGAAGGAGCGGCTGCACGCCATGTAGCACCGTGGCTGCCCCCACGACTGCGATCGGCGAGTCCGCATCCATCCTGTTCCACCGTGAATCCGGGAAGGCCGACGCCGGGCATTGATCCCGAGGCCGACGATCGACGGTTCCAGAGACCATTCCGAGACTACTCCGATAGAGGGGCGTGCGGAGGATCGCGTTCGCCGCGATCCGCCCGTGGTGCGTCGTGCCCGCAATCCGGAGCAGCGTGGCGATACGAGGAACCGTCGCCCGACCGGCCGTCTTCCGGCTCGACCGGGGCCGAAACCGCTATCGAAGGGGTTGGTGCCGCCTGCCCGGGCCGTTTACAATCGGGCGAAACATTTGGCGCGCAGAGGGAGATCAATCATGGACACCAGGGCAGCCGTAGCGTTCGAGGCGGACAAGCCGCTCTCCGTCGAAACGGTCCAACTAGACGGGCCGAGAGCCGGCGAGGTGCTCGTCGAAATCAAGGCGACGGGCGTTTGCCACACCGACGAGTTCACCCGATCGGGAGCCGACCCCGAGGGTTTATTCCCGGCGATCCTCGGACATGAGGGCGCGGGCGTGGTGGTCGACGTCGGCGATGGCGTGGTCAGCGTTGCCCCGGGCGATCACGTCATTCCGCTTTACACTCCCGAATGCCGTCAGTGCGAATACTGCACGTCCGGCAGGACCAACCTCTGTCAGGCGATCCGTGTTACCCAGGGTCAGGGTGTCATGCCCGACGGCACGAGCCGGTTTTCTATCGGCAAGGACAAGCTGTTCCATTACATGGGCACCTCGACCTTCGCTAACCACACCGTCCTGCCCGAGATTGCCGTCGCCAAGGTCCGCGAGGACGCGCCGTTCGAGAAGATCTGCTACATCGGCTGCGGCGTCACAACGGGCATCGGCGCCGTGATCAACACCGCGAACGTCGAACCGGGTGCGAATTGCGTGGTTTTCGGGCTGGGCGGTATCGGGCTCAACGTGATTCAGGGCCTGCGTCTGGTGGGTGCCGACATGATTGTCGGCGTCGATCTCAATCCGGCCCGCGAGGCGCTCGGCGAGAAATTCGGCATGACCCATTTCGTCAACCCAAAGGAAGTCGAAGACGATCTCGTGCCCTATCTCGTCGACCTCACCAAGGGCGGTGCCGATTACAGCTTCGAATGCATCGGCAACGTGGCGACCATGCGCCAGGCACTCGAATGCTGCCACAAGGGTTGGGGCGAAAGCGTCATCATCGGCGTTGCCGGCGCGGGCCAGGAGATCTGCACTCGCCCGTTCCAACTCGTCACCGGCCGCGTCTGGCGGGGCACGGCATTCGGTGGCACCAAGGGCCGAACCGACGTGCCGAAGATCGTCGATTGGTACATGGACGGCAAGATCAACATCGACGATCTGATCACCCACGTCCTGCCGCTCGACCAGATTAATGACGCCTTCGACTTGATGCACGAAGGCAAGTCGATCCGCAGCGTCATTACCTTCTAGGGTGGGACAGAAATCGATGAGCGCCGCGCCCACGTTGCGCGAGGAGCACCGCCATTTCGATGGCGCGACCCGGTTCTACGGCCACGCCTCCGAGGCGTGTCGTGGCGATATGCGCTTTGCGGTGTTTATTCCGCCGCAGGCCGACGAGGGCCCGGTTCCCGTGCTCTACTATCTTTCGGGTCTGACCTGCACAGAGGAGAACGTCACCATCAAGGCGGGTGCCCAGCGGGTCGCGGCACAGCTCGGGCTGATGATCGTTGCGCCCGATACCAGCCCGCGCAACACGGGCGTCGCCGGCGAGGACGATGATTGGGACTTCGGCAGCGGCGCGGGGTTTTACTGCGATGCGACACAAACGCCCTGGTCCGACCACTACCGAATGTATTCGTACGTCACCCAGGAGCTGCCGGCCGTGATCGCCGAGCATTTTCCGGCGAACGCGGATCGCCAGGGTGTGTTCGGCCATTCCATGGGCGGGCACGGCGCCATCGTCGCGGCTCTGCGCAACCCCGATCTCTACAAGTCCTGCTCGGCGTTTGCCCCGATCTGCAACCCGACCCGCTGCTCGATCGGGCGCAACGCGTTCGAAGGCTATCTGGGAACCGACGAAGAGTCCTGGCGGGCTTACGATTCTTGCGAGTTGGTCGTGGGCGCATCGCGTCGCGACCTGACGATCCTGGTCGATCAGGGCACGGCAGACGAGTTCAAGGATGACCTCCTGATGCCCGAGGCCTTCGTCGAGGCATGTGGCGCAGGCGGGCAGAAGCTCGAGATCCGCATGCAGGACGGCTACGACCACAGCTACTACTTCATCAGTAGCTTCATGGAAGATCACCTGCGCCACCATGCCGCAATCCTCGGTGCGTAAGGCCTCGGCGCAAGGCGGTTCTGCGCCCGGCGCCCGGTCCTGAGCGAAACGGAGAGATCTCTTGAAAAAGCCTCCCAAGACCGTCGCCACGAAGCTGGTTCACGCCGGCACGCCCGAGCCCCGCATCGATGGTGCCGTCGTTATGCCGGTGTTTCAGACGGCGATGTTCGAATCGACGGGCGTGGGCGATCCCCGGGGCACCCGCTACATTCGCTACAACAACACGCCCAATCAGCTGGCGCTGGGCGAAAAGCTGGCGGCGCTCGAGGATGGGGAAGCCGCCCTGGTCACGTCGAGCGGCATGGCGGCGATCTCGACGACCTTGATGACCCTGCTCGCGCCCGGCGACCATCTGCTCGTGCTCGACAGCCTCTACGGTGGCACCCACGATCTGCTCAACGGCCTGCTTGCGCGCTACGGCATATCCAACACGGCAATCCCAGGCGAAGGGGCCGACCATTGGACGGCGGCGATCACGCCCGCGTCCAAGGTGATCTATGTGGAGACCGTCACCAATCCGCTGGTTCGGGTCCCCGATCACCGGACGATCGTTGCTTTCGCGCAGGCGAACGGCCTGGTGTCCGTGATTGACAACACCTTCGCAACCCCGCTTGGCTTCCGGGCGCCGGCGTTCGGCTACGATCTCTCGGTTCACAGCGGCACGAAATACATCAACGGCCATTCCGACGTGGTGGCGGGCGCGGTGATCGGTCGCTCGGCGCTGGTCGAAGCGGTCCGCGCGACGCAGTTCAGCCTGGGTGGCGCGCTCGATCCCCATGCCTGCTTTCTCGTTCAGCGCGGCCTGACGACACTGGCGCTTCGGTTCGAACGGCAAAGTGCGACCGCGCTGGCACTGGCAACGTTTCTCGAAGCCCATCCCGGCACATCCCGGGTCAGCTACCCCGGGCTTGAGAGCCACCCCGATCATGCCCGGGCGGTCGAACTCCTGGACGGTTTTGGCGGCATGCTGGCCTTTGAGATCGAGGGCGGGGCCGAGGCCGCGGAACGCTTCATGGCGGCGGTCGATATTCCGATCATTGCACCAAGCCTGGGCGGGCCGGAGACCCTGCTGACGCTTCCCGTCCGAACCTCGCATGCGCTTGTGCCGCCGGCCGCGCGCGCGGCGTTGGGCATCACCGACGGCCTTGTTCGCTGTTCCGTTGGGCTCGAGGACATCGACGGGCTGATCGCCGATTTCAAGGCGGCCCTCGGCTGAAGTCTGTCACCGTGCGCGCGCTTGTCAGGGCTGCGTCCGTAGACTACCGTGCCAAGGAAAACAGGGCGAAACACGCCCATCGCACCGCATCCAGAGGGAGATTTGGGAGATGTCAATCGGCTGCGCGTACATCAATGGCGAGTTCGTATCCCTTGAAGATGCCAAAATTTCGATATTCGACACCGGCTTCCTGCACGCCGATGTGGTCTATGACGTCACCACGTCGTGGAACGGCTACATCTTCAAACTTCCGCAGCATCTCGAGCGCTTCGCCGCATCCTGCGCCGGATTCCGCCTGAAGAATCCCTACTCCGACGAGGAGACAGGGGCACTGCTGGCCGAATGCACTCGCCGGGCGGGTTGCGAAGACGCGGGATTCATCCACATGCATGTGACCCGCGGCCAATACCCCGAGGGTACCCGCGATCCGCGTCTCTGCGAAAACCAGTTCACCTGCTATGTCAGCCCCTATATCTGGCTGTGGGGCGAGGAGAAAAGCAAGGCGGGGGTCGATTTGCACATGTCCGAGATAGAGCGGATCTCGAGCAGGGCGGTCGATGCCCGCTACAAGAATTTTCACTGGGCCGACCTGATCCAGTCCCAGTATTCCGCCTATGAGAGGGGATGCGACGACGCCGTGCTGTGCGGACCCGACGGCAACCTGTCCGAAGGGCCGGGCTTCAATATCTTCGTGGTCAAGGACGGGGTCTGTGCCACGCCCGACGAGAACTGCTTGCTCGGGATATCGCGCCAGACGGCCATCGAACTCTGCGGAGTCGAAGGCATCCCCTGTGAAATTCGCAAGGTTCATCCCGACGAGCTGAGCAATACCGATGAAGCCTTCGTGACCTCCTCTGCGGGTGGCGTCCTGCCGGTCACGGCGATCGACCACCAGCCGCTGGGTAACGGCGCGCCGGGCATGCTGACCATGCAGCTCCACAACGGCTACTGGAAGCGGCGCGAGGAGGGGTGGAACAGCACCAAGATTAGCGACCTGCTCGACAGCTGAGCCGGCGACCCTAACAATTTATGAGTCCGGACGCATTTTGTGCCCGGGCCTTTGATCGTGGGAGACCAGACGATGAGCGCACTGCAACTGAAGGATTCCAGCCTTTTTCGGCAGCAATGCTACGTAAACGGCGAATGGATCAACGCCGATTCCGGTGAGACGATCGAGGTCGCGAATCCGGCCGACGGGTCGGTGCTGGGCACCGTTCCCAAGATGGGCGCCGCCGAAACCCGACGCGCCATCGAGGGCGCCAGTGCGGCCTATCCCGCCTGGCGGTCGAAATCGGCCAAGGAGCGCAGCGGTATCTTGCGCAGATGGTTCGATCTGATGATGGAAAATCAGGACGACCTCGCCCTTATCATGACTGCCGAGCAGGGCAAGCCGCTCGCGGAATCGAAAGGCGAGATTGGCTACGCTGCGGGGTTCCTCGATTGGTTTGCCGAAGAGGCGCGCCGTATCTATGGCGAGACTATTCCCTCGCCGCTGGCCGACCGGCGAATCGTTGTTACCAAGGAGCCGGTGGGCGTGACCGCTGCGATCACGCCGTGGAATTTTCCCACCGCCATGATTACCCGCAAGGCCGGTCCCGCACTGGCCGCGGGCTGCCCGATGGTCATCAAGCCGGCGACCGCGACACCCTATTCGGCCTTGGCGCTGTGCGAATTGGCAGAGCGCGCGGGAATTCCGGCGGGCATCGTTTCGGTGATTACCGGCGGGTCCGGCGATATCGGCGGCGAAATCACCGGCAATCCGATTGTTCGCAAGCTGACCTTCACCGGCTCCACCGAGGTCGGCAAGAAGTTGATCGCCCAGTGCGCGGGCACCGTGAAAAAGGTCTCGATGGAGCTCGGCGGCAACGCGCCCTTTATCGTCTTCGACGATGCCGATATCGAGGCGTCGATCGTTGGCGCGATGCAGTCGAAATACCGCAACACCGGTCAGACCTGTGTCTGTGCCAACCGCTTCCTGGTCCAGGACGGCGTCTACGACCAGTTCGCCGAGAAATTCGCCAAGGCAGCAGCGGCCCTCAAGGTCGCTCCCGGTCTTGATGGCGGTTCCGAGCAGGGCCCGTTGATCGACATGGCGGCGGTGGAAAAGGTCGAAGAGCATATCGAGGACGCCGTGGGCAAGGGCGCCGAAGTCGTCACCGGTGGTAAACGCCACGCGCTGGGCGGCACCTTCTTCGAGCCCACCGTGCTAACCGGGGTCGACACCCAGATGAAGGTCGCGCGCGAGGAGACGTTCGGGCCGATCGCGCCGCTCTTCCGCTTCGAGGACGAGGGCGAGGCGATCAAGCTCGCCAACGATACCGAATTCGGACTCGCCGCCTATTTCTATACCCGCGACATCGGCAAGACCTGGCGGGTCGCGGAGGCTCTCGAATACGGCATCGTCGGTGTCAACGTGGGCATCATATCCGCGCCCGAAGCACCGTTCGGCGGGATGAAGGAATCTGGCATCGGCCGCGAAGGTTCGCATCACGGCATCGAGGAATTTCTCGAGGTCAAGTATCACTGCGTCGGCGGTCTGGACAGTTAGGTGATCGCTAGAACGAGTGGAACCGTCCATTGACGCCGGACCGTGACCGCGCGACGCTGCCTCTGCGGCAGCAGCCCGCGTGGCACCTGAGCGCGTTGAATTATCC
This sequence comes from Alphaproteobacteria bacterium, assembly GCA_965198325.1. GTDB lineage: Bacteria > Pseudomonadota > Alphaproteobacteria > UBA828 > JAPUJA01 > CBDAPE01. The sequence goes on along the minus strand of CBDAPE010000019.1, from coordinate 384,341 downwards.
CGTGGCGATTGAATGCCGCCCACCGTTGGAGATAACGGTGGGCTTGTGATGACCTAGAGGAACCCCGTGGCAGGCTTCGACTTCGACCTCTTCGTCATGGGGGCGGGCTCCGCTGGGGTTGCGGGCGGGCGCCGCGCGGGCGGATACGGCGCGCGGGTCGCGATCTGCGAGGAAAGTCGCATCGGCGGCACCTGTGTAAACCGGGGCTGCATTCCCAAGAAGATGCTTGTCTATGCCTCGCACTTCCACGAGGAGTTCGAGGACGCCCAAAACTACGGCTGGACTGTCGGCGAGACGCGCCACGACTGGTCCACCTTGATGGCCAACGTCAATGCCGAGCTCGATCGCCTGAACGGAATCTATGACGGCTTGCTAGAGGGGGCGGACGTCACCTATCTGCCCGAGCACGGCGCCCTCGTCGATAACCACACGGTGCGAGTCGGGGGCGAAACCTATACTGCCGAGACGATTTGGATTGCGACCGGCGGCTGGCCCGTCGTGCCCGGGATTCCAGGCGCCGAACACGCGATCACCTCGAACGAGGCATTCTTGTTGCCCGAAAAGCCAGACAAGATCGTTATCGTGGGTGGCGGCTATATCGCCTGCGAATTTGCAGGCATCTTGAACGGCTTGGGCGTCGAGACGGTCCAGCTCTACCGGGGCGAGATGTTCCTGCGCGGTTTTGACGACGATCTGCGGACCTGTCTCGCAGAGGAGATGCGTCTCAAGGGCATCGACCTTCGTTTCGAGGATAATGTGGAAGCGATCGAGAAGTCCGGCGAACGGCTGATCGCGCAGACCACCCGGAGCGAGTCCATCGAGGCCGATCAGATCATGTTCGCGACCGGCCGGGCGCCCAATACCCATGGGATCGGGCTGGTCGAGGCCGGCGTCGAACTCAACAGGATGGGCGCGGTCGTCGTCGATCAGTGGTCGCGCACCAACATTCCGAACATCTATGCCATTGGGGACTGCACCGACCGGATCAATCTCACACCCGTCGCGATCCACGAGGGCCGGTGTCTGGCGGATACACTCTATAACGACAATGCCCAGATGCCCGATCATCGCGATGTTCCCACTGCGGTGTTCACCCAGCCCGAGATGGGAACCGTGGGCATGACCGAGGCTGAGGCCCGGGCCGAATTCGGCGATATAACGATCTTCCGGACCCGCTTCCGACCCCTCAAGCACACGATCACGAAACGGGTCGAGAAGGTCCTGATGAAACTGATCGTGGATGCGAAAAGCGATCGGGTCGTCGGCTGTCACATGCTGGGGCCGAGTGCGGGCGAGGTTGTGCAGATCCTGGGAATTTGTGTGAAGGCGGGGGTCACCAAGACCCAGTTCGACGCCACCATGGCGATCCATCCGACCTCGGCGGAAGAGTTCGTTACGCTCTACGAGCCGGTCCTGCAAGTCTCGGAATAAGCTGGAAAAATCGGTCGTTTGAGCGTATATCCAGTCGCCATGTCTAGGAATGCTTCATCGTCGACGGGCAAATGGAGTCCGGATCGCTGGCGTGCGCGCCCGATCAAGCAGCAGCCCGAATGGCCGGCTGGTCGTCTCAACGCGGTTGAGGTCGAGTTGCGTGGCTCGCCGCCGCTCGTTTTTGCGGGCGAGGCCCGGCGTCTGCGCGCGCGGCTCGCCCAGGTCGCGGCCGGCGACGCGTTCCTGCTCCAGGGCGGCGACTGTGCGGAGAGCTTTGCCGAATTCAACGCCGACAATATTCGGGACACCTTCCGGGTTCTGCTTCAGATGGCGATCGTGCTGACCTTCGGCGCGGCTTGTCCGGTGGTCAAGGTGGGTCGTCTTGCCGGTCAGTTCGCAAAGCCCCGGTCGGCCGACACGGAAGAGCGCGACGGCGTCACGTTTCCTGCCTACCGGGGCGATATGGTCAACGCGATGGACTTTACCGCGGAGGCCCGCGAGCCTGATCCGGCGCGCCTGCTCCGCGGCTACGCCCAATCGGCGTCCACGCTCAACTTGCTGAGAGCCTTTTCCCAGGGCGGCTACGCCGATCTTCACGAGGTGCACCGCTGGAATCTGGGCTTCGTCGCACGCAGCCCGCAGGGCGCCGAATATGCCGATCTCGCCGACCGGCTGTCCGAAACGCTGAATTTCATGGCTGCCTGCGGCCTGACCTCCGAAACCACGCTCCAGATCCGCGAAACCGAGTTCTACACCTCTCACGAGGCGCTTCTGCTTCAGTACGAAGAGGCCCTGACTCGCGTCGATTCGACGACCGGCGACTGGTATGACTGCTCGGCGCATATGCTCTGGGTTGGAGATCGGACGCGCCAGACCGATGGCGCCCACGTGGAGTTTCTTCGCGGCGTCGGCAATCCGGTCGGGCTGAAGGCCGGGCCTAGCATGACACCGGACGAGCTGCTTCGCCTCATTGACATCCTCGACCCGTCCAATGAGGCCGGCAAGCTCACCGTGATCTGCCGCTTCGGCGCCGACCGAGTCGAAGCGCTGCTGCCCGCGCTGATCCGGGCGGTAGAGGCCGAGGGACGCAACGTCGTATGGGCCTGCGACCCGATGCACGGCAACACTGTCAAGGCCTCGAGCGGCTACAAGACTCGCCAGTTCGACCGCATTTTGGCCGAAGTAAGGGGCTTTTTCGCAGTTCATCGCGCGGAGGGCACCCACGCCGGCGGTGTCCATTTCGAAATGACCGGACAGGACGTTACCGAATGCGTCGGTGGTGCCCAGGCAATCACCGAAGACGGCCTCGCGGATCGTTACCATACCCACTGTGACCCGCGTCTGAACGGTTCCCAGAGCCTTGAACTCGCGTTCCTGATCGCCGAGGCGCTCAAGAAAGAACGCGCCGACGAAGACAGGCGCGAGCGCGCTGCTTCTTGAGCCATCGAGCCCCGGGAAGTTGACGCGGCGCTAGAATTCGGTCGAGCGAACAAGCCCATGACGCCAACACCTCAAGACATCGACAAATTCACCGATCGCTATTTCAGCAAGACCCGCGAGACCGTCGGGCGTTTCGGTGACAAACAAGTCAGCTACGCCATCTTCATGCGCCGTCCGGTACGCTTCGCGCCCAGGCTCATGGTCGAGTGGCTAGCGCGGGTCGCTGAAGAGCGCGGTGCGCCGATCGATGTCGACTTGTGTTTCAGCGAAGGCGACTGGGCCGGTGCTGGCGAGCCCCTCGCCTATATCTCCGGTCCGCTCTACGAGCTCGTCGATCTCGAAACTCTCTATCTGCAGCGTCTCGGGCCGCCGTGCGTTGCCGCCTACAACGTCTTCGGCATGTGCACGGATCTTCCCAAGGTGGGGTTTCTCGCTATGGACGCGCGTCACTGCGCGGGTTCCGAGATGGCCGAGCTCATGGCCTACGCGGCGAGCGTCGGTTCCGCTGCGGCCCAGCGCGAGTCGGGCGCGGTCGGGTTCATCGGCAATGCAACGGACGCGACCGCCCACTACTTTGGCAACGAGCGGGGCATGGGCACCATGCCTCATGCCCTGATCGGCTATGCCGGTTCGACGCTCCGCGCCGCCGAGATGTATCACGAGACGTTCCCTGGCGGCGACATGACCGTGCTGGTCGATTATTTCGGTCGCGAGGTCACGGATTCGCTCGACGCGTGTCGCCATTTCCCGGCTCTGGCGGCCGAGGGTCGGCTCGCCGTGCGGCTTGATACCCACGGCGGGCGCTTCGTCGAGGGGCTCGACACGGCGACGTCCTATGACGTGCTCGAACGCCATCGTCGCGAGGCTGTGCGCCAGTATCGTAACGAAGAGGAATTGCGCTGGCTCGTCGGTACGGGCGTGACCGCGGCGGCGATCTTCCATGTTCGCGAGAAGCTGGACGAAGCCGGCTTCGAGAAGACGCGTATCGTCGCAAGCTCGGGTTTCAACCCGGCGAAATGCCGGGTGATGGGCAGCGTTGAAGCTCCGGTCGACGTAATCGGGACCGGCTCGTTCCTGCCCGACAACTGGTCCGAGACTTACGCCACCGCTGATATCGTGTCTTACGATGGCGAGCCGCTGGTCAAGGTCGGCCGCGAGTTCCTGTTGCGCAACACGAAGCGCCGCAAGGGTAACGGTGCCAAGTCCGATTGACAGGGATTCGGGCCGGGCCTACTGTCCCGGCCACCGGGAAAACCCAGAGATTTGAGCCATGACCGAAGCGTTGGCGATAGCGCTTGCGCAGATCAATCCGACGGTCGGCGCGATCGACGCCAACCTTGCGCAGATCCGGGCTGTGCGCGCCGAAGCGGCGGTGGAGAGCGTCGATCTGGTGATCTGTTCCGAGCTTGTCGTGACCGGCTACCCGCCCGAGGACCTGGTGCTCAAACCCATGCTCCAGGATGCGGCCCGTTCCGCCGTGCAGCAGCTTGCCGCCGAGACCGCCGACGGCGGCCCGGCGCTGCTGATCGGTGCGCCCTGGCGGGAGGACGACAAGCTGTTCAACGCAGCCCTGCTTCTCGCCGAAGGCCACATCGTCGAGCGGCGCGACAAACACGACCTCCCCAACTACGGCGTCTTTGACGAAAAGCGGGTGTTCGATCCCGGCCCCTTGCCCGGGCCGATTCCGTTCAAGGGCGTGCGGTTCGGGGTCATGATCTGCGAGGATATGTGGACGGCCGAGGTAACCGAATGCCTCGACGAGTGCGGCGCGGACATCCTCGTGGTGCTCAACGGCTCGCCTTACGAGTCCGACAAGGGCGACGTCCGGCTGAACCTTGCCATTGCACGGATCACCGAGGCCCATTTGCCGTTGATCTATGTCAACCAGATCGGCGGTCAGGACGAGCTGGTGTTCGACGGCACCTCCTTTGTCCTCAACGCCGACTGCACGCTCGCCGTCCAACTGCCGCCCTGGGTCGCGGCTTGCCGAGTGACCCGCTGGTCCGCTGACGGAGACCGCGGCTGGGCATGCGAAAGTGGAGAGACCGCCGCGTCGCCCGATGGGCTCGAATCGGTCTACCGGGCGATGGTTCTGGGTCTTCATGACTATGTCGAGAAGAACGGCTTCTCCGGCGTTCTGGTGGGCATGTCGGGCGGCGTCGATTCCGCGCTGAGCGCGGTTGTCGCCGCCGATGCATTGGGTCCCGACCGGGTTCATTGCGTCATGATGCCGTCGGTCTATACCTCGGATATGTCTCGCGACGATGCCGCCGAATGCGCCAACCTGTTGGGTGCGGTCATAGACAGCGTGCCGATCGGGTCCGCCCTCGCGGCCTATGACGAGATGCTGGCCGAGCTTTTCGCCGGGCGCGACGCAGACGAGACCGAAGAAAACCTTCAGGCCCGGGTGCGCGGCATGATCCTGATGGCGCTGTCCAACAAGTTCGGCTCTATGGTGCTGTCCACGGGCAACAAGTCCGAGATGTCGGTGGGCTACGCCACGCTGTACGGCGACATGTGTGGCGGCTATTCGGTGCTCAAGGACGTCTATAAGACGACCGTTTACGCGCTCTGCCATTGGCGCAACCAGAACCGGCCCGATGGGCTCCTGGGACCCGAGGGGCGGGTCATTCCCGAACGTATTCTCACGCGCCCGCCATCGGCCGAGCTGCGCGCCGATCAGACCGATCAGGACACCCTGCCGCCCTATGACGAGCTTGACGACATCCTGCGCTGTCTGATCGAAGAAGAGATGCCCGTTGCCGACATCGTCGCCCGGGGTCATGCCCTGGAGACCGTCGATCGGGTCTGGCACATGCTCGACCGTGCCGAATACAAACGGCGTCAGGCGCCGCCTGGCGTCAAGCTCACCCGGCGTTCGTTCGGGCGGGACCGCCGCTACCCCATCACCAACCGCTTCCGAGGCTTCGAATGAGCGTCGTCGTCCGATTCGCGCCGAGCCCGACCGGACGTCTTCATGTCGGCAACGCCCGCATGGCGCTCGCGAACTGGCTGTTCGCGCGCAAGACCCTGGGTCGCTTCATCCTCCGGATCGACGATACCGATCGGGAACGCTCGGAGGGGCGCTACGTCGATGCCATCAAGGAGGATCTCGTCTGGCTGGGCATCGACTGGAACCAGGTTTCACGTCAGTCGGAGCGGTTTGACGCCTACGCGGCGGCGTTCGAGCAACTCCGCGGGCAGGGCCGGATCTACGCCTGCTACGAGACTGCCGACGAGTTGGCTGAAAAACGCGAACGCGCGCGCGCCAAGGGCCGACCGCCGGTCTACGACCGCGCTGCTCTGGCCTTGACCGACGACGATCGGACGAGGCTCGAGTCCGAGGGCCGGAGGCCCCATTGGCGGTTTCGGCTCGATGCGGGGCCGATCGAGTGGATCGATCTGGTCCGCGGTTCGGCGTCCGTCGACTCGAGTTCGTTGAGCGATCCCGTTGTCGGACGCGATGATGGCAAGCCCACCTACCATCTCGCCTCTGCACTCGACGAGATCGAATTCGCCGTTACCCACGTCCTGCGCGGGGAGGATCACGTCGCGAATACGGCCGTGCAGATTCAGCTCATCCAGGCGCTGGGCGGTGACTTGCCCGCCTTTGCCCACATCCCCCTGATGCTCGGGCCCGACGGCGAAAGTTTGTCGAAACGGCTCGGTTCGGTCGGTCTCGCGAGCCTGCGCGAAGACGGCATCGAGCCGCTGGCGCTGGTCGCCCTGCTCGCGCATGTGGGTACATCGGATTCGATCATGCCGGTAAGCGCCTTGAGCGCTCTCGTCACCGGCTTCGATTTCGCCAAAATTTCCCGATCTTCTCCGAAGTTTGATCCCGACGAGCTGTGGCGGCTGAATGCCAAGACCCTCCACGCTATTTCCTTCGAGCAGGTCGCCGACCGCCTCGTCGCGATGAAGCTCGCGGATGCCGACGAGACCTTCTGGCGGGCGGTTCGGGGTAACTTGCGGACCCTCGGCGACGTGGAGCGCTGGTGGCGGGTGTGCCGGGGCGAAATCGAACCGGTCATCGAGGATCCCGACTTTCTCGACGTTGCCGCGAGCCTGCTGCCCAAGGACCGCTGGAGCGAGGCGACCTGGACCGACTGGACCCATAAGCTGGGCAAGGCGACCGGGCGCAAGGGCAAGGCGCTCTACCATCCCCTCCGCCTTGCGCTGACCGCGAGCGAGAATGGACCCGAGCTTCGGAATCTGCTACCCGTGATCGGCCGCGACCGGGCGCTCGCCCGGCTGTCCGGCCGGACAGCCTGACGGCAAAGCGTCGATCCCCGTGAGCCTCGTGATCCACAACACCCAGAGCCGCCGCAAGGAGCCCTTCGAACCTCTCGATCCGGGCCACATCCGCTTCTATGTCTGCGGTCCGACGGTTTACGACTGCGCCCATATCGGAAATGCGCGACCGGTCGTGGTGTTCGACGTGCTCTACCGCCTGCTCAAGCGGCTCTACCCCAAGGTCACCTACGCGCGCAACATCACGGACGTCGACGACAAGATCAATGCGGCGGCGAAGGAAAACAGCGAGCCCATCGCGGCGTTGACCGAGCGCACGACGAAAATGTTTCATGACGACATGGCTGAGCTCGGCACGCTCCCGCCCGATATCGAGCCCCGGGCGACCGGCCACATTCCCCAGATGATCGCTCTAGTCGAAAGGCTCGTCGAGACAGGCCATGCCTACGCCGCCGACGGCCATGTCCTCTTTCACGTTCCCGGCATGGCCGATTACGGCAAGCTCTCGGGGCGCAACCGCGACGAACTGATCGCCGGCGCCCGGATCGAGGTCGCGCCCTACAAAAAGGATGCGGCGGATTTCGTGCTGTGGAAACCGTCCGATTCGGACGCGCCGGGCTGGGACAGCCCATGGGGCTTCGGGCGGCCCGGGTGGCATCTCGAATGCTCGGCGATGAGCCAATTTCATCTGGGCGATGAATTCGACATTCATGGCGGCGGCTCCGACCTCATCTTTCCCCACCACGAGAACGAGATCGCCCAGAGCGAATGCGCTCACGGCCACCCCTTCGTGCGCTACTGGATGCATAACGGCTTTCTCTCGGTCGAGGGCGAAAAGATGTCGAAGTCCTTGGGCAATTTCATCACCGTCCGCGAGCTGCTGGACGAGGGCGTACCCGGCGAGGCGGTCCGCTTCCTATTGCTTGCGACCCATTACCGCCACCCGCTCGATTTCACGCGAGAGGGTCTGGCGGACGCGAAGAAAAAGCTCGATCGCTGGTATCGCGCGGTCGATGCGTTGGACGAGACCCCAGAGAACCGGGAGGGTGAGGATTTACAAATTTCAGGCGATCTGATCGAGGCTTTGGAGGATGATCTGAACACCCCGAGAGCACTTACGGTTCTGGATCGTCTTCATAACGAAAGCAAGGCGGAGGCGGGGCCTCAAGACCTTGAGGCAAAACGAAACCTTCTCGCCAGCGCGCGTTTTATGGGTCTGTTGACGGACGATCCACACGATTGGTTTACCCGGCAATCTCCTCGCGCCGACGGACTCTCGGAAGCGGAAATCCAGGGTTTGATCGATGAGCGTCTCAACGCCCGCCAGGCCAAGGAATTTGCGATTGCCGACCGGATCCGTGACGACCTTGCAGCCCGCGGCATCCTGCTCGAGGACGGACCCGACGGGACCAGCTGGAGGCGCGCGTGATGGCGGCGAGCAAGCGCGTCTACCTTTACGACAGCACCCTGCGCGACGGCGCGCAGACCCGGGGCGTCGATTTCACTGCCGGCGACAAGGCGTTGCTTGCCCTCGAGTTCGACCGGCTCGGCATCGACTATATCGAGGGCGGCTGGCCGGGCGCGAACCCGACCGACGACGCCTTCTTCGCAGAGCCGCCCCGGCTCGGGTCCGCCAAGCTCACCGCATTCGGCATGACCCGGCGCTCGGGCCGCTCGACGGACAACGACCCCGGTCTGCAAACGCTTCCCGGAACCGGCGTGCCGGCGGTCTGCATGGTCGGTAAAAGCTGGGATTTTCACGTCCGAGTCGCGCTCGAAACCACGCTCGACGAAAACCTCACCATGATCCGGGACAGTGCCGCCGCTGTGGTCGGGAGCGGCGCCGAGCTGCTCTTCGATGCGGAGCATTTCTTCGACGGTTACAAGGCCGATCCCGGCTATGCCCTGGCCTGTGCTGAAGCCGCGCGCGAGGCGGGAGCCAGCTGGGTCGTGCTGTGCGATACCAACGGCGGCACCTTGCCCGACGAGATCGAGCGGATCGTTGCCGCGGTGGCCGACAGGATCCCCGGCGACGAGCTCGGCATCCACTGCCACAACGACACGGGCACCGCGGTGGCCAACAGCCTGGCCGCCGTGAAGGCCGGTGTGCGCCAAATCCAGGGCACCTTCAACGGCCTGGGCGAGCGCTGCGGCAACGCGAACCTCACGACCCTGATCCCCACCCTCATGCTCAAATCAGGTTACGAGACCGGCGTCTCCGAGGAGGCGCTCGAGCGGCTCACCCGGGTCTCCCGTCTGGTCGATGAGCTGCTCAACCGTGCGCCCTATCGCCACGCACCCTACGTCGGTGACTCCGCCTTCGCCCACAAGGGCGGCTTGCACGTCTCGGCGGTCGCCAAGGATCCCGGGTCCTACGAGCATATCGACCCCGCCCGGGTCGGCAACGAGCGCCAATTGGTGATCTCCGATCAGGCGGGCCGCGCCAACGTGCTGGCGCGCCTTTCGGAAGCCGGCTTTCCCGTACCGCAGCCCGAAGACCTGCTTGGCCGCCTCATCGAGCAGATCAAGGCGCGCGAGTTCGCGGGTTATTCCTACGACGGCTCCGAGGCGAGCTTCGAGCTCCTGGCTCACCGTGAGCTCGATTCCGTGCCCGATTACTTCAAGCTCGACAGCTTCCGGGTGCTCGATGAGCGCCGCTACAATGCCCGGGGCGAGTTGATCACGCTGTCCGAGGCAACCATCAAGATCGAAGTCGGCGCGGACCGGATCATGACCGTCGCGGAAGGCAATGGTCCGGTCAACGCCTTGGATAACGCGCTCCGCAAGGCGCTGGCTAAGGCCTATCCCATGCTGGAGCGCATGCGCCTGGTCGACTACAAAGTGCGGATTCTCACCCCCCAGGAGGGCTCCGAGGCGCTTATCCGGGTGCTGATCGAAAGCGCGGACGAGGCGGGCGAGCGGTGGTCGACGGTCGGTGTCTCCGCCAACGTCATCGACGCCTCCTATAACGCGCTCCACGACGCGATCACCTACATGCTCTTTCGCGCGAACCTGACCGCGCCCTGAACCGCGAGTTCCGGTGACAGGGAAGTGTCCAGATTTTGCGCGTCCGCAATCGCTGCTTGCCGCAAGGCCGGGGTTGGCGCAGGGCGACCGGTCCCTATCTTTAGGCGCAGCGAAAGCAGGCGTGGCGGGCGAACGGTGTTCGGCAGCCCCTCGTAAGGCCGAACAGTCACTCTAAGAGGAATCCATGGCGGGAACCGACAGCACGAAGGCGCCCCGGCTCGGCGGCCCCGCGGTCGTTCTGGTCGAACCTCAGCTGGGCGAGAACATCGGCACCGCGGCCCGCGCGATGCTCAATTTCGGCCTCACCGACCTGCGCCTGGTTCGCCCGCGCGACGGCTGGCCCAACGTCAAGGCGCTCAACGCCGCATCGGGCGCCGACGAGGTCATCGCCCGGGTCCGGTTGTTCGAGACGACAACCGCCGCGGTTGCGGATTTCAACCGGGTCTATGCTACGACTGCGCGCGATCGCCACATGGTCAAGCCCGTCGTCACGCCGCGCCGTGCGGCGGCCGAGATGCGCACAGCCGCCGAGACCGGGCTCGCCTGCGGGGCGCTGTTCGGGCCCGAGCGCACGGGGCTCTCCAACGACGACATCGTCGCCGCTGACGTGGTGGTGAGCATGCCGCTGAACCCGGCTTTCTCCTCCCTCAATCTCGCACAAGCCGTGCTCGTGATCGGTTACGAATGGTTCCTGGCGGGCGTTGAAGCGCCGGCTGTGGAACTGCCCCTGCTCGATACCCGGATTGCGACGAAGCAGGAGCTATTCGCCTTCTTCGACCATCTCGAGCGCGAGCTCGACGCCGCGGGGTTTTTCCCGACCCCGGAGATGCGCCCCACGATGGTGCGCAACCTGCGCAATCTGTTCGAACGCACGGCGCTCACGGAGCAGGACGTCCAGACGCTGCACGGCATCGTATCCCGCCTGCGCCGGCCCAGGGGCGCCCCGCCGGATGAGCCGGACGGCGCCTGACCGGCGACAGGCGGCAAAGCTGTCGGGCGGGTGGTCGACGGGCGCCCGCAGCTTGCCCGAACGCTGCCGGCCACGGGGATCGATGGCGGAAAGGCTTGCGGTGGCCGTCGCGCCGGACCCGGCCTTGACTAACGCCGGTTGCTTGGCAGCTCGCCCATGGCCTCGAGATACAGCCGGTGCATGCGGTGGCCCTGCTGCTCCGAGAAAAACCCGAAGGATTCGTCGACCGAGTAGTAGCCGTTCGTATAGGCCCGTGACCGCATGCCCTTCTGGACATGCTCGAAGATCCGGAAATCCTCCGGATTCGCACGATCGTCCAGGTAATCGAGCATGGCCTGCGCGTTCTCGCCGGGCGGATCTTCCGCCAGGTAGACCTCCGAAGCCTGCATGGTTCGCTCCATGCCGATGGGCACCGAGGTCATGACGCCGAAATTGGCCGGTCCCGGATAGATGATGAAGAGCGTATTCGGAAAGATCAGGTACATCCGAAACTCTTTCTCTTCGTCGTCGGGCGTCAGCCGGTAGAACGTGCAGTCGAAGCTGCCCGGATCGCCGCGCAGGCTGAGATGGATCCCATCCTCGGGCATTGCCCATTGCAGGCTGTCGTAGCCGATGACCGTGTCCATCTCGGGGTGGCCCACCAGCGCGTGGAAGGCGTCGGCGAAATTGTCGGTAATCAGCTTCCAGTTGGCGACAATCTCGCCGTCCTGGCGCGCGACCATGGTCATCGTCTCGAGCTTCGGCCAGTCGGCCACGATCTCCTCCTCGAGGCCCGGCGTCTGGCCCTTCAGCGACTGGGCGTCCGGGTCGAGGTTGACGAACACGAAGCTGGCCAGGGTCTCCACGCGCACTTCCTTCAGGCACAAGGGTTCCAGATCCACGCCCCGTTCCTTGAAGAAACCAGGCGCGCCAACCACCTTGCCGCCGAGATCGTAAGTCCAGCCGTGGATCGGGCAACTGATCTTGCTGTGTTTGCCCTTGCCGTCGAGCAACTCGCTGCCCCGATGGGAGCAGACGTTGTAGAAACCGCGCAGGCTCCCGTCCTTTTGCCGGACGACGAAGATCCCCTGATCGAGCACGGTGCAGGTGATATAGCTGCCGGGCTCGGCCAGATCGCCCGTAAAGCCCGCATACTGCCAGGTCTTGAAGAAGATCTCCTCGCGCTCGCGCTCGTAGATCTCAGGCGTCCTGTAGTAATACGACGGCAGCGTCCGCGACTTGCGCGGGTCGGCATCGAAACTTTTCAGGCGTTCCTCGGCTGTTGTCCTCGCCATGGTCCGCGTCCTCCGATCATGCGTTGGCGCGAGTCGTCAGGTTGCGTAGCTCGTCGTTGAACCGGTCGATATCCTCGACGAAGGGCACATGCCCCACACCGTCGTAGAACGACGGTTTCGCGCCGGGCACGGTCTTGACGATATGCTCCGCCATCGAGGGGAGCACAAGCTGATCCGCCGTTCCGTGGGTCACCAGAGCAGGCACCGAGAGGGTTTTGAGAACCTCGTCGTAGTCGAGCTCGCGGCTCGTCAACCCGAGCCGGACTTGCCACGGAACCGCCATATTGTAGCAAAGCACCGTCTCGAAGGCATCGTCGCCCAGGGGTTCGGCCGTGCAGGCGCGGATGAAGCGGCGGAGCGCCGTAATCTGTGTCGGCAGGTCGGGCTGGCGTACGTCCTCAATGTTTTCGAGAAAGCCGGGCCCCATCATCGCCACCGCCTCGTCGGTTCCCATCTTGACTGCGGCGCCCACGAAGTTGAGCCCGCCGATCTTTTCCTGGCCGTAATGGGTCACATAGTCGGCCATGATGAAGCCGCCATAGGACCAGCCGACCAGGACCGGCCCGTCGATTTCGAGCTGGTCGATCACCGCGGCAATGTCGTCGGCCCACAGCTTGCCGTCGGTGTAGGCCCCGATCTCCAGAGGCTTGTCCGACATGCCATGGCCGCGCAGGTCGAGGGCGACCAGCCGGAAATCGTCGGCCAGAGTGCTGCCCACCTGCGCCCCCCAGCACAGGTGGCATTGCGAAAACCCGTGAATCAGCAGGATCGGCGGGCCGTCGGCCTTGCCCCATTCCCGCACCGACAACATCAGGCCGCCGCCGCCCGTAACGCTGTGAACCTGTTCCATGGTCGATGCGTCTCTCCGCGTGGCATTGAAGCCGCCTGGGTCCGTCTTGTTCGGCATCGAGTTTAGCCCATTTCCGAAGGCCGCCCGGTATTTAATTGGAGTCTCGGAAGACCGCCGCCGACCCTACGGTCGGTAAATCAATTCGAAGCTTTCGCACACCACCGGCTGGCTGTCCCGCCATTCATAGCCCCATTGGCGGCACTGATCCTTGAAGTAGTCGATATGAGCGCCCTGCCAGAACGCGAGGCTCAGATCGCCCTCGCCTTCCGAGGCTGCGAACTCGGGCGTGACGTCCTCGTACGGCACGACCGCCACGTTCGTGATGCGCACGACGCAGAACGGCGTGCCGCCCGTCGTCGTCACGACCCAGTAGTGCCCGATATCGCGCAAGGGGATGGCCCGGTGCTCGAATTCGAGCGTCATGTGCGTCGTGCCCCGTTTCTGGCCATCGCGCACCAACGCGGCGAGTTCTTCGTTGAAGGCCTCGTCGTAACCACCCCCCGGTGCGGAGAAGGTCCCGGCATGATGGGGTGCCGCCGGGTCGAGTCCCTCGGCTTCGCAGGCCTGTTGCCAGAAGGCTGCGGTTTCGGGCGTGTCGAAGAAAAGCATAGCGCGTTCCTTTGCTGGCCTGCCGGTGGCCATGTGGTGGCGTGCGGGAGCGGAGATTCCCGCACGGTTTCTCCCGGCCACCGAAGACGGTGGCCTCGCCCCGGTCTGAAATCCGAAGCTCTCGACAGCCTAGCAAGTCCCGTCGCCCGTTCCAACACGCGGAGCAAGGTGCACGGCAGGGAGGAACGGAGATTTGCGAATACCGCTGGAAACCAGCGGTGATTCACGTTTGACAAGGCCCGCTCGAGCGCTATATTACGCCCGCTTGGCGCGAGGAGCCTCCAGGTTCGTTGGGAGGGGCTTTTCGGGCCATCTGTTTATTCCGAGAGCCCGAATGTCGAAGCGGAAGCAGTCGAAATACAAGATTTGTCGGCGCCTGAAGATCAATCTTTGGGGCCGCCCGAAAAGTCCGACGAACACGCGCGAATACGGCCCCGGCCTGCACGGCCAGCGGCGCGGGCGCAAGCTGTCGAGCTTCGGAATTCAGCTTCAGGCGAAACAGAAGCTCAAGGGCTATTACGGCAACATCACCGAGAAGCAGTTCCGCCGCACCTACGAACATGCGGCGCGCCGGCGCGGTGATACCAGCGAAAACCTCATTGGCCTGCTGGAGAGCCGCCTCGACGCCGCGATCTACCGCATGAAGTTCGTCCCCACGGTGTTCGCCGCCCGCCAGTTCGTCAACCACGGCCACATCCTGGTCAACGGCCGGCGGGTCAACATCCCGAGTTACCGGGTCAAGGAAGGCGACGCCATCGAGATCAAGCAGAAGTCCCGCGAGCTGGGCCTGGTTCTTGAAGCCGTCGCCTCGCCGGAGCGCGACGTGCCCGACTATCTCGAGGTCGATCACGCCGTCATGAAGGGAACCTTCACGCGAGTGCCGAGCTTCGACGAGGTGCCCTATCCCGTCGAGATGGAGCCCAACCTGGTCATCGAGTACTACTCGAAGATGGGCTAGCGGGCGCCGACCCGTTCAACGAACGGCCGCCACTGTGAGGTGAGCGGCCATTTTCATGTCCGAAGGTTGCGTCGTTACAGGCTGCGCTAGTCCTCGGGGTGATCCTCGAGAACACTCGTATCCAGCTCCAGCATCGCGCCCATCCAGATGGCATGGTCCGTATGATTGGCGAGGTCGTCGCCGGTTTCGGGGTGCAGGAACACCGTCAGCCCGGCCCGATTGAGCATCAGCCAAGGGATGAACGCGGCGTATTGATCGGGCGCAAAGGCGATCTGATACATCGCGCCGGGGTGGGGGCCGACGGGCACATCGTGCATGCGCCCGAGCCGGACCTCGAACAATGCGCCGATCCGCATCCGTAGATCCGCCGCGAAGTCCCGGCTGGCCTCGTCGTAGTAGATATGCGCGTGGTAGCCCGAAATCGTCTCGGGCGAGAGCTCCGTCACGCTCAGACTTCGGCGCGCTCGACGCCCTTGTCGTTGAAGAACTGCTCGAGCTCGCCGGTCTCGTACATCTCGCGCACGATGTCGCAGCCGCCGACGAACTCGCCCTTGACGTAGAGCTGGGGCACCGTCGGCCAGTTGCTGAACTGCTTGATGCCCTCGCGCAGGCCCGGGTCGGCGAGCACGTCGATGCCCTTGAACTTCACGCCCATCACGCTCAGCGCCTGAACCACGGCGGCTGAGAAGCCGCATTGGGGAAACACCGGCGTGCCCTTCATGAAGAGCACCACGTCGTTGGCCGTGAGGTGCTGGTTGATCTGCTCGAAAGCCGGGTTGTCGGTCATTGTCATCGTTCCTGTGGATAGCGGTTAGGTGGCGTCTTCGGGAAGTCCCGTCTGGAGCGCCAGGGCGTGCAGTGCGTTGCCCATGTTGCCCTGAAGGGCGGAATAGACCATCTGGTGCTGCTGCACCCGGGTCTTCCCCTTGAACGCGGTCGAGATCACCCGGGCGGCGTAGTGATCGCCGTCACCCCGCAGATCGTTGATCGTCACATCCGCATCCGGGATGGAGTCCCGGATAAGCCGCTCGATTTCCTGTGCGTCCATCGCCATTCGGCGTGTCTCCTTAGCCGCGGTCTTGGGAGCGGGCCATGTAATCGGGCAGCCAGCTTTCGTGCGCCGCATTGAGTTCGGCTAACGATATGGCATCGGCTCCCGCCAGAGTCAACGCATCGCCGCCCGTGACGCCGACCCGCGCCGCAGGGATTCCCGCCGTCCTCGCGTCCGCCAGGATCGCTTCGGCCTCGTCCATTCGGGCCGTCACCAGATAGCGTGCCTGGTCCTCGCCGAACAGCCAGCGATGCAGGGGGATCGCCCCGTTCGCGGGCTCCACGTCGGCTCCGATCGGCTCGCCGTTTGCCAGCGTTGCCAGCGCCATCTCGGCCAGGGCCACCATCAAGCCACCGTCGGCGATGTCGTGGCAGGCGCTGACCCGCCCCGCTGTGATCAGGCCCCGCGCGAAATCGCCGGTCTGCCGTTCCGCGCCCAGGTCCACGGGCGGCGGCGCGCCCGCCTCGATGCCCCCGATCACCTGCAGATAGAGCGATGCCCCCAGGTGCCCGGCGGTCTCGCCGATCAGAATAATGCTCTCCCCGGCGCGCGCGAAGGCAGGCGTAGCCATCCGGGAGAGGTCCGAAATCAGGCCGACGCCGCCAATTCCCGGGGTCGGCTGAACCGCCTTGCCGTTGGTCTCGTTGTAGAACGAGACGTTGCCGGAGATCACCGGGTAGTCGAGCGCCAGGCAGGCTTCGCGCATGCCCTCGATGCAATGGACGAACTGGCCCATCACGTCGGCGCGTTCCGGGTTGCCGAAATTGAGGCAGTCGGTGATGGCGAGCGGTGTGGCGCCTGTCGCGCTCAGGTTGCGCCAGGTTTCGGCGACCGCCTGGGCGCCGCCGGTCTTCGGGTCGGCGGCACAGTAACGCGGTGTGCAGTCGATCGTCAGGGCGAGGCCCTTGTCGGTGCCGTGGACGCGCACGACCGCCGCATCGCCGCCCGGGCGCTGCACAGTGTCGGCCATCACCATGTGGTCGTATTGCTCCCAGATCCAGCGTTTCGAGCACAGGTCCGGGCAGCCGAGCAGGCGGAGAAGCGCTTCGCGCGTGCCGGCCGGTGCCGCATTCGCGCGCTCTCCAATCGCGTCCGGCTCCGCCGGCGCGTCATGGGCCCGGTCGAGCTCGGGTGCCGCGGCCACAAGCGGGGCGATCGGCAGGTCGGCGACCGTCTCGCCGGCCATGACGAGGCGCATCCGGCCCGTATCGGTCACCGTGCCGACCACCGCGAAATCCAGCTCCCACTTTTCGAACACCGCGCGGGCATCGGCCTCGCGCCCGGGCGGGATGACCATCAGCATCCGCTCCTGGCTTTCGGACAGCATGACCTCGTAAGCTGTTATGCCGGTTTCGCGCACGGGCACGGCGGACAGATCCATCTCGATTCCCGTGCCGCCCTTCGAGGCCATCTCGAAGCTCGACGAGGTCAGTCCCGCGGCGCCCATGTCCTGGATCGCGACGATCGCGTCGGTCGCCATCAGCTCAAGGCAGGCCTCGATCAACAGCTTTTCCGTGAACGGGTCCCCGACCTGCACCGTGGGCTTCTTGGCCTCCGAATCCTCGTCGAACTCGGCTGACGCCATGGTCGCGCCGTGAATGCCGTCGCGCCCGGTCTTCGAGCCTACATAGACCACGAGATTGCCGATGCCGCCCGCGGCCGAGAGAAAGATCTTGTCCCGGTCCACCAGCCCCACGGTCATCGCGTTGACCAGGTTGTTGCCGTTATACGAGGCGTGGAACGTGCATTCGCCGCCCACGGTCGGGATGCCGACGCAATTGCCGTAGCCGCCGATGCCCGAAACCACGCCGCTCACGAGGTGGCGGGTCTTGGCGTTTTCGGGCTCACCGAAGCGAAGGGCGTTGAGGTTGGCGATCGGGCGGGCGCCCATGGTGAACACGTCGCGCAAGATTCCCCCGACCCCCGTCGCCGCGCCCTGATAGGGTTCGATGAAGGAGGGGTGGTTGTGGCTTTCCATCTTGAAGATCGCCGCCTGGCCGTCGCCGATGTCGACGACGCCCGCATTCTCGCCTGGGCCGTGGATCACCCACGGTGCGTCCGTCGGCAGACGGCGCAGCCATTTCTTGGACGATTTGTAGGAACAGTGCTCGCTCCACATCACCGAGAAGATGCCGAGTTCGGTGAGGTTCGGCTCCCGGCCCATGATCTCGAGAACCCGTTCGTACTCTTGCGCCGTCAACCCGTGGCGTTCGACGGTTTCGGGCGTGATCGCCGCCTCGCTCACGACAGCGCGTCCATCAGCCCCTCGAACATCGCGATGCCGTCCGAACCCCCCAGCAGGGGGTCGGCGAGGCGCTCGGGGTGGGGCATCATGCCGAGCACCGTGCGGTCCTTGTTGTAGATGCCGGCGATCGCCTGTCGCGAGCCGTTGGGGTTCCACGCTTCGTCGAGCGTGCCGTCGGGCGCGCAATAGCGGAACGCGATCCGCCCCTCGCCTGAAAGGCGTTCGAGCGTTGCGTCGTCGGCGAAATAGTTGCCGCCGTGGTGGGCGATCGGCAGGCGGATCACCTGGCCCTCGGAATAGCGGCGAGCGAAGGCCGAGTCGGTCGTCTCGACCCGCAACGTGACGTCCTTGCAGATGAACTGAAGGTTCGCATTGGTCATCAGCACGCCCGGCAGCAGGCCCGCCTCGGTGACCACCTGGAAGCCGTTGCAGATGGCGAGAACGCACACACCCGTGGCGGCGTACTGCTTGACTTCCCGCATGATCGGCGAATGGGCGGCCATGGCGCCGCAGCGCAGGTAATCGCCGTAGGAGAACCCGCCCGGCACGACGATCAGGTCGAGCGTGGGCAGCTCGGTGTCCTTGTGCCAGATCATCAGGGGCGGGGCGCCCATGCTCCTGGCCAGCGCCACCTGCACGTCGCGGTCGCAGTTCGAGCCGGGAAAGACGATGACGGCAGCTTTCATGGGCGCCTCAGGCCGGTCGCCGGTGCGCCGTGCGGCGCCCGCGTCTCAGGCATCGATATCGATGTGGTAGTTCTCGATGACGGTGTTCGCCAGGAGCTTCGTGCACATCGCCTCGACGGCATCGCGCGCCGCGTCCGCGTCGGCCTCGTCGATATCGAGTTCGATGAATTTTCCCTGGCGTACGCCATTGACGCCATCGAATCCGAGAGAGTGAAGGGCTTGCGCGATGGTCTTGCCTTGGGGGTCCAGAACGCCCTCTTTCAGCGTGATATGAACCCGCGCCTTCACTGCATTACATCCGGTCCCTGGAGGTCGCGCGGGCCGCTTTCGGGCAGGATACCGAGCCGGCGTGCTACTTCCTGATAGGCCTCCTCGACCCGGCCCAGATCCTTACTGAAGCGGTCCATATCGAGCTTTTCGTTGGTCTTGACGTCCCACAGCCGGCAGGAATCGGGACTGATTTCGTCGGCCAGGATGATGCGCATCTCGTCGTTGTTCCAGAGCCGGCCGAATTCGACCTGGAAGTCCACAAGCCGGATGTCGATGCCCAGGAAGAGGCCCGAAAGAAAGTCGTTGATCCGGAGCGACATCGAGAGGGTCTCGTCGAGCTCCTGGGGCGTCGCCCAGCCGAATGCGGTGATGTGCTCTTCCGAGACGAACGGGTCTTCGAGCTCGTCCGATTTGTAGCGGTATTCGACGATCGAGCGGGGCAGGGCGTCGCCCTCGCGCAGGCCCAGGCGCTGGGCGAAGTCGCCCGCGGCGACGTTATGGACGTTGATCTGGATCGGGATGATCTCGACTTCGCGCACGAGCTGCTCGCGCATGTTCAGCCGACGGACGAAGTGGGTGTGCACGCCGACCTCGCTCAGGCGCGTCATCAGATATTCCGAGATCCAAAGGTTGTTAATCACGCCCTTGCCGGTGATCGTACCCCGCTTGCGGTTGTTGTCGACGCTGGCGTCGTCCTTGAAATACTGCACCAGCGTGCCGGGCTCCGGGCCTTCGAACAGGACTTTCGCCTTGCCCTCGTAGATTCGCTTTCGACGAGACATCGTCGGCCTCCAGAACCAGGAGAACCGGGACGCGCAACGGGGGTCCGTGCGCTGGCCGGCGGTTATCGGGACCATAGCCGAAACCTAAGGCTCGCACAATCAAATGCGCAATTTCCTCGTCGATTTCAAGCCCTTCCGCTTAAACCCGTCGCGTCGCGGACGGGCTCGTAAGCGCCCTCGCCGGGCGGCGTGGCTGAAAACAGGTAGACCGCTTCGCCCGCCGCCGGCAGCGCGATCAGCGACGAACTTAGCGTGCCAAAGCCGGTTGCCGGGTCGATTCTCATCGCGCCCTCTTCGCCCACGCCCGGCGACGCCTCGCGCGCGGCCAGAAGCTCGATCCAGGCCCGCCAGTCGCCGGCGGCGGGATCGGGCGCGGCGGCGGCTTCGAAACCGGGGCGGTAGCGGGCGATCCGGGGTGAGGCGGCGTCGTTGAGGTCGAACGCCGTAATCATGGAGAGGCCTTTCGGGAGCGGCTGGGCCCCCACCGGGCCGTCGCCCTTGCTCTTGAGCCAGAATGCGTCCCGATTGTCGGCAATCACCAGATTGAACGCCCGATAGCTCGAGCCCTCGAGCGCCGCCAGCGCGGCGGCGGCCTCGTCCGCGTCGGCGTGGTCCAGGGCTTCGAGCACCAGCTCGCCCCGGGAACGCTTGCCGGGGTCGGGGCCGAGCGCGTCCGGTCGGTTGAGGATCCCGGCCGCTACGCCGTGATCGTTGACCCCGAGCCAGGTTCCGCCGGCCAGCTCGTCCCGCCCCGCGACGACCTCGGGCCGGTCGGGCCAGTGGCGTGCGGGTCCGCTCCAGGGCCGGTCGGTCATCTCGTCGCGGTTGGCGGCGAGAAGCAGGGGCCACGGGTTGCCGGGGCGGCGCAGGATCACCAGGGTGCACATGCTTATCTCAACGCCGGCTGTCTCTATTTTGAGATTGGATTCGCTGGCCCGTTGGGTTAGACCGGGCGCAGCCGCTCCGGCAGCATAACGTGAAATCCAGGCGATGAGGGAGATCGGAAGGCGATGAGCGCATTCGAAGACCGCAAGAAGGGCGAAGAAGCCAAGTGGAAGCACGACAAGGAACTCGAATTCAAGGCCAACGCGCGCCGCAACAAGCTTCTGGGGCTGTGGATTGCCGAGCAGATGGGCATCTCCGGTGACGAGGCTCAGTCTTACGCCCGCGAAGTCATCGAATCCGATTTCGAGCGGCCCGGCGATTCCGACGTCGTCGAGAAGGTGTTGGCCGATTGCCAGGCCGCGAACATCGAGATGGATGAGTACCGCCTGCGCCGCGAGATGGAGCGGCTGATGGTCGAGGCCCGGGCACAAATCCGGTCCCAGTAGCCGGACCTCTGATCGTTCGCGAGACCCTGGCGTCAGGCTTCTTCCGGTTTCGGCATTCCAGGAACCCTAATCGAGCGCCGTGACACGCACGAGATGGGCGCAGCCGTCTATTTTTTTCCTCGCGGTTCGACCTTGCGGCGGCGCTTTCCCGTCTTCGCGCGCCCGAACACCCGTTTGAAGATTTTGTCGACTTGGCCGAGATAGGCGCGGGCGTCGAAGATTTCGTCGAACGCGGCGTCGTCGAGCAGCGTGGCGACCGCCGGATCGGACGCGAGCCGGGCGCGGAAATCGCCGCCCGTCTTCCAGACCGCCATGGAATTGCTTTGGACCGCTCGATAGGCCGTCTCCCGGCTCATCCCCGCCTGGATCAGCGCCAGCAGGACCCGCTGAGAGAAGACCAGCCCGCCCAACGCGTCGAGGTTGGTCTGCATGCGCTCCGGATAGACCAGCAGGGTCTCGACCACGCCCGCCATGCGCACCAGCGCGAAATCCAGCGTCACCGTCGCGTCCGGCCCGATCATCCGCTCGACCGACGAGTGGGAAATGTCGCGCTCGTGCCACAGGGCCACATTTTCCATCGCGGGCAGCACGGCCGAGCGCACGATCCGCGCGAGCCCCGTCACGTTTTCGGTCAGGATCGGGTTGCGCTTGTGGGGCATCGCCGAGCTGCCCTTCTGGCCGGGCGCGAAAAATTCCTCCGCCTCGCGTACTTCGGTGCGCTGGAGGTGGCGGATTTCGACCGCTAGACGCTCGAGCGAGCTCGCTACCACCCCGAGCGTCGCGAAAAAATTCGCATGCCGGTCCCGTGGGATGATCTGGGTCGAGACCGGCTCGACGGCGAGCCCCAGCTTGTCGGCGACATAAGCCTCCACGCGCGGATCGACCGAGGCGAAGCTGCCGACGGGGCCCGAGATTGCGCAAGCCCCCACGTCATGGCGCGCCGCTTCCAGGCGTCGCCGGTTGCGGGCGAACTCGGCGTAAAATCCGGCGAGCTTGAGCCCGAAGGTGGTGGGCTCGGCGTGAATTCCATGGCTGCGACCGACGCACAGCGTCGTCTTGTGCTCGAAGGCCCGCCGTTCGAGCGCACCGAGCAGCCCGTCGATGTCGACCAGCAGCAGGTCGGTGGCCTCGACGAGCTGCACCGAAAAGCCGGTGTCGATCACGTCCGACGAGGTCATGCCCCGGTGGACGAAGCGCGCGTCCGGGCCAACTTCGCCGGCCAGGTTGGTGAGAAACGCAATCACGTCGTGCCGGGTCTTGCGCTCGATCGCGTCGATCCGCACCGGATCGGTGATCTGCTTCATGCGCGAGCGTCCCGCCTTGCGCACGGCCCGCGCCGCCTTCTTCGGGATCACGCCGAGCTCGGCTTGCGCCTCGCAGGCGAGCGCCTCGATCTCGTACCAGATCGCGAACCGGTTCTCGGGCTCCCAGATGCGAGCCATCTCGGGGCGGGAATAGCGCGGGATCATCGAGCCTCTGCTGGATTGAAGGGATCGGGACCCTTCTAAAGCCCCCCTGGCAAAAAATCGAGCCCTTTACTGCTCCCAGGGGGGCGTCCAGTCGCCAGCGAGACGCAAGCTCGCACCCGTCTCATCCTCGAGCTGGCGAACCACATGAAGCTCGCCCGCGTCGCCTCCGTAGCGTTTCCGGGCCGTCTCGTACAGGCGTTCCGTCCGCTTGGCGAGCGGAACCGGAACCGCCAGCGCATCGGCCAGCCCGTTGATCAGGCCGAGATCCTTGAGGCATAGATCGAGCGGGAACGAGGGATCGTAGTGGCCCGCGAAAATTGACGGCGCGTCGTGCCGGGCGACGAAGCTGTCGCCCACGCTCGCCTGGATCGCTTCCCATAGCGTTCCCAGCTCGACGCCGCCCCGGCTGCCCAGCACCAGCCCCTCGCCCAGCGCCGCGGCATGAATGAACCACAGCATGTTGGTGACCAGCTTGACCACGAGGCCGGTGCCCAGCTCGCCGCAATGGATCACCCGGCCCGTCGGCTCGAGCGCGGGGCGCTGGGCCTCGACCAGCGGAGCAGGCCCGCCCACGAAGAGCGTGAGCGTGCCCTGGCGCGCGCCGTCGACCGCGCCGGTGACCGGCGCATCGAGCATTGCGGCGCCGGTTACCTCGACTTCGCCCGCGAGCGTTCGGGTCAGTGAAACCTCGCTCGTCGTGGTGTCGATCCAGGCCTGGCCCGGCGTAAGTCCCGCGAGCAAGCCGTCTTCGCCGTGAGCGAGCCGGTCGACCTGCGGCGGCCCCGGAAGCGACGTGATCACGGTCTCGACTCCGCCCGCGCAAGCCTCGGCGCTCGCGGCCCAGATTGCGCCGGCGGCGAGATGAGGTTCGGCTCTTGTGGGCTCCAGGTCGCAGACTGCGAGGCTGTGTCCCGCCTTGATCAGGTTGAGCGCCATGGGTCCGCCCATGGTGCCCAGCCCGATAAACCCGATTTTCATGCGCGGGGCTCCTCTTGCTCTGCCGTCATTTCCGGGTGGTTTTCGAACCAGCCGTCGATCAGCTCGATCATGCGCTCGCGGGCCTCGTCTTGCCTGTCGGGCCGTGCGCTGTCCTGTCGAGCGCGAAGGCTCACTGCAGCGGCTCCTCCGTGGCGCGATAGGCCTCGATGATATCCGGGTCGGGGTCGAGCCCCAGCCCCGGCCCATCGGGTACCCGAATCAGGCCGTCGACCGGATCGAGCGCGCCGTCGTAGAGATCGGCTTCCAGGGCACAGAAGAAGCGCTCGACATGGGCGTCCTGCGGGCTCGCAGCCAGCAGCTGCAGGGTGGCGAGCAGGCCGGGCCCGAAATAGGGCGAGTGGGGCGCGATCAGGCAGTTGTGCTCCCGCGCGACCAGGGTTGCGGCCCGGAATTCCGTGATCCCGCCGAGCTTGGTGACGCTCGGCTGGGCATAGGCGACTGCGCCGATCTCCAGCATCCGTTCGAACTCGATGCTGGTACACGCGTTCTCGCCGGCCGCGGTCGGAATTCCGCCGCTGTAGCGGAGCCGGGCCAGCGCCTTGTAGTCCTCCGGCGGCCAGAGGGGCTCTTCGAGCCACAGCAGGTTGCAGGGGATAAGCCGATCCGCTGCCTCGAAGGCCTGGGCGATCGACCAGGCACAATTGACATTGAGCATGAGAGGCAGCTCGTCGCCGTGCGCCCCGCGAACCGCCTCGACGATCGCCGGGTCGGTTTCGTGCAGCTTGATCTGTGGATAACCCTCCTCGATCGCGTCGCCGGCCCGTTCCACGGCAAGCGCCGGGTCGGCGTAGCGGAACAGGCTCGCATAGGCGGGAATCTCGTCCCGCTGGGCGGCGCCCAACAGGCGATGGAGCGGCAGATCGGCGCGCTTGCCCGCCAGGTCCCACAGGGCGATGTCGAGTCCCGAGAGCGCGAACATGGTGACGCCGTAGCGGCCGAACAGATGGAGCGTGCGCTGTAGCTCGATGGTCAGCTGCTCGATGTCGCTCGCGTCCCGCCCCAAGAGCAGGGGCGCGATCATGGTTTCGAGCGCCGCCTTGGTTGCGGGAATCGCATTATAGCCGAACGCTTCGCCGTACCCGGAGAGCCCGTCGTCCGTATCGACCCGGACCAGCAGCGTATCGAGCCGCGTCCAGGCGCGCCCACCCCAGCCGACCGGCGGCCCGCCATGGTCGAAGGGCAGCGAAATGATGTCGGTGGTAATTCCCGTGATCTTCATGATACCTCGATACGATAGCGCTCGATGGCGTTGCGGTCGAAGGTGAAACCGAGACCCGGTCGGCGCGGTACCTCGATAGTGCCGTCCTCGACGGTCAGGGTTTCGTTGAACAGCGGGGCGAACCACGGCATGTGCTCCAGGTAGGTCCCGTTGGGCAGGCTGCCGAGCAATTGCAGACAGTGCTCGGTGAATAGATGGGGCGAGACCGGCAGGTCGTTGGCCGCGCAAAGTTGGGCCACCCGCAGCATCTCCGTCATCCCGCCGACCCGCTGGAGATCGGGCATCATCACGTGGGCGGTCTTTGCTTCGATCAGGTCGCGAAAGCCGTATCGGGTGTATTCGGTTTCGCCGCCCGCCAGCGGCATCTCGAGCGCCGCGCCGACCGCGTGGTTGCCCGCGCGGTCGTAGACCGGCACGGGCTCCTCGAACCAGGTAAGATCGAATGCTGCAATCCGATGACCGAGCTCGATCGCGTGCTTGTGCGACAGGCCCTGATTGGCATCCACCATAAGCGCGATATCCGGGCCAATCGCCTCGCGCACCGCCGCGACCCGGGCGACATCCTCGTCGATCGCGGGACGGCCGATGCGGAGCTTGACCGCCCGAAAGCCGGTTGCCACGAAGTCCATCGCTTCCTCCGCCAAGGCCTCGGCCTCGCTGTTCAGCCACAGCCCGCCGCTGGCATAGACCGGAACCCGGTCCCGGACCGCGCCCAGCCGGTCCAGAAGCGGTCGTCCCGCCGCCTTGCCGGCCGCATCCCAGCAGGCAGTGTCGATGGCCGAGAGTCCGAACACGGCGATGCCCTTGTGGCCGAAGAAATTGATATCCCGCCAGATCGCCTCCCAGATCGCCTCGGGGTCGCACGGATTGGCGCCGATGATCAGGGGACGGAGGCTTTCGACCATGGCGTCGAGAATCTTCAGGCGCTTCCCGCTCAGGGAAAAGAGGTAGCTCTCTCCCGTTGCACCCTCATCCGTCTCGAGAAAAACCAGCACAGCGCCGATCGAGCGGATGTCGTGAATTGCCGTGGCGACAGGCTTCTCGATCGGCAACTCGACGCAGACTGTTTTTAGCGCGGATATCCGCATGCCGGATAAAGCCCCCTTTGGATTCCCCGTGCGTGATCGAATTCTAGCCCGATTGGTTGCCCGGTGACATCGCAGATGAGGTCCGGTGACACACCAAATCGAATTGCGAAAAATTCATTTGCTCTGGAGACTTGACAGACGCGGCCCGATGCAACAAATAAATCGTACCAAATCGGTCTGTTTTGGGATATTGCCGGTTGAGTGGGAGTGCGAAAGCATGATTCGTGTTAGCCGCATGGCAGATTACGGCGTCGTGGTGCTGAGCCAGGTCGCGCGGGAACCGGGCCGCCATATCACAGCCGCGGAAATTGCCGCGTCCACCCAACTGCCCGCGCCGACCGTTAGCAAGTTGCTCAAGCAGTTCGCGCACGACGGGATTCTCGAATCCCACCGGGGGGCGAAGGGTGGCTACAGCATGCATCGTTCGCCTTTGGAGATCTCGGTTGCCGAGATTATCCGTGCTGTCGATGGGCCGATCGCTCTGGCCGATTGCCTTGAGGGGTCCGACGGAATCTGCGGTATCGAGCATATCTGCCCGATTCGCGGTCCGTGGCAGAACGTCAGCGACGCCATTCAGACGGCGCTCGAAGGTATCTCGCTTGCCCAGATGGTTTGTCTGCCGAGCTTCGCCCTGCCGGTCGGCGCGGACGATAACGCGTCCCAAAACTCCGTTCCTGGAATGGTGAAATAGAATGGCGGCAACCACCGACACCATCGAAACCGTCGGCGGTCTCGAAGCCGAAAAGTACAAGTATGGTTTTGTCACCGAAGTCGACGAGATTCGTGCCGAGAAAGGCTTGAACGCGGGTGTCGTTCGCTTCATCTCGGCCAAGAAGGACGAGCCCGGTTGGCTCCTCGAATGGCGGCTGAAGGCTTACGCGCTGTGGGAGAAACTGAGCGACGAGGAACCCGGCTGGGCCAAGCTGAGCTACCCTAGGATCGACTATCAGGATTCTTACTATTATTCGGCCCCTAAGAGCCAGGACGACGGACCCAAGAGCCTCGACGAGGTCGACCCCGAATTGCTCCGCGCCTACGAGAAGCTGGGCATCCCGTTGAAAGAACAGGAAATGTTGGCGGGCGTGGCGGTCGATGCCGTGTTCGACAGCGTCTCCGTCGCGACCACCTTCAAGGACAAGCTGGCGGAAGCCGGCGTGATCTTCTGTTCGATTTCCGAGGCAGTACAGGAATACCCCGATTTGGTGCGCAAATACCTCGGCACCGTCGTGCCCCAGTCCGACAATTTCTACGCCACGCTCAATTCGGCGGTTTATTCCGACGGTACCTTCGTCTATGTCCCCAAGGGCGTTCGCTGTCCCATGGAGTTGTCGACCTATTTCCGCATCAATGCGTCCCAGACCGGCCAGTTCGAGCGCACCCTGATCGTCGCCGACGAGGGCAGCTATGTCAGCTACCTCGAGGGATGCACTGCGCCCATGCGCGACGAAAACCAGCTCCACGCTGCGGTCGTCGAGCTCGTCGCACTCGATGACGCCGAGATCAAATATTCCACGGTTCAGAATTGGTATCCCGGCGACGAAAATGGCCTGGGCGGCATCTACAATTTCGTGACCAAGCGCGGTGCCTGCCGGGGGCGGAATTCGAAGATTTCCTGGACGCAGGTCGAGACCGGCTCGGCGATCACCTGGAAATACCCGAGCTGTATCCTCCAGGGCGATAATTCCGTAGGCGAGTTCTACTCGGTTGCCATCACCAACAACATGCAGCAGGCCGATACCGGCACGAAGATGATCCATCTGGGCAAGAACACCCGCTCCCGGATTATTTCGAAAAGCGTCTCCGCGGGTCGGTCCAACAACACCTACCGGGGCCTGGTCAAGGTTATGCCCAAGGCCGAAAACGCGCGGAACTACACGCAGTGCGACGGCTTGCTCCTTGGCGAGACCTGCGGTGCTCACACGGTTCCCTACATCGAGTCCCGCAATCGCTCGGCACGGGTCGAGCACGAAGCCACGACCTCGAAGATCGACGACGACCTGTTGTTCTACGCCCGTCAGCGGGGCCTTTCCGAGGAAGACGCCATCGCGCTCATTGTGAACGGCTTCTGCCGCGAGGTCTTGCAGGTCCTGCCTATGGAGTTCGCAGTCGAGGCCCAAAAGCTGGTCGGCCTTAGCCTCGAAGGCAGCGTGGGTTAACTGATTGAAACTCTTGTAAGATTAGAAGGGCTTCCGGATGCTCTCGATTAAGGCTCTGCATGTGACCGTAGGCGGCAAGGAGATCCTCAAGGGCGTCGACCTAGAGGTAAAGGCCGGCGAGGTCCACGCCATCATGGGCCCGAACGGATCGGGCAAGAGCACGCTCTCCTACATCCTCTCCGGACGGGACGGCTACGAGGTCACCGAAGGCGCGGTCACCTACGAAGGCCATGACCTCTTGGGAATGGACCCCGAAGACCGGGCGCGCGAGGGTATCTTCCTGGCCTTCCAGTATCCCGTCGAGATTCCCGGCGTGGGAACCAACACCTTCCTCAAGGAATGCGTCAACGCTGTTCGCAGACACCGGGGTGAACCAGAGCTCGACGCGATGGAATTCCTCAAGCTGATCCGTGTAAAACGCAAGGAACTTGGGATCGGCGAGGAGTTGCTCAAGCGGGCGTTTAACGTCGGTGCTTCGGGCGGTGAAAAGAAGCGCAACGAAGTGCTTCAGATGGCCCTGCTTGAGCCGAGGCTGGCGGTGCTCGACGAAACCGATTCCGGACTGGACATCGACGCCCTGAAGATCGCGGCCGATGGGGTCAACCGGCTCCGCTCGCCGGATCGCGCGATCATCGTGATCACCCATTACCAGCGGCTGCTCAATTACATCGTGCCCGACAGGGTTCACGTCCTGGCCCACGGAAAGATCGCGCGCTCGGGCGGCAAAGAGCTGGCGCTCGAGCTCGAGGAAAAGGGCTACGCCGAATATGGCGAGCCTGCGGCGAGCGCTGCCTAACCGGCCGGACGAAAGCGGAGATCATCGATCATGGCCCTAAAACGCTCCATCGCGCTTGATTACGCCGAGTGCTTCGAGAATTTGCGCGATGACCTGCCTGGTGCGACGCGGCCGTGGCTCGCGAAATTGCGAGCCGACGCCATCGATCGGCTGCGCGATCAGGGACTGCCGAGCCAGAAAGTCGAAGAGTGGAAATACACCAGCCTCACAGGTCTTGCGGCGGCCGGATTCGCACCGGCGGATGCCGCCCGGCTGACCGCGAGCGAAACCCCTGGTGCGGCGTTGCTTGGCGACGTGCCCGCGCATCGGCTCGTTTTCGTAAACGGTCGCTTCGATGCTGCCCGCTCGGCTATTGGCACGCTGCCCGAGGGCGTAACGCTCACCGGTCTCGCCAGCGTACTCGCCGACGGCTCAGGCTGGCTTGAGGACCATCTGGGCCAAATTGCGCCGCTCAACGGCAACGCTCTGGTCGCGCTGAACACCGCCTTCATGGGCGATGGTTGCGTACTGCGGCTTGGCGACGGTGTCGCGTTGGACGAGCCGGTTCACGTCGTCTCCGTCGCGAGTGCCGGAACCGCCCGGGCCGCCTTCCATCCTCGTCTGCTCGTTGTCGCCGAACGCAACACCCGCGCGACGCTGATTGAGAGCCATTTATCGGTCGATCCGGCGGCATCTTACTGGTCGAATCCGTTGGCGGAGATCGAGCTCGGTGAGGGCGCATCACTCGCTCATTACAAGCTGCAGAACGAAGCCAGGAGCAGCTATCACGTCGCCCTGACCCGCGCGCGTCTGGCTGCGGGCAGCCGCTACGCCAATTTCGTCATGACCGGCGGCGCCGCGCTGTCCCGGAACGAGATCCATGCGAGTTTCGAGGGGCCGAACGGCGAATGCAGTCTCACCGGCGGAACCCTGCTGCGGGGTGCGCAGCATGCCGATGCAACCACGCTGATCGATCATGCCCACCCCCGTTGCACCAGCCGCGAGATCTACAAGAACGTACTGGACGAATCTGCACACGGCGTATTTCAGGGCAAGATCGTCGTGCGGCCCGACGCCCAGAAAACCGACGGCCATCAACTCAGCCGGACGCTGCTGCTTTCCGACAAGGCTGAGATCGACACCAAGCCCGAGCTGGAAATCTTCGCCGACGACGTGAAATGCAGCCACGGCGCGACGGCCGGCGAGCTTGACGACGATGCATTGTTCTACTTTTGCAGCCGCGGCATCGCCGAAGCCCGCGCCCGCCACCTGTTGATCGAGGCTTTCATGGATGAGGTTATCGCTCCGGTCGAAATCGAGCCGCTCCGGACTTCGCTAAGCGGCGAGGTTGCCCGCTGGCTGGCGGCGGGCGAGGCGGCGTGATGGCGGCGACGGAACAGGTCATAAATAGCACGCCGCCCGCACCGGCAGGCTACGACGCCGAGCAGGTCCGTGCGGACTTCCCAATTCTTGCGCGCGAGGTCCACGGCAAGCTGCTTGTCTTTCTCGATAGCGCGGCGAGCGCCCAGAAGCCGCGGGCCGTAATCGATTCGGTGGCCGGGTGCTACGAGCATCAATATGCCAATGTCCATCGGGGCGTCTATTATCTGAGCGCCAAGACCACGGAGGCGTTCGAGGAGGCTCGGCGCAAGGTCGCCCGCTTCGTGAACGCGGCGAGCGAGCACCAGATCGTCTTCACCCGGGGCGCCACCGAAGCGATCAATCTGGTTGCGGCCAGCTATGGCGGCGCGAATTTCGGTCCTGGCGACGAAATCGTCCTGTCGACGCTTGAGCATCATTCGAACATCGTGCCCTGGCAGCTGCTGCGGGATCGAACCGGCATCGAGTTGCGCGTCGCGCCGATTAACGAGCGGGGCGAGCTCGTCATGGAGGAATTTGGCCGTCTGCTCGGCCCCAGGACGAAGCTCGTTGCGATCACCCATGCCTCGAACGCGCTGGGCACAATCACCCCCGCCGAGGACATCATCGCTCTGGCCCACGACCAGGGCGTTCCCGTTCTGCTCGACGGCTGCCAGGCGGTGCCGCATATACCCGTCGACGTTCAGGCGCTCGACGTGGATTTTTACACCTTCTCGGGTCACAAGCTGTATGGCCCCAGCGGTATCGGCGTGCTCTACGGCAAGTCGGAGCACCTCGATGCGATGCCGCCCTACCAGGGTGGCGGCGAAATGATCAAGACCGTTACGTTCGAGAAGACCGTCTTTGCCGATCCGCCGGGTAAATTCGAGGCGGGAACGCCGAACATCGCGGGCTCGATCGGGCTCGGCGCAGCGGTTGATTACGTATCGTCGTTCGACCGTATGGCAGTGCTGGCCCATGAGGAATCGCTCCTCGACTACGTGCTCGGCCAGCTTGGAGAGGTCGAGGGCGTGCGGCTACTGGGCACGGCCCAGCGCCGGGCGAGTATCGTCTCCTTCCTTGTCGACGGCGTGCATTCCCACGATGTCGGCACGATCCTCGATCAGGCGGGCGTCGCCGTCCGCGTGGGCCACCACTGCGCCCAGCCCCTGATGGATCATTTCGGTATCACGGGTACGGTGCGGGCGTCCTTCGGGATGTACAACACCCGGGCCGATGCCGATGCACTCGTCGAGGGCCTGCGAGAAGTCAAAAGGATTTTTGGCTGATGTCGGAGCTTCGCGAGTTATATCAAGAGGTTATCCTCGATCATGGCAAGCGTCCGCGTAACTTCGCGCGGCCCGAGGGCGCCAACCGGGATTGCGACGGCTACAACCCGCTTTGCGGCGACAAGGTGCATATCTACCTCAAGATCGAGGACGATACGATCAAGGACGCCGGCTTCGAAGGCGCGGGCTGCGCGATCTCGATGGCGTCCGCCTCGTTGATGACCGAGGTCCTCAAGGGCAAGACTGAAGAACAGGTTCGCACCCTGTTCGACCGATTCCACGGGCTTGTCGCCGGCGATGTCGAGATCAGCGACGACGATCTGGACGATCCCGATTTCGAGCGGCTTCTCGTGCTCTCAGGGGTGCGCGAATTTCCCATGCGCGTCAAATGCGCGACACTTGCTTGGCATACCATGACCGCGGCGATGGACCGCAGCGGGGCGGAGGTGACCACCGAATGATCCAGCGACTGGCAGAGATTTTTGGGTTGCGCCGACCCACGCCCGAGGCGCTCAAGGCCACGCCCAGCGAGGTCAACGCGGGCGAGGCGGATCTCGAGGTTGGCCCGCCACCGCCGCCGCGGCCCGTTCCGGCCCCTGATGGGGGCATCATGTATCCGACCGCGCCCGAGGCGAGCGCCCTTCCACCGGTTGCGCCCGACAGCGCGACGGACGACGAGCACGAAGACGACGATCAGCCAAATACCGCGCTGGCAAGCGGCGATATCCCGATCCGCCATCCCTTCCGCGAGGCGGTGATCGACGCCGTACGCACGGTCTTCGATCCGGAGATACCGACCAACATCTATGAGCTGGGCTTGATCTACGAACTTGATATCGACGCCCAAATGAATGTCGTCGTGCGCATGACCCTGACCGCGCCGGGTTGTCCCGTCGCGGGCGAAATGCCCGACTGGGTGCGCGACGCGGTTGCCGGGGTCGAGGGCGCCGGCACGGTCGAGGTGGAGCTGGTCTGGGACCCGCCGTGGGATCCGTCGCGGATGTCGGAGATTGCACGGCTGGAGACCGGTTTCATGTATTGACGGGTTGACGGAAACTTTACGTGCGCCACATTAGTTATCAATTGGGCCGAGGAAGAATGCGATGCCGAATTTGATCAGCCTGACCGACGCGGCCGCCGACCGGGTCAAGCTCTTGCTCGAGAGGCACGAGGGTGAGAAACCCGCGATCGGGCTGAAGATCGGTGTGAAAACCGCCGGTTGCTCGGGCCTGCAATACACCATGGATTACGTCGTCGAGGTGCTGCCTCACGACGAGATCGTCGAGGACAAGGGCGTGACCGTGATCGTCGATCCTTTGGCGACCATGTATCTGCTCGGTACCGAGCTCGACTATGTCGAGGACAAGCTCGAGCCGGGCTTTCGGTTCTCCAATCCGAACGAATCAAGTCGCTGCGGCTGCGGCGAATCCTTCACCGTTTAGGCGGCTCCGGGCGGCCCCGGGCGGCTTCGAAGGCCTGGATATCCGGTGACTCGTCCGATTTGAACGCGGCCTTTTTTATAGCGGGTAGATAATCATCCGGCGGTTGTTCGGGCCGGCTGCGGCAGCGCCGAACTTGCAGCGATTCCGGCGGCGGCGAACCCGGGTGCTGAGGGAATTTTGCGCAGAATCAGCCAGGTCGACTATCTGGGTAGTGATTTGGGATAACCGCCGGGGCAAAGGTTCAACCCCCTTTTTAGCGGGTAGATAATCATCCGGCGGTTGTTCGGGCCGGCTGCGGCAGCGCCGAACTTGCAGCGATTCCGGCGGCGGCGAACCCGGCCGCGATCAGCAGCGACCAGTGGTAACCGCCTTCCCAGTCGTAGAGTGCACCGGCCATGAGGGGCGCGGCGATGCCGCCGGTGCCGTAGGCGAGCGTAATCCGGCCGTAGATGCGGCCCATTTCCGAGATGCTGTAATAGCTCGCGACGGTGACCGGATAAACCGCAGCCGTCGCGCCGAAGCTGGCACCCACGAGGGCCAGGACAAGCAGGCTGAGCCAGGCCGAGGGGGCCAGGAACAGCGCCAGCAGAGCCGCCATCATGACGCCCGAGAGGCCCATCAGCACGCGCCGGCCCGTGAGCCAGTCGGTCATGGGGCCCGCGCACAGGCAGGCGGCGACATAACCGACGCTCGTCACCATCGGGGCGAAATAGACCTGATCCGGGGGAACGCCGAAGGCCCCGGCGATGCCGGCGGCGTGGCTCAACGCCGTCAAGCCACCCATCGCCAGGAAGACGAAGTTGAGCCAGATCAGCACGAAGACGCGCGGCCGGTCGGTCAGGAAGTTGTGCAAGATCCGTGTCGCCTCGGCGTCGTCCGCGGCCGGCGCCCGCGCGCCCGAGAGCCGAAGCAGGAGTGCGATGACGAGCCCGATTCCGGCCATCGCCCCGGCGTAGAGGATGAGGGTCGTAAACGGCCCCAGAGCGGCGATCAGCAGGCTGAGCGGCTTGGGCCAGAGCAGCGCCGCCGTAGCGAACGCGGTAACCGTGATGCTGATGGCGAAGCTGCGCCTGACCGGCAGCTCGCCGCTCGCTGCCTGCAGCGCCAGCGCATAGCCTGCGCCCGCCGTCAGCCCGAAGACAATGCCGAAGCCCGCGATCAGCGCGCCGAGGCTGGCCCCCAGTCCGGCGATCAGGAGCCCGAGCGCTGCGCCGAGTCCGAGCGCTGCGGCAAGCCGGGGCAGGGGGACGCGGGCGAGCAGGTGGGGCGAGAGGAACATGCCGCCGGCGTAGCACGCGATGCCCACCGAAAAGACCGCGCTCACGCTCGCACGTGAAACGTCGAGCGCCTCTTCCAGCGGCACGATGAAGACGCTCCAGCAATAGAACAGGCCGATGAACAGATTCCACAGGACGGCCGCAACGAGGGCGAGGAGGGGCATGGTGAGGGGGCGATCTATGCGCGTAGCGCGACGGGTTCGGGGTCAGCGCGCGCGACGCAGCCGGGGAAACCCCCGGTAGTGCTTTGCGTGGCTACCCTCGTAGTTGGCCATGCCGGGCCGGGTCAGAATGCCCCTGGGCGGAGCGTAGCTCCGGATGATGCGCTTCGGATTCTCATGCCAGCCGACGTTGAAGGCGGCGAGCTTGGGAAAGAACTGCAGCTCGCTACAGGGCAGGGTATCGAACAGCCACCAGGCGAGCGGCTGCCAGTCGCCGGTTTTCTCATAACGCGGCAGGTACCAGGGCAGGACGATCGAGGCGACGGCGCCCATCGCCCCGTCGGCATCGCGCCGGTCCCAGATGTGACGGGCGTAATTCTTGTCGTTCTTGTCGCAATTGCCGCCGTGGGTATTGCAGTAGCGGTTGACTCGCGCCGAGCGGAAGGCCGAGCGGATCTCCACCGCGCCGAGGGTGTCGTGCAGGGGCTGGAGGATGTTCTCGCATAGCGCGCGCCCCGCCGCGATGGCCAGGTCCGGATCGTCGGGGAGGTTCGGGATGCCGTAGAAATTGCTCACCTCGCTGTAGAGGAAATTCCGCATGAAGAAGCTCCGCGAGAGACGGACCCGCCCCAGTTCTTTGAGCGCCTTCAAGGTTTTTGGCTTGCGCATGGGCCGAGACCCGTATCCATTAAGCCGCCGGTTGTTCTTCTTAATGCCCCGGCACCGGCGATACAATCCCGGCAACACCCTCTCGTACCCTGGACGGGCCCCGGCGGGCTGTTGCAGATCATTGATGGAGCAAGCAGCGATGGCGTGGGAAACCGTCTCGTTCGAGACCCGCGGGCCCGTCGGCCTCTTGACGCTCAATCGGCCCGAACGGCTTAATGCCATGAATGCCGAATTGCTGGGCGAGCTGAATCAGGTGCTGGATCAGGTCGAGACGGAAAACGGGATTCGCGCGCTGGTGCTGACCGGCGCGGGCAAGGCGTTTTCCTCAGGCTTCGACCTGAAGGCGGAGCTTGCGGATCTGCCGGAGGGGGTCGCCGAATGGCAGCCCGCGCTGCAGCTCGATTTCGATACCATCATGCGCTTCTGGCGCTGTCCCAAGCCGACCATCGCCGCGGTTCACGGCTTCGCGCTTGCGGGCGGCTGCGAACTGGCACTCGCCTGCGACATCACGATCGCGGCGGAAGGTTCGATGTTCGGCGAGCCCGAATTGCGCTTCGGCGCGGGCATCGTCGTCATGATCCTGCCCTGGGTGACCGGGCCCAAGCAGGCCAAGGAATTGCTGCTCACGGGGAACGACAAGATCCCCGCCGAGCGCGCGCTTGCCATCGGCCTGATCAACCGGGTGGTGCCCGAGGGCGGGCATGTCGACGCCGCGCTTGCGATGGCGCGGGACATGGCGGTGATGGACCCCGCCGTGGTGCAGAGCACCAAGCGGGCGATCAACCGCAGCCTCGATATCATGGGCATGGACAAGGCCCTTCAGATGGCGCTCGACACCGATCTGCTGATCGAGGGCGAGGGCAGCGCGCTTCGCCGCGCGTTTACCGCGATCGCGCAGAAGGACGGCCTGAAAGCCGCGCTCGAATGGCGGGAGGCGCGCTTCCAGAAGACCCCCGACGGCGGCTCGTGACGATCTCCGCCGCGCCCGTGGAGCGCGCCCGGTGAGTGCTCCCCAATCGAGCCCGGCCAGAGAACCGGGCACCAGCCTCGCGCTGGGCGTGATTCTCGTTTTTCTGCCCTTCGCCGCAGGATTTTTCTTCTCGGACCTCTATCGCCAGATCAATGCGATCATCGCGCCCCAGCTGGTCGCGGAGCTCGGCCTGAGCGCCGCCGGCCTCGGCCTGTTGACGGCGGTGTTTTTCCTCACGTTCACCGCCAATCAGCTTCCCCTCGGCGTCATGCTCGATCGCTTCGGGCCGCGCCGGGTGCAGTCGGCTCAACTACTCGTCGCGGCGCTCGGCGCGCTGATTTTCTCGCTGGGCGAGAGCCAGACACCGTTGCTGATCGGTCGCGCGTTGATCGGCTTCGGCGTCTCGGGCGGCCTGATGTCGGGGCTCAAGGCGATCACCATCTGGTTTCCCCGCGAGCGCTGGCCGCTGGCGAACGGCTGCTTTCTGGGAATGGGCGCACTCGGCGCGATGACGGCGACGGCACCAGTCGAAGCGCTCCTGCAGGTGACCGATTGGCGCGGCGTCTTTTTGGGATGCGCGATCGCGACCGTCGTGGTGTCGCTGGCGATCTTTTTTGTCGTGCCGGAAAAACCGGTCACGACCACACCGCTGAATTTTGCACGCCAGATCCGGGATCTGCGCCGAATTTTCGGCGACCGGGAATTCTGGCGCTATACGCCGCTTGCCGTAACCGGCGTCGCCGGGGGGATGTCGATCCAGGGCCTGTGGGCGGGGCCGTGGATGAAGGACGTCGGCGGGCTCGATCGGAATACGCTGGCGGTCTATCTGCTGGCGAATACGGCGGCCATGGGCATTGGGGTCGCGCTGGGCGGTCTGGTCACCGACCGGCTGGCCCGCGTAGGCATCGGCCTGGCCAAGGTTCTGGGTGTGAGCACCGTGCTCTTTTTCGGGGCCCAGTTGGTCGTCATCTTCGAACTCGATCCTGCCGGTATCTGGCCATGGATCCTGTTCGGGCTGGTTGGCCATATGTCGGTGCTGACCTACGCCCATCTGTCGCGCTATTTCCCGATCGAGTTTGCGGGCCGGGCCAACACCAGCCTGAACCTGGTCGTCTTCGCGGGCGTGTTCGTCGTTCAGTACGGCATGGGCGTCATTATCAACGCCTTTCCCCTCGGCCCCGAAGGCGGCTACGACCCGGCGGGTTTTCGGGCGGCATTCGCCGCCGCCCTGGGGCTGCAGGTGATCGCCTTTCTGTGGTTCCTGATCCCGGCAAAGGCCCGATCACGGCAAAATGATCCGCCGGGGTAAAGAGGCTGTGTCCGCCAGGGCGGAGCTTTACTAAGCTGGCGCCGCTCGACGGCTTGAGGATGAGGAGCGAGCGATGGTTCTGATGCATGACATGCCGAAGCTGCCACGCGAGATGTTCGAGGAGCTCGAAATGCCGGATTTTGCGGACCGGCCCTGGACGGCGCCCGTGGCTGCACGTGAGCGCAAGGTGGCGGTGGTCTCCTCGGCGGGGTTGAGCAAACGGGGCGACAAGCCGTTTAGCTGGTCCGCTCGGGATTACCGGGCGTTCGACGCCGACGACAAGAACCTCGTGATGACTCATGTCGCGGTGGATTACGACCGCACCGCGTGGTAGCAGGACCTCAATGCGATCCTGCCGGTGGACCGCCTGAAGGAGATGGCGGCGGACGGTGAGATCGGCGCGGTGGCCGAGACCCATTATTCCTTCATGGGCGCGACCGACCCGCTGGAGTATGAAAAGAGCGTGCACGACGTCGCGAGCCGCATGAAGGCCGAGGGCGTCAACACGGTTCTGCTCGCCCCCGTCTGACCGTTCTGCACGCGCACCGTGTGCGGGCTTGCATATTTCTTCGAGAAAGAGGGGCTGGCAACGACGCTGGTCTGTTTCGTCCGCGAGCATGCCGCCGCGATCGGGGCGCCCCGTGCGCTGTGGCTCGACATGCCCATGGGCCGCCCGTTCGGCAAGCCGAACGATCCCGACTTTCAGAAAGGCGTCATCCGCGCCGCCTTCGCTCTGTTCGACGCACCCGTGGGGCCGGTTCTGGCCGACTATCCCGTGGTCGTTCCCATACGCGGCCGGCGCATGACCCATGCCCTGCCGAACGAACTGGTCTCGAAGCCCGAAGACCGGGCGGACCCGGCAAGGCTGCTGGCCGAAATCCAGGCGGAGATTGCCGAAATCCGGCCCGAGTACGACGCGGCGGTCGCCCGGCGCGGGCGGACGCCCGTCGGGGCGAGC
Organism: Alphaproteobacteria bacterium; assembly: GCA_965198325.1. Taxonomy (GTDB): domain Bacteria; phylum Pseudomonadota; class Alphaproteobacteria; order UBA828; family JAPUJA01; genus CBDAPE01. The sequence continues at coordinate 346,026 of CBDAPE010000019.1, read as the reverse complement.
GAGCTGGCGATCGAGGAGCTGGCACCCTTTATCGTCAGCTGGCTGACGACCGACAAGGTCAAGAGCCCGCGCAAGGGCGTGCCCCCGCTCATGATGCTCAAGCTCGCCTGCGAAGACCTCTGGGCCTATTACACCGAGACCGCGAGCGGCTCACGAGGGATGACCGGGATGGAAGATCTCGGCGACTGGTTCTGGGCCGAGACCAAGGCCGCCAAGGCGATCCTCGCGCTCGAGGCGCTGAGCGAAGAGAGCGACGACAAGGCGCTCAAGCAGCTCGTGGAGATGTTTCTTATCGTGCCCCGGTTCTGGGCCTAGAGGAAGGCCGCTCCCGGTTGGTTGAGCATAAGAGCCGAGCGCTCAGGCGTCCTAGACGGGATCAATCGATCCGCCTTGCGCGCTCAGCCCGCTCTTCAGCCGGACCCGCGTTCCGCCACGAAAATACGCCGTGCCAGTGATTTGAGCGTCTCGATATAGCGCTCTTGGGACCAGTCGCAGCCCATCGTGAGCTGTTCCCAGTTGCGGACCGAGAGCATCGTCCAGAGAATATCCGTGGCCTCGTCGGGCGAATGCTCGGGCGAGAGCATCTTGTCGCGCTCCAGCGCGTCGATTGCTGCCGCGCAGCCTTCGCGCATGGCCCCCATCCGCTCGTCCCAGGCTTGCGCCGCCGCGTGGTCGGTGTCGCGCATCGCGAGAAGCACCTTGGCGATGGCGTAGATTTCCGGGATGTAGCCGCTCCAGGCCTCGATATAGGCATTGAGGCGCTCGACGCCCGAGCGCGCCGTGCGGCTCGGCACAAGGCGCTCTTCAATCCCCAACGCCTCGTCGACATAGTGCGTCGTGGCGATCAGAAGCTCCGCTCTCGTGGCGAAGTGAAGATAGAGCGCCTGGCGGCTGATGCCTGCCTGTTTGGCGATATCGGCCATGCGCACGCCGTCGCCCTGGCCCGCTTCGAGCCGATTCACGGCGGCGTTGAGAATTCTTTGCCGGGTGTCGGATTTATCGCTTGACATAGTGTCAAGTGACAATGAATTGGAAACGAAACCTATCATCTTTGGAGGCGACGATGACCGACATGCAAAAGACGAAGCCGATCCTGGTTCTTGGCGGCACGGGCAAAACCGGCAGCCGCGTGGCGCAGAAATTATGGGATCACGGGTTTGCGGTGCGGATCGGATCGCGTAAGGGCGAGCCGCGCTTCGACTGGAACGATAAAGCGACCTGGGCGTCCGCGCTGGACGGCGTGGGCGCGGTCTACATCGCCTATTATCCCGATCTGGCGGTGCCGGGCGCGGTCGACGCCGTCCGGTCGTTTACCGAGACGGCGCTCGCGGCCGGGGTCGGGCGTATCGTGCTGCTCTCGGGGCGCGGCGAAGAGGAAGCGCAGCGCGCTCAGCGGGCGCTGCAGGATAGCGGTGCCGACTGGACAATCGTGCGGGCGAGTTGGTTCGCGCAGAATTTCAGCGAAAGCTTTCTTCTCGACGCCGTGCTTGCCGGTGAGGTCGCCTTGCCGGCGGGCGGAACGAAAGAGCCGCTCATCGATGCGGACGACATCGCGGATGTCGTGGTGGCGGCGCTGACGGATGCGTCACACATCGGTCAGCTCTACGAGGTGACCGGACCCCGCCTGCTGACGTTCGCCGATGCGGTCGGCGAGATCGCCGGGGCAAGCGGCAGGACGATCCGCTACCAGGAAATTTCCGCGGACGATTACGCGTCGCTGCTCGAAGCGCACGAGGTTCCGCCCAACGTCGCTTCGCTTGTGATGTATCTCTTCACGACCGTGCTCGACGGTCGCAACGAGTTCGTTGCGGACGGCGTAGATCGCGCTCTCGGTCGTCCGCCGAGGGACTTCGCCGACTATGGCCGGGATGCGGCTGCAACCGGCGTCTGGGGGATCGGGTAATGGACACCATCCTGATCAGCACAATCGCCGTCTTGACGGCGTTGGGCGCCGCCCTGGTCGCCGGTGTCTTCTTCGCCTTCTCGACCTTCGTCATGGCCGCTCTCGGCCGCCTGCCACCCGAACAGGGAATCGCGGCCATGCAGTCGATCAACGTGGTCGTCATCAACCCCTGGTTCTTCGGCGCCTTTTTCGGGACCGCGCTGGGCTCGATCGCGCTTTGCGTGCTGGGACTCCTCAACTGGGAAGCGCACGGGTCGATCTATCTGGTCGCAGGCGGCCTGCTTTACCTGATCGGTTGTATCCTGGTGACCATCGTCTTCAACGTTCCGCTCAACAATGAGCTGGCCGCGGTGAAACCGGGCAACGGGGCGGGGGCCGAACTGTGGACCCGCTACCTGTCTGCCTGGACAGCGTGGAATCACGTTCGAACAGTCGTGCCGCTGGCGGCGGCCGCATCGCTCGTCATGGCCGTTCGCGCGCTGGCGTAACCCACCCCGCCTGGAGCCGACCCGGAACCTTGCCGTGCCGTCCGGCTCCAGGCGGCTCAGGCTTGCTTCTCGAGAGTCTTGTGGAGCGCCGCGACGGCTTGGCGCCGTGTCAGGGGATGAGAACCGTCGCGCCGAGTGTCGTGCCGCTTTCGAGTGCCTGATGGGCTTTGACGGCGTCCTTTAGCGGGTACTCGTAATTGATGTTCGCGTCCAGAATTCCATCGTCCATGGCCTTGAAGAGATCCCGGGCCGTCCATTCAAGGTCGGACCGCTTGGCCACGTAGTGCGTGATCGCGGGCCGGGTAATGTAGAGTGAGCCGTGGCGACCCAGGTCCTGGATCACGTCGACCGGATCGGGCGGGCCCGAGACATGGCCATAGGCCGCACAGACGCCCATCAGCCGCAGGCTGTCGAGCGATTGTTGCAGGGTGTCCTTGCCAATCGCCTCATAGACGACGGCCGCTCCTTCACCGTTGGTGACTTCACGAACCTTGGCGACAAAATCCTCCCTGGAGCGCACGACCGGATAGTCGCATCCCGCTGCGCGGGCGACCTCGGCCTTTTCCTCGGTGCTGACCGTGCCGACGATCGTGGCGCCGAGCGCCTTGGCCCATTGACACAGGATGAGTCCCATGCCGCCCGCCGCGGCGTGCACCAGGATGGTATCGCCGGGCTGCACCTTGTAGGTCCGGTGTAACAGGTAATGGGCCGTCATCCCCTTCATGAGGAGCGCGGCCACAACCCGTTCATCAAGGCCGTCGGGCAGATGGAGAAGCTTGTCGGCGGGATAGTTCCGCACCTCGGAATAGCTGCCCAGCGGCGGGATGCCATAGGCAACGCGATCGCCGGGCTTGAATTAGCTCACACCGTCGCCGACGCCCTCGACGACCCCGACCCCTTCAAACCCGACCACCACCGGGCAGGCCGGCACCCGCACCGGATGGGAGACGCCCCCCCGGTGGTAGGTGTCGGCGAAGTTCACGCCCACCGCCGTGTGCCTCAAGCGGACTTCGCCGGTCGCCGGATCGGGTACCGCCCACTCTTCCCACCGCATGGCCTCGGGCGGGCCGAGTTCGTGGATCACCTGTGCCTTTGACATCGCAGCGTCTCCCCCTGGTTCTCGAATGGGCGCCCGGCCCCTCCGTGAGCGAGCGAGGGCAGGGACAAATTCCTATATCCCTTGCGCCCCGTTCGCACGCTGGTGCTGAACGAAGATCATGACACACGCCCGGAGCTGGCCCCACCCTGCGGTTGCCCGCGGGCCATAACCATTGGTCGCGCCCGCGGCCGGCGCGGGTTTGCAGGTTCGGGTTGTTTCCACAGTATCGGATTTTGCGCTAGCTTCATTGGTTCACGCGGGAGTGGGGTAAGGCGGCAGGCGTCATGAGTTCATTGCACCGAGCGATACCCTCGGTCGACCGGGTGCTGCGGTTTCCGGTCGTCCAGGCGCTGATCGAGGCGCACGGCCGCGACGCCACGACCATGGCGGTGCGCGCGGTGCTGTCCGACTGGCGGGATACGGTGGCGGCGGACGCGGCCGCCGATCCACCCGAGGCCAGCGAAGGCGCGATCGGGGAACGGGTCGGCGCCTGCCTTGCCGCGCGCGGCCAGCCGAGTCTGCGGCCCGTGCTCAACCTGACGGGCACGCTGATCCATACTAATCTGGGCCGCGCGAGCCTGCCCGAAGAGGCGATCGCGGCAATCGCGGCGGTGGCGCGTGGCCCTTCGACGCTCGAATACGATCTCGCCAAAGGACGGCGGGGAGAGCGCGAGGACCATATCGAGGAGCGGCTTTGCCGGTTTTCCGGGGCCGAGGCCGCGACCGCGGTGAACAACAACGCAGCAGCCCTGCTGCTCGCGCTCAACAGCCTTGCGAAGGGCAAGGAGGTCATCGTTTCGCGGGGCGAACTGATCGAGATCGGCGGCTCGTTCCGCCTTCCCGACATCATGGCGCGCGCGGGCTGCCGGCTTATCGAGGTGGCACCACCAACCGCACGCATGGTTCCGGTTATGCCGATGCGATCGGGCCGCGCACGGCCTTGATCCTGCGGGTTCACCTCAGCAATTTCCAGATGCGGGGCTTTACCGCAGCCGTGCCCGAAGGGTCGCTCGCAGCACTGGCGCACGATCACGGGCTGCTGCTGATCGTGGATCTCGGCAGCGGCGCGTTCGTGGACCTCGCGCGCTACGGCCTGCCCCATGAACCCACGGCGGGCGAGGCGGTTTCCCACGGCGCCGATCTGGTGAGCTTTTCCGGCGACAAGCTGCTGGGCGGCCCCCAGGCAGGATTGATCGTAGGGCGCGGGGACCTGATCGCCAGACTCCGCCGCAATCCCATGAAGCGGGCACTCAGGCTGGACAAGCTGAGCCTCGCCGCGCTCGACGCCGTGCTGCGGCTATACGACGATCCGGACCGGCTGGCCGCGCGCCTGCCGGCCTTGCGCCAGATGACCCGGCCGTTGTCCGAGATCGAGGCCGTAGCTCGCCGCCTGGGGCCCCTGCTCGCCGCCAGGCTCGAGGGGGTGGCGGTCGAGATCATCGCAACCGACTGCCAAGTGGGCAGCGGCGCCCAGCCCGCGAGCCGGTTGGAAAGCGTGGCGCTCGCGCTGAGCCCGAACACCGGCAGGCGGGGGAGCGGCAAGGCGCTCGAGCGGCTGGCGGCGGCCTTCCGCGCCTTGCCGGTTCCGGTGATCGGGCGGATCGAGGACGGCGCCCTTCGGTTCGACCTCAGGGGCCTCGACGACGAGGACGCGCTGGCCGGCCAGCTCGATGCCCTGGAGCAGCCCGCAGGCTCACGATGATCGGCGCGACGGCAGGGCACGTGGATCACGGCAAGACCGCGCTCGTCCGCGCGCTGACCGGGATCGAGACGGACCGTCTGGCGGAGGAGAAGCGCCGGGGCCTGTCGATCGACCTGGGCTTTGCCTACCAGCCGACGGCGGGCGGGGACATGCTGGGGTTCGTCGACGTGCCGGGTCACGAGCGCTTCATAGCCACCATGCTGGCCGGGGTCGGAGCAATCGACCGGGCGCTGCTCGTGATTGCCGCCGACGAGGGGCCGATGCCGCAGACAGCGGAGCATCTGGCGATTCTCGAGCTGCTCGGGATCGAGGGCGGAGCGGTCGCACTCACCAAGATCGACCGCATCGATGAGACGAGGCGGGTCAAGGTGATGGGCGCCCTGGTTGCGTTGCTGGGGGAGGGCCCGCTGGCCGGCGCGCCCGTGTTTCCCGTCGCGAGCCCGCAGGGCGAAGGCATCGCGGCCCTTCGGGCGTGGCTGGAGCGCGAGGCGGCGGCGCTGGCGCCAAGAGCGCCCTGCGGCAATTTTCGCCTCGCGATCGATCGCTGCTTCACGCTGGATGGCGCAGGGCTGGTCGTAACCGGCGCAGTCTGGTCGGGAACGGCGCAGATTGGCGATAGCCTGGTTCTTTCACCGATGGGCGCTGCGGTTCGTGTGCGGGGGATTCACGCCAACAACCGGGAGGCGGCCGAGGCGAGAGCCGGCGAGCGCTGTGCGCTGAATATTGCGGGGCGCGGCTTGAGCCGGACGGACATTGGCCGTGGCGACTGGTTGGTGGCCGAACCCGCTCACGCGCCGACGCCGCGCCTCGACGGATGTATCCGGGTGCTGGGTGGAGAACGCCGGGTGCTCCGGTCGAGAACGCTCGTGCATCTCTACCTCGGCGCGGCCCACGTGACCGCCCGGGTTCATCCGCTGGATCGCGAGTCGATCGAGCCCGGAGAGACGGGGCTCGCCCAACTCGTCCTTGACCGCCCCATCGGTGCACTGTTCGGCGACCGCTTCGTGCTCAGGGACGGCACCTCCCGGCACACCGTCGGCGGCGGCCGGGTCATCGACCCGTTCGCGCCCGCGCGCGGGCGGGCCAAACACGCCCGTCTCGCGGCACTTTCCGGCATGGCGGCCGATAGCGCCCCCGATGCTCTCGCCGCGCTGCTCGTCGCGACACCGGACGGGGTCGATCTCAACCGGTTCGCCTGCGCGCGCAACCTGACGGTAGCCGCCGCCGCGGCGCTGTGGCGGGCGGCCGATATGGTGCACGTCGATCGGGCGGCGTCTCGCTACGGCCTGTCGCCTGCTCACGGCCGTGCCCTGAAGGTAGCCATCCTCGCTGCGCTGGGGCGTGGCCACGAGGAACAGCCGGAACGAACCGGCATCGAGGTCGACCGCTTGCGGCGCAGGCTCGAGCGGCGTGTGCCGATTCCCCTGATCGAGGGCGTCGTCGACGCCTTGGCGGAAACGGGCAAAATCCGGCGGATGGGTGCCCGGCTCGCCCTGGCCGATTTCAAGCCGACGTTGCCTGGGCCGGACCAGGCGCTGTGGCGGCGCGTCCGACCGCAACTTGCATCGAGCGCCGCGGCGCCGGTGGTCCACGAACTGGCCGAAAGCCTCGACCTCGAGACTGCGGCCCTCCGGCGGTTCCTGCAACGCGCGGAGAGCCTGGGTCTGGTCGCGCGAGTCTCCGAAAACCGGTTTCTTTCAGTGGACCATGTGCGCGATCTGGCGGCGGCCGCCGAAGCGCTCGCAATGGACTCCCCGGATCGCCGCTTCACCGTCGCCGCCTATCGCGACCGGGCGGGGATCGGTCGAAATCTCGCGATCGAAGTGCTGGAGTATTTCGACCGTACCGGTTTGACCGAGCGTCTCGATACGGTGCGGCGGCTGCGAAATCGAGGCTCTGACCGGCCCGGCCGCCCCGTCGCTTGATTGCCGGGAGGTTAATTCTAAAATTGCAATCGGAAGAGGCTCGTCCCCGGTGGGGCGCCCGGACTTCAAACCCGGTGTGGGGCGCGGCTCGCGTCCCGGGTGGGTTCGACTCCCACTCTCTTCCGCCAGGGGCGCTCAGTCGCCCTGGGTCTCCAACTCGCCGCCGGATTCGATCCAGGCGCGGATGCCGCCGGCCATGCTGCAGACCTTTTCCAATCCCATATCCTGGGCAGTCTTGGCCGCCAGGGCCGAGCGCCCACCGCTCCCGCAAAAGAACACGAACAGCTTGTCGGCCGAAAAGCCTTCGTTGTGGGTCGGCAGAGACGGATCGATCGCGAATTCGAGCATGCCCCGGGGTGTGACAAGTGCGCCGGGAACCGTGCCCGTGCGGGTCAATTCGGGCGGCTCGCGCACGTCGACGAAGATGACGTCGGCGTTGCCGTGGATCTTGCGGGCGTCGTCGACGTCGATGGTCTCGATTGCCTCGTTCGCGTCGGCGACGAGGTCCATGGCGGTTTTGCTCATCGGGTATCTCCCTTCGTCTGAATCACGTCTCAAAGGCTAACGCAGGGGCCGGCTAAAGCAAGCCCAGGGACTTGAAAGAGGCAGGCGCACCACGGCCAATAATCAGGTGGTCGTGAACGCCGATACCCAGTTTGCGGCCCGCCTCGACGACTTCTTTGGTCATCTCGACGTTGGCCGTCGACGGGGTGGGATCGCCACTCGGATGGTTGTGAACCATGATGATCGCCGAAGCGCCCAGATCGAGCGCCCGCTTGATTACTTCCCGGGGGTAGAGCGGCGTATGGTTGACCGTGCCGCGTTGCTGAACTTCGTCCGCGATCAGGGTGTTCTTGTGGTTCAAAAACAGAATGCGAAACTGCTCGGTCTTCTCGTGCGCCATGCTGGCCTGGCAATAGGCGAGCAGCGAATCCCAGGAGCCGATAACGTGTTTGCCCATCGCCTGATCGCGGAGCAGGCGCTCGGCGCTGGCCTGGGCGAGCTTGAGAGCACTGATGGCGGCATCACCCACGCCGTCGACTTCGCGCAGCAGCTTCGGCTCGGTGCTGATCACCGCGGCGTAATCGCCGAAGCGCTTCAGGAGCGCCTTGGCGACGGGCTTCATGTCGGACCGGGGCTGGGCGAGGAAGAGGAGCAGTTCGAGCAGCTCGTGATCGGGCAGCGCGCCACCGCCGGCCGCCATGAAGCGGTCCCGAAGACGCTGCCGATGGCCGGTATAGTGGGGTTTGTCGCTCACGGGCGAGCTAGCCGTATGGCGGGTGGGTGTAGCCTGTGGGCGACGCCGTGAAGATCTCGTAGCCGTCCGCGGTAACACCGATGCTGTGTTCGAACTGCGCGGAAAGCATACGGTCCTTGGTCACTGCGGTCCAGCCGTCGTTGAGAATTTTCACATCGAAGCGGCCGAGATTGATCATCGGCTCGATCGTAAAAAACATGCCTTCGCGCAGGATCTCGCCGGTCGCGGGTCGTCCGAAATGAAGGATGTTGGGCGCGTCGTGAAACACCTTGCCCAGGCCGTGACCGCAAAAATCCCGGACCACGGAACAGCGGTTGGCTTCGGCAAAACTCTGGATCGCATGGCCGATGTCGCCGACCGTCGCGCCCGAGCGAACCTGTTCGATGCCGCGCATCATGGCTTCATAGGTTACGTCGCACAGCCTGCGGGCCTTCAGCGGGATCTTGTCGCCGACGAAAAACATACGGCTCGTATCGCCATGCCAGCCGTCGACGATCGGCGTGACATCGATATTCATGATGTCGCCTTCTTCGAGCAGTTTTTCCGGATCGGGAATGCCGTGGCAAACGACGTGGTTGATCGAGGTGCAGATCGACTTCGGATAGCCGCGATAGTTGAGCGGCGCCGGGATCGCGCCGCGCTCTATGGTGAGATTGTGGCACAGCTCGTCGAGTTCGCCCGTAGAAACGCCCGGGCGGACGTGGGGCGTGATGAAATCGAGGATTTCCGCCGCCAAACGACCGGCGCGCCGCATGCCCTCGACGTCCTCCGCACCGTGAATCTTGATGGTGCGTCCCGTGTCATCGAGCAACTCGACGTTATCGAGATTCTGCATGGCTCAACCGCTGGTTCCGTCCGCATCGACGATGGGAATCGCGCGAGACAGCTCGACCGCGCCGATCGTCAGTGTACAGCAATAGCAGAGCGCTTCAACGCCGCGCCGCCGGGCGTCGTCGAATGCGGCGGCGTAGACCGGATCGATGTCGTCCGCGACCGAAAACGCCTCGCAGTCCTCGCGCTGGATGACGTAGAGAACAACAGCGCGGGCGCCGCTTTCAGCCATGGCCGCCAGCTCGGCCATGTGCTTGGCGCCGCGCTTGGTCGGGGCGTCGGGGAATTCGGCATTGGTGCGGCGCTTCAGATGAACGTTCTTGATCTCAACATAGCAGGGCGGCCGGCCGGCGCTCTCGAGCAGCAGGTCGATCCGCGAATTCTTGCCGTAGGGGATCTCGCGGCGGAGCGAGTCGTAGCCGGCAAGCGCCGGGATGCGTGCGGCCGCGACGGCTTCGGCGGCAATCGGGTTGGCGAGATTCGTGTTGATGCCCACGAGGCCCTTGCCGACGTGGAGGAGTTCCCAGCGAAACGGCAGCTTTGCGGTCGGGCTGGCCACCGGGGCGAGCCAGGTTTGGCCGCCGGTCTCGTCGAGTCCGGTCATGGCCCCGGGGTTGGGGCAGTGCGCCGTCACGATTTCACCCGATTGGAGGCGGTGGTCGCTCAAGAAACGCTTGTAGCGCGCAACCAAGCTCGCCCGGAGGAGCGGTTCGGGAAACTTCATCGCGTCACGCTAGCGGGCGGGCCTGTGGCTGGCAATGCACCAGGTGCCCGCCGGCGTGCCTTGATTGGGCCCGCTCGCCCGGTGCCAACCCCGGCCCTATGGGCGGCGCGCGTTCGATGGGCTACACTTCGACGCTCATCTTGCGAGCCCTGTGGAACGCCATGCCCGATTCGACCGCCATCGTTACCGCCGCGCTCGTGATCATCGGTAATGAGATTCTCTCGGGGCGGACGGCCGACGCCAACCTGACCTATATCGGGATGCGGCTGAACGAGCAGGGGATCCGGTTGCGCGAAGTGCGCATTGTACCCGACCTGAAAGAGCCGATTGTCGCCGCGGTCAACGAGCTTCGCGCGGGCCACGATTATGTCTTTACGACCGGCGGGATCGGCCCGACCCACGACGATATCACAGCAGCGTCCATCGCTGCGGCGTTCTCGGTCCCGCTCATCCTGAACGCGGAGGCGGTCGCCCGGATGAAGGAGCACTACACGGACGATCAACTCAACGAAGCGCGCCTCAGGATGGCCCACACGCCCGAGGGCGCGAGCCTGATCGATAATCCGATCAGCAAGGCGCCGGGTTTCAAAATCGGGAACGTCTATGTCTTCGCCGGCGTGCCGAAAATCATGCAGGCCATGTTCGAGAACATCAAAGGCGAACTCGCGGGCGGGCAACCAACCAAGGCGCGCTCTATCGCCGCGTTTCTGACGGAGGGCGAGATCGCCGAGGAGTTGGGCCTGTTGCAGGAGCGCTACCCCGATTTGGAGATCGGCAGCTATCCGTTCGTACGTGATCAGAAGCTGGGTACGAGCCTCGTCCTGCGCGGTGTCGACGAGGGCCGGATCGCGGCCGCGGCGACGGACCTGCTTACGCTGATTGAGCGGCTTGGGAGCGACGCCGTCGAGGACAGCGACGCGGCCCGCTAGGATGTGCGCCGGGTTGCCCGCATGGTGGAATTGGTAGACACAACGGACTTAAAATCCGTTGGCGCGCAAGCGCCGTCCTGGTTCGAATCCAGGTGCGGGCACCAGCTTCTCAGATGTTGAAAGGGGGTCCGTCTGCGGTGGCGGGCGATGGCTTAACCGGGATTCCCCATATGGAACCCTCCCAGCCCGTTGAGTGTGACTCGAAACCGCTCGACGTGCAATTTGCCTTCGAATGACAGCCATCTTCGCGGCGAGCCGGATGATTGAGGACCAATTGGCGGCGTTGGTGGCGCGGAATGGCATTTTTGCCGGCGATCCGGGCACACCGATCCTGTCGGCGGCGACGCGAAGGAACGGGGTGCCGTCGCTCATGCCGGGGCTGGCGGCGGCCTGAGCCGGTCGATACGGCGCAGGATGTCGGCGAACAGGTCACGAGGAATGACAACCTCGGCCATCTGGAACGTGACGTAGCGCCCGTGGCGCACGATCTTCGCTCCGATCTTGATGAGCTTCTCTCGCAGGCTGGTCAGTGACCACTGTTTCACGGCATCGGGCAGCGCGAGGGTGCGCATGAAGTTGCCGAGGTTGTAAGCGAGCGCGTGAAGCTGGAGGCGAACGGCATTGTGGTCGAACCTGCGGCACGACAGGCGTGTCCACCGGATCGCGTTTTTGCCCTCCTTGATCCAGTGCTCAGCCGTGCCGCGCTGATTGTAGAACGCGACCACCCGCTCGGCAGGGCGGCCCAGGTTGGTGACTATGAACCCGACCCTCGGGTACAACTCACCCGGATGCCACTCGACCTTGGCGACGATGCGGCGGGGCTTGTCCCAGGTTCCGGCCTGATAACTGAAGCTGGCATGATACCGGCGCACGTCCTTGGGCGGCCTGCCGACGGGGCGCTTCAGGAGATGAGCGATGCTCTCTTGCAGCACCTTGTTGGCGGGCAGCCGGATGGCGTAGAGCATGCCTTCGGCTTCGAGGTAGTCGTAGATCTCCGGTGAGGCGAAGGCCGCATCGCCGCGGAAGTAGAGGCGGATGGCTCGTTCCTTGTAACGTTCGACCACCGGTACCAGGACATCACGCCATCCGTGGGCGCTGTGCACGTTGCCGGGGCGCAGCGCGCAACGCTCCAGATCGCCGAACTGGTTGAACACGAACAGCGGGTGATAGCAGGTGCAGCCGAAGTGGCCGTTATAGGCCGTGCCCTCCTGCTCACCGAATGTCGGGCTGACGGAGCTGTCCATGTCGAGCACCACGCGCCTCGGCGGATCGTGGTCGTGAACCCGGTCGATCCACGTCCCCGACAGGTCCGCAAGGGCCGCGAGGTTCTCGTTGTTCGCCAGCAGCTCGGTCTCGAACCGCCCCATCTGGCTGGTCGATGCCCCGCCGCGCTCGACCGCCTTGCCGCCGACGATCCAGCGCATCGCGGGATCACGCCCGAGCCGGTCGGCGTCGTTGACATCCTCGTAGCCGGCGAGACGCCCATAGACGGACTGGCGAAGGAGACTGACGATGCCGTGCCAGCCGTTCCTGCCTGTGCGGCTATCCGCGAGCACGCCGCCCGCCAGTGCGGTCAGCCCGAGCGCGTCGTCCAGTTCGCGATAAGCGAGCAACCCCGCGTCGGAGGTCACCTGCGATCCGTGGAACTCCAGTTTCAGGCGGCGGTCGAAAAGGGGCCGGAGTGGCCCATGATCCGATTCACCCTCCGGGTTCCGCATCCGAGCCGCCCTCCGACACCCTCAAGCCAGTGATTCTTGTAGCAGAATCGTGCCAATCAGGCATCAGGCGAAGCGGTCACTTGGGAAATGCGGGCTTAACTGTGCAGGCGGCTGATCTCTTTGCCGAAACGGCCGGCATGGGTGTGGGCAACGGGGGGCACTCGCGCCGGCGAGGGCGCCAAAGTCGAGCCAGATCATCGGCGCGAGCACATCCGACGGCCAGAGGAAGCCGTCGACGTTTTGACCGTCCGGGCACCAGCGGGCATCGATGGCGACGAGATCATAGGGGCGGACGTCGATGAGCTCATCCCATCGCGGATCGAACACGGTGCAGCTATCTTTGCGCAGTCCGCCCCGCAGGACGTTCTTCAGGGTTTCGGTGGGGTGGGGCACGGCGGTGATCAAGAGGACATTCATCTAGTCTGACTCCCGGGGACTCGATGGCGATCGATGCGCTCTAGCAACATTCTCTCTAAAAAAGAAAATCTCGGTAATCTTACGACTACGTCCTAACGCGTCCGGGCACCCTTACACTAGATGGGAATTGGTAAAATTCGTAACGGATCGTTACAATCTTAACGACTGCGTCGGGGAGCTATGAAAATATTCAGTGTTTCATTGAATGCAAAACGTTTGACGGCTAAATAATTATAGATTTACCGAAATTTTTTACTGAGATCCCCTGAGATGTCTGCGGTCCGTATTTAACCGGGATTCCCCATATGGAACCCTCCCAGCCCGTTGAGTGTGGCTCGACACCGCTCGACGTGCAATTTGCCTTCGAATGACAGCCATCTTCGCGGCGAGCCGGATGATTGAGGACCAATTGGCGGCGTTGGTGGCGCGGAATGGCATTTTTGCCGGCGATCCGGGCGCACCGATCCTGTCGGCGGCGACGCGAAGGAACGGGGTGCCGTCGCTCATGCCGGGGCTGGCGGCGGCCTGAGCCGGTCGATACGGCGCAGGATGTCGGCGAACAGGTCACGAGGAATGACAACCTCGGCCATCTGGAACGTGACGTAGCGCCCGTGGCGCACGATCTTCGCTCCGATCTTGATGAGCTTCTCTCGCAGGCTGGTCAGTGACCACTGTTTCACGGCATCGGGCAGCGCGAGGGTGCGCATGAAGTTGCCGAGGTTGTAAGCGAGCGCGTGAAGCTGGAGGCGAACGGCATTGTGGTCGAACCTGCGGCACGACAGGCGTGTCCACCGGATCGCGTTTTTGCCCTCCTTGATCCAGTGCTCAGCCGTGCCGCGCTGATTGTAGAACGCGACCACCCGCTCGGCAGGGCGGCCCAGGTTGGTGACTATGAACCCGACCCTCGGGTACAACTCACCCGGATGCCACTCGACCTTGGCGACGATGCGGCGGGGCTTGTCCCAGGTTCCGGCCTGATAACTGAAGCTGGCATGATACCGGCGCACGTCCTTGGGCGGCCTGCCGACGGGGCGCTTCAGGAGATGAGCGATGCTCTCTTGCAGCACCTTGTTGGCGGGCAGCCGGATGGCGTAGAGCATGCCTTCGGCTTCGAGGTAGTCGTAGATCTCCGGTGAGGCGAAGGCCGCATCGCCGCGGAAGTAGAGGCGGATGGCTCGTTCCTTGTAACGTTCGACCACCGGTACCAGGACATCACGCCATCCGTGGGCGCTGTGCACGTTGCCGGGGCGCAGCGCGCAACGCTCCAGATCGCCGAACTGGTTGAACACGAACAGCGGGTGATAGCAGGTGCAGCCGAAGTGGCCGTTATAGGCCGTGCCCTCCTGCTCACCGAATGTCGGGCTGACGGAGCTGTCCATGTCGAGCACCACGCGCCTCGGCGGATCGTGGTCGTGAACCCGGTCGATCCACGTCCCCGACAGGTCCGCAAGGGCCGCGAGGTTCTCGTTGTTCGCCAGCAGCTCGGTCTCGAACCGCCCCATCTGGCTGGTCGATGCCCCGCCGCGCTCGACCGCCTTGCCGCCGACGATCCAGCGCATCGCGGGATCACGCCCGAGCCGGTCGGCGTCGTTGACATCCTCGTAGCCGGCGAGACGCCCATAGACGGACTGGCGAAGGAGACTGACGATGCCGTGCCAGCCGTTCCTGCCTGTGCGGCTATCCGCGAGCACGCCGCCCGCCAGTGCGGTCAGCCCGAGCGCGTCGTCCAGTTCGCGATAAGCGAGCAACCCCGCGTCGGAGGTCACCTGCGATCCGTGGAACTCCAGTTTCAGGCGGCGGTCGAAAAGGGGCCGGAGTGGCCCATGATCCGATTCACCCTCCGGGTTCCGCATCCGAGCCGCCCTCCGACACCCTCAAGCCAGTGATTCTTGTAGCAGAATCGTGCCAATCAGGCATCAGGCGAAGCGGTCACTTGGGAAATGCGGGTTTAAACCGGCCTTTTTGACGACAATCACGTTAGCCCAATGAGCCATAATATCCTAGGGTCCGGACTCATTACAGCCACCAGATGACGGCGGCGGCAAGGGCGATTGCTGCGATGAAGTTTTTGATGTTGCGGTCGAAGCGGGTGGCTATACGGCGCCAGTCCTTGAGGCGGCAAAACATGCGCTCGATGATGTTGCGCTGCCTGTAGACGGTCTTGTCATAATGGTATTGGACCTTGCGGTTCTTGCGCGGTGGGATGACGGCCGTGGTTCCGCGTTCTGCCAGCCAGTCGCGCAGGGCTTTGCTGTCATCGCCCTTGTCGGCGACGAGTTCGGCGGCGGGCGGCATGGCTTCGATACAGCGCTGGGCGAGCTTGCAATCATGGACGTTTCCTGGTGTCAGGAGCAGGACGAGGGGCCTGCCTTTCGCATCGCAGACAGCGTGGAGCTTGGTGTTGCGGCCCCCCTTGGTGCGGCCGATGCCATGGGCCAAGGCCCCCCTTTTCCGCCGCCGGCGCAGCGATGAACCTTGATGCAGGTTGAATCGATGAACAGCCGGTCGGGGGCGTCTTCGCCGCCCGCCAGCGCGCTGAATATCCGTTCCCAGATGCCGCGCTCCGCCCAGCGTACAAAGCGGTTGTAGAGCGTCTTCTTCGGTCCGTAGACTTCACGCGGACAGTCGGCCCAGCGCCCGCCATTCCTCAGGGCATGGACGATCCCGCTCAGCACCCGGCGATCGTCAACGCGCGCCATGCCGCGCGTATCCGTCGGCAAAAGCGAAGCGATCCGAGCCCATTGCGCATCCGAAAACCAAAAGAAATCCGACATTTCCATCGCCTCCTCGCTGGAAACAATGAATCATGCCAGCCCCGCTTTGGGAATCCCCTTAATGGGTCCGGACCCTAGTCGTAGACGACGATTCCGACATGCGGGAGCTGTTGCAAGAATACCTCACGGAACAGGGCTATACGGTGAGTGTCGCAGCGGACGGCGACGCGATGTGGCACCACCTTTCCGAGAATCCTGTCGATCTCGTTATCCTGGACGTGGTGATGCCCGGCGACGATGGCCTGACGCTGGCGCGCGAGCTACAGGGACGCGACGGCCTCGGGATCATCATGGTGTCGGGGCAGGGTGAGGCGGTCGATCGGGTCGCCGGGCTCGAGATCGGCGCCGACGATTACCTCGTGAAGCCTGTCGTCCTGCGCGAATTGCTCGCGCGCGTGCGCAGCGTCTTGCGCCGAACTCCGAGCGAAGCGCCGAGGCACAAAGCCCGAACCGCGCTTTTCGATCGCTGGATTTTCGATACCGAGGCCAGAACCCTGCAACTGGCCGAGGGCGACGAGGTGGCTCTCACAACGGGCGAATTTATTTTGCTCTCGGCGCTCGTCGAGCAGACCGGCGAGGCGCTCGGCCGGGACCAGCTGCAGGGGCTGCTCCAGGGGCGCGAATGGGGGCATGAGGACCGTGGCGTCGACGTACAGATCGGCTGGCTGCGGCGCAAGATCGAGGTCGACTCCCGGCGCCCGAAGCTGATCCAGACGATCCGGACAGTCGGCTATCGTTTCACCGCGCCCGTGACCTGGCGCTAGTCGCGCGCCAGTCCGGTTCGCACGCCGTCAGCCGATTTCTTCGAGATACCAGGTGACGAAGCGGCGCGCGGGGGCTTCCATCGGGGTGTAGGGGCCGGGCTCGTAGAAGCGCGAGTTCACCCCTTTCTGGTTGAAGTCGATGATTTTCTTGTCTGCGATGCTGGTTACGTCCCACAGCCAGGTCAACGCGTCACACTCGTAGTCCTTGCCCTCCTCGGCGTCTTTGGCGACCAGCCAGAGCATCTCCATGTCGGTCTTCTGGGCTTCGCGGGGAATGAAGAGATAGACCACGCCGTGATCGGGATAGGCGAGAAAGAAGCTCGCCGGCCCCACGTCGACATAGGAAAAGCCATGGTCGTAATCGGTAAAGTCGCCCATCAGGTGAGCTACGGCCTGACCGTCCCTGCTGCCGGTGACATATCCGGGATAAGTGGCATCGTGGTAGCAGTCCACGCCCTCCTCTCGGCTCCCGCTGGATTGCGCCCAGTGATCGACCGCCGGGATGTCGATTCCCATGGCGCAAGCCCGATCATGCGCCGCCGCGCGCAGCTCCCCGGTCTCTTCATGAGGTTTGTCGGTCGCATGGAAGCGGGAAAACTCGGGATGCGCCGGGGTGCAGTGGTAGCACTCCATGTAGTTCTCGGTCACCAGCTTCCAATTCGCGTCGACCGAATAGACGGCGCGATGGGCGAGTTTCGCATCGCCTCAGCCGTAGCGGCCGAGCGAGGCGCGCAACGTCCGTTCGGCACTATCCAGCGTCGGCGGTTCGTCGGCGAAGCAGACGAAGACGAGACCCTCGAGAACGCGCACGTGAATCCGCTTGAGGCCGAACTTCGCCTTGTCGAGGGTTTTTCCCATATGCCGCGCACTGCGCAGGGACCCGTCGAGGTCGTAGGACCAGGCGTGATAGGGGCAGACCAAGAGGTTGGCGTTGCCGGACTTCTCGTAACAGACGTGCGAGCCCCGATGGCGGCAGACGTTGATCAAGGCTCGAAGCTCACCATCCTTCCGCGAATTACGATGACCGACTCTCTCGCGACGTCGAACACGACGTAGTCGCCGGGATCGGGCACCCGGCTCTCATGGCCGATGCAGAGCCAGTGGCGCATGTGAACCCGCTCGATGTCGCGCTCGAAGATAGCCGGATCGGTATAAAATTTCTGGAGCAGAGCGCGTCCCTGCGGTTGCGCCGCGATCAGGCAGGCGATGGGATCGCTGGACGCTCCGCCGTGTGCGGCGATCTTCGACATGGCTTTCGTCCTTCCAGGCGATCCGGCCTAGATACCAGGCCGTGAACCGCTTGGCCCGGGGCTCCTGAGGCGTGTAGGGCCCGGGTGTGTAGAAGCGCGAATTCACGCCGCGTTGATTATTCTCGACGATCAATTTGCCTTCCTCGCTGGTGACCTGCCACAACCAGCTGAGTGCGCTCCGGTCGAAGTCGCGACCCTCTTCGGCGTCGGCCCGAACAAGCCAGAGCACCTCGAGGTCCGTGGTGTCGACGGTGCACGGCGCAAAGCGGTAGCAAATTCCGTGATCCGCATAGGCGAGAAAGAAGCTTGCCGGCCCGACATGAACGAACGTCGCGCCACCGTCGTAATCGGTGAAATCGCCCATCAGGGGTGCGACGGGCGAGCCGTCCTCGCTGCCGGTCACGGCCTTGTCGTAGAGGCCAACCCGGAGACAGAAGACATCTTCAGCCGGCTCGAACGGGTCGAGCATCCAACTGTCCCGGTCCTCGATGGCGATCCCTTGGGTCCAGGCCCGCTTGGCTAGCGTGCTCGTGGATTCGACATCCGTTTCGCGCAGCTGTTCGTTGTTGTGAAGCCGGGCATATTCGGGGTGGGCCGGGGCGCAATGATAACATTCGAGATAGTTTTCGATCGCGTGCTTCCAGTTGGCCGCCATGGTGAAGGTCTCCCGATGGGCGACGCGCGCGTCCGCCCAACCGTAACGCCCAAGCGACGCGTGGAGGGTGCGCTCGACATTGGTCAAGTCGGGTGGCTCGTCGGCAAAGCATATGAAGATCATGCCGTCGATCACCCGCGCGTGGATCTGCTTGAGGCGGAAATTCGCCTTTTCGAAGTCATCGCCGGTATGACGCGCGGCCCGCAAGGCGCCGTCGAGATCATAGGTCCACGCGTGATAAGGGCAGACGAAGCGGACCACATGGCCTTCCTTCTCATAGCAGACATGGGAGCCTCGATGGCGGCAGACATTGAGTAACGCGCGGATTTCACCGTCCTTGCCGCGCACGATGATTACGGACTCGGCCGCGAGATCGATCACCCGGTAATCACCCGGCGCAGGAATCTGGCTCGTGTGGCCGACCAGAAGCCAGCGGCGCAGGAATATCCGCTCGATGTCGCGCTCGAAGATATCTGCCGAGCGATAGAAATCCTGGAGCAGGGCGCGGTCTGCAGGTTGTGCCGCGATCAACCCGGTGACGGCATCGGACGCCGGCGCTGCCGGGGATTTGCGCGCTTGCTTCCGAGTGCTCATGACAGGACTCCCGTGGCTCGCCGGGCGGGGCCCGTCAATGTGTACGGCACACCCCATTTTGCCCTGACGCCCGCCGTTCAACACGTCCTCGCGCACTGGTTCTGCGGGGAAATATGGTCGTCCGATGGCGCGCGGGCAATCAGATTTTCGAGATCGAAATATCGACATTTTCCTACGGCCGGCGCCGGCTCATCGGTTTTGCAGCAGCTAACGCAACCGTTCGAGGATGCTCACGTAGTTCGCGACCCCGGAGCCGCCCATGTTGAAGACCGCGCCGAGCCCCGCATCGGGGATCTGCATGTCGCCTGCCTGGCCGGCGAGCTGCATCGCCGAAACGACATGCATGGAGACGCCGGTCGCGCCGATGGGGTGACCCTTCGCCTTTAGACCGCCTGACGGGTTAACCGGCAGGCGCCCGTCTTTCTCGGTCCAGCCTTCGTCGATGGCGCGGGCGCCGTCCCCCTTGGCCGTAAGCCCCATGGCCTCGTAGATCAGCAGTTCGGCAATCGTGAAGCAGTCGTGGACTTCGGCGAAATCGAGATCGTCGACAGCGATACCCGCCTCTTCGTACGCCTGTCGCCAAGCCCGCTCCGGCCCTTCATAGAGCACGACGTCGCGCCGGCTCATGGGCAGGAAATCGTTGACCTGCTGCGCGGCCCGAAAGACGACGGCCTTGTCACGGCCGAGCGCGGTGTTGGTGTCGGTGAGAACGACCGCCGCTGCGCCATCCGATACCATGGAGCAGTCGGTCCGCCGCAGCGGCTCGGAGACCATCGGGTTCTTGTCCGAAACCGTGGAGCAAAATTCGAAACCCAGGTCCTTGCGTATATGGGCATGGGGATTGACGGCGCCGTTGCCGTGGTTCTTGGCTGCGATCCGCGCCATGGCGTCGCTTACGTCGCCGAAGCGCTGAAAATACGCTTGCGCCAGCTGGGCGAAAACGCCGGCGAAACCACCCTCGATGTCGCCTTCCTCCTTGAGGTAGGAACCGCTCAGCAGGGTTTCCTGGATGCGGTCCCGGTCCGTCGAGGTCATCTTCTCGACCCCGATGGCCAACACGAAACGCGCTGCCTTGGCCTCGAGGCTTCGGATCCCCAGATGGATCGCGGCCGAGCCCGTTGCACAGGCATTTTCGACATGGGTCGTCCGTTTGAAGCGAAGAGCCGGATCGGCTTGCAGGGCGAGCGAGGACGGAAAACCCTGGGAATCGAACCCGCCGCCGTACTGGCCAAGAAAGATCTCGTCGATATCGTCGAATTCGAGGCCCGCGTCAGCCACCGCTCGTCGTGCGACCTGCACGATGAGCGATTCCGAATCCTCGTTTTCGAGTTTGCCAAACGGTGTGTGAGCCCAGCCCACGATGCAGACAGACATGTTCTTTACCCTTGCAGTTGCACGCTTCCGGCGTTGGTCCGAAGGATGGCAAAACAGAACGTTCGGACATCCAATGACCCCAGTGGAAATCCATGATCATTCATTTACCCGGTGGGAGCAATCGACCGGCTTTGCCAAGCCCTTTCGATCCCATCGAGTGGTCGTGAGCCTCCAAGGCGGTTGCGGGCGGCGCCAGCCTTCAGCGCAGGAAGTAGCTCTGCGCAAGAGCCAGTTCTTCGGCGGGTTCGCAGGTCGCGAGTTCGCCGTCGACGAAGACCTCGAAAGTCTGGGAATTGACCCGGATTTCGGGGCAGAGGTCGTTATGCATCATATCGGCCTTGGTGAGAGTCCGGGTGCCCTGAAGCGGCAGCATTTCCTTGCCCAACTGCGCCCGCCCGGCAACGTCGCTATCGAGTGCCGAGGAATGGACGAAATTTGCACAGCAGCTTCTGGGCGCATCGCCGTAGGCACCCCATGAGGGGCGGGCGATGACCGGTTCGACTTCGTTGAGGCATGCCGCGCCGTCGCCGATCATGGACCAGACGCAATAGCCCGCCTTGAAGACCGCGTACGGTTTGGCGCCGAAATGAGAGGGCTGCCAGACAACCAGGTCGGCCATCTTGCCGGGCTCGATGGAGCCGATATAGGCATCGATACCGAAGGTCCGGGCCGCGTTGATGGTGTATTTCGCGATGTAGCGCTTGATCCGCTCGTTATCGGCCATTCGCGTCGTCTCTTCGGGAAGGCGGCCGCGCTGATCCTTCATCTTGCTGGCAAGCTGCCAGGTTCGTGTAATGACCTCGTTGACCCGCCCCATTCCCTGACTGTCCGAGCCCAGCATGGAAATCGCACCCATGTCGTGGAGCACGTCCTCGGCCGAGATGGATTGGGGACGAATACGGCTTTCCGCATGTGCGACATCCTCGGGGATGTCCGGCCGCAACATGTGACCCAGCATCGTCATGTCGAGATGCTCATCGAACGTGTTGACCGTGTAGGGGTTGGTCGGGTTGGTCGAGGAGGGCAGGCAGTTCGGTTCGCCGTTACAGCGGATGATGTCCGGCGCATGGCCGCCGCCGGCGCCTTCGGTGTGATACATGTGGATCGTGCGCCCAGCTATCGCGGCGAGGGTATCTTCGTAGAACCCGGATTCGTTCAGCGTATCGGTGTGAAGCTGGACCTGGAAATCGAGCTCGTCCGCGACCCTGAGACAGGTGTCGATGACCGCAGGAGGGGCGCCGAAATCTTCATGGATCTTCACACCGATGACACCGCAATTCATCAATTCGCGGATCGCCTCGGGCGTGTGCGAGCTGCCCCGGGCGAAGAATCCGAAGTTCAGGGGAAAAGCCTCGCACGCGCGCAGCATGCGAAAGATGTCGATCGGGCTGCCCTGATCCACGACGATAAACGGATGATTCATGCCCCCGCCGATCATGGTGGTCAGGCCGGCGCTGATCGCGTGACGGCATTGATCCGCGCCAATGAAATGGACATGGACGTCGATGCCACCGGGCGTGACGATCAACCCTTCGGCGCATTCCACGCTCGTCGCGTTGCCAACGACGAGTGCATCGTCGACGCCGTCCATGGTCGCCGGGTTGCCGCCCTTGCCGATGCCGACGATCTTGCCGTCCTTGACGCCGATATCGCCCTTTACGATGCCGATAACAGGATCGATAACGAGCGCGTTCTCGAGCAGGAGGTCGAGCGCGCCTTCGACCTTCGTCCGGGTCGAAATTGCCATGCCGTCGCGCACGGTCTTGCCGCCGCCGGTCATGCACTCGTCGCCGTAAACTGTGTGATCGTGCTCGACTTCCGCGAGCAGGGCGCTATCGCCCAACCGGACGCAGTCGCCCGTCGTTGGGCCGAACATCGCGGCATAGGCCTTACGGGTCATTGTTGCCATTGTCCGATTCTCCCTCAGGCGCCCTTGAAGCCCCGGGCGCGGGCGCGCTCGATGGCTTTTCCCCGGACCTCGTCGGAATGAACCGATCCATCGGTCAGGGCGTTGAACCCGGTGATCTCGCCTGTGCCGCCAAAGGCGACGAGGTCGACCTGCTTCGATTCGCCGGGCTCGAAACGCACCGCCGTTCCGGACGGAGCGTCCAAGCGCGCGCCAAAGGCTTCGGCGCGGTCGAATTCGAGCGCCTTGTTGGCTTCGAAAAAGTGGAAATGACTGCCGACCTGAACCGCGCGGTCGCCCGTATTGGTCACTCTGACGCTGGCGCGGTTTCGCCCGGCGTTGAGTTCGACATCGCCCTGGGGCGTGATTATTTCGCCGGGCGTGGACTCTCGATTCGCCGGATCATCACTTTTGCCCGGCTTGATCGGCTCGTGGATGCTGATCATCTTGGCGCCGTCGGGAAACATGCCCTCGACCTGGATTAGCGGGACAAGCTGGGCTACCCGGGGGAGCACATCGTCGCTCGTCAACAGCGTGCTGCCATAGGCCATGAGATCCGCGAGGCGGCGGCCTTCGCGCGCGCCCATCATCACCTCGTCGCAAATATAGGCCACGGCTTCCGGCTGACTGAGCTTGATCCCCCGGGCGAGATTCCGGCGGGCGATCTCCGCCGCCGTGAAAATGGTCAGGCGTTCCTGTTCGGTCGGTGTGAGCATCATGATGTCGCGTCTCCCCTCGGATCGGCCCGAGCAGCGCGGACATGCGGTCTGGGCGCCGCAATGGCGCGCCTGCGGGGCTGGCAGGGACGGTTCCGACCGTCCCACTGATTTTTCTAGCGTAGGGTGGTTGGCGCCTCGCGGGCAAGGCGCATCGAAGACGGCTAGCGGATTTCGTTTCGGTACCACTCGCCCATGCGGATGGCGTCGGCCTCCATCGGCGTGTAGGGACCGGGCTCGTAGAAGCGCGATTCCACCCCCGCCTGGTTGTGCTCGACAATGGCCTTGTCGGATTTGCTGGTCACGATCCACAGCCAGGTGAGTTTTTCGAGGTCGTAATTCTTGCCGGCCTGCGCGTCGGGCGCGAGAAGCCAGGTGAGTTCGAGCACCGTCTCATCCGGGCCTACCGGAAGGAAGCGGAAAAGAACGACGTGATCGGGATAGGCGATGATGAAGCAGGTGGGTCCCAGGTGAATGTAGGTGACGCCTAAATCGTAGTCTTTGAATTCGCCCATCAGGGGCGCAACCGGCTCGCCGTCCTCGCTCCCTGTCAGATAACCCTCGTAAAGCGCGTAGCGAAGCGTGAGCGTGCCTTCCTCGCCGGATGACGTGGGTGTCGCCCAGCGGTCGGAGGGGCGGATACCGACGTCAAACTGCGTCGCCTTTTCATGCATGGCGGCGTTCAGTTCGACGAGCTTGTCATCTTCGTCACGCAGCTCGTTGGCGTGCCGTTCGGCATATTCGGGGTGCGCGCCCCGGCAGTGGTAGCACTCGATGTAGTTCTCGACAGCAAGTTTCCAGTTTGCCTTGAACGTGAAAGTCTCACGGGCGGCGATTTTCGCTCCATTCGAGACGTAGGGCCGGAGCGACGCATGAAGGTTGCGCTCGAGTTCAGCCGTGCCGATGGGCTCGTCGGAGAAATTAACGAAGACAAGCCCTTCGATGACCCGGAGCGCGACCGGCTTGAGGCCGTAATCGGCTTTGTCGATCTCTTTGCCCATATGACGCGCCGCCTTGAGTTTGCCATCGAGGTCGTAGGACCAGGCGTGGTAGGGGCAGACGAACAGCTTCGCATTGCCATTCTTCTCGTAGCAAACGTGGGAGCCGCGATGACGACAGACGTTCATCAGCGCGCGCAGCTCGCCGTCCTTGCCCCGCACGACGATGACGGATTCACCTGCGAATTCGAAGAGAAACCAGTCGCCCGTGTTGGCTGCGCGGCTCTCATGGCCGACAAGCAGCCAGCGGCGCATGAAAATGCGCTCGATGTCGCGTTCGTAGATCTTGGAATCCGTATAGAAATCCGGGAGCATCGAGAACCCCTCAGGCTGGCACGCAATCAGCTCGGCGATACGGTCGTCGAGCGGGGCCAGAGGTTCATCTTGCGCAACGGGTTGACTGGACACCATGGCGAATCACTCGTCAATCGCGGGCGGCGGGGCCGGTTATCATATGGATTATGCACCGATTGTCGAGTGGTGGAGAAGGGTGACCCTGGGCACCATCGCCAACAATCAAGACCGGACCTCGATATAGTCGAGGACGCGCTTGACCCCTTCGGTGTCTTCGGCTACGCCGACGGCTTTCTTCATCTCTTCGTCCGAGCGGGCACGGCCGAGTAGATAGATCGTGCTGAACGCGTCCGCCGCAACCCGAAAATTCACGTCGCTGACGCCCGCTGTTGCAATCAGATTGACACCGACTTTGCTGTCGAGCAAAAGCGCGTCGGGCCAACCGAGCAGCTCGTCCTCTCGCGCTTCCTGCTCCTCTTCACTCATATAGACGACATGCCAGTAAATCTCTTCGACACCGTCGACATCCTCGACTCGATTCTTGAATTCTTCATAAAGCTCTTCGTCGTCGAATAGCCCCGTCACCAGCAGGCGCTGTTCATAAATTTCAGTTGAGGCTTTTATCGTTTCGAGGTCCGCCATGATCTCGTTGACCCGAATCACGATCTTGTTGTCCTCGACGATGTCTTCCGAGCTGCGCGCCTCGATGGCAAGGTCGACGAGAGTCTTTGGCGCGGTCAGGATGTCGCCGAGGATATCCGCCCGGGACGCCGGGATGGCGGCCGAGAGAAGAATAGCTCCGAAGGTAAGGCGAAGGGCAATCGTTCGCACGAGGACATCTCCGTCAGCGAGGCGGGCCGAGAGGCCGATAATACATGAAAACACCGAAAGCGGTGGACACGCCGAAAAGTGCTTGACCACAGTTTATAGTTATTATAATTAAAAGCTATGTGGAACAAGCCGCAAGTTGCGACTTAACAGACTGAATCTAAAGGAGATATAGGATGAAAATCCCCTCGATGACCTTCAAAACCCGGGTTCGGGATGAGACCGTGGAGGGCCCGAATCCGTATCGTTGGCAGGACCGCACCAGCGACGAGATATTCAAAGGGCGGCGGGTCGTTCTCTTTGCACTGCCTGGCGCGTTCACGCCCACCTGCAGCTCGACCCACCTGCCGGGTTACGAGGAGTTCCACGATGCGTTCAAGGCGCACGGCGTGGACGAGGTGATCTGTCTATCGGTCAACGACGCGTTTGTGATGTTCCGGTGGGGCAAGCATATGGGCGTCGAAAAGGTTACGCTTCTGCCAGATGGCTCGGGCCGGTTTACACGGATGATGGGCATGCTCGTCGACAAGGATAATCTAGGCTTCGGCTACCGCAGCTGGCGTTATTCGATGCTGGTCGAGGACGGTGAAATAATGAAGATTTTCATTGAGCCCGGTTACGCGGACAACGCTCCGGACGATCCGTTCGAAGTTTCCGATGCCCAGACCATGCTCGACTTTTTGAAAGGTCGGGGGACTCAGGCCGCGGCCTGAAACAGGAGCCGTCTTGGGGCCGCCTCTTTTGCCCGGTCAACCGATCAGCGCCGGCGCAGTTCGAGGAGCATGTTGTCGCGCCGGACCTGGTAGAACTTTGCATCCACGGTGCGGATTATGTCCGCGACTTGCTCAAGTTCGGGCGACGACAAGGTGGGGTAGTCGCGCTTGACGGGCCCGGCGGCCTTCATTTTCTCGATATCGGTTTCAGGGACCAGGGCGCGCAGGATCAACTCGTCGTTCGAGAGTGCCTTGCCCAGCTCCTTGCGCAGATCTTCGAGGCTGGGCTGGGACGGCGGCTCGCTCGCGATCTCTTTCGCCCGGGGCGCGCTCATGATCTTGTCCATGATGTCCGGTTCGACCGGGGCTACGGGGTCGCCGTAATGGCCGGCTGCGTACTGGATGACTTCGTCGGGAATGACCGAATAGCGCTCGCCCGATACGATATTGAGGACGGCCTGGGTGCCGACGAGCTGGGAAAACGGCGTCGCCATGCCGGGATACCCCAATTCGCGGCGCACAACGGCGGTCTCGCGCAGCACCGCGTCGAGCTTATCCGGCATTCCGTGCTGGGCGAGCTGGTTCCTGAAGGTGCCGGTCATGCCGCCGGGAATCTGATGTTCGTAGTTGAACAGGTTATATTCGTTGGGCACGCCGAGCGGGAAGCCCGCGGTTTTCGCGACCTTCTCGAAATGCTCGCGGATCGGCTCGCAGAAGGATAGGTCGAGGCCGTGACTATGACCAGCGAGCTCGACGTTGTGCGCCATGGTGAGAACCGATGGGAGCGACGGGCCGTTTGCCAGCGGCGGGTTGCAGGTATGGATCGTGCGGATGCCGTGCTCGATGGCCTCGAGGTAGGTCAGCGGCGAAATCCCGACGACGTTGTGGGAGTGAATCTCGATGGGCTTGCCATTTGCCTTGGCCTGGACGGCGGGGACCAGCGTGCGGATCCGCTCGGGCGTCAGCACCCCGCCGGTGTCGTAGACAATCAGCCGGTCGACATCGGGGCTCGCGGCGTAGAGACCCGCTTTCTCCGCGTAGAATGCGTCGGTGTGAACCGGGCTCGCCGTGTACATCAGGGCTGCGACGACTATCGCGTCATAGTCCTTGGCGACCTTGGCCAACCGGTGAGTCTTGCTGATGTTGTGAAGCAGGCAGTCGAAGATCCAGAAGGTATCCACGCCATGCTCGCAGAGCTGGCGCACCCACAGATCCATCAAGGCATCGGGCGTCACTGAAAACGTGACGATGCCGTTACACCGCATGCCCGCGCGAAAGCGGCTGTTGGGCATCGAGCCGACGATCAGGTCGAGGCCCTCCCAGGGGTCTTCGTGGCAGTAGCGGATGAGGACTTCCATCATCGAGCTGCCGGTGACGTCGACGACTTCGTAGCCGACCTGGTCGATGAGCGGTGTGACGGGCAGTGCCATGCCCACCTGCAGGCGCATGCCCCAGAGGCTCTGATGGCCGTCTCTCAGCGTCGTATCGACGAAGTTGATATGGGCCATGGTCCGTCGCTCAGCCGGTGGCTTCGAGCCGGAAGAGCGGCGTGTCGGCCTCGACCATCTGGCCATTCTCGGCCAGAACCTCAACGATCCGGCCGCGTGCGGCCGCCTTGACCGGCGTGAACAGCTTCATCACCTCGATCAGGCAGACCGTGGTTTCCTCGTCGATCTCCTGGCCCACGTCGACGTAGGCCCGCGCGCCCGGCTTCGGCTGGCGCCAGAAGGTGCCGAGGTTAGGGGCCCTGATGACGTGGCCGTCGATATCGCTTTGCCGTGTGGCCACGGGTTCCGTCATGTCCGCAGGCGCCGATGCCGTATCCGGCTCGGGTTTGGACGGGTCGGCGCTGGTGGCGTCGGCCAGCTCAAGAGATACGGTTACGTCTCGATTTTCGGTGCCTTCGTCGTCGGACCGGCTGACGTCGAGCTTCAAATCGCCGATCTGAAGGTAAAGTTCGTCCCAATCGGACTCCCGAAAGATCCGAAGCAGGTTTTCAATGTCGGTCTTGCTGTAGGACACGACGTCCAGTTCTCCCCCAGCACCGGACCATTCCAGCTCACCCGGCGCCCGCCCTGTTTAACCGACCCATGATCGAGCTGCAACGGGACCGTGCGATCGCCGCGAAAGCATTGTGGCGTAACGGGCGCTCGCCTAGAGTGGCAACGCGTGCGCGGAGCTTGACCAGGAGGCGAGGGTGGCGTGAGCGAGCATCGAATCTTGATCGTCAACGACGATGGCATTCACACCCAGGGAATTGAAATGATGGAGCGCTTCGCACGGACGCTGAGCGACGACGTCTGGACGGTCGCGCCCGAGTACGAGCAATCGGGAACCGGCCATTCGCTTTCTCTCGCCGATCCAATCCGGATCCGCCAGCTCGACGACAGAAGATTTGCGATCAAGGGCACGCCGACCGACTGCGTCGTGATGGCGCTCAGCCAAATCATGGCCGAGGCGCCACCAACACTGGTGCTCTCCGGCGTCAACCGGGGGGCGAACCTGGCGGAGGATGTGACCTATTCGGGTACCCTCGCAGGAGCCATGGAGGGCACCTTGCTGGGCATCCCCTCGCTCTGCATGAGCCAGTATTTCGTCCATCGCGACGACGTGAAGTGGCAGACCGCGGAGCGTCACGGCGCCGATCTGTTGAGCAAGCTCGTGGCCGCCGGCTGGCCTGCAGGGGTGTTCATCAACATCAATTTCCCCGCCGTCGAGCCCGACCAGGTCAAGGGCGTTCGGGTGACCCGGCAGGGCCAGCGAAGCAGCAGTTCGATCAAGGTTACCGACCGGGTAGATGCCCGGGGTTTCCCCTATTACTGGCTCAGCCTGAAGCACGAAGACAATGTCTACGATCCTGACACGGACCTGGCGGTGGTCCATGCGGGGATGATCTCGGTCACCCCGCATCACCTCGACATGACCGATCACGCGAGCCGGAGCCATCTGGAGGCGGTGCTCGGCTAGTGCCTGAAGGCACCCCGGCGGGAGGCTATCCAAAGTCTCGTCATCAGGTAAAATCCTCTGCGTCGCACGCGCTATCGAGAGGGTGCAGCATGGCCAAGGTGACAGCAATTGGACGTGATCTCAGGGGGCGAGTCTCCGATGATCCCGAGCGGACCTACGCATTAAACGCAGAGTGCTATACGGACCCCTCGGTCTACGAGGCGGAGCGCGAAAAGATATTCTTTAAGAGCTGGCGCTGGGCCTGCCACACGAGCGATCTGCCGAACCCCGGGAGCTACATCGCATTCGAAATCTTCGATCAGCCAATTGTCGTTCTGCGCGACGCCGTCGGCGAGCTTCGTGCCTTCTACAATGTCTGCTCCCACCGCGGGCACGAGCTGCTCAAGGGGCAGGGCACGGTGGCGACCAAGACGATCACCTGCCCCTATCACGCCTGGGCCTACCGGCTGGATGGCAGCTTGCGGAGCGCCCGGGGCAGCGAAAAGGTGAGCGACTTCGATGCGGGTGAATTCTGTCTGCGCACGGTCCGCGTCGAGACCTTCGCCGAGTTCGTCTTCGTCAATCTCGATCCCGACGCGCCGCCTCTCGGAGCGCAGGCGCCCGATCTACTGGCCGATATCGAGAGTTTTGCGCCCGATCTGGCCACGTTGACCCATGCTCACCGGATCACCTATACGATGGAGGCGAACTGGAAGATCATCGTCGACAACTTTCTCGAATGCTACCACTGCCCGGTGGCCCACCCCGCCTTCGTCGACCTGGTCGACATGACGAGCTATCACGTTCGGACCTACGGCATCTGGTCGAGCCATCATGCCGGCGTATTCATCCAGGATAACCCGGCCTACGACGTGAGCGGTGCGACCGTGCAGGATCACGCAGTCTGGTGGCTATGGCCCAACGTCTGCTTCCTGCGTTTCCCCGGCAGCGGCAACATGATGGTGCTGCATATCTTGCCCGACGGACCGGGCCGGACCTTCGAGACCTAAGACTTCTATTTCGAAAGACCGGAACCGGATGCTCAGCAGTGGGATGCAATCAAATATGTCGACGACGTGCTCCAGCCCGAGGACATCGGTATCTGCGAGAGCGTGCAGCGGGGTCTGCGGACGCGGGGCTACCAGCCCGGCCGTCTGATCGTCGACGCTGAGCGGAGCGACATCAGCGAGCATGGCGTGCACCACTTCCACTCGCTCATCCTCGACGCACTTGAGCGCTGAGGCGTTGCAGGTCGTTTATTCGTCGCCGAGGACCCCGTAGCTCGGGGCGGAAGACGGATCGAGCGCCCGGGTGACATAGGCGTCGACCTGTGGCTCGTAAATCTCCCACAGGCGGTGGAGCTCGGCGACCGGATCGTCGTTCTGCCAGTCGACCCTGAGATCGACATAGGGCCAGTCTTGATCGGAGACGATCAGGAGCGCCGCTGATTTGACGGGGCCCATTTCTCCCCCGGCGGCCAGCCCCGCCCCCAAGGCGCTCAACAGGCGGGCGGGCAAGCCTAGTTTGCCATTCGCTTCAAAGGATTTAACCATCACCCGGGGAACCTCGGGGGTGGACAGAATATTGCCCGCTGCGACGCAGGCCGCGCCCGTCTGGGCTGCGTTCGTCCCCAGCGTTTCCTTGCCAGAATAGGTCGCCGAGCGGCCCTCGGCGTCGAGCAGGGCGAGTTGCCGATGGTCGACATGGGGCGCGACGGCTACCAGCGCATGGAGCGCCGCGGCGGCATCCATCCCGCCGGCCATGAGATCGAGGCCCTGAGGGCCGAGCCTCGGATCTGTGATGTTCTGCGAAAGAACGACGCCGACCTGCGCACGCGCCCAAGGGCAACGACTGCCCACCGCGGGGCTCGAGGTGGTGATCGCCGCCCCCATCTGGCCGGTGCGACGGCACAGGCCCGCGAGCGCAAAGGTCATGTCGCATCCTCGTCCGGGATGACCGCAGTGACGTCGATCTCCATCACCCATTCGGGCCGGGCGAGGGCATCGATGATCAACCCGGTCGAAACCGGATAGACACCCTTCAGCCACTTGCCGATCACCTGATAGACCTCTTCGCGGTAGGCCCGGTCCGTTATGTAGACGACGATCTTGCAAATGTGATCGAGGCTCGATCCGGATTCGTCCAGAAGCGTATTCACGTTCTGCATGGCCTGCTCGGCCTGGGCTGCCGGGTCGCCGAGGCCGACCGGCTCGGCGGTCTCGAGGTCCTGACCCACCTGGCCGCGCAGGAAGATGATATTGCCGGCACGCACGACCTGGCAAAAATCGTTATCCATGCGGCTGCCGGGATAAGTGTCGCGGGTGTTGAACTTCCGCAAGCGGGTGTGAGTCACCGGTATCCTCCCTTTGCGTGGGTTGTGCCCCTAATTAGCGCCCGTCACCTGATCGGACAAGTCCGCCGCGCGGCGGACAAAATCGAGCGGGCCGTCGAAATCGAAGTTCACATAAGCCGCGTTGAGGTGGGCGAAAGGCGGCGACTGGGCAAACAGGGCGAAGGTCAAACGGTGGCCCGCATAATCCGAATTCAGGAGGTCACGGGCGAAGGCCAACAGCTTGCGCCGGTCGTCGGCGACCCAATTTTCATTGACGCTGTAAAACTTGTTCAGCCACGGGCCGCTGTCCGGGTGATCGAAGGCCGCCTTATCGGGCGTAACGCAGATCTGCCCACCGCACAGCTCACGCGCGAGGTGCATCATCTCAGGAAGCTTGGTGCAGGCATGGACACGGCCGGTATACAGCAGAGACTGGTTGGGCATCAGCAGACCGGAAGGGCTCTTTTCGGCGAGAGCAATCGAGGCCGTGAGATGGGCGTTGATGGTCTCCCGGTAGCACGCCAGCGCGGCCAGCTTCTCACGCACCGCCTGCTGCTTGTCGAGGCCGGTCTGGCGGACATTGAACAGAGCCGCGCCGATCATCATGTCGGCGAAATAAAGGAAGCGCATCATGAACGCGTAAGCCGAATAACGGTGAAGGGTACTGCGGATGAAGGCCGCCGCGCGTGTGTGCCGATAGAACAGCACGTTATCCCAAGGCACGAGCACGTCGTCGAAAATGATCAGCGTGTCGATTTCGTCGAACTTGTTGGCGAGCGGATAATCCTCCGCTGGCGCGCGGCCGGCGAAACCGGTCCGGCAGATATGCTTCATTCCCGGCACATTCATGTCGCAAACGAAGCCGACCGCATAGTCCGACAGCGCATCGTTGCCCCAGTTTGTAATCGTCGGCTTAATGAAGGCTTGATTTGAATACGCCGCCGCGGTCTCGTATTTCGCGCCGCGCACGACGAGCCCGGCGTCGGTCTCATTGACCACGTGGAGCAGCATGTCGGGATCCTGGTCCTGGGGAAGCTTGGAGCGATCACCCTTCGGATCGGTATTGGCCGAGACGTGGAACGTGTCCGACTGCAACGCTTTGAAGATGTGATTTTCGATATTCTTGCTGAATTGCGGGTCGATTTCGTTCAGCACGTCGGCGCCGTCCCACAACGACCACATCTCGCCAATCGTCTCGTCACCTACCCGAATTACCACGCCGCCGATGTCGTTCATCACCGCGTCGATCGCCGCGCGCTTGTCGGCCCAGTCGTTCTGGCTTTTGGGCAACCGGTAGCCGATATTGTTGCGTTCGTTGGATTCAGGGTCGGAATAGGACATGACGTCGTGGTAGTCGACTTCATGAGCCATGTCGTAGATCCTCGCCCGAACATCGACCAGCGGCTTGAAGGCCGGATGGCTCGTCGCGTCGTCGATCTTTTCACCGTTCATGAAAATCGCGCGCCCGTCGCGAATGGACTCACGATAGTCTTGGCCGGTTCTCAGCATGACTTTTCCCCGCTGATTTACTGGTCGTTGGTGCCCATTCGGATCCAGCGCAGCCCGCCGTGGCCACCAAGTTCCGAGCCCGGAGAATAGGCAAATTCTTTGTATTTGTTAAATATAATTATTCTGGATTTAGAATAGAAAAAACTGATCAATTATCGGCTGTACTCAGTTCTGGCGCACCTGCTCGACCAGCCGGCTCATAAAGACCTCGCAGCGATCCATCTGTTCCACGGTGACATACTCGTTGTGCTTGTGGGCCTGGGCGATGGATCCGGGGCCGCACAGGACCGCAGGGATTCCTGCGACCTGGAACAGGCCCGCTTCGCTGCCGAAGCTGACCTTGCCCGTGTCATTGACACCCGCGAGCGCCTTTGCAAGACGCACGATCTCGGCGTCTTCCTCCATCGCAAGACCTGGGTAGCGGGACAGTGCCTCCCACGTAAATCCCGCGTCCGGCGCGCGTTTACGCATGTCCGGTACGATCGTCTCATCGACGAATGCCTGGAGCTCACTGATGACGCAATCGGGATCGTCGTCCGGTAGATGGCGGAGTTCGATTTCGAAGCGGCAATCCTTGGGCACGATATTGACCGAGACTCCGCCCTCGATCCGGCCGGTCTGGACGGTGCTGTGAGGTGGATCGAAGGCCTCGTCGAACGGTCCTTCGTCGCTCATGCGGCGGGCGATGCCCTTGAGGTGCGTGATGGCCTGCGCCGCCGCTTCCACGGCATTGACACCATGATGAACGAGACTCGAATGGCAGGCGAGACCCTGGACGTGGCAGCGCATGGCGAACTTGCCCTTGTGGCCGCGGACGACGGTCATGCCCGTGGGCTCTCCGACGATGCAGGCAGCGGGGCGAACCGGCATCCTTTCGAGGTCCGCGATGAGACGGCGTACGCCGATACAACCGACCTCTTCGTCATAGGACAACGACAGGTGGATGGGTGTCTGGAGCGGCCGAGCTAGAAATTCGGGCACAAATGCAAGAGCGACCGCGATAAATCCCTTCATGTCGCAACTGCCCCGTCCATAGAGCTTGCTGTCGGCTTCAACGAGAGAAAAGGGATCGGTGTTCCAAGCTTGACCATCGACCGGGACCACATCCGTGTGACCCGATAGAGCGATGCCGGGCCGGTCTGCAGGACCAATGGTGGCGTAGAGATTTGCCTTCGCGCCGGTTTCGTCGTGAACGAGATGAACCTCGATGCCGAATTCGCCGAGATAGTCCTGGACGTAATGTATGAGCCGCAGGTTGGAGTTCCGGCTGGTGGTATCGAAGCCGACGAGACGCCGAAAGATATCGAGGCTGATCATGATGGATGGGTCACGCCGGGCAATCAGCCATCGGCCTGCGGGACTGGGCGGGGCCGGCCGATTTCGTCAATCGCGACGAAGATAAAAGTGCCTTCGGTCACCTTCACCGTTTCGCCGGTTTTTTTGCGCGCGGCCCAGGTCTCGATATGCACGGTGATCGACGTAGTTCCGACTTTAGTGATCGCAGCATAGAAGCTGACCAAATCGCCGATGGCAATGGGTTGGTGGAAGCGCATGGCCTCGACGGCCACCGTTACGATCCGGCCCTGAGCGCGATGCGAGGCGGGAACCCCGCCGGCCAAATCCATCTGAGAGAGCACCCACCCGCCAAATACGTCGCCGTTGAAATTGGCATCGCTCGGCATGGCCAAGGTACGCAAAGCGGGCTCGCCGGCAGGCGGCGTATCGGTCTGATCGCTCATCGACTGGCGTCCTTCGTTGTCAGAGCGCACAGGTCCGGAACCCAGCGAAGACGTCACGGCGCTCCGGAGTAAAAAAGTTCCGGTGGGTGTTGCTTAGCATACGTCCGCAGGTCGCCCAACAGCCGCCGCGGAGCACGCGCCGCCGGTCTGGAAACCAGGGTTCCGAATATTCTCTGTAAGCGTCCGCCGAGAATCCGGGGTAGGGTGCAAAGATGTTCTCGGTCCATTCCCAGACATTACCCATCATCTGGCGGCAGCCGAGCGCGCTGTCACCTTCGGGTAGAGCAGCTACGTCGACCACACCGCCCGCGCGATAATCGAGGTTCACGCGCCGGGCGTCGGGCGGATCGTCGCCCCAGGGAAAGCGCCGTTTACCGGGCAAAAGATCCTTTCCGGTGGGGCCTGGCTCGCGGCTCGCTGCGACTTCCCATTCGACCTCCGTGGGAAGCCGGCGACCGGCCCACCGGCAGTATGCTTCCGCCTCATACCAGTTGACGTGAATGATCGGCTCGTCGACCGGCAAGACGAAAGTTTGGTCGAATCGGCGAAGCTGCCAGCCGTCAGGATTTGGTAACCAGTAGGCGGGATGGGCCGCCTTTTCGTTTTCCCGCCACTGCCACCCAGCATCGGACCAATACTCTCGGGACGAATAGCCGCCCGCGTCGACAAATCCCACGAAATCCCCGTTGGAGGCGGCTGCGCGGGAGATGCGAAACGGCCCTACCGCCACCTCGTGAGCCCATTTCTCATTGTCGAATACAAACCGCTCGCCGGATTCGGCGCCCAGCCTGTGACGACATCCCGGGACCGCTATATCGCCGGGCCAGGGACCAGCCGGCGCGACCGCGCGCGCTGCTGCCGCGACACTCCGGGTCGGGGCGTAGCCCAGAGTTTGCCGCGTGTATGTCATCGCCTCGTTGTGCATGTCGGCGTGAAAGGTCGTGAGCTGATGGAGATAGCTGTCGGCTTCGTTTGGAGTGCGGCCTTCGAGGCGCCGTCGCAATGCTGCGCGAACCTCTACCAGATAGCCGATGGTGCGCTTTTGGGGCGGCAACGGCAGAGTCCAGCGCGAATCGTGATCAATTTTCATCGAATCGTAGAGTGCGTCGGCGTTTGCGATGCAGGGCGATGCGCCGTCGTAACCCCGCAGGACGAAGGTCTCGTTAAACCAGGCGACGTGGCCAATCTCCCAGAGGGGCGGATTGACGATCAGCAGCTTTGGGCCCATAAGCTGCTCGTCGTCGAGGCTGACGACGAGATCGATGGTGCGTCTGTGCGTGTCGTCGAGGATGGCTAACAAGTAGCCGGCGGAGACGCAAGGCGTCGGCGGAACCCCGGGGGCAAGGGTCTGATCTGTTCGCATCATGAAAATCGACCTCATCACGCCCGCCCCGGCAACGTCAAGAGCGGGCAACCGGGTTACCGCGGAGCGATGGTCGCTTCGACTCGAGGAACTCGGTCATCGGGTCCGGGTTCTCACGGAACTTGAGATCGACGCGCCCGATTTGCTCATCGCGCTCCACGCCTGGCGTAGCGCAAACGCCACCCGGCAGTATCGCGATCAGTTCGAGACCCGGCCTCTGATCGTCGCGCTGACCGGAACCGATATTTACAGGTTTCTGGAGACAGAGCGGGCGACAACCTTGGCGTCGATGGACCGAGGCGACCTTCTGATCGGCCTGCATGACCGGGTTCGCGATGCCATACCGGCGGCCTATCATGACCGGCTCCACATCATTCATCAATCGGCCCTGCCGCTGGACGCTCGCGTAGCGGATTCGTCCGGCGCCTTCGAAGTCTGTGTCATCGGGCATTTGCGCGAAGAGAAAGACCCTTTCCGGGCAGCCGAAGCCGTACGCGATCTGCCAGCGGAGTCGACCCTTCAGATCGTCCATGTCGGGGCGGCTAAGGAGCCGACCTGGGCCGAAGCGGCCCAGGCCGAGATGGCACGAAATGCTCGCTATGCGTGGCGCGGTGAAGTGCCTTCCGACGCGGTCCGTGATCTGTTCTCGCGCACGCGCCTTATGGTTCTGAGCTCGATCATGGAAGGTGGCGCAAACGTGCTCTCGGAAGCAATCGTCGGCGGGGTCCCAGTCATCGCGAGCGATATTCCGGGCAATATCGGCCTGCTCGGGATCGACTATATGGGTTACTACCCCGTGGGCAATACGGCCGCCTTGCGGGAGTTGCTCTTGAGAGCGGAACGCGATGCCGATTACCTCGAAAGTTTGCGCGCCCAGATGGCGGCTCTTGAGCCACGGTTTACGGTGAACGCGGAACGGGCTGGGTGGCAGGCAGCGCTCGACGCGCTCAGGCTCGAAGCGTAACCGGTTCGAGCGCGTCGCTGGGCGCCAGAACCTCTCCAACCACGGCGACCCTGTAACCCAGATCGGTCAACGCGCCAAGGCAGTCGTCGGTTTGCGTCGCGGGGACGCTGCCGAGCAAGCCACCCGATGTCTGGGGATCGAACAGAATCGGGTAGAGCGGATGTTCAGCCGCGGTTTCGAGATCGCGGATGGCTCGGCGAAGACGAACGTTTTCCGGCTGGAGCGAGCTGAAGATCCCTGCCGCCATAGTCTTCCGGGCCCCATCGAGAAGAGGTAGGGCATCGAGCTCGATCGCGACGTCAACGCCCGAAGGCTTGACCATCTCAACGAGATGACCAAGGAGGCCGAAGCCGGTAATGTCGGTACAGGCATTGGCGCCGTGGGCATATAGACAATCTGCTGCCCTCCTGTTCGACTGCATCATGCAGGCCAGCGCGGCCTCGATCCACCGGCCCTTGGCCTTGCCCCGCATGTCTGCAGCGAACAACGTGCCGGTTCCCAGCGGCTTGGTGAGAACCAGCCTATCGCCCGGCATCATTCCGCCCTTGCGTAGAACCTGCTGGCGGTCGGCAACGCCGTTGACGGCAAACCCCAGGGCAAGTTCGGAGCCTTCGCCGGTATGGCCGCCGACGAGCGCCGTATACGCTTCCGCGAGCACCCGGGCGGCCCCTGCCATCATTTGATAGAGCTGTTCCTCGACCTTGGCTTCGACACCATAGGGCACGGTGGCGATGGCTAGCGCGGTTTGGGGCTCCGCGCCCATCGCATAGATATCGCTTAGGGCGTGGTTTGCCGCAATGCGCCCGAAGACGTAAGGATCCTCGATGAAGGCTCGAAAGAAATCGACGGTCTGGACGAGGACCTTGCCAGGCGGCGGCTCTACGATGGCGGCATCATCGGGCTCGTGAAGGCCGATTAGCACCTCCGGGCGGGCAACCGGTTCGATGGAGGCGAGCGCCCGGGTCAGGACCGTGCTTCCAACCTTGGCACCGCACCCGCCGCACCGCATGGCGAGCGCCGAGATCTCCTTGATGGCATCACCATCTGCAAGACCCGCAGCCAGGATGGGGCCGGAGTCCTCAGGCATCTCGGGAAGGTCGTTGAACTTGCGCATGAAGCGGCGATCGATCCAGTCTTTCCAGCGCCAGATCGCTGTCCCTTCGAGAGACAGTCCGGCTCTTGAGGCGACGGCGTATTTGTCGCCTGTGCTGATGAGCGCGAGGTAACGGTTCTGTGGCGAAAAGGCGCGAGTTTGCCTCCCAAGCAGCGCGCGGCGTAAATTGTTGGTGAGTGGACGGCCTTGGCGGACCGCGAAAACCCCGGCCTTCTCACGCGCATGGTTCTCGACGGCCGCAATATCGCCCGAGGCGAAAACATTCGGGTGAGAGACGGATTGAAGATCGGTGCCGACCCGTACGAAGCCCTGCTCGTCGACAGCGAGCCCCGACTCTCCGAGCCAGGCAGCCCCGCCTGCCATGGTGACCCAGAGAATTTCATCAAAGTCATGGCGCGTTCCGTCGGCGCATACCAGGCCGCTATCGTCGACTTGAACGACCCCGTTGCCGGTATGCACCTGGATGTCGCAGTCACGCAGGATACGGCGGAATTTTGCCTGGACGGAACCGTTATGGGTCGGAAGGATTGTGTCGACATCCGTCAGAATATGAAATTCGACATTGTCTGAATTGGCGTGCTGCGCCGTCAGTTGCTCGCGCAGTCGGTGCCGGGCGGCCAAGGCCAATTCGACGCCGCCGGCGCCCGCGCCCACGACGGCAATGCGGGTCGGCCCGGAATTTTCGGTAACCCGGGCCACCAAGTCGTTCCAGCGGGCCACAAACTGGTTGATCGGCTTAACCGGCGTGACCCGTCCTTCCGCGCCCGGGATGTCTGCCGTACTGGGCGTTGAGCCGATATTGACGGACAGCAGGTCGAATGCGACGGGCGGTCGGTCGCTACAAATTACACGACGGTTTTCGAGATCGAGTCCGATTGCCTCGTCGTGATAGAGACCGGCATTCGCAAACCGTACCAGGGGACCTAGATCGATGTGGGTTTCGTCGAAGCCGTAGTGACCGGCAATGAGGCCAGGCAGCATGCCCGAGTAGGGTGTGTGAAAATCTCGGCAAATCACGGTCAGGCGCACACCTGGTAGGGGCTTCATGCCGAACCGCTTGAGCACGGCGACATGGCTGTGACCGCCGCCCAGCAGGACGAGATCCTTGACGATAGGTGCAGTTGAGGGGGTCATCACACGGCGCCGGTGCACGGGGTTTCTAGCTTTCCAATGCTGCAGTTACCGGCGCGCCGTCGAACGAGATCGGTCGCCCGCGGCAGCGCTCAGGATGCCGTCAGCTCGTCCTGCCCCAGTTCGGGGCCAAAACCCGGCATGTCGTGTTCTTCGGCGAACACCTGAGCATACAGACTGGCGATCCACTGCTTGCCCTCCTGCGTGATGCGAAGATAGCGCAGGGCTTCCTGGATGTATGGTGCGACGACTTTCCAATAGAAGCGCGGATAGGCTGCGCGAAGATCTGCGGCGTTCTCGTATCCGAGAGCTTCTGCGGCGCCAGTTTCCTGGAACTCGCGGAAGAGAGCGGAAATCTTGCGCATGTAGTTGGGATCCGCCATCTGCCCGATCAGGTCGGCGGCACGCACCAGACCTGGATAATCAGTGGTCTCTCTGTAGTCGGACTCCTCGGGGACCGGAAAGCGCGTGTGCTCAAGATTGCGGACCACGATGTTGGAATCAATTTCCTGCGCATCGTCGAGCTTGCGACCGCCAAGCCGCTCGTAGACGAACATCTTGCCGCGCTCCACGTGATACGGGGTGAGTGAGGCATCCGTTGCACCGGCGGGAAGGCTGACGGTCTCGCCGCTTTCGTTGATGACGTAGCTGTTGCGCCTGTCGTCCTTGAGCACGCCGCGGACATAGCCGATATCGTGGCAGAGCAGCGAGATGATGTAGTGCAACCAGTCACTCGGCGTGACGCCGCCTTCCCGCAGATGCCGGCCACGAAGGATTTCCTGTCCGACCGCAGTGACCATTACCGTGTGATTCATGTCGTGATAGGGCGAGTCACTGTTGGCGATGTTTTCCAGTGCCATACGCTCCACAAAGGCGATGATGCCGGGATAGCTGGGCTCCAGGTTGCTGTAGGTCTGGCGATAGGTATTGGCCAGATGGTCAGTGAAGGCGTTGATGACGACGTCGGCGGTGTTGAACATCGTTGAACTCGCTCCTAGTCCGCGAAAAGAATGATCATAAGGGATATTCGGTTCGACTTTGCGGAAAAAATAGGCTCATCCATCCGGGGGAACTGTGACCGTGGTCATAAACTTGATGGTAACGAGAGAGCGGCGTCTGGCGAATTGTGAGCGTCCAGGGGCTCTGATACTCTGCCGCGAACGTCCCAACACAGATGGACGGGCGAGGGAGAGCGCACGCCGATGGCAGATCCGAAATTCCTCAAGTTCGATACCCTGAGCCTGCACGCGGGTCAACATCCCGACCCGGTGACGGGGGCGCGGGCCGTGCCGATTTATCAGACCACGTCCTATGTATTTCGCGACGTCGACCACGCCGCGTCGCTGTTCAATCTCGAGCGCGCGGGGCATATCTACTCGCGGATCTCGAACCCGACGGTGGCGGTTCTGGAAGAGCGGGTTTCGGCACTCGAGGGCGGCGTCGGCGCGGTCTGCACCGCGAGTGGCCAGGCGGCCTGCCACCTCGGTATCGCGACCCTGATGGGGGCGGGCGGGCATATCGTTTCGTCGGGCTCGATCTATGGCGGGACCCATAATCTGTTCTCCCACACGCTGCCGCGTTTCGGTATCGAGACGAGCTTCGTGAATCCGCGCGAGCCCGATGCGTTCCGCCGGGCGATCCGACCGGAGACGCGTTTGCTGTTTGCCGAGACGCTCGGCAATCCGGGGCTCGAGGTGCTCGACATTCCGGCCGTCGCGGCGGTGGCACACGACGCCGGCCTCCCCTTGATGATCGATTCGACCTTCGCGACGCCCTATCTCTGCCGTCCATTCGAATATGGCGCGGACATCGTGATGCATTCGGTGACCAAATTCTTGGGCGGACACGGCGTGGCGATCGGCGGCGTGCTGGTAGATGGTGGCACCTTCGACTGGGATGCGTCGGGCAAGTTTCCTAGCCTTACCGAGCCCTATGCCGGCTATCACGGGCTCGACTTCGCCGAGGAATTCGGGCCCCAGGCCTTCATCATGCGCGCGCGCGCAGAAGGGTTGCGCGATTTCGGCGCCTGCATGAGCCCAACGAACGCGTTCTACATTCTGCAGGGCGTCGAGACCTTGCCGGTTCGCATGGCGCGCCATGTGGAAAACACGCGCAAGGTTATCGAGTTCTTGAGCAAATCCGAGGCGGTGACGTGGGTGACCTATCCCGAACTGCCGGATCATCCGGACCGCGAGCTCGCGAGGCAGCTTCTGCCGCGCGGCGCCGGCGCGATATTTTCCTTCGGGATCAAGGGCGGGAGGAAGGCGGGGGCCCGCTTCATCGAAAAGGTCAAACTGTTCTCGCACCTGGCGAATGTTGGCGATGCAAAATCCCTGGTGATCCACCCGGCGAGCACGACCCATCAGCAGCTCGATAGCGCGGCACTCAAGCAGGCGGGGATCGGCGAAGACCTGGTCCGGCTCTCGATCGGATTGGAAGATGCCGATGATCTTATCGGGGATCTCGATCAGGCGCTGCGCGCCGCCCAGAAGGGCTGAGTCATGAAACTCCGGGTCGATGGCAAGCCGGCTTTCGCAGCAA
The DNA here is from genome assembly GCA_965198325.1 of Alphaproteobacteria bacterium. Lineage (GTDB taxonomy): Bacteria > Pseudomonadota > Alphaproteobacteria > UBA828 > JAPUJA01 > CBDAPE01. The sequence continues at coordinate 304,527 of CBDAPE010000019.1, read as the reverse complement.
CCGGCGGGGCACCATTCAGGAAGGGGCAGCCGTGTGTCGTCTTCGTGCACGGGGCCGGGATGTATCACATCGTCTGGGCGCTTCAGGCGCGCTATTTCGCTTATCACGGCAATTCAGTTCTCGCAATCGATCTACCTGGTCATGGCGCGTCCAAGGGACCGGCCTTGACCAGCATCGAAGCGATGGGCGCTTGGTTGCTCCGGGTGCTCGATGCCAAGGGCGTCGATCAAGCGATCCTTGTGGGCCATAGTATGGGCGCGCTCGTCGCGCTCGAAGCGGCCGCTCAGGCGCCCAAACGGGTTGAGAAGTTGGCTTTGCTCGGAGGTGCAGGCGAGATACCCGTGAGCCCCGCCCTGCTCGAACTCGCGGATTCAGGCGATCCCAAGGCCTTCGATCTCATGGCCCTGTGGGGCCATCATCTGGGCGCCCAGATCGGCGGCCATCCCAGTCCGGGCCTTTGGATGATGGGCGGAAGCATTCGATTGCTCGAGCGCGGTGCCGAGGGCCTCTTGGCAGCAGATCTCGGAGCATGTGCCGCCTACAAGAACGGCTCCAGGGCGGCCGCGAAGGTGCGTTGCCCCGTATTGTTGGTGATCGGCGGCCGCGACGTAATGACACCACCGAGAGCCGGCAGGGCGTTGGGCAAGAATTTCAGGGACGCAGCGATAGAGACGATCCCGGATTCCGGCCATCTCATGATTATCGAGCAGCCCGATGCGACGCTCGATACTCTTCGCAAATTTATCGCCTAAACCATTGACTAATATTGAAAATGTTAATTTCAAACCTATGTTACCCAGCGTGTTGATCGGTCGATTGGTGGCTTTATTTCTGTTGCTTACGGGCTTGTCCGAGGTGGCGGTCGCAGGCGGCACGGAGTCCGATCTGGTCCGCATCGCAGGGCAACTGACGAGCGAGGGGGTTGAATGCCCAACGTTTCGCGCTGCGGATGGGGTGCTCTACAGCGTTTTAGGTGATTTGGACGGGTTTAAGTCCGGCGATAGCGTGTGTCTGCTGGGCCGGTCTGGCGGTATCTCGTTCTGTATGCGGGGCACGCCATTCTCGCTTGTCGCGATTGCAAAGAGCTGTGACGCACTAGACGTCCCGGCCGACCCTTGACACGCACTTGGGCGTGTCCGGCTGTTAACCATATCGATCTATGGAGCTTTGCGGTGGCCGCCGATTATTTGATATGCTCGCCTGGTCAGGACGTCTGATCGCCTGGTCAGGACGTACCCAAGGACTATTGTCGGTTCATGACGGACGCAAGAAGCATTTTGGTCATTGAGGACGCGCCGGCCGTGCGCGATAAAATCCTCACGGCACTCGGTTTCGAGGGCTTCGACGCGATCGGAGCGCCCGATGGCCTGGAAGGCGTCGAACTCGCTCAGAAGCACAAGCCCGACCTGATCATTTGCGACATGATGATGCCCCGGCTTGACGGTTACGGCACCTTGGCCGAGCTGCAGAAGGACCCCGAGACGGCGGCGATTCCGTTCATCTTCCTGACCGCCAAGGCGGACCGTGGCAACATGCGGCAGGGCATGGATCAGGGTGCCGACGACTACCTGACCAAGCCGTTTACGGTTCCCGAGTTGATTTCTGCGGTCAACGCCAGGCTTGGGCGTCGCGAGATCCTGGCCCGTCGATATACGGCGGAACTCGTGCGGGCCGAAGAGACGCTGAAACGTATGGAACGGTTCAGTACGGTCACCGATCTGCCCAACCGGCAAGCATTCGAAGAATATCTGGAATTAGCGATCAAGGATGCCAAGGCTGCCGACGGGTCATTCGCCATGTTGATCGTCGATCTTGATGGCATCAAGCTGGTCAACGAAGCTTGGGGATATCGCATAGGCGATCAGCTTCTCAAGGCTGTTGCTGTCAGGCTTTCCGACAGCGTCGCGACGGCGGGAGGCGTTAAGCTCGCGCATCTGAGTGGAGGACAGTTTGGCTTCATTGTGGCGGGCGCCCGAATGCCCCAGGAAGCAGATGAAGTAACGGAAAGCGTTTTCGAGGACCTTATAGCCTCGTTCCAAGTAGAAGGTCACGAAATTTTCGTAACCGGAAATATTGGCATCAGCCTTTACCCCAGCCATGGTGGCGACGCCGCGACGCTGATCAAGAACGCCGATGCGGCCGTACATTGGGCGCACGATCTTGCGCCGAATCGCTACCAGTACTTCACCGAGGATATGAGCACGGCGGTTGTGGAGCGCCTGCTTGGTCAGAGCGGGTTGCGGCGCGCCCTGGAGGGGAAAGAACTGGAGGTCCGCTATCGTCCGCGCCGGAACTTGAAGTCGGGGCGAATTTCGTCACTTGATGCCGTACCCTACTGGAGCCACCCGGAACTTGGACTCGTCGCACCAGAACGATTCATGGGTCTTGCCGACGAGGCGGGCATAAGCATCCAAATTGCAAATTGGATCCTACAGACCGCGTGCGAACAGAATGCGGCTTGGCAAAAGGCAGGCTATCCTTCGGTTCGAATGACCGTGCGCCTCGCTGGGCATCAATTCGAGGACCCGCAACTCGACGATAAGGTGATTGGAGCGTTGCGGGATACGGGGGTTAAACCGGAGACTCTCGAATTGCTGGTTTCCGAAGATGCGATCACGAACAATATCGAAGAGGCCAGTACGAAGCTCCGAAAGATCAAGGCTAAGGGTGTTGAGCTTTGCGTCGATGACTTCAGCATTCAGGAGCGCTCGCTGAAAATGGTTAAGGAAATGCCGGTCGACCGGCTAATCCTGAAGCGATCGCTGATCATGCATGTTGCGGACGATTTGGAAGACCGTGCCATCGTCACGGCCGTTATCTCGCTTGCCCACTCGCTAGGCTTGAAGGTTTTGGCCGAAGGGGTCGAAACCGACGAGCAATTCAAGATCCTCCGTTTGCGTCAATGCGACGAAGTCCAGGGCTATGCGTCAGGCGCGCCAATGTCGGCTTGGAAGGCGGAGAAGATGCTGGCAAGCCGAGCCCGCCTGTAAGCGGGCGGTTCGAGCCGCCGGAGACCGACTCTAGTTTCGCTTCAATTCACGGGGCGAACTGCTCCGAGAGGATGCGCTCTTCGAGATCGTGTTCCGGATCGAAAAGAATGGTCACGTCAGTTGCTTGGTCTTGCAGGATCTCGACCGATACGACATCGCGAACCTCGGTAAAGTCGGCGACCGCGCTGACCGGGCGCTTGCGGCTTTCCAGAATTTCAAAGCGGACGCGGGCTGTCTGAGGCAGTAACGCGCCCCGCCAGCGGCGGGGACGAAAGGCACTGATCGGTGTAAGGCAGAGCACTTCGGCACGTAGCGGCACAATCGGGCCGTGAGCTGAAAAGTTGTAGGCCGTGCTACCCGCAGCGGTTGCAACCAGCACGCCATCGCAGATCAATTCGGGAATCCGAATTTTTTCATCGACCTTGATCAGGATCTTCGCTGCCTGGCGAGTTTCACGCAGCAGCGAGACTTCATTAATCGCGATCCCCTCGTGGCGGCTTCCATCGACGGCTTCCGCAGCCATCGTGAGAGGACGCAGATCGGCCGCATTCGTGGACCCGAGGCGCTCCACGAGATCGACCTCCCGATATTCGTTCATCAGGAATCCGACCGAGCCCTGGTTCATCCCGTAGATGGGTACGCCTACCGTCATGTAGCGATGTAAAGATTCAAGCATGAACCCGTCGCCGCCGAGAGCGACGATAACGTCCGCGTGCTCAGGGTCGACATGGGCGTAGCGCGCTTTCAGATCCGACAGCGCTTCTTGGGCACGCGGCGAACCACTCCCGACAAAGCCGATCTTTTCGTAGGCCATTCGTCCATTCCCCCTGCGGTCGTTCGCAAACGACCGATCGCCAGCCAGTATAGCTTTTCCTCGATTCTCCGTCAGAGAGCCTATGCGGCCCAGAAACCGGGAGAGGAGGAAAACAGCCTCAGCCGCCAGTGACACTCATGTGACGGGATACAGCCGGGCTGTTGCGCGTCCGGTCAATTACGAAGTCGTGGCCCTTGGGTTTGCGGCCGATCGCTTCTTCTATCGCGGCGATCAGCGGCAAATTATCCTCGCTTTCACGTACGGCGCGGCGCAGCTCCGCTGAGTCTTCTTGGCCGAGACACATATAGAGGGTGCCGGTGCAGGTCAATCGGACGCGGTTGCAGGATTCGCAGAAATTGTGGGTCAGTGGCGTAATAAATCCGAGTCGTCGACCCGTTTCGCGAACCTGTACATAACGGGCGGGTCCGCCCGTGTAATAGTCGATTTCGTCGAGTGTCCAGTTTTTCTGGAGACGCGTGCGGACGAGAGATAGCGGAAGGTACTGGTCAGAACGATATTCATCGATCTCGCCAAGGGGCATCGTTTCAATCAGAGTCAGGTCGAGACTGAGTTCGCCGCACCAGCGTACTAACTCATCGATTTCGGTTTCGTTGACACCTTTGAGCGCCACGGTGTTGATCTTGACGGCGAGACCCGCTTTTTTTGCGGCCTCAATTCCAGACATGACTTTGCCGAATTTACCCCACCGCGTAATGCGTTGAAACTTGTTCGGGTCAAGCGTATCGAGAGACACGTTGATACGTCTTATTCCGCAATCGTAGAGCTCATCGGCAAATCGCGACAGTTGGCTGCCATTTGTCGTAAGGGTGAGTTCATCAAGCGCGCCGGTCTGGAGGTGGCGCCCCAAGGAATGGAACAGGCTCATAACGTTCCGCCGCACGAGCGGTTCGCCGCCCGTAATCCGCAATTTTCTTACGCCAAGTCCGACGAACACACTGCAGACCCTGTCGAGCTCTTCCAACGTCAAAAGCTCGGCCTTGGGCAGGAACGTCATGCTTTCCGCCATGCAGTAGACACATCGAAAGTCGCAGCGGTCCGTTACCGAGACACGAAGATAGGTTACTTGGCGCCCGAAGGGATCGATCATGGCGAGGCTTCTATTCCAGCTCTTCTCTGCGCGTCGTCGCCGAAGTCACGCCTTCGGCGACTCACCGCTTTCAGACAACATATACTATGACGGGTCACGAATTTCGTCCCTTCATTCACTGGGGACTTGCCCCCGATTTAGCCGCCAAATTTAGCGCTAATCCGATCCGTCCGACTTCGCGGCGACGCTCGCGCTGCTTGAAGCGTCTTCGTCGTTGAGCGGAAGGCGAACGGTAAATTGCGAACCTTTATCCACTTCGCTCTCGAGCAAAATCTCGCCGCCCATCAGATGAACCAAGTGACGCGAAATCGTTAGACCGAGTCCGGTGCCCTCGTGAGGCCGATGCTCTATATCCTGGCCCACCTGTTGAAAGCTCTCGAACACTTGATCCAGCTTGTCGGCCGGGATGCCCACGCCTGTATCCCAGACTGTTATGTCGGCCATTCTTACAACTTTACGATCGATCGACACTCCGACCTGGCCGCCCGGCTCCGTAAATTTCACCGCGTTTCCAAGAAGGTTGATCATGACTTGTCGCAAGCGCACCGGATCGCCAATCAGGGTAATGTCGCTATCGGTGGACACGGCGCTGATGTCGATGTTGCGTTTTTCGCTCTGCAGTGCCACGAAGAATTTGGCGTCCGCGAGAACGCCACTCAAAGCGACTGGCTCTGAGACCACGGTCAGCGCATCGCTTTCAATCTTGGCGACATCCAACACGTCGTTGATTACGCCGAGAAGGTGCTTCGCTGCGGCAAGAATGTCCTTGCTGTACCCGAGATAGGGCTCATCGAGTTCTCCGAACATCTTCATCGCCGATAGCTCGGAAAAGCCGATGATCGCATTGAGCGGCGTGCGTAGCTCATGGCTCTTCATGGCGAGGAATTTGCTCTTCGACTGGGTAGCGGCAATGGCGCTCTCATTAGCGACGCCCAGCTCCCGGTTACGCTCGACCAGGGCTCTCATGGTCTGCTCGAGTTCAACCCGTGATGCCTTGGCTTCTTCCTCGGCTTCAACCTGCGTCGTCACCTCTGTTGCTGTCCCGTGATAACCGGTGAAGCGGTGATCTACGTCATCGAAAACCGGCATCCCGCTGAGTCGGAAATATCGTTCGCGCCCCTGCGTATCGATCAGTCTGTAGGGGAGATTCCGGAACGGAGCCCGGCGCCTGAACAAATCTTGGGGTGTGACCCCGCTGCTTTCCGACGCCTCCAAGTTTCCCAGTTCGAGTAGGCTGATGCCCTTGAGCAGCTTGGGCGGCAGTCCGGTAATTCCGCTGATGCCTCGGGAAATCTCGGTGAGGGCAAGCTCTGTATCGGTTTTCCATATCCAGTCGGATATCGAACGAATCAGCAAATCCGAATGCTCGAGGATCCTGACTTTTTGCCGCTCAGCAGCCTGCGTTTCGGTAACATCTGTGTAGAGTCCGTAAGTTCCCGCAAACTCTCCTTCGCGATCGGCCAAGGGGATATGACGAGAGCTGTAATGGCGTTTCGTGTTGCCGATTACCAGGTGATGGGTCCGCTCAATTGGGCGGCGCGTCTGTGCCAACTCCGCCTGGAATACTTCGTGACCGGCGATCGGCTGTGATTCGGCAGGCGGGGTGCCCCGCGCAGAAAGCACCAGCAGATTGTGGTAGGGGGTGTTGGCAAAAACCAACTCGCCCGCTGCGTCACAGACACACATCGGTTGCGCACTGTCAAGCAGCGAGTCGACAAGCGCCGACGAAAGCACTTGGCGACTTTCGCCATCGTGGGGCAACGTCGGAACAGTCTTTGTCGGTTGCAGTCTTGCTGGTTCGGAGTCGGGAGGGATGACACCTTCGCGCCAGCTTTCGACCAGTTCCCGATATCGGTTCATCGTCCCTGTGTGTTGTTGGTTCAGTTAGGAATCTCAATAACTTATAAAGCTTAAAGCAAGTACGCAGCATGGTCCATATCGGATACAGATTGGCAAGGAAAAAAACCGCCGTATCCAGACGCCACATAAATCTAAGGTGTCTAATTCCTGGCCTTTTTCCGCAGAATTCTGGGCTTTGTCCGATTCCCTTAAAGGATTCGACCGCTCGACTACAAATTTACTGACGTCCCGGTCTCAGCCTAAATTAACCATTAGAATTAACGCCTTTAGACAAATTGGGATTGGAAGGGTCGCCCTTAGGCCACGAAACGCCAACCCGCTATAATGGTTGCCAGCCGTGACGGGATTTTCCATCGATGCCAGAGTTGATGACCACTCGCGAGGTTGCCGCTTACTTACGGATCAAGGAGCGGAAAATCTATGAACTCGTTAAAGACGGCCGGATTCCCTGCCGGCGCGTTACTGGCAAGTGGCTATTTCCAAAGGCGTTGATCGACGCTTGGCTTGAAGGGGATGACTCCACGCCCCGGCCGCTCCTAGGCTTCGCGACCCCGCCGGTCATCGCGGGAAGCCAAGACCCCCTGCTCGACCGGTGTCTCCGGGAATCCGATTGCGGGCTCGCAATGATGCCGGTTGGCAGCCTCGAGGGACTCAGGCGATTCGTCTCGGGCGATGCTCGTCTCGCGGCGCTTCATGTCTTCGATCCGAATAGCGAGACCTATAATCTCAAGAGCCTTCAGGCGGCAACGGATGGCACCGGTGTCGTCATGATCGAGTGGGCGGTGCGCGAGCAGGGCCTTGTCGTTGAATCGGGTAATCCGCTGGGCGTCGCTGAACTCGGCGACCTCGCCTCTCCCGGTGTCCGCCTTGTGCTTCGGCAGCCCGAAGCGGGTAGCCAGATCCTGCTCGAACATCTGTTCTCTAAAGCGGGCCTCGATTTGAACGGGATCGATGTGCTGCCTCGTCCGGCCCGGACCGAAAGCGATCTAGCAGCCGCGATAGCCGAGGGCAAGGCGGACGCAGGCCTTGCGGTTGCTGCCGTGGCGCAGCAGCACGGACTCGATTTCATACCCCTGCATCGCGAGCGCTACGATCTTGCGATGCGCCGGCGCGATTATTTCGAGCCGCCTGTCCAGACGCTTCTTGGTTTCGCACGGAGCGAAACCTTTCGAGCCGAGCTCGAGGGAATGGCCGGTTATGACTGCAGCAATCTCGGCCGGGTGATTTTCAACGGGCCGTAGGGTTCGGCGGCCAGGCAAGTTAAGCCGTCTGATCCAATACCCAGGTTACCTGCCCGATCCAATTCTCGCGCCGTCTCGCAAGCCGCTCCTCCCGAGATTCGGCTTCGAAGTCGGTCGGGCGTGCAGGCATCGTAAATCCCTCGGGATGGTCGGCCGTGTTGATATTGAGAACCGCTCGTCCGGGGTGTTCTGGCTCGTCCATTACGGCCGCGATAAGTGTTCCGCATTGTCGGCAGAGTATGAAATCGGCCGTATCATGGCCAAATTTATAGCGTTCGACGGGGTCAATTCCCGAGACCCGGATTTCGAGTTTGGCGCTCGGGTCAGATGTGTAGCGGCCGCCGTGCTTGATGCAGAAGCTGCACTGACAGACCCGGACTGGGAGAGTTTCTGGTCCGTGTGGCGTGTCCAGCCGCCACCGGAGGATGCCGCAGTGGCAACCGCCTTCGATTCGGGTCGCTGGGTCCTCCGCACTCATCGCGCCGGGGTCTCACCGGACGACACAGGAGCGGGCTCGCTTGCGTCCAAGGGTGGCCGCTCAAGCCAGGCGACAGAGCCAATCCAGAATTTTTTTCGGCGGGCTCTTCTCTCGTCCACGGTCTCGCCCTCGAAGTCGAGATAATGCGGTCGTTTCGAAAATTGCTTCGGATTATCTGCCGTATTGAAGTTTACGACGCCGCAAAGGCCGTCGGTGTCCTCCATGACAGCCGCGAGCACCGTCCCGCAGCGTCGGCAGAGTATGAAATCAGCCGTGCCATGACCGAGTTGGTAAGTCCCGACCTGCTCCCTGTCATCCGCCCACAGAGCGAGGGCGGCATCCGACCAGGAGGTATAGCGTACGCTGTGCTTGACGCAGAAGCTGCACTGACAGATCCAGATCGGCATGCGTTCCGCTGGAACCGGCGTTGTCACGCGCCAATGCACCGCGCCGCAATGGCAGCGGCCGTCGATATCGCTGGTCATCGGCCTCCTACTCCGTTGTTCGATCGTTCCGCACAATCTTGCCGGCTATGCGGCTCGACGAAAATTAACTGCGACAGAGAGTTTAGGGCTCCCCGGCGTTGGGCTGGAACGGCTGGGCACCATCGATCCGGTAGGCGGCAATTCTCGCCTGGCCCTCCGACGAGGTGAGCCAATCCGCAAATGCGCGAGCGACATCGGCGTTGATATGCTTGTGCACGGACGGATTGATCAACACGACGCCATATTGATTGTACAGGCGTGGATCGCCCTCGACGAGCACCATGAGGTCGGCATGGTTGCCAAAGGCGATCCAGCTGCCTCGGTCGGTCAGGGTGTAGGCGCCCCGTGCTACCGCCATATTGAGGTTGGCGCCCTGACCCAAGCCGGTCTCGAGATACCAGCCCCCCGAGCTTTGCGACGGATCGATGCTCGCCGCCGCCCATAGGCGACGTTCGGCCTTGTGGGTACCGCTTTCATCGCCGCGGGAGAGGAACAACGCATCCGAGTCAGCGATTTTTCGGAGCGCGTCCGCCGCATTAGACAAGCCTGCGATCTGCGCCCGATCATCGTTCCGACCGACGAGCACGAAGTCGTTTGCCATGACATTCCGGCGTTCCAGACCGACGCCGCCGGCTACGAGCGCCATTTCACTGGCACTGTCGTGGGTGAAGGTCGCATCGACATCGCCGCGCCGGCCCATCTCGAGCGCCTGTCCACTGCCCGCCACGACGGCGCGAACGGTTGTACCCGTCGCCTTCTCGAAGGCTGGAAGCAAGTGGTCCAGAAGGCCGGATGCCTCGATCGACGTTGTAACCGCGAGCGTGAGGCCGCCGGCGAATGCCGGTGTCGCACCAAGGGTCAGACTGCCGGCGAGCAACCTGAAAGCCAATGGCCGAAGTGCCTGAAATACGAACGGCTTTAGGGCGGTGAAGAATGGAAGATATCGCGGCATGCAGGCGCCAATAATTCCGGTCAGTCGGGTTCGTAATTTGGGAAGAAGAGTTGTTCGCCCCGGATCTGGAACGACGCAATCGCCGCCTGGCCCCGGTGCGAGGTGAGCCATTCGATCAATGCCATGGCATCGGATACTTTCACATGGGCATGACGTGCTGGGTTGATCAGGATCACGCCATACTGATTAAACAATCGGGGATCGCCTTCGACAAGCACCGTGAGGTCTCGGGGGTTTTCGAAGCTCAACCAGGTGCCGCGATCGCTCATGGTGTGCGCGTCCTCCGCTGCAGCGACGTTGAGCGTAGCTCCCATGCCGGCTCCGGCCTCCAGATACCAGGTCCCGGAGACGGATTTGACGTCGATGCCCGCGGACTCCCAAAACCGGAGCTCTGCCCGGTTGGTTCCAGAATCGTCGCCCCGCGATACGAACGTCGCCTGGATGTCCGCGATCGCCCGAAAGGCGTCAACAACGTTTGCCGTGCTCGCGATTTCGGCGGGGTCCGACGCCGGCCCGATGACGATGAAGTCGTTGTACATGATCTCGTGTCGTTTCACGCCGAAGCCCCGCTCGACAAATGCGATTTCAGCCTTCTTGTCATGAACCAGAAGCGCATCGGCGTCGCCCGCACGTCCCATTTGAAGAGCCTGGCCCGTGCCGCGGGCCACGACCCGAACCTCGATGCCCGTCTCGGATTCGAACATGGGAAGGATATGTTTGAACAACCCCGAATTCTCCGTCGACGTGGTCGACGCGAGTACGATGTAGCGGTCACCAGCCGACCCAGGCGATGTGCCGAGGATTACGGAGAGCGCCACAAGGCTTGCGAGACGGAGGAAAGTCAGGCGATTGGTCATTCAGTGTTCCCGAATGCTGTCGGCCCATAGCCGACCTTCAATAAAGGCACGGGCTTCCGGACTTTGGGGGGATTCGAAAAATTTGGTGGCCGCTGATCGTTCGACCAACCGGCCGCCGTGAAGAAATACGACCTCGTCGGCCAGCCGGCGGGCCTGCCCAAGATCGTGGGTCGTCATGATGATTTTCGTGCCGGCGGCGAAGATCTTGTGGATCGAGATTTCGATGGCCTGTGTCGCTGAGGGATCGAGATTGGCGGTGGGTTCATCCAGAAACAGCACTTCAGGCCGAAGCGCCCAGGCCCGTGCCAGGGCGAGGCGCTGCTGCTCGCCCCCGGACAACACTCGGGCCGGTCGGCGGGCGAAGCGCAACAGCCCCATTTGATCGAGCGCTTCCTCAGTTCGGTCCCGCCGCTCGCGACCGTGGACTCCGCGCAATGCGAGGGCGTAGCTCACATTGGCGGCGGCGGAGCGGCGCAGCATTACCGGACGTTGGAAGACCATGGCCTGTCGCCGTGTGGCGTCGGCCGCAGCGCCACCACGCCATTGAACACGCCCGGCCGTCGGCTGGATCAATCCGTGACAGAGACGCAAGGTGACGCTTTTGCCGGCACCGTTTGCACCCAACAGGATGGTTCGCTGGCCCGCGGTGAATTGGGCGCTGATGGTATCGATCAGCCGTTCGCCGCCGACTTCGTAGGAGATAGCGTCGAGTACGAGCGGCAGAATCGTCTTGTCGCGTTCCATCGGGTTCACGGCCATCAGCCGACTCTCCGCTGAGCAGCGTCCTTGATGGCGTAGACGGCGGAATTGATGCCCAGCGAGAGCGCGATGAGGATAATCCCCAGACCCAGAGCGATCGACAGATTGCCCTTCATCGTTTCCAGCGAAATAGCCGTGGTCATGACCCGGGTTACGTGGTCGATGTTGCCGCCAACGATCATAACCGCACCGACCTCGGCGATCGCCCGGCCGAAACCCGCGAGGATCGTCGTGAGCAGCGAAAATCGGGCATCAATAATCAATGTGCCGATGGCCCGGCTCGGCCCGGCGCCGAGCGATCGGAGTTGTTCCTCGTATTCCCGCCATAGGTCCTCGAGGACCTGACGCGAGAGCGCGGCGACGACCGGCACGACGAGCACGCATTGGGCGATAATCATGGCGGTCGGCGTGAACAGCAGGTCGAGCACGCCGAGCGGCCCGGATCGGGAAAGAATTAGATAGACGATCAGGCCGACGACCACGGGCGGCAGGCCCATCAGGCCATTAAGCAATATTGTGAGCGCACCGCGTCCCGGAAATTGAAAGAGCGCGACCGCGGCTCCAAGCGGCAGGCCGATCAGGGTTGCCAAGACGACGGCGCTTCCGCTTACCCGGAGAGAGAGCAGAATGATTTCGGCGAGATCCCGGTCGAATCCCAGAATCAGACGAAACGCGGTCACGAAGGCGTCGTAGAAATCGGCCATCGACTCTCTGTATTTTGCGCCGAGACTTGCTGAATTTCCCTGGCTCAGGCGTAACGCTAGCGAGCGCTGGCAACAGACGTCACCTCTGCGTTGAATTTAGAATAATACACATAAAAAAACATAAAAACACATTAAAATGCGGAGTAAACCCAAACAATGGCGCATGGTTTAGCCAAGCGGCGCGAGCCGAACGCCATTCGGAGCTGCGCGCCGGACTTGGCGCGCTGGTCCGTTGCACTCATATTGCGGCTATGAGCGAATTTATCGTCAAACCCGATCCGACCGACCCGAAGCTTGTCAATCGTGTTGCCGGCACGAACCAGGATGGCGCGCCGGTTCAGACCGATGTCGTGGTGGAGCGACCGTTGACTCTGTTTCTGAACGGCCAAGAGATCGTCACCATGATGACGATAGGCGATTATCCCGACTATCTCGCGATCGGTTACTTGCTCAATCAGAATATGCTACGTCCGGATGACACGGTAACGACCATCGATTACGATGGGGAGATCGATACGGTCGTCGTGCGTACCGAGCACGAGACCGACTTCGAAGACAAGCTACGCAGGAAGACGCTCACCTCGGGCTGCGCCCAGGGCACGGTCTACGGCGACCTTATGGAGCGGTTCGACGAGATTCGTCTCGATCGGGATGCGATCCTGCGCACGTCGTGGCTCTACGTGCTTTCGAAGAAAATCAATACGCAACCGAGTCTTTATCTTTCCGCCGGCGCGATTCACGGCTGCGTGCTCTGCGAGGAAGACCGGCCCCTGCTTTACATGGAGGACGTCGGCCGCCACAACGCGATCGATAAGATTGCGGGCTACATGGCGCTCAATAAAATTGAACCGGCCGGAAAAATCTTCTACACGACAGGTCGACTTACGAGCGAGATGGTGATCAAGACGGTCCAGATGGAGATCCCCATCTTGATCTCCCGGTCCGGCTTCACTGCCGCGGGTGTCGATCTTGCCAGGCGTGCCGAACTGACCTTGATCGGGCGCGCCAAGGGCAAGCGGTTCGTCACTCTTTCCGGTGGGTCGCGAATTCTCTACGACGCGGACACCTCGACCTTCGCCGAAGAAGCGCGTCACCTCCAGCGCAAGGCGAGTCTGCCTGAAGATGCGACCTGAGGGCCTCGAAGGAAGCGTGGCCGGTGTCCTGCTCGCGGGCGGCTTGGCGCGGCGAATGGGCGGCGGTGACAAGGGCTTGCGGAGGCTTGGCGGCGAGACGATCCTGGCCCGCGTCATTTCACGGGCAGAGCCTCAAACCGATGTTTTGCTGCTGAACGCGAATGGTGATCCAGCCCGATTTCGCGAGTTCGGTCTTCCTGTCGCGCCCGATACGGTCGCCGGCTTTGCCGGGCCACTGGCGGGTATCCTGGCGGGACTCGAATGGGCCGCCGCCAATGCGCCGGGCTGCACCTGGGTCGCAAGCTTTGCAACCGATGCGCCGTTCCTGCCGCGGGATTTGGTCGTCCGCCTGTTCGACGCGATCGATGCCGGCGCCGATCTGGCTTGTGCGGCCTCCGGCGGGCGGGTTCACCCGGTCTTTGGTCTGTGGCCCGTAAGCCTGACGGAGGCATTGCGCCATGCCATGGTCGAGGACGGCGTGCGTAAGGTCGATGTCTTCACGGGTCGCTACAACCTTGCTGAGGTCGAATTCGACGATCGCCCCGTCGATCCCTTTTTCAATGCAAACAAGCCCGATGACCTGGCACAGGCCGAGACCTTGCTGGCTCGCCTAAAGGGCTCCGAGGCCGGCTGAGAACAGGTTCGCGGTTATTCGGCGGCTTCCGCTTCCGCCCGTTCCACGCGCGCAGCGCAGAACTTGAACTCCGGAATCTTCCCGATCGGATCGAGGGCCGGATTGGTCAGCATGTTCGCGGGCGCTTCGGAGAAGCAAAACGGGATGAACACCACGCCGTGAGGGACTCCCGAATCCGCGCGAGCTTTGAGCTCGATCATGCCACGTCGCGTTGCGACCCGGATCGTTTCGCCGGGCTCGATCCCGAGTTCCACGAAATCATCCGGTGCCAGGTGAGCGAAAGCTTCGGGCTCGAGATCGTCGAGCGCGGCGGCACGACGGGTCATTGCCCCGGTGTGCCAATGTTCGAGAACCCGCCCTGTGGTCAAGATTAGCGGGAAGTCATCATCGGGCATCTCATCGGGTGGGACGATGCTCGCGGGAACGAATTTGCCGCGACCCGACTCGGTCGGAAAGCCGTCGTCAAAGATCACGTCATGTCCGGCGACGTCTTCGCCGTCACAGGGGTAAATGACGGCGCTCTCGCGCTGCAGCCGGTCCCAGGTGATGCCGTTGAGTGAATCCATGCATTCGCGCATCTCGGCGAAAACGTCGGCCGGGCCCGTGTAGCCCCAATCGAGGCCCAGGCGGTTGGCGATTTCTCGGATGATCCACCAGTCGTCGCGGGCGTCGCCCGGCGGATCGATCGCGCGGCGACCGATCTGAACCTGCCGATTGGTATTGGTCACCGTGCCGTCTTTTTCCGGCCAGGCGGTTGCCGGCAGGATGACGTCGGCGAAATATGCGGTCTCGGTCAGGAAGATTTCCTGGACGACGAGGTGCTCGAGCTTTGTCATGGCCTCACGCACATGGTGAGAGTTCGGATCCGACATCGCCGGGTTCTCGCCCATGATGTACATGCCCTTGATTTTGCCGTCGAACGCCGCATCCATGATCTCGACGACCGTCAATCCCGGGTTGGGGTTGAGCTGCATACCCCACAGGCTTTCGAACTTCATCTTTGCATCCGGGTTGTCGACCCGCTGATAGTCTGGATAGACCATCGGGATCAGGCCGGCATCGGACGCCCCTTGCACGTTATTCTGGCCGCGCAACGGGTGCAGCCCGGTTCCCGGTCGGCCGACCTGGCCCGACATCAAGGCGAGCGATATCAGGCAGCGGGCGTTATCGGTGCCGTGAATGTGCTGCGAGATTCCCATCCCCCAGAAGATGATCGCCGCGTTTGCTTCGCCATAGATGTGGGCGACCGTACGGATGGTTTCGGCATCGATCCCGCAATGGGGCGCCATCGCCTCGGGCGAATAGGCGCCGAGGTGGCTCCGTAAATCCGCGTAGCCTTGGGTGTGCGCCTGAATATATTGCTCGTCGGCGAGCCCATCCTCGACGATCACATGCATGATCGCGTTAAGCAGGGCGACATCGGCACCGGGAGTGAACTGGAGCGTGTAGTCAGCGTGGCGGGAAAGGGCGGAGCCCCGGGGATCCATGACGATGAGGGTCGCGCCGGTTTCAGCGGCGTTCTTGATGAAGGTCGCCGCAACCGGGTGGTTGATCGTTGGATTCGCGCCGATCACTAAAATCACGTCGGAATTGCTGCATTCATTGAAGGTCGCTGTGACCGCGGCCGAGCCGATGCATTCGAGCAGCGCAGCGACCGATGAGGCGTGGCACAGCCGGGTGCAATGATCGACGTTATTGGTGCCGAATCCCGTGCGGACCAGTTTTTGAACCAGATAGGCCTCCTCGTTCGAACCCTTTGCGGAACCGAAGCCGGCAAGCGCCGAACTGCCGTGGCGCTCCAGAATGCCGTTGAGCCCAGCGGCTGCGGCATCGAGTGCTTCGTCCCAGGTCGCTTCCCGGAAGTGAGTGAAGGGGTTGGCCGGATCGAGGTCGAGTTCAGCCGACTTTTGGGCGTCTGGCAGACGGATCAGTGGCCGGGTTAGACGGTGTGGGTGACCAACATAGTCGAAGCCGAACCGACCCTTTACGCACAACCGGCCGGAATTGGCCGGCCCGTCGCGGCCCTCGACCTTGAAAATAGCGTTGTCCTTGACGTGGAAGGTAAGTTGGCAGCCGACGCCGCAATAGGGGCAAACGCTATCGACGGTCTTGTCGGCCTCGATCTTGCCCGCTTCGTGGGCGGGCATGAGCGCGCCAGTCGGGCAGGCCTGCACGCATTCGCCACAGGCGACGCACGTGCTCTCTCCCATGGCGTCGTCGAAATCGAAAACAATCTTGTTGCCGGGGCCCCGGTTGGCCATCCCAATGACGTCGTTGGCTTGAACCTCGCGGCAGGCCCGCACGCAACGGGTACAGTGAATGCAGGCATCGAGGTTGACGGCCATGGCCGGGTGACTCGGATCCGGTGCGGGCGAGCGTTTGGCGGGAAACCGGCTATTGGTCTGGCCCATCGTTTCCGCCCAGGCCCATAATTCCGAGTTGGGATCATGGGCACTCTCGCGGGGCGGCTGATCCGCAACTAAGAGCTCCATAACCATTTCGCGCGACTTCGTGGCGCGCTCGCTTTGGGAGCGGACAACCATGCCGTCCGTGGGCTGGCGGATGCAGGACGCAACCAAAACGCGTTCACCCTCGATCTCAACCATGCACGCCCGGCAATTGCCGTCCGCACGGTAGGCTGGTTGAGGCGTGTAACAGAGATGGGGGATTGTCGTGCCGTTGCGTAGGGCGACCTGCCAGATCGTTTCACCGGGTCGGGCCTCGACCTCGACAGAGTCGAGGGTAAAGCGGATCGTCTCGCTCATGTGAGATCCTCCTTGAAGTGCTTGAGCACCATCAGAAGCGGATTGGGCGCGGCCTGGCCGAGCCCGCAAATCGATGCGTCCATCATGGCGGTACTGAGTTCCTCGAGTAGGGCTGTGTCCCAAGTGGGCCGCTCCATCAATTTGACTGCTTTCTCGGTGCCGACCCGGCAGGGCGTACATTGGCCGCAGCTTTCGTCTTCAAAGAAGCGCATCAGGTTAAGCGCGACAGCCTTTATGTCGTCGTGATCGGACAGCACGATGATCGCCGCCGAGCCGATGAAACAGCCGTGTTCGTCCAGGGTGTCGAAATCGAGCGGAATATCGCCCATCGAGGCAGGTAGGATGCCGCCCGACGCACCGCCTGGGAGGTAGGCCTTGAAGCGATGGCCATTGGCCATGCCGCCGCAGTATTCTTCGATCAGTTCATTTATTGTGATGCCCGCCGGGGCGATTTTGACACCGGGCTCTTCGACGCGGCCCGATACCGAGAAACTGCGCAAGCCTTTCCGGCCGTGCCGGCCCTGGTTGGTGAACCAGTCGGCGCCTTTCTCGATCAGATCACGAACCCAATAAACGGTCTCGACGTTATGGATCAGGGTGGGGCGGCCGAACAGGCCAACCTGGGATGGGAAAGGGGGTTTGTGACGTGGCTCGCCACGTTTGCCTTCGATGCTTTCGAGCATCGCGGATTCCTCGCCGCAGATATAGGCACCAGCCCCGCGACGGAGGTGAATTTTGGTGCAGGCATCGAGGCCGGCTTCCTCGATATGCTCGATCTCGTCGGCAAGGATTTGGTGCAGCGCCGGGTATTCGTCGCGCAGGTAAATATAGACGTCGGTGGCTTCGACGGCCCAGGCGGCGATCAGCATGCCTTCGAAAAACCGGTGAGGATCACGTTCGAGAAAATAGCGGTCCTTGAACGTGCCCGGTTCGCCTTCGTCGGCATTGATTGCCATGAGCCGGGGGCCTGGTTCCCGCCGCACAAAGCGCCATTTCCGACCGGCCGGAAAACCAGCGCCGCCAAGGCCGCGCAGATTGCTGGCCTCCATGGTTTCAATTATTTCATCGGGCGTTAGGTTTCCTGTCATACATTGCTTAAGTAGTTGATACCCATCGTTTATAACATATGTGTCATACACCATGTATGACGGATAAGCTGCATTTGTATGACATGTGTCGGCGTCATGTATGACAGCCCCGGCGGTCGCGTGTTCGACGTGAAAATGGCCGACTTCCGCGACCGGTGCACAATCGCACCTGCCCATGCATGGTGCGCGAAGAACACGCACGCCAGAACCCGCGGTATCGGCCAACTTTTCCAACAGGTGATTGGCGCCCATCATCTCGCAGGTGAGGCTGTCACAGACCCGGATGGTAATTGGCGGCGGCGGGGCGTCGCCCTCTTTGAGCACGTCGAAATGAGCGTAGAAGGTCGCGGTTTCGTAGACCTCGGCCATCGGCAGTCGCAACTCGTGGGCTAGCGCCGCCAAGTGGCGCGCCGAGATGCAGCGAAATTCATCCTGGATCAGATGAAGATGCTCGATCAGCAGGTCACGTGTGCGTGGCCGGGCTCCCAGCAAGTTGCGAATTTCTTCGAGTGCGGCGGGATCGACCTGACGGCCTTTGAGCTGGCCGCACCCCTTGCGACGACTCGTGCCGGGATGCTTGAATTTGCGAAGCTGGACGTCAACGTTTGCCATGAAGCCAAATCCGGAGGCGCAGTTTGGAGGTAAGGCGTAAGACGCCTTTCGCAGCGTGAATTTGGCAAAGAATTTATCATTTGTAAAATGTATTAAACACATCAATCAATAGATGTCGTCAATCTAAGGCTTGTCGCCCTGTTCGGCCTTGGGACGAAGCCCCAACAGATTGGTTTCGTCGATCGATTCGACGATCACCAGCATCGCCTTTGCCATCGGCGGAATCGGTTCTTCATCCGAAATGACGACTCCAACCGCGTGACTGACCTCGGGATCGACGAGAGGCAGGGCTCGTGTTCCCGACGGAATGTTGTGCGTATGAATAAAATGCTCCGGCACGACGCTTGACCAGGCGCCACTTCCCACATGGAGGCCGAGCTGACCGATCGAATTGGTCTCGATCTGGGGTGCTGGTTGGGAACCAGCCTGGAGGAATGCCGCATCGATTATCCGCCTATTTTGCATGTCCGGCGAGAGCAGACATAGGGGCAAAGCCGCAGCCGTCTTCCAGGTCACCGACTTGCTGCGAGCGAATCGCCCGTCGTCGGGGACGAGCAGGCAATAGCTCTCGTGATAGAGCGGAACCGAGCGGACATGTCTTATAGGTTCGTTGTCGAGATAGGTGACGCCGAGATCGATCTCGAAATTGTCCAGGCCGCGCTGAATCTCTTGCGAACTCTGGGACATCACGGCAACCGACGCGTCGGGATGACGATCGCAGAAGGGTTTGGTGATACGGGGCATGAGGGGCAGGGCGCTGGGCACTACCCCAATTCGCAATCGACCATGAAGATGGCCGCGCATTTCGCCAAGCTCCTGAAGCATCGCTTCCTGGTCTGCCAGGATCCGTTCGGCCCATTCCAGGACCCGTTGCCCTTCCGTGGTGAACCCCTGAAACCGTTGATGCCGCCGGACGACGGGGAGGCCAAGCTCCTTTTCAAGCTGCTTGATTCCGTTGGAAAGGGTGGGCTGGGTGACGTTGCAGCGCGCGGCGGCGCGCCCAAAATGTCGCTCGACCGACAGTGCGACGAGATAACGGAATTGCTTGATGAACACCGGCTGTCAATCGCCGTTCGGCCGGTCGTCGGGTGGACCGTCCGCGGGCAGAAGATCGATAGTGCTGGCCATGATCAGACGCTTGCCGGCGTGTTCGAAATTCACCGTTATGCGGTCGCCGACGACGCTTTGAACTTGTCCAGTGCCCCAGTCGGGTTGGTTCGGGTGAAGCACCCAGGCACCGGGCCGAAACAGTCCGGTCATGGTTGCTGTCCGCTCACCTAGGCGTTCCAACCGCCATCGATACGCAGAATTGCGCCGTTTACATTGTCGCTCCAGGGGCCGACGAGATAGGCCACAGTTTCCGCTATATCCTCCGGTCGTCCGTAACGACCGAATGGCGCCCGAGGCAGCATGGCTGCGGCAAGATCGCCGTCCTCTGGATTCATCTCCGTATCAATCGGACCAGGTGCAACGGCGTTGATCGTGATGCCTTGGTCCGCGAGTTCTCGGGCGAGCGCCTTGGTCATGCCGTGCATCCCAAACTTGCTCATGGCGTACAGGCCGATCCCTGGGAAGGGCGTCGAATCACCGAAGATGCTGCTGATGTTGACGATCCGGCCGCCCGTGGGCATGTGGGGCAATACGGCCTGGATAAGAAAGTAAGGACCGCGAAGATTGACACCGATGCTGTGATCGAACTGTTCGGGTGTTGCGTTGGCAACATCTGCGACGTCGAGCGCCCCAGCGTTGTTGATCAAAATATCGATTTTGCCGTGGATGGCGACGAGTTCCTCGACCAGAGCCTTGCCGGTTTCGATATCGCCGGCGTCCGCCTGCCTGGCCTCAGCGCGCCCGCCTGCCTCGTGGATCTGGCCACAAACGTCCTGCGCTGCGTCGCCCGACGAGGCGTAGGACATGACAAGTTGGGCGCCTTCGGCTGCCAAGCGTTTCGCGATCGCGGCCCCGATGCCCCTGCTGGCACCCGTGACCAACGCAAGCTTGCCGTCGAGCGTGGCCGATGATTTGCCCGTCTGCTTGGTCATGACGATGTGTCTCCCCTATTTCCAATAATCGAGTCCGCCCAGCCGCTTAAAAGACCAGCGACCGTTCCGTCTCCCTCTATATATAACAGTGGATACTGGGCGTGCGACGCTTTGCCGATTTATTTACCGCCGTGAAGGCAAGTGGATTCGGCAGCGCGATTCCGGCATCATCGGAGTGAGACCATTGAGTTAGATCCGGACGGATGTTGCGTTGCAGGCTCTCAGTTGCGAAGAAATGATATTGCTGGAGGAGACGGATCGATGGGCAGCGACGTCGTTGGCACGGTACGGGATTTGTGGCGCTATCCAGTCCGTTCCATATTGGGCGAGACGCTCCAGGCGGCAACGCTTGGTGAAAACGGTATCGCCGGCGACCGGAGTTACTCGGTCGTGGACTCAGAAAAGTTTGCAATGGTGAGTGCGGCTGTTTCGGCCCGAAAGTGGTCTGCGTTGGTGAGCGTGCGGGCACAATTCGCGGAGGAGCCGTTGCCGGATGCACCGCCGCCGCCAGTGCGTTTGACTTTTTCCGACGGCGAAGTGTTGCTCAGTGATTCCCCCAGGTTAGCCGAGCGGCTGACGGCGTTGACAGGGCGAGAAACGATATTGTGGTCCGGCCAGACCGCTGGCGCAGGCAAATTCCACGAGTCCGAGGCGCGGGCCGATGGCAAGACAGCGCCGAAGGCGCCGTATGAGCTGACCCCGATTCATCTGTTGACGACGGCAACAGTTCGCGCGGCCAGTGCCACCTACCCGCAAGGGGTGTTCGATCCGATCCGGTTTCGCCCGAATATTGTCCTCGACACGCCGGATGCAGAAGGCTTTGTGGAGAATGGCTGGCTGGGAAAGACATTGGCGATAGGCGATGAAACCCGGCTGAATATCGATGAGCACTGTGTGAGAACGGCGGCGCAATAATCCCCCACTGAAGCGGCCGGTTGATCCGGCTGTGGCGGACCAAAATGGGACCGTCTATAGCCTTCTGTCAGGGTTGCTCTGACTGGAAGGCGGGGGGATGTATCGGGTGGATTTGTACGCGCGGGTTCGGCGGGCGTGTCGTGTCGAGGGAATGAGCACCCGCGAGGCCTCGCGGGTGTTCGGGCTGGACCGCAAGACGGTCCGCAAGATGCTGTCGTTCTCGGTGCCGCCGGGGTCTCGCCGCGGCAGCCGCCACGGCGGCCGAAGCGGGGTCCGTTCACGGGGATCATCGATCGGGTTCTGGAAGACGATCGGACCAGCCACCACAAGCAACGGCCCACGGCGAAGCGGATCTTCGACCGTCTCCGGGACGAGTACGGCTTTACGGGCGGCTACACCATCGTGAAGGACTATGTCCGTGAGCGGCGGCTTCGGTCGCGCGAGATGTTCGTGCCGCTCGTCCATTCCCCCGGCCCCGCCCAGGCGGACTTCGGCGAGGCGCTGGCGGTGATCGGCGGCGTGGCGTGCAAGGTCCACTTCCTTGCCTTCGATCTTCCCCACAGTGATGCCTGCTTCGTGAAGGCCTACCCGGCGGAGACGACCGAGGCGTTCTGCGCTGGCCACAACGCGGCGGTTGCGTTCTTCGGCGGCGTCCCCCGATCCATCCTGTACGACAACACCAAGCTGGCAGTCGCCCGGATACTGGGCGATGGCAAGCGGCAGCGAACGCGCGTCTTCACGGACCTTCAATCCCCCTATCTGTTCGAGGACAGGTTCGGCCGGCCGGGCAAGGGCAACGACAAAGGCAAGGTCGAGGGACTGGTCGGCTTCATCCGGCGGACCTTCCGGGTCCCCGTCCCGCGGGCCGAGAGCTTCGAGGCGCTGAACGATGCTCTCGCGGGACAGTGCCGCCGGCGCCAGGCGGCGCGGCTGCGGGGTCACAAGGAGACCATCGGCGAGCGCCTCGCACGGGACCGGGAAGCCTTCTTGCCTCTCCCCCCGGCACCATACGATGCCTGCGACAAGCGCACTGGACGGGTGAGCTCGCTGTCGCTGGTGCGCTGCCGGGGCAACGACTACTCGGTGCCCGTGGCCTATGGCCACCGCGAGGTGCTGATCCGGTGCTCCGTCGACGAGGTCGTTATCTCTTGCGGCGCGGAGGTGATTGCCCGGCACCGCCGGTCCTACGACAGCGAGGACCTGATCTTCGACCCGCTGCATTACCTACCCTTGATCGAGCAGAAGATCGGCGCCCTCGACCAGGCCGCGCCGTTGGCGGGCTGGGACCTGCCCGAGGCCTTCATCACTCTGCGACGCCTGCTCGAAGCCCGCATGGGCAAGGCGGGCAAGCGCGAGTACGTCCAGGTGCGCCGTCTGCTGGAGAGCTTCCGGCTCGAGGAGGTCGAGGGTGCGGTCGGCGACGCGCTCAGGCTCGGCGCCATCGGCTTCGATGCGGTGAAGCACCTGGTACTGTGCCGCATCGAGCGGCGGCCGCCCCGGCTCAACCTCGAGGTCTATCCGTACCTGCCGCGCGCCCGGGTCGCGACGACGTCTGCCAAGTCGTACATGAGCCTGCTGTCGGGGCTCGGCGCATGACCGACACACCACGGCTGCTGCTCGTCCACCACCTCAAGAGGCTGAAGCTGCCGACGGTCCTGAGGGAGTACGACAAGATCGCCCGGCAGTGCGCCTCGGAAGGCGTCGACCACGTTCGCTATCTTCTGCGTCTGGCCGAGCTCGAGCTGATCGACCGCGAGCGCCGCATGGTCGAGCGGCGCATCAAGGCGGCGCGCTTCCCCGTGATCAAGAGCCTCGATAGCTTCGATTTCAAGGTCATCCCCTCGCTCAACAAGACGTTGGTCCTGGAGCTCGCCCGCTGCGCGTACATCGAGCGCCGCGAGAACCTCATCGCGCTCGGCAACAGCGGCACCGGCAAGACCCACATCGCCCTCGGTCTCGGCTTGGCGGCCTGCCAGAAGGGCCTCTCGGTCGGCTTCATCACCGCCGCTGCCCTGGTCCACGAGCTCATCGAGGCCCGCGATGACAAGCAGCTGCTGAGGTTCCAGAAGTGTCAACGGCGGAGCAAAATTAGACCAGTTGGGCGGAGCGAGACCAGACCACTTGAGGTGACGCGGTACGCAGTTTAGCGGGTTGTCCCGGTAGTCCACAGGAGGGACCCGCGCCGCTTCGTGCAGCGCTTGCGTTACGCGAAGCGAAGCGGCGTGGGAGGTTTCTGTGGACCCACCGGGTCAACCATGGCGTTGACGATCAAGCAGGCGTTTTTGGGGATTTCCGCCGTTTTCGGCTTTGGGTGAGACGATAGCTTTCGCCATTCATTTCCAGGATATGGACATGGTGGGTGAGCCGGTCCAGCAAAGCTCCGGTCAGGCGTTCGGAGCCGAAGATCTCGGTCCACTCGTCGAATGGCAGATTGCTGGTCACCAGGGTCGAGCCGCGCTCGTAACGCTGGCTGAATACCTCGAATAGAAGCTCGGCGCCGGTCTTGGATAGCGGGACGAAGCCGAGCTCGTCGATGATCAGCAAGCTGTATTTAGCCAACTGCTTCTGGAAGCGCAGCAGGCGCTTTTCATCCCTGGCCTCCATCAGTTCGTGAACCAGGGCGGCGGCGGTGGTGAAGCCTACCGATAGTCCCTTTTGGCAGGCCGCGAGACCGAGACCCAAAGCGACATGGGTCTTGCCGGTGCCGCTGTTACCAAGCGCGATGACGTTCTCGCGGCGCTCGATGTATTCACAGCGCGCCAACTCTGTAACCAGCATCTTGTTGAGTGATGGGATGGCCTTGAAGTCAAAGCTGTCGAGACTTTTGACGGCAGGGAACCTGGCCTGCCTGATCCGCCGCTCGACCATGCGGCGTTCACGATCGATCAGCTCCAGTTCGGTCAGGCGGACCAGATAGCGCACATGGTCTGCGCCTTCCGCGGCACATTGGCGGGCCAGCTTGTCGTATTCGCGCAGGAACGTCGGCAGCTTAAGGGTCTTGAGATGATGGGCCAGCAACACTTGGGGCGTATCGGTCATGACGCTTCTCCACCCAACAGGCTCATATAGCTGGCGGCCGCCGTGGTCGCCACGTTGGCCCGTGGCAGATAGGGATACATATCCAGGTCGAGTTTGGGCGGGCGTCGCTCGATACGGCACAGCACAAGGTGCTTGACGGCATCGTAGCTGATCGCCCCCAGGCGCAGGACGTCCTTCACCGCACCGTGGAGTGCTTCGAGATCGAAGGTCTCCAGAAGCCGCAGGACCTGCACGTATTCCCGCTTGCCGGCCTTGCCCATGCGCGCCTCCAGGAGACGGCGCAGCGTTGCGAATGCATCCGGCAGTTCCCAGCCGGCCAAGGGAGCTGCCTGGTCCAGGGCGCCGATCTTCTGCTCCAGCAAAGCCAGGTAGTGGATCGGATCGAAGACCATATCCTCGTGGTCGTAGGAACGGGGGTGTCGAGCAATGATCTCAGCCCCGCAACCGATGACTACCTCGTGGACATAGCCCCGGACCCAGACTTCCTGATGGCCGTAGGCGACGGGCACGGAATAGTCATTCGTCCGGTAGCGCACCAGGGATAGCGAACTGACCCGCGTGCCCAGCTTGTCGCAGGCATCGAACGGCGCCGGCAGTGGCGTCTTCAACGCTTCGCGGTCACGCACAAACCGCTCGCCGATGCTCTCGCGGTGGCCGCGCAGGATATCGCTTTGCCGGTTGCGGCATTGGTCCTCCAAGTAAGCATTGAAGGCGTCCCAACTCGCGAACCGGGGGCGCGGCGTCATGAAGTTCCGCCGGGCAAAGCCGACGATCCCCTCGACATTGCCTTTATCGTTACCCTTGCCGGGACGGCCATATCGATCCTCGAACAGGTAATGCGATTGAAGCCCGCTGAAGGACCGCGTTCGTTGCCGCGTGCCGTCCGGCAGAATGCGCGACACCAGGCACTTGTCATCCTCGTAGAGGATCGATCGGGGAACCCCGCCAAAGAAGGCAAAGGCCCTGTTGTGCCCGTCCAGCCAGGCCTCCGTCGCCCGCCGCCGGGTAGGCCGCCACAAAGCAGGCATCGCTGTGGGGAAGCATCATAACAAAAAAATGCGCCCGGTGCTCGACCCCGGCGATGATCGCATCCGCTTCGCCAAAGTCCCCCTGGGCATCGCCCGCAGCGTGCGCCAGCGGCACGAACACCTCCCGCAGGCGACGGCGACGTTCACGAACGTAATCCTTCACGATGGTCTGCTTACCCGTAAACCCATGCTCGTCGCGCAGACGCTCGAAGATCCGCTTCGCCGTGTGATGCTGCTTGCGGTGAACCGTTCGGTCCTCTTCCAGAATACGGTCGATGATGTCGGTGAAGCCGTCCAGCTTCGGGCGCTTCGGTGGCTCTTGGCGACGATAGCCCGGTGGTTCCGCATGCCGCAGCATCTTCCTCACCGTCTCACGCGCCAGACCAAACCGACGGGCTGCCTCCCGCTCACTTATACCTTCAACATGACAGGCAAGCCGAACCTGCAAATAAACATCCACGGTGTACATCCTCCCACCTTCCATCCCCAAAAGGATCGAAGGCTACAGGTGGCAGAGTTTTACTCCGCCCGCGGAAGGAAAATCCCCCGCTTCCGTGGTCTAATTTGTCACCGCCGCATACAGCCGTTCTCGGCGCGAAGGATCGGGCCACGAAGCAGGTGGAGGCCAAGGTCATCAAGAGCGCGGACGGCGAGACCCTAAGAGCCTTCGTCGTAGAGAAGCTGGCCCCCGAGGGCAAGGCGTACACCGACGAGGCCAAGGGGTACAATGGCATACCCCGTGAGCACGAGACGGTGAGGCACTCGGTCCGGGAGTACGTTCGGGGCCAGGCGCACACCAACGGGATAGAGTCCTTCTGGTCGATGCTCAAGCGCGGCTACGTGGGCACCTATCACAAGATGAGTGCTAAACATCTGGACCGCTACGTGGCCGAGTTCCAGCGGCGGCACAACGACCGCGACTCGAACACCATCGAGCAGATGGAGATTCTCGTCGCCGGGATGGCGGGCAAGCGGCTACGTCGCAAAGACCTGACCGCCGACAACGGGCTTAGCTCCGGGGCGCGGGGTGGGGCCTAAAGTCCCCCATGTCCAATCAGGGGTTTGAACTGATCTGTTCGAGCCTGCGTTTCTCAAGCCATGCCCGTGCACGATCATGATGCACGGCCCACATGCCAGATCTCCTGCCTCCCGGCGAATAGAACAAGGCTTCCGAGGTTGGCAAATTACGATTTCTGAAGACATCGGAATCTTCACAATAATGGTTATATCGGCTCTGGACGGATTCATCAAATGTGGGTAGTGGTACAGTTTCAACCTCACCAGTTTGAGCCAATTGGCGAATCATGGCATACTACGGCCATGACAGCGAAGCGCCTTAAACGACCCCGCGATCCCGTCCAGCTTGGCAAGTTGGTCGGTGACATTCTCACCGGCCAAGTTGAAGATCGCGAGCCGACACCGCCTATAGACCAAAACAAAAATCAGGCAGCCGTCGAATTAGGGCGGATGGGCGGGTTAAAGGGCGGTCGTGCCCGCGCCGAATCGCTTACCCCAGAACGCCGGAAAGAAATCGCCCAAAAGGCCGCGAATCGACGCTGGGACCCACCAAAACAGAAATGAAGCGTTGACGGCTGTTCCAGGCCGCAAAGTCCTAACCACCCCATTATTTCTTTGAAAATCCGGCGCTTATCCGTCGTTACCCCTTTATTGACCTGTCATTACCCCCTCGTGCTTGCGTCCATGTGCTTTCTCGTGTATAGGATTGCCGATCACGAGGAGCGAATCACCATGTCGGTAACACAAGAAGACATACGAAAAGCAATTGAGGAGACTGAACGCGAGCTTGCGGAACTCAAGGCGGCGTACAGAGTTATGGAACGACTCGGTGGCGTTGCAACAAAAATCAACACAAAGGCGGGTGCTCTAACTCCTACCATCGGAGAATCCGGAGTGATAAATCTTGATGAGATTGAACTCGCTGAAAATCCGGTAAAGCGGGGCTCCACGCTTCTCACGGATGTTAGAGGCGTGATTGGGCGGTTAGGAAGTCAGGAATTCACGGTCAACCACGTCGATGCAGTCCTGAAGAAGATGGGCAAAGGGTCCGAAGCGAAGCATTTTAAAGGTAGGATTTCGGTCATCATACGGACGTTAGTCGATGATGGGGTCATAACGCGCATTCATAAGGGGATCGGCAACGACCCACATAGGTATCGGGTGGCCAAGGAGGTTAGTTCGGAGAAAACCCAGCTCAGAATCTCTCCGAAAGGAGAAACCGAGCCCGGGGGCCGGGCTCGGTCAACAGGCTCAACCATTTGAAAAAGTGAAGTGGGTTCTCCCAAGGAACCCCGAAAGGGCAATGGGGAACATGACATAGAGCTAGGCCATCCGGCCCCACAAGACCCCTGTACCGAGGCTTCGCAGCCTCGGTCCGTTTATGTTATTTTATGCTTGACCGGTCGGGCATGATGGTGCATTATCGTGCCTATGAACAAACTTTCCCCAGAAAAGCGCGCCCAAGCCCTGCAAATGATGGCGGAAGGCATTTCGCTCCGGGCTATGACCCGGCTAACCGGCATAAGCCGGACCACGCTGATTAAGCTCTTAGAGGATGCCGGACAGGCGTTCTCCGAGTATCAAGACCGCGTGCTTGTGAACCTCTCTTGCAAGCGCCTCCAGGTTGATGAGGCGTGGGCCTTTTGTTACGCAAAGCAAAAAAACGTTCCGACCGCGAAGGCAGCCCCTAAAGGGGCCGGCGATATCTGGACGTGGGTGGGACTTGATGCCGACACGAAACTTGTTGTGTCTTGGCACGTCGGCGGACGCGATAGCGAAGAAGCCATGACGTTCATTGATGATCTCGCGCCACGCTTGGCTTCCCGTGTCCAACTCACGAGCGACGGGCACAGCCCGTATTTGGAAGCGATTGAAGGCGCTTTCGGTGCCGATATTGACTATGCCATGCTGGTGAAGATTTACGGCGAAGCCCCGGAAGGCCAGCGCCGTTACAGCCCCGCGATTTGCACCGGCGCTCACAAACGCATTGTCGAAGGCAACCCCGATCCAAAACATGTGAGCACGTCGTATTGGAGCGCACCTTAGCGGATCGTTTTTTGCGACATGCTTTCATGGCAGCCTCCTTTTAAGGTTGTTTATGTGCTCGGCAAGGTGTTCGCCTTGCCGAGCTACTTTCTTTAGTGTGGGAAATTCGTTTTCTATGTCAACCCTGACTCTCAGCACGTGATCAATCACTCGCGCGCTATTGCTGGTGGGTCTTTCTGGGTGGGAACACGAACTCAATCTCGTAGTCAAACAGGCGCGCCACGACCATCACCCACAGAATACCCGGTCCTGCGAGCAGAACGTAGAGCGCGCGCTTCAATTGAGGTTCAACCCGTGCGCGCGAGAGCCCAGTTTGTCCTTCCACGTCGCCTCGCGCGCTAGAACGTCCTCGTCAGACATACCTGAACCAGCAACCTCCAGTACACTAATCTGGTAGTTGGGTATTCCACCCTCGGCCAAGGGCCGAAGCAGCTCGTTTCCACCGTGTCCGTTCACCGTGTAGTCGCGCCAGCGCCCAAGGAACCCGTCCTGACCAGTTGCGGAGCCGACGTACTGCTCCCCGGTCTCGGGGTGGACCAGCAGGTAGATACCACGGTTGGCTGATAATTGGATTTTCCAGGCGGTGGTATATCCGGCGACTTCTCTCAAGGACGTTTGGAAAACGGCGTAACCGGGGAACGGTTTGTACCATCCACTGGGGCGTATCTCGGTCACAGCTATAGGTTTCTTGGTACTGGGCAAACGGCGAACCCAACTACGTGCCCTTGCCCAGTCCACCACCATGCGCTCGACATAGCAGTTCAGCCATTCGGTGGACCTGAACTCGTAAAGGTGTTGCTTGTATTCACCGGTGACGGGATCGACCTTATCCCTTGGGCAGAGGTGACACCCGATGACATCCCACACCCCGACGAACAGGGCCTCGTCGTCGGCTGTCTGGACGAAACCTACAACGCTCGACACCGAGTCCAACCTAGGCTTTTTGAACAGTCCTTGGTGAAGCTCGAAGGCCGCTCGGTCACTCTGCCAGAGCTCCCACGACGAAGTTCTAGTGCTGCTGACCTGATTCCTAAGCGCCCTCGTCCGATCTAGATCGAAGCCACAGAGTCTCACTAAGTCGTGGAGGTATAGCTGGTCATAGAACTCCATATGCCCGCCGTCCAATAGTTCGGTGACAGTCCGACTGGTGCCGGGCTGTTGTAAACGCACTCAGGTTTGAGGGTCCCCGCCTATTCGCCCGCGCGGGAGCAAACCGCGCGTGTGTCTGTGGCTGTTGTATTCGGCAGGCAGCCCGACCTAACGGGCAACCTGAATACGTTTACCCAGCGAGAATACGGCTGGGCGGGGAGGATTGTCAAGGAGGCGGGGACTGTGTGGACGCAGAACCGGACCGTGGATTCACGATTCTATGATAATTTAGCAGTCATGTATGCAGTATACATATTTTTATACTGCATCATGCAATCCTAAGGATTTTGCCATGTCCGCCCCTCAAGAGATAATTAAACGCGAACATGATCGAATAGCAGTCGAGCTTAGAAAGCCACTCTCAGACGACCGTTATACACAGCTCTATGCCGCACAACAGGCGCTCGGTTGGGCGATGTTCCCAGACGCGTTTGCATCGCCCTATGAAACCGTTATGAACGGCAAGGTTCAGCCACTTATCCCGGACACTCCTTAAGGCCAGAAGATTGTTCGGCTGTTCACCGTCTGATGCCGTCTTTATATACTTGTTGCCCAACCTACTGACAGCAACAACAACCCCAACCGTCTTGCCCCCGACACTGACATAAAAACTATTCGTGCCCGTCTCGATATCGCGGATTGCCTCTATCTGCGACTTGCTCCAAGGAGTTAAAAGTGTCCCACCACCGACCCGCATGATGCGTTCATGTGGGTCCGTACGATCAGATTTGTTAATGCAGGTGATTCGAAGAACGGCCATATTTTATCATTCCTTCTTCACGGAAGTGGATTGCCTAGCAGATCAAGAGTGCCGAATGCTGCGCTGGCCCCTCTGCTAAGCTATCTTTGTAAGTCCCAGATAAAGGGTCTAATTCCTGATCTAAAAAAGTCAAGTGGTCAAGGCGCAACGGGGTATAGTAGGTTCCATTAAAGAGGAGCACCCAATGCCCAACACCGTCAAGCCACTCAGCCCCAAACCAGCAAACCCTGGCCGACACCAACCCACCAAGGCCGAGTTGGAGGAGGAGATCGACATGCCCGGCATGTCGATGGAGCAGATACGGGAGGCGTTTCTACAGCCCACTGGGGAGAAGGGGGAGGACTAGGCTCGGTAACTTTGGGATATAATCCCCCTTACATACCTCGCTCGTAATATAGCACCGCGGGCCGCAAATCAGCCACGATATTCGACCATAAATTGCAATATGAAGTTAACCGATCTGAGGCCTCACTTGAGGCCAGCCTCGAGGCGGCGTGACCCGTCCGGCCCCTTACCGGGGATGTCCGCTTCGGGTCAGAAGCGGACATCAACGCAGGGGCGTCAGCACGTCCGCTTATGACCCGAAGCGGAAATGCCCTCGTTGCGGGCAATCCTTTCTCCAAAAAATTTCCGTGGGAGGATGGGGAACCTAGATGCGCTAAATGCGCCATGAGTTTGAAAGACGGCGCCGAGACGGCGGCCATCGGCTCAAGTCATCTTCAGCGTCGGGCAGCTTCGCCGGTTTTATTGACCAGGTAGATGGCGACTAGCATCAGCCCGACCGCACCCCACACCCAGCCCGAATGGGCCTCGTTGAAAATCACGATGCCCCAGCCGATCCCGGTCAGCATGGCGATGTAGTCGACGAAGCAGAGCAGCAGCGGCCCAACCATGTGCACAATCTCGAAGGCCAGACCCCACATGGCTGCCGTGATCACGATGGCCCCGATCATCGCCCAGTGGCCCGCGCCCCAGGGACCGTCGAAGAACCACCAGTCGCCTATCGCCAGCATGATCGGAAAGGCGATGACGCCGGCGATCAACATCACGCCTGCGGCCATTCCCGCCGACGAGCTTCCCGCCGGGCGAAGGGTCTGCATCCACACCGTCGAAAGCGCCACTGCGAGCGTCGCGATCATGGCAACCAGCACCCAAATTGCCATTCCCCGTTCGGGCAGGCTGGTTTCCGGCACCATCAGCAGCAGGACGCCGCCAAAACCCAGCAGCAACCCGATCAGACGCACCCCGTGGAAGCGCTCGATGCGGACGATCAGAACCAGTCCGTAGGTAGTGATCGGGATCAGCGAATAGATGATGGCGACGATGCCGGCGGGAATTTTCGGCGCGATCAGCGCCAACATGCCCCAAGTGATGATAAATCCCGGGATGGCGATGGCGATATAACTCTTGAGGTGCCCGGCGGAGAACCTCGGCAGGCCGCCGAAGATCGCCCCGAACGCCAGCAGCAGCAGTGCCGAGCCCAGGCTCTGCCAAGTGACATAGGCGCCAAGCGGCACGCCCTCGGTCATGGCCACCCGGTTGATCGAGAAAAACAGCCCGAACAGCACGCCGTTGGTGAGCAGGAAGAGCAGCGCCAACGGGCTCGTGCCGCCGAACATACGGCGCAGCCCGCTCGGGCCGGATTGGGGCGCCTGGTTCATAACGGCTCACCGGGATCTGGAAAACGAATCTACGAAAAATTATGTTTTATAACAATATGTTATAATCAAGATTCTCCCAGATGACTCCTCCCAATCGCCGACGATAGTAGCATGAATGGGGCCGCCGTTCGATTTTGGCCATAATCCGCTGTGGGATGTCGGATTACCTGGACGGCCCGCGACAAGGCCAGCTGGGAGGGAGAGGCTCCGCTGAATTGCCCTAGGTTGCTGCTGGCAGGCTAATGTCAGCTTATGATGCAGTGGACGGCTCCCACCCGAAGGCATCCAGGTGCCAAAATAGTGGTTTTCATGAACCACAGGGAAATAGGAGCCGTCCATGAACGAAGTTATCACGATCGGTGTTGATCTTGCGAAGAACGTATTTCAGGTCCACGGCGTTGACGCTGAGGGTGGCGTGGTCGTCTGCCGACAGTTGAGGCGAGGTCAGGTGCTGCCCTTCTTCAAGAAACAGCGGCCCTGTTTGGTGGGCATGGAGGCGTGCGCCACCTCGCATCACTGGGCGCGGGAGATCGAGGCCTTGGGGCACCAGGTGCGCTTGATGGCGCCGCGCTACGTGAAGCCCTATGTGAAGCGGAACAAGAACGACAGGGCGGATGCGGAGGCGATCTGCGAGGCGGTGACCCGCCCGACCATGCGGTTTGTCGAGATCAAGACAGCGGATCAGCAATCCGTCCTGATGCTGCACCGGACCCGCCACCTGTTCGTCCGTCAGCGCACCATGCTGATCAATGCCCTGCGTGCCCATCTGGCCGAGCTCGGTATTGTCGCCGGGGTTGGTCGCAATGGGCTGGAGAGGTTGCTGAAGATCATCGAGGATGGCGAGGATGACCGCGTCCCGTCAGCCGCGCGTGACTGTCTCGTGGCCTTGCGCGATCAGCTTGAGCTGGTGAAGCATCAGATCCTCGATGCGGACCGGCGCATCCTTGCCTGGCACCGCTCGAGCGAAGTCAGTCAACGCCTCGATGAGATTCCCGGCGTCGGTCCTCTGATTGCAACCGCGCTGGTCGCCTCTGTCCCCGATCCTCATGCCTTCAAATCGGGTCGTGATCTGGCGGCGTGGATTGGATTGGTGCCAAGGCAGAACTCGACCGGCGGCAAGGAGCGTCTCGGGCACATCTCCAAGGCGGGCAACCGTTACTTACGAATGTTGCTCGTGGTCGGCGCCCTCTCCGTGATCCGGCGGGCCAAGCAAATGGGGTACACGCGCAGACCCTGGCTTGTCAAGCTTTTGCAGCGCCGATCGACGAAGATCGCCGCCATCGCTCTGGCCAACAAGATCGCCCGCACGGCCTGGGCAATGATGGTCCATGGGACAGTTTACAAGGAGCCTGCATCACAGGCCGTTTGAAACACGCGCGAGCACGACCCGCGCTCACGAGGTTGGAAAGGGCAAGAGACGGAATAATGCACCCAGCCGGTCGCCCCGGAGATCAGGACAACCCATTATAGCCAGTGCAGCTTCTCGACTGCGTGCTTTTGCTTTTGACCGGGACCTGATTTGCGGAGAGCATTATGGCCAGCGGCCATGGATCAGCGCCGCACAAACAGGCCGGACACATGGCAGCACCGACCAGCTCTGCATCACCGTCAAAAAAACCCTTGCCAACAGGGGGCCGTCCACACATGGATCAGCGCCGCACAAACAGGCCGGACACATGGCAGCACCGACCAGCTCTGCATCACCGTCAAAAAAACCCTTGCCAACAGGGGGCCGTCCACACATGGCTATTAGCGGAAGTGGCAGACGTGCGAGGGTGATCTGGGTCTACAATCACCGGAGCAGGTCCGAGCGGCGCGGAATAGGTTGGGCGATGTCGAGATTTCACGACGCGATGTGCCGCGTTCGGCCAGCTTCGCCCTCGACAGCCGTTCGTGCTGCTGATTTCGACGACCGGGAAGGGTCATCGCGAATTTTGTCGGTTCTCGCTAAGCTGGTGAGCATGATCCACGTGGGCTGCGAGCATGGAGTGTGTTGGTGAAGGACGGTTTACGTATCATCGACAGCGATCTGCACGTGATCGAAACCGGCGAAGTCTACATGAAATATCTGGATCGCCGTTATCGCGACCACATGCCGGTATATCTGGGCTGGGGCCCGACCAACTTCCCACACTGGAGGGTGGGCGAACAGATGATCCCGCCTTGGGCGCGCTCAGAAGACGTGATCGGCCCACAACGGGCGCTTGATGCGCCAAAGGAAGGGGTCTACGAGTCGATCCGCGAGGCGCAGTACGACGCCGTATCATCGCTCGAAGCGATGGATTTGGAGGGCGTAGACGAGGCGGTGGTCTATCGGACGTTCGCCTCGATGGTGCTGTCCATCGACGATTTGGACGCCGAGATCGCGACCGCCTATTGCGCCGCCTTCAACGACTGGTTGGTTGACTATTGCGCCGCTGATCCCCGTCGTCTCAAGCCCGCCGCCATCGTTTCCATACACGACCCCACCCTCGCCGCCGTGGAGGCGCGGCGGGCCGTGAGCGAAAAGGGGCATGTCGGGATCGTGCTTCTGCCCACGCCGGTCAAGGGCCGTTACGTCAATGCACCCGAGTGCGACGTATTATGGCGGGAGGTGTCGGACCTCGGTGTGCCTCTGATCTTCCACGGTACGAGCGGCGGCGTTTCACAGGACCACGCCTCCAATCGCTTTCGTGACCATCCGAACTACCGCACGCTCAACCACGCGACGGCCTTTCCCTTGGAGCTGATGTCGGCGATGGGTGCGATGCTCGTCGGTGGCGTGCTGGAGCGTTTTCCGACCTTGCGCGTCGGTTTTCTAGAAGGCAATTGCGGCTGGCTGCCTTGGTGGCTCGACCGGCTCGACGATCAGTGGAAGAAATATGGCGCCGGCGAGAGTGTGAAACTCAGCGCGTTGCCAAGCGAGTATTTCCTACGCCAGTGCTTTATCGCGACCGATGTGGATGAAGACCTCTTGGCCTCTGTGATCGACCGCATCGGGAACGACAATATCGTCGTGTCGATCGACTATCCCCACGCGGACGGGCCGTTTCCGCATGGGATCGAGACCTTCTTGGCACTGCCCGGCGTCGGGCGTGAGTCGAAGAAGAAGATCTTGTGGGACAACTGCCGCCAGCTTTATGGATTTGGCCTCGAAGCTGCGGCCTGACGGGCGCGGCGTCGATCGCCGGCGGGTCGAACTCCTCCTCGCACGGCTTGGTCGGCTTCTCTGCTTGAACGCGTTCGTTTCGGCTCATCTGAGGCGAATTGCCCGCAATAGTGCGCGTCATCAGAGTCGTTGCAGTGCCGCTCCGACCTTGCGCAGCCGAAGGGGCCGAAGACGCGTGGTGCCGGATTTCAGGGAGCGCCAGCCTCAACTCGGAATGTCCGCTTCTGGCTACAAGCGGACATCGCGACAGGGGCACCGGCAGGTCCGCTTCTGACCCAAAGAGGACTTGCTCGAGGATTCTGGCGCCTATAGGACGGCTTGCACCGCCGACACGCCGATGGGGCGCATTGCTAGATTCGAGTAAGTCGCAGTCCGCATTGCTTTCCTTGCTTCGCCCGAAGCCTCGCTCGCCACGGACACGACCTTGATGGTCGAGGGCGGCGTGACCACGGGCAAGCCAAGCTTCGCGTGAACGCGGCAAGGGCGATGATTCAGATAGTTGATCGTACTGTGTCGTGTTAAACTGAATGGTACTGGTCTGACTGCGTTCCTAGTGTGAGGGGTCGCGCCATGATCGATCCCGATCTCTGCTATCTTTCCGCCGCCGACGCCCTAGCGCGCTTTCGCGAACGCAGCCTCTCGCCCGTCGAGCTTCTCGCCGCCCAGATCGAGCGCGCCGATGCGGTCGAGCCGAAAGTCAATGGGCTCGCTTATCGCTATTTCGACGAGGCAATGGCGAAGGCGAAGAGGGCAGAGGCCCGCTACATGAAGACCGACGGCCGACTGAGAAGGCTCGAAGGTCTGCCCCTGGCGGTCAAGGAGGACACGGCGGTCAAGGGCAAGCCCCTGACCGTGGGATCGTTGATATTCAAGGACCAGATCGCAGATTATACCGACCCCTCGGTCGAACGTCTCGTCAAGGCGGGTGCCATCGTACATGCCCAAACCACCTGTCCTGAATTTGTCTGGCCGTGGACATGCCGGTCGAAGCTGCACGGTGTCACCCGGAACCCTTGGAACCTGGAGGTCACGCCCGGCGCGTCATTGGGCGGCGCCGGGGCATCTCTGGCCGCGGGCACGACGACGCTCGCCACGGGCGCCGACAGCGGCGGCTCCATCCGTGTGCCCGCCAGTATGTGCGGCATCGTCGGATACAAGCCGCCCTACGGCCGCAACCCGCAAAGTCCTCACTTGAGCCTCGACGCGTTCATGCATCTGGGACCGATGACGCGCACGCCGGCCGATGCGGCGCTCATGCAAAACGTCATGTCTGGGCACCACCCCTTGGATCAGGCGACCGTACGCGAACGTGTCAAACTGCCCGCCGATCCCGGGCGCGTTGCGGGGTTGAACATCGCTTATTCGGTCGATCTCGATGTCCACGAGATCGCCGACGACGTGCGCGCCAACACGCTGGCGGCAGTCGGCAGGCTTCGCGACGCCGGCGCGACGGTGGAAGAGGTGGCTACCCCTTGGGCACCGGAAATATCAGCGAAATCAAGTTTCTGGGGCGACATGATTTATGCGGATGAATTCGCTGCCGCCGTCCGGGAGGCCCCCCATCTCGTCTGCGACTACACGAAGGTCTTCGCCGAGACGCATGCGAAAGTCACACCCGCGATGTTCCACGATCTATTGAAGAGCGCCGGCCGCGCTTGGCTTGAATTCGGCCCACTGCTCGAACGCTACGATGCCTTCATCTGTACGACCGTGGGATCGACCGACATCGCCGCCGAGGCGTCGAACCATGAGCCCTGCATTTCGGTGAACGGAAAACGCCTCTATCCCAATGACGTGATCATGACGTGGTATTTCAATGTCTTCAGCCGCTGCCCCGCCCTCGCGGTTCCGTCGGGATTTGCCGCCAACGGCGTGCCCACCGGTATCGAGGTGATCGCCCGCAGTTATGACGATGCGGCGGTATTTCGCGTTGCAGCGGAACTGGAACGCCGCATGCCGCTCTATCGCTCCGCGAAGACACGCCCGACACTTTAAGGCGAAATCCGATAAGACGAACTCACCCAGATGTCGCGAGCCCGCGAGCTCCCGCGCCGCCGCTTATGCGGTGAAAGCCGACTCATGGCTGTAACGCTGAATGTCCGCTATTGCCCCGCCCTCGCGGTTCCGTCGGGATTTGCCGCCAACGGCGTGCCCACCGGTATCGAGGTGATCGCCCGCAGTTATGACGATGCGGCGGTATTTCGCGTTGCAGCGGAACTGGAACGCCGCATGCCGCTCTATCGCTCCGCGAAGACACGCCCGACACTTTAAGGCGAAATCCGATAAGACGAACTCACCCAGATGTCGCGAGCCCGCGAGCTCCCGCGCCGCCGCTTATGCGGTGAAAGCCGACTCATGGCTGTAACGCTGAATGTCCGCTATTGGCTAAAAGCAGACATCAACGCAGGGTTGCCGGCATGACCGCTCATGACTCAAAGCGGACGTGGTCGAATGTGGCTGCTTGGTCTGCTCATGGGGAAATACGGGTCGCAAAGCATCGGATTGCCGTTCAATCCATCTCGGCTGTCGAAATAGTCTTCTCCAAACGGCGATAGCTTGAAGCCGGGAGCGGTACAAAAAACGGCGAAGCTCAACGTTTGAACTCGGCAGCAAACACGGTCGCATCTGAGCCAGCCAACCGTATTGCGATTGACTCGGTTCCTACGAAATCCTAGTGATATTGTCGTGAAATTTCATGGTCCGATTACGATCCGAGGCGCTCCAGATAGGAAAACCCGGATATATGATCAGCAACTATCGGGCATGGTGTGAATATGGAGCAATCTGAAAGCGTGCCGGACGAGCGGTTCGATGCGGTCGTCGTTGGCGCGGGCTTCGCCGGACTCTACATGCTCCACAAGTTGCGTGAAGCCGGGCTCGATGCCCGGCTCCTTGAGGCCGCACCCGGCGTCGGCGGGACCTGGTATTGGAACCGCTATCCTGGCGCGCGCTGCGACATTGAGAGTATGCAGTATTCCTACCAATTCGACGACGACCTGCAGCAGGAGTGGGAATGGTCCGAGCGATATGCGGCCCAGCCTGAAATCCTCGCTTATATCGAACATGTCGCCGAACGTTTCGACCTGGAGCGCGACATCGATTTCGAGGTCCGGGTCGAAGCGGCACGGTTCGACGGAGCAACCGACGACTGGGTCGTCGCAACCGATACCGGGCGGACGATCCGGGCGCGATTTTTCATCATGGGAGTTGGGAATCTTTCGACCGCTATCAAACCGCAATTCCAAGGGCGCGAAGAATTTCGCGGACCGATTTATCACACCGGGCAATGGCCGATCGAGGGTGTCGATTTCACAGGCAAGCGGGTCGGCGTCATTGGCACCGGATCCTCGGGTGTACAGTCGATACCGCTCATCGCGGCTGAGGCCGATCACCTCTATGTCTACCAGCGCACGCCCAACTACGTGGTCCCGGCCCACAACCGGAAGCTGGAGCCCGAAGAGGTCGCACAGATCAAGGGCGACTACCGCGGATTTCGCGCGCGTGCGAATGCACAGTCAACGGCATTCCTGCATCCTTTTGATGCTCGGCCGGCGCTCTCGCTGTCCGTGGAAGAGCGGAACAAGCGCTACGAGGAACAATGGGAGATCGGAGGTCTGCCGTTTATTGGGGCGTTCGGGGATTTGATGACCAATAAGGCGGCCAATAAGACGGCCGCCGAATTTTGGCGCGGCAAGATCCGCGAAGTGGTCGAGGATCCCGAGATCGTCGATCTGCTCACGCCGGACCACGTTTTCAACTGCAAGCGGCTCGGTGTCGGCACCAACTATTATGAAACCTATAACCGCGACAACGTCACCCTGGTCGACATCAGAAAGACCGGCATAGAGCGGCTCACCCCCAACGGACTTCGCGCCGGGGGCGCGGATTACGCGCTCGATGCGATCGTTTGCGCAACCGGGTACGACGCGATGACCGGCAGCGTCGCCAGGATCGACATTACCGGGCGGGGCGGGGTGTCGATCAAGGATAAGTGGCGCGAAGGACCCAAGACTTTTCTCGGTTTGACCGTCAGCGGTTTTCCGAACATGTTCAATATATACGGCCCAGGAAGCCCGTCGGTGCTGGCGACCGCGACGACCGGCATCGAGCACCATGTCGAATGGATCACGGCCTGTCTGTCCTGGATGCGCGAGAATGGTAAGACCCGGATCGATGCGACCCCGGAAGCAGAAGCCGACTGGGGAGAGCAAGTCGCCGAAGCAGGTAAGGCCTCTCTGCGCACGGCCTGCGATTCCTGGTATGTCGGCTCCAACGTACCCGGCAAGGCGCGGGTCTTCATGCCTTATGTCGGCGGCTTTCCCAGGTATGTCGAGATCTGTGAACGCGTCGTCGACGGCGGCTATGAGGGATTTGTGACAGCCAGCTAATCGTGTGGCGCACGATCAGGCCGTCGGCCTTCCCATGGGCCTCGGGGTTATCATTCGGTGCCTAAGACGTCCCGTACTTGATCGAATCCAATGGCCAATATCGATATTGGCTGATGTCCGCTTTTGGCTAAAAGCGGAGCATGCGTTGCCCAGCCGAGAACGTCCGCAAGAAGGCTGTAAGCGAACAACAGGTTGCATTCGTCGATATCCTGAAATTATATTTTGAAAATAGCTCGACGGATATTGGAGCAGTTGCGATATGGGACCCGCTGCGTCAAGGGTGCCGGGGGGGCCGCCATATCCCGACATGCCGCTAGAAGGCCAGTAGAGTCGCACCAAGGCGCTCTTCGGGTCTGGGCGGTCCCACAACGTATCAGAGCAAAGGAAGGAAATTTTTACGGGTAGCTGACGGTCTCTGAGGCTCCGAGGGCACAGAAACCACTGTCCAGCTGTTCAATCCGCATGCTCACCGTGATCGATGAGTTCACCAGGCGGTGCATGGCCGTTGTCGTCGAGCGAAGATTGAACTCGGACAATGTCCTCCATTGTCTGACCGAGCTCTTCGTCCAACATGGCCCGCCGGATCATATCCGTTCCGACAACGGCTCAGAGTTTACCGCTCATGCCGTCCGCGACTGGCTCGGCAGGATCGGCGTCAAGACCCTCTATATCGAGCCCGGGTCACCTTGGGAGAACGGATACAACGAGAGCTTCAACTCAAAGCTCCGGGACGAAATCCTGAACACGGAGATCTTCTCTACACTGAAGCAGGCCAAAGTGCTGATCGAACGATGGCGCCATCACTATAATACCATCCGGCCGCATAGCTCGCTCGGATACAGACCGCCGGCCCCAGAAACCATCTTGCCAAACGTTGAGGGGCCAACCTACCCTGTTGAGGGGCTACGGGCGGCCCATCAACTTAATTTGAATAAGCGAGCTGGGCTTTCGGTACTGCCGGGCCATTACCGGCGCACCCTGCCACTGCGAGGACCGCTCCAAGACAAAGGGCGGGACCTAGTATAGAAATTCTAGTCATGGGATTTCTCCAGAGAAAGCCTCCGGCTCCGGCTGGTGCCGGGCCGTTTGTGCAAAAGGACGCTGACGCTTCGCTATCAAGTTCAGCGAGCCGATGGCATAATCTGATGCATCAGCCAATCAGAAAGTTCTGGCGGTGGACCCACTGAAATAGACCGGGATTCCCCATATGGAACCCTCCCAGCCCGTTGAGTGTGGCTCGACACCGCTCGACGTGCAATTTGCCTTCGAATGACAGCCATCTTCGCGCCGAGCCGGATGATTGAGGACCAATTGGCGGCGTTGGTGGCGCGGAATGGCATTTTTGCCGGCGATCCGGGCGCACCGATCCTGTCGGCGGCGACGCGAAGGAACGGGGTGCCGTCGCTCATGCCGGGG
Organism: Alphaproteobacteria bacterium; assembly: GCA_965198325.1. Lineage (GTDB taxonomy): Bacteria > Pseudomonadota > Alphaproteobacteria > UBA828 > JAPUJA01 > CBDAPE01. The sequence goes on along the minus strand of CBDAPE010000019.1, from coordinate 263,438 downwards.
CTGGCGGCGGTCTGAGCCGGTCGATACGGCGCAGGATGTCGGCGAACAGGTCACGAGGAATGACAACCTCGGCCATCTGGAACGTGACGTAGCGCCCGTGGCGCACGATCTTCGCTCCGATCTTGATGAGCTTCTCTCGCAGGCTGGTCAGTGACCACTGTTTCACGGCATCGGGCAGCGCGAGGGTGCGCATGAAGTTGCCGAGGTTGTAAGCGAGCGCGTGAAGCTGGAGGCGAACGGCATTGTGGTCGAACCTGCGGCACGACAGGCGTGTCCACCGGATCGCGTTTTTGCCCTCCTTGATCCAGTGCTCAGCCGTGCCGCGCTGATTGTAGAACGCGACCACCCGCTCGGCAGGGCGGCCCAGGTTGGTGACTATGAACCCGACCCTCGGGTACAACTCACCCGGATGCCACTCGACCTTGGCGACGATGCGGCGGGGCTTGTCCCAGGTTCCGGCCTGATAACTGAAGCTGGCATGATACCGGCGCACGTCCTTGGGCGGCCTGCCGACGGGGCGCTTCAGGAGATGAGCGATGCTCTCTTGCAGCACCTTGTTGGCGGGCAGCCGGATGGCGTAGAGCATGCCTTCGGCTTCGAGGTAGTCGTAGATCTCCGGTGAGGCGAAGGCCGCATCGCCGCGGAAGTAGAGGCGGATGGCTCGTTCCTTGTAACGTTCGACCACCGGTACCAGGACATCACGCCATCCGTGGGCGCTGTGCACGTTGCCGGGGCGCAGCGCGCAACGCTCCAGATCGCCGAACTGGTTGAACACGAACAGCGGGTGATAGCAGGTGCAGCCGAAGTGGCCGTTATAGGCCGTGCCCTCCTGCTCACCGAATGTCGGGCTGACGGAGCTGTCCATGTCGAGCACCACGCGCCTCGGCGGATCGTGGTCGTGAACCCGGTCGATCCACGTCCCCGACAGGTCCGCAAGGGCCGCGAGGTTCTCGTTGTTCGCCAGCAGCTCGGTCTCGAACCGCCCCATCTGGCTGGTCGATGCCCCGCCGCGCTCGACCGCCTTGCCGCCGACGATCCAGCGCATCGCGGGATCACGCCCGAGCCGGTCGGCGTCGTTGACATCCTCGTAGCCGGCGAGACGCCCATAGACGGACTGGCGAAGGAGACTGACGATGCCGTGCCAGCCGTTCCTGCCTGTGCGGCTATCCGCGAGCACGCCGCCCGCCAGTGCGGTCAGCCCGAGCGCGTCGTCCAGTTCGCGATAAGCGAGCAACCCCGCGTCGGAGGTCACCTGCGATCCGTGGAACTCCAGTTTCAGGCGGCGGTCGAAAAGGGGCCGGAGTGGCCCATGATCCGATTCACCCTCCGGGTTCCGCATCCGAGCCGCCCTCCGACACCCTCAAGCCAGTGATTCTTGTAGCAGAATCGTGCCAATCAGGCATCAGGCGAAGCGGTCACTTGGGAAATGCGGGTTCAAGGGTCTTCACGATGCCGCGACATGGGGCACATCCCATCCCGAGGGTCGTGCTAACGACTTTGCTAACGAACCGGGCAAAACAGTCTGTTACGGACCATCACAAATCAGAATGACAATGGTCGCAAACTCGGGCAAATAAACACCTTTCAGCACCCGACAACACCAGCCGAAACGAGCCCCACGGAATTTCAAGCCCCGTGCCTTCAACCCAAATCGTCATGAACCCACTGCACCGGTGACGAGGCCCTGTTCGTGGGCCTTCCCGGCGTGGCGTGAGACGGTGCTTTTATCCACGTCAAGGCGCTGCACGATCTCTGGATAGACCTGGTGCGGTTTGGTGGGTGCAGCCACCGCAGCCTGCTTGACGGCGGCGACCGCATGGACCCAGCGCCACGGCTCGCGGCAGGTCTGGTACTCCTCCCACGCGGCTTGCTGCAGCTTGTAGGCATGCATCTCGCTGGCATCCTCGCGGCAGACCAGTCTCGCCGTCAGTCGGAACAAAGCATCGGGGTCATGGCCAGCCTTCATGTAGCTTTCCGCCAACCGCGTCACATCGCGCACGGCATCAAAGGCCACCAGATCATTGATGACGACCATCAGGTTGGTCACATCATAACCATCGATACCCAGAATGCCTGCCTCGATTCCCGCGAGCAGTTCATCAGCCGTGGCCGTGCTCAATTCAGACTGCTCGCTCTGCCAGTCCCAGGTCAGGGTCGCATCGAGGTAACGCACCTCGTAGCTCCAGGCCCAAGCGATCAACGCCAGCGCCTTGTGGCGGAAACTCACCTCGGGGAAGCCGAGCAGGTAACGCCGCGCCGCAATGCCGGTATGGATATGGACATCAAAGGGATTGTTGCTGTGGGAGCGCAGGAAAATGCGGGCACCGCCGATCGAGAGGCCCTCACAGGCTCCCTCCAGGGACAGTCCCTGGCCCATGGCGCGGACAACAAGACCGGCAATGGAAACAATCGTGGTCACGCGGCCAATCTCATCGGCGAGGGCAGCAATGGCGTCGGTCTCGTGCGGCCCTGTCTTCCGGGGCACACGGGATTCGTGGAGTTCGTTCGAATCGAACAGGGCCTCCAGCTCGGGGAACCGCTCGTAGAGCTCGATGCCTTCCTTGATCGAGGCTTCGTCACTATCGGCAAAGGCGTCGAACGGGGCATGGCGCGACAGGAACCGGACTACCGGGCGCATGACAACGGGCGCCCATTCCCAGCCGATCGCATCCGCCGCGCGCATCGCATAAAGCGGGTAGAGGAAATAGTGGTCGTCGAGATTGTTGCGGCGCAACGAAACGGTGAGCAGGCTTTCGAGAATCTGACCCGGCGGGGCCTTTTCACAGGCAAGGGTCATGGCCCTTTCGGCAAGCCTAGGCTCGCGATCTTGCATGGCCTTCTCCAGACGCGCCAACGCCTTCTCTGCCGTCACCTCGCGCTTGAGATCATCGAAGGAGACCATTGCGGCAGGCCCCATGGATGGCATGTGGATATGTTTGTTGGCGAGCGCCACGCATTGCAACACCGGAAGATCACGATCGGCTTCCGCGAGCCGGTCCTGCATGCCACAAACGGCATGGATGCCCGCCACGGGGTGCACAGGCCCGCCATGGTGATCCGCCGGAAGTTCGGTGGACCGCGAGACGGCAAGGGCCGCGGCACGGACCAACGCATGGCGGTCCTCGCCGGCGCTTAGTCGCGCGATGGTCTGCTCGATGATCTGATCCGGCGGCGTATCTTCGATGAACCGGGCAAGCACTTCGGTTGCCCCATCAAATTCGACCAGATGCACCATGACAGTCTCCTCGACGGCGACGCGTGTTTTCCGGCAGTCACCTTAACGATCAACATTGGGATTATAGACCGTCTTCTGATGCTTGAGTTAATAGCAAAATTTATATGATCTCATAGTGCCGGATTCTCTCGACAGGTGCGCTCGGGGTTGACGGAGCTTCTCTCCATATCCCGACATGCCGCTAGAGGGCACTGGCAGGGCCTTCCAGCCGCCTCTAGTCGCCTAGCAGAGGCGAATTTATGGGAGGGAGTATGGGAAGAAACGAAAGGCTAGCCGCAAAGCTGCAGAATGCCTAAACATGCGGCGGATTGTCCCTCCGCCAGCCTTCTTCAACAGCTTCATCGGGGCGTCTCGGGTGCCGGGTTTCACGGCGGCGGGTGGAGTTCCGCTCGTCTTGGGAACGACGACGCACTATACTCAGGTCACGAAGCAAGCCTCCCGATGACCAATTCGGGAGCCTGCCAAAGGAGAGCATCATGCCGTCAATGAAGTTTATTGCGATTGCTCTGATCATCGCAGGCGTCATCGTCAACAACTATACCTACCTGCACGACGTCTTCTCTGATAAGCACGAGGGCTATATCGATCTGGGCACCAAGTCCTACATCATCGTCGGCATCACCTTCGCCGCCGTTATCGTCGGCGCGCTCTACATGCTCCTTCGGTCGAACGGCAAATAGGGACCGCAATTGAGCCCGTTACGGCGCGCCGTCAAGGCGACAGCAGCCTTGCTCGTGGCGGAGGTCTTGGTCGCCTGTACGGGACCCGAAGCAGACAAAAACCCCGAACTCATGACGCTCGCCGAAACCGAGGCGTGGGTCGACGAGATGCTGGCGCTCGGCCGGGCCGCATCGGATATAGAAGATCTGGTGGGCGCCGTGCGGGATGTCTGCCAGGCGAAGGGATACAACCCCGGCACAGCTGAATTCCGCCGCTGTTTCGACCAGATGGAGGCGCGCATGGTCGCGCTCGCCAAGGCCGGCGCGCTTGCCCGTCTGGGCGACGCGCTCAAGGCCGCACCCAAGCCCCTTTCGCCGCTCATCGGCCTGCCGCCCGGCGCGGGCGACGAGCTCAACTGCTACGATCGGGAAACCAAGGACATCATCGGCTGCCAGAATATTTAAGGGCAGCCGGCTAGCCCGGCGTGCGGCCAGCCCGACTCACCTCAGGCGTCGGCGTTGCGTCGGCCTGCGGGCGAGGCGGCCCCGGTCGGCTCGATTCCGAGGCGTGCGAACAGACGGCGATCGGCCTCGGGCGCCGGATTCTTGGCGGTGAGCAACACCTCGCCCAGGAACAGCGAGTTGGCGCCCGCATAGAAGCACAGCGCCTGCATCTCGTCGCTCATCGCCTCGCGACCCGCCGACAGGCGGACCATCGAGGCCGGCATCAGGATCCGCGCTACCGCAATCGTGCGCACGAACTCGAACGGATCGGGCGCGGCCTCGTCGGCGAGCGGCGTGCCCGGAATCGGGATCAGCTCGTTGATCGGCACGCTTTCGGGATGCGGCGTCATTGTTGCCAGCGTCCGGAGCATGGCGGCGCGGTCGGTCTGGGATTCGCCGAGGCCCACGATGCCGCCGCAACACACAGCGATGCCCGCCTCGCGCACCTTCGCCAGGGTTTCGAGCCGGTCGTCGAAGCGTCGTGTCGTGATGATCTCGCCATAGAACGCTTCGGACGTATCGATGTTGTGATTGTAATAATCGAGACCGGCGGCCTTGAGGTCGTGGGCCTGGTCGTCCGTAAGCAGCCCGAGGCTCGCGCAGCTCTCGAGCCCCAGCGTCTTGATACCCTTGATCATGGCGATGACCGCAGCCAGGTCCCGGGCATGGGGGCCGCGCCAGGCGGCGGCCATGCAGAAGCGCGTGGCGCCGGCCTGCTTCGCCCGTTTCGCGGCGCTCAAGACATCATCGAGCGGCAGCAACGCCTCGCGCGAAAGGCCGGTATCGTAATGGGCGCTCTGGGGGCAGTACTTGCAGTCTTCCGGGCAGGCTCCGGTCTTGATGCTCTTGAGCGAGCTGACCTGCACCCGGTTGGGATCGAAATTGGCCCGGTGCACTGTTTGTGCCCGGTGGAGCAGATCCGAAAACGGCCGGGCGAACAGCGCCTCGACCTCCTCGACACGCCAGTCGAAACGCATCTGGGCGACTGCAGACGGCCCCGCCACCCGGAGCGGATCGCCAATCGGACTTTCAATCGTCGCCATGGCGCAAACCTAGCCGATGTCCGGCGCGATGCAAGCCGTTTTCAAGGCGCGCCTCAGGGCCGGCTCGCGTTGACAACCCGCCGGTTTGGCAAGACAGTGTCGGAGCCACCAGGAACGAAGCGCGCCATGGGAGACATCGAAGTCCGCTACGCCCGGTTCTGCGCCGGACTTGCCGCCGCCGACCGCCGCCGGGCCTTGCGTCCCATGGGCCCGAGCGTCGCCGGGCGGACGGCGTTGGCCGGACGCTCGATGATCAACCTGTCGTCGAACAATTACCTGGGTCTGGCCCAGCATCCCGCCTTGATCGAACGCGCCGCGGCGTGGACGGCGCGTTGGGGCACCGGCGCCTCGGCTTCGCGCCTGGTGTGCGGCGAGCTCGACCTGTTTGCCCCGATCGAGGCCAAGCTCGCCCGGGGCAAGCGCAAGGACGCGGCGCTCGTGCTGGGCTCGGGTTTTCAAGCCAATGCCGCCCTGCTGCCCGCCCTGTTCGACCGGGCCGTGTTGGGCGCGGTACCCCAGATCTATTGCGACCGGCTGAACCATGCCAGCCTGCATCACGGCTGCCGGGCCGCGGGTGTGCGCCAGATTCGCTACCGGCATAACGATCTCGGCCACCTGGAGGCCCTGCTGGAACAGAATGCGGACGATGGCGCCCCGCGCTTCATCCTGACGGAGAGCGTCTTCAGTATGGACGGCGATCGCGCCGATCTCGAAGGTCTCGTGGCACTCGCCCGGCGTTACGACGCGCTCCTCTATGTCGACGAGGCCCACGCCACGGGCGTGTTCGGACCCGATGGCTTTGGCCTCGCCGCGGAACTGGACTGCGGCGTGGATCTGGTAATGGGCACCTTCAGCAAGGCGCTTGGCAGCTTCGGCGCCTACGTCGCCTGTTCCGAGACGATGCGCGATTACCTGATCAACCGCTGTGCCGGGTTGATCTATTCCACGGCACTGCCGCCGCCGGTATTGGGTGCGATCGACGCGGCGCTCGACCTGCTGCCCTCGCTTGACGAAGCGCGGTCGCGCTTGCAGACGAACGCTGCACGCCTGCGCGGCGCGTTTGGCGATGCCGGTCTCGATTGCGGCGGCTCGACCACCCAGATCATCCCGGTGATCGTCGGCGACGCCGCCGCCTGCCTGGCGACGAGCCGGGCGCTGGAGGCTGAAGGCATCCTGGCCGTGGCAATCCGTCCGCCGACCGTGCCCGAGGGGACCGCCCGTCTTCGCTTCGCGGTCTCATCCGCCCACAGCGACGCAGATATCGAGACGGTTGCCTCGCTCGTGCTCAAGCTGGTCGGATGCCATCGGAGCGCCGCGTGACCGACGCCGGTCCCCGCGGCCTATTCGTTTCGGGCACCGATACCGACATCGGCAAGTCGGTGGTTGCCGCATGGCTCATGCGCGGCCTCGACATGGATTATTGGAAGCCCGTGCAGTCGGGGCTCGAGGGCGAGACCGATACCGAAGCCGTTCAGCGCCTGACCGGGTTTCCCGACGAGCGCTTCCATGCACCCGTTTACGAGACCGAGACGCCCGCCTCGCCTCACGAATCGGCACGCCTCGACGGCATTGCAATCGACATGGCGGCGTTTGTCCTGCCAGATGCGCCCCGCCCTATACTGGTCGAAGGTGCAGGCGGCCTTCTCGTGCCGCTCAACGACGAAGCGTTGATGATTGATCTGATTGCCCAGCTGGGACTGCCGGTCGTCGTCGTCGCGCGCAGCGGCCTGGGCACAATCAATCATACCCTTTTGAGCGTCGCGGCGTTGCGCGCCCGAGTCCTGGCCATCGCAGGGGTGATCATGAACGGTCCGCCCCACGCGTCGAACCGCCGCGCCATCGAAACCTACGGTCGTGTATCCGTGATTGGAGAGTTGCCGTTGATCGACGACTTGAACGCGGCGACGCTTGCGGCTAAGAGTCCGCCGCGCATATCCGGATTTTAGGACGCTACACCATGGCCACCGATCCCCGCGACCTCCTGGCGCTGGACGCCCAATATCTCTGGCACCCCTTCACCCAGGCCCAGACGGCGCCCGATCCCGTGACCGTCGTTGGCGGCGCAGGTGCGACGCTCAAGGCGGCGGACGGCACCGAGTATCTCGATCTGATCTCGTCATGGTGGGTCAACATGCACGGCCACGGCCACCCGAAGATTGCAGCGGCGATCGCCGAGCAGGCGGGTAACCTGGAGCATGTCATGTTCGCGGGCTTTACCCACGAGCCTGCCGTCAGGCTTGCGAAACGCCTGACCGATCTGCTTCCTGCCGAGCTGACCCGGGTGTTCTATTCGGATAACGGCGCGACGGCGGTCGAGATCGCGCTCAAGATCGCGTTTCAGTCTTTCCGTAACCGGGGCGAGACCAGCCGGGGCCGCTATATCGCGTTTTCGGGCGGCTATCACGGCGACACGGTGGGCGCGATGTCGGTCGGCCAGAGCTGCGGTTTCTACGAACCCTTCCGGGAGCTGATGTTTCCGGTCGACATCGTTCCGTTTCCGGCAACCTGGGAAGGCGATCTCGATATCGAGGCCAGGGAAACGAGCGCCCTGGCCGCGCTCGATCGCCAACTCGAAGAGACCGGCGGGGAAACGGTCGCGGCGATCATCGAGCCCCTGGTCCAGGGCGCAGCGGGCATGCAGATGTGCCGACCGGAATTCCTGCGGGCCGTCGCAGACCGGCTCGCGGGCGCGGGCGTGTTGTTCATCTTCGACGAGGTGATGACGGGGTTCGGCCGGACCGGCGAGATGTTCGCCTGCCAGAAGGCCGGCGTGACACCCGACATCATTTGTCTCGCCAAGGGCCTGACGGGCGGGTTCCTGCCCTTGGCGGCGACGGTCTGCCGGGAGGGCATCTACGAGGCGTTCCTGGGCGACGGCCTGGACGAAGCGTTCATCCACGGCCATTCCTACACCGCCAATCCGATCGGCTGCTCGGCGGGGCTCGCGTCGCTCGCCCTCTTCGAGGAGGAGAAGTCGCTCGACCGGGTAGCCGGGATCGAACAGCTCTACCGCGAACGCTTTCAGGGCCTCGCGGGTAAACCCCATGTGGAGCGGCCCCGCGTCCTGGGCTCCATCGCGGCGTTCGACGTCACCAGCGGCGAGGCCGGCTACGGTTCGGCCATCGGGCCGAAACTTAAGAGCTATTTCATGGACCGCGGGTTGCTGCTTCGCCCGCTGGGCAACGTGGTCTACCTGATCCCGCCCTACTGTATCGCCGACGCCGAGTTGCACCGCGCGTTCGATGCAATCGACGCGGCGCTCGACGATGTCTGCTAGGGCCCACGCCGTCGAAATTCCCTACCTCGATCCGTTCGCCGCATTCGCGCCGTTCGCGCATGAGCCCTAGGCGATCTTTCTGGACAGCGCGTCGTCGGATAAGCGGCTGGGCCGCTACTCCCTTATCGGAGTCGATCCCTACCGCACGGTCGTTGGCGAGGGCTCGACGCTGGTCGTGGACGGGCAGGCCGAAACCGGCGATCCGTTCGACTGCCTGGCCGGCGAACTCGAAGCGCTGATCGAGCGTGAGGCCGAAAATCCCGGCTGACCTCTTTCTCCGTGCCGTCGGGGCCGGTGAGGCGGCGCTTGATGGCAAGGCTCGTCGCGGTGCATGCTGGCGGGAACCGTCATGAGCATCGAGCAAATCACCGCACTCGCAATTCTCGCCGGCGTGCTGGCTCCGTTCATCTGGGGTCGCTGGCGCCACGACGTGGTTGCCTTGATCGCCCTGATGGCGGCGGTGGTTTCCGGGTTGGTGCCCGCGGGCGAGGCATTTTTCGGTTTCGGTCACCCCGCGGTCATTACGGTCGCCGCCGTCCTGGTGATCAGCCGGGCATTCTCGACCGCCGGCGCGGTCGATCTGCTGCTTCGCTACATCGCGCCGCTCACCGGTCGACCCTCGGTTCATATAGGCGCTCTTGGAGGCGTCTCGGCACTGCTCTCGGGCTTCATCAACAATGTCGGCACGCTCGTCCTGATGATGCCCGTGGCGATCAAGTCGGCGGCGAGCGCGGGGCGGACCCCGGCCGCCATTCTCATGCCGATCTCCTTCGCCGCCATTCTCGGCGGCCTGCTGACCCTGATCGGCACGCCGCCCAATATTATCATCGCGACCTACCGGGGCGACGTGATGGGCGAGCCGTTCGGCATGTTCGACTTTACGCCGGTTGGTGCGCCGGTGGCGCTTGCCGGGCTGGTATTCGTGGCGCTCGCAGGCTGGGGCCTGATCCCCAAGGCCCGCCGCGAGCGCAGCGCGCCTGACGAGCTGTTCGATATCAAGGACTATATGACGGAAGCCCGCGTGACGGACGAGTCCGAGATCGTCGGCAAGTCGCTCCGTCAGGTCGAGGAACTGGCAACGGACGTCGACGCCCAGATCATCGGCCTGCTGCGCGACGAGCGGCGTATCCTGCGCACGACTTGGCGCGGCCGGGTGGCGAAGGGCGATATCCTGATTCTCGAGGCGGCCCCCGAGGCGATCGACAAGGCGGTCGATGCCCTGGGGCTGACGCTCGCCGACGAGGGCAAGGACATCACCGAGGATTTGCGCTCGGACGAGGTCGGGCTGGCTGAAGCCGTCGTCATGGCGGGCTCGACGGCCGAGGGCCGGACCGCCCAGGGCTTGCGCCTGCGCACCTCTTACGGCGTTAAGTTGCTCGGCGTCTCCCGGGCCGGTCGGCCAACCCGGGGCCGGTTGAAGTCGTTCCGCTTCCGGGCCGGCGACGTGCTGCTCGTGCAGGGCGATTCCGAGCAGTTGCCGGCGATCATCGCCGACCTTGGCCTGCTGCCCCTGGCGGAGCGGGACCTGCAGATCGGCAAGCGGCGAAAACTGTGGCTGGCCGTCGGCGTGTTCCTTGCTGCCATCGTCTGTGCCGCAGCGGGCCTGGTATCTGCGCCCATCGCGCTCGCGCTGGCGGCGCTCGCGATGCTGTTGCTCAATGTTATCACGCCGCGCGAGGCCTACCGCAATATCGACTGGTCCGTGATCGTCCTGATGGGCGCGTTGATGCCCGTCGGCGTGGCGCTCGAATCGAGCGGCACGACCGACCTCCTCGCTGCCGCGATACTCTGGATCGCGGGCAACGCAGCGCCGGTCGTCGCGCTCGTCCTCGTCATGATCGTGACCATGACGCTGTCCGATATCATCAACAACGCGGCGACCGCGGTCATCATGGCGCCCATCGCCCTAGGCGTGGCGGCCAGTCTCGGGGTCAATCCGGACGGCTTTCTCATGGCGGTCGCGATCGGGGCGAGTTGCGCCTTCCTGACCCCGATCGGCCATCAGAACAACGCTCTCATCATGGGTCCGGGCGGTTACCGCTTCGGAGATTACTGGCGCATGGGCCTGCCGCTCGAGGCGATCATCATTGCCGTGGCGGTGCCCCTGATCCTGCTCGTCTGGCCGCTTTAGGCCACCGCACCCGCCTTGGCCGAGAGCAGTGCCTCGGCGTCGGCGACGAGGCGCACAAGCCGCTCATCCGCCGGCATGACGGCGTCGATCTGGTCGACCGCTTCGCCGGCATAGACGACCCGGGTTTCGGCATCGTCTTGTGGCGAGGCGTCGTAGCGCACGCACTCCTCATCGACGATGCGCGAGAGCTCGCGCTCGTGAAGCAGCCAGCGCTCGAAGGTCGCGTTGCGGATTGCCCGGCCGGTATAGTCCGCCGGCCAGTCGATGCCGCGCAGCCGGTCGAACACGCTGGTGCGCACCGTATCGTCGCCCCGGGCCTTGACCACCCGGTCCTTGAAGCTCTCGGGCCACAGGCATTCGGGAGTGGCGAGAAACAGCGTGCCGACGAGGGCGCCCGCGGCGCCCAGCATCAGAGCCGCGGCGAGACCCCGGCCGTCGGCGATTCCGCCCGCCGCCAGCACGGGGATGGACGGGACCTCGTCGACCACGGCGGGCGTGAGCCCGAGCGTGCCGCGGCTCGCACCATGGCCGCCGGCCTCGGCCCCTTGGGCAACGATTGCGTCCGCGCCCGCTTCGGCTGCCGTCTGCGCCCCGCGCACGCTCTGGACCTGGCAGATCAACTTGGCGCCCGCGGCCTTGATGGCGCCGGCAAACGGCCGGGGATCGCCGAACGAGAGCATGATCGCCGCCGGGGCATGACTGAGGGCCTGATCGAGCAGCGCGGGCTGTTTGGCGAGGCTCCAGGTAATGAAGCCGACGCCGACCCGGACATTACCGGCGGCGGCGAACTCGTCTTCAAGCTGCCTCGCATCACCATAGCCGCCGCCGATCAGGCCGAGCCCGCCGGCTTTCGAGACCGCCGCAGCGAGCGCGCCGCCCGAGGCCAGGGCCATCGGGGCGAGCAGAACGGGGTGCTCGATCTCGAAAAGTTCGGTCACGGGGGTCTTGAACGCCATGAAGGGGCCTCCGGCAAGCGGCGGGCGGTTGGTTCACCCATGGTGCCCCGGAGCAGGGGTGTCGACAAGCCTGCTTGCAAAACCCGCCCGCCGCCTTACATTAGCGGCCAATTCAAGGAAACCGGCCGAGATCCATCCGATGAATGCTATTGACGGGGTGACGCCGAACCGTGCCCGGCGGACAGGCTCATGAGCGACGACGCGGTGGTCATCGTCGGCGCCGGTCATGCCGGCGGCCAGGCGGCGGCGACCCTGCGAAGCAAGGGTTTCGAAGGCCTCATACGCCTGCTCGGCGAGGAGCCCTACGTGCCTTACGAGCGCCCGCCATTGTCCAAGGCGATGCTTGCCGGCGAAATCGAGCTCGAGCGAACCTTTCTGCGTAAGCCGGAGTTTTATGCCGACAAGGAGATCGATCTGAGGCGCGGCGTGCGGGTCGAAGCAATCGATCGGACCGCCAAGAGTGTGCAACTCGATGGCGGTGAAGACATCGGCTTTGGCAAGCTTCTGCTTGCGACCGGCTCGCTCAACCGGACACTCGAGATGCCCGGCGTCGAGCTTTCCGGCGTTCACTACCTGCGCACGATCGGTGAATCGCTGGCGCTCAAAGCCGATCTTGAAGAGGCTCACGAGGTGGTTGTCGTCGGCGGCGGCTATATCGGTCTCGAGGTCGCCGCGACGGCGCGTAAATTTGGCTGTCACGTGACCGTGCTCGAAGTTCTCGACCGCGTCATGGCTCGTGTCGTCGCACCCGAGGTCTCCGCCTATATCACCGCCTATCACAGGGAGCAGGGTGTCGATATCCGGACAGGCGCGGGCGTCGCGGGTTTCGCGGGCGACGAGCGGCTCGCCGCAGTGCGGCTTGCCGACGACACGACCTTGCCGGTGGATCTCGCGATCGTCGGGGTCGGCATCCTGCCCAACGATGAGGTGGCCAAAGCGTGCGGGCTGGAGATCGACAACGGCATCGTGGTCGACGAATTCTGCCGCACCTCGGATCCCGACATCTATGCGGCGGGCGATGTCACAAACCATCCGAACGCGCGCTATGGCCGGCGAATGCGGCTCGAATGCGTCCAGAACGCGATGGGCCAGGCAAAGGCGGCCGCGCTCGCGATTTGCGGTGCGCCCGAGGCCTACGACGAGGTGCCCTGGTTCTGGTCGGACCAGTTCGATCTCAAGATCCAGATTGCAGGCATCTCCGAGGACGCCGATCAGGTCGTGGTGCGCGAGACGCCCGGCGAGGTGAAGTTCTCCGCCGCCTATCTGAAGGACGGTGCGCTGATTGCGCTCGATGCGATCAATCACAGCAAGGATTTCATGCAGGCACGCAAATTGATCGGCGCGGCCGCCCGGCTCGATCCGGCCCGACTTGCCGATCCCGCCCTGCCGTTGATCGAATCGGTCGCGGCGTAGGCGCAGTCGGCACCGGCAAGGAATAGCGGGAAGGACTCGAGCGCGTGGCAACGATAACCTGTATCGACCGGGATGGCGGCGAGCATGTCTTCGAGGGTGAGACCGGGCTCAGCCTGATGGAGAACCTCAAGGACAACGACATGGAGGTCGAGGCGGTGTGCGGCGGCTGCTGCGCCTGCGCGACCTGCCACGTCTACGTCGATGCCGCCTGGCTCGCCAAGCTCGAGCCGCCCGACGAGGAAGAGGTCGATCTGGTCCAGGACGCGCCGGGCTATGACAAGCCGGCATCGCGGCTGAGCTGCCAGATCGAATATTCCGATGCGCTCGACGGCATCCGGGTGACCCTCGCGCCCGAGGAGTAGGCGGGGCGCGGGCGGGATGGCCGGCGGGGCGCCGGAGCCGAAGGAGGCCGGATGACACCGCGCTACGCCGCGTTTCCCGCCGCCGAGCATGCGGCGCGCTTCGCCCGGGCGCGCGAGGCGCTGGCCGGAGCGGGGATCGCCGGCGCGCTCGCCATCGCGCCCGAAACGCTCTACTACCTCTCGGGCTACGACGCCTGGGTGGCGGTCAACAGCCCCCAGGCCCTACTGTTCAGCGCCGCCGACGAGCCGCCGACCCTGATCCTGCGCGACGTCGATTTGCCCCTGGCCATCGAGACCTGCTGGCTCGACGATATCCGCAGCTATCATCTTCATCGCGACGATGCAGCCGCGCTGATCGGGGAGGTCGCGCGGAAAAAAGGACTTGGCGGGGGTCGCCTCGCCGTCGAGCCTCAATCCGCCGCCCTTCCGTTCGGGTACGGTCAGGCCCTGGCCGATGCGCTCGCGCCCGCCGAGCTCGTCGACGGAACGGAGCTTCTCGGCGCGTTGCGCCTGATCAAATTACCCCGGGAGCTCGCCTATCTGAAACAGGCGGCGGGCTTTGCGCGAGCCGGTCTTGCCGCGGCACGGGCGGTGCTTCGCCCAGGGATCACCGAGATCGCCCTGGCAGCTGCCGTCGAGGGCGCCGTGCGGGGTGCGGGCAGCGACTACGAGGCGATCCCGACGGAGCTCGCGACCGGCCCGCGTACTCCCGGCGGTCACGCGACGCCCCGGGAGCGGGTCATCGAGCCGGGCGATCCGGTTCATCTCGAGTTTGCCGGGGTTGCCGCGCGCTATCACGCCGTCGCGATACACAGCCTGGCCGCGGGCGAGCCGGGCCCGCGGGTTCGCGAGATCTACGAGCTGGCCCGGGCGTCGCTCGCGGCCAGCATTGCCGCGGTCCGGCCGGGGACGCCCGTGGCGGAGGTCGAGGAGGCTTCGCTCGAGCCCCTGCGGGCCGCCGGTCTGGAGGGCGCCGCGATGATGCGCTTCGGCTACGGCGTCGGCATCGCCTACCCGCCGATCTGGCTCGAAACCCTGCAGATTACCCGGGGCATCGAACAGCGGCTTGCGCCGGGCATGGTGTTCGTGCTGCACGCCTGTCTCGAGCTCGAAAACGAAGCGATCGGCATCATCCAAGGCGGGACCTACGCGCTCGACGAGGCGGGCCTGCATATGCTCGTGGGCGGCGGCGATGTCGCCCTCGAGATGGTCTAGGAGCGGTTGCCGCGATGCGCGTTACGATCGTCGCGGCTGCGCTGTTGGCCGTGCTCTGGACCGGGCACCCGACCGCGGCCGATGATCCGGCCTGTGCACCGCCTCCCGGCGAATTCCGCTATCGCGTCTATCACGAAGGCGACGAGGTAGGTCGGCTGGCCATCGCCGTCGCCGAAGAGCCGGGCGCCACGGTCATCCGCACGCAGATCGAGATCGAGGTGCGTGCGCTTTTCTTCATCCCGGTCCTCGACTACCGCCACGACTCGGAAGAGATCTGGCGCGACGGCGCATTCGAACGCTTCGCCGGGCGCACCGTGGACAACGGGCGCGAGCATGTCGTCGTCGTCGAGCCCGACGGCGAGGCGTTGCTGCTGGAAAAAGAGGGCGACCCGCCGGCGCAAATCGATGCGACCCTGCTGTCCTGGACCGTCTGGTGCGAGGCGGCGCTGACCCGGGGCCGTCTGCTCAACCCGCTGAAGGGTCGTACCAAGGTGTTCACGACGGGCGCGCCTGTCACGGAGACCCTCGCGATCGAGGGGCAAAGCCTTCCCGTCCGGCGCCTCGACGTCATCTACGGCACACCCGACGGCTCGGATCAGCGCGAAGGCGCGGTGTGGTACGGCGCCGACGGCGTGGTCGTGAAATTCACCTTCGAGACCAAGCGGGGCACCATGGCAACGCTGGTCAGAGTTCTCCCGGCGGAATGAGGATCGGCCGCGCGCCGCCCGGCTAACCCATGATCAGGTGCATGCCGGCATCGACCGTGAGCAGCTCGCCGGTGACTGCGCGGGCGCCCTCGATGAACCAGCAAACGGCGTCCGCAACGTCATCCGCCTCGCTCACCAGGCCGAGCGGCGCTTTCTTGCACAAACCCGCGAGGAACCGCTCGTAGGAGTCGGGTTCCATGGCCCGCTGCATCCAGCGGGTATCCACATAGCCCGGGCAGATGCCGTTCACGCGCACCTCGGGCGCCAGCGCCTGGGCCAGCGAAAGGGTCATCGTATTGAGCGCGCCCTTCGATGCTGAATAGGCGATCGAGCTGCCCGCACCGGTATAGGCCGAAAGCGAGGAGACGTTGACCACCGCGCCGCCGGCATCGCGCAGCGCCGGTGCCGCGGCCCGGGTCATCTGGAAGGCGCCCACGAGATTGACCGCGAAGATCGACTCGAAATCCGCGGCCGAGAGGTCGTCGAGATCGGACATCTTGACGAACTTGGTCTTGCCGGCGTTGTTGACCAGCGCATCGATCCGGTCCCATTCGTCGAGCGCCGCCTGGACCAGCGCCCGGCATTGCGCGTCGTCGGAAACGTCGGCCTGCACGATCAACGCTTGAGCTCCCTTCGCCTTGCAGGCCGCGACGGTCTCCTCGGCCTCTTCGCGGCTGACCGTGTAGTTGACGGCGACGTTATAACCATCGCCCGCGAGGCGCGTGGCGACCGCGGCGCCGATACCCGAAGCCGAGCCTGTCACGACGGCGACTTTCATAACTGATTTTCCTTCACCAACTCATATTCGCCCGCCAGGTCCTGTAGCGGCCTAGTCCTGGGCAATGCCCCATATCTCTACCGTGGCGCCGGGGTCGTGCATGTAGGGCTGGGGCACCAGGGTCATGGGCGGCAGCGCGCAGCCCAGGGTGCCCGCCACGGTGTCGATGAAGCGGTGGGTCTCGTCGGGCGAGCCGTCCGACGTAAAGTAACAGGTCAGCAGCTTGAGGTCGGCAAAGCCCCGTTCGAAGCCCCGCAGGATGTCGGCCACATAGGAGAGCACGAATTGGGTCTGTGCCACCAGGTCGCCGGGATAGCGCCACGCGCCAGTGTTGGAATAGGGCGGCCAGGGTACCTGACCGCCCGTCCAGATCGTGCCGCGCAGCCTCTGTCCCTGGCGGTAGGGCAGGGGAATCGGCCAGTCCCATACCCGCTTGGGCCAGCGATCGTCGCGCGGGATGTATTTATCGAAGCCGTTCCAGCTCTCCCGAAAGCCCAGATGCTCGATCTTGGTCGCGGCACCCTCGGGATAGAGCGTGTGGCAGGGCACGACCGTCCCGCACGGCCCGGGCTCTCGGATTCGTGCGGCTCTGGCCTTCGCGATCTCCGCCCACTGACCGGTGGTGTCGCCGTAGTAGTAGCCCTCCATCTTGACGCTGTCCTGCAGCGAGGCGCCGAGCCGGGCCAGGGTATTTTCGTGGGTCTCCTGGATAACGTGGCTCTGCGCCTGCGCATCGCCGGGTGCTGCAATCGTGTCGGTCTCGTCGGCGGCCGTGCGGTTGGAGAGCGTCAGGAATTCACCGGCCCGCAAGCCCCCGGTTACCGCTTGGCCTCCAAACAGATCGCGGTAAGCGGGCGGCACCGGCCGGTCCGCAACCCGGACGTCGTCGAACGCCCGCCAGCCCCGTTGGGCGATCGCCTGGATCTGGACGCGCTGGCCCGCGAACGGTTGATGGGGTACGGGCAGAGTAGAAATTGCCGGTATCGGATCGTCGGGCGCAGCCCGGGCGAGCGCGGCGATGATCGGCCAGTCGTCCATCTCGCCGGTGTAGAACGCCTTGAAGCGAACCACGTCGGCGAAGCCGCACCCTTCGCCCGCGAGGGCCGCCGCGACGTTGGCGAGCGCGCCCTCGATCTGGGCGTCGAGGTCGCCGGGATTGCGGATTGTGCCGACGGCATCGAAATCGCCGGCGCCGCCGACGAAGCTCAGCGGGCCCGCGCTCGCGGATGGAAACTGCTGGTGCGCGATCGGCCAACGCCAGATCGGGTCCATGAAGTCCTCCCTCGGGATTCGTGGCGCCAAGCCTCGTTTAGTCTGGCTTCGCCGTGGTGGGGTCGATCATCTTGCGAACCTCCGTCACCGTGGTTGCCGGGAAGCCGCTGATTTCCGCGTGCTTGTGGATGAGCGCTTCGTCCGTGGCCAGATAGACACAGAAGGTCTTGTCGCCGGCAACGAACGATTCGATCCATTGGTTGTCGGGCGCGAGGTGGGCCAGCGCCTCGTTGGATTTTTGTGCCGCGCCGCGCAGTTGCTCGCGATCGAGGCTGCCGACCTCGGGAATGTCCCGCTCGATGATAAATCGCTTCATAACCATGGTATGTCTCTCCCGACTGGCCCAAAGGCTCCGGTCCGACCGTCGGCCGCGCCCATTTGCTACTAACGATAGCCGCCGGAGCGGGCTTGGACCAGTCCCGGAGTCGTAGCGGATTGGCATTATCGTTCCAACCGAGGGATGGGTTACTCCGTGAAGACGCTCTATCTCCTGCGCCACGCCAAATCCTGTTGGGACGATCCATCGCTCAAAGACGTCGATCGCCCCTTGGCGCCGCGTGGTCGCATCGCATCGCCGCGCATGGGTCAATACATCGCGGACAACGAGCACCCGTCAGAACTGGTGCTCTGCTCAAGCGCACATCGGGCGCGCGAGACCTGGCGGCTGATCGCGCCGGCATTGAACGGCATGGTTCCGGTCGAGGCGCAAGAGAGCCTTTACTGCTCATTCCCTCGACACGACACGCCCGCCGAACCCGCGCGTACAAATCCACCCGATACATCCCCCCGCCTTCCAGTCAGAGCAGCTCTGACAGAAGGCTATAGACGGTCCCATTTTGGTCCGCCACAGCCGGATCAACCGGCCGCTTCAGTGGGGGATTATTGCGCCGCCGTTCTCAGTTCCCTACGTCTGCCTTCGTTTGCCCACGGGCGGCGGCAAGACGATTCTCGCCGCCCATGCCGTCGCCGTCGCCCGAGACGCCTGGATGGAGAAGGACTGGCCGATGGCGCTGTGGCTGGTCCCGACCAACACGATCCGACGCCAGACAGCCGAGGCGCTGAAGAACCGGCACCACCCCTACCGCAGTGTTCTGGACGAGGCCTTCGACGGCCGAGTGCGCGTGTTCGACATCACAGACTTCACCCATATCCGTCCGCACGACATCCGCGACCATTGCTGCGTTGTCGTCGGGACCATTCAGTGGGAATCCCCTAAGATTTAATCAGGTCAGAAAACGCTCTAGATCAAGAAGATCAGTGCAGTTCCCAAAGCCAAAAGCGCGATCATTTCCAGGACCATGACTCACACCCACCTTGAAATCCAATTCCTAGAAGACGCTTATGGCCTTCTCCGCCCGTAACGGTGTGGCGGGCAAGGCGCCCATCGGACCCCTTACGGAATCTTTGTCTCACACGCCCGTTAGAAAGCGACTCCGACGGATAGCGCACTGAAGAACCCGAATGCATCCTGATAGTCCAGTCGGGCGGGATCATGGACGGCGTTGTCGCCAAAGCGGTCTCCCACGCTCGCATAACGCACTCTCGGAGTATGAGACAGATATTCGATTCCAGCTCCCAAACAAACGGTTACGCCATCATAAACCATGGCTTTCAGCGACGTTTCAACCGGGATTCCCCATATGGAACCCTCCCAGCCCGTTGAGTGTGGCTCGACACCGCTCGACGTGCAATTTGCCTTCGAATGACGGCCATCTTCGCGCCGAGCCGGATGATTGAGGACCAATTGGCGGCGTTGGTGGCGCGGAATGGCATTTTTGCCGGCGATCCGGGCGCACCGATCCTGTCGGCGGCGACGCGAAGGAACGGGGTGCCGTCGCTCATGCCGGGGCTGGCGGCGGCCTGAGCCGGTCGATACGGCGCAGGATGTCGGCGAACAGGTCACGAGGAATGACAACCTCGGCCATCTGGAACGTGACGTAGCGCCCGTGGCGCACGATCTTCGCTCCGATCTTGATGAGCTTCTCTCGCAGGCTGGTCAGTGACCACTGTTTCACGGCATCGGGCAGCGCGAGGGTGCGCATGAAGTTGCCGAGGTTGTAAGCGAGCGCGTGAAGCTGGAGGCGAACGGCATTGTGGTCGAACCTGCGGCACGACAGGCGTGTCCACCGGATCGCGTTTTTGCCCTCCTTGATCCAGTGCTCAGCCGTGCCGCGCTGATTGTAGAACGCGACCACCCGCTCGGCAGGGCGGCCCAGGTTGGTGACTATGAACCCGACCCTCGGGTACAACTCACCCGGATGCCACTCGACCTTGGCGACGATGCGGCGGGGCTTGTCCCAGGTTCCGGCCTGATAACTGAAGCTGGCATGATACCGGCGCACGTCCTTGGGCGGCCTGCCGACGGGGCGCTTCAGGAGATGAGCGATGCTCTCTTGCAGCACCTTGTTGGCGGGCAGCCGGATGGCGTAGAGCATGCCTTCGGCTTCGAGGTAGTCGTAGATCTCCGGTGAGGCGAAGGCCGCATCGCCGCGGAAGTAGAGGCGGATGGCTCGTTCCTTGTAACGTTCGACCACCGGTACCAGGACATCACGCCATCCGTGGGCGCTGTGCACGTTGCCGGGGCGCAGCGCGCAACGCTCCAGATCGCCGAACTGGTTGAACACGAACAGCGGGTGATAGCAGGTGCAGCCGAAGTGGCCGTTATAGGCCGTGCCCTCCTGCTCACCGAATGTCGGGCTGAGAGAGTGTCAGATATCTTGTGTAAATGAGTGCCGTGGGTCCAATATTTAGTATGGGAGGACCTACGATGAGGACTATCAGACCTGAACTTCTGGACGAACTTCTGGCCGATTACGAGAAGCCGGATGACCTGCTGGGCGAAGACGGGCTGTTCAAGCAGCTCAAGGCGGTGCTCTTGGAGCGGGCGCTTGACGCCGAGCTGAGCGATCACCTGGGCTACGAGAAGGGTGACCCGGCCGGTCGCGGCACGGGTAACAGCCGCAACGGCTACTCGGACAAGACGGTGCTGAGCGAGGATGGCGAGATCGATATCGCCGTGCCGCGCGACCGCACCGGCACGTTCGACCCGCTGATCGTGCCCAAGGGCGAACGCCGTCTCGAGGGCTTCGACGATCGCATCGTGTCGCTGTATGCCCGCGGCATGACGGTGCGCGAGATACGTGGCCATCTGCAGGAGCTTTACGGGGTCGCGGTTTCGCCGGACCTGATCAGCCGGGTCACCGACGCGGTACTCGAGGAGGTCCGCGAATGGCAGAACCGACCGCTCGATGCGGTCTATCCGGTGGTGTTCTTTGACGCGCTGCGGGTCAAGATCCGCGACGAAGGCCTGGTGCGCAACAAAGCAGTCTACGTTGCACTGGCCCTCACCGCTGAAGGCGAGAAGGAGGTTCTCGGGCTGTGGATCGAGCAGACCGAAGGCGCCAAGTTCTGGCTCAAGGTGATGAACGACCTCAAGACCCGCGGCGTCGCTGACATCCTGATCGCCGTGGTCGACGGCCTCAAGGGCTTCCCCGAGGCGATAACAACGGTGTTCCCCGAGACCACGGTGCAGACCTGCATCGTGCATCTGATCCGCAGTTCGCTGGCGTTCGTGTCGTGGAAGGACCGAAAGAGGATCATGCCCGATATCAAGGCGATCTACCGCGCCGAAACCGCCGAGACCGCGGCGGCCAAGCTCGACGAGTTCGAGGCCAAATGGGGCGAGCGCTATCCGGCGATCGCGCCCAGCTGGCGCCGCGCCTGGGAGCAGGTGGTGCCGATGTTCGCGTTCCCGCCGGCGATCCGCAAGATGATCTACACCACCAACGCGCTGGAGAGCCTGCACCGATCTTTGCGCAAGATCATCAAGACACGCGGTAGCTTCCCCAACGACGAGGCGGCGGTCAAGCTGTTGTTCCTGGCGATCCGCAATGCCGGTGTCGGCTGGAAACGGCCTATTGAATGGACCGCCGCAATGGGGCAGTTTGCGATCCTGTTCGAGGATCGCTTTCCGGCCTCAGCGCGCTGAGGCCGGAAACAATGTCGCCCACGGCGTCACTTACACAGACAATCGGACACACCCCGGGCTGACGGAGTTGTCCATGTCGAGCACCACGCGCCTCGGCGGATCGTGGTCGTGAACCCGGTCGATCCACGTCCCCGACAGGTCCGCAAGGGCCGCGAGGTTCTCGTTGTTCGCCAGCAGCTCGGTCTCGAACCGCCCCATCTGGCTGGTCGATGCCCCGCCGCGCTCGACCGCCTTGCCGCCGACGATCCAGCGCATCGCGGGATCACGCCCGAGCCGGTCGGCGTCGTTGACATCCTCGTAGCCGGCGAGACGCCCATAGACGGACTGGCGAAGGAGACTGACGATGCCGTGCCAGCCGTTCCTGCCTGTGCGGCTATCCGCGAGCACGCCGCCCGCCAGTGCGGTCAGCCCGAGCGCGTCGTCCAGTTCGCGATAAGCGAGCAACCCCGCGTCGGAGGTCACCTGCGATCCGTGGAACTCCAGTTTCAGGCGGCGGTCGAAAAGGGGCCGGAGTGGCCCATGATCCGATTCACCCTCCGGGTTCCGCATCCGAGCCGCCCTCCGACACCCTCAAGCCAGTGATTCTTGTAGCAGAATCGTGCCAATCAGGCATCAGGCGAAGCGGTCACTTGGGAAATGCGGGTTTACATGGCAACGCCTGAACGCCTGCTCGGCGCGCTGCACGATGTTCCGGACGACGTCGAACGGCTGATGATAATCGGCCACAACCCGAGCCTGGAACGGTTTGCCCGCTCACTCGCCGGTCCGGAGTCGAAGAAGAAACCGATGCGGCGCCTGGCCAAAATATTTCCGACCGCCACTCTTGCCATAATCGAATTCGATACGGACTCCTGGGCCAGGGTTGTCGTCGGCGCCGGCCGTCTGGTCCGTTTCGTGCGGCCCAAGGACCTGACATAGATACGAATGTCGAACTTGTAGCCGTATAGCCCCGGCAAACTGGTCCGATACCGGACACTCGAACTGTCAAAGACGATCGGATCTCATCACGGGTGTGTCATTTGGCCGCTCCAGCCCCAAGCGCTCGCCTCAAGATACCTCAAGATACATATAATCCTCGTCGGCGATGTCTTTCGCGCCGAGCTGTTTATAAAACGCGTGCGCCGATGGATTCCACTTGTAGACCGACCACAGGAGCTCCCCGATATCGATTTCACGACACACCTGCTTTGCATGCGTCATCAGCGCCTTTCCCACGCCGTGCCTGCGATATTTCTCCCCGACGTAGAGGTCGATTATGGTCAACGTCCTGGCTGCCAATTCAACGTCGTAACCAAAGTTGTAGAGCAGGTATCCGATCAGGTTCGCGTTCGATTGCGCAACCAGCCCGAAGAATGCCGGAACGAGCCCAAAGCCATCACGCCTATAGGCATGCGCCGAGAACTGGCTGTCGGTCGTATCGCCGAGATCCCGAAGATATGCGGCGAACTCGGCTTCCAGGGCGGCAACTTGTTCGGCGTCCGATTTGACCGCGGCGCGAATCGTAAAATTCATCGGTCCCCGTCCGTCCTACAATATTTGCTTCGGATCGCCCGAATGAACGGGGCCTATGGGGTCGAGTGAGCGCACAAATCCCGCCGTCAAACCGCCATACCCGCCTTGAGGCCTTCGAACACGGCTTCTTCGCAGGAACGGGGCGCAAGGCAATCGCCGATAGGAATCACCCGGCCGGGGTAATCCGTGAGCGCGTCTTCGAGGTCGGCGACGCGGCGGTTGCCCTGAGCGAGGACAAGCGTGTCGACCGCCTCGCAGATCACCGGCTCGCCGCTCGCGCGATGACTGAAATAAACCGAATCCCCGTCGGCGCCCGCGATACGGACGTTGGCAACGATCTCGATACCCAGCCGGTGGAGGGTTCCCAGCCAGTGGTCGCGCACCATGAGCGGCAGGATCTCGCCTGGCGTCACGCCGCCCACCGCGAGGCGCACGGCGCAGCCCGCTTGCGCGAGCTTGGCGGCGACGCCCATGCCGATCCAGTCGCAGCGCCAATCGGCGATCACGACCCTGTGGCCGACATTGGCCTCGTCCTTGATCACCGACCAGGCATCGACGACGTGAGCCTCCTCGTCGGTCTCCATCTCGGGCATGCGGGGCATGCCGCCGGTGGCCAGGATCACCGCGTCGGGCGCCGCATCGCGGATCATCTCGGGCATCACCTCGGTGCGTAGCCTTACGGTCACGTCCTGGCGTTCGACCTCGTGGACGAAGTTCGTGACGATGCCGCCGAACTCTTCCCGGTCGGGGAGCATCTGGGCGAGCAACGCTTGGCCGCCCAGGCGTTCGGCCTTCTCGAACAGGGTGACGGCGTGGCCCCGCTCCGCCGCAACGGCGGCCGCCTTCATGCCGCCGGGACCGCCACCCACAACCCAGATTGTGCCGGGATGCTCGGCCGCTGGCTTGGCGTCGAATTCGCGCTCGCGCCCGGTTTCGGGCCGCTGAATGCAAGAAATCGGGTGGTAGGCCATCATGTGGCCGATGCAGGCCTGGTCGCAGCCGATGCAGGCGCGAATGTCCTCCGCGCGACCCGTTTGTGCCTTACTTACGAAGTCGGGATCGCAGATATGGGCGCGAACGAGCCCGCACATATCCGCTTGGCCCTCGGCCAGAGTTCGCTCGGCTTCCTGAGCGGTGTTGATCCGCCCCGCCACGAGCACGGGCATGTCGAGCGCAGCCTTGATCGGAGCGGCGATCGGTGCGACGTAGGAGGTCGTGATCGGCGAAGGCGGAATGACATGGACCATGCCGGACGGTGATCCCATGGTACCGGAAATGATGTTGACGTAATCGAGCACGCCTTCGGTATCGAGCGCCTTGCAGACGGCCAGGACCTCGTCGGGACGAAGGCCTTCCTCGTCCATCTCGTCGCCCGAGATGCGCATGCCGAGAACCTTGTCGGGCCCGATCGCTCTGCGGCAGGCATCGAGGATTTCGCGCAGGAACCGCAGGCGGCGCTCGAAGTCGCCGCCGAAGTCGTCCTCGCGCCGGTTGAGGCGGGGATTGAGAAACTGGCTGATAAGATAGCCGTGACTGCCGATCAGCTCGACGCCGTCGAAGCCCGCCTCGACCATCCGCCTTCCGCCCGAGGCGAAGGCCTCGACGATCTCCCAGATCAGGTCGACAGGCACGGGACGGGGCGAGATGTGGAAGGAATGATCGGGGATTTCGGACGGTGCGAGGGCAACGCTGAGACTGCCGTCGACCGAGGAGCGCATAACACGGCCCGGGTGAAACAGCTGGCCGATCAGCGCGCAGTCGTGACCGTGAACGGCATCCGCGAGCTTTGCCAGGGGCGGGATGCACGAATCGTCGATGACCGTCATCAACACGTCCGAGAAGATCGCCGTTTCGTGGACCATCTGGACTTCCGTGACGATCAACCCGACGCCGCCTTTCGCGCGGCGCTCGTGATAGGCGATCAACTGGTCGGTGGCCTTGCAGCCGTAGCACATCGAAGTGCCGTGACCGGGAACGAAGACGCGGTTTTTCAGTGCCAGCGGGCCAAGCCGGAAGGGCTCGAAGAGATGGGGGAAACTCTCGCTCATGGCGTGATATCCGGTTTGGGCTGGGCGCGCGACCGGGTCAGCGTAGCGCGTCGAGCACGAGGCGGTGGAAATGGTGCACCGTGGTCTCCCAATAGGGCGAATAGACACCGCCCTTCGAGACGTTCGCCCGGTGGCCGTCCTGCAGCCGCTCGACGACTTTGACATCCTCGTCGTTGACCAGCATCCACAGGTCGATCACCTCCTGGCGCCGGGTCTCGAATTTGGCGTCCGTCGCGGCTTCGCCGATCAGGTAGATGTCGTAGCGTTCGACCGTGCGGTCGGGAGCGGCGGGCAGAACCTGCATGGTGGTCGCCTGGTTACGCCAGACGTCGATGTCGAGGCTCGGAAACAGCTGGTAGTAGTGGCCGTCTTCGAGCAATTCGTCGGGCAAGTTCGGAAAGCACGGCAGGCAGGTCTCGGGGTCGTCGTCGATGGGCGAGCGGTTGCCCAGCCCCACGACCTGGCCGTCCGTGACCATGTGATGATCGGTCGCCGGGACAACCCGATCGATCGCGGGGTGGACGAAACAGTTGTGATAGCACTCGACGAAGTTTTCCTGGACCAGTTTCCAGTTGGCCTTGATGTCGAAGTCGATGGTTACGGCATGGCGCAATGCCGAGAGATCGTAGGGGGCCAGCCGTTCGATGATCGGCTTGGCGTAGTCGGCGAACGGCGCCGCCGTGCCGTCGATATTGACGAAAATCCAATCATGCCACTGCTCGGCTCGAACCGGGACGAGGCCCAGTTTGGAGCGATCGTGGTGTTCGATGGTGTCGATACCGGGACCGCCGAAACGGGGCGTGGCCGTCAGGTTGCCGTCGAGGTCGTAGCTCCAACCGTGATAAGGGCAGGTCAGCCGGGCACAAGCTTTTCGTGCCTCTGGCAAAACCTTCATGCTGCGGTGCCGGCAGGCGTTGAAGAAAACATTGATCGCGCCGTCCTGCGTGCGCACCAGCATGAGCGGCACGCCCGCAAGCTCGACGGGCGCCGCATCCCCGGCGTTTGGGATGTCGTGGGCAAAGCCGGCGCAAACCCAGGTCTTGCGCCACAGACTGGCATTCTCGAGTTCGAAGAACGCCTCGCTCGTATAGGCCGTCGACGGCATGCCGGCGGCATCCGCCGTGGGCCGCATCACGGCTTCCACGGCCTCCGCGCCCAGAATTTCTGCAAGTGTCTTAGTCACCGATAGTGTCCCCGGCATTCTCACACCACCTGACTATAGCTTGATAACCGGTTGTTGTGACCTACGACGATTCCGCCGTCGGCGAATTGAATTGCCTCGGACCGGGAGCGTCGGCTTCACGTCACGGATTCGAATCCCCCGGCTGCGTTTTCTTGCTAGGGTCGGATCGGGGAGAGACATGTACGCGGACTTCGATCTCGAGATTCCAGACCGGCTCGAAGACGCCTTGGCCATGCTGGCCGAGGGCGGCGATGAGCCCGCTACGCCCTTGGCGGGCGGAACCAACCTGATCGTCGATATCCGCGCGAAGCGTGAGCGCCCCAAACGTGTCGTTTCGCTCGACCGCCTGCACAAGCTGCGCGGGATTTCGAACGGCGGCGCACGGCTCACCATCGGCGGCGGCACGACGGTGACCGACCTCCTGGAATCGGCCGAAGTCGAGGCGGCGCGGCCCTCGCTCGTCGAGGCCGCCCGGGTGTTCGGCGGCCAGATGGTCCGAAACGCAGCCACGGTTGCGGGCAACATCGCCTACGGCTCGCCCGCGGCGGATCTCGTGCCTCCCCTGTTGGCGCTGGATGCAGAGGTCACGCTCGCCAGTGTTGCCGGAGAGCGCACGGTCCCGCTTGACGCCTATTACCGGGGCTACAAGGACGACGTGCGTCGCGCGGACGAGCTGATCACGAAGGTGAGCTGGGAACGGCCGCCCGAGAATTCGACAGACCTGTTCTGCAAGCTTGGCCGGCGCAAAGGCGATGCCATAACGGTAACCGGCGTTTCCGTCATGCTCGCCGCTTCAGGGAGAACCTGTACCAAAGTCCGCATTGCGCTGGGCGCAGTTGCCCCGGTCATCCTGCGGGCGAAGAAGGCCGAAGCGCTGCTCGAGGGCGAGACCCTGACGGCGGATCTGATCGACCAGGCAGGGCGTCTCGCGGCAGCCGAGTGCGACCCGATCGACGATGTGCGCGCATCGGGCGAATATCGTGCCCATACGGTCCATATGCTCACCCGGCGCCTGATTGCCCAGGCGTGGGCGACGGTCGGTTGACGGGAGACAAGCGGATGGCGCGGGCAAAACGGTTCATACTGAAAATCAACGGCCGGGCGGTCGAGGTCGAGGTGCCGCCCCATCGGACACTTTTGGAGGCGCTACGTGACGCGGGATTCGTCGACGTCAAACGCGGTTGCGAAAAGGGTGATTGTGGCGCCTGCGCGGTGCTGGTCGACGGCGAGGCGCTCGATGCCTGCCTGACACTGGCCTGGACGGCGGAAAACAAGGACATTACGACCTGCGCCGGGCTGGGCCGGCGCGACGATATGCACCCCCTGCAACAGGCCTTTGCCGATACGGGCGCGGCGCAATGCGGCTATTGCACACCGGGTCTGATCATCGCCGCCCAGTCGCTGCTGAGCCGGACGCCAACGCCGACGGTCGACGACATCCGCCTTGCGCTCGGCGGCAACCTTTGCCGTTGCACGGGTTACGCCAAGATTTTTCTGGCGGTCGAAGAGGCCGCCGCCGTGATGCGCGGAGAGGAGACGGTGCCATGACCGAGACCGGACAAGCGGATCAGGCGGTCAATGTCGAGTTCCGGCAGGTCGGCAAGCCCCTGACCCGGACCGATGCGCCCGGCAAGGCGCTCGGCAAGACACCCTACGCGGGCGATTACAGCATGCCCGGCATGCTGCACGCGGTGGCGCTGCGCAGCCCGCTCGCGAGCGCCAAGCTGCGCCGGATCGACGTCTCGAAAGCGCGGGCTCTCCCTGGCGTCGTCTGCGTGCTGACCTCGGCCGAACTGCCCGACCGGCTGGCGCCCACGGACATGCCCGGCCAGACCGGCCAGGCACGGCTCAAGACCGATCAGCAGATCCTGGTCCGCGAGCGGATTCGCTATCACGGCGAACCACTCGCCCTGATTGCCGCCGAAACCCTCGACATCGCCGAGCAGGCCATGGAGCTCGTCGCGTTCGATCTCGAGGAAATCCCCGGCGTCTACGACATGGAAGCCGCGCTCGAAGACGGTGCGCCCGTGGTCCAGAGCACCGACAATATCGTTGCCGAGCACAAGATCCGGAAAGGCGATATGGCGGCGGGCTTCGCCGCCGCCGATCTCATCGTCGAAAACACCTTTCGCACCCAGTTCATCGAGCACGCCTTCCTCGAGCCCGAGGTCGGCCTTGCCTGGACCGACGAAAACGACGTGATCAACCTTCGGGTGTCGACCCAGGTGATCGAGCATTTCCGCTTCATCGCCGATGCCGTGGGCGTGCCGCACAACAAGGTGCGCATCCGGGGCGCTATGATCGGCGGGGGCTTCGGCGGCAAGGAAGACATTACCGTCGAGATTTATCTGGCATTGCTCGCAAAGCATACCGGTCGGCCGGTCCGCCTCGAATTCAGCCGGGAAGATTCGTTCATGGGTCACGGCGACCGCCACCCCTTCCTGATGACCTACCGCACGGGCGTGACGAACGACGGAAAGATCACGGCGGTCGCCGTCAAGTTCATCGCCGATGCGGGCGCCTACGTGTTCCTGAGCCCCTATGTGCTGCTCTATGCGGCGGTGGCGGCCCCCGGGCCCTACCGTGTCGACAACCTCGACGTCGACGCCAAGGCCGTCGCCACCAACAACATGTACACCAGCGCGTTCCGGGGCTTCGGCGCGGCCCAGGCCTGTATCGCCTACGAGCAGCAGATGGACGAGATCGCGGCCAAACTCGGGATCGACCGGATCGAGCTCCGCCGACGCAACTACCTGCAGTCGGGCGAGCCGAATTCGACGGGATTCAGGGCGCCGAGCGCAATCTGGACCGAACAATGCGTCGACGAAGCCTGGGCGGCGCTGGGCGAGTCGAGCGCGGCGGACGGGCCGGTCAAGATCGGCCGGGGCGTCGCCGCCTATCAACAGAGCTACGGGCGGCTCACCTTCCTGCACGACACCTCGGAGGCCTGGGTCGGCGTCGAGGTCGACGGGACGGTCGTGGTGCGCTCGGGCGTAACCGACATCGGCGCCGGCCAGACCTCGGCGCTGGGCCAGATTGCCGCGGAAATCCTCGGCGTCACGCTCGACGACGTGGTGATCTATAACAGCGATTCCGCAGTCACGCCGCTGGCCGGTACGACGACGGCGACCCGCGCGCTCTACATGACCGGTAACGCGGTGCGCCAGGCCGCGGACACCCTGCGCGGCCGGTTGATCGATCGCGCGGCAACGGAATTCGGTGTCGAACCCGGCGAAATCGACATGGCCGACAACGAGGTCTTCGCCGTCACCGAGCCCGACAAGGCCATGCCCTTCGTTGAGCTGGTCAAGCTGTGCGCTGCTGACGGCGTCCACCGCTCGGAACTGGTAATGTTCCGC
Source organism: Alphaproteobacteria bacterium (assembly GCA_965198325.1). Classification (GTDB taxonomy): domain Bacteria; phylum Pseudomonadota; class Alphaproteobacteria; order UBA828; family JAPUJA01; genus CBDAPE01. The sequence continues at coordinate 233,796 of CBDAPE010000019.1, read as the reverse complement.
GCCCCGTTCACGGACAAGCTCGATCCCGAGACCGGCCAGGGCCAGGCCCATCCCGACTATGCCTTTGGCGCGCACGCGGCCGAAGTTGCGGTCGATACGGAGACCGGCGAGATCACCGTCCTCAAGCACGTCTCGGCCCACGACGTGGGCCAAGCGATCAACCCGGTCGCCGTCGAGGGGCAGATCGAGGGCGGCGTCGCCCAAGGCCAGGGCTACGCGCTCAGCGAGGAGATGGTCTACCGCGACGGCCAGCTCGCCACGCCGTCGTTCAGCGAATACCTCATTCCCACCTCGATGGACCTGCCCCCGATCAAAAGCATTATCCTCGAGTCGCGGAGCGGCCTCGGCCCGTTCGGTGCCAAGGGTATCGGCGAGCCCGCCCTGACCCCTGTTGCGCCCGCAATCGCCAACGCCGTCGTCGACACCATCGGCGTGCGCATCCATGATCTGCCGATCACGCCCGAGAAGATCGTGAAGGCGCTGAACCGCTGAGACGACACGCCAGGGAGGACCCGCGCCAATGCTCGACCTGAAAACAGAGCCCCTGTTCGACATCCATCTCGCGCTGGGCGCGATCCAGGAGATCGGACCGATACCGACCGGCAAACGCACGGTCTACGTCGTCGACGGCGGCAGCTTCGAGGGGCCGAAACTCAAGGGAACCGTGCTGAGCGGCGCCGATTGGGTGAACTGGATCTCGGATGCGACCCAGTTGCTCGATGTTCGTCTCACCCTCGAAACCGACGACGGTGCGCTGATCTACATGACCTATGACGGCATCATCCACGCCGAATCCGACGTCGCGGTACGCCTGGAAAAGGGCGAGGCGGTAGCCCCGGACGAAATCTATTTCCGCACCACGCCCCGCTTCGAGACGGGGTCCGAGAGCTATGGCTGGCTCAACCGGCTAATCGCCGTCGGAGTCGGCAAGGAAACGGCCACGAGCGTCGATTACCGGGTCTGCGCGGTGCTCTGACCAGATGCAATGATGGCCGATACCGTACCCGGCCACGCACAGGTGGTCGTCATAGGCGGCGGCGTGGCGGGCAGCAGCCTTGCCTACCACCTCACCAAGCTCGGCGTTGTGGACATCGTGCTGCTCGAGCGCAACACGCTGACATCGGGAACCACCTGGCATGCCGCCGGACTCATCATGCAGCTCCGGAGCAGTCACAGCCTCACTGAGCTCGCCCGTTACAATGTGGAGCTTTATGCCAACCTCGAAGCCGAGACCGGCCAGGCCACGGGTTTCAAGCAAAACGGCACCCTGGGAGTTGCCCGAACCAAGGATCGGCTCTACGAGACCAGTCATCTCGCGACCATCGCCAAGAGCTTCGGAATCGATGCCCATATGATCGGACCGGGCGAAGCGAAGGCGCTTTATCCGGCGATCGACGAGCACCTCGTCGAGGGGGCGATCTATATTCCCAAGGACGGCCAGACCAATCCCGTCGATACCGCCATGTCCCTGATCGCGGGTGCCAAACAGAAGGGCGCGCGTGTCTTCGAGGAGACCCCCGTCAGTGGGCTCGAGCGCCTGCCATCGGGCGCCTATCGGGTTGAGCACGCCGGCGGAGCGATCGAGTGCGAAACCCTGGTGCTGGCCTGCGGCCTGTGGACCCGCGAGCTCGCCGCCCGGCTGGGCATTCGCGTGCCGCTGTATCCGTGCGAGCATATGTACGTCGTGACCGAGCCGCTCGAATTCGTCCTGCCGACCCTGCCGGTCTTGCGCGATACGGACGGCTACGTCTACATCAAGGAGGACGCCGGAAAGCTCCTGGTGGGGAGCTTCGAGCCCCAGGGCAAGCCCCTGCCCATGGAGAGGCTGCCCGCAGAGCAGGCCTTCATGGAGTTGGCCGAGGATTGGGACCACTTCGCGTTGCCCTTTGGGAAAGCCATGGAGATTCTTCCCGCCTTGGGCGAAGCGGGGATCGGCAAGTTCATGAACGGCCCGGAGAGCTTTACCCCGGACCTGCTGTTCATGATCGGCGAGGCGCCGGGTCTGCCCAACTGCTTCATTTCGGCGGGCTACAACTCCGAAGGCATCGAGTTTGGCGCGGGCGCAGGCCGGGCGCTGGCCGAATGGATCGTCGAAGGCGAAGCGACCATGGATCTCTCCTTCGTCGATGTCGCGCGATTTCACCCCTTCCAGAACAACCTGGCGTATTTGCGCGTCCGCGCCGGCGAATCTCTCGGCCTGCACTATCAACCCCACTACCCTTACAAGCAGCGTATGGCGGGCCGGCCGGTGCGCGCGAGCGTGCTTCACGAGCGCTGGGCTGTGCGGCGCGCCTGCTTCGGCGAAGCGATGGGCTGGGAGCGCCCGCTCTGGTTCGCGCCCGAGGGAGTCGAACCGGTCAACGTCTATTCCCATCACCGGCCAAACTGGTTCGACTACACGGCGGCAGAGTGTCGGGCGGCCCGTGAGGCCGCCGTAGTGTTCGATCAGAGCTCGTTCGGCAAGCACCTGGTCCAGGGGCGCGACGCATGCGCCGCGCTCCAGCGGCTGTGCGCCGGCAACATCGACAGGCCTGTCGGCAAGCTGGTCTACACCCACATGCTGAACACACGGGGCGGAATCGAGACCGACATCACGGTCAATCGTCTCGCCGAAGATCGCTTTCTGATCATCTCCTCGGCGACTACCCATCCCCTCGATAAGGCCTGGATCGAACGGCATCTGGGCGCGGACGAGCGGGTCTCGCTCGCGGACGTTACCGGGGCCTACGCCGTCCTCTCGGTGCAGGGGCCCCGGTCACGCGAGTTGCTGGTCCGCTTGAGCGACGCCGATCTGTCGAATCAGGCGTTTCCCTTCGCGACGTCACAAGTCATCGATATCGGTTATGCGCAGGTGATCGCCAACCGGTTGACCTACGTGGGCGAACTGGGTTGGGAGCTGCATGTCCTGACCGAATTCGCACCCGACGTCGCCGACCGGCTGCTGGCCGAGGGCGGGAATGTCGGTCTCGTACCCGCGGGCTACCACGCGCTCGAGCATCTGCGACTTGAGCGGGCCTATCGGGAATACGAGCTCGATCTCACGCCTGAGGATACGCCGCTCGAGGCGGGGCTGGGATTTACCGTAGCCTTCGATAAGCTCGGGGGGTTCATGGGGCGGGACGCGCTGCTCGCGCAAAAGGAGGCGGGCCCTCTGACCAAGCGGCTGGTCGCGTTTGCGCTCGACGACCCTGAGCCCGTGCTGGTTCACGACGAGCTGATCTGGCAGGACGGCACAATCGTCGGCTATATCAGTTCGGGTGCCTACGGCTTCACAGTGGGTCGTTCGGTCGGGCTGGGCTATGTGCACCATGACGCCGGCGTCACCTCTGAGCTTCTCGCCGCTGGCGGCTTCGAGATCGAGATTGCCGGCGTGCGTTACCCGGCACAGGCCTCGCTCCGGCCGTTCTACGATCCGACCGGCGAGCGGGTAAAGGCCTGAACGGTCCGTCGGCGTCTCCCGATCCAAAAACGGAACCGATACGACCGCGCTTTCGGGTCCGGCGGCCTACACCGGGAAAAAACCTGTTGACGAGCCCACGGTTCATCCGCTATTGAACCTGAACGATCACTCATTCAGGTTAAAAAATAACGGAATTTCAAAGAGATGAGTACCCAAACCCATCAGAGTTCCGCGACGGAAAGCGGCTTTCTCTCGGACCTCGGCATCGATGTCGCCGAACCCAAGAGCGGCAAGGTCGTGGCCCGGATGGATCTCGCACCCACCCATCTGGAGGGCTCGGGCCGGGTCGATGAGAGCGTGATCGGGGCACTTGCCCGGGCGGCGAACGGCGCGGGCGCCAACCTCCATCTCGAGGGGGATCGGGTGTTGTTGGCGCTCGATGGACTGGTCCGCTATTTCGGCGCCGGCGCGGGCGATGTGCTCTCGGCCGAGGCGCGCGCCGTGCATGCGGACGACGAGATTGTAACCTGGCGGACATCGGTGTTTCGCAGCGTGAAGGGCCGGGTGCCCGTGCCCGATCAGCGCATCGCGGAAATCTCCCAGACCTATCGCCTGGTGTCACAGGCTACGACGGACGCGGGCGGCGCCGACAACGGCGATACGAAGAGCGGAGACGTGATCGAGATCACCGAATTCGGCAGTGCACCCCCGGGCGCCGCCGCCAGCGTCCCCGAGCAGCGCCGGCATCAGATTTTCAAAGGGGCCTGCGACGTCATCATCCGCAAGGGCTATGCCGACGCCTCGATCCGCGAGATCGCGGCGGCAGCCGACCTCTCAATTCCGGCGCTTTATCAGTACGTCAAGTCGAAGGAAGATATCCTCTTCATGATCACCAGCGGCTGCATGGAAGAAATCTTCCGGACCTTCCGCGATGGGCTGCGGGCCGAGGGCGGCGCAATAGAGAAGATGCAGGCCGCCGTCGCGAGCTATGTCCGCTACATCGGCAAGAACCGAAAATACATCAACCTGGTCTACCGCGAGACCCGCTCGCTCTCGCCCGGAAATCGGGAGAAGATCTTCGCCATCGAGCGCGACTTCATGGTGCTGTGGGAGGAGATCATCCGGTCGGGCAACGAGACTGGCGAGTTTCGAGTCGAGAATACGGACCTGGCTGCGAACCTCGCCTACTTCATGTGCTCGGCCTGGGCGCTGCGCCACTGGAACATCGGGCGCTATTCCGAGGATGAAGTGTGCGACCTGCTCACGCGCTTCATCCTGAACGGGCTCGTGGCGGACGGACCGAAAACCTGACAGGCAAACGAGGGAGGACACCATGCGATTCGGAATTCTAGCCATTCCCTACATGCGCGGCCGTGGTGAAGAGGTCGGCCTCGCGGGCTCGGACCCGGCGCGTTTCCAGATCCTGATGGCCCGGCTCAAGGAGCAAGTCCAGTTTGCGGAGTCCGCCGGCTTCAACGCCTTCGCCATGACCGAGCAGCACATGCAGGTCGAGGGCATCGAAACCACCACCAACCCGCTGATGTGGAATTATTTCGTTGCCCAGCACACCGAGCGGATGCGAGTCGGCCAGATCGGCATGAACATCCCCTGCGTCAACCCGATCAAGCTCGCCGAAGACATCGCCATGCTCGATCATTTCACGGGCGGCCGGGTGTTTGCGGGCTTTACCCGGGGCAACACGCCCCGCTGGACTGCGACCTTCGGCCAGCATCTGGGACTGATGTCGACTGAATCAGACAAGTCGAAGCTGGACAAGCGCAACCGTGCGGCGTTTGCCGAGGGCTGGGAGCTTATCAAGGCGCTGTGGACCCAGGAGACGGTCCATTTCGACGGCGAATTCTGGAAAGTGCCACAAGCCGTCGACTGGGAGTTCAACCCGACCAAGGCGTGGGGCCGCGGCGTCGGCGATGACGGCAAACTTACCGAGATCGGCATCGTGCCCCGCCCACTGCAACAGCCCCACCCGCCGGTCTACGCGCCGTTTTCCTTCAGTGTCGAGACAGTAAAATTCTGGGCGCGCGAAGGCGGAAAAATGTTGTGCATGGTATCGCCCGAAAAGGAGGAATACATCCAGATCATGATGGATGCCTATATGGAGGAAGCTGCCAAGGCGGGCCGCAATCCGTCCACGGGCGACGCCGTGGCGATCGGCGGGCATCTCACCATGGGGCGCGATGCGGCAGAGACCGCCGACCTCTATGCCGGCTTCGAGGAGCTGTTCAACTTCGCCTACAACGCGCCGCCCTACCACGTGCCCATGGGCCGGGTGTTCAAGGGCTCCCGCCAGGAGGTGCTCGACCATGTCGCGGGTGTCGCGGAGCGCTACGGCGTCGAAGAATTTTTCCTGTGGCACCATATCGGCTATTTTCCGCAGGAGCAGGAAATGGCCATGCTGAACGAATTTGCCGAGGGCGTGATTAAGGAAATCAACGGGCCGTCGGCCGCAGCGCCGGACGTCGACGCGCCACGGACGGCCGCCGGAAGCTAGAACCGACAGACCGCAAGACAAGACTGCGAGAAAAGGAGCAACGAGCCATGGCAAAAGCCACCATCCCAACGATCAGCAACAAATCCACGGCTGAGGAGGTTCACGCGCAGCTCAAGGAGACGGGCTGCTGCATCATCGAGAATCTGGTGCCCAAATTCCACATGGAGTGGATGCTCGAGGAGCTCGACCCCTGGTTCGACCAGACCCCGCCGGGAGAAGATGAATTCACCGGCTTCAAGACCCAGCGTATCTCGGCGCTGGTGGCTAAATCGAAGGCCTACGGCGAGCTGGTGATGAATCCGACCATGGTGGAAACCGCCAACCTGATCCTGGGGGAGCGCTGCGATCACATCCAGTTCGGCTGTTCCCACTGCGTGCGCATCGCGCCGGGCGAGACCCCGCAATGGCTGCATCGGGACGACACGCTCTACACCAACTATCCCAAGGGGCACCCGAAGGACGGTGAGGAGCTGATCTTCAACATGTTCTGGGCAATCACCGATTACTCGGCGACCAACGGCGCGACCCAGGCGGTGCCCTACAGCCACCTGTGGGGTGCGGACCGCGAGGCGACTGAAGAGGAGACCGCCATCGCGGTCATGCCCCAGGGCTCGGTGATGTGCTACTTGGGATCGTGCCTGCATGGTGGCGGTGCCAACACGACCAAGGATGAGTTCCGGGTCGGCGCGCTGGTCGAATACGCGTTGGGCTGGCTGCGCCAGGAAGAGAACCAGTATCTCGTGGTGCCGCCCGAGATCGCCCGCACCCTGCCCGACGACCTCGCGCGCATGATCGGCTATTCGATCCAGGAGCCCTATCTGGGCTGGGTCGAGATGAACGACCCGCACATAACGCTCGAGACCGAAAACTACCAGTCGTTGGCTGCCGCGAAGCTCTACAGCACCCGCGACGCCGCAGGAATTCGCTAGCAGAACCGGAGCGGCTCCAAGTTTCGCTGGAACCGCTCCGACTTCTTCGCTCACGCCAGCGGACCGGACGGTCCGCCAGCCCGTAATCTTCGACGCGCTCAATCACCGCGCCCGACGTTGACAAGCTACGCACCGCGGTCGGAGACTCGTGCCAAGCGGCTGCAGGTCTGGGCCGAGAGCAAAAGGAGCTTCGCGCTATGGCAAAAGCCACCGTCCCCACGATCCCCAACACATCCACGCCCGAGGAGGTTCATGCGCAGCTCAAGGAGACGGGCTGCTGCATCATCGAGAACCTGGTACCCAAATTGCACATGGAGTGGATGCTCGAAGAGTTCGATCCCTGGTTCGAAAAGATACCGAACGGGAGCGACGTTTACACCGGCTTCAAGACCCAGCGATTCTCGGCGCTGGTCGCCAAATCGAAGGCCTATGGAGAGCTGGTGATGAACCCGACTATGGTGGAGACCGCCAATCTGATCCTAGGCGATCGCTGCGACCATATCCAGTTGGGGTGCTCCCACGGCGTGCGCATCGGGCCGGGTGGTGCCTTACAGCCACCTGTGGGACGCGGAGCGCGAAGCCACCGAGGAGGAGACCGCCATCTCCGTCATGCCCCAGGGCTCGGTGATGTGCTATCTGGGTTCGACCCTGCATGGCGGAGGTGCGAACACCACCAAGGACGAATACCGGGTCGGTGTGCTGGTCGAATACGCGCTGGGCTGGCTGCGCCAGGAAGAGAACATGTACCTCGTGGTGCCGCCCGCGGTCGCCAAAACCCTGCCCGAAGACCTCGCGCGCATGATCGGCTATTCAATTCAGGAGCCCTATCTTGGCTGGGTCGAAATGAACGATCCCTACATCGTGCTCGAGACCGACGACTTCCAGGCGCTGGGCGCCCAGGCGCTGTACAGCGATCACGACACCTCGGGCATCAGTTAGGGGTGGGTTGATAAACCGGGGGTCTGCTGACGGTCGCATTGCAGGCCCTTGGAGACCCCGTTGCGGAGGGGCGCCAATGACCCTTATCAGAAGTTGATGCCGCCGGAGCTTAAAGAACGCGCTCCTCGAATCTATCTGATATTGGGATCATGCCGACGCTAAGGTGTGAGAAGCAAATCGCGTGCGTCGCTAGTGGATTACTCGCTGGCACCCTCGACGGGGCACCGGTGCGCACGCCAGCGAAGCATACCGCCCGCTAGATTGGCGGCCTTGTCAAACCCGGCGCGCCGCAATATCACAGTCGCCTGAGCCGAACGCCCACCCGCCCGGCAAACCGTTACTATGGGCTCATCAGATGGCAGTTCGTCGATCCGATCCGCGAGTTCACCAAGTGGAAAAAGACGCGCCCCGGGGATACGTCCCAATGGTCCCTCGAACTCGCTTAATTCCCGCACGTCGATGATTCGCGCGTCGTTCAGGTGGTCCTCCAGCCATTGCGGCTGGACCTCCCAAATCCCCGCGAACGTATATGTCAGGGGTGCCCACGTGGGTTCGTCGACAGGTGCCAGGTCACCTTCCGGCTTCCCACATCTCAGATTTGCCGGCACAGCGACGTCGATCTTCTTCGGGTGCGCCAATCCAAGATTTTCCATGTACCCGGCGAAATCGTTCTCGCTGAGGTCGCCGCCAAGGCGTGGGTTAAAACGCTTTTCTTCCGCCACGCTGGTAACGGTCAAACCGCGGTAGTCGTGCCCCGGATAGAGGAGACAGTCATCAGGCAGCGTAAATATCTCTTCATGGATTGAGCGGTACATCGTGCGGGCATCGCCTTGCTGAAAATCCGTGCGGCCACAACCGCGAACTAGCAGACAGTCACCCGTGAAGGCCATACTCTCGTTATCCAGGACGAACGTCAGGCATCCATCAGTGTGGCCGAGCGTCGCGCGGACCTCCAGGTAGCGATCCCCGACCGTAATCTTTTCACCATGTTCGAAATAGCGGTCCGCGCCCTTGGCCCCACTTGTTGCCGACAACCCGATTTGACTTCCCGTACGCTGCTTCAGTACCCACGCCCCTGTCACATGATCGGCGTGAACATGGGTTTCGAGCGTATAGCAAAGCCGTAGATCCAACTCCTGCAGCAACGCCTCGTCGCGACGCACCTGTTCGTAAACCGGATCAATGAGAAGAGCTTCGCGCGCTTCGCGATCGGCAAGCAGATATGTATAGGTCGACGACTCAGGGTCGAACAATTGACGGAAAATCAGCATCGCTTCGGCCCGTACAAGACCAGTCCGAAAGCCAGAGCGCGCGGCGGAAACACAATAGCGCTCTGACCTAAGCGGTAATTGTAATCTACACCTCCCTTGGTGCTGTGTCAGCAATGAGGTCCATGGGGAATTTAAGGTAAGGGGACGAATTAGGATTCACACCGGCTGTCAGGCGCTTAATCCGGTTGTCGCGGATTTCTTGTACGCAAGAATACCCGTGATGCTAAATTGGGGAGCCGTGATGATGGGCTATGAAAGTCCCAGACTGGTCGTGCAAAGCATTCGGCCGCCAACCCCACCGATGTCGCCTTCTGGCTATCAACAGACATCGCGGGAGGGTCACCGGAACAGCCGGTCCTGACCCTGAGCAGAAGTCGAGGATGTCTAGCCCCGCATTGCTTGGGTGACCTTGTGATTTGACGACAGCGCACCCAGATTCTGATGTAAAATTCGTTACGTCGTAGGTGGGTTTTGGGGCTGATATGGTTCAGCTGATGGGTGAATCGAAGGATGGGGTTTTGAGGTTGAATTTTGACTGTCGATTCAGGCCTGAGTTCCACGGTTCCAAGGTCACTTCTGCTTCCGGGTAGTTACCATACCGGGGACTGGACGGTGCGACCGGACACCTCGACCTGCTTGGACACGCCAGAGAGAACGCCGCCCTACTATGTGAATGGTTCCATCGGAAAGTACTCGCACTACCTGAATCGCTGGAGGTCCACCCGGGCCAAATCTCGGGCTCGGTCTGTGGGGCGGGCATGAGCGGCAATTCGTCCACTATGTTGGCTTTCGAGAAGCGCTTCAATCCAGTGCTCGCCATGGACCGTGAAGCAATCGTTGAGACGCTCGCGGATGACCCGCCCATACCCTTCGACATGAACACCATCATCCAGTTCAATCCGGGTCGAAAGTTGCAACAGATCGCCTAACTCATTCGCGGAGCCCAAAGCGATGAACCACCCCACGCCGTCCATGCAGGACGGATACCGGAAATATGTACATGGTATCCGGGCGAACCTGGGCCAGTTCAGCCAACAGCTCCTACAGGTTTTTTTCGTCGGCCTGACCATCGGCCTGCAGCGCAACGTTGTCCCCGTCTTGGCCGAAGAAGAATTCGGCGTAACGGCTGGCTCCTTCACGCTGCTGGTGGCGTTCATCATCAGCTTCGGCTTCGTAAAAGGAGCGATGAACTTCATCGCCGGCCGACTCTCAGAAAAGGTCGGCCGACGCAAGGTGCTGCTGTGGGGCTGGCTGTTCGCGTTGCCGATTCCCGTCATCATTCTCATTGCGCCGTCATGGGGCTGGATCGCCGCGGCGAATGTGCTTCTCGGTATAAATCACGGCTTTGCCTGGTCGATGACAGTAACGAGCAAGGTCGATGTCACGCGCCCCGAGCAGCGCGGGCTCGCGACCGGCTTTAATGAATTCGCCGGCTATGGCGGCGTGGCGATCGCAGGCATCGTCACCGGCTATCTGGCGGTCGATTTCGATCCGCGCTGGAGCCTGTTTACTTTCGGTCTGGCTATCGCCGTGGTCGCTCTCATCACCGCATACGTCTTCTCCAAGGACACCTCGCCATGGGCACGCGCCGAGGCCGCGGCCCATGCCGCAGGTAGCCACGCCGGCCCCGCGCCACGATTCCCGCGCGCCGTGCCTGAGCATCCAAGCACCTGGGAAGTCTTTGCGCTGGTCACATATCGCCACCGCACCTTCTCTGCGTTGTCGCAGGCCGGCTGTGTGGAAAAGTTTGTCGATGCGCTCGTTTGGGCCTTCTTGCCGATCTACCTGTACGGCCAAGACCTGTCGTTGCCTGAGATCGGCTGGGTAGTCGGCGTGTACGGTCTGGTTTGGGGCGTAAGCCAACTTTGGACAGGCCCGCTCTCGGACAAGCTTGGCCGCAAGATCTTGATCGTGCTCGGCATGTGGGTTGCCGGCGTTGGCATCCTGGTCACGATCATGGTCCAAGGCTTTCTCGCGTGGTGTGTCGCGGCCGCTATCACTGGCGTCGGCATGGCGTTGCTCTATCCCACGCTGATCGCCGCCGTCGGCGACATCTCCCATCCCAATTGACGCGGCTCCAGTCTCGGCGCCTACCGCTTCTGGCGCGATGCAGGATACGGTATCGGTGCTCTCCTGATCGGCGTAATCGCCGATGCGACAGACAGCATGATGACAGGGTTCTGGTTCGTCGCGGCCACGATGGGTGCATCGGGCCTCTGGGTTTTGATCGCCGCCGAGGAGACTCACCCACGCATCAATCCCGCGGAACAGGGGGCTTGATCGGGCGGTAAACGCATAGTTGAAGCTCGTTGAGCCTGCGTTGCTCAATCGCCTGATGGATGAGGGTGCGGTTCGGCCGCGCCCATCGCCTTCCCTATCGCTCGAAGCCGCGCTGGCCTGCGGGGCGCGAGGTTTACAGCGCGTTGAGTGGAATTTTCAGATACGACACCCCGTTGTCTTCGGACGGCGGCAGATTGCCGGCCCGGATATTGACTTGGATTGATGGTAGAATCAGCCTGGGCAGGTTGATCGCGGCGACGCGCTTGGTGCGTATCTTGACGAATTCGTCCTCGCCGATGCCGCCGCGGAGGTGGATGTTGTCGGCGCGCTCTTGCGCGACAGTGCTTTCCCACGCGAAATCTCGTCCGCCGGGCCCGTAATCGTGACACATGAAGAGCCGGGTTTGCGTCGGCAGCGACAAGATACGCTTGATCGAGCGGTAAAGCACCGCCGCGTCGCCGCCGGGAAAATCGGTTCGCGCGCTGTCGGAATCTGGCCTGAATAGGGTATCGCCGACGAACGCCGCGTCGCCGAATACATAGGTGGCGCAGGCGGGCGTATGCCCTGGCGTGTGCAGCGCCTTCACCGTCAAGCTACCGACCTCGAAGTCCTCGTCATCGGCGAGCAGGTGATCGAACTGCGAGCCGTCGGCGACGAACGGGTCCTCGATATTGAAGATTGTCTTGAATGTCGCTTGCACCTTGGTGACGTGCTCGCCTATCGCGATGCGCCCGCCAAGCTTGTCGCGCAGGTAGGCAGCGGCGGTGAGATGGTCAGCATGGGCGTGGGTCTCGAGGATCCAGTCGAGTGTAAGGCTGCGGTCGCGCAAAAACTCGATTACTTTGTCAGCGGCATCGGTACTGGTGTGTCCCGACACTGGGTCGTAGTCGAGCACCGAATCGACGATAGCGCAGTGCTTTTTCTCCGGATCACTAGGGTCCGGACCCATTAAGGGGATTCCCAAAGCGGGGCTGGCATGATTCATTGTTTCCAGCGAGGAGGCGATGGAAATGTCGGATTTCTTTTGGTTTTCGGATGCGCAATGGGCTCGGATCGCTTCGCTTTTGCCGACGGATACGCGCGGCATGGCGCGCGTTGACGATCGCCGGGTGCTGAGCGGGATCGTCCATGCCCTGAGGAATGGCGGGCGCTGGGCCGACTGTCCGCGTGAGGTCTACGGACCGAAGAAGACGCTCTACAACCGCTTTGTACGCTGGGCGGAGCGCGGCATCTGGGAACGGATATTCAGCGCGCTGGCGGGCGGCGAAGACGCCCCCGACCGGCTGTTCATCGATTCAACCTGCATCAAGGTTCATCGCTGCGCCGGCGGCGGAAAAGGGGGGCCTTGGCCCATGGCATCGGCCGCACCAAGGGGGGCCGCAACACCAAGCTCCACGCTGTCTGCGATGCGAAAGGCAGGCCCCTCGTCCTGCTCCTGACACCAGGAAACGTCCATGATTGCAAGCTCGCCCAGCGCTGTATCGAAGCCATGCCGCCCGCCGCCGAACTCGTCGCCGACAAGGGCGATGACAGCAAAGCCCTGCGCGACTGGCTGGCAGAACGCGGAACCACGGCCGTCATCCCACCGCGCAAGAACCGCAAGGTCCAATACCATTATGACAAGACCGTCTACAGGCAGCGCAACATCATCGAGCGCATGTTTTGCCGCCTCAAGGACTGGCGCCGTATAGCCACCCGCTTCGACCGCAACATCAAAAACTTCATCGCAGCAATCGCCCTTGCCGCCGCCGTCATCTGGTGGCTGTAATGAGTCCGGACCCTAATCACATAGGTGATCGTGTAGGTTGCACCGTGGAAGAATGCTGTGACATCGGGTGTCACGGTGGCCTCCCGTTGGAACACGTGCAGGGCACCATGTTCGAAGGATCGCGCCGGCAGAACGAAACCCGTCCCCGGTAAATCCGATTGTGGACTTCCGGGTTCAAGGCACATTGACATAGGTCAATCACTCTCAAGGCGGATTGGGCTCGATGGTGAGATCTTTATCCAGCTGCGGCAGCGCCGTCTTCTGGCGCAGGAATGGGTGTTGTGGATCGGCCCTTTCAATGTCCGGGATCGGCCGATCGCAGACGTGGCGCAAGCTCCGCTGGAGATCTGATTCGGGGCACTTTAGCCCGACATCGGCGGGGCGAGAGGAGCGCCCGCTTCAACCGGGGCTGACCGTCCGGGTTGACACACTCGCCGTCATGCTCGGGCGAGCGGCGATGGCTTCGAGCCAGCGGGCCAGGGTCGGGCACTCGCTCCGCCAGTCCTCGGAATAACGGAAGTCGGTGTATTCGAGGGCGCAGGCGATAGTGATGTCGTCGGCGCGCAGAACGTCGGAGGATAGTGCGCCCGCGATCTCTTCGAGCCGGGCGATCGATCGGGCGATGCGCTCTTCCATCTTGGCGATAAACCCGGGGCTCTGTTCGCCGTCCGGGCGCTTGATCTCCAAGATCCGGGTGAGCACGGCCTCGATCAGGCCGTTGCCAAGCGCGGTGCGGGTCAGCACCGTCCAGCACTCGTCGTCGGGTACGAGCGGCGCACCGTCATGGACGCTGTCGAGATAGAGCAGGATTACGTCGCTATCGAAGAGCGCTTCGCCCGCGTCGGTGACCAGTGTGGGGATCTGGCGAAGCGGGTTGTGGGCATCGAGTGGGCCCGGCGAATAGACATCGATTATCACCTCGTCGAGCGGGATGGCGCGTTCGACCGCAGCGACCAGGATCTTGCGTCCGAAGGGCGAGGTCGCGTCGTTGTAGAGCTGCATGACTCCGATTTCCTGATCGGCCGACGGACTCAAGGGCCCGGCCAGACATGGTCCTTGAAGCGCTCGCGCAAGTGGCGCTTGGAGATCTTGCCGGTTGCCGTGTGGGGCAGGTCTTCGACGAAGACGATCTCGTCCGGGAGTTGCCATTTCGCGAAATGCCGGGCGAGCCTGTCGAGGATCGAGTCCGCGTCGACCTCGGCATCGGACGCCGGTACGACGACGAGGAGCGGCCGCTCATCCCATTTGGGATGGGGCAGGCCGATGGCTGCGGCTTCCGCGACGCCCGGATGCTGCATTGCGGCGTTTTCGAGATCGATCGAGCTGATCCATTCGCCGCCCGACTTGATGAGATCCTTGGCGCGGTCGGTCAGCCGCATGTAGCCGTCGGAATCAAGGGTGCCGATGTCGCCGGTGCCGAACCAGCCGTCCGCGTCGGTGAGCGCCTGCCCGTCGCCCGGGTAATAGCGCTCGCTAACCCAAGGCCCACGCACCTGGAGGTGGCCTGCCGCCGTGCCGTCGCGGGGCAGTTCCATACCGTCGTCGCCGACGATTCGCATCTCGACGGCATAGTGGGCGCGGCCCTGGCTGGACTTCCAGTCGAGCCGCCGCTCAAGCGGCAGTTCGGCGTGCTTGTGCTTGATCAGCGAGGAAGTTGCCACCGGTCCGATCTCGGTCATGCCCCAGCCGTGCTGGATCGACAGCCCGAATTCGCTCTCGAAGCGTTCCATGGTCGTCCGGGCCATCGCCGAGCCCCCCGCGAACACTCGCTTGAGGTAGGTGGGTCTCTTTCCCGTCTCGTCGAGATAGCCTAAAAGACCCAGCCAGACCGTCGGCACGGCGGCCGCGTAATCGACTTTCTCGGTTTCGAGCAGCTCGAAGAGCGAGGCGCCGTCGACCTTGCGCCCAGGCATCACGAGCTTCGCGCCGCACATTGCCGCGGCGTGGGGAATACCCCAGCCGTTGGCATGGAACATGCCGGCGGTCGGCATCATCGTGGTCCGACTCGAGAGCCCCATATTATCCGCCTGGCACTGGGAAAAAGCGTGAAGCACGAGGCCGCGGTGACTGTAGAGCACGCCCTTCGGATCGCCTGTCGTGCCCGAGGTGTAGCATAGCCCGGCGGCGTCGGTTTCCGCCGGCAGCGCCCAATCGGCCGCGTCGGATTCCGCCGCGAGCAAAGTCTCGAAGCACAGCGCGTTCGGCAGGTCGGTCGCCGGCATATGGGCTTCGTCGGTCATGACGACGACGGTTTCGAGCAACGGACATTGCGCAATCAGTGCCTCCGTTCGCTCGACGAGATCGAGATCGATGAAGAGCACGCGATCCCCGGCGTGGTTGAGAATGTAGACCAGTTGCTCCTCGAACAACCGTGGATTGACCGTGTGACAGATCGCGCCGGCGCCCGGGATGGCGAAGAATAGTTCGTAATGGCGATAGCCGTTCCAGGCCATCGTCGCGACACGGTCTCCGACAACGACGCCCAGGCGCCTTAGCACGGTCACGAGCCGCCGCGCTCGCTGCTCGATCTCGGCATAGGTGGTGCGGTGGATCGGCCCTTCCAGGCTGCGCGAGACCATCTCCACATCGCCGTGACAGCACGCCGCGTAGTCGAGCAGCGTGGATACGACAAGCGGCCAATCCTGCATCAGCCCACGCATGGAGTTCTCCCTGGTGTGCCGGATTTCGAGACGCTCATCTTGCCCGCTCTTGGGGCGTGGTCAAGCTCCGCCGATTCCGCCCGCACGGCGGCATCCAGACGATCCTCGGGTTGCCCGCGCCACGAGCTTGCCTGTCCCGAAACGCCCGTTCGCTGACGAGCCCGGTCGGGAGTCGTCGCCTTGTTGAATTGGAGCTATGATAGCCGCCAGACTGGCTCCGGCGGGCGCCGGATGCGGCCTACGCCGAGGGAGAGGACGAGCCATGGCGAACAGCGATTCGATCAAGCTCTACAGTGCCCAAATCTGCCCCTTCGCGCAGCGCAGCCGTATGGCGCTCCTGGAGAAGGGGCTCGACTTTGAGCTCATCGAGGTCGATCTCGCCAACAAATCGGCGGAATTCCTGGCGGTCTCTCCCTACGGCCGGGTGCCCGCGCTGGTGCGGGACACGGACCGCGTCTACGAAAGTTCGGTGATCAACGAGTATCTCGAAGAGGTTTACCCGGAGCCCCGCCTGATGCCGGCGGATCCCGGTTTGCGTGCCGAGGTCCGTGTCTGGATCGACTACTGCAATTCGACCTTTCTGCCTCATTATTACGACCTGCTGACCGCACAGGACGAAGCGGAACGGGCCGAACTCAAGGTCGGGCTCGACGCGAAATTCCGTTTCATCGAGACCGAGGGACTTTCACGGCTGTCCAGCGCAGGCCCCTACTGGCTGGGGGCGGACGCCTCGCTGCTCGATCTGACCTATTATCCGTTTTTCGACCGGCTCGTCGTCTGGAGGCATTATCGCGGCGTCACCATCCCTGACGATTGCCCGCGGCTGGCGCGTTGGCACGAGGTCATGGGTGAGCGGTCATCGGCCACGGCGACGGCCGAATCGGATGCCTATTTCATCGAGCAATATGCGAGCTACGCGAACGCCGACACAACGGCCTGGTCGCCCGCCGCGGATTCCGATTGACCGACGTAGCTGCGTACCGCCGGTAAACACGTAGGGATGCGGGGGTCAGAATTGAAGAAAAAGGCACTTGTTATCGGGGCTCTCGGTCTGAGCGGCAGCCACATCGCGTAACGGCTCGCCGCGGACGACGGCTGGGAGGTCATCGGCGCCGCCCGCCGCACTCCCGATTACGAGACAGACGTTCCCATCCTTTTGTGTGACCTGCTGGATGCAGACCAGTGCAAGAGCCAGCTTGGCGTCCATGAGGATACGACCCACGTGTTTTATTCGGTCCTCAATCCGGACGATCAGGCGGCCAATCACCAGATGTTCGTCAACGTTCTCGATTCCGTGGAGCCCGCCGCCGCGAATCTCGAACATATCAGCCTGATGCACGGAACCGGCTATTACGGGTCCGACGCCATCGACCCATCGCTCACCCCGTCGCGGGAAGACGATCCCCGTTATCTCTCCCCCTACTTCTACTATTTTCAGGAAGACCTCACGAGACAGCGTCAGACGGGCAAGAGTTGGACCTGGTCGCGGATCCGCCCTCCCCCAATCTTCGGCGCGACCATCGAAGGTCAATGGAATGTCACCATCAGTCTCGCGGTCTACGCGACGATCTGCAAGGAGATGGGTCTGCCCCTGCGCTTCCCCGGTACGCCGGAAGTCTATCGGACGTTGCGCGACTGCGTCGACGCCGATCTGCTCGCGCACGGCGCCATCTGGGCCGCGACCGACCCTGTTGCCGCCAATCAGGCGATCAACGTTTCGAACGGGGATCTCTTCTGTTGGGCGCGGCTCTGGCCCCAGTTCGGCGACGTGTTCGGGATGGACGTGGCGCCGCCGCAGCAAATCTCGCTTGTCGAGAGTATGGCGGACAAAGGCCCGCTTTGGGACGACATCGTGAAGAAATACGACCTGGCGCCGTTCTCTCTCGAGCGGCTGACGAACTGGGAATGGTGCGATAGCGAGTTCACGATGGACTGGCGGACCATCGGTTGCAACAACAAGCGCCAGCGCCTCGGATTTTACGACTGGGTCGATTCGGAAGAGATGTTCAAACGCATGTTCGCGCGCTTTCGGGAGATGCGGGTTATTCCGTGAGTGAGGAGCACGCAATCGTCCCGCCCCGCCGGATCGACGAAATTTTCGCGCAAGCCGCGGCAGATTCCGCAGACGCCGTCCACCTGATCTTGCGGGACGGCACAGAGGTGACCTACGCCGAGACCTACGGCCGCTCCCGGCGGCTCGCCGCCGTGTTCCGTGCGCGAGGCATTGGGCGGGGGGAGCGTATTGCCGTGCTGTCGGAAAGCTCCCGGGAGATCGTGGAATTCTACATCGCCTGCGGCATCGCCGGGGTGATCGGCGTCGCGATCAATGTACACAGCACCTCCCGCGAGATCCGTAACATCATGACCGACTGTGGCGCGCGGGGCTTCATCTCCGGCGGCGACGTCGCGGATCGTTGCACGGGGGATGTCGTTCCCGCGACGGTGACGGCGCGCTGGCTCGTCGGCGGCGAGTCTCCGGGTTGGTCCGATCTCACCGAGGCGTTGCACGAATCAAGCCCTGCGCGCCCGACCCCGCGAACCGTCCCGACGATCCCGCGATGATGATCTACAGCTCGGGCACGACGGGCCGGCCGAAGGGGATCTTGCTCAGCCATCGGGGGGTCGTCGGAAATGCCATCGCGACCCGGCGCGTGACGGGCCAGGTTGCGACCGGCCGGTTCATTACCCTGCTGCCACTTACCAGCAGCTTCGGATTCGAGTTCGATTTCCTTATGCCGGGCCTTGCACGGGCGAGCACGGTGGTGATTCCGCGCTTCGACCCCGCGGTGGCCATCGAGGCGATCCAACGCCACCGGGTTACCTACCTCACCGGCGTTCCGACGGTTTTCGCCCGCCTGTTCGAGGCCTCAAACCTCGCGGGGCGCGACATCGCGAGCGTGCGCATGATCGACGTCGGCGGCGGGCCTGTTTCGCCAACCCTTAAATCGTTTCTCGGCGACGACCTTGGCATCGAGACAATCGAAAGCTACGGCCTGACCGAGCTCTCGTCCGTGGCTAGCGTTCAGGTCCCCGGCCAGCCACGGCGGAATGGGTCCTGCGGGCCGGCGATCCCCGGTGTCGAGGTGCGCGTCGTCGACGAGTTCGAGCGCGACGTGCCCGCTGGCGAATCGGGCGAGCTTCTGTTTCGGGGGTCGACCTTCATGATCGAGTACTGGTAGCAGCCCGAAGCAAGCGCGGCGGCATTTTGCGACGGCTGGCTTCGCTCTGGTGACATCGGCAAGATCGACGCCGAGGGCAACATCTATATTCTCGACCGCAAGAAGGACGTCATCGTGGCCAGCGGCTACAATGTCTTTCCCAAGGAGGTCGAGAACATCGTTGCGGAACTCTCCGCGGTCCAGTCCGTCGCCGTGGTCGGCATGCCCGACGAGATCAGGGGCGAAGTGATCCACGCGTTCGTCGTGCTTAAACCCGGGCACAGTGCGACGCCGGACGATGTGTTAGACCATTGCCGTACGAACCTCTCGCGCTTCAAGGTGCCGCGCGAGGTGAGCTTAGTGGACGAGCTGCCGCTGACGGCGTCCGGCAAGATCCGCCGGTTTCAGTTGCGCGAGGCCGCGGAACGGGAAGGCAGACGGGCCCAGGAGTCATGACCGACGGACCGGCCGACAAATACCGCCTGACGGAAACACAGTGTGAATTCCGTGATGCCGTGCGCAAATTCGCCGAGCAACGGATTGCGCCGGTCGCCGCCGAGATCGACGAGAGCGACAAGTTTCCGATGGCGCTGTTCGAGGAAATGGCCGCGCTCGGCTATCTCGGTGCGCCTCATCCCGAAGCCTATGGCGGCGCGGGCGCGGATACGGTGACGGTCTGCCTCATGCTCGAGGAAATCTCGCGGGCCTCGGGCGCGGTGGGCAGCTCACTTAATGCCCATATCGGTCTCGCCTCCTCGGTTATTGCCAGCCACGGCAGCGAGGCCCAGAAGGAGCGCTACCTCAAGCGGATGATTTCAGGCGAGGCGATCGGCTCGTTCGGCCTGACCGAACCGTCGGGTGGTTCTGACGCCGCGGCCTGCAAGACCCGCGCGGAGTATCGCAACGGCTATTACTTCGTAACCGGGAGCAAGTGTTTCATCACCAACGCCACGGTCGCCGATATCTTCGTGATCACGGCGCGGAGCGGCGATGCGCCGGGCTCGGCGGGGGTTTCCGCCTTTATCCTCGAACGCGGCATGGATGGCTTTGCAATCGGCGAGGCCGACCGCAAGATGGGCATGTACGGCTCGCCCACCGCCATGCTCTATTTCGACGAGGTCAAACTGTCGGAGGACAATCGCGTCGGGGCGGAAGGCGAGGGGTTCCGCCAGTTCGCTCAGATCCTCGATCGGGGTCGGATCAACGTCGCGGCGGCCTGCGTCGGCCTGGGCCAGGCGGCGCTCGAGGCCAGCACGGTCTACGCCAGGGAACGCGAGCAGTTCGGCAAACCGATCGCGGCGTTCCAGGGGGTGCAGTGGCCGATCGCCGAAATGGCGACCGAGATCGAAGCGGCACGCCTGTTGATGCTGAATGCAGCCCGGATGGACGACGCGGGCCAGCGGGTAAAGAAGGAAGCGGCAATGGCGAAATTTCACGCCGCGCGGGCGGCGCTTACGGCAACCGGAGCCGCCATCGAGATCCATGGTGGGGCAGGCTACATGCGTGAAACCGGTATCGAGCGGTTCGCCCGCGACGCCAAGATGTACGAAATCGGCGAAGGCACCAGCCAGATCCAACGCATGGTAATTGCGCGCGAGATCCTCGGTCGCTATGACGTCTAAGAGGAAATCAGCCATGCCCGCGGAGCCGGAAATTCTAGTCGAGGTCGACGGCGCGATCGCCACCCTGACGCTCAACCGGCCTGACCGGCGCAATTCCATCGGGCGCCACTTCAGCGGCCAGATGCAGCGAGCGCTCACCGATATCGAGCGCAATGCGGCCGTCCGGGTTGTGATCGTCACGGGCGCCGGCTCGGCGTTTAGCGCCGGTGGCGACATTTTCGAGATCATGAACCCCGAGGATTCGGATCTCGAGACCAAGTACGAGCTGATCCGGGGCTACAACCAGATCGTCAAGCGGATCTTTTATTCGCCTACACCCTTTATCGCCGCCGTCAACGGGCCGGCGGTCGGCGGTGGCGCGGCCCTCGCGCTTGCCTGCGATATCGCGGTCGGCTGCCCGGAGGCGCGTTACGATTTCGCCTTTGCCAAACTCGGTCTGGCTGCCGCCGACATGGGTACGACCTGGCTCTTGCGCGAGGCGATCGGACCGATGCGGGCCAACCGTTATCTGCTGACCGCCGGTTCGATCTGGGCGGCGGAAGGCTTAGCGCTCGGCCTGTTCGCCGACGTGGTTCCCAATGGCACCCTCCTCGCGCGGGCTGCCGCGATCGCTGGGGAGATCGCCGCCCTGCCGGCGCCCGCGATTCGGGCAACCAAGGCGTCGCTTCGTCGGGGCGGTACCCTGAGCCTCGATTCCGATCTCGAATTCGAGGCCTATATTCAGAGCTTCGCGTTCCAGACCAAAGACCACAAGAACCGGGTGAGGGACTACACGCGTGGCGCAAAACGCAAACTCAAATGACGACGGGGTGCGGCCCGTGCCCTATCCCCGACTGTTCAGTCCCTTCGCGTTGGGCCGGGTCGAACTCGCGAACCGGTTTGTGGTCCCCGGGTTGACCACCGGGTTTGCGGAGCCCGGCGGCTATTGCGGCGAGCGCCTCTGCCGTTATCTTGCCACCCGCGCCCAGGGCGGCTACGGGCTCGTGATCACCGAAAATATCGGGGTCGATCCCTCAGGCCAGGTCATCAAGGATATGGTCATGGCCCATGACGACAGCTACGTGCCGGGCTTGCGCCGGCTCGCCGATGCGGTGCACGCGGAAGGCGGCATTGTGTTTGGCCAGCTGAGCCACGCCGGACGGCAGACCAAGCAAAAGTTCACCGGTATGGAGCTCGTCGCACCCAGCCCGATTCCCTGTCCCCTCAATCGCGACATGCCCCGCGAACTCGACCGCGGCGGCATCGCGGAACTGGAAAAGGCCTTTGTCGCGGCGGCGCGCCGAATTTCAGAAGCCGGTTTCGACGGCATCGAGATCCACGGCGCTCACGGCTATCTCGTCGGCGGTTTCCTCTCTGCCTACTCCAACAAGCGGGCTGACGATTATGGCGGATCGCTCGAAAATCGGCTCCGCTTCCTGCTCAATATCGTCGACGGCGTGAAGGCGGACCTGGGCGGCGACTTTCCCGTCGTCGTTCGGATCAGTGCCCGGGAATTCGTCGACGAGGGGAACGACTTGCCCGAGGCGATCGCGATTGGCAGCGAACTCGCGGTGCACGGTGTCGACGCGCTGTCGGTTTCCGTGGGCGTCTACGAATCCTTCAACCAGCTCAGCATGATCACGGGAGAGCCCGAGGGTCTCTGGCTCGATCTCGCCGGCGCGGTGCGCGCCGCGGTCGATCTTCCCGTGATCGGCGTAGGGCGGATTAAGCGCCCCGATGTGGCCGAAGTCGCGATCGGAGCCGGGCAGATCGATCTCGCGGCATTCGGCCGGGCCTCGATCGCCGACCCTGATCTGCCACTCAAGGCCGCGCGCGATCACGCGGCGCGGATCGACTGGTGCCTGGGCTGCAACGTCTGCCTGGGACGCTCGGCCCGGCCTGAAACGATATGCCCGGTCAATCCCCTGGTCGGACGCGAATCCCTTGCCATGCCGATGGCCGACCCGGCCCGCTGCGTGATGGTTCTGGGCAGCTGCATCGCGGCCTGCTGGGCGGCGCGGGTCGCCGCACTCAGGGGTCACGACGTCACACTGGCGACGGGGGTCGGCGGCTACGGCGGCATGCAGGGCTGGCGGTCGCGAGTTCCGGGCCAGGCGGAATTCATGGAACTGGTCGACGTCGCCTTGCGCCGCGCCCGCGAGGCAGGCGTTGCGGTCGTCGACGATGTCGAGACCGTCGGTCCCGCCGATGCGCTCTGGGGCGTTCGCGGCTTCGAGCCGACGGCACCGTTCGCCGCGCTGGAGGGATTGACGCAGGTCTCCGCCTACGACGTTGCTGCTGAACGGGCTGTGCCGCCCGAACGGGGGAGGATCGTGGTCGTCGGCGGCGACCTCTGCGCGGCCCAGACGGCATATCGGCTGGCCGAGCCGGGACGCACGGTCCGACTGGTCGCGACCGCCAAGGACCTCGGCATCGATTCCCATCCAGGCTATCGCCGCTACGTTCGCCGCCAGCTCTCCGAGCGCCGCGTCGCCATCGAACTGGTGCCCGACGGTATGCTCGAACCGGCGCTGCTCGAAGCGGCCGACGTTGTCGTCTGGGGTCATGGCACTGGCGGCGACGAAGTAACAGCGTGGCGTTACCCGACGCCTCCCGTCCCCGTCGACACCTGGATCGACGATTGCTGGGAGGCCGAGCGCATGACCGGCGGCATCTACCGGGCGATCGAGCTGGCGCGCCGCTTCGACGAGCCGGCTGGCGACCGGGAGAGCGCGGCATGACCAAGTCCTTTCGGCTCGGCTCGGGGTCCGGTTTCTGGGGCGATGCACTCGATCCGGCGCTTGAGTTGGTGGAACACGCCAATCTCGATTACCTCTGCTCCGACTATCTCGCCGAGCTGACGATGGCGCTCCTGCAGCGCCAGAAGCTGAAGACTCCCGACGCGGGTTATATCCCCGATGTGGTAAGCCATGTGAAAGCCCTGCTGGGGCCGGCACGCGCCAATGGCACGACGCTGATCTCCAACGGCGGCGGGGCCAATCCCCGGGCGGCTGCCCGGGCGCTCGTCGAGACGGCACGGGAGCTGGATATGCCTGGCACCCGTATCGCACTGATTGAAGGTGACGATCTGCTCGATCGTCTCGACGAGCTTGACGAGGCCGGCGTCGGTTTCACGAACATGGAGACCGGCGACGCCGATTTCGAACGGGTTCGCAACCGCGTCGTCGCAGCCAACGTCTACACGGATTCGAGCGGCATCGTCGAAGCGCTGGCGGCCGATGCGGATATCGTTGTCGCCGGCCGGGTATCCGACAACGCGCTCTTCGTTGGGCCGATCCTGTTCGAACAGGGCTGGGATCGCACGCCCGAGAACGCCGACCGAATCGGTGCTGCGATCACGCTCGGCCATATCATGGAATGTGCGGCCGCGTGTACCGGGGGCATGTCATCGCGCTGGGCGGAGATGCCCCATATGGGCCGGGCGGGCTTTCCGATCATCGAACTCGAAGCCGACGGCTCGGCGGTGATCACCAAGTTGGCGCACACCGGCGGACGCGTCGATCCGTTCACCATCAAGGAGCATCTGGTGTACGAGATCGGCGATCCGGCAAACTACGTCATGCCCGACGGGATCGCCGACTTCACCACGCTCAGCCTCGAGGATCTGGGCGATGACCGGGTACGGATCACCAATATGAGCGGGCGGTCGCCGCCCGATCATTTGAAGCTGGTTATCGGCTATCAGGATGGCTGGGTCGGCGAGGGTCAGTTGTTCTTCCCCTGGCCCGATGCCTTGGGCCGCGCTGCCAAGGCCCGCGAGAGTTTGCTCGAGCGCTTCGAGCGGATGGGCCTGCAACCGGACGCGATGCAGTTTGATCTGATCGGTGTGAACTGCCTGCACGGTCCCGCCGCACCGGAACCGCCGGCCGATCTCAACGAGGTGGGTCTGCGCGTCGCCGTGCGCGCGGCGACCCGTGAGGAGGCCGAGAAGGTCCGGCGGGCCTGCAGCCAGCTCTGGATCATGGGGCCGGGCGGAACCGCTTTCGGTACGCCGCTCAAACCTCGCCCCGTCGTCTCGCTCTGGCCGACGCTCGTCCCCCGCGAGCTGGTGCGTCAGAGCGTCGAAATTCTGGAAGCCTGAACATGGCCCGGCTGCTCTGTGATATCGCCTATGTCCGCTCCGGCGACAAAGGCGATTCCGTCACCGTCGGCGTCGTCGCACGCACGCCCGCCGACTATCCCGCCCTGCTGACCTCGATCACGCCCGAGCGGGTTGCGGCACTGTACGGCGCTTGGGTGGAGGGCCCGATCCACGTCTATCCCATGGCCAACATCGAGGCGGTCGTGGTCGTGATGGAGCACGCCTTGGGTGGCGGCGCGACGGCAACGCTCCGGCTCGATCAGACCGGCAAGGCGCTGGGCAACGCGATGCTCCGCCTGCCCGTTGTCGCGAACTGACCAGCCCGCGAGCCCCGGAGGACCCCTTCATGTTCAAATTGATCTTCTGTATGCGCCGTCTACTGTCGCGTAGTCTCGATGAGTTCCAGGATTACTGGCTCAATCGCCACGCACCCCTGTTGGTCAATAACAAGGATGCGCTCGGTGTGAAGCGCTATGTCCAGCTCCACACCCTGCCGGGCTCCCTATCCGACGCCTTGCGCAATTTTCGCGACGCACCCGAACCGTTCGACGGGGTCGCCGAGGTCTGGTACGAGAGTGCCGAGGCCTTCAAGGCCCTGCGCCACAGCACGGCGGCGCGTGCGGCGGCCCAGGAAATGCTTGACGACGAAAAGCGCCTTATAGACCACACCCGCTCACCCGTCTGGTTCGCCGACGAGAAGGAAATCGTCCCCCTTGGGGGATGACGACGGAACAAGCGTAAGAGGGGGAGGCAGGTGCCGATCAGCGAAATCCACCACGCCGCACTGTCGGTGCGCGATATCGAGCGCTCCCAGACGTTTTATTGCGGCTTGCTGGGATTCCGGAAGACCCTGGACATGCCCCTTTCGGGCGAGGACTTCCGCCGGCTCTTCGATCTGCCCGGCGGCGTCACCGCGCGGGCGATCATCCTGCAGCAGGGCCGCAGCCAGGTGGGTGAGATCGAACTGACCGCCTTCGAGGGACTATCGGGCGAGTCGCCGCGCCGCGCCGCAATACCGGGCGATCCCGGGTTGTTCATGCTGTCGTTCGAAGTCACAGGCGAGGATCTCGACGCGGTTGCAGCCCGGCTCGATGCCCAGGGGGTTCCCTTCGTTTCAAAGCCGCTTTCGCTCGAACTGCCGGGCTATGGCACGATCGCTGCGCTGACGGTACGCGATCCCGACGGTGTGCTTGTCGAGCTCATTTCTCTGCCTGATGCCGCCGCCGTCAAGGCGGCGCGACGCTAGCAGCAGGAGATCGCCATGCGGGACAATTTTTTCGGCTCCAGCGAAATATCCCGGATTCGACGGAGCTTGTCGAGCGATGAGATTCAGGACCATATCCGCGGCCTTCCGATCTGGACCGGGTCGGTCGACGTCGCGCAGCATTTCGGCGGCCTGACCAACCGAACCTATTTCGCGACCGATGGCGACGGCAAGCGATACGCGGTTCGGTGCGGCGTCGATCAGTACCGCACTCGGCAGACCTCGGTCGTCCAGTGTACGATCGCGGCCCACAAGCTGGGGTTCGGGCCGGCGCTGCGATATTGGGAGCCTAACCTCACGATCACCGACTTCATTCCCTCGCCGGTCATGACCGAAGAGCAGGCCAAGGACCCGGCGATGATGGCCCATGTCATCGAGCGGATGCACTTGATGCACGCGAACTCGGATGCGATCGAGGAGACCATCAGCTACTGGTGGCCGTTTCACACCATCCGCCGCCATCTCAACACCCTGGAGCGAGGCAAGGTGGCGACCGGCTTTGAGCCCTCCGCGTGGATCGGTGAGGTGCCTCACTTCCGCGACGTGACCGATCGGCTGGAGCGCGCGATCCGGCCTTTCAATCCGGTGTTCACCCACAACGATCTGGCCTATGTGAACATGATGTTTAACGAGGCCGGCGATGTTCTGTTCATCGATTGGGATGCCGGGGCCTACGGCAATCCAAAATCCGACATCGCCGACATGCTGACCTGGATCGGCGCTGGCGAAGCCTTGGACCGCTACGCGGTCGTGACCTATTTCCCCGAAGCCGATTCGGACGAGATCGAGGCGACCCTGCACGAGGTTCGCGCTTTCAAGATGATGTCGATGCTCCGTGTCCTGGGCGAAGTCATGGTCACCCTGCTCGATCCCTATTATTTCGTCTCGCCCGAGGAGTACAACATCGGCATGACGGAATTTTTCCCCGACGAGGAGCCCCGGCTCGAAGGGCTCATCGACATGCTGCGCCCCCAGTTCGATCGGGACTGGGCGATCTATGGTGCGAACTATCCCTGATCCTGGCCGATGGCCTTACTCAAGCCCCCGGAGAGACCCGCATGAGCGATTTTCAGCCTGGCATTCTCGCGCCGATACCTGCCCTGTGCCGCTACCTCGAGTTTCGCCTCGCCCCGGACGGCGACGCCGCGGCTGGCCTCGAGGCCCTGCGCGGGAATCCGGCCGATGCCGGCGCGGTGATCGGCCTTGGCCCCGGCTTGGTCCAGTCGCCCGGGCGCTCGATTGAACGGCTTCACCCGTTTCCTGCATTGGGCGGTCCGGGCTGTGATGTCCCCTCCACCCAGGCAGACCTGTGGTGTTGGCTGCGGGGCAACGATCGAGGCACGCTCCTGCACGCGGGCCGGGCATTCGCTCGGGCAACGGCTTCCGATTTCCAGTGCGACCGGGTGGTTGACGGCTTCAAATACGACGGCGGCCTCGATCTCTCGGGCTACGAGGACGGAACGGAGAATCCGACGGGCGATGATGCGCTCGAAGCGGCGTTCGTTCGGGGGATGGGCGCCGGGCTCGACGGCTCGAGCTTCGTCGCCGTGCAGCAGTGGGTCCACGGCCTCGATTGTCTCGAAGCCATGACCCAGACCGAACGGGACGACGTTATCGGCCGGCACCAAGCCGGCAATGAAGAATTCGACGAGGCGCCAGCATCCGCTCACGTCAAGCGCACCGCTCAGGAAAGCTTCCAGCCCGAAGCGTTCGTGCTCCGCCGATCCATGCCTTGGGCGGATGGCCCGGACCAGGGGCTGATGTTCGTCGCGTTCGGCAACTCGCTCGATCCCTTCGAGGCCCAGCTCAGGCGCATGACCGGCAAGGAGGACGGCGTCGTCGATGGGCTCTTCCAGTTCACCAGGCCGGTTTCCGGAAGCTATTTTTGGTGCCCGCCGGTCGCCGCCGGCGTGCTGGATCTCACCGCCCTGGGCCTCTAAATCCCTCCGAGGCGATCTGAACGATTCAGTCGACGGAGCTGCTACACCAAATAATTATCCTAAAACTACATATTTATATTGACATTAAAATGATTTTACGGCATATTTTAACAATTATGTCGAATACGCGCGACCAATTCGTCGAGATCATTCTGCAACACCAGCGAAAACCGACGGTGCCCGTGCCGATTTCAGCAATGCCGATCTGCGGGGCTGGGAGCTGGTAAATATCGATCTCCGGACAGCCAAGTTTGCGGGCGCGGATCTCTCGCGAAGCAAGCTCGACGGTATTAATCTCTCGAAGGCCGATCTGTCCAACGCTTGGCTTCAAGATTGCACGCTGCAAGGGGCTAATCTGGCGGGCGCCCATCTGCGAAGTGCGAAGCTCGCCGGTTCCCAGCTTTCGCACGCAAATCTGGAAGATGCCCATATCCTCGAGGCCGATTTGGCCGACTGTTCGCTCGATCGCGCGAACCTCAGAAATGCAAACCTTCCGGACGCGACTCTGACCGGCGCGAAGATTCAAAATGTGGATCTGACCGGCACAATTCTAACGGGTGCCAAGCTGAAGGGCGTGAATCTCAAATGGTCCAACCTCCGGGGCGCAGACCTGTCGAGTACTGACTTGAGAGACGTCAATCTCGAAAATTTCAGCCTCGACGGCGCCAATCTCAGTGGCGCCCAGATGACCGGTGCCAGCTTGGCAAATGCCAGCGTGGAGAACGTCGACTTGGTGGGGCAGGGCGTCATGGCGCCGGCTTCAGAGCCCGGGTCGGTCGAGATCGACGAGAGTCGCAGTATAGCTATCGACGAAATGCTTTTTCTCCATACGATTTGGATCAACAGCGGCGGGCGGGATGGCGAGCGCGCGGATTTCGACGACTGGAATTTGAGCGGCATCGAATTGTCCGAGATCGACCTGAGCGGCGCCAGTCTGCGCCGTACGACCCTGTGCGGCGCCGATCTCTCTAAATCCTTGCTCATGCTGTGCGATCTGACCAAGGCGGAGCTGAAACAGGCCAACCTCTTCGAAGCGGACTTGTCTGGCGCTAACCTGTCCGGGGCAACTCTCATCGACGCCGATCTTCGCGATGCGCGCCTGGGCCCTGCCGAAATCTGCTGCAACGAAGGTAAACCGACGGGACGCTATTGGCCGGCGATCTTGACAGGCGCCGATTTGACGGGTGCAGTCCTTTCGAGGGCTGACTGCACTCAGGCCAATCTTCGCAATGCCGTACTGGTCGACGCTGTGTTCAACGATGCTGACTTGACGGACGCTACTCTGGAGAATGCCGATCTGCGCGGGACAGGCCTTTTGAGCCAGTCCGACTCTCGGGAAACCGCGGCGGCCTGAACCGGCGATCGACGGCCAGTCGCTTCAAATCCCAACGAGCGTTTCACGGCTGTCTCAAACGAACGATTTCAGCGCAATTTCAGAAACACCTTACCCGCCGGATGGGCGCCATGAGGAATATCGGGGTCGAGCCCGCCCGGCGAATCGACCGGGCCGGGCCGGGCGTCATAACCGATGTCATCGCCGATCAAATTGAACGACGTAGCATGGCGCCTGGTCGGAAGTGTATTGCCGGGGCCCGCATGCAATGTGCGCTGGGTAAAGGCCAGCGCGTCGCCGGGGAAGACCTCCCAGTAGATCGTCCGGAACCGTGCATCGAGCTCTTCCTGGGGCGGCATTGGAATGTGATCGTCCATCCACGCGCCGTATTCCTCTCCCTTCTGAAAGGTCGAGCCCATATAGATCGGCCCGTCGCGCAAGTGAGAGCCTTGCTTGAACTTGAGCGTCGTGTCCGCCGGCATGTGATCGTAGGCCAGGAAGATGGCGATGGCCTGTTTTCCCGTCACGCGATGATAAGAGGCATCCTCGTGCCAGGGCGTCGGCTTGTCCGACGCGCCGCCGTCCTTGACGAAGGTGTTGGTGTAGTGGAGCGTCACGCTCTTCGAACGCATTAGCGCCGCCCCGACGTCCCGGATGTGGCTTTCGAAGAGCACCGTGCGCAGGACGGGATGTTGGCGCCAGATATTGAATTCGTAAAAGAAGACGTTGGGATCGCCTTCCATCTTGATCAAGCGCGCATCGGGGCTTGGATTGGCGACCGCCTCATCGGCCTCGGCTCTGAGCGCGTCGATGGTCGCCTGGTCCATCACGTTGCGCATGCATACCGCACCATCGGCCCAGAACTGATCGACTGCAGCCGTGGGCACAATATGATCCGGACCCAGCGCGAACGCGTCCGGCATGGCGCCGTCGTCGCTGCTCGGCGCCTTGATCCGATAGGAATCGTCTGTCGAGATCACGGTCGGCACAATCGATCTCCAAGGCGTTTCGGGCGTTTCCCAGCCAATGTGATCAATCCAGTTGCGACTCGTCAAGTCGCTGGTGCATCCTATGGCGCCTAGCGCATAATGAACGGATCGGCCATCGGTTCGTTTGACGTGCTGATCCAGACCGTCTTGGGCCGGGTGTAGTCGTAGATCGCCTGGAACCCGCTTTCCCGGCCGTAACCGCTGTCCTTGAAGCCGCCGAATTCCGCGATCGGCGAGACCATGCGGTAGGTGTTGATCCAGACAATTCCCGCCCGCGTCGCCTTAGCAACCCGATGGGCGCGCCCGATGTCGCGGGTGAAGATGCCGCAGGCAAGGCCGTATTTGGTGTCGTTGGCCAAGCCGATTACCTCCTTCTCCGTCGAAAACCGCAGTACGCTCAACACCGGTCCGAACATCTCCGTGTCCACGATTTCGATGTTCTGATCGGGGCAATCGAGGATGGTCGGCTCGTAGAACCAGCCGGTATTCATCTCTGGCGGGTGGCGGCCGCCATGGAGCAGGCGTGCGCCTTCGTCCTGGGCTTTCCTGACCTCCGCGTCGATTCGCGAGAGCTGGGCCTCGGTCGCGAGCGGGCCCATCTGCGTCTCGTCGGTGAGCGGGTCGCCGATCTTTATCTGCTTGGCCCGTTCGACGAGCTCGCCCACGAAGTCGTCGGCGATCGTCTCCTGCAGGTAAAGCCGCGAGCCTGCCACGCAGCTCTGGCCGCTGGCGCCGAAAATTCCCGCCACGACACCGTTCGTCGCACTCTTGAGATCCGCGTCCTCGAAGACCATGACCGGCGATTTTCCGCCGAGCTCGAGCGAGACCTGCGCGAAATTCTCCGCGGAGTTCCGCACCACATGGCGGGCGGTCTCCGGGCCACCCGTAAAGCTCACCCGTGCGACCAGCGGATGGGAGGTCAGCGTACGGCCGCAAGGCTCGCCGAAGCCCGAGACGATGTTCACCACGCCGTCTGGAATACCCGCCTCGACGACCAGCTTGCCGAATTCGAGCATGGCCGCGGAGGCATGTTCCGAGGCCTTGAGCACAACTGTATTCCCTGCCGCGAGGGCAGGTCCGATCTTGACCGCGGTCAAAAAAAGCTGGGAGTTCCACGGTACCACCGCGGCGACGACTCCCAGCGGCTCGCGGGTATTGAAGACGCACAGGTCAGGCTTGTCGATGGGCAGGGTAGCGCCGTGAATCTTGTCGGCGAGTCCGGCGTTGTAGTGAAAGAAATCGGCGATGTACTTGGCTTGCCACCGAGTTTCCTTGAACAGTTTGCCGGTGTCGATCGTCTCGATCCGGCCCAGGTCCTCGGATCGCTCCGCCAGCAGATCAGCCAGCCTGCGCAAGTTTTTTCCCCGTTCCGAAGGTGCCATGGTCGACCACGGGCCACTCGAAAAGGCGCGCTGCGCTGCCTGCACGGCGCGATCCACGTCGGACTCGCTGGCCGCCGGGATCTCCGCCCAGGCCTCGGCGGTCGTCGGGTTGATGCTGGGAAAGACAGTGCCGTTCTCGGCGTCCATCCACTGGCCGTCGATTAACATTTGGTAGCGGGTCAGGTCCGCCATCGGTCGTCTTCCCTCGGTCATCCATCGGCCGCCGCATCCGGGACCATCGGGCAGTTTGCTTTTCAAGGCGGTCGAGAGTCCAGTGTCTTGCGCATGGGAGGCTAACCCCGTATCAAATTCCCGGCGCAAGCCGCGCAAACGGGATCACAGCTTGGGAGAGCGAGTCATGGGCAAGCGGGCGGAAGTCATTGGTGGACCCTTGATCATCGGGGGGCGCAGGCTTTCATTGTCGCGGGCGATCCGGGCCGGCGATTTCGTGTTTCTCACCGGTCAAGTTCCCTTCGAGGACGGCGAGCCCATGACGTCCGGTGACATCGAAGAGCAGACCCGCATAACGCTGGAGCTGATCAAGGAGACATTGGCCGAGGCAGGCTGCGCGTTATCCGACGTCGTTAAGGCGACGGTCTGGCTGCGGGACCGCGCGGACTTTCCTGGTTTCAGCGCGGTCTATGGCGAATATTTCCCGGACGACCCACCGGCGCGTTCCGCTGTCGTCAGCGATCTGCTGGTCGACGTCCGAGTCGAGATCGAGGTGGTCGCTTACACGCCGCAAGTCTGACCCGCGAGCGACGCTCAGCCGGCCTCGTGCGACTGGGCGGCGTCTTCCGCAAGAACCCAAGCGCAGAATTTTCGGGCGCTCGGGCTCGGCATTATGCTCCGGGACACGACCAAATAGACGGCTTCGCCCCGGCTGCGGACGCAATCCAGCGGGCGAACCAGGGCGCCGTCCGACAGCTCGCGGTCGAGAAGGTGACTGAAGCCCAGCGCAATGCCCTGCCTGTCGAGCGCCGCCTGGATCACGTTTGCATAGTTGTCGAAACCGAGAATGTGCGACGGATCGGGTGGGCGCACGCCGGATTCCGCCAGCCACCAGCTCCAATCCTCTGCCTGGTGTGACAGGCCATCCAGGTTGAGCAGTGTGTGATGGGCGAGATCCGCCGGCGTCTCGATCGGCGGGCCGGTGTCGAGATAAGCCGGTGCGCAGACCGGGAAGGATTCGATATCGAACAGGTGAGTTGCAATCAAGCCGGACCATTCGCCGCCGCCGTATCGCAGCCCCGCATCGATCCCCTCGGCCGCCATGTCGACAGGCGGGTCGGACACGACGACGCGGACTTCAACATCCGGGTGTCGGGCCCGGAAGCGGGGAAGGCGCGGCGTGAGCCAGAACGACGCCAGCGCGATCGTCGCGGTGATCGTGACCCTGGCGGGTTGACCGGGTCTGCGCAGCGCACCCGCCGATTGGGCGATTCCGCCCAGGCTTCGTTCGACGACGGCCTGGAAGTCCGCACCTTCACGGGTTAGCGCCAGCGCCCGGTGCAGCCGGGCGAAGAGCTTGACACCCAGGTCGCTCTCCAGGTTTCGGATCTGCCGGCTGACCGCCTCGCGGCTCACGAGCAGTTCTTCGCCCGCCCGGGTAAAGCTCAGATGGCGCGCCGCCGCCTCGAACGCGACGAGGCTGTTCAGCGGCGGTAATATTTTTCGCAGGGCTTGCATGAACAATATGTTACGCGAACCCGATTATTTTTCAACTTTACGGCTGGCTTCGGTTGGCCGCCTACTGCTCCCTCATCGGAATCGGAAGGGAGTCCGGGCCATGCGGTTCAATCTCGTCATCAACTTGGAGCGCTTGACGCCCGACGAAAACATGCGTGACGTCGCCCGCCACGTCACCGAGATGGTGCAGATGGCCGACGACGGCGGCATCGATATCGTCTGGGCTGCGGAGCACCACGCGCTCGAAATGACGATTGCGCCTGGGCCGTTCCAGTTACTCGCTCATTTCGCCGCTCACACCTCGCGCATCCGGCTTGGCACCGGCGTTGCCGTGGCGCCCTACTGGCACCCCATCAAGCTCGCCGGCGAGGCCGCGATGATCGATCTGCTCTCCGGCGGACGCCTCGAACTCGGCCTCGGCAAGGGCGCCTACCAGCGCGAGTTCGACCGCTTGGCGAACGGCATGGAGATGAACCTCGGCGTACCGATGATGCAGGAAATGCTGCCAATTCTCAAAGCGCTCTGGCAGGGCGATTATGCCCATGACGGCGAATACTGGTCGTTCCCCGCGGCCACAGCCTGTCCGAAGCCCGTGCAGCAGCCTCACCCACCCATCTGGGTTGCTGCCCGCGATCCCGGCACCTACGACTGGGCGATCAAGAACGGCTGTAACATCATGTCCTGGGCCCTGACCCGGCCGTTTGCCGAGGTCGAGAGTTATATGGGTCGCTTCGAATCCGCACTCGCCGACAATCCCGGCGTGGCCCGGCCGCGCTTCATGACCATGCGGCACGCGGCGATCTACGCTAAGCCCGACGAACAGGACGTCTATATCGAAGCTCTTCAACATCAGGGCCGCCAGTTCGAGAACTTGTTTCGCAACCTGGCGCCGGTTGTCGACGGGTTCCCGCAAGCCGTGGATCCGGCGATCCTGACCAACCAGGCTGAATACGAACCGGCGAATATCATGGAGAACCTGATTTTCGGCACACCGGATGAGGCGATCGCCAAGCTGAAACCCTACGAGGAGCTCGGGGTGGATTATTTCTGCTACTGCGCGAGTTTCGGAGTGCCGCTGGCCGATCAGAAAACGTCGCTGCGGCTCTTCATCGACGAGGTCATGCCCGCCTTCCAGGAGGCACCGGCGACGACGGCCGCCGCGGAATAGCCTGGATCCGCCTACACCGTGGCCGAACCCGCCATGACCGACACGGCCTTCGTCGTCGAGGGCGATGGCCCCCTGGTCGTGCTGATCCATGGTCTGGGGATGAACCGGCTGATGTGGGACGCCCAGGTGCCGGCGCTGGCCGGGCGCTTTCGGGTCCTGCGTTACGACCTCCTGGGCCACGGTGAGAGCCCACCTCCGGTTGATCCCTGTTCCATGGCCCAGCTCGTCGATCAGATCAGAGCCCTCATCGACGGCCTCGGACTCGAGCGCTGCGCGCTCGTGGGATTCTCTCTGGGCGGCATGATCGCGCGCACCTTCGCGATCGAGCACCCGGAGCGCATGTCGGCCCTGGTCGTTCTCAATTCGGCACACGATCGCACGGAAGACGAGTGGGCGGCGGTTCGGAGCCGGGTCGAGCAGGCCCGAACGTCGGGTCCCGGCGCAACCGTGGAGGCCGCTCTCGAACGATGGTTCACGTCGGGCTTCGCCGCCCGTCGGCCGGACATTCTCGATCGGGTGCGGCGCTGGATCCTCGCCAACGATCCGGCGATCTATCCCGGGCTCTATCGGGTACTGGCGGAGGGCGACGCCGACCTGGTCGAACCCATCGCGACGATCCGGTGCCCGACCCTCGTCGTCGCCTGCGCGGAGGACTCCGGCAACTCCCCCGACATGGCGACGCGCATGGCGGCCCGCATCCCGGGCGCCAGGGCCGAGATCGTTCCGGGCCTGCGCCATATGGGCCTGGTCGAGGACCCGGAGACGATCAACGCCGTCTTTGTCCCGTTTCTCGAAAACGCCCTGCTCGCCACGAGCGCCTGAGCCCGTGCCGGCTCGGCCCTTCCTGCGCTCCTTCAGTGGCCGATCATCCAGGGCCGGTCCGATTTGTGGCTGTGCGCGTGGCCGCCGTGACAGCTGCCGGACGCAGGCTTTTCCCGCGCGACAACCCGCGGTTCGTCCGCGCTTTTCTCGTTACGCGCCGAGGCGATGCGGGTGTTGCCCGACATCGTGCTGATATTCGGCGCGGTGATCGCCCGGGGTGAGGGCTTGCCGCAGACCGGGCAGGCGGCGGGCTTCGCCGCATCTGCCATCGGCCGCCAGTCCTCGAACGGCCCGCAACCCGGGCAGGCGTAATCGTAAAGCGCCATGACGGTTCTCTCGTTTTCCCGAGCCTATCGCCTGCCGGCCCGCGCCAGATCGGCACGCTTGCGAATATGGTCGCGGGGCCCCCGCGCATTGGGCTGGATATCGAACTCGAAGATCTTGGTCGGGATGTAGATCGTTACGCAGGCGTTGGGAATATCGACGATCCCGCTTACCCGGCCCTCGACTGGCGCGGTGCTCAGGATCGCGTAGGCTTGCTCGCCGGAATAGCCGAACTTCTTCAAATAAGCGATCGCGTTGAGACAGGCCCGGCGATAGGCGACGTGTACGTCGAGATAGCCTTGGCGATCGTCCTCGTCGACGGAAATCCCCTCGAAGACCAGGAACTCCGAATAGTTGGGCTCCACCGGCCCCGGCTTGAAGACCGGACTGGAGAGGCCGTATTTCTTCATGCCGTCGCGGATCAGGTCGACATGCAGATGGAGCCAGCCGGCCATCTCGATGGCGCCGCAGAACGTGATCTCGCCGTCGCCCTGGGAGAAGTGGATATCACCCATGGAGAGTTTCGCGCCGTTCACATAGACCGGGAAATAAACCCGCGAACCCCGAGACAGATTTTTGATGTCGCAATTGCCGCCATGTTCGCGCGGCGGGATGGTCCGTGCGGCCTCGCGCGCCGCGGCCCTGGCCTTTGCGCCCGTCATCTGCCCCATCATGGCGTCTGCCGGCTCCGGTGGCAGGGCAAGCGGTGGAACCCGCTTCGGATCGGTTCGGATCAGTTTCCGCTCGCGCTTGTTCCACTGCTCGAGAAGCTTCCGAGACGGGGCGCAGCCAATTAGCCCCGGGTGGGTCAGACCGGCAAAGCGCACCCGGGGGATGTGCCGCGACGTCGTGAAGATGCCGTGGAAATCCCAGATCGCCTTGCGCGCCCGGGGATAATGGTCGGTCAGGAACCCGCCGCCGTTGGTCTTGTCGAAGATTCCCGTGTACCCCCAGTGCGAATCGGGGAGCGCACCGATATCCAGGATGTCGACCACGAGCAGGTCACCGGGACGGGCGCCTTGGACCTCGACGGGACCGAACAGATGATGGCAGCGTCTCAGATTGACGTCGCGGACATCGTTGGCCCGATCGTCGTTGACGATCTGACCGCCGGTCCAGTCCAGGCATTCGATGATGAAATCCGAGCCGGGCCGGACCGACACCGCCGGTGGAATGTCGGGATGCCAGCGATTGTGGGGGCGGATCTCCTGATCCGCCGGCTCCTTCGAGACGTCGACTTTGATCAGCGTATCGGGCATGGTTTGTCTCCCTGGTTGGGTTGCGCGCCGGTTTCGTGCAGCAACGAGACCCTCGTTTCGGGGTCGATGTTCTTGTTTGTCGATTTCGATCTTAGGCCACAAGCGCCGGCGGCGGAAGAGTTCCCCCGACATCGGCGGGTTGGAATCTTGGTGAACCGGGCTAATGGTGTCGCCTCGGCGTCCGGTTCAAATCTCGCCTGTCAGCGTCCAGCGAACCCGCGCGATCGCCTCCGGTTCGAGGCCGACCTCTTCGGCGAACGCGACGACGTGGGAATCATCGGACAAAATGAAATCCAAAACGCTCGCAAGCGTGTCGCGATCGCCCGCGCGCGCCGTAAGCGCTGCGGTGTCGGCCCCGGTCTGTCCCAGAAAGCGGGACAGCCGCTCCGCGTCGCCGGCGACGAACGCCAGACCCTTGATCGCGATGAGTTCCGCTTGCTCCCGTTCCATGGTCGCGTCCACGGCCGGCCCGTTACTCTGCGAGCCAGCCCCCGTCAATCGTGAGCGTGCTTCCCGTGACGAAGCTCGATTCGTCGGACGCCAGGTAGAGCACGCCGTTCGCCACGTCCTCTGGCTGGCCGATGCGGCCAAGGGGATGCATCGCGGCGAGCTTTGCCAAACCCCCTTCGACGTCGCCCAGCGCTTCGAGTTCGCCCAGCGTCATCGGCGTCACGATGAATCCCGGACTGATCGCGTTGACGCGGATGTTGTGAGTTGCACAATCGAGCGCGGCGCCTTGGTGAAATTCGTGACGCCGCCCTTGCTCGCGCAGTAGGCGGTAAAGCGCGGATAGCCGACGCTGCCCCACATCGAGGAAATGTTGACGATCGACCCGCCGCCGCTCTGTTTCATCGCGATCACGGCGTGTTTGGTGCCGAGGAAGACGCCATCGAGATTAACCCCGGTCACCCAGCGCCAGTCCTCGAACGTGGTTTCGTCGACGGGCGCGTCCATAGAGACGCCGGCATTGTTGACCAGGATTTCGAGGGATCCGAACGTCTCCACCGTCGCCTCGATCACTCGGCGCCAGTCGTCTTCCCGCACGACGTCGTGCTTGACGAAGAGCGCATCCGCG
This sequence comes from Alphaproteobacteria bacterium, assembly GCA_965198325.1. GTDB lineage: Bacteria > Pseudomonadota > Alphaproteobacteria > UBA828 > JAPUJA01 > CBDAPE01. The sequence goes on along the minus strand of CBDAPE010000019.1, from coordinate 195,934 downwards.
CCGCTCTCCTTGATGGCGGCGGCGGCGACTCGACCCTTGTCTTCCAAGAGATCGGTCAGGACCACCTGCGCGCCCTCGTCCGCGAGGGCTTGCGCGGCAGCAAGCCCATTGCCCTGCGCCGCGCCCGTGACGATGGCGGTCTTGCTGCTCACCCTGCCCATGACGCTACCGTGTAATTGTGGTGGCGGTGTCGCGGATTTCGTGACGCGCGGTTAAACGTCTTCCCGGCGAACCGACGGATCGACCTGGCAGCCCTGCCCGACCGCCAGCATCCCCAGAATCTGATGGACGATGCATACCGCGAGCTTGGACGTGATCAAGCTGCTGTCGTGGACCGGGCACAACTCGGCGATTTCGATGACGCCAACGGTCTCCCGCCCGCCGACGACCCGGGCCGCCCGGAGAACCTCCCGGGCTTCGAGCCCGGCCGGTTCGGGCGCCGTTACGCCGGGCGCGCAGGATGCGTCCATGACATTCATGTTGAAGGTGACGTATTGGCTGTCGGTGCCATCCCAGACCAAATTAGCCGCGTCCTCGACGACCGGTTCGATGCCCCGATCGAAGATTTCCCACATGGGAAAATAGCGGACACCGCGCTCGTCGGCCAAATCGATGAAGTCCTTCGGGTTGAGGCAGTTCCGGGCCCCGACATGGGCGACGTTTTTCACGTCGACGTTGGGCAGTTCCGTTGCGCGGGCCATCGCGGAAACGCTCGTGATCGCTTCGCCGCCCCAGCTATCCGCCATATCGAGATGGGCGCCGAAGTTGAGATATCCCATCTTCTTTTTCGCGCCCAGATGGTCTGACAACGCGCGGGCCGCGGGAATCGAGACGGAATGATCGCCACCGCAAAGAATCGGTACCGCCCCGCCGTCAAGAATGTTTTTCACGCAATCATAGATGCGCTCATGGGCCCTGGTGGGGTTCGAGGCGCCCAGGCCCACGTCGCCGCAATCGACGATCTGGCAGCATTTGAAGAGATCGACCTTGTGCTCGAACATGTAGGGGAAATACTGGCTCGAGGCTTCACGCATGGCGTGAGGACCACCCACCGAGCCGGGCTTTCCGATGTTTCCTTCGTCGTAGGGAACCCCGAGGAACGCAAACAGCGCCTTCGCCTCTTTCAGATCCTTCGCCTCTGGATTGACGGCGGGCGCGTGCATGAAGGTGAGAATTCCCGGCGAGCGGATGACGTTCGATCCGTCCGCGCCGGGCGAGAAGATATGCTCGTAGGATTTGGCAAGATTCATTGGTTCGCTCTCCCAAACGGTCTCCGCTCGCGCGCTTTAAATTTTCAGACCCTGCGTCTTGGCATGGCTCCCCAGGAAATTGCACACGATCATGCAGGAGAGCTTACTGGTAATGAGATTAATGTCGAACACGCTGCACAGCTCGGAAATCTCCAGAATGCCCACGCCATGTTCGCCCGCGGCCTTGGCCGCGAGGATCATCTCCCGCGCCGTAAAACCGTTCGGCTCGGGCAGGGTGGTGCCCGGCGCGCAGGACGAATCGAGACAGTCCGTGTCGATCGAGAGGTAGACCGAATCGCAGCCCTTCCAGCAGCGCTCCATGACGCTGTGGGTGATCGGGACAACGCCGCGATCGATGACGTCGTCCATCATCTCGACGAGAATCCCGTGATCGTCCGCGAAATCCACGAAGTCCTTGGGCGTCGCCGCATTGCGCGAGCCCACATGGGCAATGTTGGCGCCGCTGCAGTTCGGCAGCTCGACGGCACGGGCCATGCCCGACGCGTTGGTGATCTTGACCCCGCCCCAATCGCTCGCCGCATCGAGATGGCAGTCGTAATGGGCGTAGCCGATCCGGCCGTCCTTGTGGAAGTCGCTGAGCGCGCGGCAGGCGGGGATAGGGACGGAATGATCACCGCCGCAGAGCACGACCATGGCGCCGCCGTGGAGCAGCTCGGTCACGTAGTCGTAAATGAACTGGTGGCTGCGTTCGGGGTTGGCCGCCACGATCGGAATATCGCCGCAATCGACCATATTGAAGGCCGTCAGGAGGTCGACCTTGTACTCGAACATGTAGGGGAAATACTGGGTCGACGCTTCCCGGATGCCCTGGGGCCCGCTCGATGCGCCGGGCCGGCAGACTTGGCCCTCGTCGTAGGGCACGCCGAGAAACGCGACCCTGGCGCCGACTGCGCGGGTCGCCTCGCGCGTCGGCTCGCAATAGGGCGCGCCCATGAAGGTGTGGAGACCCGGTGCCTTGAAGGTGCCGTTGTGGTGCTTCGGCGAATAGATATGGTCCATCGACCCCGTGTGCGCGCCCAAGCCCCGATGCTGATGGGGATGGTGATGCCAGCCCCCGGGCCCGTGGTGATGATTGCCTCCCATCTCTCCCCCGCTTTCAGGGCCGAAGCCGCAAGCGCCCTATCGTGCCCCCGGACCGTTCGTCTGCGACCCGGACGAGGCGGCCGGCTCCATCATCCTGCCGCCCGCCTCTCCGGTTCGTTACGCCGCTGTTGCGATCTCCGGTTCGGGTCCTACGATCGGAGGAAGTTTTCCCACGACTCGATGACTTCGTCGTAGGTGACGTGGGTGCCGTCGGATTCGAACGGGAACTGCTCCATGAAGCCGCCGGCATCGTTGAAGAAGGTGGAAAGATTGTCATAAGGATACATCGGCCGTGCCCAGTCATCGAGCAGCGGAACCGCGGCTTCCACCGTCGCCGCCGTGGCGTTGAAGTTATGGGCGTGGGCCTGCGCCTCGGGCGAGAGAATGTGGTTCAGAAGATCGTGACACAGGTCCATGTTGGGCGAGTCGGTCATGATCGAGTAGTTGTCGATGAAGGTGAGGGTTCCCTCCGCAGGATGCACCCACTTCATGGTCGGCGCGCCTTCGCCCATCCACATGGAAACGGCTTCCCAGCTCTGCCCCATGATCACATCGCCGCTCTCGAACAGGGCGGCGAGCTCGCCGTAGCCGGACGCGATCGTAAGGGCATGCTCCTTCTTGAACTTGATCAGGAGATCCATCGACTCCTTGAGCTCTTCGCGGGTCACGAGCCAGGGTGTGCCCTTGCCGTTCGTAATCATAATGAAGGTCATCACGACGCCGAGGATGTCCTCGGTGACCGTGACCTTGCCCTTGAACTCGTCCTTGAACATGTCCATCCAGTGGGTCGGGGCTTCCTTGATCACGTCGGCGTTGTACATCAACGGCAGCGATCCCCAGGCGAACGGCACGGCATAGCGGGTACCGTCGACGATCAGCCCCGCGGCATCCCGGATTTCGGGGAAACAGCCGTCGAGGTTGGGAATGCGGCTTTCGTCGAGCGGCGCGAGGAAGCCTCGTTCCGCCCAGCCTGGCACGTAGAACATCACGGGCGTGGTGAAGTCCATATGGCCCAGGCCGCCGGTAGCAGCCGTGGCGGCAATCGATTCCAGATTGTCGATGTAGGTAATTTCGAGTTCGATATCGTTGTCGGCGAGGAAGCTGCCGCCTCTCAGGCCCTCTTCGTAACCGAGCCAGCCCATATATTTCACGGACTCACCGGCGCGTGCCATCTTCGGGCCGAACCCGAGAGTCGCGGCAGCAGCACCCGCGGCAAGCCCGCCGGTGACGAAATTTCGTCGCGTTATGGGCATCATCGTCCGCGCGCGGACGAGGCCATTGTCCAGAACCTCGATCTTTTCGTTGAGGCTGTTGTAGGTCTTCTTCATCGTGAAATCCTCCCGAATGAATCCTCCATGCCCCGCTTGCCGGTGTGCGGTCGTCCGCTCACCGGGTACGGATCGCATCTGACTTGTTATCGTTATGCCCAAATTGAGCCTATTTTAGGGCCGAGTGGCGAGTCAATGAGCAAATGGCCGCCGGTCGAGGACTCCGGATGGCGGCCGCCCGACGTCGCTCAAGTTTCGTAATGGTACTGGAGAACCCGCGCCTCGCAGAATTCGCCTGCTGTTATGGGCTCGTATTTCGTCGGATGATCGGCGTCCTGGCAATTCGGCAGGCAGGTGATGGGGGTATCGTAATTGAGCCCGAAGAAATACCCCATCGAGTAGCGCGCATGGGCGACGGGGTTCAGGACGCGATGCGCCGTCGAGCGGTAGCGGTCGTTGGTCCAGCGGGGCATCAGGTCGCCGATATTCACGACGATCGTATCGGCGACCGGGCGGGCTTCCACCCATTGTCCCTCCGCGTTCTTCAGTTGTAGCGCGCTGACGCTGTCCTGGACGAGCAAGGTGAAGCATTCCTGATCTGTGTGCGCTCCGATTCCCCAAATCCCCGCATCGTCGAGATTTTCCTGGAGCGGATAGTGCATCAGGCGAAAGCCGGCGGTCGGCTTGGTGATCTTGTCTTCGAAATAATCTTCCGGCAGATCGAGCGCGACGGCAAAGCCCGTAAACAAGGTCCGCCCCAACCGGTTCAGGGTTTCATAGTAGCCATAGATCGTTTCCCGAAAGCCCGGCAAGCTTGAAGGCCACTGGTTCGGACCGTACAAAAGGTTACCGGCCACGTGGTCCGGATCGTCGGATGCCACTTCCAGGGCACTTTCGAACGCTTCGTGAAAATCGGGCTTGGCGTCCTTGTCCGCGTGAACCTCGTACATCGGAACATAGCCGCGGGTAAGCGTGCGAACCTTCTTGACGTGAATCTTCATCTTCTCCTCGACGGGCAGGGCGAAAAAGCGCCTCGCCTCGTCGAACGCGGCCCGCGTTGCCTCGTCCGGGATGCCGTGGTTCCTGATGTAGAGGAAGCCCACCTCCCGGCAGGCCTTGTCGATTTCCGATGCGACGGATTCCTTTGCCCGGCGATCCTGACCGAAGAGCGGCCCGATATCAATCACGGGCAGATCGGTCAGCGGGACCCTCTTGGCGCCCCTTAAGACCGGTTCGTCGACCACCGCATTCCTTGAGTTGCTTGGCATCGCACTGCCTCCGGATCGCCAGGAATATAGAACGGCACCGCTTTATAGGAGTTAAGCCTATATCCGGTCGAGACACCGAACAAGCCGCGTCGACCCGGCCGATCCTCCGAGCGGGAGCTTTGCTTGGCGCGCGAGCCCGGTTCGGGCTACCCTGTCGAACAAGAATGCGGCTCGCGAAGCCGGAAAAAAGGGAGAGGCGGACGAAATGACGTCATGCGTCATTCGAAACGGTAGGGTCGCGACCGCGGTAGACTGCTTCAAAGCCGATGTTTTCATCGACAAGGGCGTCGTCCGCTGGATCGGGCGGGATCTTCAGGTCGGTGAAGATGTCCCTGTCCACGACGCGACGGGCCTGCTCATTCTGCCGGGCGGGGTCGATGTCCACACCCATCTCGATTGGGATTTCGGCCACGCCCGGACCGCCGACACGTTCGAGTCCGGCACCCGGGCCGCGGCGTTCGGCGGCACGACCTCGCTCGTGGATTTCTGCAATCAGGGCGAGGCGAGCCCCATGGCCGCGCTCGAGGACTGGCACGAGCGGGCTTCGACCGCCTGTATCGATGTCGCCGCTCATCTGATCCTCAAGGAAGTCACCGATCAGGTCCTGGTCGATATGCGCGATCTGATCCACCGCGAGGGGGTCACCTCATTCAAGCTGTTCACCGCCTATCCCGGCGTCTTCATGGTCGACGACGCGGCGATCTTCCGGGCGATGCGCGTCTGCCGGGACAACGACGCCATGACCTGCATCCACGCGGAAAACGGACCCGTCATCGACGTTCTGATCGAGGAGGCGTTGGCCGCCGGACACACCGGGCCGAAATACCACGAGGTGACGCGCCCCAGCCTGATGGAAGGCGAGGCGGTGCAGCGGGTAATCACCCTTTCGGAACTGGCCGAGGCGCCGATCTATCTGGTTCATGTTTCGGCCGAAGAAGCGCTCGCCGCTATCACGGCGGCGCGTGACCGGGGCGTGCCGATCTACGCCGAAACCTGTCCCCATTACCTGTTTCTCACAAAAGAGGAATACGAGCGGCCTGGATTCGATGCCGCGAAATTCGTTATGACCCCGCCCTTGCGCGATTACGGCCATCAGCAGGCCCTGTGGCGGGGGTTGCGGACCGACGACCTTCAGGTCGTCTCCACAGACCACTGTCCGTTCTGCTTCAACGAACAGCCGCTCGGCATGCTTTATTCCAAGCAGCAGGGCCTGGACAATTTCCAGAAGATCCCCAACGGCGCGCCGGGCGTCGAGACCCGGCTTCCCCTGGTCTATGACGGCGGCGTCGGCAAGAACCAGATGACGCTCAATCGGTTCGTCCAGCTGGTGGCGACGGCGCCGGCCAAGCTCTTCGGCCTGTATCCCCGCAAGGGCACGATCGCTGTGGGCTCGGATGCCGACCTGGTGCTGTTCGACCCCAACGAGACCTGGATAATCCGGGCGGCCGAGCATCACAGCCGGATCGACTATTCGCTGTTCGAGGGCCGCGCGGTGACGGGGCGGGTCAAGAAGGTATTCCTGCGCGGCGAACTCATCGTCGGCGGCGAGGATTTCCTGGGACGGCCCGGCCAGGGCCAGTTCGTCAAGCGCGGCGCATCGGGGGTGAGGCCATGAGCAAGACGACGGTTATCAAGAACATCGACTGGCTGGTCGCCTACGATGGGGAGCGCGACGGGCATAAATACATCCGTAACGGCGACGTCGCGTTCGCGGACGACCGGCTGACCTATGTCGGGCCGTTCTACGACGGACCGGCGGACGAGACCATCGACGGCACAGACCGGATGGTCATGCCGGGGCTGCTCGACCTGCATCTGCACGGCTATCAGGAAATCCACGGCAAAGGGTTCTTCGAGGACCTCGCGAGCAAGCATATGTGGATGACCCAGCTGTTCGAATACACCTGGCTGCTCCAGGAGGACGACGATTCCGCCAAGGCCGCGATGGAAGCCTCGGCCTGCGAACTTCTCAAGAGCGGCTGCACCACCATGGCCGAGCTTTACTGCTCCCACGAGCTGCCCTTCGAGGGCTGGCTCGAGACCCTGGCCGGGACGGGGATCCGGGTCTACGCCTGCCCCATGGTCCAGTCGGGACACTGGTACACGCCGAACGGCAAGGATCATCTCTATACCTGGTACGAGGAAAAGGGGCTGGCCGACTTCGCGGGCTCGCTCGATGTCGTCGACGCGGCGGAGGAGCATCCCTCAGGCCGGCTGCACGGCATGATCGGTGCCGCGCAGGTTGACAGCTGCACCGAGGAGCTGCTGGTCAAATGCAAACAGGCGGCGGTGGACCGCGCCATGCCGATGCAGACCCACGCGGCGCAATCGGTGATGGAGCACCGCGAGATGATTCGTCGCCATCGCAAGACGCCGCTCGAATGGCTCGACGATATCGGCGTGCTCGCACCCCAGACCCTGATCGGCCATGCCATCAACATCGACCAGCATCCCTGGATCAATCACCACGAGCACAAGGACCTCGAACGCTTGGCGACTTCGGGCGCGTCGGTGGTACACTGTCCGCGCGCCTTCGCCCAGTGGGGTGACATGATGCGCAGCCTCGGCGGCTACCGGGCAGCGGGGGTGAATATGTGCCTGGGCACTGACTGCTATCCCCACGACATGATCGAGGAGATGCGCATCGCGGGCCTGCTCTCGAAGGTCGCGAGCGGCCATGTCGACCTGCTGCGCACGGAGCATGTGTTCGAGATCGCGACGCTGGGTGCGGCAAAGGCGTTGGGCCGAGACGACCTCGGGCGTCTCGCGGCGGGGGCCAAGGCCGATATCGCGCTGGTCGATCTCAAGCATCCCTCCATGCGCCCATTGCGCGACCCGATCCGCTCACTGGTCTATTCGGGCGTCGCCGCGGCGGTCTGCGACGTGTTCGTGAACGGCGAGCAGATGGTACGCGAGCGCGAGCTTCAGATGCTCGATCACGAGGATGTTCTGGCTCGCCTCCAGGCGGGTCAAAGCCGCGCGCTCACCCGGGTGCCGGACATGGACTGGGACGGGCGGAGTGCCGACGAGGTCTCGCCGATCTGCCTGCCCGTCGAGTTCGGCAACCAGCCGGTTTGACGGGGGCCGCCGTGCTACGCCGATATTCGGGTGACAGGATGGTGGGCGCTGCATTGAGGCAGTGCCCGCGCATCCCCCGTCCGGGCCTGGTGGACAGATGATCCGCGCGCTCCGGACCAGCGGTCTCCTCATGACGCCCTCGGCAGCGGTCTTCCTGCTCATCTTCGTCGCGCCGCTGTCCTATTTTTTCGTTCTCAGTTTTTGGCGGGTCAAGTCCTACGCACTGGTTGCGGATCTCTCGTTCGCCAACTACGGCCGGGTGTTCGACCAGTATCACGAAGCCCTGCTGTTCACCTTCAGCATTGCCCTGATCATCTCCGCGATCGTCACCCTGCTGGCCTTCGGGTTCGCCTTCGTCGTGCGCTTCAAGGCGGGCAAGTACAGCAACCTGCTCCTGTTCGGCGTGCTGATCACCCTGTTCGGCGGTTACCTCTCCAAGATCTATATCTGGAAGATTATTCTCGGTCAGAGCGGCATTCTCAATTCCGCCTTGCTGGGCCTGGGCTTCATCGACGCGCCGCTCGATGCCTTCCTCTACAACCCCATCGCCGTCGTCATCACGCTGACCCACTACATGCTGCCGCTCGCGATCCTGCCGATCTACGGGTCGCTGCGCGCGATCGACGACGTGCCACTGCGCGGCGCCCGCGATCTCGGCGCCAGCCGCTTGCGGGTGTTTTGGGACATCATTTTGCCTCAGTGCCAGACCGGGATTCTGGTCGGCTTTACCCTGGCCTTTCTGTTTTCCGCGGGCGATTACGTAACCCCCAAGCTGGTGGGTGGGCCCTATACCTCGATGATCGGTGTCTTTATCCAGGTCCAGTTCGGACTCCGTTTCGACGCCCCGCTCGGCGCCGCGATGGCATTCAGCGTCATCGCGATTTGCCTGATCATTGTCGGCTTGGCCACAATTCTTCTTCGGCGCGTATTGAGAGTCCGATGAGAGATATTCCGAGCCTCTGCTGGCGTCTTTTCGGCGCGGTGACGTTCTTCTTCATGCTCTCGCCGCTCGTGATCCTCGTTCTGTTCGCTTTCAGCGACAAGAAACTCCTGGCGTTTCCAATTTCAGGGCTCACGATCGATTGGTTTGTGAAGATATTCGGGCGGCCTGAATTCTGGGCCGCGTTCCAGAACAGCATGATTATCGTGGTGTCCGTCGGCGTTGCGTCCACGATCATCGGGATCATGGCGGCAAGCGCTCTCGTTCGGCTCCGAGCCCGGGCCGCCAACGTTTCGATCATTCTTCTGACGATGCCGGTGATGCTGCCGCCGCTGGTGCTGGCACTCGCACTGTTGAGCTATTTCACCAGCGTGGGTGCGGGTCTGGGCATACCCATGGTGATCCTGGGCCACCTCGTCTTTACCCAACCCTTCGTGATCCTGATCGTTTACGCGCGGATTTCGAAGTTCGATTACGCGATCGTGAACAGTGCGCGCGATCTCGGTGCGTCTCAGCTCAAGGCCTACTTTACGGTCACGTTGCCGATCATTCGGCCGACCATCATCGGGGCCGTGCTCGTCGCGATGGCCCTCTCGCTCGACGATTTCATCATCACGTTCTTCACGATCGGCGGCGGAAACACACTGCCAACCTTTATCTGGGGCATGTTGCGCAAGGGTGTCGATCCGTCGATCAACGTGGTCGCGCTCATGCTCATGACACTCACGGTCGGCGTGGCCATCATAGCGCTTCGCGTGACCCGTTATCGCGGCTGATGTCCCCGGCTAGTCGAGCCGGATTTGAATTGCCTGCTCCAGCCGGTGGAGATCCGTGTCCTCGGCCGGAGTCCGCGACCACATCAGCATGAAAAATTCGCTCTCGGCATCGAGCCCGACGAGCGGGCTGTGCCAGGTGTCCGGCCGATAGCAAATTCCCTGACGGCCGTCCGAAAGAAACGCCCTGACCTTTGCCATGTCCGGTTCGCCGGCCGGATCGTCGGGCGCCACAACGACGAGCCAGCGGGTCGCGGTCATCGGCATGAAGAGCTGGCTGCTCAAGGGGTGGCGCTCAAGCTCGTCGATCACCACCGGCAACGGCCGGGGTCGGTTGCGGTAGATCGAGGCGGCGGGGAGCGCCTGGCCGGTCGAATGGGCGAACGCCGGGTTCTGGTCGATTTGGTCCGCCCAGCCGCTGTTCACGTCGGCGCCCGCTTTGCCGCCGGCTTCAAGTACGGCTCCAAAGGGTTCAAAGCTGGCGGCCATAAGCGGCACCGGCATGAGGATGAGCGCGATCACCAGGTCAACCGCGTCGCGCCGCCCGGGGCACCACCCGTGCGCGTTCGACGGACGGGCGCTTCATATCCAGGTCGGCACGGTCCATCTCGGCCCGACCGCCTTTGCTGCCGGAAACCATTGACGCATCGACCACGAAAACGACGGCGCTCTCCCGCCGTATATCCTCGTATCACGGACACGGATACGACCCTGCCTCGACACCGTTTTCCATCCTGGATCTCTCTCGGCCATTCTTGCTGCGTGGCAAGCGTCCCTTTAGTCAACCGGCAGGCGCTGGCGCCGCATCTTTAGATTTCCTTATTCGAGAATATCGCTGATATGATTGCAAGAGGATCGGCGGCGCAGACCCGAGGGGACTGGTTTGCCCGACGGGCACCACGTGCCTCGCCGTTCCACCCTAACCCCGCAGTCCGCCCTGGCGCGGCGGTCAAGCGGGGAGGGGACCCGGAGGGAGAGACCGATGTCGAAAAACGGCCACCGCGGAGGCGTTCCAGACACCGCCACCCCCTGTGTCAGGGTGGAAAACCTCATCTTTGTTGGTGGCCAGCTTTCGCTCGACACCGAGGGTCGAGTGAGCGGCAATGATATCGCTACCCAGACCCGCAATGTCTTCGAGTCAGTGAAGCGCCACCTCGCCGAAACCGGCGCGGGCATAGCGGATATCGTCAAGCATAACGTCTACTACGATTGCGGCGATGCCGACGAGGCGGATTTCCTGCGGGAGATGAACCGGGCCCGCTTCGATTTTTTCTCGCCTCCGGGCCCGACGACGACCGAAATCCGCGCCGGCCTGACCGTCGAAGGCGCTTTGATCGCCGTCGAAGCGATCGCCGCCGTCGACGCGGATAAAGAACCCCTGATGCCGGCGGGCCACTGGAGTTGGGCCGAGCCGACCCCGTTCTGTCAGGGCTGGAAGGTCGGCGATCTGGTTTTTTGCGGCGGCCAGCGGTCGTTGGACGCTAATGGACGATTGCTCGGCACCGGTGATATCGAAATCCAGACCGACAACGCGTTCCGCAATTTCGAAACCGTCTTCAAGGAAGCCGGCGGCGATCGAAACAGCATTCTGCGGCAGAACACCTACTACCGGTTCCTCGGCGAAGGTCATGATGTCACCGACTACTGGGAAAAGATGACCCGCGTGCGCATGCGCTACTGGGCGGTTCCCTCGGCCTGTGGAACCGGTGTCCGGGTCTATGGCTTTTCCGGTCCGGACGAACTGATTCAGGTCGAGGGCATGGGGGCCCTGGGCGCGGAAAAGCAGCGCCTGATGCCGACGGATCATTGGGATTGGAGCATTCCCGGCAACACCTTTACCCAAGGCTGGCGAATCGGGAACCTCGTCTTCGTGGGCGGTCAGATATCGGCCGACGCCAATGCCCGGGCGGTCGGCGGCGACATGGCAAGCCAGACCCGCACCGTGCTGCAATTCGTCCGCAACACGCTCCGAGAGGCGGGCGTCAGCGAACGCAACGTCGTCAAGGTCAACAGCTACTACTTTGCCGAAGGCGATTGGGACGGGATCGAGGCAACCAACCAGACGGTCGCCGAAGTCCTGCGGGAGTTCTACCCCGACCCCGGTCCGGCGATGACGAACCTGCGGGTCACCGGATTCGCCTTCGAGGATCTGTTGATCGAGATTGAAGCGATCGCGGTGCTCGAGAGCTAACGTCGGGACGGATATCGGACTATAACCAACCTGCTCAATCGATAGGGAACGAAACGGTGCCAGACTCCTTAGACCGTAAACAGGACGAGACGTTAGACCGTAAACAGGACGAGACGTTCAAGAACTGGGGGCTCGCAAAGCTGAGGGAGGTGCTCGACAGCGGCTCGGAGCCCCATCTGATGACCGGCGAGCAATACAAGGAAAGCCTGCGGGACGGGCGGCGCATCGTCGACTGCAACGGCAAGGAGATCGAGGACGTCCCGACCCATCCCCATCTCAAGCGCTCGGTCGACACGATTGCCGAGACGTTCGACGCGCAATTCGATCCCGAGACGCGGGACATTACGACCTATGTGGAACCGGGGGACGGGCAGCGTTACAGCACCGGCTGGCGGGTGCCGACGAAGAAGGAGCATCTCGAACAGCGTCGCGAAACGCTCAGGCTCAGTGTCCGAAAGACCCTCGGCGTGTTCGGCCGCCCGCCCGACTACGGCTCCACCTGGGCCATGGGCTACCTCTCGATCATCGACAAAATCGAGTCCGACCGGTCGGAATACGCCCAGAACGTCAGAGATTTCGTCGAGATGAGCAGACGTCACAACCTGATCAGCGCTGATGTAGGTATCGACGTCCAATCGGACCGGCGCATCCCGCGCTCGGAACGGACCTCGCGTCTGCGCGTCGTCGAGGAGCGGCCGGAGGGCGTCGTCCTGTGCGGTGCGAAGGCCTGTGTCAGTATCGGCGCGATCGCCCACTTCAGCACGATCGCTACGGTCTTTACGCCCGACCTCGAAGACGCCGACGCGATCTATGCCGCAGTTCCGATGAACGCCGAAGGGTTGACGCTCCTGCTACGCGAGCCGCTGGTCGATACGGAGACCAGCGCCGAAGACCACCCGCTCGATTCTCGCGGCGAGGAAATGGACAACCTTCTGATCTTCGATCATGTCCTGATGCCCTGGGATCATCTGTTCGGTTATAACAACAAGGTCTTGCTGGGGCTCTACAACGAGTTCAGCGTCCTGGCTTTCTGGCACATCCTCTCGCGTCTCGCCTATCGCGCCGAGATCTTCGCTGGTGTCGCGCAGACCACCGTCGATATCCTGGGCACGGCACATGTCCAGTCTGTTCGCCACGCAGTGGCCGAGATCGTTCGCTACGCGGCGATGCTCAAGGCGGTCGTCCTCGCGTCGGAAGCCGAGGCCGAATTGCGCAACGGCGTGTTGATTCCCAACAACAAATATCTGATCCCCGGCCGCCTGTTCTCGACTGACGAATATCCGCGAATGCTGCATCTGATGCGCGATCTTGCGGGCCAGGGGATCATCAGCCGGTGGCCCGCGGCGGTCTGGGACGACCCGGAGCTGGGCAAGACCCTCGACGAATGGATGCCTGGTATCGACGTCACCGCCCGCGAAAAGAATCGGTTCTTCAATTTCGTCTGGGATCTGGCCTGCAGCAGCCATGCGGCGCGGGTCGCCATGTTCGAGCATAACAACGCAACGCCGCCCTCGGTGATCGCCGAACAGGTCTATCTCAAGTGGGACAAGGAGGAAATTTGCCGATTCGTGCGGGACTATGTCGGAATCAATCCCCAGCGCCCGGGTAGTTAGGGCGAGGGGCCATCGATTGCGGAACAAGGGGTCTGAAGACCCGAAAGAGGCAAGGGAGAAACGAGAGATGACGCAAGCCAATTTTACGATGGTCGAGAATCCGGTGCCGTGGCCCAACGGGGCCCGCTGCGCCGTGAGCTTCACCTGGGACATGGATGCCGACAGCATCCTTCATCTGGCCCATCCCGACGACGCGGACACGCGTCTCATGTCCATGACCGATCTGCGCTACGGGCCCGAGGTCGCGGTGCCGCGCGTCTGCAGGATGTTCGAGGCCTACGACATCCCGCTGACCTTCTTCGTCCCCGGCTGGTCTGCGGAGGAGCACCCCCAGGCTGTCGAGCGGATGGTCGCGGGCGGTCACGAGGTCGCCCATCACGGCTGGATGCACGAGCTCGCCAACACCTTCACCCGCGACCGGCAGCAATACTGGCTGCACCGGACCTTTGAAACCCTGGAAAAGCTCACCGGCAAGGGACCGCGGGGCTATCGCGGCCCGATGGGTTCGTTCTCAAAATACACCACCGAGTTCCTGACCGACCTCGGGTTTCTCTACGACAGTACGCTCAAAGGCGACGACGTGCCCTACGTTGTTCAGGACCGCAAGGACAACCAGCTGATTGAGATGCCGATCATGTGGGCGCTGGACGACTGGCCCCATTACGTCCACAGCCCCGACCTCGACTACATGATGCCGATCCTGGCGCCCGCGCGGGCGAAAGAAGTCTTCATGTCCGAGTTCGACGCCTCGTGGACCTACGGCGGCGGCTTCTGGCAGAGCGTCTGGCATCCCTTCGTCTCGGGTCGCGTCGCCCGGCTCGCCAGCATCGAGACAATGGTCCAGGAGATGATGGAGCGGGGCGACGTCTGGTTCGCGACCCTAGAGCAGATCGCCGTTCACATGCGCGAGCAGATAGACGCGGGCAATTACGAGGCCCGGGTACAGACCATGCCCATCAAGGACGGCCGAATTCCGGATATTCCAATTGCCTCGGAAGAGGCCTAGTCGTCGATTCGGTAACGGAAAGGAGCGACGAGAAATGACGCAAGCCAAGTTCACGATGGTCGAGAATCCGGTGCCGTGGCCCAACGGTGCCCGCTGCGCCGTGAGCTTCACCTGGGACATGGATGCCGACAGCATCCTTCACTTGGCCCATCCCGACGACGCGGATACGCGTCTCATGTCCATGACGGACCTGCGTTATGGTCCCGAGGTCGCTGTGCCACGTATCTGCAGGATGTTCGAGGCCTATGACATCCCGCTGACCTTCTTCGTTCCCGCATGGTCTGCGGAGGAGCACCCCCAAGCCGTCGAGCGGATGGTCGCGGGCGATCACGAGGTTGCCCATCACGGCTGGATGCACGAGCTCGCCAACACCTTTACCCGCGACCGGCAGCAATATTGGTTGGAGCGATCCTACGAGAGCCTGAAAAGGCTTACCGGCAAGGGACCGCGGGGCTATCGCGGCCCGATGGGCTCGTTCTCCAAATACACCACCGAGTTCCTGACCGACCTCAGTTTTCTCTATGACAGTACACTCAAGAGCGACGACTTGCCCTACGTGGTGCAGGATCAGAAGGGCAACCAGTTGATAGAGATGCCGCCCATGTGGGCGTTGGACGACTGGCCCCACTATGTCCACAGCCCCGACCTCGACTACATGATGCCGATTCTGGCACCCACACGTGCCAAGGAGGTCTTCATGTCCGAGTTCGACGCCTCGTGGACCTACGGCGGCGGCTTCTGGCAGAGCGTCTGGCATCCCTTCGTCTCGGGTCGCGTCGCCCGGCTCGCCAGCATTGAGACGATGGTCCAGGAGATGATGGAGCGGGGCGAAGTCTGGTTCGCGACCCTCGAGCAGATCGCCGTTCACATGCGTGAGCAGATTGACGCTGGCAATTACGAGGCCCGGGTTACCACCATGCCCATCAAGGATGGCCGGATCCCGGATATCCCGATCGCTTCGGAGGAGAATTAGCCCCCGCACTCGCAATATGGCGGGGGAAGACGTCGGCTGCGGACCTCTCTTGGGCAATGTGGTCAACTGTATCGTCGCCTGACAAAAGAGCCCTTGAGGCGGCCTTGCGAGCGAACGGCCGGTCCCACTCGAGCCTGCAGTCGAAGAACCACGCTTCGGCCGCTCAAGCCCACTTCAGCGCAGCCGAGGCTGACCGGTTTGTCCGCGCATGCGGAAATGGGAGAAATCAGAGATGGACGTCGATTACGCAGCCTACAAGGCCCTTAAATTCAACCGCCCGAAGCCCGGAATTCTCGAAGTCATTATGAGCAATCCCGGTAAGCTCAATTCGCTGGATGAGAATGGTCACAAGGAACTGGCCGAAGTGTGGAGAGATGTCGACCGAGACCCGGATGTTTCGGTCACCCTTCTCCGGGGCGAGGGCGGCACGTTTTCCGCCGCCGGCGACTTGAAGCTGATCGAAGACATGGCAACCAATTGAGACACGCGCTTGTGGGCGTGGAAGGAAGCCAACGATATTGTCTACAACGGGATTAACTGCACGAAACCGATCGTTTCCGCAATCGAAGGGCCTGCGGTGGGTGCGGCTTTGGCTGCGGGAATTCTCGCGGACATATCGGTCGCCGGGCGGACTGCGCGGATCATCGATGGGCATACCCGTCTGGGCGTTGCGGCAGGCGACCACTCGGCGATTATCTGGCCCCTGCTCTGCGGGATGGCCAAGGCAAAATACCACCTCCTTCTCTGCGATACCGTGAGCGGCGAGGAAGCCGAACGGATCGGCCTCGTCTCGATCTGCGTCGACGACGACAAGGTTGTCGGGTCGGCCCTTGAGGTGTGCGAGCGGCTCGCGTCAGGTGCACAGACCGCGGTCCGCTGGACCAAACACGCGCTCAACAATTGGCTTCGCATGGCTGGCCCGACCTTCGATGCCTCGCTTGCTTTGGAGTTTGTCGGTTTCTCTGGACCGGAGGTTCAAGAGGGCTATAAGGCCCTGATGGAAAAGCGAAAACCAAATTTCGGGCGAAAACAAGCCGAATAGGGCGGCGCGATTGGAATCGACAGAGGCGAGGATGATGGAATTTTCCGGTAAGACCGTCTTGGTAACCGGCGGCAGCCGCGGGATCGGCGCGGCCATCGCTTTGGAGTTTGCGCAGCGTGGGGCGAATATCGGGCTTGTCTACCGCGCGCGTACGGACCTCGCGGATGGGGTTGCAAAGGAGATCGAGGGAACTGGCGCCAAGGTGTTTTCGTTACAAGCCGACGTCGGCGACGCAAACGCCGCCGCGAAAACTGTAGCGCGGACGATCGAAGAGTTCGGCTCGCTCGACATCCTGGCGCATTCGGCGGGAGCGCCGGTGAATTGGACCACGGTGCGCGATCACGACGCCGGCGCGTGGAGCGACTTCATCCATAACGACCTGGTCGGCGCCTTCAACATGATCCAGTCCAGCATCCGGCACATGCACGAGAAACGCGCCGGCGTGGTGATCGCAATCTCCTCGATCGCGACCCAGATGTGCCAGGCTCGGAACTCGCAGGGTGCCGCCGCCAAGGCCGGCCTCGAGGCGCTGATCCGGGTGGTCGCCCGGGAGGAAGGCCGTCATGGCATCCGGGCCAACGCCGTGGCCATTGGCCTCACCGATACGGATCAGGCTCGCGAAGCCCTCGCGCAATGGGGCGAAGACGCGACCGCCAAAATCATCAAGGGCATTCCGCTCGGGCGCATGGCGACGCCGGGCGAGGTGGCCGCCTTCGTCGCCTTTCTTGCTGGCGAGGCCGGCGCCTACTTTACCGGCAAGGTGATCCAGCAGGACGGTGGTCAGATCATTTGCGGCTGAGCGGAAACGCTCCCGCCGCAACCCATGGCCGATCCTGGAAATGCCCGTCGCCTCGTTAGCCGGTCGCGTTTGTCTTATCCCGATCAGCCACGAGCTTCTGCAGCTGGAATCGCTGCAGTTTCCCGGACGGTGTGAAGGGAAACGTATCGAAGATTTCCAGCCTCTCCGGAAGCTTATAGGCGGCTATCTCGCTACGCAGAAACGCCACGATCTCCTCGAGGTTCGGGGCCTCGCCCGATTTTGGAATGAGGCAAAGGCAGTTGCGCTCTCCCAACCGCTCATCTTGAAATCCGACCATGGCCGCGTGGAGCACCTTGGGATGGGTGTAGAGAATTTCCTCGACCTCGCGGGGAAAGAACTTCTTGCCGCCGCGATTGATGATCTCCTTCGAGCGCCCGACGATCCGGATGTTGCCGGCGTCGTCGGCGAGCTCGCCAAGATCGCCCGTGCGGAACCATCCGTCCGCCGTAAAAGCCTCGTCGTTAGCCTGGGGATTGTTGTGATAACCCAGATGAACCGTTGGCCCGAACGCGGCTATCTCGCCCGATTCCCCGGGGCCGATGTCTTGCCCGCCGGCGTCGAGAATTCGCAGTCCCATCCCTTCTACGCAGCGCCCGATCGTGCCGTTGACCGTCTCCGGATCGTCCGAGAACCGCGTGTAGGTGTGATAGGCGGTCTCCAGCATGCCGTAGAGCTCGATGAGCCGGCCGGACATGCGCAGCCCGAAGTCGCGCAGCGTTGTTACCGGGCAGGAGGCGCCACCGGTAACGACCACCCGCAACGACGAGCTGTCGAAGTTTTCCAGGTTCGGCTCGTTCAACATGGCGATGATGGATGCGGGCGCCGTCGGAATGAAGCTCACCCTCTCCTGTTCGATCAACTCGAGTGCGCGATGGCCGCTGAAGCGATCCAGGAGAACCGCCTTTGCGCCCAGCATCAACGCCTGCAACAGGACCAGATAGCCCCAATTCAGCCCGACGGGTAGGTAAATCAGGAAGACGTCAGTCTCGCTCGCCTTCATATCCCGGTTCAAGAAGCGAAGCGCCGGAAGTGTCGTGTTGAACGAATGCAGGGCGCATTTCGGAGACCCGGTTGTGCCCGACGTGAAGGCCATACGGTAAACCTCGTTGGCATCCATCCGGACTCGTTCGCGCTCCGGCAGGGGAGGCGTACGTCCCAAAGTCTCGGGCAGGGACACGATTTGCTTGCCCGGTTTTCCGTCGACGACACAAATGAATGCAAGGTTCTCCAGCCGGGGCATCAAGTCTCTCACCATCGCCGGATAATCGAAATCCTTGAAGGATGAGGCACAGACATAGGCGCGGCTGTTGGACAAACGCAGGATGTAATCGACTTCCCGCTTGCGAAAATCCGGGCTTATCTGGTTCGCGACGGCGCCGACCAGCTCCAGGGCAAAAAAAACGTAGGCGAACTCGGCCCAGTTTGGCAGCTGGATTGTTATGACGTCGCCGCGCCCGATACCCTGCGCTTTGAGAACGGCGGCGGTGCGCTCGACACGATCCTTGAGCTCGCCATAGGTTACGCGTCGTCTGGAATCGATGATTGCCTCGCGCTCGGAATGTCGCGCCGCTCGATCGGCCAAGAGATCGAAGAAGGTCTCCTCGCGCCAATAGCCCTCACGCGAAAAGAATTCAACCATCTCAGGCGTCAACCGGGTTTCGAAGGTCACGGCGTTTCTCACTTGCGTTTCGGAGGCATTGTCGCACCAATCGGTTTCGCCGCGAAGCTGCGATAACCTGGTGACGGGGTCTTTCCGGTCTTGATCGACGGCAATCCCCGACCGCAGCGACCGGTCGGCGGGATCGGCTTGACATCGACGCCCCCATCCGCCGACTCTTCGCGCGTTGTCGCTCCTCAAGGATCAAGCATGTCCGATTCGCAACCGAACCCAGAAAACGCCGGCGAGCCGCCAGCCTGCGATCTCGATGTCCTGATCGTCGGCGCCGGGTTCGCCGGGCTCTACATGCTCCACAGATTGCGCATCATGGGGTTCAGGGCGCGGGTCATCGAGATGGGCAGCGGTGTCGGAGGCACCTGGTTCTGGAACCGCTATCCGGGCGCGCGGTGCGACGTCGAAAGCATGGAATATTCCTATCAGTTCGACGACGCGTTGCAGCAGGAGTGGGAGTGGACCGAGCGCTATGCCACTCAACCGGAGATCTTGCGTTACCTCAACCATGTCGCCGACCGCTTCGAGCTTCGAAGCGATATCCAGCTCAATTCCTATGTGACGGCGGCGATCTTCGACGAAGGCGGAGGGTTCTGGACCATCAAGACTGAAGACGGCGCTCGGGTTACCGCGACCTGGTGCGTCATGGCGTCGGGTTGCCTGTCGGCGCGCAACATTCCGGATTTCAAAGGGGTCGAGTGCTTCACGGGCGCCACCTATCACACCGGCAACTGGCCCGACGAGGCGGTGGATTTTTCGGGCCAACGGGTCGGCATCATCGGCACCGGCTCGTCGGCTATTCAGTGCATTCCGCTTGTCGCCCAACAGGCGGATCACCTCTTTGTCTTCCAACGCACGCCCAACTACAGCATACCGGCGTTCAACGCCCCGTTGGATCCCGCCGTCCAGAAAGCGGTCAAGGCGGATTACGCCGGGCTTCGGGCGCGGGCGAGACAAAATCGCTCTGGGATCGATTTCAACGTCAGCGAAGTCAAGGCATTCGATGTTACGCCTGGCACGCGCGCGCGTGAATACGAAGACCGCTGGCTCCATAGCGGCATTGGGTTTCTGGGCGCCTTCGACGATCTCTTTACGAGTAAGACCGCCAACGATTCCGCTGCGGAGTTCGTCCGCTCCAAAATTCGTGAGACGGTTCGCGATCCGGCGGTCGCGGAACTGTTATGTCCGGATTATCTGATCGGCTGCAAGCGGACCTGCGTCGATACGGACTATTACGCCACCTACAACCGCGACAACCTCACCCTGGTCCACGTCAAGACGACGCCGATCGACGAGATCACGCCGAACGGGCTCAGGGTCGGCGAGTTGGAATACGCACTCGACACCATCATATTCGCCACCGGCTTCGACGCCATGACCGGGGCGCTCACCCGAATCGACATCCGCGGCACGGGCGGTCGGACGATCGCCGAGAAGTGGGCGGTGGGGCCGCGCACCCTGCTCGGAATCGTCACGGCGGGCTTTCCCAACCTGTTCATGATCAATGCCCCGGGCAGCCCCTCGGTCCTGAGCAACATGGTTCAGTCGACCGAGCAGCATGTCGAGTGGATCGCCGACTGCCTCGCCTATATGCGCGAGCGGGGTTTGCACCGCGTCGAGGCCACCGTCGAGGCGGAGGACAAGTGGGTCGCCCATGTCAACGAGGTCGCCGACGCGACGCTCTATCCCCGGAGCGACTCCTGGTATATCGGCTCGAACATCCCGGGCAAGGTGCGGGTCTTCATGCCGTATATCGGCTTCCCCCAATATGTGAAGAAATGCGAGGCGATCGTTGCAAACGGCTATGAAGGCTTCGCCTTCGGCTAGGGCGGGCGGCCAGGCCTCGAAGACGGCCACGCCGGCAATCCGGCCGGTTAACGCTCCTGCCGGATTGAATCGATCGCCGGGTAGAACGGCTTGAGCAGGTATTCAAGCACCGAGCGGTTGCCGGTACTGATATTGACCTGGGCCGTCATGCCCGGGAGCACGAGGTTCTTCTTCGGATCGTTGCCCATGTAGGCTCGGGCCAGAACGATGGTTTCCAGATAGTAGGGCTCGTCGTCCTCGTCCGTGAAGGTTGACGCTGCAGTTGACTTCGGGCTCGATCGCGCAGACCAACGCCGATTCCTGCGATTTGACCGCCGACGCTGCGGGCAAGATCACGCTCTCCGACGGTAGCGAGATGACCTTCGAGGACGTCGAGAAGATCCACTGGTAAGACGGCGCGCGACTCCGGTCGATCTTGCGCATCGCTCCACGCGCCTGCTCGCGGGCCGAAGCTGGCGACGCGTCCTCGGCTAGAGGCTCAATCCAATTTACGCTGACAATGCTCCTCCGGGGAGCTGCATCGCTTTAAGTCAATTCGTATTCATTCGTGGTTATGCTCATGCTCGTGATCGTGGGACATCTCGCCGGGCTCGCCCTCCCGGAATTCGCCGGGCTCCGATTCCCGCCCGACGACGATCAACCCGCGCATTACGGCCTCGTGGGGATGGCAGTGGTAGTAGTAGCTGCCGGGCGTGATGAAAGTGTAGGACCAGGTCTCACCGGGCACAGTCATCAGCGGGCTTTCGAAGGGCTCTGCTCCCGTCGGAATCATGCTCGGATAGGCAGCGACGTTATGCTCGCTGTCCGGATCCGCCTGGACCCAGATCACCGTATCGCCGGGCTCGATCTCGAGCCGCTCGGGCTGGTAAGCGAAATCGCCTGTCCCGTCGTCAATCCGCATGACGACTGCGTAGGCCTCCGCGGACGCGTTGCCCGGGAGAAGCCCCGTAAACAGGCCGGCGAGTCCCGCGAAAGCGAACGCGATCATTGCACGTGCGCATCGAGTACGTTGATTTCGCATGACGCTCCTCATTTTTAATTCATTTCCTCCTTCGTTCAGTGACCGCCCAGAATTGGGCCGTTGTCGAGCAGGTCGTGCTCGAGGTTGAGGATGCTGTTTCGCTGGCCAACGGATTCGTTGAACGTCGCATCGAATGCGAAGCTGAGCCCGAAATACAGCTCGTGGCTCGAATCGAGATCGACGCCGCCCGCGAGCGTCGCTCCGTTGGCGACGTAGCGGTACTGGGCGAGCGCCTCGATGCCGCTGCCCAGCCGCCAGGCGAGGCTCGGCGTCACGCCGACGGACGAAGCGTCGCTGAACTCGCCATAATCCTTGAATGCAAGCGTGAGCGCCGCCTGCCAGCTGGTCTGCAAAAAGGGTCGGCGGGCGAACCGTAGGGCCGCGGCGACGGCCCAGCTCTCCGCACGGGCACGGCCGACGACACTCGCAAGATCGGGTGCGCCGATACCGAAATTATAGATGCCTTGCAGATCGAGCGCCCAGGCGCGTTCGGGATTATCGCTCAGGTTATAGGACAGGCCACCGATCAGGGCGGCGAGGTCGTCTTCGCCGGTGCCCGAGAACTCGTCGACCCGTTGCAGGTCGAGCGCCGCGCCCGCGTAGCGAACGCCCGAGTCGAACTTGATCGCTTCAGGCACGTCGTAGGCGAGACCGAGGGAAAGCCCGTTGATGGCCGTGCCCGATTGCCGGCTGGTGTCGCCAAGATTTGCGACGTCCGTCTCCACCCGGGCGGTCAGGGCCGCGAACGTGAAGATATTGCTGCCTGGAAGATAGATCGTTCCCCGCAGCTGGCCGCCATAGATTGTGTCTTCCTCCGCCGTGCGGTTGGACGATGCGTTGGCCACGTGGGTGAAGTCGAGCAGATCGTCGTCGCGGATCGTCGGGAACTGGATCAGCGTGTTGGCGGGCAGACGCGATCGTCCGATCATGAACTCGGAATAGCGCCCGCCGATGCCGACTTGGAGTTGGTGAAGAAAAATGTCGTCGCCGAGGTCGGTATCGTCTTCGGGAACGGTCAGGCCGAAGGTGGCGAAGCCGTAATCGACATCGCTGAACAGATATTTGGAAAAGCCGAAAACCAGGCTGCTGTCGGAGATGTCGAGCTCGGTATCGCTGTCGGTCCCGCCGGTGCCGAGATCCTTGTCGAGATAGTTGACCGTGGCGAGCGCCCGGCCGCCGAAGGTGATCTCGGGTGCGACGGTGGGGTCGACCTCCAGCGCCTGTGCGCCGACACCGGAGAGGAGCAGACCGAGACCACCATAGAGAACTGCTTTCAGGAACTTCATCTGTCCGCCCTCCCTATTCGTTGATCGCGATGGTCGGGACGTAGGGCGGGTCGGTCATGTCCTCGTATTCGAGCATGGTCAGCATGCCGCCCGGATAAATCCCGTTGTTCATGACGTGGCGCACGTCGTGATCGTGGAACGTCCAGAAGCCGGGGTTGTCGCCGTAGATCACGATGTCGGCTATCTTGCCCGGATGGATCGAGATGGTGTTCATCCGAACCGGCCGGGGTAGCGGGTTGCCATCTTCGGCGACCTGATAGAACTGGTGGCCGTGCAGGTGCATGTGATGGGACATGAAGCCGCCGTTGATCAGCCGCACCCGGATGTATTCGCCTTCGCGGATGCCGATTTTGCCGGTTTCGGGATAGCATTTGCCATTGATCGCGAAGAATTTGGGATCGATATTCGCCCGTTCGGCGTTGCCCCGGGTGTAGGGCGGGCGCCAGCCTGCGTCGATAGCCGCAAGGAAATCGTCGTAACTCTTGAAGAAGCCGTGAGTCGCCGGCGACAGCTTGCCCGCCTCCATCAGCGAATTCACCCGCTTCATGCCGGCCAGTACCGCGTTGATATGGGTGCGGGAGAAATCGACGTCGAAGGCCTCGAGCACGAGGATGTAGTCGCGCTCATAGGGAAAGGCGTCGCGGATCGGATCGTCGTCGGACTCGATAATGAAGGCGCCGTGGAGCGCCGACATCATGTGGAGCGTCGTCGACCAGTGGCAGTGATAGAAGCGGGTGCCTGCCGGACGCGCTTGGAATCGGTAGATGAAAGTCTCGCCCGGGTGGATCGGATCCTGGGTGACCATCGGCACGCCGTCCATGGTGTAGACGACATCGACGCCGTGCCAATGGATGGTGTGCATCTCCTCGGTCTTGTTCGTGGCGCGCACCTTGATCCAGTCATTCTCGCGCACCCGGAAAACCGGCCCGGGAACCTGGCCGTTGAAGGCGAAAACCGGGAAGCTGACCCGGGGGATGAGTTCGTGCTCGACGATATCGAAAGTCAGATCGAAGGTCTTGTACGCGACCTCGTCGTCGGCCGGTGCGCCCCGGGGTTCCGTCGTGCGGCCTTCCATAACGTGGGTGTGGCCTTCCATGAACATCATGGAGCCCTGGCCGGCGGGGTAGTTCTGAGCCGCGACCCGGGTGGTCGCGCCCGCGACAAGCGCCCCGCCCGTCGCCGCAAGGGCGGTACGAATTAGCTGGCGCCGGCCGGGGTTTGGTGGCGTCTCCGCCAGGGCCGGTGGCGCATCGGGCCGCTTCGATCTATCTTCAGACATGTCGGTCCTCTCAAGCTCTTGATTTTGGGCACGCACGGAACTGCGCGCGCGCGCGCGCCGGAGCGTTCGGCTCACACGGGACGCCCGGTCGCGGGCGCCCGGATCAGGAGAGCTTGGGAGGGTGAGGCCGGATTTCGGGAAGCAAGCCGATCAGCAACGACAAGCGCAACGCAAGGCGGTCGGACTCGATCCAGCCCGGCGGCAGGAGATCTTGCGCCTTGCCCGTCAAACCGGGACAGAGCAAGCAGATACCCTTGCAACAGGGCACCCGATGCGCCGTGTGGTCGGCTTCGTCGGGGTTCGACGCTGCCGCGCCGTCGTCGTCCGGCACGACGTGACCCGCCGCCGCGTGGCCGGCGTGATCGTCGGCGGCTTCTATAACAGGCGAAAGACCCGCCTGGGCTGCCACTGCGATCTGCCAAGGCGCGGCAAGGAACGCGCCGATCACGAGCAGGGCGACCATCGAGCTTCTTGAACCGGAAGCGCTCAGGGTATTGCGGCGCCGAATCGACATTTGACTGAGTTTAGGCCTTCCCGCAACTGGAAGGTCAACGATCCTCGCGAATGCATTTGATCCTATCTCGACTTGCGGAATTCTTGACTCTGTCCCGCTGTACGGAAGGGATAATCCGATTTCAGGGTTCGAACCGTGAACAGGTTCATGATCGGAAAGCTTGCCCGGAAAACCGAGAGTTCGGTCGAGACGAACCGGATTTACCCGCGGACGGGCTTGATCGAGCGATCGCCAGTGCCACGGGCATCGTCGGATTAACCGAGCGTGATTTGGCTAACCAGATGTCGGTCAAAACTCTCACGCGGTGAATTGGCGCAATTCAACAAACGCGACAGCGCGGATCTGTTTGAACGAGGCGCGGCCATGAAGGTGACGATCCTGGAAGAAGTAGTTGAGGATCGAGGCTTGGGCGGCGGCGAAATTACGCAGAATTTTGTTGTCTCTGAACCGGCCCATTGCCCCTGCAATCAATCCATTCCAACGTATCCAGGGAATGCGGTAATCTTGTCCTGCGATTCGCTTCTTGCAACAGATCGATTGCGGCAGAACGGCGCCTGGTGGCGCTTCGAACAGGATGGGGTGAACGATGGAGCCGATCGGTTCGTTTAACGATCAACCGGTCAAGACCCGGCTGCCCCGGGATGCCTATCTCAGCCAGGACTACTACGATGAGGAGATTGAGCGGATCTTCCGCCCCGGCTGGGTCGCGGTCGGGTTGGGCGCCCAGCTTCCCGAACCGGGTTTTGTGCATCCCGTCACCATCGCCGGCGAACCCCTGCTGATCACCCGGGACAAGGCCGGGGCGCTGCACGTCTTCCAGAACGCTTGCCGGCACCGGGGTCTCAAGCTCGTCGAGGACGCCGGGCCGAACAAGGGCAGCAAGATCGTCTGCCCCTATCACCGTTGGTGGTATGGGCTCGACGGCGGGCTCAAGGGCACGCCCTATTGGGACAAGGCGAAGGGCAATTCATCGCCCGACGGAGCGATGATGAAATCTCTGGGCCTGCTGCCCGTGCGCTTCGCAGTGTGGATGGATATGGTCTTCGTCAATCTCTCGGGCGACGCACCGCCCTTCGAGGAGTTTATCGCGCCGGTCGAGGCGCGCTGGTCGTCGCTCGACCAGGGCGACCTCGCGAGCATCCACTGCTCGGACTTCGAATTTGAGGCCAACTGGAAGCTTGTGACCGAGAACTTCCTCGATTTCTATCACGTCCACGCGGTTCACACGGCGGTGGGCCAAGCCGAAGACCTGAACGACTTCGACGACGTGGTGCTGCGGCCCGACATCCTGGGTTGCAGTTATCCGGACTCTGGCCACGGCATGGGGTGGCACGACCCCGACGATCCGGCACCCTGCTTCGCCAATCCGCCGCCGCACATCGTAAACGGGATGGATCTGCTTGCCGTCCTGCCCAACGCACTCATCATCCTGACCGAATACTACTATCAGGCCATTCTGCCTTACCCCCGCGGACCCGGACATACGCACGAAACCTTTGCGCTTTATGCTCCCGCCGCCATAAAGCAGCCCTCGCACAAGCATCACTTCGATTATTTGAACGACATCCTCGTAGGGGTGAACGTCCAGGACGTACCCATCGTCGAGCGGATGCATGCGGGCCGGCACTCGCCGGCCGCCGATCAAACCTACTTCGCGGGTTCGTGGGATTACGTCCAGGTCGCGTTCCAGGAGCGGATTGCGGGCGTCATGAACGGCGCGTAAGAGTCGGCGCGCGATCCGATTGCCGTTTCCCGCCAGCCAAAATCGTTCTAAACTCGCAGTGCCGTCCGGCAGAGACGGGCTAACACCAAAGGGAGAATATGCATCATGTGGAATAATCGATTCAGAGGTTTTGTGAAAAAAACCGTCTTCGGCTTCCTGTGCCTTAGCCTGGCGGCCGCCGTTTGGGGAAACAACGCCCAGGCCAAGGAGGAGGTCAACATTTCCATCTTTTCCTGGCCGGGCTATTCTTGGCTGTTCATCGCGAAGGAAAAGAACCTCGCACCCGATCTCGATATCAACATCGAGATCATCGAGGACCCCCTGCAGAGCTTCAGCCTGATCGTTTCGGGGCAGCTCGACGCCACGTTGAGCACCGCCGAATTCGGGCCGATCGCGATCGAGCAGGAGATGCCGTTCAAGACCGTAGCGTTCAATAACTTCAGTTGCGGCGCAGACCGGATCATCGTCCATGCGGACGTCACGGACCCGGCCGATCTCAAGGGCGAGAAGGTCGCCGTGATGGAGGGGGGCCTGTCCCACATCTTCATGGCCATATGGCTGGAGCAGAACGGCATCGCTCCCAGCGAGGTGGAGTTCGTCAACCTCATAATGGACGACGCGGCTGCAGCGATGATCGGCGGCGACGTGATGGCCGGAGAATTCTGGGAACCCTATGGTGGCCAAGTGCTCGACAACCTGCCAGGCTCGCACGTCATGGCGTCGACCAACGATCCGTTCTTCAAGAGCAGTGCCCTGATTTCCGACGCGATTTTCTTCGCGGACGATTTCATCGAGAATCGCCGGGACGTGGCAATCCAGTTGCTCAAGGCGATGTTCGAAGGTCAGCGCTACTGGCAGGAGCATCCGCAAGAGAGCAACCAGATCATCGCGGACGCCCTACAATTCAGCGTCGAAGACGTGGCCTCCATCGTTGGGCCGAACGGCGAGTATTGTTACGCCGGTCTTTATAACGGACCGTTCATGACGGCCGCCCGCCTGTGCGGTGCCGCGCCGGGCGACCCCGGCCATTTGATGACCAACGGCGGGATCAAGGACGCCTGGCGGCTGGCAAACGACTGGTGGCTCAAGCTCGGCCTGATGACCACGACGGTCGACCCTGAAGCCGGTCTCGCCTGCGACTTGATGGCGGACCTTTACGAATCGGGTTACCGCGGCGCAGAACCGCCTCCCGAATCGATGCAGTAGTCCAAACCGAAGATCGGAAGCGATCGTCTCCCGCGGAGGGAGGCGATCGCGGTCGGTTGGTTGGATGCCGCCCGGACCAAACCGTCAGGTTTCGCCATCTTCCACGTAGGGAAAGAAGTGGCGATGAGCGGCGCGGAAGAGATAGTCGAAGATAAGCCCCAAAATTCCGATCACCAATATGCCGGCCATGATCTGGTCGATATGGATGAAGCGCTTGGCCCGCATCATCATGGCGCCGATCCCCGTTGTCGCGGCGATGATCTCGGCGATGACGAGATAGGTCCAGGCCGCGGCCATCATCTGGCGCATCACGACGATGACGTTGGGCAGCACTGCGGGGACGACCACGCTCAGGAGAATCTGGCGGGGGCTGCCGCCCAAGGTCTTGGCGGTCTCGACAAGATCCCGCGACACCCCCTTCGTATGGTCCATGACGAGGGTCGTCAGAAACCACAGCACGCCGATGAAGAGCAAGGCGAGCTTCGACTGATCGCCGGTGCCGAACCACATCAACAGCAGGGGAATAAACGACGGTGCGGGGAGGTAGCGCCAGGCGGAGACGAGCGGATTGAAGAACGCCTCGACGCGTCGGAACGAGCCCATCAGAATGCCCAGCGGAACCGAAATTGCGCAGGCCATGGCGAAACTCGCCAGGATCCGGTAGACGCTGATCCCGATGTCGAGCATGAAGCCCTTATGGGCGATCAGCTCGTAGAGTGTGACGAGGACGGTCTGGGGCGTGGGAAGCAGGAGCTCGGGCGACCAGCCAGCGAGGTTGGCGAGCTCCCACAGCCCAAAGAAGACGACCCACACCGCGACGCCGAGTCCGACGATCTGCGGCGTCGGGATGGTCTGATAGAAATCGAACAGCCGCTTCCGACGGCGCGGCGTATCACGGGTATTCACGTCGCCCTTCGCATGACCACTTCACCTCGACACTCGAGCCCACAGCGTGGCGGGCGTCGGTTCAGACAAACTGGGCCGCGCCGTCCGACCGAACCGGTTGACCGGCGTCACGGACTCCGCAGACCCGAACAAGCATGGGACATCCGGTCAGCGGGCCGATGCCAACCCCTGTTCTACTCCCCCGGATAATCGTTGATCGATGCCGGATTGACAACCTTGTACCGGGTGGCGTCGGCGCTGAACGATCGGAAGGACAACAGGTCGGCGTACCGCCCCTCATCGCGCCTTGCCGATGCAGGGCGTCGACGTTCGATGGGCGGGGAATATCGCGAGGAGAAACGGGCGGTTGCGCGCCCCGCAAACACAGTCGGGTCCTCTCATTTCCGGTCGCAATCGAGAACTGTCTGATTATGCGCATAATGCGCTATATTCACGATGCCCTGCGGGCTATCGCTCTCCTCGTTTGTCGAGGGCCGCGCCGCAGAGCGGTTTCACACGGATTCAATTACAGGGGGACACAACCGATGGCCAAGAAAGATATGTATTTCCCGATCGACGAATATCACGACCGTTGGAAGCGTGTTTACGCGGAGATGAAGAAGCGCGGCTACGAAGTCGCCATCGTCTGGGGCAAGTCGGCGGGTACTTACGAGCGCTCCATGGATATCCTATACCTCACGAATTTCTATTCGACTCACTCGGGCCAGGAGCCGGATGCGCCCGGTTCGACCGGTTGGAACGCGCGGTCCTTCTGCGCCGCCATTCTCATGAACGACGAGCCTCCGGAACTTCATACGGATCTTGTCGATCCGTACCCGGAGCGCATGCCGACCGATCGGCATATATTTGCTCTGGACCCGATCAAGTCGCTCGCCGATGCGCTAAACGAGCGCAAGATAGAAGGTCCGGTCGCGTGGTTCGGCAGCGACGTGTTGCCTGTGAAATACGCCATGCAGCTATGGGAGATGACGCCGAAGATCGAATATGTCTACGACAACGATCTCATGCAGCAGATCCGCAAGCTCAAGAGCCCGCGCGAGCTCGACGTCTACCGCGAGGGGGGCGAGATGGTGACGCTCGCCGTCAATGAAACCATGGAAGCGCTCATCATGGGCAAGTCCGAAGCCGAGGCCGCCGCGTTGGGCGCGGCGTCGATGATTCGCCAAGGCGGCTATTTCCACAGGATTCCGATATCGCACGGCGATGCCACGAGTCATCTCGAGAGGGATCCAACCTACGGCTTCAGCCAGGACGCGCCGAAATCCGGCGATTTGATCCATATGGCGCTCTATGGCCCGATCCACCAGGGCTACTGGTTCGATCCAGTCCGCACGGCCGTCGGGGGGAGAAACCCTTCGCCCGAGCAAAAGAAGCTCGTGGAGGACTTGGTGCGAATTATGCAGGAAGGAATCGAGGCCCACATCCGTCACGGGACCAAGGTCCATGATGTCGCCCACTCGGTCTTGGATCTCCAAGCCGAGCTGGGTTACGGCCAAACTGATTTCAACAAGAATTGGCCGTATTTCGGTCACGGCAACGGGTGTTTGTGGGAGCCCCCGTTCATCAGTCTCGAATGTGCCACGGAGGATGAAATCTTCGAAGAGAACATGGTAGCGAGCTCCGAAGCCTTCATCATCGGAGACGGTGTGGGGACGGCGATAATGGAGAACAACTTCATCGTCCACAAAGACGGCATTGAGCATCTCTACCCCAAGATTCCGATGATCTGGTGGTAGGGCGATCGACGAAAGCGGCGCCCCGGCAGCTCAAGCAATATTCCACAGACAGTGCCAGGGGCTATGCAGGCAGAGCCACTGAGGCCGCGAGAGATTTCTATGGGACGGCAAGAATGCCGGCGGTGTAGGCAGTCTCGAGCGAACCCGTCTCTGGTCATTTCCCTGTTAAACAGGGAAAAAACAGGGAATTTATTCAATATTGCGACAAAATGCGCCTGATTACACGGTCTGCAGGCCTGATATCATTGCTTAATTTAGCCGAATTCCCTACGCGACAGATCAGGGAAATAATTTGGCCGAACAGGGAATTAAATCAGAGGAACAGGGATACAAATTTGCACATCAAGGAACGGTTCAAGTGCTTTGGCGGGGGTCCGAATCCAGCGCCCGCAAACAACGAGAACCGCTTGTCGTCCCTATCGAGCTGTAGGTTCAAATCCCGGGCCTGCAACCACCGAGAGTTGACTCGGCTAATTGTCGAAATTTAGCCCACCCTCGGCCAACTCGGGGGCCCGCGACCGCCTTAGCCGAACTCATCTCCTACAATTCTCTCGGCATATGAATTGATCATGTACCGGCCGGCAACCGGCGATAAATACCACGCCGCCGATGCCCCCCTCACATCTCCCGTTAACCACGAATGTTAACAACTGGAAGGTTGTAATCCGTCCCTCATTCATCGATCATCAGAGGAATTGACAGGGGGACTGCAGGAAGACAGTAACCACTGGAGTGACCCCCTAAAAGTGGTCCAGATTTATTGAAGAGTTTGGCGCATTTTGCCCCTCGAAAGGAGGACGAAATGAGCCGTAAACGCTACACCTCAGAACGGATTATCAGCATGTTGCGCGAAGCCGAGGTGGCTTTGGCGCAGGGCCAGTCGGTTGGTCAAGCTTGTCGCACGCTCGGCGTATCGGAGCAGAGTTACTATCGCTGGCGCAAGGAATATGGCGGCCTTCGTACTGACCAGGCCAAGCGTCTGAAGGACCTGGAGAAGGAGAATGGCCGTCTCCGCAAGGCGATCTCGGATCTGACGTTGGATAAGCTGATCTTGAAAGAGGCGCTTGAGGGAAATTGCTAAGCCCCGCCCGTCGCCGGCAGTGTGTTGATCATCTCCAGGCCGAACTGGGGATCTCCGAGCGACGGGCCTGTGCTGTTGCAGGCCAACATCGCTCAACCCAGCGCAAGAGACCCCGTGGTCGGGATGATGAAGAGGCCCTCACGGCCGCGATCATCCGCTTGGCCAGCCAGTATGGCAGATATGGCGATCGGCGGATCACTGCCTTGCTCAGGACCGAAGGTTGGCACGTGAACGCCAAGCGGGTCCAGCGCATCTGGCGGCGGGAGGGGCTGAAGCTCCCACAGAAGCAACCGAAACGGGGCAGGCTGTGGCTCAACGACGGATCCTGCATCCGTCTGCGGCCGTGCTGGCCCAATCACGTCTGGTCCTATGACTTCGTCATGGATCGAACACACGATGGGAGGACGTTCCGCATGCTCACCGTGATCGATGAGTTCACCAGGCGGTGCATGGCCGTTGTCGTCGAGCGAAGATTGAACTCGGACAATGTCCTCCATTGTCTGACCGAGCTCTTCGTCCAACATGGCCCGCCGGATCATATCCGTTCCGACAACGGCTCAGAGTTTACCGCTCATGCCGTCCGCGACTGGCTCGGCAGGATCGGCGTCAAGACCCTCTATATCGAGCCCGGGTCACCTTGGGAGAACGGATACAACGAGAGCTTCAACTCAAAGCTCCGGGACGAAATCCTGAACACGGAGATCTTCTCTACACTGAAGCAGGCCAAAGTGCTGATCGAACGATGGCGCCATCACTATAATACCATCCGGCCGCATAGCTCGCTCGGATACAGACCGCCGGCCCCAGAAACCATCTTGCCAAACGTTGAGGGGCCAACCTACCCTGTTGAGGGGCTACGGGCGGCCCATCAACTTAACCCGCGCCAAACTCTAACTTAAGCGCTGGACCACTAATCGGGGGCAGGCCAAGTGCCAGCGCCCGGGATGCAAAGCTGTGACAGAGGTCGTGTAGCCGGACATCCTCCAGTCCGGCCCTGGCCCGCACGTCGAGCCAGAGATGGTTGACCGTGCTCAAATGTCGTTCCGGGTCGCGGCCCGGAAACACCCAGGGGCAGTCCGCCCGACGCGGCAGGTTCCTGAGAATGCGGACCGCCATGGACGGCAACTGGACCGTGCGCGGGCCGGTCTTCGCGTCGGCCAGATGCAGTTCGCGGGCATCTAGGTCGACATCCTCCCAGCGCAGGGTAAGAATTTCGTTCTTGCGGCACCCGGTGAGAGACAGCAGCCGGGTGACTGTGACGCTCGTCGGCGTCGCGCTGCCCTGCGTAACCGCCTCGTCCAATACCCGTCCCAGCCGGGCGAACTCGGCATCGGTCAGGAAGCGTTCGCGCTTTCGTTCGGGAAACGTGGCAACCGACCGGCAGGGATTGCAGCCCTCTGGCACCATCCCCCAGCCTGCAGCCAGCCGGTACATGTGCGACAGGGTCTTCACCGCCGTATTGGCCGCCGACGGGGTGCCGGACATCTTCCGTTGAAGGTCGACAACCTGGGCGCGCTCCACCGCCACGAGCGGCACCTGGCCGAGAGCGGGCAGTATCTCGCGGCGAAGCGCGATGCGGGCCTTCACGGCCGTCCTGGGCTTCACGCGCACGGCGACATGCTCTTCGAGATAGCGCGCCGCCAGATCGGCAACGGTCGGGCCGCCGACCGCCCTGACGGCCAGCGGCAGGGGCACGGGCTCTTCGCCCGCCTTAACGCGCGCAATAATCCGTGCCGCACGCCGCCGCGCCTGCTCGGCACTGATCACGCCATGACGGCCGACCGTGACCGGCTTCGGCTTGTCCGGCTTATCCGGTCCCTCCGGGCCCCGGGCCTGGGCGACATAGACCTTGCCGCCGGTCGGATACACGCGAACGCCGAAGCCGGTCAGATCCCGGTCCCAGAACACGGTGTCGCGCGTAACCCAGAGTGCCGCCACGGTGCGGTTCGATAAGGTCTTCTGCTGCAGCTCTTCTTTGGGTCTCTCAAGACCGAACTCGTGCACCGGACACGGTTTTCTACCCGGCGCCAGGCCAGGGCTGCGCTATTCGAGTACATCGGGATCTTCTATAACCAACGACGGCGCCACTCGAGCATCGGCTACCGGACGCCGGCACAGGCCAGGAGGGATATGACCATCGCTCAGGCCGCATAGCTGAAGAACTATCTGGTCCGGATTTTGGGGTCAACGTCAGTCTTGCCCTGCGACAGAAGCACGTCCGCTTCACGAAGATTGTGGATGATCTGCTCGACCGTAAAACGCTTCGTAGGTATCTGTTGCGGCATTTGCCTTCTTCGGCGGCGTTCCCACATCCATCCTGTACGACAACACCAAGCTGGCTGTTGCCCGGGTCCTGGGAGATGGCAAGCGGCCGCGAACGCGCGTCTTCACGGAGTTGCAATCCCACTATCTGTTCGAGGACAGGTTCGGCCGACCGGGCAAGGGGAATGACAAGGGCAAAGTCGAGGGACTGGTTGGCTTCATCCGGCGGGACTTCCTGGTCCCGATCCCGCTGGCCGAGAGCTTCGAGGCTCTCAACGGTGCTCTCGCCGAACGGTGTTGCCGGCGCCGGGCCGCACGGCTGCGGGGTCACAAGGAAACCATCAGCGAGCGCTTCGAACGGGACCGTCAAGTGCTCATTCCCTCGACACGACACGCCCGCCGAACCCGCGCGTACAAATCCACCCGATACATCCCCCCGCCTTCCAGTCAGAGCAGCTCTGACAGAAGGCTATAGACGGTCCCATTTTGGTCCGCCACAGCCGGATCAACCGGCCGCTTCAGTGGGGGATTATTGCGCCGCCGTTCTCAGTTCCCTACGTCTGCCTTCGTTTGCCCACGGGCGGCGGCAAGGCGATTCTCGCCGCCCATGCCGTCGCCGTCGCCCGAGACGCCTGGATGGAGAAGGACTGGCCGATGGCGCTGTGGCTGGTCCCGACCAACACGATCCGACGCCAGACAGCCGAGGCGCTGAAGAACCGGCACCACCCCTACCGCAGTGTTCTGGACGAGGCCTTCGACGGCCGAGTGCGCGTGTTCGACATCACAGACTTCACCCATATCCGTCCGCACGACATCCGCGACCATTGCTGCGTTGTCGTCGGGACCATTCAGTGGGAATCCCCTAAGATTCAATCAGGTCAGAAAACGCTCTAGATCAAGAAGATCAGTGCAGTTCCCAAAGCCAAAAGCGCGATCATTTCCAGGACCATGACTCACACCCACCTTGAAATCCAATTCCTAGAAGACGCTTATGGCCTTCTCCGCCCGTAACGGTGTGGCGGGCAAGGCGCCCATCGGACCCCTTACGGAATCTTTGTCTCACACGCCCGTTAGAAAGCGACTCCGACGGATAGCGCACTGAAGAACCCGAATGCATCCTGATAGTCCAGTCGGGCGGGATCATGGACGGCGTTGTCGCCAAAGCGGTCTCCCACGCTCGCATAACGCACTCTCGGAGTATGAGACAGATATTCGATTCCAGCTCCCAAACAAACGGTTACGCCATCATAAACCATGGCTTTCAGCGACGTTTCAACCGGGATTCCCCATATGGAACCCTCCCAGCCCGTTGAGTGTGGCTCGACACCGCTCGACGTGCAATTTGCCTTCGAATGACAGCCATCTTCGCGCCGAGCCGGATGATTGAGGACCAATTGGCGGCGTTGGTGGCGCGGAATGGCATTTTTGCCGGCGATCCGGGCGCACCGATCCTGTCGGCGGCGACGCGAAGGAACGGGGTGCCGTCGCTCATGCCGGGGCTGGCGGCGGCCTGAGCCGGTCGATACGGCGCAGGATGTCGGCGAACAGGTCACGAGGAATGACAACCTCGGCCATCTGGAACGTGACGTAGCGCCCGTGGCGCACGATCTTCGCTCCGATCTTGATGAGCTTCTCTCGCAGGCTGGTCAGTGACCACTGTTTCACGGCATCGGGCAGCGCGAGGGTGCGCATGAAGTTGCCGAGGTTGTAAGCGAGCGCGTGAAGCTGGAGGCGAACGGCATTGTGGTCGAACCTGCGGCACGACAGGCGTGTCCACCGGATCGCGTTTTTGCCCTCCTTGATCCAGTGCTCAGCCGTGCCGCGCTGATTGTAGAACGCGACCACCCGCTCGGCAGGGCGGCCCAGGTTGGTGACTATGAACCCGACCCTCGGGTACAACTCACCCGGATGCCACTCGACCTTGGCGACGATGCGGCGGGGCTTGTCCCAGGTTCCGGCCTGATAACTGAAGCTGGCATGATACCGGCGCACGTCCTTGGGCGGCCTGCCGACGGGGCGCTTCAGGAGATGAGCGATGCTCTCTTGCAGCACCTTGTTGGCGGGCAGCCGGATGGCGTAGAGCATGCCTTCGGCTTCGAGGTAGTCGTAGATCTCCGGTGAGGCGAAGGCCGCATCGCCGCGGAAGTAGAGGCGGATGGCTCGTTCCTTGTAACGTTCGACCACCGGTACCAGGACATCACGCCATCCGTGGGCGCTGTGCACGTTGCCGGGGCGCAGCGCGCAACGCTCCAGATCGCCGAACTGGTTGAACACGAACAGCGGGTGATAGCAGGTGCAGCCGAAGTGGCCGTTATAGGCCGTGCCCTCCTGCTCACCGAATGTCGGGCTGACGGAGCTGTCCATGTCGAGCACCACGCGCCTCGGCGGATCGTGGTCGTGAACCCGGTCGATCCACGTCCCCGACAGGTCCGCAAGGGCCGCGAGGTTCTCGTTGTTCGCCAGCAGCTCGGTCTCGAACCGCCCCATCTGGCTGGTCGATGCCCCGCCGCGCTCGACCGCCTTGCCGCCGACGATCCAGCGCATCGCGGGATCACGCCCGAGCCGGTCGGCGTCGTTGACATCCTCGTAGCCGGCGAGACGCCCATAGACGGACTGGCGAAGGAGACTGACGATGCCGTGCCAGCCGTTCCTGCCTGTGCGGCTATCCGCGAGCACGCCGCCCGCCAGTGCGGTCAGCCCGAGCGCGTCGTCCAGTTCGCGATAAGCGAGCAACCCCGCGTCGGAGGTCACCTGCGATCCGTGGAACTCCAGTTTCAGGCGGCGGTCGAAAAGGGGCCGGAGTGGCCCATGATCCGATTCACCCTCCGGGTTCCGCATCCGAGCCGCCCTCCGACACCCTCAAGCCAGTGATTCTTGTAGCAGAATCGTGCCAATCAGGCATCAGGCGAAGCGGTCACTTGGGAAATGCGGGCTGTTCTGTTCCCCTTCATCAGTGATCCAGATGCCGTTCTCTAACTCAGCAAATGGATCCGGTTAAGGGGGGCAGGTCACTTGACATGTAGGGACCTTGTGGACATGTTCGGGGGGTACTGCGCTCAGCAGTAGCCTTGTCGGCGCTTGGCGGGGCACGATAGGGGGGACACTGCGGCGAGTAAACCGGCCGGGCGCCATACTTTTGCGGCACGCAAGAAGGATGATATGAAGATCATCGAAGCGCTGCGGGCCGTTCGCTACGGCGACATCGCCGTTCCCGGTTAGGTCAACGGCGGCGTGGTCGTCTTCGAGACTTCGAGGATCTTCGGCAGCGA
This sequence comes from Alphaproteobacteria bacterium, assembly GCA_965198325.1. Taxonomy (GTDB): domain Bacteria; phylum Pseudomonadota; class Alphaproteobacteria; order UBA828; family JAPUJA01; genus CBDAPE01. Next base: position 158,829 of record CBDAPE010000019.1, on the reverse strand, counting down.
TTCGCGGTTCTACTATACCGGTGAACACGAGGTGTCCGGTGAAGAAGTCACTGCGACGGTCGTGTCAACGTACTTGAGCGGAGACGACATGACAGCGTTTTGCTTCAGGACGAGAGGCAGCGTGCACGTCGGAGTCAAGAGCCGCCGTCTCGGCGACAAGGTAGTTGGAGAGGCGTGGCTCCTCGATCAACCTTCTGCGAGAGTTAAAATGGTCCAGGAGCGGCTAACGGACCTGCCCTGATTGGCAGACGACTCCACGGGGTTTGGTTACTTTCGGCAGTAGTCCCCCAAGACACGGGGTATGACCATCCCGGTACAAGCGCTTCTCTGAGGCGCTTGGCAGGCGCGGCGCTTTGAATATTTCAGCGATGGATGCGCATGGCCGAAAAGAGTTAGGTAGGCAATGACTCAAGACAAAGACGACGAAACAGTGGTGGTGAGAGCGGTTCCCTACAAGATTCTCGTTGTGGACGACGAACCCGACCTGGAACATTTGGTGCTGCAGCGGATGCGCCGGGAGATTCGCCGCAGGCAATATGAGTTCGTCTTCGCTCACAATGGAATCGAGGCTCTTGATCGACTCAGCCAGGATCGGGGCATCGATTTAGTGATCTCGGACATAAACATGCCGAAGATGGACGGTCTTACGCTCCTGGAGAAGATTCCGGGTGTCCATCCGGACGTGCGTTGCGTGATCGTCTCGGCTTACGGCGACATGAAGAACATTCGCACTGCGATGAACCGGGGCGCTTTCGATTTCGTGACCAAACCCATCGACTTTGGAGACTTGCGGGTCACGATCGAACGAACCTTGCGCAACCTGATCGCGTGGAGAGAGGCGACGGAATCGCGGGAAAAGCTTCTGGTAATACAGAACGAGCTCGACGTAGCCAGCAAGATGCAGCAGTCGATCCTTCCAACTGTTTTTCCCGGAGGGCCCGATTTTCAGGTGTTCGGAAGCATGGAACCGGCTCGCGAGGTTGGCGGCGATTTTTTCGACATCATGAGCCTCGAACAAGGGCGTATCGGCATCGCGGTCGCCGACGTGTCCGGCAAGGGCGTTCCAGCAGCGCTCTTCATGATGTCTTGTCGGACTCTGCTCAAGGGCGCAGCCATCGGTGCGCTCGGCCCTGGCGCGGTGTTGCGCAAGGTGAACAAACTTCTCCACGACGATAATGAAGCGTCGATGTTCGTCACGGTATTCTACGCAGTCTTCGATCCGGAAAGCGGGGAATTTGTGTACGCCAACGGGGGGCACAATTCGCCATTGATCGTTCATGCCGACGGAAGCTCTGAGGGGCTACCGGGAACCGGTGGGATCGCGCTCGGGGTGCTACCCGACATCGGCTACGAGGAAGACACGCTACGCCTCGAGCCAGGTGGGGCCGTCGTGCTCTATACCGACGGCGTCACCGAGGCCGAGAACGACAAGAACGAGTTGTTCGATATGGAGCGGCTGCGTCGAATCTTCGACGGAGTGGCGCCAAAGAACGCCGAAGATGCCAACAGAGCAATATTCGAGGCCGTGAGGGCATTTGCGGGGGACACGCCCCAATCGGACGACATCACCTGCATTACGCTCTATCGCTGCGAGCAATGCGGGTGAGTGCCAGGCTCTTATCCCGCATCGAGGTGGGGCGCGGCAGACGGTGGAGCATCGACATGTTCCCGCCCTCGGCATGCGTGGTGGGCCCGTTGGGCGAGCTAGGGAGTCCAAAGACACTCCATCCTGTGCCGATCGAGCGGGGGAGCGGGTGAGGCGCGCGGATCGCTTCCGCTCGACCGTCCTGATGGTCGCGTGGATCGTGCTTACCGGAACCGCGGCGGTGCAGGCGGAAGAGCCCGGGGTTTCCGACCGGCAGGTCCTCTTTGGACAGTCCGCCGCATTCAGCGGGCCCGCCCAGGACTTGGGCAAGAACCTGCGGCTCGGCATCGAGGCGGCTTTCGAGGAAGCTAACCGGCGCGGCGGCGTGCACGGGCGGCGGCTCGAGCTTCGGTCTCTCGACGACGTGTACGAACCGGAAGCCGCGATAGCCAACACCCGCCAATTGATTGCGGAGGATGGCGTCTTCGCCCTGATAGGCGCCGTCGGCACGCCGACCTCGCGCTCCGCCACACCCATCGCTGCGGATGCAGGCGTTCCTTACCTCGCGCCCTTCACCGGCGCCGCGTTTCTGCGCGACGCCAAGTGGTGGAACGTGATCAATCTGCGCGCGTCCTACTACCAGGAGACGGAGGAAATGGTCTCCCGCCTGATCGGGGACCTGGGCATCGATCGCATCGCCGTCATGTATCAGGACGATTCCTTCGGCCAGGCAGGTTATCGCGGCGTTCGCCGGGCCCTTGAGCGGCGCGGGCTGGAGCCCGTGGCGATCGGGGTCTATCCGCGCAACACCACCGCGGTGAAGACGGCATTGCTTGACCTGCGCGTCGCAGACCCTGGAGCGGTCGTCCTGGTCGGTGCCTACAAGCCGGTCGCCGCGCTGATCGCCTGGGCGCGGCACACCGGCTTCGATCCGGTTTTCCTGACGATTTCCTTCGTAGGCAGCAACGCTCTGGCCAGAGAGCTGGGTGAAGCAGGTGAGGGCGTCTTCGTGACCCAGGTGGTGCCCTTCCCCGACGGTGACGTGCCTGCAGTCACCGTTGCCTATCGCCAGGCACTGGCGGCCCATTCACCGGAAGCCGTGCCGGGTTTCGTCTCCTTCGAGGGCTATCTGGCGGGCCGCTTGGCGATCGAGGCCGTCGAACGCTGCGGACGCGAGATCGACCGGTCCTGCCTTCTGGACAATCTTCGCCGCGCCGACGTCATCGATCTCGGAGGCTTCGAACTTCGCTATGGCGAGAGCGACAATCAGGGGTCGGACGCCGTCTTCGTTACCGTGATCGGCAGGGACGGACGTTACTATCCCATCGACACGCTTCGGCTCCCTGCGCAGCCATGACCACGTTGGCGAGACGGATCCTTGACAGTCGTTATCGACTCTCGATCCAGCTCTATCTGGGTATCGGGGGTGCCGTCGCGCTCACCGTCATCGCGAGTCTGGTCGGCGTGGTTTCCTTCGATCAGGTCGGCGAGGTCCAGAGCCGCGTCAACGAAGGCAGCGTCCCCGAGATGGTGACGGCCTTCGGCGTGGCGCAGCAAAGCGGCGCTCTCGTGGCGGCAGGGCCGCGGCTGACGGCCGCAGGGACGCCGGAGGAACTGGCCCGTACCGTCGCGGATATCTCGCATGACCGGCAAGCCTTCGAAGCGCAGGTGGCGGCACTGCCGGATCAAGGTGCGGACGAGGCGCGCTTCGAACGCATTCGCGCCCAGGGCGGCGCCTTGGTCGCGAATGTCAGGGCCATTGAGGAGTCGGTGGCCGAGGGATTCCTGTTCACAGAGCGCAACACGGCGTTGCGCTCCGAAATTGAAACGCTGCAAAGGGAGCTCGCTGATGCGCTGATCCCGGCCATCGACGACCAGTTGTTCTACGCGATGACCGGCTATCGGGACCTCGGTGCGGCGCCGGCGCCTCGTGCGGTGCACCTGTCGGAGGGGGAGTTCACCCGCTACCGCCACATGGCAGGCTTGCAGGTGAACGCCACGATCGCGATCCAGCTTCTCGCGAGCGCGTTCGACCTCTCCGACATCGCCTTGCTGGAACCGCTTCGGGAGCGCTTCGAGTCCTCCGCCGGCAAGATCGAGCGTGGCCTGTCAGCCCTGGGATTCACTCCGCTCCGCGCCAGGATCGAGCCCGCCTTGTCCCGGCTCGTCGATCTGGGTCTCGACCGGGACCAGGGCTTCGACTTGCGGGCCCGGGAACTTGTCCTCGCCGCGCGTCAGACGGAATTGCTGGCGTCCAACAGCAACCTCGCCGTCGAGCTTGCCGCCGAGGCGGAAGGCTTGGTCAGCGCAGCGCGCGAGAGAGCGCATGATGCGGTTCGCGCATCCTCGGCGGCGATCCTTACAGGGCGCAACCTCCTGCTTGCGATCAGTGTGATCAGCATCGTCGGGGCGGCGCTGATCTCATGGCTGTTCGTCGGCCGCGTTCTTCTGCGCCGGCTGGGGCGACTATCGCATCGGATGCGCCAGATGGCCGGCGGCGATCTCGAAGCCGAGGTAGAGGTCATCGGCCGGGGCGAGGTTGCGGACATGGCTGCGGCCCTGGAGGTCTTTCGCCGCCACGCGCTCGAGGTCCAGCGACTGAATTTGGTCGAGAAGCTGGCCGATGAACTCAAAGGCAAGAACGAGCAACTCAGGGACGCCCTTGCCAATTTGCACAGGGCACAAGACCAGATCGTCATGCAGGAGAAGCTTGCAGCGCTCGGCGAGCTCACCGCTGGCGTGGCCCACGAAATCCGGAACCCACTGAACTTCGTCAAGAACTTCTCGGAAGCGTCGGAGGAATTGCTGGAGGAGCTTCTCGAAGAGCTGCACGCGCTTCCGCAAGAGCCAGGCGGCGAAAAGGACGAGGATCGCAGCGCGCTGATTAAGGAGATCACCGGCGACCTCACGGACAACCTCAAGCGAATTCGAGAGCACGGCGAGCGCGCCAACCAGATCGTGCAGCACATGCTCAGCATGGGGCAGGGCTCGGGCGGGCGGCAGCCGACGGACATTAACGCCTTGCTTGACGAGCATGTGCGGCTTGCCTACCACAGCGTCCGGGCAAGCGATCCGGACTTTCAACTCGACATCGTCGAGGAGTTCGATCCTGCGGTGGGATCGTTCGACGTCATCTCCCAGGACGTGGGCCGCGTCTTCCTGAACCTGGTCAGCAATGCCTGTCAGGCGACTGCCGAGAAGCGGCGCGCCGCGGAAGCCGCGGAAGGGGCCGATCCCGGTCCCGATGGTCCGGGAGAGGCCGGATACGAGCCGTCGCTCACTCTCGTCACCCGGCGCTCCGAGGAGGGAGTCGAGATCCGTATCAGAGACAACGGAAGCGGTATATCACCCGACATAATCGACAAGATATTCAACCCTTTCTTCACAACCAAGCCGCCGGACCAGGGCACCGGTCTGGGCCTCGCCCTCTCAAGCGATATCGTTCGCCAGCACGGGGGCGAGATCAGAGTGGAGTCCGAACCCGGCGTATTCACCGAAATGATCGTCGCTCTGCCTGCGGAACCGCCTTCGGAGAAGGCCGACGACACGTATGAGGACGAGTCGGACCCCGGGGCAGAACATGCTGAGGAGCCACCGTTGCCATCGTGAAACGGCGAGAAACGCCTCACTGGCGCGCTCCTCGACCGCCTGACCCACCACGTCCATATCCTGGAAATGAACGGCAAGTCCTACCGTCTCGCGCAAAGCCGCTCAAAACAAAAACGCTGATCCTGGAAAAGGATGATCTATGAGAAGGGCCCCGATCGGGGCCCTTCTCATATCAATCGCTATTGGCTGGGTTTCGCGCCAACATTTTGGCCGGTTTTTAAACCGATATTGACAGTCAACCGTGTCCAACCCTTTCCAGTGCTTTAATGACCACGTCCGGATCTGCTCGGGGGGCGTTGGGCAACCAGCGTCCCTACCGCGACCGATGGTCATGGTCTCACCCCGATGCACTACGGCGGGCCTGTCGGGTGCTCAGGCAGTACTGCTCGACACGGCGCCGTATCCTTTGAGGTGGAGCCGCGAGGGACGGTGCTGGCGGGACGGCGAGCGCGGCGTCTTCTTTGTGGGCTCAATGATGACGACAGGTGACGAACGGCTGGAAGCCCGGCTGAACTCTCTCCCGGGTTCGACAGGATATTCAATGTGGAAGCGGTGCTCATCAGGGGACCCGGTCAGGATCGAGTCGAACGCCCGATTGCCGCGTCCGGCGGAGACAGATCGATTGTCAGCTCTCGAAGCTGGGCGACGGAGAAATCGGCCCAGTCAAGAAGGACGATCAGTTCTTCCTGTCGCGGCTGGCCGAAGACGACCCGGTACGCTGCAAGCTGCCGCTTCAAATGCCGAAAAGCTTCGATTTCTCTCGCGTAGGGCAGCAACGGGACGTAGCGCTCGACGCGGCAGTCTCCGGAAGCGATCCAGTGGGGAACCAGATCGGAGGCACCAGCCTCGCGAGCCGTCCGATCGGCGCGTTGGAAAATCAACGTCCAAAGATCGTCGCCGGGCCGCCATGACTAGAGCGCGGTCTTGCCATGGGCAGCGGCAACGTTGCGCCGGACGGCATGTCCCTTGTAGCGGTGGACGCGACCTTCACGCTGCTCGAGGTCGACCGGATTGCCCGGTAGGTTCCAGTGCATCAGGCGATGGCACCAGGGGTGAAAGTCCAGGCCTTCCTGTCCGATTGAGGTGCTGGTGAGCACGAAGGGCCGAAAAGGGCTATTGAAGGCGGCGCGAACCATGTCCTCGCTAATGTTCGCGTCGTTCTCGGTGCGCAGATGGCCGAAGCCAAGGGCGAACACCGTGCGGATGCGGATTTGGTCCGTGTCGACGTCATCGGTGTCGCGAGCTTCGAGAAATTGGCCGTGAACCCGCGATCGGACAGGGTGCACGACCTTGGCGAGCATCTTCACGCACTCGGTTGCGACCGTCGCCGCACCAGCGGACTCCGACCAGGCATGCTGTTCCCACAGCAGGTGCCATTGCTCATCGAGCACGGCCTGAAGATTGCCTTGGCAGCAATATTCCAGAACCAGTGAGAACGGCGGAGCAATAATCCCCCATTGAAGCGGCCGGTTGATCCGGCTGTGGCGGACCAAAAAGGGACCGTCTATAGCCTTCGGTCAGAGTTACTCTGACTGGAAGGCGGGGGGATGTATCGAGTGGATTTGTACGCACGGGTTCGGCGGGCGTGCCGTGTCGATAGGATGAGCGTCCACGAGGCGTCGCGGGTGTTTGGTGTGGACCGCAAGACGGTCCGCAAGATGCTGTCGTTCTCGGTGCCGCCAGGATATCGCCGAAGCACGCCGCCCCGGCGACCGAAGCTGGATCCGTTCACGGGGATCATCGATCGGATCCTGGAGGATGATCGGACCAGTCACCGCAAACAACGGCACACTGCAAAGCGCATCTTCGACCGTCTCCGGGGCGAGTACGGCTTTACGGGCGGGTACACCATCGTGAAGGACTCCGTTCGCGAGCGGCGGCTTCGGTCGCGCGAGATGTTTGTGCCGCTCGTCCATTCCCCCGGTCACGCCCAGGCGGACTTCGGTGAGGCGATGGCGGTGATCGGCGGCGTGTCGCGCAAGGTCCACTTCCTTGCCTTCGACCTTCCCCACAGCGATGGTTGTTTTGTGAAAGCCTATCCGGCGGAGACGACCGAGGCCTTTTGCGATGGTCACAATGCGGCATTTGCCTTCTTCGGCGGCGTTCCCACATCCATCCTGTACGACAACACCAAGCTGGCTGTTGCCCGGGTCCTGGGAGATGGCAAGCGGCCGCGAACGCGCGTCTTCACGGAGTTGCAATCCCACTATCTGTTCGAGGACAGGTTCGGCCGACCGGGCAAGGGGAATGACAAGGGCAAAGTCGAGGGACTGGTTGGCTTCATCCGGCGGGACTTCCCGGTCCCGATCCCGCTGGCCGAGAGCTTCGAGGCTCTCAACGGTGCTCTCGCCGAACGGTGTTGCCGGCGCCGGGCCGCACGGCTGCGGGGTCACAAGGAAACCATCAGCGAGCGCCTCGAACGGGACCGTCAAGTGCTCTTGCCATTGCCGCCTGCTCCCTATGATGCCTGCGACAAGCGTCCCGGAAGGGCGAGCTCACTGTCGCTGGTGCGTTACCGCGGCCACGACTACTCGGTGCCCGTAGCATACGGGCACCGCGAGGTGCTGATCCGCGGCTATGTCGACGAGGTGATGATCTCTTGCGGCGCCGAAGTGATCGCCCGGCACCGCCGGTCCTATGACAGCGCGGACCTGATCTTCGACCCGCTGCATTACCTGCCCTTGACCGAGCAGAAGATCAGCGCCCTCGACCAGGCCGCGCCGTTGGCGGGCTGGGACCTGCCCGATAGCTTCATCACCCTGCGACGCCTCCTCGAAGCTCGCATGGGCAAGGCAGGCAAGCGCGAGTACGTCCAGGTGCTCCGTCTGCTGGAGAGCTTCCGGCTCGAGGAGCTGACGGCAGCGGTCGACGATGCGCTCAGGATCGGCGCCATCGGCTTCGATGCCGTCAAGCACCTGGTGCTGTGCCGCATCGAGCGGCGGCCGCCCCGGCTCAACCTCGAGGTCTATCCGTACCTGCCGCGCGCCCGGGTCGCGACCACGTCTGCCAAGTCGTACATGAGCCTGCTGCCGGGGCTCCGTGCATGACCGACGCACCACAGCTGCTGCTCGCCCACCACCTCAAGACGCTCAAGCTTCCGACCTTCCTGCGAGAGTACGACAAGATCGCCCGGCAGTGCGCCTCTGAAGGCGTCGACCACGTTCGCTATCTCTTGCGTCTGGCCGAGCTTGAGCTGATCGACCGCGAGCGCCGCATGGTCGAGCGGCGGATCAAGGCGGCGCGCTTCCCCGTGATCAAGAGCCTCGATAGCTTCGATTTCAAGGTCATCCCCTCGCTCAACAAGACGTTGGTCCTGGAGCTCGCCCGCTGCGCGTACATCGAGCGCCGCGAGAACCTCATCGCGCTCGGCAACAGCGGCACCGGCAAGACCCACATCGCCCTCGGTCTCGGCTTGGCGGCCTGCCAGAAGGGCCTCTCGGTCGGCTTCATCACCGCCGCCGCGCTGGTCCACGAGCTCATCGAGGCCCGCGATGACAAGCAGCTGCTGAGGTTCCAGAAGAAGCTCGCCACCTACAAGCTTCTGATCATCGACGAGCTCGGCTTCGTGCCGCTGTCCAAGACCGGAGCCGAACTCCTGTTCGAGGTGTTCAGCCAACGCTACGAGCGCGGCGCGACCCTGGTCACCACCAACCTGCCGTTCGACGAATGGACCGAGGTGTTCGGCTCCGAACGCCTGACCGGCGCGCTGCTCGACCGCCTCACCCATCACGTCAACATCCTCGAGATGAACGGCGACAGCTATCAGCTCAACCAGAGCCGCAGGCGTCAAACCCCGACGGCGAACTGAACCGACCACCCAGCCCTCGCTTGACCCCGTGGGCCCACAGGTCCCCCCCGCGCGCACCGCCGCGTCAGCCTGTTGAGGGCACGTCGCGTTGCGCGCGGGGCCCGCCCATGGACTACGGGGACAAGCCCGCAGCCGCCAAGTGGTCCCTTTTTACTCCGCCACGGCGGTCGCTTTTTGCTCCGCCGTTGACAAACCAGGCGCCAATAGGCCGTGTCGTCGCGCGAAGCCTTCTTTCCGGCGGAGAGCTGGCGCATCAGCGAAATCACCGCGGGTTGGTTGAACAGGCTCCAGAAGGCGTCGGCGATGGTCACGGCGAGCCTGCGGCGGGTGTTGGCCGCCAGGTCGGGCGACGCATCGAGGCTGCGTAGGGCCAGGATCGCGGGCGAACCTAGGGCAACCTCGGTCAGCAGATCGACGAGGCCGGGCGGACGGCGGCCCAGCCGGTCGATCGGCAGGTTGAGGAGGTCGTCGACATAGGCGCCGAACAGTTCCGGATTCGGTCGCGGTAGAGGCTCGTCACCTTCGAGTGCCGGGAGGTCGCCGTCCCGCCATGCCTCCAGGAAGCTCCGCAAGTCAGAGTTGTCAATGGCGGAGCAAGAAGGGACCACCGTGGCGGTGTAAGAAGGGACCGCTTGGCGGCTGCGGGCTTGTCCCCGTAGTCCATGGGAGGGTCCCGCGTGCGACGCGGCGTGCCCTCAACAGGCCGACGCGGCGGCGCGCGCGGGAGGGACCTGTGGGCCCATGGGGTCAAGCGAGGGTTGGGTGGTCGGTTCAGTTCGCCGTCGGGGTTTGACGCCTGCGGCTCTGGTTGAGCCTGTAGCTCTCGCCGTTCATCTCGAGGATGTTGACGTGGTGGGTGAGGCGGTCGAGGAGAGCGCCGGTAAGCCGCTCGGAGCCGAACACCTCGGTCCATTCGTCGAACGGCAGATTGGTGGTGACCAGGGTCGAGCCGCGCTCGTAGCGCTGGCTGAACACCTCGAACAGGAGCTCGGCACCGGTCTTGGACAGCGGCACGAAGCCGAGTTCGTCGACGATCAGAAGCTTGTAGGTGGCGAGCTTCTTCTGGAACCTCAGCAGCTGCTTGTCATCGCGGGCCTCGATGAGCTCGTGGACCAGGGCAGCGGCGGTGATGAAGCCGACCGAGAGGCCCTTCTGGCAGGCCGCCAAGCCGAGACCGAGGGCGATGTGGGTCTTGCCGGTGCCGCTGTTGCCGAGCGCGATGAGGTTCTCGCGGCGCTCGATGTACGCGCAGCGGGCGAGCTCCAGAACCAACGTCTTGTTGAGCGAGGGGATGACCTTGAAATCGAAGCTATCGAGGCTCTTGATCACGGGGAAGCGCGCCGCCTTGATCCGCCGCTCGACCATGCGGCGCTCGCGGTCGATCAGCTCGAGCTCGGCAAGACGCAGAAGATAGCGAACGTGGTCGACGCCTTCCGAGGCGCACTGCCGGGCGATCTTGTCGTACTCCCTCAGGACCGTCGGCAGCTTCAGCCTCTTGAGGTGGTGGACGAGCAGCAGCCGTGGTGTGTCGGTCATGCGCCGAGCCCCGACAGCAGGCTCATGTACGACTTGGCAGGGGTGTGTCCGATTGTCTGTGTAAGTGACGCCGTGGGCGACATTGTTTCCGGCCTCAGCGCGCTGAGGCCGGAAAGCGATCCTCGAACAGGATCGCAAACTGCCCCATTGCGGCGGTCCATTCAATAGGCCGTTTCCAGCCGACACCGGCATTGCGGATCGCCAGGAACAACAGCTTGACCGCCGCCTCGTCGTTGGGGAAGCTACCGCGTGTCTTGATGATCTTGCGCAAAGATTGGTGCAGGCTCTCCAGCGCGTTGGTGGTGTAGATCATCTTGCGGATCGCCGGCGGGAACGCGAACATCGGCACCACCTGCTCCCAGGCGCGGCGCCAGCTGGGCGCGATCGCCGGATAGCGCTCGCCCCATTTGGCCTCGAACTCGTCGAGCTTGGCCGCCGCGGTCTCGGCGGTTTCGGCGCGGTAGATCGCCTTGATATCGGGCATGATCCTCTTTCGGTCCTTCCACGACACGAACGCCAGCGAACTGCGGATCAGATGCACGATGCAGGTCTGCACCGTGGTCTCGGGGAACACCGTTGTTATCGCCTCGGGGAAGCCCTTGAGGCCGTCGACCACGGCGATCAGGATGTCAGCGACGCCGCGGGTCTTGAGGTCGTTCATCACCTTGAGCCAGAACTTGGCGCCTTCGGTCTGCTCGATCCACAGCCCGAGAACCTCCTTCTCGCCTTCAGCGGTGAGGGCCAGTGCAACGTAGACTGCTTTGTTGCGCACCAGGCCTTCGTCGCGGATCTTGACCCGCAGCGCGTCAAAGAACACCACCGGATAGACCGCATCGAGCGGTCGGTTCTGCCATTCGCGGACCTCCTCGAGTACCGCGTCGGTGACCCGGCTGATCAGGTCCGGCGAAACCGCGACCCCGTAAAGCTCCTGCAGATGACCACGTATCTCGCGCACCGTCATGCCGCGGGCATACAGCGACACGATGCGATCGTCGAAGCCCTCGAGACGGCGTTCGCCCTTGGGCACGATCAGCGGGTCGAACGTGCCGGTGCGGTCGCGCGGCACGGCGATATCGATCTCGCCATCCTCGCTCAGCACCGTCTTGTCCGAGTAGCCGTTGCGGCTGTTACCCGTGCCGCGACCGGCCGGGTCACCCTTCTCGTAGCCCAGGTGATCGCTCAGCTCGGCGTCAAGCGCCCGCTCCAAGAGCACCGCCTTGAGCTGCTTGAACAGCCCGTCTTCGCCCAGCAGGTCATCCGGCTTCTCGTAATCGGCCAGAAGTTCGTCCAGAAGTTCAGGTCTGATAGTCCTCATCGTAGGTCCTCCCATACTAAATATTGGACCCACGGCACTCATTTACACAAGATATCTGACACTCTCCTTGGCAGACGTCGTCGCGACCCGGGCGCGCGGCAGGTACGGATAGACCTCGAGGTTGAGCCGGGGCGGCCGCCGCTCGATGCGGCACAGTACCAGGTGCTTCACCGCATCGAAGCCGATGGCGCCGAGCCTGAGCGCGTCGCCGACCGCACCCTCGACCTCCTCGAGCCGGAAGCTCTCCAGCAGACGGCGCACCTGGACGGACTCGCGCTTGCCCGCCTTGCCCATGCGGGCTTCGAGCAGGCGTCGCAGAGTGATGAAGGCCTCGGGCAGGTCCCAGCCCGCCAACGGCGCGGCCTGGTCGAGGGCGCCGATCTTCTGCTCGATCAAGGGTAGGTAATGCAGCGGGTCGAAGATCAGGTCCTCGCTGTCGTAGGACCGGCGGTGCCGGGCAATCACCTCCGCGCCGCAAGAGATAACGACCTCGTCGACGGAGCACCGGATCAGCACCTCGCGGTGGCCATAGGCCACGGGCACCGAGTAGTCGTTGCCCCGGCAGCGCACCAGCGACAGCGAGCTCACCCGTCCAGTGCGCTTGTCGCAGGCATCGTATGGTGCCGGGGGGAGAGGCAAGAAGGCTTCCCGGTCCCGTGCGAGGCGCTCGCCGATGGTCTCCTTGTGACCCCGCAGCCGCGCCGCCTGGCGCCGGCGGCACTGTCCCGCGAGAGCATCGTTCAGCGCCTCGAAGCTCTCGGCCCGCGGGACGGGGACCCGGAAGGTCCGCCGGATGAAGCCGACCAGTCCCTCGACCTTGCCTTTGTCGTTGCCCTTGCCCGGCCGGCCGAACCTGTCCTCGAACAGATAGGGGGATTGAAGGTCCGTGAAGACGCGCGTTCGCTGCCGCTTGCCATCGCCCAGTATCCGGGCGACTGCCAGCTTGGTGTTGTCGTACAGGATGGATCGGGGGACGCCGCCGAAGAACGCAACCGCCGCGTTGTGGCCAGCGCAGAACGCCTCGGTCGTCTCCGCCGGGTAGGCCTTCACGAAGCAGGCATCACTGTGGGGAAGATCGAAGGCAAGGAAGTGGACCTTGCACGCCACGCCGCCGATCACCGCCATCGCCTCGCCGAAGTCCGCCTGGGCGGGGCCGGGGGAATGGACGAGCGGCACGAACATCTCGCGCGACCGAAGCCGCCGCTCACGGACATAGTCCTTCACGATGGTGTAGCCGCCCGTAAAGCCGTACTCGTCCCGGAGACGGTCGAAGATCCGCTTCGCCGTGGGCCGTTGCTTGTGGTGGCTGGTCCGATCGTCTTCCAGAATCCGATCGATGATCCCCGTGAACGGACCCCGCTTCGGCCGCCGTGGCGGCTTGCCGCGGCGAGACCCCGGCGGCACCGAGAACGACAGCATCTTGCGGACCGTCTTGCGGTCCAGCCCGAACACCCGCGAGGCCTCGCGGGTGCTCATTCCCTCGACACGACACGCCCGCCGAACCCGCGCGTACAAATCCACCCGATACATCCCCCCGCCTTCCAGTCAGAGCAACCCTGACAGAAGGCTATAGACGGTCCCATTTTGGTCCGCCACAGCCGGGTCAACCGGCCGCTTCAGTGGGGGATTATTGCGCCGCCGTTCTCAAACGGCGGAGCACACCGTTGGGCTCATGACCTGAGGGCGGCAAAGTGGATGCGAGTCGGCGGACGTCAACTAGGTGTGGTCGATTGTCGGAGAATGGTGTTGCTCAGCATGCCCACTGAACCCGCATTTCCCGGATGTCTCCCCTAATTGATACGGATTCGCATTGATTCTTCTACAAGAATCAATGTGTAGAACGCACATGGAGGCGAGACCGATGGGGGACCCGGCGGGTCAATCTGAGAACGAGCCTTTGCGGCTTGATTTCGACCGCCGCCTGAAGCTCGAGTTTCATGGCTCCAGGATCACCACCGGCGCCGGATTGCTCGCCTATCGTGAACTCGATGACGCGCTCGGGTTGACCGACATGGTTGGCGACGATCTCGTTGACCTGCACACCGGCAAGAACGGTCGGCATGCGCTGACTGGATTGTTTTGCCAGTCCGTCTTCGGCCGCCTCGGTGGCTATGAGGACGTGAACGACGCCGACCGCCTGGGACGTGACCCGGCGATGCGCTGGGTTGTCGGCGGTAGTGGCCTGCCCCCGATTAGTGGTCCAGCGCTTAAGTTAGAGTTTGGCGCGGGTTAAGTTGATGGGCCGCCCGTAGCCCCTCAACAGGGTAGGTTGGCCCCTCAACGTTTGGCAAGATGGTTTCTGGGGCCGGCGGTCTGTATCCGAGCGAGCTATGCGGCCGGATGGTATTATAGTGATGGCGCCATCGTTCGATCAGCACTTTGGCCTGCTTCAGTGTAGAGAAGATCTCCGTGTTCAGGATTTCGTCCCGGAGCTTTGAGTTGAAGCTCTCGTTGTATCCGTTCTCCCAAGGTGACCCGGGCTCGATATAGAGGGTCTTGACGCCGATCCTGCCGAGCCAGTCGCGGACGGCATGAGCGGTAAACTCTGAGCCGTTGTCGGAACGGATATGATCCGGCGGGCCATGTTGGACGAAGAGCTCGGTCAGACAATGGAGGACATTGTCCGAGTTCAATCTTCGCTCGACGACAACGGCCATGCACCGCCTGGTGAACTCATCGATCACGGTGAGCATGCGGAACGTCCTCCCATCGTGTGTTCGATCCATGACGAAGTCATAGGACCAGACGTGATTGGGCCAGCACGGCCGCAGACGGATGCAGGATCCGTCGTTGAGCCACAGCCTGCCCCGTTTCGGTTTCTTCTGTGGGAGCTTCAGCCCCTCCCGCCGCCAGATGCGCTGGACCCGCTTGGCGTTCACGTGCCAACCTTCGGTCCTGAGCAAGGCAGTGATCCGCCGATCGCCATATCTGCCATACTGGCTGGCCAAGCGGATGATCGCGGCCGTGAGGGCCTCTTCATCATCCCGACCACGGGGTCTCTTGCGCTGGGTTGAGCGATGTTGGCCTGCAACAGCACAGGCCCGTCGCTCGGAGATCCCCAGTTCGGCCTGGAGATGATCAACACACTGCCGGCGACGGGCGGGGCTTAGCAATTTCCCTCAAGCGCCTCTTTCAAGATCAGCTTATCCAACGTCAGATCCGAGATCGCCTTGCGGAGACGGCCATTCTCCTTCTCCAGGTCCTTCAGACGCTTGGCCTGGTCAGTACGAAGGCCGCCATATTCCTTGCGCCAGCGATAGTAACTCTGCTCCGATACGCCGAGCGTGCGACAAGCTTGACCAACCGACTGGCCCTGCGCCAAAGCCTGTCCCTTCCATTAATCCCATCCGGCGCAGAAACCCTGGTATTCAAGGCACCCCAGCGATTGGCTTCGCCGGTCGCGCCGAAGGACGTCCAGTCGATGACGAGGCGCGATGATCTTGAGCTGTTGCATGGCGCGACTGCGAAAGCCCGAAGAGAACGCTGTAAAGCAGGGTCGTGTGCAGGCCACCAACACTATCGGCATCACTCGGAAAGGCCTGGACTTCTACGCCGGATGAAACCTATAGGAGGGACAATAGCCCTTCGGGCGCCAAGACACGTTCCAGACCCGCGATGGCGAAGCGAAAGGACGAAGACGATGCTCGACCGCAAGAAAGACGAGGAGAGCGCCAGACCCGCGCCGGAAACGGCGCCCGACAACGACGATCCCAAGGGCGTTGCCGACCCGGCTTACGTACCGACCCCGGCCACCTCCAAGCCTCCGGCACCGGGGCTGCCCGGCATGCCCGCGATCCCCCGCCTGATCGCGGACATGCCGCCGATCTCCCGGCCCGCTGGGGACGGTTCCCTCTCGCGTTCGGAGAACACGCGCCTGAGCGTGGGCAAGGACACCGAGATGTCGGGTGAGATCGCGACCTGCGATCTGCTCGTGGTCGAGGGCACGGTCGACGCCAACCTGCGCAACGGGCGCGAGATCCAGATCGCGCGAAGCGGTCGGTTCTCGGGCTTGGCGGAAGTCGAGGACGCGGACATCTCGGGCGAGTTTTCGGGCAAGCTCGTCGTGCGCAAACGGCTCATCGTGCGCGCCGGCGGCAAGATCGACGGTGAGATCTTTTACGGCGAGATCGAGGTCGAGCCGGGCGGCAAAATCTCAGGCCGGCTTGCGGCGGGCGACGGGCACGCCACAGAGATCGCCGTCGCCGTCGAGGCCCGGCAGGCGGAGGAACACGAGCTTGGGGTGGACAACGGAGACGGCACGGACGGATTAATGAAACCGGGCGCGTCGGAGACGTGGCTGGAAGGAGACCTCTTGACGAGTGCTCCGCCAGCATGGCTCGACGGCTATCTGTCGGCCGCCGCACTCGCGCCCCTGGCGCCCGGCCCCGGGGTTTGGCTCTCAGCCGTAGTGGAACGGGGCCGCGGCATGGGCGATGACCGGACGCTGGAGCAATTCCTTTCGCTGGCGACGGGACGGTACAACGAACTCCTCGCCGGACTGGGCGAGGGAAGATCCGGTGCGGCGATGCTCGCCGGTCTGGGCGACGGCGATCTCACGGCCTGGGCACGGGGATTCGCCCAAGGCGTCCGGGTTCTCGAGGACGTCTGGCTCCGGCGAGAGCTCCAGGCGGACGATCGCCGGGCGCGGTCGCTGATCGCCGCTCTCGCGGGTGGAGAGCCTCCCGATGAAACCTCACGCGGCGTTCTGGCGGAGTTCATCGACAGAAGAGCCGCAATACGGCACAACCCCCGAGCTGTTGCCCGCTAACGAAGAGTGAGGCTTGGCGGCGACGGTGAAGGCCGGGGATCAGGATTTCCGGGCCATCGTCAAGCACTGGACGCCAGCTGCCTCGGGCTGGGATACCCCAAGCCGGGTGAGGATTTCATGACGGCCATTGAAGCCCGCCGCGCCACTGCGACGATGAAGATAACGCAACCGATGCCGGACCTTGATGGAATGGACGCGCCGGTACGCCACTGCCTGAATTCCGCTTGTCCAGCCCGCATAGTCACGGCGCGGTCGCCGTTCTACCGATCCGGCTCACGACTCATGGAGTCGCACTCGGATTTACCCGCTGGCCAGAAAACTTGAATCAATGAGGCTAACGGATTCTTCGCCATCCCAGGCGGCCGTTAATTATCGGTCACCATCTCAGGGTCAAACGGCGAAGCCTTGGAAGCGCGAGCGAAGCAAGGCCCGCACAGCATCCGGCGTGCCGGCGTGGTCTCGAACTCGCGGCCGCAGAGGGAGCACGACCGGCGGCGCGAGACGAAAAGCGGCGTTGGGGATTCGCCGCCTTCCGTCAACTCTTCCGGACCGTTCGTCATTCCGCCTCCATGAGCCCTGCGAGCGCGGCCGCTTGCCCGCCGTCAAACCATTCAGGACATCTGAGGCAGCTACTTAACGGTGGATTTGGTTCATCCTGGATTGATGTCAAGCCGCTTGGCGTTGATGGTCCAAGCGGCGGTTCCGGGTGGTCAGCTTCTTGATTCTTTCCCTTCTTCCGAAGATGGCCGTGTCGCGCCCGAAGGAGGCGCCGGCGACCACTATCAGTTGGCTTATATCCGGGCGCGGTTCGATGCGCCCAAGCCGGTCACGATCGGCGGCCCGTGGGGAATGTGGGACCTTCTCGATCCGGCCCACGATCCGGTTGAATTCCTGACCCTGCTCGCGGACGGATACTGGCCCATCCTCAATCCACCCCTCTGCGAAACCTTGCTCGCAGTTTTCGATGGGCTGGTCGTTCCGGCCCCGAGTGACGGCGAGAATCACGGCGAGGATTTCGCCGACTGAAATCTATGCCCTCGACGCCACGATTCGGGCTCTTCGATCGCGCCAATCTCGCCGGTTTTACGGAACCCTCGATCGCGCGCATTTATCCGGCCGTAAACAGCCGGTAAATCGCCGTTTCACGCCCCCTTACCAGCGCCGAGTGCCAAGACTTTCCACCGCGTCCGTCGCCCGCTTCGCGCCTGGAACCGCCTCGCACAACCCATTGCTTCTGTTCCCTCCGTCCCACCTAGTCCCACCTGGTCCCACTTCGATTCGCCGGTGCCAAGACTTCTGACGCCCTGCACGGAGACAGGTTCGCGGCGGACTGCGCACACAGGCAGAAGAAGGCGACCTTCTCCCGACAGCCCCGCAGCTCGACCACCGCCTCGCCGAAGTCGACCTGGGCATGGCCCGGCGGGTGATGCAGCGGAACAAAGGCCTCGCGCGTCGACTGCCGCCGGGAACGGACATAGTCCTTCACGATCCAGACCGTGTGAAAACTCTGGGTGGCGGGGGATTCCGTCCGACTCATGGCGATGTTAGGATTCGCCATGAGACACATTCCTGGCATTGACCGCTCTCAGGTTCTGCTTCTGCCGGAAGCAGTGGACGATTACGTGGGCCGGGATAACCCGGTCCGTTTCATCGATGCCTTCGTGGATGGTTTGGACCTGGCGGCCGCTGGTTTCGAGCGCGCCGCGCCGAAGGCGACGGGTCGTCCCGGCTACGATCCGGCGGACCTTCTGAAGCTTTACATATACGGCTATCTCAATCGAGTACGTTCGAGCCGCCGGCTGGAGGCTGAGAGCAAGCGTAATCTCGAAGTGATCTGGCTGTTGCGGCGTTTGTCGCCAGACTTCAAGACGGTCGCAGATTTCCGGCGGATCAATCGGGCGGCGTTCCGCCAAGTGTTTCGGGAGTTCGTGAGGTTGTGCCGCGAACTGGAGCTGTTCGGTCGCGAGCTGGTGGCGGTCGACGGTACACGGATCAAGGCGGTGAACAGCCGGGAGCGGAACTTCACCAAAGCGAAGCTGGAGAAGGCGTTGGCCGAGAGCGACGAGAGGTTGTCGCGTTATCTCGACCGGCTCGACGAGGCCGACGGGCAAGACGGGGGCGGCACCGGGGGCGGCGAGGTGGAGAATATCCAGGAGAAGATCGCTGCGATCCAAGAGCGGCGTGAGCGGTTTGAGGAACACCGAGACGCGCTGGCTGCGAGTGGCGAGGACCAGCTCTCTTTGACGGATCCAGACAGCCGGGCGATGCACGCCGCGACCCGGGTTGGTGTCGGCTACAACATCCAGATCGTGGTGGACGCCAAGCACAAACTGATCGCCGAGCAGCAGGTCCATAGCAAGGTCAGCGATCTCGGTCTATTGGCCGAGACGGCGGTGGCGGCTCGGCGGAACCTGGCCGTCGATCGGATCGACGCGGTCGCCGACGCGGGCTACTTCAAGATCGAGGATATCGAGGCCTGCGAGAATACCGGCGTCGTGCCGCATGTGCCAAGCCCCAGCGCGGATCGACAGTGAGCCAGGGGCTCTTTCCCAAGGAACGCTTCCGCTATGACGGCGGCGAGGACATTTACATCTGCCCCAACGGCCAACGCCTGGCGCCATACAGCAAGCGCAAGCGCCGCGATATCTTCTTCGCCAGTTACGCCAATCGCGCCGCGTGCAAGGGGTGCCAACTCAAGTCAAAGTGTACGAAGAGCGCCTTTCGTCGGGTCCTGCGCTATGTCGACGAAGCGATCCTGGAGCGCATGGCAGAACGATTGGCGGCCCGCCCGGAGCTGCTCGATGCGCGCCGTGAAAGCGTCGAGCATCCCTTCGGCTCAATCAAACAATGGATGGGCCAGGGTGCCTTCCTGACCCGGCGGCTGGAGAACGTGCGCGGCGAGTTCAGCATCACGGCGCTGGCTTACAACATCCGCCGCGCGATCTCGCTGGTAGGTGTTCCCGCCTTGATCGCCGCCGCGAGGGCGTGAGACGGGAGTCTGGCCAAAATCGAGCGCTGCACATCGATCCACGGAGGCCTCGAGCCCCTTCCGCGGGGCTGCCGGCGCCAAACCGCCAGATTACGTGGGATCGCCTCAAATCATGGTGACCTAAACCTCCATCCCCGCCACCCAGAGTTTTCACACGGTCTGGATCGTGTGGCCGCCGGAAAACCCGTTCTCGTCCCGCAGACGCTCGAAAATCCGATGCGCCGTGTGCCGCTGCTTGCGCGGCACGTCCGGATCCGTGTCCGCCTCCAGGATCGCGTCGACGATGCCGGTGAACCCGTCCAGCTTCGGCCGCCGTACCGGCTTCGTCCGCCGATACCCCGGCGCCGCCGCATAGCTCAGCATCTTCTTCACAGTCCGGCGCTCGATGCCGAACCGCCGCCCCGCCTCGTGGTGGCTCAACCCCTCATCGACAACCGCCAGCCGTACCGCCGCATAGAGCTCCACGCCGTACATCTCCCGCCCCTCGCCAAAACAGACAAGGGACCATAGGTGGCGCATTTTTGCGCCGCCGCGACCGGACCATCCGGCCGTTCCGCGTGGAGCATTATTCCTCCGCCGTTAACACTTCGATCGGCTAATCGCCGACGAAACCCTTGACCGCGCAGCCTGACCGCCGCAAAACTCAACCCGCTCGGAGAGGCGCCAAAACCAATTTCCACCACTTTCGAGACACAGCCTCGGGCCGCCCGGCGTGGGAAAGACTCATCTGGCGATCAGCCTGGCGATCGCGGCGACGCAGTCCGGTCGCCGCGTCTACTACGGGACCCTGGCGGGGCTGATCGAATCCCTCACCGAGGCCAAGGCCGCCGGCAACCTGTCCCGCCGGCTGCGCGTGCTGACGCACCCGGCCCTGCTCGTGGTTGACGAGATCGGCTACCTGCCGGTCAACCAGGACGGCGCCGTGCTCTTCTTCCAGCTCATCAACGCCCGCCACGAGAGGGCCTCGAGCGTGCTGACGTCGAACAAGGGCTTCGAGGAATGGGGCGGTGTGCTCGGCGACGAGGTGATGGCAGCGGCCCTCATCGACCGGCTGGTGCACCACTGCCACATCGTCAACATCCGGGGCAACAGCTACCGGATGAAGGATCATCAGAACCTACTGCAGTCCGGCTCGGATCGACGCCGTAAGAGGGCCGCGTCGTGATCGCCGGCCAAAACGGAAACGGGTACGGTGACGGCCGCCCGTTGTGGATAACCGGGTTGCCGCCGCCTGAGTCTTGGCGGTCGCTGCGCCAACCCGGTTACCCACAGCTACACCGAGTTAGACACCCCCAACACCGTGTCTGGGGGTACGACCGCGCGCTCGAAGTGAGTAATTTTCGATTGCCAAAAGTGCGTAATTCTCGGCTGCCATTGACACTTTGTCAAGTTAACCAAATTCACTCCGAAGTCTCGGTAAATTGTCGATGGCTGCTCTACGCAATTTCAATGGTTTAGCCTCATGGAGAAATGCCGAAAACAGCCTGCAATCAGTTAACTTGACAATGTCCATGGGAGGAACAGGCGAGAAAATGGTGCGCGGCCGGCAGATCGGCGCCCGCTTTATCAGAGCTCGTAGATAATTCGAACATCGAACGTCTCCGAGTCCGAGCCCATCTCCGAGGGGAAGGATGGAAACGGTGCGGACCTTTGGACCGCTCGAACCGCGGCATCGATCAACCGTTCCGGCGCCTGACTACGATCGACGACTTCGACCGATTCCAATTCGCCGCCGGCAAGGACGGTTAGCCTGAGAGGCACCACACCTTCTTCGCGTCGCTCTATCGACTTCCATGGATAGTCGCGTCGTGCGGCTCGATTGAGCCTCTGGTACAGATCACCGATATATTTCGTTGTCGCGCCCGCTCGCGCCGGCGTCTGTGCCGTGTCGGACGAAATGAAGGCCGGTGTGCTTGTAGTCGGTTGCGACGTCGGCTCCGCGACCGGTGCTTGTTCCGCCGCGGTGCTCACTGGCCCTGGCTTGGGTACAGCAGCCGGTGGGGGCTCCGAAACCTGGAATTTCAGAACTGGCATGTCCGGGACATCGGGCGTTGTTTCCGGAGCCAGTGGTAGCTCTTCCTCCGCCGGTGGCACTGCTTCCACTGGCAGCACTGCTTCCACTGGCAGCACTGTTTCCACTACGGCAACCGGTGTGGGTATCGGTCTCGTTTCGTCGACCTGTATCGGCGGACTCGGCGGCAGCGGCATGGGTGGCGGCGCATCATTCGCGAACACGTCATCCAACGGGGGACGGTCCGGGAATTCGACGGGGTCTGAAGATGCTTCTGCGTGGTCGGCTCGATCCGGCGTCGGCAGACTCTCATCGTTGGCCGCCGGCGCGGAGGGCTCAAATTCGCCGAATGTCCCGCTCAGGGTGGCGAGCTCCAGATAGATTGTCGATTCCGGTTCCGGCTCGGCCTCCAGCCGAGACTTCAGCGAGATCGACACCAGCAGGACGCCGTGCGCCAGCGTCGCGAGCAACGCCGCGACGACAAGATGAATGGGCGCCACCCGGATCACCGGACAGCCTCGCGGGTCGCCATGGCGACCCGCTCAATGCCCACTGCGCGGGCGCGTCTGAGAACGTTGACGACGTCGGCCGTAGTCGCCTCCGCATCGGCTCTGATTAGGACCTCCGCATCCGGATCGATCGCAAGCGCAGCGGCCAGGGACGATTCGAGATCGTCGAGATCAAGTTCCCGGTTGTTGAGCGCGAGGCCGCCGTCGACGCCGATCAGCACGACGATCGGCTGCAATTGGCTCACCTGCACCTGTTCGGACTCCGGAAGATCGATGTTGAATTCGTCCGGTGTAATGAAAGTGCTCGACACCATGAAGAAGATCAGAAGCAGGAACACGATGTTGATCAGCGGCACCAAGTTGACGCCACCGCTCAACGGCTTGCGCCCCGCGAATTCCATATTCGACCGCTCAGCGTGTGTCCGGGGTTGCGAGCAGTACGTTCTTGAGACCCGCACCACGCACCTGATCCATGACCGAGACTAAGTGCTGCACCGACACGGTCGCCTCGGCACGCACCGTAACCGGCCGCTCCAACACATCGCCGACCCGCTCCGACAGCTCTGCGCCGAGCTGATCGGTCGACAAGAGAAGCCCGTTCAGTCGAATTTCGCCGCCAACTGCAACATCCACTACCAGCGGATCGCCACCGGACTGCGCCGCCGCGTCGCGTTGCGGCGTCGACAGGTCGAACGCACTTGGTTCCACGAACGAGCTTGCCAGCATGAAGAAGACCAGGAGAAGGAAGACGACGTCGATCAGGGGCGCGATGTTGAGCTTCGGACGTGTCCTTTCGTGATCGGTGAAATCCATCGTCCGCCCCGCCGAATTCAGGCCACCGCGAGCCTGCCGGCCCGCCCGGTGACCCCGAGGACCCGGACCACGGTGTCCTTCATGGCTGCGCGCACGGTATCAATCCGACCTTCAAACATGTAATAGGCCGCAAGAGCCGGGATCGCAACCACGAGCCCGAACGCGGTGGTCAACAGGGCTTCCCAGATACCGCCGGCAAGAATCGCCGGATCGACCTTGCTCCCCGCCGCCTCCAGTTCGGAGAACGCGTTGATCATGCCAAGCACCGTGCCGAGAAGGCCAAGCAGCGGACTCAAATTTGCGATCACCTCAAGACCCCGCAGATAGCTTTCGAGATTTCGCACCTCGGCGGTGCCCACCCGATCAATCTCAGCCTCGCGGTCCTCCGAGCTCAGCTCCCGATCGTCCCCGAGCAGAATCGCGGTTTCCATGACGCGCGCGACCGGATGAAACCGGATGCCAAGCGCATGCAAGGCCCGCTCCCGTTCGCCTCGCTGGAGGTCCTGCATGACCAGAGAAACAAATTCGGTATGGCCGAGACCGGCGCGCCAGAAATGATACAGTTTGACTAGGATAATCACGACCGCCACCACCGATGCCAGTAAGAGGACCAGCATCACCGGGCCACCCCTGGTCAGCAACCCGGTGGATTCGGCGATCACTTCCATTTGATCGTCCATAAATCTGAAAATAATTTCGCCATGCACCTGTGTCCATCATCAGATAAATTTAGACAGATGGCCGGAAGAACTAACGGAGGCCCTCGCACATCTGGTTGATCATTCTAGGCGGCGGACTTGCGGTGGTGCAAGCGCCGGTGCTCGATGAGGCTTTGTCAAGTTAACCGGGCATTGTCAGACTAACTGGATCGGGCCTGAAGAACCAATAATCCAGGCCTCTCAGGCAGCCAGCTGACGCCACTCGGCCAAGGCGGCGGCTCGGTCTTGTTTGAAAGTATCGCGTCGGTTGAGATGGCGGTCGTGGTTGAAATGGTTGTGGATCGAGGCGTGGATGGAGGCGAATTTCTGCAGGGTCTTGCTTGAACCGCGCCATCGCCCCTTCCCGCCTTCGAAACGGTTGGTGCGAGTTTTCCGCCCGGTTATTGAGCCAACGACCGCAGGTCCGGGCGGCCGCGTTGCCTATCACAGTCATCGCAGCCCGGTAGGACGGAAGCCCGTCCGTCACGACTGAAGCCGGACGGCCATAACGCTTCATCGCGCGTATGTGGACGCCCCCTGCAGTGCAAGCAGGAATTTGAACAACTCGTGACATGCGGTCAGGTACTGTCGTATGTCCGGCCTCTCAAGTGCGGCATGCATGCGCCGCGGGCCCATATGGTGTTCGTGGATCGGATCCAGATCGCTTCAGCGGTATGCTTGACAGCCCTGCGCGAGATGCTGGTTTTTCCGACCCCGTCTCTCTGACCTTTTGCCCCTATGTTGTCTTTCGTCCCAACCGCACCAACCGGGGTCATCCGTGCATCACGCCCTCAAGAGCGTGTCCGCGAAGCCCGGTGTTCCAATTCCAAACAGACGCTTCCTCTTCCAGGCAGCTATTCCGCACCAGCGGCAACCGCTGCTGACGCCCGGTAGGTGTCCTTCCCGACCGACAGCGCCCAGATGATGCGCGCCATCTTGTTCGCAAGTGCGACGGCGACCAGCTTCGGCGGCTTTTCCGCGATCGTCCTCCGCAGCCAGGGATCATCCAGCTTCTCGCGCTTGCGCATATGCCGGAGCACCGACGTTGCGCCCAGGACGAGCAACTGGCGAAGATCGCGCTGCCCCATCTTGGTGATCCGGCCGAGCCGCTGCTTGCCGGCCGTCGAGTGCTGCCGCGGTGTCAGCCCGACCCAGGCCGCGAAGTCGCGCCCGCGGCCGAAGCTCTCCATCGGCGGCGCAAAGGCATGCAGCGCCATCGCACAGATCGGGCCGATGCCGGGGATCGTCATCAGCCGCTTCATGTCCTCGCGCGCCCGGGTCCGGGAACGGATCTCCTTCTCAAGGCCGGCGATCTTCTGGCTGAGTGCGGCAACCTGCTCGAACAGCAGTTTGGCCATCGACACGACCTGTTCGGGAAGCAACCCTTCCACTTCTGCCAACTCAAGCCGCATCGCCGCGACGCCCGCCACACCCTGGGCCGCGATCGTGCCGAATTCCGCCAGCTGGCCCCGGAGTGAATCGATCGTCTGCGTGCGCTGGCGGACAAGCAGTGCGCGGGTGCGGAACAACATTGCATCCGCCTGCGCCTCCTCCAACTTCACTGCCACGAACCGCATGGTCGGGCGCTGTGCCGCCTCGACGATCGCGGCCGCGTCGTTACTGTCATTCTTCTGGCGCTTGAGAAACGGTTTGACATAGATCGGCGGGATCGGCTTGCACGTGTGACTAAGAGCGACGATCTGTCGACCCCAGTGATGCGCGCTGCCGCAGGCCTCCATCACAACCAGGCACGGCGGCGTTTCGGAGAGGAATACGAGGAGCTTTTCTCGCGAAAGCTTCTTGCCGAACACAGGCTTGCCTTCCGCCGTCGCCCCATGAAGTTGAAAACTCCTCTTTGAAATGTCGATGCCGACGATAGTAACTTGCTCCATGGACGCCTCCTTCGTCGATCGAACGCACCCCGCGTGCGTTCCTTCCTGGCGCTTATGACGCCGTCGGATGGGGGCGTCCACTCCATCGCTTCAGAAACCTGAGTGCTGCCCTGCGATCCTGCCGTTTCGTGGCAAAAACCTCGAGCACTTCTCCTTCGTGGTCAACCGCGCGCCACAAATAGCAGGTCTTCGCCGTTGATCCGCACGAACACCTCATCGAGGTGCCAGCGCCAGTTCGAATACCAATGATGATGATACCAGCGCCTCCGGATCTCGAGTGAACTGTCGAAATATCGGAAGGGGTTTTCATTCCTAGACGTTAAGGGACCTCGCCAGGCGGCTCAAGCCGATTTGCTCTGACAACGCACTCGCGCCGGCTCTCTCAATTCAAAAAACATGGCGGACGCGGACGTAGTAAAAGCCGCCCGCAAGGCCCATCGGCGACGATTCCGGATATTTCGCTCCGACGCTGGGGTAGGGATTCTCGTCCGGGAAATTGTTGAGGACGTTCTCCGCGCCGATGCTCAACTCCACCTGTTCCATCAGCTTGTAAGTCGCCTCGACGTCGAGCGTGAACTCGCTCCCCCCGTCGATAAGCAGATCCGTTCTATTGAGAAAGGTTTCGGTATAGGGGCCGAAGTAGTTGAGACGCGTAAACGCACTCCATCCCGCCTGTTCGTGCCGCAGGGTCGCGTTGAATCGGTACTTGGGAAGTGCGTCTTCAAGCTGCAGGATACGCTTGGCGTCAAGGAATCCCGGATCGTGACTGATGACCTTCGTCTTCGTCCAGTTTCCAACGAAGACGAACTCCGTCTCGCCGCTTTCGAGGAACGCCGACATTGCGGGAATATCGACGCTCGCAATGACGTCTATGCCCCGGGTGCGCGTATCGAAGCCGTTCCCGAAGTAACGCACTTCGAGGACGTCCGCAGCGGGGAAACAGGCATCGCTTCCAATCCCGCTCTTCTGTTCGTCGGTCAACCTCGTGTTCTTCGACACGCCCAGTCGATCTTCCACTACGATGTTGTAAATGTCCGCCGTGAGGGAAACCGGCCCTGTTTCCGCCACGACGCCCGCGGTGAATGTCAGCGCCTCCTCTGGTTCGAGAGGCTCGGCACCAACCGCCGCCGCTTCCGGGCAGGTCGCGGAGAGTGTTGCTACCTGCCGCAATCCCTGTTGGCCAAACTCCGTGGTGACCTTTGATGCATTCTGCTGTCCAACGGTGGGCGCCCGGAAGCCCGTGCTCGCGGAGCCGCGCAGGCTCAAGCGTTCGTTCACCCGGTACAGGGCGCCGAACTTGAAATCCGCCGTCGTGTCGAACTCCTCGAAATGCTCGATGCGGCCCATCGTCGCAAGTGTCAGGTTCTCGACCACATCCGCCTCGAACTCGACATAGCCCGCCATGTTGGATCGATCCCATTCCCCGGCCACGTTGTCGGAGAAGCCCGAGTAGCCGTTGGCGCCGACGCTGTAGAAGCGCGGGGGGTCGTCATCGGTGCGGGCGAAGGGGCCGGCGATCCAGGATGCGCGTTCGCCCGCGCCAATCTCGAACTGCTCGTTGCGCCACTCAACCCCGGTGGCGGCGTAGAGCGACGAGGCAAACGCCGGAACGTCGATCGGGTGGGTCAGGTCGAGATTCACGGTCCGCTCGGTCTGAGTGTAGGAGCCGAGATCGAACTGGGTCGGCGTCTCCAGCCCGAGACTCGCGTTAACGGTATCTCTGATGGAGTAGTCTATGTTGCTCTGGCCGTATGTGTAGCTCACGTCGTAGGTCAGCCCCGAATCGAGCGAGCCGCGGAACCCCGCCGTTCCCGCCGAGTCGCTCAACTCGCCCTTGAACTGCGGGGTGAAACCGCCCGGGAAAAGATCGCGGAAATCGGGATCGTCCAAGGGTGTCGCACTCTCACAATTGCCGTCGACGTTGTTCCTCATTACGAACACCCCATTGCGTCCGGCGCACGTCGTATCGGGGTTCCGGAAAAAGAACCCACCCTCGGTTTCCCGGCTGGCGAGGTTGCCGAACGCGTAGAAGTCGGCCTGTTCGGTCAGCTCCAGACCCGTGTTCAGGAAGACGGTGTAATCCCCGCTCACCTCGGGCGCCCCCCAGATCTGGGCGTAGGGCTGGCGGACAGCAGTGTTTCCCGCGGCAATCAGGCCCGCCGCCTCGGCGTGCTGCACGCTGCGGACCGTCGGCTCGGCTTCGTGCCACTGCGCGCTTAGATTGGCGAAACCGCGTTCCGCGATGGGAACGCCAAAGTTCATCGCGATCCGGTATTCGTCGCCGTCGCCCTCGTAGGTCCGCCCCCACTGAGTTTCGACGGCGCCGCCCTCCGGCCGGTCCTTGAGCACGAAGTTGATCACGCCGGCGATGGCGTCGGAGCCGTACTGGGCGGATGCGGTGTCGCGCAGAACCTCGACCCGCTTGAGCGCAATCGCCGGGATCACACTAATGTCGGGGCCTTGGGCGCCGTCCGAGAT
Organism: Alphaproteobacteria bacterium; assembly: GCA_965198325.1. GTDB lineage: Bacteria > Pseudomonadota > Alphaproteobacteria > UBA828 > JAPUJA01 > CBDAPE01. The sequence goes on along the minus strand of CBDAPE010000019.1, from coordinate 130,818 downwards.
TCCATTGCCGAGAAAGGTGATGACGGCGGCGCGGTGACGGCGCTTGCCGTTCACGAACACCAGCGTCTGGTCGGGCGCGAACCCGCGCAAGTTGGCGGGGCGGATGAAGGTCGCCTCGTCGCTGATCGGCTGGGTATTGATATTGTAGGACGGAACCAGCGCACGCATGAGATCTGGCAGGTTCGTAGTCCCCTGATCCGTGAAGTCCTCGGCTCCGATCAGATCCACCGGCGCCGGCGAGTCGGTCACCGACCTAATCGGCCGGCGCGAGCCCACCACGACAATATCCTCAAGCTCATAGACCTGCGTCGCATCCTCGGCACTGACATCGACAGGCGCTGCGAGGGCGGTGAGCAGAGTGCCAAGAATGGCGGGTCGGACCAAACGAGCCACGGAGGATTGGATTTTCATGGTGCCACCTTTTTCTATAACTTAGTCATGATAAAGAATGATCGAAGATACCAATGGCTCGCCGGGTGGCTGGATCGCCTCGACGCACAGACCCGCCTCCGGGATATTGGCCGACAGCATCACTTCTAAAACTGTCACCCGCCGCCAATGGGATTATTCCCTGCGATATAATCACACTTTTGACTTTCCTGTCGAGCATTGTCAGGGCAGGAATTCGTGCAAACGGGTCTGCGGCAGGTCGGCGATCCGATCGAGGACCTCCGCCAGCCACGCCTGCGGGTCAACATTGTTGAGGGCGTTGTCAGACTAACGCAGACAGGCTCAGCGGCGGGTGAACAGCGGGCCGCTATAGACGGTGATGTTGCCGACAGTCTGCGACAGGCCGAACTTGCCATCGAAATTATGGATGGTGGTCGTGCCCACTGTGTGAGATGTGCCCAGCTTGCCGTCGAAGTTGTGGACGGCGGTACCGCCGAGCGTCTGCGAGGTGCCGATCTTGCCGCCGAAATTGTGAACGGTCGTGTCACCGACCGTCTGTGACACGCCGATCTTACCGTCGCAATTGTGGATGGTAGTGGCACCCAAGGTCTGCGATATGCAGCCCGCATTCGCAGGGCCACCCAACGCCAGGGCGACAGCGAGGCAGGTAAACAAGCATCCCGCTCCGATCCTTCCGCATGTGGTCGCCGACATGTGACCGCCCTCCGCTTCCGAGGCCCCGCTGTGCAACCATCTTGAGCACGCTGTCGGATCGGATCAAGCATTACCTTGAACGCCGGATCGCTCAGAGCTACGCGCACGCGAGGCGTTGTCAGACTAACTGGATAGGAACTGAAGAACCTACAATCAAACGACCTCAGGCTGCAAGTTGACGCCACTCGGCCAAGGCGGCGGCTCGGTCTCGTTTGAAAGTATCGCGGCGGTTGAGATGGCGGTCGTGATTAAAATGGTTGTGGATCGAGGCGTGGACGGAGGCGAATTTCTGCAGGGTCTTGATGTCTCTGAACCGCGCCATCGCCCCTTCCCGCCTTCGAAACGGTTGATGCGAGTATTCCGCCCGGTTATTGAGCCAACGACCGCAGGTCTGGGTGGCTGACGCGGGGGGAGGGCGGCGGGTATAATCGCCGAAATGACCGACCGGAAGAAGGGGTGAAACCCATGCGTTCCTCGCGAGCGCTCACCAAGTGGACCATATACGTGATCGCGCTGGGGCTGGTTGTGTTGGTCTTGTTCCTCGCCAAAAGCGACCCGGATGACGGTAACTGGGCGGTATCCGACCCAAAGCCAGCGACGGATACCGTAGCCACTCAGACCTATCGGGTGGTTGAGGAAAAGGACAGTTCGTTCGGGAACGTCAGATATCGTGTCACTTTGGAAATAGAGTCCGAACTCGCGACGACGGACGTTGCGGCGCTGGAGACCATGATGAAGGCTGCGGTCGATAGGCACCGCCAGGACTGGCCGGACGCGGTATCCGTTCGATTGTGGGATTCCTACGAAAAGGATTCGTCTATCCGAAACAGGATCGTCTATGCGCCGGACAAGTGCGGCTGGTCAGGAGATGATTGCGGCGCGGCCCTATGGTCGGACCTCTATCGGGGGATCATCCCCGACCGGCTGGCGGACTGGGGCTCCCCGACGGATGCCGAACGGGAGGCCGAGAGGGACCTGTCCTGCCGTCAGGATATCCAATGCTGGGACGAGAGGCATATCGCCGGCGCAACCGCAGTCTGCCAGGACCTCATAGAGCGCACGGCGCAATATGACTACGAGTGGACCGATGGCTTATTGGAACACAAGTTCCAGAGCTGGAGGTGGGATAACCAGACCGAGGGCACCATTGCGTACACCGGCGACCTCGTGAAATTCCAGAACGTCTTCGGCGCATGGCAGCGCGTGACGTACTCGTGCTACTACGATCCGAAACGCGAGACCGCCCACGTCCAGGTGATCGGCTAGTAAAGTTGGCGGGGGTCGTTTCCTCGCTTATCTGTACCTCTTGATATTGGGGTTGTTCGTCATATCCCGTCCGTGTTTTTCAGCGTCCCTGATCTCGCGTATCACAGTCTCAAGAGACGTTGTCAGACTAACTGGATAGGAACTGAAGAACCTACAACCCAGGCCTCTTAGGCAGCCAACTGACGCCACTCGGCCAGGGCGGCCGAGCGGTTCTGCTTGAAGATCTCGCGGCGGTTGAGTTGACGGTCCTGGTTGAAGTGGTTGTGGATCGAGGCGTGGACGGCAGCGTATTTCTGCAGGGTCTTGATGTGTCCCTGAACCTGGCCATCACGCCCTCTCGTGTCTGACGTCAGCGCCTTTGGAACAAATTGTCAACGGCGGAGCAAAAAGCAACCGCCGTGGCGGAGTAAAAAGGGACCACTTGGCGGCTGCGGGCTTGTCCCCGTAGTCCATGGGCGGGCCCCGCGCGCAACGCGACGTGCCCTCAACAGGCTGACGCGGCGGTGCGCGCGGGGGGGACCTGTGGACCCACGGGGTCAAGCGAGGGCTGGGTGGTCGGTTCAGTTCGCCGTCGGGGTTTGACGCCTGCGGCTCTGGTTGAGCCGATAGCTGTCGCCGTTCATCTCGAGGATGTTGACGTGATGGGTGAGGCGGTCGAGCAGCGCGCCGGTCAGGCGTTCGGAGCCGAACACCTCGGTCCATTCGTCGAACGGCAGATTGGTGGTGACCAGGGTCGAGCCGCGCTCGTAGCGCTGGCTGAACACCTCGAACAGGAGCTCGGCACCGGTCTTGGACAGCGGCACGAAGCCGAGCTCGTCGATGATCAGAAGCTTGTAGGTGGCGAGCTTCTTCTGGAACCTCAGCAGCTGCTTGTCATCGCGGGCCTCGATGAGCTCGTGGACCAGCGCGGCGGTGATGAAGCCGACCGAGAGGCCCTTCTAGCAGGCCGCCAAGACCGAGACCGAGGGCGATGTGGGTCTTGCCGGTGCCACTGTTGCCGAGCGCGATGAGGTTCTCGCGGCGCTCGATGTACGCGCAGCGGGCGAGCTCCAGGACCAGCGTCTTGTTGAGCGAGGGGATGACCTTGAAATCGAAGCTATCGAGGCTCTTGATCACGGGGAAGCGCGCCGCCTTGATCCGCCGCTCGACCATGCGGCGCTCGCGGTCGATCAGCTCGAGCTCGGCCAGACGCAAGAAGATAGCGAACGTGGTCGACGCCTTCAGAGGCGCACTGCCGGGCGATCTTGTCGTACTCTCGCAGGAAGGTCGGAAGCTTGAGCGTCTTGAGGTGGTGGGCGAGCAGCAGCTGTGGTGCGTCGGTCATGCACGGAGCCCCGGCAGCAGGCTCATGTACGACTTGGCAGACGTGGTCGCGACCCGGGCGCGCGGCAGGTACGGATAGACCTCGAGGTTGAGCCGGGGCGGCCGCCGCTCGATGCGGCACAGCACCAGGTGCTTGACGGCATCGAAGCCGATGGCGCCGATCCTGAGCGCATCGTCGACCGCTGCCGTCAGCTCCTCGAGCCGGAAGCTCTCCAGCAGACGGAGCACCTGGACGTACTCGCGCTTGCCTGCCTTGCCCATGCGAGCTTCGAGCAGGCGTCGCAGGGTGATGAAGCTATCGGGCAGGTCCCAGCCCGCCAACGGCGCGGCCTGGTCGAGGGCGCCGATCTTCTGCTCGATCAAGGGCAGGTAATGCAGCGGGTCGAAGATCAGGTCCGCGCTGTCATAGGACCGGCGGTGCCGGGCGATCACTTCGGCGCCGCAAGAGATCATCACCTCGTCGACATAGCCGCGGATCAGCACCTCGCGGTGCCCGTATGCTACGGGCACCGAGTAGTCGTGGCCGCGGTAACGCACCAGCGACAGTGAGCTCGCCCTTCCGGGACGCTTGTCGCAGGCATCATAGGGAGCAGGCGGCAATGGCAAGAGAACTTGACGGTCCCGTTCGAGGCGCTCGCTGATGGTTTCCTTGTGACCCCGCAGCCGTGCGGCCCGGCGCCGGCAACACCGTTCGGCGAGAGCACCGTTGAGAGCCTCGAAGCTCTCGGCCCGCGGGATCGGGACCGGGAAGTCCCGCCGGATGAAGCCAACCAGTCCCTCGACTTTGCCCTTGTCATTCCCCTTGCCCGGTCGGCCGAACCTGTCCTCGAACAGATAGTGGGATTGCAACTCCGTGAAGACGCGCGTTCGCGGCCGCTTGCCATCTCCCAGGACCCGGGCAACAGCCAGCTTGGTGTTGTCGTACAGGATGGATGTGGGAACGCCGCCGAAGAAGGCGAATGCCGCATTGTGACCATCGCAAAAGGCCTCGGTCGTCTCCGCCGGATAGGCTTTCACAAAACAACCATCGCTGTGGGGAAGGTCGAAGGCAAGGAAGTGGACCTTGCGCGACACGCCGCCGATCACCGCCATCGCCTCACCGAAGTCCGCCTGGGCGTGACCGGGGGAATGGACGAGCGGCACAAACACCTCACGTGACCGAAGCCGCCGCTCGCGAACGGAGTCCTTCACGATGGTGTACCCGCCCGTAAAGCCGTACTCGTCCCGGAGACGGTCGAAGATGCGCTTTGCAGTGTGCCGTTGTTTGCGGTGACTGGTCCGATCATCCTCCAGGATCCGATCGATGATCCCCGTGAACGGATCCAGCTTCGGTCGCCGGGGCGGCGTGCTTCGGCGATATCCTGGCGGCACCGAGAACGACAGCATCTTACGGACCGTCTTGCGGTCCACACCAAACACCCGCGACGCCTCATGGACGCTCATCTGTCAATGGCGGAGCAAAAAGGGACGACCGTGGCGGTGTAAGAAGGGACCGCTTGGCGGCTGCGGGCTTGTCCCCGTAGTCCATGGGCGGGCCCCGCGCGCAACGCGACGTGCCCTCAACAGGCCGACGCGGCGGCGCGCGCGGGAGGGACCTGTGGGCCCATGGGGTCAAGCGTGGGTTGGGTGGTCGGTTCAGTTCGCCGTCGGGGTTTGACGCCTGCGGCTCTGGTTGAGCCTGTAGCTCTCGCCATTCATCTCGAGGATGTTGACGTGGTGGGTGCGGCGGTCGAGGAGAGCGCCGGTAAGCCGCTCGGAGCCGAACACCTCGGTCCATTCGTCGAACGACAGATTGGTGGTGACCAGGGTCGAGCCGCGCTCGTAGCGCTGGCTGAACACCTCGAACAGGAGCTCGGCACCGGTCTTGGACAGCGGCACGAAGCCGCGTTCGTCGACGATCAGAAGCTTGTAGGTGGCGAGCTTCTTCTGGAACCTCAGCAGCTGCTTGTCATCGCGGGCCTCGATGAGCTCGTGGACCAGCGCGGCGGCGGTGATGAAGCCGACCGAGAGGCCCTTCTGGCAGGCCGCCAAGCCGAGACCGAGGGCGATGTGGGTCTTGCCGGTGCCGCTGTTGCCGAGCGCGATGAGGTTCTCGCGGCGCTCGATGTACGCGCAGCGGGCGAGCTCCAGGACCAACGTCTTGTTGAGCGAGGGGATGACCTTGAAATCGAAGCTATCGAGGCTCTTGATCACGGGGAAGCGCGCCGCCTTGATGCGCCGCTCGACCATGCGGCGCTCGCGGTCGATCAGCTCGAGCTCGGCCAGACGCAGAAGATAGCGAACGTGGTCGACGCCTTCAGAGGCGCACTGCCGGGCGATCTTGTCGTACTCCCTCAGGACCGTCGGCAGCTTCAGCCTCTTGAGGTGGTGGACGAGCAGCAGCCGTGGTGTGTCGGTCATGCGCCGAGCCCCGACAGCAGGCTCATGTACGACTTGGCAGACGTCGTCGCGACCCGGGCGCGCGGCAGGTACGGATAGACCTCGAGGTTGAGCCGGGGCGGCCGCCGCTCGATGCGGCACAGTACCAGGTGCTTCACCGCATCGAAGCCGATGGCGCCGAGCCTGAGCGCGTCGCCGACCGCACCCTCGACCTCCTCGAGCCGGAAGCTCTCCAGCAGACGGCGCACCTGGACGGACTCGCGCTTGCCCGCCTTGCCCATGCGGGCTTCGAGCAGGCGTCGCAGAGTGATGAAGGCCTCGGGCAGGTCCCAGCCCGCCAACGGCGCGGCCTGGTCGAGGGCGCCGATCTTCTGCTCGATCAAGGGTAGGTAATGCAGCGGGTCGAAGATCAGGTCCTCGCTGTCGTAGGACCGGCGGTGCCGGGCAATCACCTCCGCGCCGCAAGAGATAACGACCTCGTCGACGGAGCACCGGATCAGCACCTCGCGGTGGCCATAGGCCACGGGCACCGAGTAGTCGTTGCCCCGGCAGCGCACCAGCGACAGCGAGCTCACCCGTCCAGTGCGCTTGTCGCAGGCATCGTATGGTGCCGGGGGGAGAGGCAAGAAGGCTTCCCGGTCCCGTGCGAGGCGCTCGCCGATGGTCTCCTTGTGACCCCGCAGCCGCGCCGCCTGGCGCCGGCGGCACTGTCCCGCGAGAGCATCGTTCAGCGCCTCGAAGCTCTCGGCCCGCGGGACGGGGACCCGGAAGGTCCGCCGGATGAAGCCGACCAGTCCCTCGACCTTGCCTTTGTCGTTGCCCTTGCCCGGCCGGCCGAACCTGTCCTCGAACAGATAGGGGGATTGAAGGTCCGTGAAGACGCGCGTTCGCTGCCGCTTGCCATCGCCCAGTATCCGGGCGACTGCCAGCTTGGTGTTGTCGTACAGGATGGATCGGGGGACGCCGCCGAAGAACGCAACCGCCGCGTTGTGGCCAGCGCAGAACGCCTCGGTCGTCTCCGCCGGGTAGGCCTTCACGAAGCAGGCATCACTGTGGGGAAGATCGAAGGCAAGGAAGTGGACCTTGCACGCCACGCCGCCGATCACCGCCATCGCCTCGCCGAAGTCCGCCTGGGCGGGGCCGGGGGAATGGACGAGCGGCACGAACATCTCGCGCGACCGAAGCCGCCGCTCACGGACATAGTCCTTCACGATGGTGTAGCCGCCCGTAAAGCCGTACTCGTCCCGGAGACGGTCGAAGATCCGCTTCGCCGTGGGCCGTTGCTTGTGGTGGCTGGTCCGATCGTCTTCCAGAATCCGATCGATGATCCCCGTGAACGGACCCCGCTTCGGCCGCCGTGGCGGCTTGCCGCGGCGAGACCCCGGCGGCACCGAGAACGACAGCATCTTGCGGACCGTCTTGCGGTCCAGCCCGAACACCCGCGAGGCCTCGCGGGTGCTCATTCCCTCGACACGACACGCCCGCCGAACCCGCGCGTACAAATCCACCCGATACATCCCCCCGCCTTCCAGTCAGAGCAGCCCTGACAGAAAGCTATAGACGGTCCCATTTTGGTCCGCCACAGCCGGATCAACCGGCCGCTTCAGTGGGGGATTATTGCGCCGCCGTTCTCACAATGGCCTGAATTGAAATCACAAGCTCAAAGGCTGGAAAGTTTCTGACGTGGTGTTCTGATAGCTATTACCCAGAGCCTATTTTTGTCCTCGTTGACTCGCCTAGGGGTCATTAGGCGGCGCCCGCCTAACCGACCTTATATGACGCTGTCGCGCGGGGATCTATTCCTGAGCGCGTCTTAATCAATTCAATGTAATCGAATGCCATCGAGTGAAATTCTTTGGCATTTTGCACATTAGTTGTACTCGCGTCTTCTTTGTGCTTAAAAGGTTTATGGAGCTTTCTAGGTGCGTCGACGGTGTCCGTAACAAGAGTTGCCGGGATGTCGTAAGGTGAGGCATGGGTAACAAGATTTCGCCACTGCTGCATTTCCCCGATTTTTTGAAACAATCCTTCGGATTTATCGATTTTAATCTGAATTTTTCCGCAAAGTAATTCTATCTTGTCCCAAAACCTTGACAGGCTTTTGTATTTTTTAAAATCAAAATCTCTGAACCGCTCATGGCTTGGCATCGAGAAGGCAACCGATGCAGAGAAGCTCTCTATTGCGCAGAATGAAAGGAGCATTGAGCCGGTCCAGCACGAAAAAATTTTGCTTGATGTTTCTGCTTTTGAATTTTTTTCAACAAACTGTCCAAGCATTAAAAGCTCATGTGACGCTCGAAGGGTTAGATCCCAGTCGTGATTTTGTGCCGAGCATTCGTGTGGCAACGTGGCGCGCTCCTGTTTTAATCGTTAATGGTATTTTCCCATTTCTGAAATTTGACCGCCGCTGGTACGAAATAGGGTTTCTTGAGATCCGAATTGGTGCTGACCGGAAGAAATTAGAGATTTAGCTTAAGGTCAAAGGCAGTCGTTTCGTCAACTGTTGTGCCGGGTCTCGTTATAGCTTGATGGCGGACTTCTCGACCGGCATTGATGCAAAATTAAGCCAGTGCCCAGTTTTGTCCCCTTCGGCCCACCAATCTTTTCAAGGGGTTAGGTGGTTTTTGGGGGTGGAACGGGGCCGCCGCGCGCGCCCAGTTCCTGCCGGGCCGATCCTAGGGCTCGAGCCACGTCTCCGCGGCGTGCTTGAAATTTTTCTCCATGTACCAGGCGAGGTAATCGGCCGACCGGATGGGCGGCTCCCTTGGCGGGGTGTCGGTCGTCGTGCAGGTCGGCAGGCATTCGATGATGAAATCCGCGTTCGGGTGAACGAACAGGGGGATCGAATAGCGGTCGCGGCCAGACCGGTTGATCACGCGGTGCGGCGTGGACAGGAATCGGCCGTTCGTCCAGCGGGTCATCAGGTCGCCCGAGTTGAACAGGATGGAATCGGGAATCGGTGGTGCCGCGAACCACTCTCCCGACGGCCCCAGCAGATCGAGGCCCGGGACCTCGGTCGTCGGGAGCAGCGTGACGAACGTGCTGTCGGTGTGCGGCGCCAGATTGAACTGGTTGGCTTCGAGCTCGTCGTCCGGCCCGAAATGCGCTGCGCGCAGCATGGAAAGTGTCTCGTACACGCCGAACGCAGGCTCGAAATGTGCCGGTGGCAGGTCGAGGCTGACCGCAAAGATCGGCAGCATTCGGCGAAAGAGCGCCTCGGCTGTCTCGAAATATTCAACCAGGGTCTCTCTGAAGCCGGGCAGATTGTCCGGCCATTGGTTCTCGACCTCGAGCGGGACGGGCGCGCGGTCGCGCAGGATGAAGAAGGCCTCGCCGACATCGGGCTTGATCGTGCCGGTGTGGTATTCCGAGGTGCGCGATGCTTCGCTCTCAACGCCCATATAACCGACGTGATCGTGGTTGATCGCGATCCTGGTCTTGGCTTCGGACGGCAAGGCGTGAAACCGGGCGGTCTCGGAGAATGTGCGGTCGAGCAATACCTTCGGGATGCCATGGTTGATCACATAGAAAAAGCCAACGTCCTCGAACGCTTGGCGGAGTTCCACCGCCAATCGGGGGAGTGCGCCGGGCTCGTTGCCTTGATATTCCGCGAGATCGAGGACCGGAATGTCACAGCCGGCGGCCGGGTCGCGCCAGCGATCCGAGATCGTGCAGGCGGGCGTGCTCATCTCGCAACTCCGGGTCTTCGATATGCCTCGCGAGGGCGGGCTGCGGCCGATGGCGGTCGGCCTGGACGTAGTGTGCCGTCAGACGCTGTGATATCGTGATATCCGTTCGATGACGATACCATAGTGAGGAGAATCGTTGGCGCTTCGCAAGGTTCGTGCGATCGATCGTCTGACCGCCGGGCGCATGGGCCGACGCGAACTGCATGGAACGCGGGTTGACCTTTCGTGACCTCTGATGGCGTAACGCGAATGCCCGATCCTTTCGAAGACGTAATCGGCGAAGAGGCGGCCACACGGCTGACATCGCCGACCCGCCCGGCCCGGGGATTGCCGGGACAGGCCTACAGCAGCCAGGCGCTGCTCGAGCTGGAATACGAGCGCCTTTATGCGCCGAGCTGGATTTATGTGGGCAACGCCCACGAGGTTCCGGAGCCCGGCGATGCCCGGTCCGAGCGAATTCTGGGCTTGCCGATTCTCCTGCTGCGGGATTCACACGGCGAGGTCCGGGTCTTTCACAACGCCTGCCGTCATCGGGGAACGCGGTTGCTCAACAAACCCTGTTCCGGCTTGCGCTCCATCGTCTGTCCCTACCACGGTTGGGCGTATCACCTCGACGGGCGTCTGAAGGCGAGCCCCAACTTCGGCGGTCATCGCCAGGCCACGCCGGAGGGCTTCGATCCCGCGGACTTCGGGCTGAAGTCGCTTCGCTGCGACGTCTGGGGCGACTGGATCTTCATCAACCCGGACGGCACCGCGCCGCCCTTGCAGGACTACCTCAAGCCCCTTCTGGCCGAAGTCACGGCGTTCTCGTTCGATAGCCTGACGCCGTTCCTCAGTCTCGATTTTGGCGAGGTGCCGGCGAACTGGAAGCTGATCCTCGAGAATTCACTCGAAAATTACCATGTGCCGATCGTCCACGCCAAAACCGCGGCCAAGCAGCCGCTGGAGGATCACTTCTCGATCATCAGCGGTGCCTGTATCGGCTCGGGAATCGATATCGCGGGCGCCGGTTGCAACGACGCGTCGTCGGCGGACGCCGGCCCCGAATCGCTTGATATGAGCGCGCGTTACATCGTCTTGTTGCCGAACCTGTTTCTAGTCACCTACGCGCCCGACATCGTCATGACCCGGATGATGCTGCCGCTCGCGCCCGACAAGACGATCTTTCGGGTTTACGGCTATACGACGACGGGCGGCAGACCCCCGGAAAACGTCGTCGAGGATTGGCGCCGTCTGACCGTCGAGGTGGAGGAGGAGGACATCCAAATCCACAGGGAGCAGCAAGCCGGACAGATGTCACCGGCTATGAACGAGGGCAGCGTGCTGTCTCCTGCCTGGGAGCAGAGCGTGCACGCGTTTCATGAATACCTGGTCGGGAAGCTGCGCTAGCAGCCGGCGTATTCCTCGTCCCCGGGATGATCGTCCTGGGCCGGTTTCAAGGCTGTCCGGGCGGCACGTGTCGCCGGTGAATTGGGGTCAACGACCCCGTAGCCTGCGTCAGCGACCTGCGGCGGCGCCCGCGCCGGCACCCGCAATTTTTCCGAACACGGCGCCCGACGTCAGGCCCGTGCCGCCCGGATAATTGCTGTAAAAGATGCCTCCGACCAGCTCGCCGCACGCATAGAGACCAGGGATCGGCCGTTGATCCACATCGAACACCTGGCCATCCGTGGAGATCCTTAAACCGCCGAACGTAAAGGTGATGCCGCAGGTGACCGCATAGGCCTCGAAAGGCGGTGTGTCGAGCGCATTCGCCCAGTTCGATTTCGGGATCGTGAGACCTCGCGTGCCGCGGCCGTCCTTGACGTTCGGGTCGAAGGGAACGTCGTCCCGCACCGCAGCGTTGAAGACGATCATCGTGGCGAGTGCGGCCGCGGCGTCGACGTCGTCCAGCTTTGCGGCCAAATCGCCAAGCGTTTCGGCGCTCACCCTCGTGATCTGCCGGATGCGGTATTCGTCGCGCAACAACGGAGCGGCCTTGGCATCGAAGATCTGCCAGGCGAACTGGCCAGGCTGGGCGAGGATTTCCCGGCCGTACCGGGCGTAGGTATAATTGCGGAAATCGGCGCCCTCATCGACGAAGCGTTCGCCCTTCGCGTTGATCATGATGCCGAACGGATAGCTGTGTTTCTGGAAGCCGTCGCCCACGGCAAGATCGCCGAATTCGGGCGCGTTCCGCTCCCAGCCCACCGCATGACAGCCCGACCAATTGCCATAGGGACTCGCGCCGATGTCGAGGGCCATGCGAATGCCGTCGCCCGTGTTAAAGCGCGTGCCGCGAACCTTGGCGAGATCCCAACCGGGTCCCAGATAGCGGGTGCGCCATTCGGTATTCGCCTGGAAGCCGCCCGCCGCCAGCACGACGGCCCGGGCCCGGACCGCTTCCGTACGGCCTTGTGAGCGTGCCCGGACACCTTGTACGCCATCGTCGTCGTAAATCAGCTCGAGTGCGCGGTTCCCGTAGCGAACCTCGATTCCGGCATCGGTGGCGGCCCGGGTCAGTGCCTCGACAAGGCCGGGACCGCCGCCCCATGTCTCGACCGTGAGCCCGCCCCAAAATTTGAACCTGTCATCGACCTTGAAGGCCTGTCGGCCGTAGAGAGGCACGAAGCGTACACCGTTCGATTTCATCCACATCATGGTGGGCCGGCTGCGCCGGACCAGGAGTTCGACCAGATCGGGGTCTGCGCGGTAATCGGTGATGCGTCCCATGTCGTCGAAGAACTGGCTTTCCGGGTAGGTGCCGAAGTCGGTCTCGACCAGCTCACGATCGGTGAGGTCGGGCATCAGGGCCCTGAGGTCGTCGACATCGTCATAGGCGAAGCGCATGGCTCCAGCGGTAAACCGGGTATTGCCGCCGGCTTCCTCCTCCGGCGCGCGCTCGAGCATGATCACCGAGGCGCCCTGTTCGCGCGCGGCCAGGGCGGCGCAGAACGCCGCGTTGCCGGCGCCCACCACGACGACGTTCGCATCGAGGCGCCCGCCTGCCGGATCGGTGCCGCCAGCCATCAGATGCTCGCGGTCACGACCTTGACCGCGCAATAGTTATGCAGCGCCGCAAGACCCTTTTCTCGCCCGAAGCCGCTCTGCTTCATGCCGCCAAAGGGGACCGTGTCGCCACCCTTGAGGTAACCGTTAATAAAGACCTGGCCGGCCTCGACATCCCGGGCAAACCGTAGGGCGCTGCTCACGTCGTGCGTGTAAATGCCGGCGGCCAGGCCAAAGCGCGTGGCGTTCGAGACTGCAATCGCCTCGTCGAGGTCGGCGACGGGATGGACCGTGAGAACCGGGCCGAAGATTTCCTCCTGGGCAATCTCCGCGTCGGTCGGGACGTTGTCGAGAATGGTCGGCTCGAAGAATGCGCCGGCGGAAAACTCGTTCAGCGTCGCAGCGCGGCCGCCGGTCGCCAGCTCGATGCCGGCTGCTCCGGCGCGCTCGACGAAGCCCGCCACGCGGTCAAGCTGCTTCGCCGAGACGAGGGGCCCCATCTCCGGGTCTCGCAGTCCGTGATCGAGGGTCAGCGCGTCCGCCTGCGCCACCAGGGCCTTGACCAGCAGGCCGTGAACCGGTCGCTCGACGACGAGACGCGAGCCCGCCGTACAAATCTGGCCGGCGTTGAAGAAGATTCCCCGAACCAGCCCCCTTGCGGCCTCGTCCAGGTCGGCGTCCGCCATGACGACAACGGGCGACTTGCCGCCGAGCTCAAGGGTGAGGCCGGCGACCGACGCCGCGGCGCTTTGCATGGCGGCGCGTCCCGTGGGCACCGAGCCCGTGAAGGTCAAATGACCGAGGTCGGGGTGGGAGGCCAGCGCTGCGCCAGCCTCATCGCCCAGTCCAGTCACGACGTTCACGACGCCTGCGGGCAGGCCCGCGTCGAGCACGAGCCCGGCAAGCACGATCGTCGAGAGCGACGTCTGTTCGGCCGGCTTGACCACGGCCGTGTTGCCGCAAGCGAGAGCCGGGCCCAGCCCCCGCGCCACGGTGGAGAGAGGATAGTTCCAGGGCACGATATGGCCGGTAACGCCAACCGGCTCGAGCACGGTAAAACAGAATTGGTCTGCGCCGAGGGGCACGCTTTCGCCGTGCAGTTTGTCCGCGACGCCCGCGTAAAAGTCGAAATAATCCGCCGCTCGGCGCACATCCCGCAAGGCCTGGGAGAGGGGCTTGCCCACGTCGACGCATTCGACCTGGGCTAGGAAGGTTCCGCGCTCGCGAATCAGCCCTGCGATTCGGTGAAGTGCGGCCGCCCGTTCGATTAGCGATAGCGTGCGCCAGGGGCCCCGGCCTGCCTCGCGGGCGCTTTCCATTGCCCGGTCGACATCTGCTCGATCGCCACGGGGAACCCGGGTTATGGCCAGACCCGTAGCCGAATCAAAGACCTCGATCGTCTTGCCGGAGCGCGCTTGGCAGCGTTCGCCGCTGATGACCATCGTATCGATGGCGGTTGGGTCGAAGGGATACTCGATCATGCTCATCGATTGACTCCAGACCGGCGCGTGGACGGCACGACCGATGCTACGGCGACAAGGATGCCCGCTTCAACCGCAACCCGCTGCAGGTGATCGATGTTAGGGGGATGAGGCGTCGTTCGGGGGTGACCAGATGTCGAACAAAAAAATTCGGCGGGGCGATCTTCGAAGGGTTGAAGTCGGCCCCGCCGCTTAGCGCGGAGAGTATTCTAGATGCCTCCCTAGAATTTCATCGTCTGTTTCAGGTCTTGGGCCTTCGCCGGCTAGAAGCGCTGACCCGGGGTTGATCTCCTATTCAGTTGCTGCATAACGTCATGATTAGAAATATACATATATCATATAATTATGTCAACATAAAAATGAAATTAAAGAATATTTTTTACCAAATATAACGTAACAGATTGAAAAATATGAATAAAATTTGTGATCTCTACAAAATATATTAATAATTATTCCTGTATGTCATGAATTGTGTACAGATTTTTGGGGGATTTTCCCCAGATCCGAAGTTGGATCGATGATGCCCTTGAATCGCGGGTCGACTGATTGTCGGCTGATTAGGGCTCAGCCATTTCACGCCGATCGAGGGCTGGTCAGCCGCCCTCGTCCGTCTCCGCCGACTGTTCCCGCTGGGCCGCAAGGAAGCGTTCGCGGTCGGTCTCACACTTTTCGAGGATAAGCGTGAGCGCTACCGCAACCTCTCGATTGCGGCCCGCCTTGGCTCGGCGGATCGCCTCGCGAATCGCGTCGGTGAGACGTTTGCCGGCGACGCCCGTCATGTCGGGAGCTTGGGCGCGCGAGCGGCCCGACGATGCATTGGGGTCGAAGCCGTAGTGGAATTCGCCGGGCGTGATGCCGGCGACTTCGGCGAGTCGGGCGATGATCTCGGGCCGGGGCTCGATCAGACTCTTTTCCCAGCGGGAAACCAGGCCCTGCGTGACACCCAGGAATCCGGCAAAGTTGGCCTGGGTCATGCCCAGGCTTTTGCGGACATCCTTAATCCGTGCGGCGAGCTCGCCCTTGGCGTTCTTTTCCGTCATGGTCCATCGTACATAGGAGGCCGAATGCACCGACCGATGATTGAGCCGAGACTATAGCGAGGAAGGCCTGCTCTGTCGCGACCCTATGTGACACATTCCTGCATAGAGAAAAACCCGCACGACTCGTTTCGAATGATCTTGTGGGCCGCAGCCGGCGTCCCTATAATCCTTCAAAGGATCATTGCGTAGACCTTTCATGCCTTAACCGGTAAGTGTGGGTATTTCCTGCCGAAATCGGATGTAAGAAAGGTCGGCAGCCGTGCAGGGATTGTTCTGGCCAAGCCGGCAAGCTTTCGTCAGGAATGGGGAAGATGATGACCCACAGCACAAAAATCGAATTCGGTTTTGTCGCGACGGCCGTGGGCGCGCCGGGGATAACCGACGCGGAAGGCTACCGGGGCCTGATGGGCGATTGCGAACATAATCTGCCGCTGGGCTACAGCACGATCTGGATGATTGAGCATCATTTCAGCGATTATTTCCCGACACCCAACCCCATGGGCATGCTGATGCACCTGGCGGCACGCTATCCGGAGGTGGGGCTCGGTACCTGTGTCGTGGTGACGCCCTGGCATAACGCGCTCCGCTTTGCCGAAGACGTCAATCAGTTAGCCAGCCTGACCGATCAACCCCTTCATATCGGAATGGGCCGCGGAGTCGCGAAAGCGGAATACGACGCGTTCGGCATCGATATGGACGAGGCCCAAATCCGCTTTCGCGAGATCTGGGACGTCGTCAAACTCGGTATGAGCGGCGAGACATTCACCTATGATGGCGAATTCATAAAGGTGCCCAAGGCGGTTTTGCCGAGGCCGGTCCTCGAGCCCGGCCGGCGCGACAGTATCCACCTGTACGGTGCGATCGGCAGTCCGGGTACGGCGGTGCGCATGGCCGATATGGGCCTGCCGCCGATGTGTACGACGATTGGCGACTTCGAATATCAGGCCACGACGATTCGCAACTGGCGTGATCAGGCCCGGAGTATCGGTCTCGACACCAGCCGTTTCCGCATCCCGATCATGGTCAACTGCATCGTCGCGGACACGGACGAGGAGGCCGTCGAGGAGGCCAAGCAGTGGATTCCGCCCTTTATGCAGGCCCAGGTCGATCATTACGAGGGCGACAAGGACAACTGGCAATATCTCAAGACCTACAAGGCCTGGAGCAGGATTTTCGCGGGCATGAAGGATCGCTGCAACCCGGAGGCCATGCCGGCCTGGAGCCAGTTTCAGTTCGTCGGCTCCGCCGATACCGTGATTGACCGGGTGCAGGCCTATATCGATGCGGGCTTCGACACATTTCTAATCCACACCGCGACACCCGGCGTACCCAACGAGCCGCGCCGGCGCTGGTGCAAGCGCTTCGCCGAGGAGGTCATGCCGGCCTTCTCCGGCAACGTCGAAGTGGGGCTCAAACTCGCATCCTAAAACGCCCTCGGTAGTCCGGGCGGTACCGAACGAAAGATGCGGCGGGGTTCATTCGGGCGCCGCCGCGTCGCTGTCGGGGCCGGCGGTCTTGACCCGCCTGGCACCGACCTGATAACGAGCGAGGCTCAAGGACAACCGAACGGTCATCGAGGCGATCATGGAACCCCACCCGAAACTGAGGGCGCTGCTCGACGCACCCGCCGATCCGAACGAGACACCCGTCGAGGACATGACGCCCGACGATGCGCGGGCGGAATTCGATTCCGCTCTTGGGTCGGTCGACGGCGAAAAACCGGTAATACACGGCGTCCGTGATATCGAGGTGCCGGGGCCGGGTGGACCGATTACCGTCCGGCTTTACGAGCCGGGTTGGTCCGACGAACCCCGACCGATTCTGGTCTACTTCCATGGCGGCGGCTACATCCGCGGCAATATCGAGACTCACGATTCCGGTTGCCGGATCATGGCCAATGGCTCGGACTGTCTGGTCGCGTCCGTGGACTATCGTCTGGCGCCGGAAAGCAAGTTTCCCGATGCGGTCGAGGACTGTTATGCCACCACCACGTGGCTCTCGGAAAACGCTGCCGACGTCGGTGCCGATCCGGCACGACTCGCAGTTGGTGGCGACAGCGCCGGTGGTAACATGGCTTGTGCGGTGACCCTGATGGCCCGGGACGCAGGCGGGCCGCCGATCAAGTTTCAGCTGTTGATCTACCCCAACACCGACATGAAGGCGGACACCGACTCAGCGCGTGCCTTTTCCAAGGGCTACTGGCTCGATTCCATGCCTTTCTATGTCGCGAGCTACCTGCGATCGGAAGACGATATTGCCAACCCTCTGGCTTCGCCCCTGCGCGCGCACGATCATTCGAACCTGCCGCCGGCTTACGTGATTACCGCGGGCTTCGACCCCTTGCGCGACGAGGGCATGGCCTATGCCGATCGGCTGAAGGAGGCGGGCGTGGACGTGGAATATCGCTGCTACGAGGACATGATCCACGGCTTTACCCTGCTGCGAACGATCCTCGACGAAGCAGACGAGGCCACTGCCGCCTGCGGCGAGGCGGTCAAACACGGCCTGGGCGCCTGAGGTGAGCGACATCGCGGCATTTGGCAAAGCCGCAGGCTTTGCCGGGCGACATTTCGTCGTGACCGGCGCGGGCCGGGGCATCGGCTTCGCTGTCGCCCAGGGCCTGCTTGCGCATGGCGCCGACGTCACCGCGATCTTCAGGGCAACCCGGCCGGAAGCGCTCAGGGGAGGACCCGGCCACGTCGCCATTGTGCAGCTTGACGTCACCGACGAAGCGCGCGTCGCGCAGGTCATGGGAAGCGCCCATGACCGGGTCGGGCGGCTCGATGGACTTGCCAATGTTCACGGGGCCAACATCTGGGATCGGGATGGCTCGGTTCTCGAGGGCGACATGGAGGGTTGGCGAGAAGTCCTTCAAACCAACCTCACGGGCATGGCCAATACGGCACGCGCCGCTGCGCCGTGGATTCGCAAGACCGGGTGCGGCGCGATGGTCCATTTTTCGTCGATCCAGGGCCTGCGGGGCGATCTTCAACCACAGGACGGTTACGCCGTCTCGAAGGCGGGTATCGTCGCTCTCTCGAAATCGCTCGCGATCCAGCTGGCGGACGAAAACATTCGCTCGAACGCCGTGCTGCCCGGCTACGTCGACACGCCAATGAACGATTTTCGCTGGTTGGCCGAGGTCGGGCAGAAGGAGAAGGCGTCGCAGCTGGTGCCCCTCAAGCGTATCGCCACGCCCGAAGATATCGCCAATGTTTGCCTCTTCCTGCTCTCGGATCTCGCAAATTACGTCACTGGCACGGAAATCATCGTCGATGGCGGGCTAACCGCTTTGCCAGCGGTTGGCGCCTGATGATCGGTTACTTGAGTCCCGAGACCCGATCCGGGGCTTCGCTGTACGCATCGAACATGCAGCGCCGCGTCTGATCGCGCTGCATTTCCACATGGGAAACCATTTCGCGTACTGCCGTTTCCGCGTCCTGGCTTTCGATCGCCTGGTAGATCGTCTCGTGATGATCGTTCGCGTCACTCTCGATATGGGTGAACAGCGCTGCGACGGGCATCCACATGGCGATCCGAATTTCCTCCACCGCTGGCACGAAGAATGGATTCTTGGATGCCTGGGCAATGCCGATGTGAAACGAGGCATCGGCTGACATGAACAACGGCAGATTGGCCCGGTCGTTACGGCTCGCGGCCGTCGCGGTCAGACCGTTCATCCGCTTGACCAGCGTATAGAGGCCCTGGAGATCCGTTTCCGTCCGCCGCATGGCCGCCTGTCGGGCGCTTGCGGCCTCGATCGCGAGCCGATATGCGCAGACGTTCTCGATTGTGTCTTCCTGCTCGCCGTGCAGCCGGCGGTATTCTTCCGGACTGATTTCCTGTTCGCGAACGAGGCTGCCGCCGGTCGCACCGCGTTTGATTTCGACAAGGTCCTCGGCGACGAGGATGCGGATCGCTTCGCGCAGGGTTGCGCGGGAGACGTTGAGTTGGCGCGCAAGCTCCCGCTCGCGCGGCAGCTTTTCGCCGGGTACGAAACGGCCCAGCATAATCGCGCGCCGGATGTTATCGGCGACGATCTCGTAGGTTGCACTCGCAATGATCGGCGTGAATTCGGTCACCTGGTCGCCTCTGCTCGTCGCCGTGGATGAACCTCTTCTTCGTCGTGCGCCGACGGTTGCGCCATAATAAACGATAATTCACGGGCTGTCGGAACTCACAAGGGGCCGACATTCGGCGGGTTGGAGATCAAGGCAGGGGAAGAGGCCGTCATGGCTTGCAATATCGAGTTCATGGTCGAGGGTGGGACCCTGGCGGGCCGGCTTTTCCGGCCACCTGACGACAAGGAGCGCCGCCGCTGATCGTCATGTCGCCGGGTCTTACCCAGGTCATCGACATGAACCTCGATGCCTTTGCCGAGCGCTTTGCCGAGGCGGGCTTGGCCGCCCTGCTCTATGACCAGCGCAATTTCGGACGGAGTCAGGGCGAACCTCGTCAGGAAGCCGATCCCTGGCAGCAGGTTCACGACATGCGCGATGCCATCACCTTTGCGCGAACCGTGCCCGGAACCGATCCCGAGCGGATCGGCCTCTGGGGAACAAGCTATTCGGGCGGTCACGCCATCGTCGTGGGGGCAATCGACCGGCGGGTCAAATGCGTGGTTGCCCAGGCACCCCTGATCTCGGGCTATCGCACACTGCAGAGCTGGCTCTCGCCGGCGGAACTCGACGCGCTCCGCGCAGACTGCCTCGCCGATCGTGAAGCCCGGGCACGGAGCGAGCCACCGGTGATGACCTCCGTCGCGGAACCGGATTCGGTCGAGGCAATGTGGGTCGCGGCGACCGATCCAACGGGTGCATTCGTCAACGCGTTGACCTTGCGCAGCCGGAAACTGATTTTCGAGTACGAACCCGACGTATTTATTGACCGCATTGCACCCACGCCCCTGCTGATGATCGTCGCAAAGCAGGACGTGGTCACGCCGGTGGACGACCAGAAACAGGTGTTCTCACGGGCGGGCGAGCCAAAACGCCTGGTCGAAGTCGATTGCGGCCATTTCGATGTCTATTCGAGCCATCTCGACGCGGCGGCCAACGCGGCAAGCGATTGATATTCCGAGCATCTTTCGGGCTCGGAGCCTTGACTTGCCGGCCAACGGCGCATTGAATGCCATTCAATGGTCCAACCTATGGGCAATTCATCGGGTTAACCCGATCCGTCAAATTCAAGAGACTCGCGTGATGCCGTTCTAGAGTTGAACCTTAGAGCGTCACAAGACTTTGCAATCGCCGGGATGGACTGGCACGGCATCAAGCGAAAACCCGCGATAAATCGCGGGGAAGGGAAAAATAGAAATGGCACAAAGGCGGGTACAGGTCGGCAAACCGGGCGGAATCTTCGCCCCGGCGAAGATGGCGGCCGCGAAGCGGAAGCATCGTGACGCCATCCGAAAGTTGAAGGCCAAGGGCGCCGAGTTTACGTATTACGAGATCATCAACTATCAGGGCCTGCCTCAGGGCAAAATGACCCAGATCGATCGGCTTTCACCCGCCGGCGTTGGTTTCTCCAACGTCTATTTCGCCGTGACCTACGGCCCCGATGTGTTTGTTGCGCCCGATTACGCCAATTTCGAAGATGGCTTTCCCAACGTCTATGCGATTCCCGATCTCGACACCCTGTGCCAGTGGCCGTGGCAGCCCCAGAGAACGTCGGTGATTTGCGACGCCTATTACGAGGACGGTACGCCCAACATGTACTGCCCACGTAACGTGCTGAAGAGCCTCGTCAAACGCTACGACAAGCTCGGCATCGAGGTGCGCATGGGCGTCGAGTATGAGGTCTACGCTTACAAGATCGACGAGCAATTGCTCCGCGAGAAGCGTTACGACGAGCTGGAGCCGCTGGGCGCGATACCCGATTTCTGGTCATTCCACAAGAATCCGAGTTACTTCCCTTACGCTGAGGAGTTCATGCGGCGGATGGAAGGGATCGGACTGCCGGTCGAGGTGTTTCACACCGAGCTCGGTATGGGTTCGCTGGAATACGCCATGCGTCCGCAGTCGGCGCTCAAGGCCGCAGATGCAGCGATGCGCTCCAAGCTCTACTTCAAGCAAATGATGGGCGAGGCCGGCTATATCATAACCTTTATGACGATGCCGCGCGCGGACGAATACGCCTGCGGCGGTCATCACCATGTCTCCCTGTGGAAGAACGGCAAGCCCCTCCTTTACGACCCCAAGACGGGCGATCTTTCGAAAATCGGCGGACAATTCGTGGCGGGAATTTGTGAAACCTTGCCCGACTTCCATTTGCTCATGCGCACGACCATGAACGCCTACCGTCGGGTCGACGTCAGCCACTGGACCCCCGAATGCAACGCCTGGGGCTACGACAACAAGTGCTGCGCCATGCGCTTCATCAAGGGCACGTCGCCCTCGACCTACCGCTTCGAGAACCGCACGCCGGGCGCCGACGTCAATCCCTACCTCTCGGTCTCGGCGATGCTTGCGGGCGGGCTCTACGGCATCGAGAACAAGCTCAAGCCGAAGAAGCCCCAGGAGGGCACGCCCGATCTCAAGGACCCGCGCTGGAAGCCCCTATCAACGAACCTGAAGGGCTCAGCTACGGCACTGCGCAAGTCGAAGACCGCCCGCAGCTATCTCGGCGACGACTTGGTCAACCGCGTACTTTACAAGACTGAGGCCGAGCTCGAATCGTGGGGCAAGCGCAAGCTGGGCGATAAGGTCACCGAATGGGAGCTCGACCGCTATTTCCAGTCGGCGTAACAAACGATGACGAAACGGGCGCGATCGTCACCGCCCAATGGAAGAGAATGAAATGAATTTTGATGGTAAATGCGCTATCGTTACCGGTGTTGGCGGCGGCATCGGCGAGCAGGTCGGACTCGATCTGCTCGAGGCCGGGGTCAGAGTTGCCCTGGTCGATATCAAGCCCGAGCCCGAGGGCTTCGCAAGGTTCGGCGATCGGCGGCTCTATATCCCGGGCGACCTGTCCGACGACGGGTTTGTGAATGGTCTGTGCGACCGGGCGGTCGAGTTTCTGGGCGGGTTGGACTACGTCGCGAACGTCGCGGGCATTGCCTTTTTCGGAGGCAGCGACGACGATGACGGTTCAGTGGTCGATCTCCCCTGGTCGGTCTGGGAAAAGACCATGAAGATCAACCTCGAGGCGGCGGCGTTGATTTCGCGTCACGCGGTGCCCCATATGCGCGAACGCGGCGGCGGCGCACTGGTTCACATCGCCAGTGTTTCCGGCGCCCGCTCCCACGACAATCTTATGGAAGCCGGTGCGCTCGACGCCTATCAGATCTCGAAGGCCGGGGTGATCTCGCTCTCCCGCGCAATCGCGCTCTCGCACGGGCGCGAGAACATCCGCTCCAACTCCATCTGCCCCGGCGCCATCTGGACGCCGATGACCGACGCCATCTACCAGCAGGAAGGGCGCATCGAGAAAATGGCGAAGCGCACGCCGATCAACCGGGTCGGTACGCCCAAGGATATTTCCAACGCCTGTCTGTTCTTGCTCTCGGACGAGGCGTCGTTTATCACGGGCACGGAATTGATGGTCGATGGCGGCCTGATGGCCAAGCTATGCTGACCCGAGCACCCAAACGGATTTTTGCACGATGAGCCAGGTCGATCCGACCCTGAAGGCGCGCGATGACGGCCCGCTGGTCCATCACGAGGGCTTTGGCGGGTTGGTCCGTCGTGGCGGCTGGGACGAGCAGGGCATTTCGACCTTCCGCCTGGCTGCGCAGGCGTTCGAGGAAAGCCGTTTCGAGGACGCGGCGGATCTCGCGCGCTACACGGTGGAAGAGGCGGTCGAGGGCCACGAAGTCTACGGCGCGGGGATCGAGTCGATCCCGGAATACATGCGCGCTCACGGGGTCGACGACGCGGTCGTCGAGGACGAAATTCGACAGATCCGAGCGCTGCTCGACATGCCCGACGGCACGCCGTTCGACCCGGAGGCCGGCTGGCAGGCCTATCGCGACCTGATCGACCGCTTCGTCGTACTATGTCGCGCGGGTGGCGGGTCAGACGGGCTCGACCTGTTGGAAACCGCACGCGTCACCTGGCTCCAATTCCACGATCGTAAATGCGATTGGGTCTGCGGCCTGTTTGCAGCCGTCGCGCGTCATCTCGGCGAGGAGCACACCATCGCCATCTGGGACGATTTGATGGGCTCCATGTACCCGGCCTACGGGCGTTTCGATATCGACAGGCGACCGTGGGCGGACTCACTGGATGAGATGATGCATATGGCAGTGTTCGCGCTGCGCGGGCATCTCAGCGGGCCTGGGCGGATGGGTGATATCCGCGTTGTCGAGGAAGAGGACCGCTGGCGTTTCGAGTTCGATCCCTGCGGCTCGGGCGGGCGCACCATGCGGCCCGACCCGGACCAGCGCCTGGCTGCGCGCGTCGAGCCGCCGTTCAATCACGCGATCGCCGAGGAAGAGCACGATTGGAGCTGGAACCGCAAGGGTGTCTGCCTCTATTGCACCCATTGCTGCCAGCTCGGCCAGCGTAAGCCGATCCAGCTGCTGGGCTATCCCGCCCGCGTGATCGAGCCGCCGGTCTGGCCGTCGGACGATCCCAACCCGAAATGCGCCTGGATCGTCTATAAAGACCCCACCAAGGTGCCCGAGCGCTATTACCGTGAAGTCGGCGAGGAGAAGCCGGACGAATTCGGGATGGCTGCGACCCAGCGACGGCGCGACGCCGAGGGGCAGGGCTGACGCGAGCGTCGGCTCTTATTCGGGTCCAACGAACAAGGATTATTATGTCGGAGAGTTACCCACTCGCCACCGTGGACGAGATCATCGAAGAGGCCCGCAACGGCCGCATGATCATCCTCGTCGACGACGAGAACCGGGAGAACGAAGGCGACCTCGTGATTCCGGCGCAGTTGGTGACCCCCGACGTGATCAATTTCATGGCCAAGCACGGCCGCGGCCTGATTTGCCTGACCCTGACGAGCGAGCGGGTTTCCGAGCTGGGCTTGACGCTACAAAAGGTTCATAACGCATCGGAGTTCGATACCGCGTTTACGGTCTCGATCGAGGCGAGGGAGGGGGTGACGACGGGGATCTCCGCACCCGACCGGGCCCAGACAATCCGCACCGCCATCGATCCGAATTCGACCGCCGAAGACATTACGACGCCGGGCCATGTGTTTCCCCTCGAGGCCCGTTCCGGCGGCGTGCTCGCGCGGGCAGGCCATACGGAGGCGGCGGTCGATATCGCACGGCTTGCCGGCCTTGCGCCGGCCGGTGTGATCTGCGAGATCTTGAAGGACGACGGCACGATGGCGCGGTTGCCGGAGCTCATCGCCTTCGCGCAGCACCATGCGCTGAAATTGGGTTCGATCGCCGATCTGATCGCCTATCGGGCGCGCCACGACCCGACGATCAAGCGTGCCGCGGAGACGACGATCCGTTCGCGCTTCGGCGGCGAATTCCGCACCATTGTCTACCGCAACGACGTCGACGCGACTGAGCACATCGCCCTGGTCAAGGGCGATGTCACGACGCCGGAACCGGTACTCGTCCGGGTCCATGCGGTCAACCTGTTGAGCGATGTTATCTGGGACACCTTCGAACATCGTGACGGCGACTTTCAGGCGGCGCTGGCGGCCATCGGCGAGGAGGGCCGGGGCATCGCCGTGCTCATCTTCGAGTATGATCCTTATCCCTCCGAACGCATTCTCCTGCGTAACGGCGAAACGGATAGGGGCCCGGGCGAGCTCCGCGAGGTTGGCATTGGCGCGCAGATTCTGCGCGACCTGGGCGTCCACGAGATGGAGCTACTCAGCAGCTCGCCCAAGCCAGTCATCGCGCTCGAGGGATTCGGCCTGCAGATCGTCGGCCACCGCGCTTACAAGCCGGTCGACCCTTAGAATCCCATCACTGGAGGTCTCGCTCGGTTGACCCCGTAAATTAAAGGTGTGAAAATTATACCTTTGAAGAGGACCGGTAATAATCCGAGCGAATTAAGGCGTTAGAAGGGGGCTGGGCCGAACGATATGACGCAGGCCGCCGGGTGGGATACCGCGCCCGATGGTGAGCAATTTCGCACCGGAATGCGCCATTTGTGCGCCGGCGTTACGATCATCGCAACGGGTCACGGCGAGGATCGGCGCGGGCTGGCGGCGTCCGCAGTCTGCTCGGTCTCGGACAACCCGCCCATGTTGTTGGTATGCGTCAACAAGGGTGCCAGTGCCCACGATGCGATTTTGGAAAACCGGTCGTTTTGCGCCAATGTTCTGGCCAGGCGGCACGCCGAGCAGGCCAAGGTCTTCTCCAGCAGCGAGCGGTCCGTCGAGAGGTTTCAATCCGGTGAGTGGGCGAGTCTGGACACCGGCGCCCCGGCGCTTATGGATGCGATGGCCTGTTTCGATTGCCAAGTCCACGACACTGTCGAAGCGGGAAGCCACACCGTGATCGTCGGCCGGGTGATGGCCATGCATCTGGGCGAGGAAGGCCCGCCATTGCTTTACGGCTATAGCCAGTTTGGCGCCTATGCGCCGATCGGCCTGTAACGCCCAGCGCCAGACAAATCAGCAATCGGGGGATTTTTCATCGTGAAAGCGATCGCACTCGTTACCGGGGGTCAGGGCGGAATCGGCCGGGCCATCGATCGCCGGCTCAGCGAGGTCGGCTACACTGTCGTTTCGGCCGATAGCACGGTCGACCCCGCTAATAACGGTGCGTTGCGCGATGACATGCCAGGCGAAGTGGTGCTCCAGCATCTCGACGTGACGGATCGGGCTAGCTGCGAGGCGGCGACCGAGGCCGCGGCGGCGCTGGGCAGCCTCAAGGCGGTCGTGAACTGCGCTGGCATCCTCGTTGCAAGCTCCGTCGACGATTGGGACGAGAAGCGGGTCAAGCAAATGTTCGATATCAACGTTTTCGGTATGGCGCGCATGACCAGCGCGGCGGCCTCGCGCATGACCGCGGGCGGCGCAATCGTCAACATCAGCTCCGTGAGTTGCCGCATTCCCTATGTCGATTTCATGCAGCTCTATGGCGCGACCAAGGCGGCGCTCGAAAGCTATACACGCAATTGCGCGACCGATCTCGCTCCGAAGGGGATCCGGGTGAACTCGATTGCGCCCGGCATCATCGACGTCGACATGAGCGACGACATGCGCCGCCTCGCCGAGGCGGAGCACGGCCCTGTCAGGCGGATTCCCATGGGCCGCATGGGGACTGCGGAGGAAATCGCCGACGGGATCGAATTTCTGCTCTCCGAGCGGGCCTCCTACATCACAGGGACCAACCTCCTGGTCGATGGCGGATTGTGCAATTATTAGAAGCGGCGGCGCATTAAGCGCCGACGCAAAAAAAAGACGGGCAGGGAGGACCAGGAGCGATGGCCAAGCTCACGATTGACGACCTGAAACGCTGCATCGAGAGCGGCGAGGTTACGACGGTGGTCTGCGCGTTGCCCGATATCTGGGGCCGCCTTATGGGCAAGCGCCTGACCGGCAAGACGTTCCTCGAAACCGCACTGGGTCAGGAAGGGCTGCACGGCTCGCTCTATATCTTCGTCGTCAGTATGGAAATGTGGCCCCAGCCCGGCTATGAGTTGACGAGCTTCGATACGGGATTGCACGACTGCGCCTACGTGCCCGATCTCGACGCCATCCGGCTGATGCCCTGGCTCGACCGCACGGCCATGGTGATCTGCGACCCCTGCTACGAGGGCACGGAAAAGCCGATTGAAATGGCGCCGCGCAACATACTCAAGCGTGAGATCGAGAATGCCGCAAAACTGGGGATCACCGCGAAATTCGCGTCCGAGTTGGAGTTCTTTCTGTTCAACGACAGTTACGAAGAGGCCTGGGACAAGGGTTACCGGGATATGAACCCGACCTCACGCTATCCCGCCGACTACCACATCCTGCAGTCGACCAAGCTCGAACCGGTCATCCAGCAGATTCGCGACGGCATGAGCGCCGCCGGCATCGAGATCGAGTTTTCCAAGGTGGAATGGGGGTTGGGCCAGCAGGAGATCAACCTCAAATACGCCGATACGCTCGAGATGGCGGACCGGCATATGCTTTACAAACACGGCGTCAAGGAGATCGCCGCGCTCAACGGCATGTCCGCGAGCTTCATGCCGAAGATCTGGAAGGAGGAAATCGGCTCCTCCTGCCACTTTCACACGAGCCTCTGGGATTCCGAGGGCAAGACGCCGCAGTGCTGGGACGACAGTCGGCCCGACCACATCGCGGAGACCTTCGGTCAGTTCCTCGGCGGTCTCCTGACGACTGCGCGGGAATTCACCTGGATGTACGCGCCGACGGTGAATTCCTACAAGCGTTTCGAGCCGCTGTCCTTCGCGCCGATCCAGATTGCACTGGGCGAGGACAACCGGAGCTGCGGATTCCGGCTGTGCGGCGAACATGAATCCTTCCGCATCGAAAACCGCATCCCCGGCGCCGATGTCAATCCCTACCTGGGCATCGCGGCGACCTTGGCGGCAGGGCGGTACGGAATCGAAAACAAGCTGGCGACGCCGGACGTCTACCGGGGCAACGCCTATGAGGACGAGGATCTGCCCAAGGTTCCGCTCGCCCTCTACCAGGCGATCGCCGAGTTCGAGAAGAGCTAGGCTGCCCAGGACATGCTGGGCGAAGCCGCCTACAAGCACCTGCTCAATTTCGCCCGGGTTGAGCAAGCCTCGTTCGACAACGAGGTCGTGACGGACTGAGAGCGCAAGCGCTATTTCGAGCGCATCTGAGCGCTGCGCAGTGATCCCGTTCAGGCCCGCGCAAGCCGCCGGTCGAGGGTCTGGGTGATGAAGCTCGAGAGCTGGCGAGTGGGTTCGGTCATGCCCCGCTCGTCCCAGTACAGACCGACCTCGACATCGTCGAGCGCCGGCAACGCCTGGCCCGCCGGGAATCTCCGCAAGCTCTTCGGAATCGTCGCTTCCGACAGGGCCGTTACCCCCAGGCCGCTCTCGATGGCGGCCTGAAGCCCCGCCAAATTCGGGCTGGTAAACACGATCTTGTAGGGGATGTTCCGCTCGGTGAGCGTCGCAAGAATTCGCGCCCGGTAGTAGCAGCCCTCGGGAAACAGGATCAGCGGCAGGGGCATGCGGGTCTCGATCACGTGGGTCTTGCTGCAGACCCAGTCGACGGGGTCCTGCCACTTACGCACGAGAAACGGCGAACGCCGGCCCTCGTGCAGCGCCAACACCAGATCGAAATCGGACTCGCCAATCTGAGCCGTCAAGTCGGCGCTGAGCTCGCAGGTGACGTGGAGGGCGACGTTGGGATTGGCCTCGGAGAACTCGCCGAGGATCTGGGGCAGGAACGAGATCGCAAAATCGCTTGGCACGCCGATCTTGACCTGGCCCAGCAGCAACTGACCCGAAATTCGGTCGAGGCATTCGTCGTTGAGCGCCAGGATCTGGCGGGCGTATTGCAGCAGCACCTCGCCTTGGGGAGTGAGCGCGAGCGACTTGCCGCGCCGGTGAAACAGCGCCGCGCCAATGAAGGTTTCGAGGCGCTTCATTTGGAGACTGGTGGCCGACTGGGTCCGGCCGATTTTCTTCGCCGTGCGGGAGAAGCTGCTGTTACCCACGATCAGCACGAAGGTTCGAAGCAGATCAATCGGGATATTTTGGTTCATCATCGTTCGATGTCAGGGCTTTATATCAATTCTGCCGAAATCTCCGGATTATTGGCAGAGATCATATACCCATTTATTTTATTGATTTTTATTATAATAAGGCAGCTGTTACAAGTGACAGGGACGGGTCCGGTGCCCCGGACGCCGAGAAGACCGGCGCCTGAGGGCGACGGTGGACATGGGATGAGTTGAACGATGGAACCCATTGGCTCTTTCGACGATCAACCGGTCAAGACCCGGCTGCCCCGGGATGCCTATCTCAGCCAGGACTACTACGATGAGGAGATTGAGCGGATCTTCCGCCCCGGCTGGGTCGCGGTCGGGTTGGGCGCCCAGCTTCCCGAACCGGGTTTTGTGCATCCCGTCACCATCGCCGGCGAACCCCTGCTGATCACCCGGGACAAGGCCGGGGCGCTGCACGTCTTCCAGAACGCTTGCCGGCACCGGGGTCTCAAGCTCGTCGAGGACGCCGGGCCGAACAAGGGCAGCAAGATCGTCTGCCCCTATCACCGTTGGTGGTATGGGCTCGACGGCGGGCTCAAGGGCACGCCCTACTGGGACAAGGCGAAGGGCAATTCGGCGCCCGACGAGGCGACGGTAAAATCGCTGGGGCTGGTGCCTGTGCGCTTCGCGGTGTGGATGGACATCGTGTTCGTCAATCTTTCCGGCGATGCGCCGCCCTTCGAAGAATATATCGCACCGGTCCAGGACCGCTGGTCGTCGCTCGACCATGGCGATCTCGCGTGCATCCACTGCTCGGACTTCGAATTCGAGGCCAATTGGAAGCTCGTGACCGAGAACTTCCTCGATTACTATCATCTCTACAACGTTCACGCCGGAATTGGCGTGGCCGAGAATACCGTCAACTATGAAGACCTGGTGCTTCGGCCCGATGTTCTGGGCGCGTGCTGGCCGAACGCCGGAGTCGAGATCGGCTGGGACAGCCATGACGATCCGCTGCCGAAGTTCGTGGGCATCCCGCCTCACATCGAAGACGGCATGGATCTGCTCGGCATCCTGCCCAACGCAATGCTCATCCTGACCGCGAACTATTATCAGGTAATCCTGCCCTATCCCGACGGGCCCGAGCATACCAACGAAACCTTCGCGGTCTACGCCCCCGCGGCGACCACGCGGCCCGAGAATGCCCGTCACTTTGAAAGCCTCAACGGTCTGCTCGTCGAGGTCAACGAAGAGGATGTACCCATCGTCGAGCGGATGCATGCGGGGCGCCGCTCGCCGGCGTCCAACGAAACCTACTTCGCGGGTTCGTGGGATTACACTCAGATCGCGTTTCAGGAGCGGATTGCGAAGGTCATGAACGGCGCCTGAGAGCGGGCCTTCGGAGACCATGCGCGAAGGGAATACCCATCAAAACGAGGGAGAAAAAAGGCCATGACGGATGCAAAGGCGGATATCGGCTCGCTCAGCCACGAGCACAAGGTGCCCAGACGCACCGGCTACAGTTTCGAGGTCAAGATGGGGCAGAAGTTCCGTCTGACCGACCTGGAGGGCATGCAACCCATCGATTTCTGGGTCTTCAACAGGGAAGACCCGTTCGAATACATGTCCATGGAGCATACCCGGGTCCATAACCTCAGCATGGAAGTCCGGCCCGGCCAGTCGGCCGTGAGCAACAAGCGCCGGTCTCTCGTAACCATGATCGAGGACAACTCCCCCGGTCAGCACGACATGCTGCTCGCAGCCTGCGATCAAACCCGGTTCGAGGGTCTGGGCCACGACGGCTATCACGTGAACTGCCAGGACAATCTTCACGAGGCGATCGGCAAGTCCGGCATCGAGCTGCCCTTTACGCCCCAGCCGTGGAACCTGTTCACTCATTTTCCCTGGACGTCGGACAAGCAGATCATGCTGCTCTCGCCCGACACCAAGCCCGGCGACAACATCACCTTCGAGGCCCAGATGGACATCGTGGTCGCGATTTCGGCCTGTCCGCAGGACATCACGCGGATTTGTGGCGACGAAAACACGGACGTGTTGGTCCAAGTCGGCTCATAGAGCTATTGAGGATTCGAATTTCGCCCCGAGCGCGTAATCCTGTTCAGTGGGCGGATAAACAGGCGCGTGCCGGGGTGGCACATGCGGTCTTATCAACCTTTCCATTCGCGGATGGGAATGGAAGAATGGCATGGAAACAGAATTACCATAAGTGAGATCGACGGCTGGGGTCGGAAAGTGGCTATGTAGGTAAGTAATGGGCTTCGGCGAGAGTGATTGACAGATAGTTTGCCAATCGTCAATAATTGGATACCGTATCCGGTATTCGGATTGATGGTTAATCAAGCCATCGCAACGGCAAGGGAGAATTTCAAGATGTTTAAATGGATTACGCGAACGCTCGCGGCTGTCGCTCTCAGCGTGTTTGCTGTGTCGGCGGCCGACGCTCAGGTGCAGATCGAAGGCGATCCCAAGATCGCCATGCTGCAACTGGCGACAATCAACGACGGCGGTTGGTCGGAAGCGCTGGAATACGCCCGGGCCAAAACCGCGGACGCAATCGGAATCGATATCGCGTACA
This sequence comes from Alphaproteobacteria bacterium, assembly GCA_965198325.1. Taxonomy (GTDB): domain Bacteria; phylum Pseudomonadota; class Alphaproteobacteria; order UBA828; family JAPUJA01; genus CBDAPE01. Next base: position 99,388 of record CBDAPE010000019.1, on the reverse strand, counting down.
CGGAGAACGTGCCCGAGGACAATTCGGAAATCCTGCGGATCATCGACCTCTATGTCGATCGTGGCCACAACATCATCATCGGTACCTCCTGGGGCTATGGCGACGCATTTCTTGAAGCCGCCAACAAGTACCCCAATGTCGCGTTCCTGAATTGTGCGGGCGAGACGAATTCCGCCAATCTCGAGAGCTTCTATGCCCGGAGCTATCAAGGCTGGTATCTCGCCGGGATCATCGCCGGCCATATGACCCAGACCAAGAAGGTCGGCACTATCGGCGGCTATCCGCTAGGTGTGGTCAACTGGGATCTCAACGCCTTCCTGCGCGGCGCGCAGTCGGTTGATCCCGACATCGAGATGGTCGGCGTCTTCGTCAATTCTTGGTACGACCCGGTCAAGGAGACCCAGGCCGCGGCAGCGCTGCTCGAGCAGGGCGTCGACGTGCTGGGTTCGAACATGAGCACGCCCGGCCCGCATCTCGCCTTCGCCGAAGAGGGCAAGTGGTCGGTCGGCTTCCAAGTCGACACGTCGGGTGTGGCTCCCGATGCCGTCGCGACCTCGATGGTCTACAAGTGGGAAGGCTATCTGATCCCGGCCATCGAAGCGATCATCGCTGGCACCTGGGTGCCCGGAGAATGGGGCTGGTGGGAAGGCATCGATACCGGCGTCTTCGACGTTGAACCGATCGCGGACTGGGTGCCGGCGGCCGCCGTGGCGGACGTCAATGCGGCGCGTCAGGCGATGATCGGCGGCGCGCTCGATCCGTTCCAGGGTCCGCTCTACAAGCAGGATGGCTCGCTTGCCGTTCCCGAGGGAGAGGTTCTTTCCGATGACGACCTTTGGGGGATGACCTACTTCGTCCAGGGCTCGATCGGAACGATGCCGGAAGAATAAGCCGGCTATTTCTCGGTCCTACTCCTTACTCGCGTTGCTGAGATGAGCAAAGCCTTACAGATCACCGACGCGAGCAAGGAGTTCGACGGCCGTCCAGCGCTGCGCCACGCCTCGTTCGAATGCGAATGGGGCGAGGTGCACGCGTTGCTCGGCGAAAACGGGGCCGGCAAATCGACTCTGATGAATGTTGTCTGCGGGCTCTACGCCCCGGATGAAGGGTCGATTTCCGTCGACGGCCAGTCCGTCACCATCGCCGAGCCCGCCGAGGCGTCAAAACTCGGAATCGGCATGGTTCATCAGCATTACAAGCTGGTTAAACGATTTACGGTCGCCGAGAACGTCGTCCTCGCCTGCGGCCCGGTGCTTGGAATCCGGGGCAAGAAAGAAGCGGCGGACGCTGTCGCCGCGAAGGCGATGGAAGTCGGCTTCGAGATCGACCCGAACGCCGTCGTGGGCGACTTGTCGATCGCCGAGCAGCAACGCGTCGAGATCCTCAAGGTTCTGCTGCTGGGTGCGAAGATTCTCATCCTGGATGAACCCACCGCGGTGTTGACGGACCAGGAATCCGCAGCCGCGCTTTCGTTCCTGCAGCAACTCGCCCAGGAAGGCCACGCGGTTGTCCTGATCACCCACAAGCTGCGCGAGGTGATCGGCTATTCATCGCGGGTGACGGTGATGCGGCGCGGCGAAACCGTCATGGCGGGCGCCCAGACCGAGGGCCTCGATGCGGGAACCCTGGCCCGGACCATGGTCGGCGAGGAGACCGTCAAGGAACAGCGCCGCGAGCGTCCTCTCGGGGAGGCACGGCTTCATATCGAAAACCTCACCGTGCCCCGGATAGGCGGGGGTATCGGCGTCGACGGCGCGGGCTTCGTGGTGCGCGGCGGTGAAATTTATGGGGTTGCGGGGATCGGCGGCAACGGCCAACAGGAGTTGGCCGACGCCCTCATGGGCATGCGCAGCCCCCTGCGTGGCCAGATCAAGATCGACGGCACGGATGTCGCGGGCAAGGGTGTACCGGCGTTCCGCCAACAGGGGATGCGCGCGATTCCCGCCGATCGCTTTCGCACCGGGCTCATGGCGGATTTGACCGTCTACGAAAATCACGGCGTGACGGGCGTGCCCGCAGGCCAGTATGGCGGCTGGGCATGGGTCAATCGTCACGCCATGCGGCGCGCCGCGGGCGAGGCAATCGAGGAGTACGGCATCCAGGGTGCGGCCCCGGGGACGCCGGCACGGCTGCTCTCGGGCGGTAACGCGCAAAAGCTTCTGCTCTCGCGCGAGCTGGGCAAGGACACCAGCGTGATGATCGCCCATTCGCCGACCCGTGGGCTGGACGTTAGCGCCTACCAGACCGTCCACAACCTGCTCCAGCAAGCCGCCGATGAGGGCAGCGCGTGCGTGCTGATCAGCGAGGATCTCGAGGAGGTGCTCGCGATCACGACTACGATTGCTGTTATTAGCCGGGGTCAGATCGTGGGAGAATTCCAAGCCGATCAGGTTTCGCGTGAGGATATCGGAAAGCTGATGATGGGTCATGCTTAGTCCGATTTATCTCGTCCCGCGCCAGCAGATCCCGGTGTGGATACGGGCGGCGACGTTCATCGGCGGCATCGTTCTGGGCCTGCTGATTTCGTTCGGAATTCTCGTCGCCAGCGGTGTGACGCCGGGGCAGATCATCAACGAATTCGTGGTCTATGTTTTCCTCGACCTGAACGGCTTGGCGCAGGTGGTTACTGCTTCGACGCCGCTGGTTCTCGTGGGCTTGGCATCGGCCGCCGCGCTCAAGCTCAAATTCTGGAACATCGGCGTCGAGGGCCAGATGTGGCTGGGCTGTATCGCCGCCACGGGCGTCGCCCTCTACGACATCGGACCCGAATGGCTTCGCCTGCCGCTCATGTTCGTCGCGGCTGCCGTGGCCGGGGCTGCCTGGGTGAGCATCCCGGCGTACCTCAAGCTTCGCTTCGGGGTGAACGAGATCATCACCTCGTTGCTGCTGACCTACGTCGCCTTCAAGCTCGTCGAACATCTTCTGTTCGGCGCCTGGCACGACCCGGGCAGTGCGTTTCCCAATTCGCGCCACTACGACGAAGGGGTCGAGCGGCTCGCCCGCTTCGGCTGGGGGTCTTCGCACACGGGAATCTGGATAGCGGTTGGCGCCAGCCTTGTGCTCTGGTTCGTCATGACCCGATCGCGCTTCGGCTTTTACATGGACGCCATCGGGGTCAACGTGAACACTGCCCGCGCGGCGGGCGTTCCCGTCGTGCTTACCATCGCGGTCGCGGTCGTCATGTCGGGCGGCCTTGCAGGCATGGCGGGCGCCGGCCTGATCGCCGGGCAGGAATACCGCATGACCCTGTTTATCGCCTGGGGCTACACGTTTAGCGGCATCGTCATTGCGTTCATCGGGCGTTTCCGCCCGATCCCGGTCGTCATTACCGCGTTCGTGGTTGGCGGTGTCTATACTGCCGGTGACACGCTGATGGTGTTCTATCAACTGCCGCGCGCCATCACGACGCTGATCGAAGCCATCATCCTGCTCAGCCTCGTCACGGTTGAGTTCTTCAGCCGCTATCACATCACCTTCGGGTCGAAGGAGAGGGCGTAATGGGCGGCGATTTCATCCTCAACTGGCTGGCGACCTCGCCCAGTTTTGCAGCGCCCTACCTCATTGCCGCTCTCGGCCTGATGATCAACGAGCGCGCCGGGGTGCTAAATTTGGGTTGCGAAGGCATCATGCTGGTGGGCGCCATGACTGCGGCCATCGTGAGCTTCCACACCGGGTCCGCCGGCTTCGGCGTACCCATCGCGATGCTGGCGGGTGCGCTCGTCTCACTCATTTTCGGGATCGCGGTCGTCATCTTCCGCACCGACCAGGTGTTGACCGGGCTTATCATCGTCGCCTTCGGCGATGGCTTGACCGGGGTCGTCGGACGGCCCTACATGTTCGAATCGGTCGCGGGGTTCCGGGGCCTCGATTTGGGCGCGCTGAGCGACATCCCCTGGCTCGGTCCGATCTTCTTCCAGCAAGATATCCTCGTCTACGCCACCGTCGTGCTCGCGATCGGCATCTGGTGGGGCTTGCACAAGTCCAACATCGGCCTGCGCCTGCGCGCTGTGGGTGAAGACCCGGCGACGGCGGACATCTCGGGCGTGAACATCCAGCTCTTCCGGTTGACCGCGGTGGTGCTGGGCGGCGCGCTGTGCGGCCTGGCCGGCGCCTACCTCGCGCTGGCCTCGAGTTTTGTCTGGATCGAGCACATGGTGGCGGGGCGCGGCTGGATCGTCATCGCCCTGGTCATCTTTTCGGGTTGGCGCCCGGGGCGTGCGGTCATCGGCGCGCTGATTTTCGGCGGTGCCGAGGCGCTGATCCCACGCATCCAGGCCATGGGGTTCGACGTGCCGATCTATATCGTGGGTATGCTGCCCTACGTGCTGACATTGGCGGTCCTCATCGTGCCGACCATCCTGCGCGGCGAAAAATCGCCGGCGCCCAGCAGCCTGTTGCTCATTTACCTTCGCCAGGACCGCCGCTAGCACGTTTCTCATCCATCGACAGCGGATCGCCGATTGGGAAAAGTGGCCGCGAGGGGAGGGACGAGGCGATGGAGCACTCGAATCTAACGGTCGTGGCGCATCCGCTGGTCCAGCATAAACTGGGTCTTTTGCGGCGCAGAGAAACCCCCAATCCGGTCTTTCGTGCGTTATTGCGCGAGGTCGGAATGCTGCTCGGCTACGAAGTCCTGAGCGACCTGCCACTCGAGAACATCACGGTCGAAACCCCGATCGCGACGATGCAAACGCCGACATTTCGGGATCGCGCGCTCTGCTTGGTCTCGATCCTTCGCGCGGGAAACGGCCTGCTCGACGGCTTCCTCGAACTGGTGCCCGCGGCGCACGTCGCCCATGTGGGGCTCTACCGTGATCCAGAAACCCTCGAAGCCGTGGAGTATTACTACAAGGCACCCGACCGCCTCGGTGAGTTCGCGAACGTCGTGATTTTCGATCCGATGCTCGCGACGGGCCATTCAGTGACGGCGGCGATCGATCGCCTGACGGCGGATGGTGCGCGAAGCATCAAGTTCGTTTGCCTGGTCGCCGCCCCCGAAGGGCTCGCCCATCTCCACGCCGAACATCCGGACGTCTCGGTCGTAACCGCCGCGGTCGATGACGGCTTGAACGAGCACGGCTACATCGTGCTGGGGCTGGGCGATGCGGGTGACCGGCTCTATGGCACCCAGTAAGTCCGGCTCGGCGTTCAGGCGGCGGCCCAGCAGGAACCCTCGAGTCCGCCGACGCAGCGTCCAGCCTTGATGTGGCTGCGCCGTCCCGGAAGGTTGCAGAAGATGTCGACCAGCGTGGTGGCCTCGAACACAATGAGGTCTGCGAGCGCGCCGACCGTGACGCCGTCAGTCGACGTGCCGACCGTGCGTGCCGCCCGGGTCGTGATCATCTCGAAGCTCTCACGGACTTCCTCGTCGGTGCGCATGGCGCCACTCAGAACTGTGATATAGCCAAGTTCGACGGGGTCCATGCGGGTGAAGCGGTACCAGATGTCGTACTTGTTGTCGGCGGCCGCGCAGACGTTGACGCCGGCGTCGAGCAGCTCCTTGATGCGCGACGTACCGCGATTGACCGGTGTGCGTCCCGGTCCACCCAGCATTTCGAGATTAGCCGTCGGCGCGACGATGATACTCATCCCGGCGGCTTTGACCTTGTCGATCACGCGGTGCGCCTCATCGTCAGGATAGACCGCGAGCGAGTTGCAGTGGCTCGCCGTCACCCGGCCCTGCATGCCGCGGGCGACGGTGGCGTCCGCCAGCATTTCCAGAGTCTTGAGCTCGGGCACGTCGAGATAGTCGCAATGGATCTCGGCGGGCACGTCGAATTCCTCGGCGAGGGAAAGGATGGTGTCGATATGGGTCTGCTGGTCCTCGACCGAGTTCCCGAATTCGGGCAGGCCGCCCACGGCTTGAGCGCCCATGGACAGCGCTTCGCGAAGCAACCCAGGCGCTTCCGGGTCCGTGACGATGCCTTCCTGGGGGAAGGCGAGGGGAATGATGTCGATGGCCCCGGCGAAGCGCTCGCGGGCGCGCATGACACCCTCGAAGGAGACCAGCTTGGTTGCGAAATCCACGTCGATCTGGGCCTGAAGACAGCCGATGCCATGGGCGACCGCAAGCCGCAGGGCGCGGCAGGCGCGGCCCTCCACATCCCCCGACCGTGAACTGGGACTTGACCTCCCGGGCGCGGGCGAAGGCCTCCTCGGGATTCAGAGCGCCGAGCAGGTCGCGGCTCAAGACCTTGTCGAGGTGAAAATGAGGCTCGACAAAGGAAGGTGTGACGAGCCCGCCCCGGGCGTCAATGCGCGCGGCAGCATGGCCCGCCAGAGACGCTTCGATCGCGGCGATGCGTCCGTCCCGAATGCCAATATCGACAGCTTCGCCATCATCGAGGCGTGTTGCGCCGCTGATGAGGAGGTCCCAATTGGTCTCGGGGCCGCATTGGGCCATGTCTCGCACTCCCTCGATCGATCACCGGTATCTGGAGAGTTGTATCCAGAATTCGGATGTGATATCCATATTGGAGTTTACGGTAACACCGGAGTTCGGTCAACCGCGCCAGGTCGACAGCCGGACGATTGGAGGACTGACGTGCCGCGATCCACGCATAAGACGCCGAAGGCCGAGGCGGACGAGCCGGCTCCCGCGCTCAAGGGGGTTCGCCGGGCGCTCGAGGTGCTCGAATATGTCGCGGTTCATCCCGGTCGGGCGATCGATATCGCGGACGGGCTGGGGCTGTCCTGGGCGACGCTTCACCGAACCCTGAGCCAGCTCGAGCAGGGCGGTCTATTGCAACGGGCTAGGGACTCCAATCGTTACAGCATCGGGCCACGAATGTGGTTGATCGGCACTGCCTATCTCGCGAACCATCCGGTTCTCGAAGTCGCCCAGCCCTACCTCGAGACCGCCGCAGGAAACGAGGACATCGCGGTCCAGCTCGTCGAACGATCCAACCGCTATGCGGTGACGCTCTACTCCCACCAGACCTCCGAGGAAATCATCACCAAGGCGGACTACGGCCACCACTTCCCACTCCACTGCGGGTCCAAGGGTCAGGTCCTGCTGGCCTATTCCGACCCCGAGTTTGTCGACGCGTATCTCGCGGGCGAGCTTGAAATGCTGACGCCCCAGACGATCACGGACCCGGCTGACTTGCGCGGACAACTTGTCACGATCCGTAGACAGGGCCATGCCCAGACGGAAGGCGACGTCCAGGTCTTTACCGGCTCCATCGCTGCGCCGGTCTATGATCGTCAGGCGCGGGTCGTTGCCGCCGTGTCCTTTATCACCCGCAAGTCTGCATTCCGGGATGCGGCCCGGGCCGAACGCCTGCTTGAATCCCTGTTGACGACGACCCAGTCGATCTCGATGGCGTTGGGATGGCGCCCGGGCGCGACCAGTGAGAGCGAGCGTTAGCGGCGTTCTTCGTAGGACGGCTGCAGGTTTTCCATCATCTCGAGCAGCGCATCGACGGTGGCCTCGATGAAGGCCTTGCCGGCCTGCGCGCTCGCCGGGCGTGGGTCGCCGAAGATCGACGGATGGCCCGAATCGGGGCTCGGGCGGCGGCCATAGGTGCGGACCGGGTCGCCCGGCGCCACCAGGTCCCAGCCCACGAGCGGCGGCTCGACGCCCTGGAGCCGGTCGAGCTTGACGAGCTCGGGTCGGGTTGCGAGCTGAAACGACGTTTCGAACTCGCCGCCATGTCCCATTCCACCGATGTCCGAGTTGCGTAGGCTGTGGACCTTCGCCGCTCCCGGCTCCCAATAACTCACAGCGGTCACCTTGAAATCGAAATCGCCGTCCAGATCGTCGATCAGGCGGCGGGCGACAGCGTCGTTCGACGTGCCGTTCGGCCGGTTGCCATTGAGCAGCACGAGTTGGGAAAAGCCCATCTTTACCAGCGCCGTGCCGACCTCGTAGACGAGCTGCTGGTAGGTCGGAATCGAGAGCGAGATGGTGCCTGGAAACTTCTCGAAGGTTTTCGAGATGGCATAGGCAATGGGCGGCGCGACGACGGCGCCAATCCGCTCCGCCAGGCGAATCGCGATATGTTCGGCCTGGTGGGTATCCGTATCGGTCGGCATGTGCGGCCCATGGGATTCGGTCGCGCCGGTCGGCAGGATGACGAGGCGCTTCTCGTCGATCGCGGCCTTTACCTCGTCCTGGGTCATGTGCGCCATCTGAACGGTCATCGCCGGCTCCCTGGGTCCTGCGTCTCGGTGTCCGATTTTATTCGGCGGCCGTGCGAGCTTCGGTCGCGCGCCCGCAGCGTTCGCGCAATTCGTCGATGGCGTTCAGAACGCGTTCGGGCGTGGCGGGCGAGTCGAGGCGGGGCAGAGCCTCGTGATCGCATACGCTCGCCACGGCGTCGACGATGGCGCAGAATACTGAGACGGCTAGCGTCAGCGGCGGCTCGCCCACCGCTTTCGAATGGAAAATCGTTTCCTCGCGATTCCGCCCGGTCTCGAACAGCCGGATCTTGAATTGTTCCGGCCGGTCGCCGCAGGTCGGAATTTTGTAGGTCGACGGGGCGTGGGTCATCAGCCGGCCCTGCTCGTCCCAGTAAAGCTCCTCACTGGTCACGAGGCCGACGCCCTGGACGAAGCCACCCTCGATCTGGCCGAGATCGAGCGTCGGATTGAGCGACGCGCCGACGTCATGGAGGATGTCGACCCGGGTCAGCTTGGTCTCGCCGGTCAGGGTGTCGATCATCACCTCGCTGACCGCGGCGCCGTAGGCGCAATAAAGAAACGGCCGGCCCTTGAACTTGGTTACATCCCAGTAAACTTTTGGCGTCTTGTAGTGACCGGTTGCCGAAAGCGGGACCCGCTCCAGATAGGCGAGCTCGGCGAGCTCGCCGAACGGGATTTCTTCGTTGCCGACGCGAACCCGGTTGGGCAGGAATGCCACCTGGTCGCGCTCGACCTTGAAATGTTCGGCGGCAAAATGTTCGAGCCGGTCCCGCAGTGTCCGGGCGGCGGCCTGGGCAGCCTTGCCATTGAGATCGGCGCCCGACGAGGCGGCGGTCGCAATGGTATTGGGCACCTTGCCCGTCGTCGTCGTCGAACTCTTGATCCGGTCGAGATCGATCTGCAGCTCTTCGGCGACCACCTGGGCGACCTTCATGAACAGGCCCTGGCCCATCTCGATGCCGCCATGGTTCAGATGCACGCTGCCGTCTTGGTAGATATGGATGAGTGCACCAGCCTGGTTGCAGAACGTCGTCGAGAAGCCGACGCCATATTTGAGCGGCACCAGCGCAAGGCCCTTCTTCAGCCAGGGGTTCAGTTCATTGAACGCGGTTACGGTTTTCCGGCGCTCGGCGTAATTGGCAGTCGCCTCCAGATCGTCGACCAGCGCCTCGATGATGTTGTCCTCGATGGTCATGCCATAGGGCGTGACGTTGCGCTCGGCGATCCCGTAGAAATTCCTGCGACGAATCTCGAGCGGATCTTTGCCTAGCTTGATCGCCATGGCGTCGACGACCCGCTCGATGGCGAGCATTGCCTGGGGTGTGCCGAATCCCCGAAATGCGCAGTTGGAGATCGTGTGCGTCTTGCAGACATAGGCGCGGATCGTCAGATCCTCGATGAAATAGGCGCTGTCGCAGCTCATCACCGCGCGCTCCATGATCGACTTGGACTGGTCGCGCGACATGCCGCTGAACGAGGCGAAGGTGAAATCGAGGCCGCGGATCAGCCCGTCGTCGTCGAACCCGACGTCATAGTCGATCGTGAAGGGATTGCGCTTGCCCGTGAGGATCATGTCGTCGTCCCGGTCGAGTCTGACCTTGGCGGGCCGTCCGGTCTTATCGACAACGAGAGCGGCGACCGCCGCGAAGTGGGTGGCCTGAGTCTCCTTGCCGCCGAAGCCGCCACCGACGCGCCGGGTCTCGACGGTAAAACTGTTGGCCGGCCGGTCGAGGATTCGCGCAATCGTGTGTTGGACTGCGGCGGGGTCCTGCGTCGAGGTCTTGATCAACAGGTCGCCGTCCTCGAGCGGCAGGGCAAGGGAGACCTGGCCCTCGAGATAGAAATGCTCCTGACCGCCTATGTTCAGGCGGCCCTGCAGGCGATGGGACGCCGCCTTGAGCGCACAGTCGGCATCGCCGCGGGAAACCACGAACGGATCGGCGACGAAGCTCTCCGCCCGCAAGGCCTCCTCGACCGTGAGAATTGGCTCCAGATCCACATAGCCTATGGCAGCAAATTTGGCGGCGTTGCGCGCCTGGTCGATCGTGTCCGCAGCGACCGCGAAGATCGCCTGGCCGTGGCATTCCACCTCCGTATCGGCAAACACCGGGTCGTCCTCGACCAGCTCGGCGCTGAAATCGTTCTGCCCGGGAATATCTTCGGGCGCGAGCACGGCAACCACCCCGGGCGCGGCCTCGACGGCCGAAAGATCGCGACTGACAATCCTTGCCCGGGTCCTGTCGCTTAGTGCAACGTAAACCTGTAGCGTGCCGGGCGGTTCGGGGAGATCGTCCACATAAAGCGCTTCGCCCGTGACATGCTTCTCGGCGCTGTCATGAATCCGCGGCTGATGAACGCCGCCGGCAACGCGCTCGGTCGTGGCGGAGATGTCAGCCATAGGCGGCGCTCCGTTCGCCGGCAAGGCGCAGAGACTCCGTCTCGCCGGAGGTTTCCAGATACATTTTGAACAGAAGGTTCCGGGCTCCCTTCAATCGATAGTCGAGGCTCGCGCGCATGTCTGAAATCGGGCTGTAATCCTCGGCGAGCGCGTCCATTGCACGGGCCACCGTCTCGCGGCACCAGGCCTGGCCCTCGAGAGTGGCTTCGGCCTTGGGCGCGCGGCGCGGGGTCGTCGCCATTCCGCCGTAGCAAATCCGGATGTCGCGAACGGTCTCGCCGTCGAGTGCCAGGGAATAAGCGCCGCAGACCGCGGAAATATCCTGATCAAACCGCTTGGAGAGCTTGTAGGCCCGGAATTCCCGGGCCGGATCGGCGACCGGCAGCCGGACGCGCTCGACGAATTCGCCGGAGTTGAGGTCCTGCACGCCGTAGTCGATGAAGTAATCCTCCAGCGGCATCACCCGCCGCTCGCCGCCCTTGCGTAGCGTCAGCTCGGCGCCGGCCGCTATCAGGGCCGGGAGCGCGTCACCGATCGGGGAACCGTTTGCGATATTTCCGCCAATCGTGCCCAGATTGCGGATCTGGACCGAGCCGAGCCGGCGGATCAACTCGCCAAAATCGGGATATTGATCCGCGATCAGATCCATTGCGTCCGAATAGGTGACGGTCGCACCGATTTCGATCATGCCGTCCGAAACCTGCAAGTCGCGCAAGTCCGCGACATCGCCCAGATAGATCAGCGGATCGAGGCGGCGGTGTTGCTTGGTCACCCACAGCCCGACGTCCGTACCACCTGCGAGCAGGCAGGCATCTGGATGTTTGAGCAGAAGTGTCGCGAGCTCGTCGACGCTCCGGGGCGCGAAATAACGGGTTCCATGGCTTTCGAATGCAAGCGTCTCCCCGATGTCCAGCGCCTTGAGCGATGCGAGAGCGTCGGCATCCTCCGCCGCCGGCTGCTCGAATTCCGCCTCGCTCATCCGGCGAGCGGCGTCAATGATCGGCCCGTAACCCGTACAGCGGCAGAGATTCCCTGCGAGCGCGTCGTCGATGGTTTGGCGCACCGGAGCCTCGCCGTTGCGGTAGAAAGCGTAGAGCGACATCACGAAACCGGGCGTGCAAAAGCCGCATTGCGACGCATTGGTCTCAACCATTGCCGTTTGCGCCGGGTGGAGACGACCGCCTGGAGCGCGCAGGTCCTCGACGGTGATCAGCTGCTTGCCGTCCAGCGTGGGCACGAACTCGATGCAGGAATTAACCGCCTGGCAACGAAGCCCGTCACCGTCCGGCTCCACCAGCACCACGGTGCAGGCGCCGCAATCGCCTTCGGCACAGCCTTCCTTGGTGCCGCAGCGCCGCTCGACGAGCCGCAGATAGTTGAGCACGGTGAGCGTCGGGTCGACGTCGGAGAGCTCGCGGGGTTCGTGGCCCAGAAGGAGGCGAATTGTGTCGCGCATTACGGCCACGCTCCGGCCGATGGTCTCCGATATCTGGTGCCGACCATCTTACTCCGCCGCTTGCTCGCCGGACCATTCGGAATTGGCGAGCCAGCCCTCGTCGGGATCCCTCCAACCTTCGGGCCAGGCGATCCCGTCTGCGGCCTTCTTGGCCTCGAAATAGGGTCCCCGGTCAAACATCGGAAGCGGGCCGCGCGTCTCACGCATCTCGGCGCGCACGTGGGTGGTTGCGCCCTCGTCGACCCGCCAGACCGCACCGTCGCGGACGAGGACGACGCCGTATTCATCGTGCGCCGCCTGCACGGAGACGACACCGCACTGGACGTCGTAGCGCACACGTTCGGGTTCGCGCTGGAGCGCATCGCCCCAGCCGCCGCCGCCCGTCGTGACGATGCGCACGACCGACCCGGCTTCGACGTCCACGTTATCGACCATGCCGGGCGCCGCCCGATCGGTGCCGTCCGGTTCGGCAATCGATATGGCGTAGGTCTCGCCCGGCTTGCCGCCGTTTACACCGTAGGCGTTCAGCATCGCCCGGTCGGCGTTCGAGAGCAGCTTCGAACCCTGAAGCACACGGATGCGTTTGTCATAGCCGAGCCCGCCGCGCCGATACCCTGCACCGCCGGAATCCTCGTTCAGGCCAAGCTGTTCGACCCGGATGGGATAGCGGGTTTCGGAAAACTCGGCGGGCAGGTTGCGCGAATTGGGCACGATGTGAACGACGTCGCTTCCGTCCGCCCAAGGCCGGCCCGGCCCGCCCCCGCCCAACACCTCGCGGAAGAGGTAGAAATCCTCGTTCGTCTTGCCGCCGTGCAGGCCCCAGATGCGGATCGTTTCGTGATCCGCAGGCATCCGGCCCCCGGTCGCCTTCGACAGGCAGGCGGCGAAGACGCCCAGCGCACGCAGCAGAATGAAGAAGCGCAGGCCCGTGGGTTTGCCGAAGGTGGGCGTCACAAGTGTCCCTTTTTCGGGAAACACGACGTCGATCACATCGAGCACGCCTTCGTTCATGTCGATCTCGGCGGCACGCTCGGGCGAGTCGGCAAGCGAGCGTAGCACCGGCGCCATCCATTTGCGCACGAACCGGCCCTCGCAATAGTCGATTGGCCAGTTGATCGGCCCCTTGGCTTCCGGATCCGTGCCCGTGAAATCCAGGGTGATCTTGTCGGGCGTCTTGGTCATGGTGACCCGAAAGGCGTGCAGGTGCGGCGCGTCGACGCCATCGTTCTCGATGTAGTCTTCCCAGCTGTAGACGCCGTCCTTGATCTTCGGCAGCAGTTCGCGCCGGAGTGTTTCGGCGCAGTTCTCGATGATCGCCTCGAACGCGGCTTCCAGCGCACCCGCTCCGTAACGCTCCGCCATGGCAACGACCCGCTGCGAGCCCAGGCGCGCGGCGCCGATCTCGGCGTCGATGTCGCCCTGCAGGTGATCCGCGAGGCGAGAATTTCGTCCGATGATGGCGTAGGCCGCCGTATTGAGCACGCCTTTCTCGTAGAGCTTGATCGGGGGGATGACGAGCCCTTCGGACCACATGTCGGTCGCCTGGACGGGAAGGCTTCCCGGAACCATGCCACCGACATCGTCGTGATGGCCGAACACTTGGCTGAAGCCGATCAGCCGGCCCTCGTGGAAGATCGGGATCGTCGTGCACAGGTCCGGCACATGGCCGATGCCGCCGGCGCTATTGTAGGGATCGTTCCAGAAGAAGACATCGCCCTCGTGGATATCGTCATCCCCGAAATATTCGAATACGGGCTCGACGAGGGCGGAATAAGAGCGTCCGGTCAGCTTACGGCCCCTGGCGTCGAACAGGGCCACGCGATAGTCGTGCTGATCGCGGATCATCGGCGACCGCGAGGTGCGCTCGACGGCCGCCTCGATTTCGAGCTCGGCGGAGCGGATGGTTCCGGTGATGACCTCGAGCTCTATCGGCCCAAGTGAGGGCTTCCTGCTTGTCTTCGTCATTGCACCTTCTCCAATACAAGATTTCCGAAGCGATCGCACGCGACGGACCAGTTCGCGGGGACGACGACGGTCGAGCCGTATTCCTCGGCGATCAACGGGCCGATTAGCTGGGTCTCCGGATTAAGATCGTCACGCCGGTAGATCGGGCAGTCGATCCAGCCGTGATCCCGCCAGAACACGGGCCGCGTGGCGACCGGCTCGGCCGGGCGCCCGGTGTCGGGCTTTTCGAGAACCTCCGGGCGGTGGACTTGGCCGATTGCTTGGACGCGGAGATTGACCAGCTCCACGTCCTGTTTCCCGTCATATTCGAAGCCAAAAGTCTCCTCATGGACCCGGTGGAAGGCCGACCACATCGCCGCAATGGCCTCCGGACCTGTCATGCCGGGAGGAATCTCGACCGGGACCTCATGGCCTTCGCCCACATAGCGAACGTCGGCGGTGCGGTGAAGTTCGACCTTGTCCTCGGGTACGCCCTCGGCCATCACCTCGTCCCGGCCGACCTGTTCGAGGTCCAACCAGGTGCGATCGATCTCGGCCGTGTCCGCGGTCGACTCCTGGCGGACCAGGGTCCGGATGTAGTCGCGCTTGATATCCGAGACATGCAGGCCGTAGGCGGACAAATTGCCCGGGTTGGGTGGTGAGAGCACACGCCGGATATCGAGGAAATCCGCGACGTCCGCCGCGAACATGCCGCCGGCGCCGCCGAACGCCACCAGGGTATAGAGGCCGGGATCGCGGCCCCGGGTGGTCGTGACCTGGCGAATTCCATGAACCTGGTTGGCCGCCGCGATTTCGAACACGCCGGCCGCGGTTTCCTCGGGCGACAGGTCGAAGCGCTGGCCGAGTTCGGTGAATGCGGTTCGCGCCGCCACCGCATCGAGCGCTAGCTCGCCGCCAACCAGGGCACCCGGCAGCCTGCCCAGCACCACGGCCGCGTCGGTCACAGTCGGCTGGGTGCCCCTCCGGTCGTAACAGATCGGGCCCGGGTCGGCGCCGGCGCTCTTGGGGCCGACCTTCAACGCGCCGTAATCGTCGACCCAGGCGAGCGAGCCGCCACCAGTTCCCACGGTCGCGATGTCGAGCATCGGGGTCTTGACCGGATAGTGCTCGACCAGCGAATGACTGGTCATCTGGGGCTTGAGTTTTTCGACCAGCGAGACGTCCGTCGAGGTGCCGCCGACGTCGAGGGTGAGGATGTCGTCGAAGCCCGCAAGCCTGGACATGTGGATGGCGCCGAGCACGCCCGCGGCCGGTCCCGAGAGCAGCATGGTGACGGGCCGCTCGCCCGCTGTCGCGTGCTTCACGACGCCGCCGTTCGACTGCATGATCAGAAATGGAACGTCTCCGGCTTCGGCGCGGACTTGATCGCCGGCGTGCTGCAGATAGGTCTTGCAGTAAGGTTTGACCAGCACGTCGACGAGCGTCGTCATGGCGCGTTCATATTCCCGGTATTCGGGCAAGACGACCGAGGAAAGCGAGACGAAGAGGTCGGGGTGGCGTTCGGCGACGAGCTCGCCGATCCTGCGTTCGTGCGCGTCGTTGGCATAGGAATGCAGCAGGCAGACGGCGATGCAGCGCACGCCCAACTCAGCCAATTCGTCGACCCCATCGAGCACCGCCTGTTCGTCGAGGGCGGCGATTTCCGCACCCTCGTGGGTCATCCGCCCGGGCGCCTCACGGACCAGATGGAGTGGTACGAGGCGCGGCGGCTTGACCCAGAAGAAGGAATTGCCATAGCCATCGGGAACCGATTGGCGCGCGATCTCGATGATCTGGCGAAAGCCTTGGGTCACAATCAATCCGAGGCCTTCGAACTTGTGCTCCAAAACGGCGTTCGTCGCGGTCGTCGAACCGTGCAGCAGCTGGACGACGTCACGCTCGCTCTTGCCGGCCACGGCCGTCGCCTTGTGGACTCCGTCGAGCAGGCCGATGCTGGGGTCTGACGGCGTGCTCGGGGTCTTCACGGCATACTGGTTGCCGGTGTCCTCGTCGATCGCGACCACGTCCGTGAACGTGCCCCCTGTATCGATCGCAATTCGCATACTCATGGTTGCCGATGTCCTCTCGATGGTTCGCGAAGACTGCGGATTTCACGACACATCCCATATTCGGATACGATATTCATTTTTTTGACTTTAGGATTTTCGATGATGTATGTCAATCAAATTCAGGCAACCGCGAGCGTCCCACCACCGTGACTCCAATTCCATTGGCAACGTAAATATAAATATTAACAAATTGAATTTCGCTGATGAAAGCTCCCATGCTAGGACTCAGGCCGAAGGCGCTCGGGAAGCGCCATTCTTCGGGGCTCTGGCCGAACCAGTTGGAAGACGGGAGGCAAAATGACGGAAACCATCGCGACCCAGAAAATCTGGTCGATCGAGGAGATGCGGCGACGGTTGACCAACCTTCACTCGCTGATGGACGAGATGGGCTTCGAGGCCGTCTTTCTCACGTCGGTCCACAACGTCGTCTACTACACCGGTTTCTATTGCCCGCCCTACGGCCGGCTTCATTCAGCGGTAATCCCGCGCCACGGCGAACCGGCGCTGATCGTCTCGCTGATCGAGGACCAGCGCCCGGCGCTCTGTTGCTACTACAAGGATATCCGCCTGTTCCACGATTGGGAGATGAACCCGATCGACAACAACATCCGGCTTCTCAAGGAGGTTCTCGCCGACAACAGCATCAAGAGCGGGCGGCTGGGCTACGAGGAAGATGTCTGCCCCGTCGCCGTGAAGCGCCTGCTCGACGAGCGCCTACCAGGCTTCGAGTGGGCGGATGTCGGTACCCCGACCATGCGCAAGAGACTGATCAAGTCCGACGAGGAGGTCTCGATCATCCGCCACGGCGTCGAGCTCTGCGAGGTCGGCGGTTATGCCGCAATCGACGCGCTGAAGCCCGGCGTGACCGAGGTCGAGGTCGCGCGAGCGTCGAACAGCGCCATTGAGGACGAGCTGCGCAAGCGGTTTCCGGACATCGAAGTCGACAACATGAACATGACCTGGTTTCAGACCGGTCCCTATCGGAGCCGCGTCGGCCATATCATGAACGCCCACCGCGAGGTTCAGAAGGGCGAGATGTTGAGCCTCAACCCCTATTGCATCCTCGCCTGCTATTACCATGTCCTCGAGCGCAGTCTCTATTGGGGCCATATCCCGGACGACGCGCTGGAGATCTTCAAGAACAACGTCAGGGTCCATCACAAGGGACTCGAGACCTTGCGCGCCGGCATCAAATGCTCCGACGTGGACGCGGCGATCAACCCGATCTATGAAGAGGCCGGATTGCTTGAGGGCCGCTCGTTCGGATCGGGTCATTCAGTCGGCATCATGACCTTCTGGTATGGCCGCGAGGAAGGCGGCGAGCTGCGACAGTTCAATGATACTGTGCTGCAGGAAAATATGATCGTCACCATGGAGCCCATGACGAATGTCGACGGGCTGGGCGGCTTCCGTCATCACGATATCTGCCGGATCACCAAGGACGGAATCGAGAATCTCAATACCTTCCCGCGTGGCGTGCTCGTAGTCGATGACAGCGGCACGTTGCAGGAAGTCTGGCGGCCCGACTGAGCCCGGGCCAGGGGTAAGACGGAGCTGGAAGGGAGCAAACGGCGATGGGCGCGCGACTCTCAGCCGATATCGGCGGAACGTTCACGGACCTCGTCCTGCTCGACGACGATGGACAGCTTCATGTCCAAAAGACATCGTCGACTCCGAAAGACTTCAAGGACGGTGTGCTGACCGGCGTGACCCGTATCCTTGAAGAAGCAAGCGGTGAGCGTGGACCGGGTCGGGCGATCACGCTCGGCGAGGTGGATTATTTCGTCCACGGCGCGACCGTGGTGCTCAACGCCCTGATTCAGCGCAAATTGCCCAAGACGGCGATCATCACGACCCGTGGATTTCGCGACGTTCTCGAAATCATGCGCACCAACAACCCCTTTATGTACGACATGAAATACGTCAAACCGGCGCCGCTTATCCCCCGCCGGCTGCGCTTCGAGGTCGATGAACGGGTGCGCTTCGACGGCACGGTGGTGCGCGACCTCGACGACGCGAGTGTGTGCGCGGCGGTGGACAGGATCCACGACGCCGGGGTCGATGCGGTCGCCGTCTGCCTGCTTCACTCCTATGCAAACTCCGATCACGAGCGCCGGATCCGAACGATTATCGCCGAAATGCACCCTGACATAGTGGTCTGCCTGTCGTCGGACGTCGCAAGCGAAGTCCGCGAGTTCGAGCGCACCTCGACCGCTTGTATCAACGCCGCGACAACGCCGATCATTTCGTCCTATCTCGATCGCCTGACCGGCGAGCTTACCGAGCGGGGCCTGCGGCGCGACCTCTATGTCATGCAGTCGAACGGCGGCGTCATCACCGCGAACGCGGCGCGAGAATTTCCGGTTCGCACGGTGATGTCGGGGCCGAGCGGCGGCGTCATGGGCGGGCTCTATCTCTCGAAGGCGATCGGTCGCGATAATGTCGTGACCATCGACATGGGCGGAACCAGCAGCGACATGGGCGTCATCGCCGAGGGCCGGGCGATCACGGTCGACGAGAGCGATGTCCACATGTGGCCGATCCTCGCCCCGATGATCGAGATTCTCGCAATCGGCGCAGGAGGCGGCTCGATCGCCTGGCTTGACGAGGGCGGCGCGCTCCGGGTCGGGCCCCAGAGTGCGGGCGCCGAGCCCGGACCGGTGTGCTACGGCCGAGGCGGCGAGCAGCCGACTGTCTCGGATGCCTGCCTGGTGCTGGGCCGGCTCGATCCCGATTATTTCCTGGGTGGCGAAATGAGTCTCGATACGGCAGGTGCGCGAACGGCCATAAAGGAGACGATTGCCGACCCCCTGGGCATGACCGTCGAGGCGGCGGCCGAAGGCATCATCAAGGTCGTCTCGACCAACATGTCCAAGGCGATGTGGTCCATCCTCGTTGCGCGCGGCCAGGATCCCCGGGACTTCGTGCTCATGGCGTTTGGCGGCGCGGGTGGCTTGGTCGCGGGCCATCTGCTGCGGACGGGCGACGTGCCCCGGGCGGTCGTTCCGAACAACCCCGGTGCGCTCTCGGCGATCGGCATGCTCGCGACCGACTTTCGCTACGACGCCTCGCGCACCCATGTGCGCGCCCTCGCCGACGCCGATTTCCCCGAAATCGGCCGGCTTATGGCGGGAATGGAACAGGACGTGCGCGGTCGTTTGATCGTGGAAGGCATGGCCGAGGCGGATTGCGAGTCCCGGCACGGCCTCGATGTCCGCTATATCGGTCAGGAGTATTACCTGAACGTTCCCATCGAGGCCGGCACCTTCGATGCGTCGAGGATCCAGAAGGATTTCAGCGCAATCCACGAAAAACTATACGGCTATGCGACGTCAGAGTTTCCGGTCGAGGTCGTAAATTTAAGAGTCAGCGCGATCGGCCGGATGGACCGTCCGGCCCTGCCGGAATACGCGCCCCGCAAGGGTCCCGACAAGCCGCTCGAGCCCAGCAACCGGCGAGGTGTCTGGTTCGAGGGTGAGGAAATCGACACGCCGATTTATTTCGTCGAATCGCTCCGGCCAGGCGACGTGATCGCCGGGCCCGCCGTGATCGAGGATCCGCGGGCGACGACGGTGGTGCTTGCGGGGCAGCAGGCGAGCGTGGACAAGTTTCGAAATCTGCTCATCGAAGAGCGCGAGAGAGCATGACGGGCAAGGAGGCAGTGATGGCGGCAGGGAAAACGGAGACCGATGGATCGGGCGGCGGCACGATCGACGCCGTGACCCTCGAGGTCGTGCGCGCAGGGCTCAATTCGATCGTCCACGAAATGACGATTACCCTAGGCCGGACCTCCTATTCCACCATCATTCGCGAGGTGCACGATTTTTCATGCGTGCTGTTCGATGGCCAGGGCCGGCTGATTGCTCAGGCCGAGGGTATCCCGATCTTCAACGGCAGCATGAATTTCGTCATCGAGGCGATCACCGATCGTTTTCCGCTCTCGGCAATGAAGCCCGGCGATATCTACATGTCGAACGATCCCTACACCGGCGGGGGCACCCACAAGAACGATATCAATATCGTCATGCCCGTATTCTGGGAGGGCGCGCTCGTCATGCTGGCGGCGAACAAGGCCCACCATCTCGACATTGGCGGCAAGGATCCCGGCAGCTGGTCGTCGGACGCCCAAAACACCTATCAGGAGGGCATCAGCATTCCGCCGGTCAAGCTCGCCGACGCCGGCAAGATGAACGGCGAAATCCAGGAAATTCTGTTCTCCAACATGCGCGTGCCCCATCTCTCCCGGGGCGACCTGGCGGCCCAGATCGCGGCCGGCAAGACGGCCGAGATCCGGGCCCACGCCTGGCTCGAGAAGAACAGTGCCCAGCTTCTGAATCGGGCGGTCGACGCCCTGCTCGATCATGGCGAGCGCATCACCCGCGCGGCGATCGAGAAGGTCCCCGACGGGGTTTACGAGGCGTCCGGATTTTCCGATGCCGACGGCGTAAGCGACGAGCCGATCCCGATCTGTGTCGCCGTCACCGTCGAGGGAAGCGATATCACGATTGATTTCACGGGCAGCGCCGGGCAGCGTAACGGCGCATCGGGAAATTGCCATTGGGTCAATACGGTTTCGATGTCGCGCGAGACCATCATGTTCCTGGCCGACACGTCGCTGGGTGCCAACGAGGGCTCCTACCGGCCAATTCACATCACGGCCGAGCCCGGTTCGGTGTTCCGGCCCCAGCACCCTGCGCCGGTCACCACAGGTATGGGCGACGTCGGAACACGGCTGATCGAACTCATTCTCCAAGCTCTGGCCGACGTGCTGCCCGGTGAGGTGATTGGGGGCACCTTCGGCTGCTTTAGCTGCATGACGATCTCGGGTCAGGATCCCAAGAGCAGCCAGGAGTTCGTTCATTTCTGGTGCGGCGCCGGCGGCTGGGGCGGGCGCGCAAAGGCCGATGGCAATACGGCGATGGTCTCACTCGGCAGCGGAGACAACTACAACATCCCCATCGAGGTCATGGAGACTAAGTTCCCGGCGCTCATTGCCGAGCGCTACGAGCTGCAGGAACGCTCGGCGGGCGCCGGCAAACATCGCGGCGGGTACGGGATCATCTACGACTACCACATCACGATCCCCGGGCAGTTCACGATTGCGCTGGATCGCAACAAATACCCGCCCTATGGCTTGTTTGGCGGTCAACCCGGAGGTGGCAGCGAGCTGGTTGTCGATCCCGGAACCGACAAGGAGGCCCGTTACATCCAAAAAAGTGCAGTCTCGATTCCGGCCGGCACTTTGCTCAGCCACCGGACCGCCGGGGGCGGCGGCTACGGCAACCCCTTCGAGCGCGACCCCGCGCTGGTTGTGGACGACGTCGTCAACGAGCTGATTACGATCGAGGATGCAAAAGAACTCTACGGCGTGGTTCTCGACCCCGACAGCCTGGCAGTCGACGGCCTCGCGACCGAAGCGCTCAGAACAGCTGACGGCGCCTGATCGCGAAACTGCGCCTGGACGCTGACTCGCCCGTTTCCTCTTGCAAGCGGCGGGCGGGTTAGCCAGAGTCCCGCGCGCTTTTCTCATTCACCGCGTAACGACAATTGGACTGCGATGACCAAATTTTCGATCTTCAGCCTGGCGCGTAATGCGCTCGGCCATAACGAGGGCTGGAGCCCCCAGTGGCGCAATCCCGAGCCCAAGCCGGTCTACGACGCGGTCATCATCGGCGCCGGCGGTCACGGCCTGGCAACCGCCTATTACCTCGCCAAGCTGCACGGGATCACGAACATCGCGGTGCTCGAGAAAGGCTGGCTGGGCGGCGGCAATACCGGGCGAAACACGACGATTATCCGCTCCAACTATCTGTGGGACGAGAGCGCAGCGATCTACGAGCATTCGCTCAAACTTTGGGAAGGTCTGTCCCGGGATCTCAACTACAACGTCATGCTGAGCCAGCGTGGCGTGATGAATCTTTGCCACACCGTTCACGACGTGCAGGAGGCGACCCGGCGCATCAACGCGAACCGGCTCAACGGCGTCGACGCGGAGTGGCTCACGGCCGCCCAGGTCAAGGCGTTCTGTCCGATCATCGACGTCTCGAGAAGCGCGCGTTATCCCGTGATGGGCTCGACCCTGCAACGCCGGGGCGGCGTGGCGCGTCACGATGCCGTTGCCTGGGGCTTCGCACGCGGCGCCGACGCCAGGGGCGTCGACGTCATCCAGAATTGTGAGGTGACGGGTATCACCGTCGTTGCGGGCCGGGTCGTCGGCGTTGAGACCACCCGGGGCACCGTTCAGGCTAAGAAGGTCGGCATCGTAGCAGCCGGGCATAACTCGGTCCTGGCCGCGATGGCGGGCATCCGCCTGCCGATCGAGAGTCACCCCTTGCAGGCCCTGGTCTCGGAGCCGCTGAAGCCCGTCATGCCGACGGTCGTCATGTCGAACGCTGTGCATGTTTATGTCAGTCAGTCCGACAAGGGCGAGCTCGTCATCGGTGCCGGCATCGACGGCTTCATTTCCTACGGCCAGCGGGGCGGCCTGCATGTCATCGAGGAGCAGATGGGGGCGATCATCGAGCTGTTCCCGATCTTCAGCCGGCTTCGAATGATGCGAAGCTGGGGCGGCATCGTCGACGTCTGCCCGGATGCTTCGCCGATCATCTCGCAGACGCCCGTCGACGGGCTCTATATCAACGGCGGGTGGGGTACCGGAGGCTTCAAGGCGACGCCGGGGTCAGGCTGGGTCTTCGCTCACACCATCGCCAACGATGCGCCCCACGCGCTCAATGCCGCGTTCTCGCTCGACCGGTTTGCGAGTGGCGCGTTGGTTGACGAGCACGGCGCGGCCGCCGTGGCCCATTAGGAGCGCAGAACCCATGCTGACGATCCCCTGTCCCTGGTGCGGCGCGCGGCCCGAAACCGAGTTCCGTTGCGGCGGCGAGGCCCATATCGTGCGCCCCGAGGAGCCCAATGCTCAGTCCGATGAAGACTGGGCCGACTATCTCTTCATGCGACATAACCCCAAGGGTTGGCACCGGGAGCGATGGTTCCATGCCCAGGGCTGCCGGCGCTGGTTCAACACCCTTCGCCATACCGTGAGTCACGAAATTGCGGCGGTCTACAGGATGGGCGAGAGGCCGCCCGGGCCCGGAGAGAGAGACTGAACATGGGCGCAGGTTTCAGGATGCCCAAGGGTGGGCGGATCGATCGGAACCGGCCGCTTCGCTTCACCTTCAACGGCCGTCGCTATGTGGGTTTCGCGGGCGATACGCTCGCGTCCGCCCTGCTCGCGAACGGCGTTCATCTGATCAGCCGCAGCTTCAAATATCACCGTCCCCGGGGCATTCTCTCGGCGGGCGCGGAGGAACCTGCGGCACTCGTGCAGCTCGCCGAGGGTGCCTATAGCGAACCCAATCTCCGCGCCACGCAGGTCGAGCTCTATGGCGGGCTGATCGCCCGTGGCGTCAACGCCTGGCCCAGTGTCGAGCGGGATTTCGGCGCGATAAACAATCGCTTTGCCAAGCTGTTTGCGGCCGGCTTCTATTACAAGACTTTCATGTGGCCTCCGGCTCTATGGCAGCGGCTCTACGAGCCTGCGATCCGGCGCATGGCGGGGCTGGGCCGCACGCCTGAAGGGCCCGATCCGGATATTTACGACAAGATGCATGTCCATTGCGACGTTCTCATCGTCGGTGGTGGGCCAGCGGGGCTTGCAGCCACATTGGCCGCGGCGCGCTCGGGTGCGCGTGTCATACTCGCCGACGAGCAGGCGGAGATCGGCGGCAGCCTGCTTGCCCGGAACCGGACCCTGAACGGCGCGCCGGCCGAGCGCTGGGCGACGGAAACGCTTGCGGAGCTGAGTTCTACAGCGGAGGTCCGGCTCCTGCCGCGCACCACCGTCTTCGGCTATTACGATCACAACCATCTGGCGACGCTCGAGCGACGAACGGATCATCTGGAGCCGGGCGCCGCACCCGGGCTGGCACGCCAACGCCTCTGGCACATCGACGCCAAGCGGGTCGTTCTGGCAACCGGCGCTCACGAGCGCCCGCTCGTCTTCGCCGATAACGACCGGCCGGGTGTCATGCTGGCGGGTGCGGTGCAGGCTTACGTCAGGCGTTACGCGGCTGTCCCCGGAGGTCGCGCCGTGCTGTTCACCAACAATGATGCGGCTTACGAGACGGTTCTCGATTTGCTGGACGCAGGCGCGCAGGTTGCGGCGGTGGTCGACACCCGCACCGCACCGGCCGGCGAGCTCGTCGACGCGGTCGGCAATCGCGCCGTCGAGATCCTGTGCGGCTCGGCGATTGTTGGAACCAGCGGGGTGAAGCGGATAACTGGCGTCGAGGTCATGGCGCTCGGCCGGGACGGCGACAGCGTAACCGGCAAAGTCCGGCCAATTCGCTGCGATCTCTTGGCCGTCTCGGGAGGCTGGAGCCCGGCGGTTCATCTGGCCAGCCAGTCGGGCGGCACGCTCCGCCTCGACGAACGGC
Organism: Alphaproteobacteria bacterium; assembly: GCA_965198325.1. GTDB lineage: Bacteria > Pseudomonadota > Alphaproteobacteria > UBA828 > JAPUJA01 > CBDAPE01. The sequence goes on along the minus strand of CBDAPE010000019.1, from coordinate 74,938 downwards.
AAGTCGCGCTGGTTCCGGATCTGTCGAGGCAGGCGGAACAATCTGTTGGCGGCGCGAAGGGCACCTTCGGTCTCGGGGCGGCGCTTGTGGAGGGCTTCGCCGCCGGTGCCCAAGCCGCGTGTGCCACCGGTTTTGAAACAACGCCACCCCCGACCCCCGCTGTCGAAGAGCCCGCCGCCGGCACCATCGAGGCCCGCTGGCTGGTACCCGGCAAGGAGCCCGTTGGTCACGGCAAGGCGAAGCATTTCATCGACTGGCAGGACGACGTGACTGCCGCCGACATTCGGCTCGCTGTGCGCGAAGGCTTTCATTCCGTTGAACACGTCAAGCGCTACACCACCGCCGGCATGGGCACCGACCAGGGCAAGACCTCGAACGTCAACGCGCTCGCAATTCTTGCGGCGACGCTGGGACGCGCGATTCCCGAGGTGGGCACCACCACCTTTCGCCCACCTTATACGCCGGTCACCTTCGGTGCGCTCGCCGGGCGCGATGTCGGGGCGCTGATGGACCCGGTGCGTTACACGACGATCCATCCCTGGCATGAGGCCCGGAGCGCCGTGTTCGAGAACGTTGGCCAATGGAAGCGTCCCTGGTGGTATCCCCAAGCGGGAGAGAACCGGGATCTCGCGGTCAACCGCGAGTGCCGGGCTGCGCGCGAGGCGGTCGGCGTGCTCGACGCCTCGACGTTGGGCAAGATCGACATCCAGGGACCGGACACCGCGGCCTTCCTCGACCGGGTATACACCAATACCATCTCGACGCTCGATATCGGCCGGGCGCGCTACGGGATCATGTGCAAGGACGACGGCATGATCTTCGACGATGGCACGATCGCGCGCCTCGGCCCGGAGCGCTATCTGATGACCACGACGACGGGCAACGCGGCCGCCGTGCTCGATTGGCTCGAGGAGTGGCTGCAGACCGAATGGTCCGGGCTGCGGGTCTACTGCACCTCGGTGACCGAGCAATGGGCGACGGTCTCGCTCGCGGGGCCCAAGGCGCGCGAGGTGTTGGCTGCGCTCGATCCCGATTTCCCCTTCGATGACGAGAGCTTTCCCTTCATGAGCGTGAAGGAAGGCCGTGTGGCGGGCGTGCAGGCGCGGGTCTTTCGGATCAGCTTCACGGGCGAGCTTGCCTTCGAGATCAACGTGCCGTGGATGCACGGTCTTGGTCTCTGGGAAGCGGTCATGGAAGCGGGTGCACCCTTCGGGATCACCCCTTACGGCACGGAAGCGATGCATGTGCTCCGTGCCGAGCGGGGCTTCATCATCGCCGGCCAGGAGACTGATGGCACGGTCACGCCGCTTGATCTGGGTATGGGCTGGATCGTCTCCAGGAAAAAGCCGGATTTCATTGGCAAGCGGGCCTTTTCCCGCTCCGATACAGCGCGGGCCGACCGCAAGCAGCTGGTCGGGCTGTTGACCGAGAAATCCACGGACGTCCTGCCGGAGGGTGCCCAGCTCGTCGACGATCTCCACCACTCCAAGCCGGTGCCGATGGTCGGCCATGTCACGTCCAGCTATTACAGTGAGACCCTCGGCCGCTCGATCGCCATGGCCCTCGTCAGGAACGGTCGGGCGCGCCACGGCGCGACGCTCTATGCGCCGCTTGCGGGCAACACCGTCAAGGCCCGGATCACCCCGCCATCCTTCGACCGGCTGAGCCTCTCCGATGGCTAGGACCGCGATCGGCCATAGCCCCCTCGGCACCCTGACCGATGCCCTCGCGGCGGCTTCGGGCAGGGCTGTCCGGCTGGTCGAGCGCGCTGCCCGCGCCCAGCTCGATTTGCGTGCCGATGCGGGCGATCCCGGGGTTCAGCAGGCGGTGACCGAAATTATCGGCGTCCCGTTGCCGCGCGACGCCAACAGGGTCAACCAGGCCGCCGGGTGGGCCGCCCTCTGGCTGGGTCCCGACGAGTGGTTGCTCACCGGTCCCCCGGACGGCGAAGCCGCGATCGAGGCGGGTCTTCGGAAAACGCTGGGCGTGCGCCATGGCTCGATCGTCGATGTCGGCGCCAGCCGCGCGGTCCTGGGCCTGTCCGGCGCACGCGCGCGCGACGTGCTGGCCAAGGGGTGCCGGCTCGATCTGCACCCCCGGGCCTTCGGTCCCGACGACTGCGCCCAAACAGCCCTCGCCCGGGCGCAGATCCTACTCCACCAGCTTGACGACGCGCCCGAATACGACCTTTATGTGCGCTGCTCTTTTGCGCGCTATTTAGCAAGCTGGCTGCTCGATGCGATGGCGGAGTACCGTGACTGACGCATCCGGCGGGGGATTGGAATGACCGTTAGCCTCTTTGAGCTGTTCAAGATCGGCATCGGGCCGTCGAGTTCCCATACCGTCGGTCCCATGCGCGCCGCGCGTCATTTCCTCGAAGGCCACATCGCGGCGGAGCGCTTCGAAAGCATCGCCCGGGTCACGGTGCAGCTTTACGGCTCCCTCGCACTGACCGGCCACGGCCACGGCAGCGATACGGCGATCCTGCTCGGGTTGTCCGGTGAACGGCCCGACGAGGTGGATCCCGACGCCGTTCAAGGCCTGCTCAAGGCGATCCGCGACAGCCGGGAGATCGTCCTGCTGGGCAGGCAGACGGTCCCCTTCGTCGAGGACACCGACCTGGTCTTTGAAGGGGGCGAGCTTCTGCCCCATCACACCAACGGTATGCGCTTTTCCGCGTATGACGCAGGCGGGGAGACCCTGGCGAGCACCGACTACTACTCCGTCGGGGGTGGCTTCGTGGTCACCGCCGAAGACATGGAGGACGACGAGGGCGCGGCCCGCTCGGCGGCCGATCGAGTGCCCTACAACTTCACCTCCGCCGACGAGCTTTTGGCGATCGGGCGCGAAGAGAAGCTCACCATCGCCCAGATTATGATGGAGAATGAGACCTCCCGCGCCGATGCGCCAAGCGTTCGCGAGGGGATCCAGGCGATTGCCCGCACGATGGACGAATGCATCGAGCGGGGCTGCAACATGACCGGCAATCTGCCGGGCAAGCTCAACGTCCGCCGCCGGGCGCGCGACCTCAAGCGCAGTCTTGTCCAGCAGCGCCAGCGCAACGCCGCTCCGCCCAACGAGGTGATGGACTGGGTCAGCGTCTATGCCATCGCGGTCAACGAGCAGAACGCCGCCGGCGGGCGGATCGTCACCGCACCAACCAACGGGGCGGCGGGCGTGCTCCCCGCGGTGCTTCGCTTCTACACCGAGTTTTGTCTCGATGCCGACGATGCGGGGGTGAGCGATTTCCTGCTCACCGCCGCCGCCATCGGCGCGCTGGTCAAGCGCAACGCCTCGATCTCGGGCGCGGAGATGGGTTGCCAGGGAGAGGTGGGCACCGCCTGCGCGATGGCCGCTGCGGGCCTCGCCGCTGCGCTCGGCGGCACGAACGAGCAGATCGAAAACGCCGCCGAGATCGGCATGGAACACCATCTCGGCATGACCTGCGACCCGATCGGCGGGCTGGTCCAGATTCCCTGCATCGAGCGCAACGCGATGGGCGCGGTCAAGGCAATCAACGCGGCGTCGCTGGCGCTCAAGGGCGACGGCTTTCACTACGTCTCGCTGGATAACGTGATCGAGACCATGCGCCAGACCGGGCACGACATGCAAAGCAAGTACAAGGAGACCAGCCAGGGCGGTCTCGCCGTGAATGTCCCGGAATGTTAATTATTTCAGCGTCTTAATCTTGTTTTTCGACGTCGATATAGCCGTGCTTCAGCAGGAAATCGAAGGTCCGCACGACCCGTTCGCGGGGCGAGCCCGTTGCCTCGCAGGCGCCGTCGATGACCGGCCCCAAAGCCACGGGCACCTCACCCATCCGGCCCATGATCTCCTGCATCATCGGAAACTGCAGCCGGCCCTTTAGCGCGGCGTAGATCGTCGGCGTGAAGCCTTCGGCAACGCGATCGAGGCAATAGGCGCTGATTTTTACGGCCGTGTCGTCGTTCAGGACCCGGCTCGGGAAATGACCGAACACGCGGGCGAAATCGGGCGTGAGCAACGGCGCGATGCCATTGGTCTGGGCGGCGTTTTCGCTCGCTCGGGCATTCTTCATCCTGGTGTCCTGCTCCGCCCACATCGCCTCGTACTGCGGAATTATCGCTGCCCAGCGATAGGCCGCGCCCGCCGCCTTTCCCGCCTCGCCCATGGTGCGACGCAAATCGGCGTTGGCTGCAAGCGCAACCAGAGCTTCGGCCAGCTTGGCGAGATCGAGCGCGACCTTCTGGCTCCGATAAAAGCCCAGCACCGAGGGATCGAGCAGGCCGGCGATGCCCTGCCAGGGATCTTCCGACGGACTGCCATAGGTCGGAATACAAAAGCCCGTCGTGCCGTGATCGACCAGCTCACGATACCCGTTGAAATCCGAGACCACGGCTGGCAAGCGGTGGGCCATCGCCTCGATCACCGTCAGTCCGAACGTCTCCTGATGATTGTCCGCGAGCGAGACGAAGATATCCGCCGCGCCGTAGAGAACCCGCTTGCGCTCGAATGAATGGTTGGCCTCGATCTGAACGACGTCCTGCAGGCCCAGGCTGTCGATCAACTGGCGGGCCAGCCCGACGTCGGACTCGTTGCCTCCGCCGGCGAGAATCAGGCTGAGCGGCGGCAGCCGGTTCCTGGAGACGAGGTGTTGCAAGCATTCGAGGAACGGCGAGAGGTCCATTTTGCGGCGTACCGAGAAGCGTCCCAGCGAAAACAGGACGAGCTCGTCGTCGGAAATCCCGAGCTCCGCCCGGCAGGCGGCGCGATCGGGCGTCTTGTCGTAGTCGTCCGACAGGCCCAACGGGATGCGGACCAGCTCCGGCGGTTTCGCCGTGGTTGCATCGAAGCGGCTCGCGAAAGCTTGGGCGATGTCCGCGAACGCGCTCCTGAGCATCGTTTGGGCACAATCGCTGGTGCACACGATCGTATCGAACGACCGGGGTCGCCGAGCAGGATCTGCAACAACCGGGTACGCGATTATCCCCTTGACGCAACACTAGTCGATCCCTATTCTCAGTACATAGGAGGTCGCCATGACCACGTTCTACGAATTTCAACAGCAGTTCCCAGACGACGAAGCGTGCTTGAAGCGTATCATGGTAGAGCGCTACGGCGGAACGGAGCTGGACTGCCCGAAGTGCGGCACGCACGGCAAATTCTATCGCATGACACGCGAGCGCGCCTATGTGTGCCAGCACTGCAAACACCAGTTGCATCCGACCGTGGGCACGATAATGGAGCGCTCGCGCACGCCGCTTCACAAGTGGTTCTATGCGATGCACTTGTTCTCCAATTCCCGGCACGGCGTGGCCGCGATGGAACTGCAACGCGAGCTTGGCGTGACGTACAAGACCGCATGGCGCATGGCGCACGAAATCCGCAAGTACATGGCCGATACGGACGGCGAGACGCCGCTGGGCGGGATCGTCGAGGTCGATGAGACCTACGTTGGCGGGAAGCGGTCGGGCGGGAAGCGCGGACGCGGGGCTCCCGGCAAGACGGTCGTGTTCGGGATGTTGGAACGCGACGGCGATGTAATGACGAAGGTTGTTCCGGACGTTCGCAAAAAGACGCTGCATCCGATCATCAAAGAGAACGTCGATCATGGCAGCACGGTCAACAGCGACGAGCTGGCGTCCTATAACGGACTGGACAAGGCCGGGTTCGAACACGAGACGGTCAACCATGGAGCCGGGGAATATGTGGACGGCGATTGCCACGTCAACGGCCTTGAGGGGTTTTGGTCGCGCCTGAAGCTGTCGATCCGTGGGACTCACGTTCACGTTTCGAAGAAGCACCTTCAGAAGTACGTGAAGGAGTTTGAGTACCGCTACAACAGGCGGAAGCAGCCCGAACGGATTTTCGGCGATCTGGTGGCGAGCCTTTAGTTAGGACGGCGCGGAGAAGGGTGTCAAATCGCGTCATCGAAGACATCCATCACTCCTGTTTTTTCGCAGCCACAAGGTCGTTAGTTCGAGCGTCCCGCGCCATCATCATTAGAAACGTACTCCACGCGACAATGGTCGGACGATTTTCTTGCAAATTGTCAATCATGGGTATTGGTCGCGGTGTCTTTATGCCCAAGCTCGAAAGGCATTCCTCCAATTCTACAAGTCGCGCAATATAGATGAGCGCTTCCCTGGGCTTGGTTTCTCATCCAATATGGATGCTATTTCGTCCCGTCGCTCCACAATTTCTTGATATAGATCCCCAAACGCTTGGGGTTTGGGCGAGGAGATTGGACACCCATTTCCATTTCGATATCCAATTCCAACAGAGGCCGAATAGAGCTAATGTTCCAAACGCGATCAGGAAGACGCTTGCGGCCTCGATGAAGAAGGGATCGATTAGCTGCCCATCAAACATTACTTCGGCTCCACCCCATCGAATTTCGATGAAACCGAAGCATCCAAAGAGCTGACACGCGCCGGTCGCGGCACGAAGTAAACCAATCTGCATCCGGCCATCATGCCGAATAGAGCTAATGTTCCAAACGCGATCAGGAAGACGCTTGCGGCCTCGATGAAGAAGGGATCGATTAGCTGCCCATCAAACATTACTTCGGCTCCACCCCATCGAATTTCGATGAAACCGAAGCATCCAAAGAGCTGACACGCGCCGGTCGCGGCACGAAGTAAACCAATCTGCATCCGGCCATCATGCCGATCCTGTTGCGTCAAGGGGATAATCGCGACCGGGTATGCAGATGGACCCGGTCGAGCGAATGGGTGACACCCGAGACGCCATAGGCCGCGCGATCGCCCAGCCGGGCGCGGAATTCCATCAGGTAGGGGGCGAAATAGGTGAAATCGCCCTGATGGAGAACGTCGATTCGCCCTGCGACCGCGTCTTCGGCGAATTCGGCTTGCGTCGCAAATCCGATCCGGTCGAAATCGTCGTGGGAGAGCAGATTTGAAAGCTGATTTTTGCCCTGCTCCAGGTCTTCGTCGTCGAGATAATAAAAGCGGTAATTGTCGTACGTGCCGTGCTTCAGCAACGCGAGCAGAAATTCCCGGTTGGCGATGGGCTTGCCCATCTTGTCCTGCCAGAACGCGTCCTGGACAAGGAAGCTATCGAGGCTGGCCCACTGCATGCGCGATTGTCCTAGACGTTTCGGCCCGAAAGAGCGCCGGGCCCGGCATGGGGGAAACGCTAGGATGTTGTGGTTAAGGAAGGGTTGCGCCCCCGCAAGGTCTCGGCCGGTCGCGGCGGCGCGTCGAGCGATGGCCGGAACCCGGAACGCGCGGATCCCGGCCAATATAGTCCTACAGCCCCGCCTTGATCTCCTCGAAGAGCTGGATGTACTTCGTCCGCACATCCGGCGCGATTTCGGCGAAGAAGACGCCGTTTGTAAGATGGCTCACCGGATCGTGAATGCCCAGAACGTCGAGCTGCTCCTGGGGTACCCGCTTGAAGGTTTCCATGTTCGAGTGGCCGTAACCGTACTCGGTCACGAGGAATTCGCCCGCCTCCGGTGAGGTGAAGGCGTCGAAGAAGTCGTAAACCAGCGCTTCGTCGGCCGAGCCCGTGTTGACGTGGACCACGCCGCACGCCCAGGTGTAGATGCCCTCCTTGGGAACCGCATAGGCAACCGGGTGGCCCTCCGTCTTGAGGTTCCAGTGCGCGTCGTTCCAGGCGTAGGCCGCGATCAGCTCGCCCGAGGCAAGCGCCTGCTGAACCAGGGTCTGGTCGGTCCAGTAGAAGCGCAACACCTCACGCTGTTTGCGCAACATTTCGGTCGCGCGCTCGAGCTCGTCGTCGGTCATGTCGAAGGGGTTCTCCGCCCCGATCACCAGTCCGACGACGCCCATCACCCCGTCGACCGAATCGTAGATCGCGAGCCGACCCGAATATTGCTCGTCGAACAGGATTTTCCAGGATTCGTTCTCCAGGAACGCGGGATCGACGAGATCGGTCCGGTAGAGCACCGAAGAGTTGCCCCAATCGAAGGGCACCAGCAGGTTCTGCCCGTTGGCCGTGGTTCCCGGCAGGGTCTTGAGGCTTGGAAAAATGTCGTCCCAATGCTCGAGTCGGGAGGTATCGATCGGGTTGATCAGCCCAGCGTCGTTCCACTTACGCACGCTGTAGGTGCAGGGGTGGCAGATGTCGACGGGATAGCCCGAGGCCATCTTGGCGAATGCCTCCTCCTCCTCGCCCAAGTGACTGACCGCGGGTGAGCTGCCATGCTTGTCGATGTAGGACGGATGGAGTTCGGGGATTTCGTAGCCCGCCCATTCGAAGATATGAAGGTCCTCCGCCGCGGCCCGCGCCCGATTGGCGACGAGGGGCATGGTGACGAGGCCGAGCCCCGCCGCACCCAGCGCTTTGTTGAAATCCCTGCGTGAAAGCTTGCCCGCGCGGAATTTATCGAGCACCTCCTGTGCCCTGTTTCGTCTGGCCATAAGTCTCTCCCATCGAACTCGTTACACGTCGTTGCGCCCAAGTCTTTGTTGAGATCAGAGCGCCACTCTTCGGCCGCTCTCACAAGCGGAGCCAGCCGGTCGCAGTCGCAAACGGCTTGCCGCAAAATTCCCCCTCGCCAACCGCACAATCCGATTAAGCTGGCTGGCGCGCGTCGTTGTGCTGGCGAGTTGGGATCTGTGGAGGCGGAGATGGAACGGTTCGATGGGAAACGAATCCTGGTGACGGGCGCGGGCTCGGGGATCGGCCAGGCCACGGCCCGGCTGTTTCGAGACGAAGGCGCGCGCGTCGGGGTGAACGACCTCACGCCCGATGCGGTGGCGCGGTCCATCGCCGAACTCGGCGCGGACGGGCTCGTGGCGGCGCCGGGCGACATTTCGGGCGTCGCGGGCGCCCGAGCGGCGGTCGCCACGGCACTCGATGGGCTGGGTGGGCTCGACGTGCTCGTCAACAATGCCGGCATTTACCGCGAGGTCGCGATCGAGGAGATGGATGAGGCGCTCTGGGACGCGGTGCTGAACGTCAACCTCAAGGGCCTCTTCTTCACGAGCCAGGCGGCCCTGCCGGCGCTCAAAGCCAGCAAAGGCGTGATCGTCAACATCTCGTCCGAAGCGGGTTTGATCGGCACGCCGCTGATTTCCGCCTATTGTGCGTCCAAAGCGGGCGTCATCGGCTTGACCCGAGCGTTCGCCATGGAGCTCGTGCCCGACGTGCGCGTTGCCTGCGTCTGCCCGGCGCCGACCGATACCCGCATCTTCGACGAGACCCTGGCCAAGGCGGACGATCCCGACGCCTACCGGGCGTATTTGGCCACCTACACGCCGATGGGTCGCATCGCGAGGCCCGAGGAGGTCGCGAACGCCATCGCCTTCCTCGCCTCGCCGGACGCCTCGCTGGTCACGGGCACAACTTTGATGGTCGAGGGTGGCGTGACCGCGGGCAGGGCAAGCTTCACATGACGGCGCGAAGCGGGGTGATTTGAATGGTCGATTGTCCGGCACCGTGCTAGACCGGACCGGTCAGGCCTGATCGCCTTCCAGCCCGAGGAGTTGTGCCATGGCCGATCTTGATCTTTGCTATCTTTCCGCTGCGGATGCGCTGGCGCGGTTTCGGAATCGCAGCCTCTCGCCCGTCGATTTGCTCGCCGCCCTGATCGAGCGCACCGACTCGGTCGAACCAAAAGTCAACGGGCTTGCCTATCACTATTTCGACGAGGCGATGGACAAGGCGAAGAAGGCGGAAGCCCGTTACATGAAGACCGACGGCCGGCTGAGAAGGCTGGAAGGCCTGCCGCTCGCCGTCAAGGAAGACACGGCGATCAAGGGCAAGCCCCTGACCGTGGGTTCGCTGGTCTTCAAGGACCGGATCGCCGATTACACCGACCCCTCGATCGAGCGTCTCGTACGCGCCGGCGCCATCATTCATGCCCAGACGACCTGCCCCGAGTTCGTCTGGCCGTGGACCTGCCGCTCGAAGCTGCACGGCGTGACGCGAAATCCCTGGAACCTGGAGATCACCTCGGGCGCATCGTCGGGCGGCTCGGCGGCGGCACTGGCCGCGGGCACGACGACGCTGGCTACGGGCACCGACAGCGCGGGCTCCATCCGCATGCCCGCCAGCCTGTGCGGCGTTGTGGGCTACAAGCCACCCTATGGCCGCAACCCCCAAAGTCCCCATCTGAACCTCGATATGTTCATGCATTTGGGGCCCATGACCCGCACGCTCGCCGATGCGGCGCTTATGCAGAACGTCATGTCGGGGCACCATTCGCTCGATCAGGCAAGCGTGCGCGAACGTGTCAGGCTGGCCGCCGAACCGGCGGGAGTCGAGGGCTTGAATGCCGCCTATTCGGTCGATCTCGGCGTCCACGAGATCGCCGGCGACGTGCGGGCTAATACGCTTGGCGTCGTCGAAACGCTGCGCGAGGCGGGGGCCACCGTCGAAGAAGTGGCGACCCCCTGGGCGGCGGAGATATCGGCGAAAGCGAGTTTCTGGGGCGACATGCTCTATGTCGACGAATTCACCGCCGCCGTGCGGGACTATCCTCATCTCGTCTGCGACTACACGAAGGCCTTCGCCGCAGCGAACGCGCGCGTCACGCCTGCCATGTTCCACGATCTCATGAAGAGTGCGGGCCGCGCCTGGCTTGAATTGGGTCCGATGCTCGAGCGCTACGATGCCTTCATCTGCACGACGGTGGGGTCGACCGAAATCGATGCCGAAACGCCCGACCACGAGCCCAGCCTCACGGTGAACGGAAAACGGCTCTATCTCAACGACGTGATCCTGACCTGGTATTACGACGTCTTCAGCCGCGTCCCGGCCCTTGCGGTACCTTCGGGTTTTGCGGCGAACGGCGTGCCCACGGGTGTTCAGGTCATCGCACGCACCTTCGACGATCCGGCCGTCTTCCGCGTCGCGGCGGCGCTTGAACGCCGCCGGCCGCTCTATGGCTCGAGTGAGACGCGGCCGGTGCTTTAGGGCGAATTCCGCTGCGGCGGGTTCACCCTGATGTACCACCGCGGTTGGCACGCTCCATCGCGACCATGCTGTGCCCGCGAGGCAAGCCCTAACCCCGATAGCGGGTGACCCAGAGCGCGATAACGGTCGAGCTTATGGTGAACGCGATAATCAGGGTGGCCAATGCGTTGATATCCGGATCAAGGGAGGTGCGAAGCATGCCCCAGACCATGGTCGGCAGGGTGAGCCCGCCGCCGATGGTGAAATAGGTGATGATGAAATCGTCGAGCGAAAGGGCCATCGCGATGAGTGCGGCGCCGATGATGGTTGGCCGTACGATTGGAAGCGTCACGGTGAAGAAGGCCCTGAACGGAGACGCGCCGAGATCGCGGGCCCCCTCTATCATGGCGTAGTCGAAGCTCACCATGCGGGCGTAGACGATGAGGATCACGAAGGGTTGTGTGAAGACGAGCTGGCTGGGAATGACCGTTTCGATTCCAAGACGGAACCCCAGCGCGGCGTAAGCCGAGAGCAGGGCCAGGGCGAGCACCAGCGCCGGCATCATGATCGGCAGGGAAAGCGCCATGATCATCAAGCCGGCCCTTCGCATCGGCAGACGGGCCAGGGCCAGGGCCGCCAGGGTTCCGATCACGGTCGAGACGAGACCGACCGAGCCTGTAACGATGGCGCTGTTCTTGAGCGCGGCCACAAAATCCCGGCTCGCAAACAGGGTCTCGTACCAGCCGAACGTGAGGCTGCCCATGGGGAACGTCGCGTGTTGGTTTTCCCCAAACGAAAACAGCACGACCAGCACGAGGGGCGAGAGCATGAAGATGACGACGAGAACGCCGAAGCCGCCCCAAATCGTTTTCGACAGGCCCGTCATCGCGGACGCAATGCGGCGCGCATGCCGTAACGGAAGAGAAGCAGCGCGGACAGGCAGGTGAATAATATGACCACGGCAAGAGCGGAACCCCGGGGCGCGTTCAAACGGTTGACGAACTGTGATTCGACGAAATTACCGATCATCGAGGTGTATGGGCCGCCCACGAGCCGGGGCGTGACGTAGTCGCCCGCAGATATGAGAAAGGTGAGCGTAAACGCAACCAGGATCCCCGATTGGCACTGGGGAAGCACGATATCGAACAGCACGTGCCGGGGCTTGGCCGCAAGGTCGCGCGCGGCTTCCAGCTCGACATCGCTAATGCTTCGGAGCGATCCGTATATCGGCAGGATGGCGAAGGGCAGAAGAAAATGAGCGAGGGTGACGACGACCGAGCTCGGATTGTAGAGCAGCCAGGGAATCGGTTCCTCGACCACGCCGATCGCCAGGAGGCCCGTGTTGATGATGCCCTGGGTTCCCAGGATCGTCTTCCAGGCATAGATCTTGACCAGATAGCCTCCGAACATGGTGATAAGGGCGATGAACAGGAACACGGGACCGAAACGACCCGCCCTGAAGCGGACGAAATAGGCAAAGCCGAAGGCGAGGAGCGTGGTCAGCACGGCGATGCTCAGCGCGATCGCGAACGTGAATACCGCGGGATAGAGATATTCCTCATAGAACGTGACGTAGTTTTCGAATGTGAAGTCGGGCGTCAGCTTGTACAGCCGGACCCGCCAGAAGCTGATGACGAAGAAATAGGACAGGGGCAGGACGAAAAAGACGGCGAAGACCGCGAACGACGGGATCAGAAAGACGTTGCGCCGGCTGCCGGTCCGGATCATTGCGTGGCCAAAGCCCGCGACGCGGCAAACCGGGGTTCAAGCCCCGTGACATTGGAAGACATCCCGACGCTCGCAAGGAAATCTCCGGCATGGCGCGCGGCTCCCTCGGATGCCGGGCGCTCCGCGACTGCGCCGACGTAAGTCGCGGCCGTGCTCATTTGGGGAGTTTTTGGGAACGGTTGCCCATGACCTGGACTCTGTGCGGCCGAACCTCAGCCACTACCCAGCGGTTCGGCCGCAACAGAACTCGATCGTTCACCCTTTCAGGACGCGTTCCCAGGCGTCGATATATTCGTCCCACGTCGCGTGAACACCGTCGGATTCCAAATAGTACATGGGATCCACGGTCGCCTTCGTGGCGAAGAAGCCCTCGACGTCGTCATAGGGGTAGGCGTTGCGGTTCCACTCGCTGAGCAACGGCACCGCCTCGCCGATGACCACGGGCATGCCGTTGAATTCGGCACCGGCCAACTGACCCTCGACCGAGAGCGCGTTGTTGATGAGGGCGTGGTCGACGTCGGCGTTGGGCGTGCCCCGGCCGATCGAAAAGCCTTCGATGAACGAGAGCGCCCCTTCCTTTGGATAGACCCATTTGATCAGCGGCGATTCACCGACCCACGCGGCCACCGGCTCGAAGCCCTGGGCAATGATGACTTCCTCCCGGGCCAGGAGATCGACGAGTTCGCCGTAGCTCGACGCGATCGTCCGCAGATGCTCCTTCTTCATCTTGATAAGGAATGCCACTGTTTTGTCGAGCTCTTCGTGTGTCATCCAGTTGGGCGTGCTGGTGCCCGTGGCAACCCGTCCCCAGATCGACAGGACACCGGGATAATCGTTGGGAATCGCGCATTTTCCCTTGTACTCGTCCTTGAGCATGTCGAGCCACGACGTCGGCGGATTCGCGATCCGGTCCGCGTTGTACATGAGGTTGATGGTTCCCCACACGAAGGGGCAGGAATACCAGACCCCGTCGACGGTCATGTTTCCCTCGGACATCCTGAGGATCGCGGGATCGATTTTCTTGAAGTTGGGGATCTTGTCGAGATCGAGCGGTTCAAGCAGGTTTTCATCGACCATGAAGTCGACGTGGATGAAGTAGGGCGACGAGACATCGTACTGATCCGACTGAAGCCTTAACTTCGCAACAACCTCCTCCGGTGCGGAGATGAATGTCTTCTCCATGGTGATGTCGTTGGCCTCGAGGAAACCGCCGCCTTCGAGAAACACATCGTAGCCCTCCCAGCCGACAAAGCGGACCGTTGCGCCCGCCCTGGCCGTCACAGCGGGAAGGCCGACCGCGGCGAGGCCGCCGATTGCTCCCGCGCCGCGTAGCAGACCGCGCCGCGTCATCGGCGCAAAGGCTCTGGTTCGAACCAGGCCCGAATTCTCTGTATCGTTGGTTGACATGTCGAAATCTCCCAGGCGGGCTTTTACCCGTGGCCCGGGGTTGGCGACACAATTTCGCCCTGGTCGGGAGCCCGCAACTCTGTAAGCACCGTCCAACACGACGTCTCCCGGACAGTGCGCAGACACCCCGGGTCACATCAGCTTGGACAACCGCTGCCGTCCCGTCAAGCTCATGCTGTAGGGCGCCATTGTCGGGGCTGGCGTCCAGGCGCGCGGAGTCCGGACAAACCCGTTGGCGCCAAACGCGAATCTCTTCTATGATTTAAAAATTGATGGTGTCGGTCGCAGCTTCACGGTTGTGGCCTTTCTGTCGCTGGCGGGCAGCCGTTATCTGGTGGGCAGCCGTTATGGAGATTACCCAGGCTCAACTCGATCGGTTTGACGGGGATGGTTTTCTCGTGGTCGAGGAATTCGTCGATCCCGATCTCGCGCGCCGCGCGGGCGAGCGGTTCGAACGGCTTTTCGACAACGAATTCGAGACCGGCGTGGCGCCGGACATCTACAACTGGGAAGACGGGCCCGATGCAGAGCCGCTGAACCGCCATCTGAGCAATAGCTGGAAATGCGATTACACGATGGCGAGTGTCGTCTTGCGCGAAGAGACGGGCCGCTGGTGCGCGCGTCTCGCCGGCTGGCCGGGCGCCCGGCTCAACCAGAGCGACCTCATCTGGAAGCTTCCGGGCTCCCGCTCCGTAGCGCTTCACCAGGATACGAGCTTCAATCCCTGGATCACGCCCGACGAGCTCGTCGTCTGCTGGGTCGCGCTGACTCCAAGCTCGGCGGAGACCGGCACCATCGAGTATGCTCCCGGTTCCCATAAGTGGGGTGCCTTTCCCGTCGGCACGCCGCTGCTTTACGACTCGGAGGACTATCAGCGGGACATGCGCGCCGCGGCGGCGTCCGTGGGCGCCGAGCCGGAGGTCGTCTCAATCGAGGTTCCCGCGGGTGGCGCGGCCTTCCACCACGGGTTGGTCTGGCACGGCTCGGGCGACCACCCGAATGCCACCCTGGAACGTCGGACCGTCACGTCGGCCTGCTGCGCGTCCCATGCCCGGTTCAACCCGGACCATGTCAAGGAGCGTCTGGGTGGCGTCTTCTCGCGCTACAAGCATCTTTGCGACGACGAGATGGACGAGAATTTCTTCCCCATCCTCTGGACCGAGGATGGCTGCCGGACGCCCTTCCTCGACGACTACATCAACCAGGGCTCCGCCCTGGACGGCTGAGTGATCGTGTCGCGTCCCGGATGATCCCGGCGGCCCGCCCCATCCCGCCGCCACCCCGAACGAACGCCCTACTGGGCCGTATAGCCGCCGTCGATGACCAGCTGTGAGCCCGTGACGAACGACGATTCGTCCGAGGCGAGGTAGAGCACGGCGTAGGCGACCTCCTCGGGCCGGCCGACGCGCCCGATGGGATGGAACTCCGCGATCCGGGCGACTTCCTCCACGAGATCGCCCAACTCCGCCAGGTAGTCCTCGACCCATTCGGTCCGGATGAAGCCCGGAAGAACCGCGTTCACCCGGATATTGTCGGATGCGCCATGGAGCGCCGCCGAGCGGGTGAAGTTGGTGACGCCGCCTTTGGTGGCGCAGTAGGCTGCCTCCGCCGGCGCGCCGACAAGGCCGTAGATCGAGGACGTGTTGACGATCGATCCGCCGCCGCTCTTCTTCATGGCGGCCATGCCGTGCTTGGTGCCCAGGAAGACGCTGTCGAGATTGACGCGGGTCACCCATCGCCATTGCTCGAGCGTCACGTCCTCGACCGAGGCAACGACATCGTCGCCCACGTTGTTGATCAGCACGTCGAGGCGGCCGTACGCGTCGAGCGTTTTTGCGATGGCGTTCTCCCACGCGGCCTCCAGGGTCACGTCCTGCGATACGAAAATCGCGTCGCCGCCGCTCCCGCAGATCGCCTCGGCGGTTTCCTCGCCCAGGCCGTCGCGATAATCCGTCACCACGAGCCGGGCGCCCTCCTGGGCGAAGAGCAACGCCTCGGCCTTTCCGATGCCGCGGGCGCCGCCGGTTACGAGAGCGACCTTGTCCTTCAGTCTTGCCATGGTTCGGGCCTCGTTATCGCTCCCGTTCGCCGACGAATCGCCACGAGAGTGCAGTTTGCGCCGCCCTCTTTGAAATGTCGAAACTCTTCTCGCCGGCGCGCCTGCCGGACCACGCCAGTCGTTGACATCTTCAAGATTTGATCTATGTATGCCCCATACGTGGCGCATTCGTTTGGTGTTACCTGAATAACCGGTACGCCGTTTAGTTTAGTTATCCCCTGACAATGTGGACGTTAGACCAACCACGCCGTCACGTGGTGTGAGGCGAGGATCCAAAACACCTGTTAGAGGTAATAACTATGACGACTGGAACCGTAAAGTGGTTCAACCCGGCCAAGGGCTATGGGTTCATCGAGCCGGAAGATGGCTCAAAAGACGCGTTTGTCCATATCTCGGCCGTCGAGCGTGCCGGCCTGACTTCGCTGAACGAGGGGCAGAAGGTCTCTTACGAACTTCAGCCCGGACAGAACGGCAAATCGTCTGCCGAAAACCTGTCGATAGTCGAGTAACCACGAGAAGGCTCCGCCTCCAACGACCGTTGGGGGCGGCCGCCGTTCGCCGCCGGCAACGCGACCGTCAACGATCGCCCGGCGAACTGAAGGAGGCGGGCGGACCGATCCGCCGTCAGCCCTTCGATAACCGTTAATACGACGAACGCTGAATTAATCGGCGAGATACGCCGGGCCGTCGCCGACCTTGGGCATCAGCTTGCGGGCGAAGCCGCCTGCGCCGCGGGGCGAAAGCGCCCGCCCGTGACGCGTCGAACTGGAGCAGAGGATTACCAAAATGCGAAAAACAGTGAAATCGAGAGCCGAGCAACAGTTCGCCGCGACCCAGAAGAAGGACAAGCAGATCCTGAAGGAAAGGGAAAAAGCGCGGCAGGAGAGAGCCGAACACACGGCGAATCTGCGGGCCCTCCGCCTGGCCAAGGAGGCGGCCGACAAGGAAGCCGCCGAGAAAGCCGCTGCCGAAAAGGTCGCCGCTAAGACCGACTGACCGGCGCGTCTGCCCCGGGCTTTCCGAGGCTGATCTTGGCGGCCGCAAGGGCCGCGACGAAACCCGATAGACCGATAAATCTCCGCTTTGGGTCGGGTGCCGGCCATTAATCGAAGAACAGCAGGGTCCGCACCTCGATGCTTTCGCGCGGCGGGGTGTCGGCCGGCAGATTGGGCAGCTGGAACGACCCGTGCGCGGTCCAGCGGGCGGTGCCGTCGGTCAGTGAATCGAAGCATTTCAACACGACGATTTCGTCGCGCTCCATGTCCGGGAAGTAATGCCAGCGCTGCTTCGGGTTGTGGGCGACGAGATAGATGGTGCCGATCCGCCCGTCGGGGTAATGCCGCTCGGAGGTGACCAGGTCTTCATCGGCAAGCGAGCCGTAGCCGCAGATCATCAGCGGCGCGGTCCGGACCGGACCCCGGATCGGCCGCCAGACGTTGATCGAGCCAAAGCGTTTGTTGAGCCGTTCCCGGGCTTCGTCCGGCTCCAGCAGGTCGCGCACCCGCTGCGCTGCCGACGACGCGGTGAAGTCGTTGTGAACGATTGCGGCCGGACCGCGCACCTTGGATTCGACCCGGGCTGCCGGATCGTCGATCCGGGGCGTATGGTCGAACACGATCACTTTGGACGCGCCGGTGATGTCCTTGATCAGCGCTTCCATTTCCGGGTAATAGACCCGGCGAACTTCGTCTTCGTCATAGAGGTCGACGACCACCGTGTCCCGCCGCAACAAGAGAAACCCCTCCCGATCGAGGTCGAGCCGATTCGCCATCGCCCGGCCATCGTGAATCGTGATCTCGCGCTGCACGAAAGAGCCGCTCTGATCGTCCGGGCCGGTGCCGGGTTGCTTCACCAGCGCGACCGGCGTCTCGCCCGTGGCCAGGGCGAACCGGACCGGCGCGCTAGCCGGTTCGGGCCCGGCCTCGTCGGTCGCGGTCTGCATCACCCATCGTCCTCAACGGCTGTTTATCAGGCCTCGATACTTTATTCGGTCTGCGGCAAAGGGGAATGATCATTTTGCGAAACGAAATTTCGAAACTTGGCGAACAGGAGATCGTTCGCGGGTCCCGTTCGTCTTCGTCGCCGGGGAACCCGGATTATCACAGGTCTCCCGGCGCCCCGACCCGTCAGCTCCCGCGGTCACGCGGGCGTTATCCGGGCTGAAAACCCGGCGCGCCCCGCATCGCTCCATCTCGTCCCGGCGCCGGCCAAAACCGCGCGGCCCATGGTCGCCTGGCAACAGGCGGGGTGGTCGTCATGCGAAAGTCGTAAGACGATTAATGCCCGACGCCGAGAGGCGTGTCCGAGCCGGTGCGCCAATTCGCCTTCTGCTTGCACTTCGAACAAATCCGCTCGCCCGGCCACTCGCTGATGAAGCTTTCGCGGCACATCAGGCATTGTCGCGTTTTGTTCTCGTACTTGTGCTCGGGCTCTGGCTTGAGCTTGCTGTGAACTGATGAACTCATGCCCCATCCTACAACATCTCTGCGGATTAAGGCGCAATAATCCGCAAAGCGCGCGTCCGTTTAAAAATCGGCGGGGTTGGCATCGGCCCGCCTTTCGAGAGTAGTCGGCGCATCTCACGTCCGCCGGATCACATCCAGGTGCTTCACGAAATCGTCCCGGTTCATGATCGCCTGGCAGCGGGTGAAGCGGTCCATGGCGTAATCCCAGTAGCTCGCGAAGTGGTAGGCGGGCACGGGGTTCTCGTTGATCTGCTGGAGCACGCCCCACAGCGTCCAGAGCAGAAACGCCATGGCCTTGTAGATCACCATGCGGGCGCGCATCGACTCGGTCACCTCACCCTTGCAGTAGGCGGCGAGGAAGATCTCGTCCTGTTCGTCCGAGAAATCCGTCTCCACGGAAAAGTCCGCCAAGTCCCAGTAGGGATCGTTGTTGCCCGCGAATTCCCAGTCGAGAACGTAGGCGCGCTTGCCCGTATAGACGAGGTTTTCGGGCGCCGGGTCGTTATGGCAGGGCGCCAGCGGAAAGTTGGCGGCGTCGAGCACCTGCTTGACGATCAGCGCCTCACTGGCGACGTCGTGATAGCCCTCGGGCAGGGCGGCGGCGCGCTTTTCCAGCACGTCGAGGTATTCGCGCTGCTTGTCGAACATGTAGAAGCGCCCGAGGAACGGCGTGCCGCAGTTATGCAGCCGGTGGAACGCCTCGGCCGCGTGGCGGATCGCCTTGGGGTCCGCGAGAATCTCCGGATCCATGGGAACCGAACCCTCGATGAACCGGGTCACCTGGGTGCCCGTGGGCCGGTCGTAATAGAGCAGGGTCGCACCAACGTCCGCGTCCGAGCAGACATGAGCCGCCTGTTTGTCGGCGTCCCGGTCGATATATTCTTCCGTCCCTTCGCCGGCGATCCGCAGGACGTAGCTCATCCCGCCCACGGTGATCTTGAAGTTGCGGTTGGTCATGCCGGCGATCTGCTCGATTGCCGCCTCATCCGCCTGTTCGGCGGTCAGGATTCCGGTCTCGACGATTCGCGAACGCGCAAGGTCCAGCATTCGGTGTCTCTCCGCTCAGGTGAAGGATCGAGAGGGCACTAGGCTAAAATCCGTTCCCGTTTGGGGTCGTAAAGTGGCTCGGCCGCCCGGGTCGCCGGGAAGGTCTCGGCATAGGCTTCGACCTCGTAATCCGTATGCCCGGCGTCCGCCGCCGGGATATAGCCCATGACGATCGGCTTGCCGACGGTATAGCCGAAACCGGCGCTCGAGGTCACGCCCAGAACCTTGCCCTGGCGCAGGATGCATTCGCCGCCGAAGACATGGGCCTCGCCCTCGAGGGTAAACGTGCAGAGGATCTGGTCGGGGCCCTCCGCGCGCACCGCGTCCAGGGCTTTGCTGCCGATGAAGTCGCCCTTCTTGCGCGAGACCAGTCCGCTTAGCCCGGCATGGAACGGCGTGTAATCGGGGGTGATGTCCGCCGCCCAGGCGACGTAGCCCTTCTCCAGACGCAAGCTGTCGAGCGCCCGGTAGCCGACATTGGCGAGCCCCAGCTCCTGGCCCGCCTGCCACAGGGTCTCAAAGACGTGGGCTGCGAACTCGCTCGGAACATGCAGCTCGTAGCCGAGTTCGCCCGAATAGGAGAGGCGAACCGCGAGCGCGCGGGACGCGCCGACAATGACCGTCCTGCAGCGCGCATACGGCAGCGCCTCGTTCGAGACGTCGCCGTCCACGACGCGCTCCAGCAGCTCTCGCGAGCGCGGGCCGCAGACATGGAGTACCGCATAGGCCGAGGTCACGTCGTGGGTCGTCACCGAGCCGTCGTCCGGCAGATGGCGATGGATCCAGTCGAAGTCGTGGGCGCCGAACGCCGTGCCCGTCACCACGTAGAAACGGTCGTCGGCAAGGCGGCAGATGGTGAGGTCCGCCTCGATGCCGCCCCGCTCGTTGCACAGCTGGGTATAGACCGCCGCGCCCACGGGCCGCTCCAGGTTGGCCGCGGCGATATGCTGGAGCGCCCCGAACGCACCCGCCCCGCGCACCTCGAGCTTCGCGAACGAGGTCTGGTCGATCACGCCGACACGCTCGCGCACCGCGCGGGCTTCGGCACCCACCGCCTCGAACCAGTTGCCCCGCTGGAAGGAATAGACGTCCTGGGGCTCCGTGCCCTCGGGCGCGAACCAGTTGGCCCGCTCCCAACCCGCCTTGGAGCCGAACACCGCGCGCTTCTCCTTCAGCAGGGCGTAGAGCGGGCTCTTCCGGACCCCGCGGCAGCTCTCGTGCTCCTCGAGCGGCCACTTCATCGTGTAGTGCTTGCCGTAAAGTTCGACGGCGCGGGGGTACATGAAGCTCGCGGCGTTGTGGTGGGGATAGAAGCGCCGGATGTCGAGCGACCAGAGGTCGAGGCTGGGGCGCCCGTCGATGATCCATTCGGCCATCATTTCGCCCGCGCCGCCACCGCCCGCGATGCCGTAGAGAAAGCCCGTGGACACGAAGAAATTGTCGAGCTCGTTGGCCTTGCCCATGACGAAGTCGCCGTCCGCCGAATAGGGGATCGGGCCGTTCAGCAGCTGGCGCACGCCGACCTCGTTGATGACCGGCGTGCGTTTCGCGGCCCGCTCCGCCCACGGCGAAAACCGCTCCCAATTCTCCGGCAGGAGCTGCTGGGCGAAGTCGTCGGGCACGCCGGTCTCGCCGAACGGGATCGTGTTGTCCTCCCAGGCGCCGACGACCATGCCGCGCACCTCGGGCTTCCAGTAGATCGAGATGTCCGGGTCGCGCACCGAAGGCATGGTGTCGGGCAGGTCGCCGGGCAGGGGGTCGGTAATGAGATACTGATGCTCCAGCGCGCAGGCGGGCACCGCGACGCCGACCATCTCGCCGATATGCCGGCCCCACATGCCGGCGCAGTTGACCACCGTTTCGCACGCGATCGTGCCCGTCTCCGTGATCACCTCGGTGATCCGGTGGCCCTTCAGGGTCATGCCGGTGACGCGAACGCCCTGCTCGATGGTGGCGCCGTGCATCCGGGCGCCCGCGGCCAGCGCCTGGGTTAGGCTCGCCGGGTCGGCGGTGCCGTCGGAGGGCACGTAGATCGAGCCCTCGACCCCGTCCAGGCTCATGATCGGGAAGATCTCCAGGGTCTCATGGGGCGTCAGCGTGTGCATCTCGAGGCCGTGGCTCTTGGCCAGGCTCATCATGCGCTTGAATTCGAACATTCGCTCCTTCGAAGACGCGATGCGCAAGGAGCCGTGGCGCTTCCAGTCGGTCGACTGGCCGGTCTCGGCCTCGATTTCCTCGTAGAGTGCGATCGAGCGCTGGAGCATGCGGGTGGTGTTTCGCGAGGGCCGGAGCTGGCCGATGATGCCGGCCGCGTGCCAGGTCGCGCCTTGGGTGAGGCCCGCCTTTTCGAGCAGCAGGACGTCCGTCTTGCCGGCTTTCGCCAGGTGGTAGGCGACCGAGCAGCCGATCACGCCGCCGCCGATGATGACGATTTCCGCTCGATCCTGCATGAGCCTTTCTCCCCCGGCTTGCCCGGCTGGCCGGGCCGGCGCCGGTTCATCGGGCGGGCTGCGGCAGACCGGCCGCGCAGCGTCAAGCCCGCGCCGTCTCACCAAACCCCGGCCGCGCACAGCCGGGCTCGCGTTCTCTCACCATTCTCCGACCGCGCGACGCCAGGCCCGCGCCGCCTCACCAACACCCGACCGCGCGCCGCAAGGCCCGCGCCCTCTCGCCACTCTCCGGGCTGTGATAGCACAAGCTCCCGCTCATTCCAACTGTGGTCCCTACCAGTTTTTCGGAGCCCGATTGGATCGGCCTTTTTTATGGGAATTACATATTTACGTTGAAACCGCTCGGCCGTTAATGTCTTAAACATAATCGCGATAACTTATTGACCCCAACCCCTTATAGCCCGACAATCTCCCCATCGCCAAACCGACCCATGAGCGACGGTCCAGTCGGGCCGCTCGCGGAATAGAACACCGTTCACGCGGAAATACGCGGGAATCCTCTGCTCATGGGTTGTTTGGCGACCGACCCGGCACCCGCCGGTGCCGGATCGCAACAACGAAGGGGATGGTGTACCAATGCGATTTCAAAAATTCACTCTGGCGCTCGCTGCTCTGGCGCTGGCGGCATTTATGGCAGAACCGACTTCTGCTCAGGACCGATCCGGCTTCTCGCTGGGCCTACAGGGCGGCTACACGGATTGGGGAGACAAATACGGTAACACCATCACCGGAGCCGTGGTGGGAGTCGTGGCCGAAGCACTCACGCCACTTAGCGATGACATTTACGCCGGGTTTCAGGTCGGCTTCGTGAAAGAGACTGCTGAACTCTCGGGCTAGCTCGGAACCATCAAACTGACGCAAACGATAGGATGGAGTTTCGATGTCATGCCCACCATCGTTTATTCGCCGGGGCCGTTCTTCGTTGGTCTCTCTGCCGGATTTTCCATGGTACGGGGAGAAGTAGAGGCCGAGATCGTCGGAACCGATTTAAAAGGCTCGGCCACCAACTGGCACGAAGGGTTGAAGATCGTGTGTCAATGGCGGAGCAAGAAGGGACCACCGTGGCGGTGTAAGAAGGGACCGCTTGGCGGCTGCGGGCTTGTCCCCGTAGTCCATGGGCGGGCCCCGCGTGCGACGCGGCGTGCCCTCAACAGGCCGACGCGGCGGCGCGCGCGGGAGGGACCTGTGGGCCCATGGGGTCAAGCGTGGGTTGGGTGGTCGGTTCAGTTCGCCGTCGGGGTTTGACGCCTGCGGCTCTGGTTGAGCCTGTAGCTCTCGCCATTCATCTCGAGGATGTTGACGTGGTGGGTGCGGCGGTCGAGGAGAGCGCCGGTAAGCCGCTCGGAGCCGAACACCTCGGTCCATTCGTCGAACGGCAGATTGGTGGTGACCAGGGTCGAGCCGCGCTCGTAGCGCTGGCTGAACACCTCGAACAGGAGCTCGGCACCGGTCTTGGACAGCGGCACGAAGCCGAGTTCGTCGACGATCAGAAGCTTGTAGGTGGCGAGCTTCTTCTGGAACCTCAGCAGCTGCTTGTCATCGCGGGCCTCGATGAGCTCGTGGACCAGCGCGCGGCGGTGATGAAGCCGACCGAGAGGCCCTTCTGGCAGGCCGCCAAGCCGAGACCGAGGGCGATGTGGGTCTTGCCGGTGCCGCTGTTGCCGAGCGCGATGAGGTTCTCGCGGCGCTCGATGTACGCGCAGCGGGCGAGCTCCAGGACCAACGTCTTGTTGAGCGAGGGGATGACCTTGAAATCGAAGCTATCGAGGCTCTTGATCACGGGGAAGCGCGCCGCCTTGATGCGCCGCTCGACCATGCGGCGCTCGCGGTCGATCAGCTCGAGCTCGGCCAGACGCAGAAGATAGCGAACGTGGTCGACGCCTTCAGAGGCGCACTGCCGGGCGATCTTGTCGTACTCCCTCAGGACCGTCGGCAGCTTCAGCCTCTTGAGGTGGTGGACGAGCAGCAGCCGTGGTGTGTCGGTCATGCGCCGAGCCCCGACAGCAGGCTCATGTACGACTTGGCAGACGTCGTCGCGACCCGGGCGCGCGGCAGGTACGGATAGACCTCGAGGTTGAGCCGGGGCGGCCGCCGATCGAGAGTGTCAGATATCTTGTGTAAATGAGTGCCGCCGCAGAAGATAGCGAACGTGGTACGGATAGACCTTCCTGAGGTTGCAGCCGGGGATCTTGGCGTACGCCGCTCGATGTCGGCACAGTACTTCAGCCTGCTTGACGGCATCGAAGTGGACGAGCGCCGCAGCCTGAGCGCGTCGGTCGACCGCAGGAGCTTTACGGGGTCGCGGTTTCGCCGGACCTGCCCTCGAGGAGGTCCGCGAATGGCGAACCGACCGGAAGCTCTCCAGCACGACGGCGCACCAGTCTACGTCGACGGACTCGCGGGCTTGCGAGCAGACGCCTTGGATCCACCTGACGGGCTTCGAGCCGGCGTCGCGAGAGTGATGCAAGGCTCGGGCAGGTCCCAGCGATCTACGCCAACGGCGCGGCCTCGGTCGAGGCCAAATGGGCGCGCGGCGATCGCGCCCAGCTGGCGCCGCGCCTCGGAGCAGGTGGTGCCGATGTTCGCGTTCCCGCCGGCGATCCGCAAGGGCGCTGGAGGCCTGCACCGATCTTTGCGATGCGGCACAGTACCAGGTGCTTCGGCCGCATCGAAGCCGATGGCGCCGAGCGCTGAGCGCGTCGCCGACCGCAATCGCCGTCACCGCACCCTCGACCTCCTCGAGCCGGAAGCTCTCCAGCAGACGGCGCACCTGGACGTACTCGCGCTTGCCCGCCTTGCCCATGCGGGCTTCGAGCAGGCGTCGCAGAGTGATGAAGGCCTCGGGCAGGTCCCAGCCCGCCAACGGCGCGGCCTGGTCGAGGGCGCCGATCTTCTGCTCGATCAAGGGTAGGTAATGCAGCGGGTCGAAGATCAGGTCCTCGCTGTCGTAGGACCGGCGGTGCCGGGCAATCACCTCCGCGCCGCAAGAGATAACGACCTCGTCGACGGAGCACCGGATCAGCACCTCGCGGTGGCCATAGGCCACGGGCACCGAGTAGTCGTTGCCCCGGCAGCGCACCAGCGACAGCGAGCTCACCCGTCCAGTGCGCTTGTCGCAGGCATCGTATGGTGCCGGGGGGAGAGGCAAGAAGGCTTCCCGGTCCCGTGCGAGGCGCTCGCCGATGGTCTCCTTGTGACCCCGCAGCCGCGCCGCCTGGCGCCGGCGGCACTGTCCCGCGAGAGCATCGTTCAGCGCCTCGAAGCTCTCGGCCCGCGGGACGGGGACCCGGAAGGTCCGCCGGATGAAGCCGACCAGTCCCTCGACCTTGCCTTTGTCGTTGCCCTTGCCCGGCCGGCCGAACCTGTCCTCGAACAGATAGGGGGATTGAAGGTCCGTGAAGACGCGCGTTCGCTGCCGCTTGCCATCGCCCAGTATCCGGGCGACTGCCAGCTTGGTGTTGTCGTACAGGATGGATCGGGGGACGCCGCCGAAGAACGCAACCGCCGCGTTGTGGCCAGCGCAGAACGCCTCGGTCGTCTCCGCCGGGTAGGCCTTCACGAAGCAGGCATCACTGTGGGGAAGATCGAAGGCAAGGAAGTGGACCTTGCACGCCACGCCGCCGATCACCGCCATCGCCTCGCCGAAGTCCGCCTGGGCGGGGCCGGGGGAATGGACGAGCGGCACGAACATCTCGCGCGACCGAAGCCGCCGCTCACGGACATAGTCCTTCACGATGGTGTAGCCGCCCGTAAAGCCGTACTCGTCCCGGAGACGGTCGAAGATCCGCTTCGCCGTGGGCCGTTGCTTGTGGTGGCTGGTCCGATCGTCTTCCAGAATCCGATCGATGATCCCCGTGAACGGACCCCGCTTCGGCCGCCGTGGCGGCTTGCCGCGGCGAGACCCCGGCGGCACCGAGAACGACAGCATCTTGCGGACCGTCTTGCGGTCCAGCCCGAACACCCGCGAGGCCTCGCGGGTGCTCATTCCCTCGACACGACACGCCCGCCGAACCCGCGCGTACAAATCCACCCGATACATCCCCCCGCCTTCCAGTCAGAGCAACCCTGACAGAAGGCTATAGACGGTCCCATTTTGGTCCGCCACAGCCGGATCAACCGGCCGCTTCAGTGGGGGATTATTGCGCCGCCGTTCTCAATCGTGCCCAGCATCGGCTTCAACGTCAGCGAGAACGTGACGGCGTATCTCCAACTCCACTACGCCAAGTACAGAGAAGAGGATTACGAAGGCGCTCAAATCAAACCGGAATCCTTCGGCAGCCGCCTCGGCGTGCTGCTCAACTTCTGATCTTCGCGCTCCCTAAAGCCCCCAGCCTAGCGTGGCTGGGGGCTCCTTTCATTCCCGCAATAAGCTATGAATGCCTTCCCCGGTCGTGCCACGACCGGGGAAGGCATTCACCCACGGAAGGGAGAGCTACCGTGAGCGAGGATAGAACTCATCAGGAAGCCGACGATCTAATTCATCAGAAAGTTGACGCTTCTGCTGATCTGAAAGAGTGGGCCATCGTGCGCCACCACTCCACACCACGCGGACTAGACTCGTCTCTCCTTCGCGTTCGGCTGGCGAAGAGCTACGACAAAGAGGCTGTTTGGGATCTTTATGCTGATCGCGATCAAATGGTCCGAATGGCTCGGGATATTCTACGGGCTTGTGAGGTTTGGTGGTGGACATACTAAAGCACCTCGGGTAGATATCCAAGATGCTAACCGTCCCGTGGTGCTTGCAGGCTTGCACGGGGCGGGATTCCAGTCCCATCAGAGTAGCCTAGTCGGCTACCAACTCCCTGTAGCTTAGCTGCTTCCCAGCCATCTTTCTAGCGACAACTTTCATCTGGTCCAGCGTATCCAGTTCACGGACGCCGTGACGGCCCGCGAACTCATCCACGTACCGTTGCAGATGCTTGACCGAGAAGTGGTGATAGACGCCCTTGTGGGCGCGCTTGAGCATCGCCCAAAAACTTTCGATGCCCTGGGTGTGGGCCATGCCCCGGACGTATTCACCGACGGAATGGCGGACGCTCTCATGCTCGAACGGCATGCCCTGATAGGCTTTGGCGTCGTCGGTGTAGACGGTCGCACCGTCGGCGGCGTGATCGGCTACGAACTTCTGTAGGGTCTTGGCGTCGACCTTCTCCGTGACCTTGGCGCGAACCTTGTTGGTCTTGCGGTCCTTCGCGCCCACGACGGCGGCTTTGCCGACGCCACTACGGCCCGCTCTGAGCTTTTTCTTCGAATGCTTGTTCCGCTCCGTGCCGCCAACGTAGGTCTCGTCGATTTCGACGGGTCCGGCGAAGGGCCAGGCGTCACCGTGTGACCATACTTCCCGGATACGGTGAAGCATGTACCACGAAGTTTTTTGCGTCACGCCTATGTCGCGGTGGAGCTTCATGCTGGAGACGCCCTTGAGACTGGTCATTTCTAGATAGATGGCGAACAGCCACTTGCGGAGCGAGACATGCGATTTGTGCATGACCGTGTTGGTCTTGACGGAGAAGTAGCCGTTGCAATCGGAACAGCGATAGGGGGAATTGGCGCCGCTGGCCTCGTGGGTGCGAACGCTCCCACAGTGGGGGCAATGGCGCCCATCCGGCCAGAATTGCCGCTCGAACCATTCCCGCGCACTTTCCTCCGTGGGAAACATATCGGCCAGTTCGATGACGGTAATGCCTTCGCGATCCGATTTTCCGGCTGCCGAGTGTGCCATTCCCTTCTCCTTTTCTATCTGCTAAACATGCTAAACAGTCTACAGGAATGGCGAGATAATTTCAACGTAAATATGTAATTACCTTTTTTATAGCGGGGTCAAATTGGGGCGGCCCGGCACCAACCCGGTCAGATGGCCCGCGCCCGGCCCTTCCAGTAGCGGTCGCGGACCTTGCGCTTGAGCACCTTGCCGATGTTGCTGCGGGGCAATTCGTCCCAGAACTCCACGCTCTTGGGCGCCTTGACGCTGCCGATCCGCTCCTTGCAGAACGCGATGATCTCGTCTGGATCGGCGATCTGGCCGGGCTTGAGTTCGACCACCGCCTTGACCGCCTCGCCCCACTTTTCGTCGGGCACGCCGACGACCGCGCAGTCCTGTACGGCCGGGTGGCCCATCACCGCCTTTTCGACCTCGGTCGAGTAGATATTGAAGCCGCCGCTGATGATCATGTCGTTCTTGCGGTCGGACAAGTAGAGATAGCCGTCCGCGTCCTGGCGGCCGATGTCGCCGGTCAGGTGCCAGCCGTCGCGGGTCACGGCCGCCGTTGCCTCGGGGTCGTTGTAATAGCCCGACATCACCAGATCGCCCCGCAAGACGACTTCGCCGGTCGTGCCCGGGGGCAGGCTCCGCCCCTCGTCGTCCATGATCGCGAGCTCGACGACGCTGGTCGGCCGACCGCAGCTCCACAGGCGCTTTTGCGCCACGGGATCGTCGCCGACGCGATGCTCCTCGGGCCGCAGGATGGTCACATACATGGGCGCTTCCGCCTGGCCATAGACCTGCATCATGACGGGGCCGAAAATCTCCAGCGCCTCTTCGAGCTTGTCGACCGACATCGGTGCCGCGGCATAGATGAAGTAGGCGAGCGAGGAATAATCGAAGTCGCGCACCCGGGGGTGGGCGAGCAGCATGTAGATCACCGTCGGTGGCAGGAAGAGATGGGTCACCCGATGGCGCTCGATCGCCTCGAGCACGGCCAACGGCTCCGCACTGGGCAACACGACCTGGGTCCCCGCCGCCTTCAGGAACGGCAGGGAGATCGCGCCGGCGGCGTGGGTCATGGGCGCGGCGACGAGATGGACCGGCGGTCCCTCGAACGGCAGATACTCCCACTGGGTCCGGGCGTAGGTCTCGAAGGTACGGTTGGTCCAGCCGCAGCCCTTGGGCTTGCCCGTCGTGCCGCTCGACGAGAAGATGATCGCCAGCCGGTCGGGATCGTCGGGCGGGCCGTCGAAATCGGGCGCGCCGCGCGCGGCAAACTCCGCAAGCGACGGATCGCCATCGGCCGGACGGTCGAGACAGACGGCAGCCCGGAGAGTGGGCGCGCGCTCGCGAAGACGGGCCACCCGGTCTTCGAAGCTGCTGTGATAGAACAGCAGTTCGCACTCGGTATTGTCGAGGATATACGCGTTCTCCTCGACGACATTGCGGGCGTTGAGCGGCACCCACGCCGCGCCCGCGCGGAAGATGCCGAAGACGGCCAGAAATGCATCCACGTCGTTCGGGCTGTAGACGGCGACGTTGGCGTTGTCCGACAGGCCGGTCGCGGCGAGCGCCGAGCCCAGCCGTCGTGAGAGGACCGCGGCCTCGGCGTAGGAGACGCGCCGGTCGCCCCCGATCAAAAGATCCCGTTCAGGCGCTCGGGCGGCGCCCTCGTCGAAATAGTCGGTCACTCTCATCGGTCTGCGCCCTCGCTCCGTCGCGCGCCCGCTTCGGGAGTCCCAGTGGCGAGCCTAGACCGGGTCATCCCAGGTTGCAACGGCGCGGGCAAAGCTGACGCGTTCGCCGCACGACCGGGCGCGACGGGAACGACGATGAGTTGTCGTGGGATCTGGGTCGGGGCGGTTGCCCCGTTCCCTATTCCGAATCCGCCGGCGAAAGATCCACGGCTTTGTCGCCGCGGCCTTCGGTGATCACTTCGTAGTTGATCTTCTGGCCTTCCGACAGGGTTCCCATGCCGGCCTGCTCGACGGCCGTAACGTGTACGAACACGTCCTTGCCCCCACTTTCCGGCGTAATGAAGCCATACCCCTTTGTCGGGTTAAACCATTTGACGGTACCAGTCGCCATAGAAGCAGCCTTTCAAGTCTCAATGTCATGTCACTCCGCCGGCCCTTCGGACGGGCAGGGTCACGTTGCAGCATCACAATGTCAGGGAGCGACAAGGTCACATACAAGAAGCAGCAGCCAAGTACACCAAGGCAATGTGGCCTGCGCCACAGATGCTACGCCACCGCTCGCAGATCACAAGCGAAAATTACAGCCTTGGCGACGAGCGTACGAGCGTGTAGCGCTTGCTGGCGGCCCGCGGTCGATGCTACGACAAGAACGGGCCGCGGGCAGGCCATGAGAGAGGCGGGATGAGCGCGCAGTTTCCGATACTGTTTTCGCCGCTCGAAATCGGCAGCATCACGGTGAAGAATAGAACCTTCCTCTCTGGACATCAGACCTTGCTCGTCGACGGAAAGGTCTCCGGCCCCGCCCATGCGGCCTATTACGAAGCCCGCGCGGCCGGCGGCGTCGGGCTCGTCATCATCGAGGTCGCGACGGTTCACGAGAGTATTGTCCATTTCGAGGCCGCCACGATCGACGCGAACGAGGACTCCTGCATCGCGGGTTATCGGCTGATCGCCGATGCCCTGGCGACTCATGGCTGCCCCGCCATCGCCCAGCTCTTCCACCCCGGGCGGCAGGTCTACGAATCCGCCGACGGCTCCGCACCCGTCGCCTATGCGCCCTCGGCAGTTCCCGATGAGCGGTTTCATATCGTTCCCCGTGCACTCCCGGCGGAGACCATCCGCAGCATTGTCGCCGGCTTCGGAGACGCGGCGAACCGGGTCGAACGCGGCGGTATCGACGGTGTTGAGATCGTCGCCTCCCACGGCTATCTGCCGGTGCAATTCCTCCATCCGGGGCTCAATCTGAGGACCGACGACTACGGCGGCAGCTTCGAGAACCGGTTGCGTTTCCTGCGCGAGACCATTGCCGATATCCGGTCGAAGACGGCGGACCGGTTCGTGGTCGGCATGCGGATTTCGGGCGACGATTTGACCCATGACGGCCTCGGTATCGACGCCGTCACCGAGATCTGCGCGGCGCTCGATGGCGACGGCGGGCTCGATTATTTCAACGTGACCGCCGGCACGGCGGCCAATCTGTCCGGATCGGTTCACATCGTGCCGTCGATGTTCAAGGAAACCGGCTATGTCGCCCCCCTCGCGGCCGCCGTGCGGGAAAAGGTCAGCAAGCCGGTCTTCGTCGCAGGCCGTATCAACCAGCCCCAGATCGCGGAGCAGATCCTCGAGAGCGGGCAGGCGGATTTGTGCTGCGTCACCCGGGCGATGATTTCCGATCCTGAAATGCCCAACAAGTCCAAGGCGGGACAGCTCGACGACATCCGGGCCTGCATCGGGTGTAATCAAGCTTGCATCGGGCATGCGCTTAGCGGCTTTCCGTTATCCTGCATCCAGCATCCGGAATCGGGCCGGGAACTCGACTATGGGACGCGCACGCCGGCGTCGTCGCCCCGCCGGGTCATCGTGGCAGGCGGCGGGCCCGGCGGCATGAAGGCCGCGGCGGTGGCGGCGGAGCGCGGCCATACGGTCACGCTCTACGAGCGGGAGGCCCGCCTGGGCGGCCAGGTGTTACTGGCCCAAGAGCTGCCCGGACGGGCGGAATTCGGCGGCATCGTGACGAATTTCGCGCGCGAGCTCGAACGCGCGGGTGTCGAGGTGGTTCTGGGCCAGGCAGTCACCCGGGATCTGATAGAGGCCGCCCGACCGGACGCCGTGATCGTCGCGACCGGCGGCCGGGCCCGGGCGCCCGCGCTCGATGCGGCGGACGATGCCCACGTGGTCGATGCCTGGGAGGTGGCGGGGGGGCGCGCCAATGTCGGCAGCTCGGTCGTCGTCGCGGACAGCCGGGCCGACTGGGTCGGGCTTGGTCTCGCGGAAAAGCTGGCGCGCGACGGCTGCCAGGTCAGGCTTTGCGTGAACGGCTACATGGGGGGCCAGATGATCCAGCAGTATGTCCGGGACATGTGGCTCGGAACCCTGCACAAGCTCGGCGTGGAGATCATCCCGCTGACGCGGCTTTATGGCGCGGACTCGGACAGCGTCTATTTGCAGCACACGACGAGCGGCGAGCCGATCGTCTACGAGGGTGTGGACACACTGGTCGTCGCATCGCCCACAGAGCCGGCGGACGAGTTGGAGGCAGCGTTAGCCGGGCTTGGTCCGGACCTCTACGTCATCGGCGATTGTCTTGCTCCGCGGACCGTCGAAGAAGCCGTTCTCGAGGGTCTCCGCGCGGCCGTCGCCATTTGATCGGTCTCGCCCGGCCCTAACCTCGGCCGGTCTTCAGCCCTCGTCCGGCGGAGCGCTCGGACCAGAGTCCTGCGGGCGTTCGCGGGCTTCACTGACGATGACGTTGCGGCCGCCGACGCTGGTTCCGTTGATTTCTTCCATTGCCGTGCGGGCATCGTCCTCGGTCTCATACTCCACGAAGCCGAACCCCCGGGAGCGTCCGGTCTTGCGATCCATGATCACGATCGCCGACTGGACCGACCCGTGGGGCTCGAAGGCCTCGCGAAGCTCATCCGATGTATAGGCGTAGGGAAGGTTCCCCACATAGAGCTTGCGGTTCATGAGGCGGTTCCTCTTTCTGACGAAAGCGACGAGACGTCAGGACCGCCAGAGAGGGCCACATGCCCTCGGGATCGGCAAAGTCGGGGCGGTTTCGGGCACGCATCGGGCAGAACCCCGCGAAGGTAGAGGAAACCGCGATTTCCGGTCGTCAAGACATCTCCCCGTCGTTGACCGGATTCCCGGCCGGAGCGCGCGGCTTCTGTTGAGCTCTTCTGCTCCGTTCGATCGACCCGGGGATCCCTCTAGGCCAACGGTGCTCAATTTACCATATTTCGGGTCGAAACGGCAGAGTTTACACGCCGTTCGGCAGTTTGAAGTTTCAACGCATCGTGGTGTCGAAATCAGACCGCCGGCACGTTAATTCGCCAGCGATTGATGCAGCCGAGACGGTCCCCACTTCGCTGGCTTCGGTCGGGTGTAGCCGTAACCGGTAGAAACCCAACGGACCCGTGGCGTCACTCGGCCGCCTTTCTAGAAAACCGGGATGATGTCTTCCGGATCGAAGGCGACGGTCTTGCCGTCGACTCCGATCTCCGGGATGCTCGGGAATTCGACTCCGTGGGGGTCGAGCACGCCCTTGAGCTTGAGCACGGCGGCCCGCCAGTTGTCACGCCGCTCCTCGAGGCTGAGGATTCCGAGCCCGGCGCTCCGCGCGGTCTCTTCAAGCAGGAGATGGGCGGGCCGGAAGGTCTTCGGCAACTCCCAGAAGTCGACGGGCGGTTCATAGAGAATGCCGGACAGGAACACATAGCCCGCCCGAATCTGCTTGGTGATCTGTTCACGCTGCTCATCGGTAATTGCGGGCAGGATCTGACGCAGCACGGTCATGCAGATGCCCATATGGCGGGCCTCGTCCTGGCCGACCCGGCGGAACGCCTCCTTGAAGACCGGGATGGCGGTACGCTGGTACATGGTGTGAAACAGCGTCGACGAAGCAACCTCACCCATCAGGAAGGCGGAAAACAGGATCGGCAGGGGGAATTTATGAACGCCGTTCTTGAAACCTTCCCAATAACGGCAGCCGTTATGGAAATACCACTTGGTGTTGTTGCGGGCGAGTTGGCCCAGCGGCGTTTCCGGTTCGTAGTCGAGCGGCCCGCCGGGCGTCAGCGTCTGGATCGCCAGTTGGCAAACTTCCTCGTGATTGACTTCGTCGCGGGTAATTGAAAAGAAGCATTTGCGAAGCGGATCTTCGGCGTGGGTCTCATAGGTATGGATCATCGCCCGGGCGAAAACCGCCGGGCCGGAGCTGTCGAATACCGA
Organism: Alphaproteobacteria bacterium; assembly: GCA_965198325.1. Lineage (GTDB taxonomy): Bacteria > Pseudomonadota > Alphaproteobacteria > UBA828 > JAPUJA01 > CBDAPE01. The sequence goes on along the minus strand of CBDAPE010000019.1, from coordinate 41,285 downwards.
GAGCAGGGCGAACCAGTAGGCTAGGGCATAGCGCTGATCGAGCGTGAATTCTTCGGGATCGAGCGTCTCCCAGGGCAACCTGTTCGGGGCCCAGCCGGGCTCGCGCGACTTGTCGTAAAGGTCCCACAGCTTGGGCGTCTCCGTACGCCACTCGATCGGAAAGATATTGCCTTCAGGGAACGGCGGCGGCTCCTCCGAGCCATAGAGAATGGCCTCGGGATCGGGTGCCTCGGTCGGGTCGCCCGGCGGTGTTTCAAGGTCGCTCGTCAACCGAGCGGCGTCGGGCTTGCTTTCCGCGGTCATATCGTACCTCGTCTTTCAGGCCTCCGATGCCCACAGCCTGAGCCTTTCAGTATATACCGATGCCGGACGGCCGGGGAAAATCCCTCCGCGACACAGGCCATATCTGCATAGAAGACGTCGAAACCAATTGATAGCTTACCGCACCGATGTTCGGCTCAAATGCCTGAAAGCGGACCCCCTGTTCAGGACCACATGACTTAGGCGCTCTGCCAGATCATGAGCCGGATCGGCGTCGGCGTTCCGCCGTTACAGGGATTGTTGACCTGCGGACAGTTGGAGATCGCCACAAGGGCATCCATCTCGGCCCGCAAATCCACGTAGTCACCGGCCTCGGAGGCAGCCGGCTCGAACACGGCTTCGGTCATCTGTCCGTCGCCCGATACGGGCACCCTGCAAAACAGATTGACGTTGGGAACGATATCCCGCCAGCCGAGGCCGTACGGTTCAAGCGCGGCCAGGAAGTTTTCCCGGCAACCGGGGCAGTCGGCGACGCCATAGAGCATCTCATTGCTGGGCGCACTGCAGCAACCGCCGATCGTGTCGTGCCAGCCGCAACTGTCGTCAACGAGCGTGAACAGCTTGCAAATCTATGTTGAGCAGGATTAAATACTTCGTCCGGAGCGAAAGAAATTCACGTCGAATGCCATAATAAACATTGCCCCGGGGAGCGTTGCGGGACCGGCCGCCGGATTGGCCGCGAATAATTAGCGAGACAAGAATCTCGCGGGAATTCTGCTCTGAATTCACTACACGCTAAAGGGAGTTCTACAAATGCTTAGACGTATCAAGGCCTTTGCAATGGCCGGCGCGCTCTTGGGTGCGACGGCGTTTATGGCCCTGCCGGCGAATGCCGAGGTGCCTGAATCGGACGAGCCCATCAAGATCGCGATCAACGACTGGACGAGCCAATATGTCGGCTCCTACATCATCGGCGGCATCTTCGAGCGGATGGGCTACGACGTTGAATACATCCAGGCCGACGCGCTCGCGATGTTTCCCGCCTTCGAGATGGGCGACCTTCATATCATGGTCGAGATCTGGCCGAATATGGAATATGACCTGTTCATGGCGGGACTCGCGACCGGCAATATCCTGAACATGGGCGAGACGGGCCTGAACGCCATCGAAGATTGGTGGTATCCTACCTATATGGAGGAGGTTTGCCCCGGCCTTCCAAACTGGGAAGCCCTCAAAAACCCGGATTGTACTGCTGCATTAGCCGTTCCTGAGACTGATCCAAAGGGGCGATTTCTTGGCGGCCCCGTCGGGTGGGCCGGATTTGATGAGGAGAGAATTGAGGCCCTTGGACTGAACCTTCAGGTTATCCATGCTGGTACTGAGGGCGCTCTCTGGGCGGAAATGGCCTCGGCCTACGCGCGCAAGGCACCGATCCTTCAGTGGGCCTGGGTGCCCCACTGGTGGCCGACCAAATTCGATGGAAAGTTCCTCGATTGGGGGGAACAAGCTTACGAGCCTGAGTGTTACAGCGACCCAAGTTGGGGCATCAATCCCGACATGATGTATGACTGTGGCAAGCCCGTCGGCACGCTCAAGAAAATGGCTTGGACCGGCGGCGAGGAGATTTGGCCGGCGGCATATAACGTCTTCCGCAATTATCAGCTGAACGATGGGCTCGTCGCCGAGCTTCTTGTCAGGGCCGACGTCGATGGTTTGGAGCCGCAGGAGGTGGCGGAAGAGTGGCTCAACGCCAATGAGGATACTTGGAGACCCTGGATGAACTAAGGCCGCCCGAGGTCTCGATCTCCGGAGCCGTCGGCCGGCACGCCCGGCCGACGGCTCCTTCGATTCTTAGGCGATCCCAAGCTGCGCCTTGCGCTTTCTGGCCCAGCCCTGAATGAGCCGGTCGGCGGTGATGGCGATGAAGGCGACGCAGATCCCGGCCACGATGCCGCGCCCGGGATCGGCATTGCTGAGGCCGATAAAGACCTCCTGGCCGAGATCGCTGGTTCCCACGAGCGCGGTGATGACGAGCATCGAGATCGCCAGCATGACGGTCTGGTTGATGCCCAAGAGAATCTCCGGAAACGCGAGGGGAAATTCGACCTTCCAGAAGAGCTGCCGTTTGGTGCACCCGGTGGTGCGCGCCGCCTCGATCAGATCGCGTGGCACATGGCGAAGTCCGTGATCGGTATAACGGATCACGGGGGCGATTGCGTAGGCGACGACCGCGAACATCCCGGAGACGTCCCCGACTTGAAAGAGCATGACCACGGGCATCAGATAGACGAAGGAGGGAAGCGTCTGGAGGGTGTCGTTGATCACCTCGAAAATCCGGTGCGCCCGCTCGCTGTGCCCCGCCCAAATGCCAAGCGGCACGCCCATGATCATGGCGATGACGACCGAGATACTCATGAGATAGACCGTACTGACCGCTTTGTCCCAGAATCCGCTCATCGCGATTAGCACGATAAGGCTAGTGACGAGCGTCGCGACCTTCCAACCGCCGAGCCGCCAGCCAAGAACCCCGATGATCAGGACCAGCGTAATCCACGGCACCTCCAACATGAACCGCTTCACGGGCAGAAGGATGTTCACCAGCACGAACGAGCGGACAGCGTAGAGGTAGTCGAAGAGGTTGACGGTGATCCAAAGGATGAGCTCGTCCCAGAACCGCCCCGTCGTCACGGTCCAGCTCTTTGGGAATGCGGTCGCGGCGGGAACCAAATTCGCAAGGATCAAAGATCCGATGATGAGGGCCATGGAGGCAACCAAATAGGGATGCCGGCGTACGAAGCTCGCTTTCGCCACCTCGTGGCTCGGCGGCGGCTTGGTCAGGAATCCCCGTGTTATTCGATCCATTGCGATGGCGAGAAGGACGATCGCGACGCCGGCCTCGAGCCCCTTACCGATCTTTAGTTGCTTGAGCGAGCTGAAGACATCGAACCCGAGACCGCCCGCGCCGATCACCGAGGCGATAATCACGGCGTTCAGCGAGAGCATGATCACCTGGTTGACCCCCACCATGAGCGTCGGGCGCGCCGAAGGGATCATCACCTTCCATGTGAGCTGCCGCGGCGAACAACCGGCCATGCGCCCGAACTCGACGATTTCAGGCGAGACCAGTTTGAACCCCAATATGGTGGCGCGCACCATCGGAGGCGTCGCGTAGATGACCGTGACGATCAGTGCGGGCACCGGTCCGAAAGCAAACAGCATGATGACGGGGACGAGATAGGCGAATACCGGTACGGTCTGCATGAAGTCGAGAAGCGGCGTAATGGCGGCCTCCACATAGCGGTGGCGATAGGCGACGCCGCCGACAAGCAGCCCGAGGACGCAGCCGATCGGTACCGCAAGCAGGATCGACGAGACGGTCATCATGGCGCTGTTCCAATGGCCGAACACCGCGAGATAGAGGAAGCAGCCTCCGGAAAGCAGGGCGAGTCGCCAACCGGCGACGGCATAGCCCATGATCGCGACACAGCCGACCAGCGCGAACCAAGGAAGGCCGGGAAGCGTCTTTTGCTTCGATATCTCGAAGCCCTCCCACAAAAACCAGTTGGCGAAGTCGAAGGGCCAGGCGAGAAGCCAAGTGAACGCGCGGGTCGCCTCCAGGAAGGTGAACCACCCGAAGTCGAGTTTCTTGACCAGCCAATTCATAAAATCGCCGGCCCAGCCGCGGAAGGGAACAACCCAGGACTTGGGATATTCGTCGGCCCACGGCAACAGATCGGGGATGAAGATTGAGACGATGACGACGGCTGCAAGCGCGGCCCAGAAGATCAATCTTTGGTGTTCGCGCAAAGACTGTGCACGCACGGTTTTCCGTTCGAGGGCAGCGAGGGTCATTTACGGGGCCGTCGAATCAGAACCTCGAGTACGGCATCGCGGGTCAACATGCCGATCTTCCGGCCATCAGCGTCCGCGACGGGCACCGGCATGTCCTGATCGAACACCCGGGCGGCCACGTCATCGATGAGCGAGTCCGCGTCCACGGGTTCGCCACGGGATTCTTCGAGCGCCGCGCCATCGGTCATGATGCTTTTGACGGAAAGCACCTTCTGGCGGGGCACTTCCTTGGTGAACTCGGCGACATAGTCGGTCGCCGGCGCGGTCACGACCTCTTCCGGCGTGCCGATCTGCTCGATCAGGCCGTCCTTCATGATCGCGATGCGGTCGGCAAGGCGGATCGCCTCGTCGAAGTCATGGGTGATGAACAGGATCGTCTTGCGAAGCAAATCCTGCAGGCGGATGAATTCGTCCTGCATCTCGCGCCGGATCAGCGGGTCGAGGGCCGAGAACGGCTCGTCGAGGAACCAGACGTCGGGCTCGACCGACAGCGAGCGGGCGATGCCGACCCGCTGCTGCTGGCCGCCGGAAAGCTCGCGCGGATAATACTGTTCGCGCCCGCCCAGGCCCACGAGCTCGATGACCTCGCGGGCATGCTGCTCGCGGGTTCGCCGGTCGACGCCCTGAATTTCCAGCGGAAAGGCGACGTTCTGCAACACGGTCAGGTGGGGCAACAATGCAAAGTGCTGGAAGACCATGCCCATCTTGTGCCGGCGCAGCTCGATCAGCTCCTTTTCCGGTGTCTTCTGCAGGTCCTGGCCCTCGAACAGGGTCTCGCCCGCCGTCGGCTCGATCAGGCGCGACATGCAGCGCACGAGCGTCGATTTGCCCGAACCCGACAGGCCCATGATGATAAAAATTTCGCCTTCGGCGACCTCGAAGCTTGCGTCCTGCACGGCACCGATCAGCCCGGCCTCGGCAATCTGCTCCGCGTTCGGCGCGAAGTTGTGGCCTTCGAGGAAGCGCTTGGGATCGGAGCCGAACAGCTTCCACACCCCCTTGCAGGCGAGCTTTACGGTGCCCGCCGGAAGCTGCGGCGCGGCTGTCCCATTCGCCTCATTATTCGCCATCCGACATCCTCATCCCATAATTGCGACCGATCGGCCGATCGGTAACCGTCACTCGAGATGCCATCGTCCACGCGCGGCAGTGCCCTACGCCGCGCGGCGAAAGCAAATCAATGGTGGACTCGGCTCTTCTCCCGGATTCGGCCGACGGGTAAATCATGTCTGGTTGTGACCAGATCTCGGCAACCCGCCGGTTATAGCATCACCCGGGCCTGCTCGAAACTCCAGCCTTGGAACGCCGCCTTGACCGCTTCTGATAAGCCCGATCACGCTCAGGTAATCTGACAATGCCCTAGAAACAGCCGGCAACGCCGAAGACCGGGACGAAGCTGGCAGGGAAGCGCCGAGTCTTCCGAGCACCATTCAAAGGGTCGTCGAATTTATCGATGCCTTGTGATTTCTAATGTCTGCTTTGGATCATATGAGGCACTCCACCGCGGCGTCTTCAAGGGTCCGCGATGTGGCCTGAAAGCGGACCCCCTGTTCAGGACCACATGACTTAGGCGCTCTGCCAGATCATGAGCCGGATCGGCGTCGGCGTTCCGCCGTTACAGGGATTGTTGACCTGCGGACAGTTGGAGATCGCCACAAGGGCATCCATCTCGGCCCGCAAATCCACGTAGTCACCGGCCTCGGAGGCAGCCGGCTCGAACACGGCTTCGGTCATCTGTCCGTCGCCCGATACGGGCACCCTGCAAAACAGATTGACGTTGGGAACGATATCCCGCCAGCCGAGGCCGTATGGTTCAAGCGCGGCCAGGAAGTTTTCCCGGCAACCGGGGCAGTCGGCAACGCCGTAGAGCATCTCATTGCTCGGCGCACTGCAGCAACCGCCGATCGTGTCGTGCCAGCCGCAACTGTCGTCGACGAACGTGAGCAGCGGGCGGGCGCGGTCGGAATAGAGCGTATGACCGCTCGTCAGGTGAAGCGTTCGAGCCGCCTTGAGTGTATTGGGCGCATGATAGCGCTCGGTGTGATCGCCAGCGCTAAAGCACAGGAAATCGACGCCCTGCTGGCCCTCGAGATCGATAATCCGCAAGGTCCGGCCCGCGTCGATGACGCCGGCCCAGGGTTGGCCGGGCCCGACGATTTCATCCAGGACGAGAGAGCCATCGATGGCGGGTGGCGTGGGCATGGTGCAGTCTCCTTCGGGTTAGTCGACGAAACGGAGATCGATGACGCGCTTGGCCTTGCCGGCGGAGCGGTCGACCGCGCCAACCGGGACGATGCGAACTTTTGCGCTGACCCCGATCATCGATTTGATATCATGCTTGAGAGTTGTCGCGATGTTGTCGCGATGAGCCGCATCGTCGGGCGTGTCCGGCCGGGCCTCGACGATGACGTCAAGTTCGTCGAGGCGCCCGTCGCGCCGAACTTCGAGCAGGTAATGGGGTGCGAGACCTGGGGTCTTGAGAATCAACTCCTCGATCTGGCTTGGAAAGAGATTGACGCCACGGATGATGAGCATGTCGTCGGACCGTCCGGCGATCCTTTCCAGCCGGCGCATGCTCCGAGCGGTGCCTGGCAGCAGCCGCGAAAGGTCGCGGGTTCGATAGCGCACCAGGGGCATTCCCTCGCGGGTCAACGTCGTAAAGACGAGTTCGCCGCGCTCGCCGTCGGGCAGCGGTTCTTGGGTCGCGGGGTCGACGATCTCGGGATAAAAGTGATCTTCCCAGAGATGAAGCCCGTCCTTCGTCTCGACGCATTCGCAGGCGACGCCGGGACCCATCAGCTCGGAGAGCCCGTAGATGTCGACCGCGTCCATGGCGAAGCGCGCCTCGATTTCCCGGCGCATCGATTCCGTCCAGGGCTCGGCGCCGAACACGCCGGTCCGGAGTGTTGACTTCGCGGGGTCGAGGCCGACCCGCTCAAATTCGTCGGCGATGGCCAGCATATAGGAGGGTGTGACGCAGATGATGCCGGGTTTGAAATCGGTGATGATCTGGACTTGGCGTTCGGTCATGCCGCCCGAGACAGGAATCACGGTGCAACCCAGCCGCTCGGCGCCGTAATGGGCACCCAGCCCGCCGGTGAACAGACCGTAACCATAGGCGACATGGACGGTATCGCCCGGGCCGCCGCCCGCCGCCCGGATCGATCGCGCCATAAGATCGGCCCAAATGCCGACATCGTTGAGGCTGTGGCCGACGACCGTCGGCTTGCCGGTCGTGCCGCTCGAAACGTGGATTCGGGCGATTTCCTCCCGGGGCAGGGCGAAGAGTCCGAAGGGGTAGTTCTCGCGCAGGTCGTTTTTCTGGGTGAACGGGAATTTAGCGATATCGGCGAGCGTCTCGAAGTCGTCGGGTGAAACCCTCCGGGCATCGAACGCCGCGCGATAATGGGCAACGTTCTCGTAGGCGTGGCGCAGCGTCCAGCGCAGGCGTTCGGTCTGGAGCGCCTCGATTTCATCACGGCTCGCGGTCTCGATCGGTTCGAGTGCAGGGACGTCGGGCGACGTTGTGTTCACCCGGGTTTGCCTTCGTCGGAGACGTTGCGGTCCGACTCTACGATCGTGCCGCGGATTGTGCGGGACTGGCCGCGAAACAGGGCGATCGTCTCCCCGGACTCGTCCGCCACGACGGCATCGTAGAGGGCGCTCCGCCCCGCCCGGCCGACCTCGCGGCATTGCACCGTCAGGCGGTCGCCGCTACGGGCCGATGCCAGATAGGTAATCGAGCAGGTCTGGGCGACGGAGCGCCGGTTTCTTGCATTGCAGGCATAGGCGAAGGCCGTGTCAGCCAGAGCGAAAATGAAGCCGCCATGGCAGATCCCGTGGCTGTTGACCATGTCTGGGCGAACGGTCATGGAGAATATCGCCTCGCCCGGTGCGATGGCGTCGAGGCTGAACCCCATCGCTTGTGCCGCCGCGTCAAGCCGATAAAACTCTTTGCCGACTGCCTCGGAAAGAGCCTGCGGGTCCGGATCCAGCCGCGATTCCGACGCTTCGCTCATGGGCCTGCCACCATCGATCCCCGCAGGTCCCGCCTCAGCGGCCCTTGAAAGCAGGCTGGCGCTTTTCAAGAAACGCTGCGATGCCTTCCTGATAATCATCCGTCGCGCCCGCGACAGCCTGGAGGTCGCGCTCGAGATCGAGCTGCGTATCGAAATCGTTGGCTGCCGAGGCCCGGATGGCTTGCTTGGTCAGCGCAAGACCCTTGGTCGGCCGACTGGCAAGATGGCGCGCGAGGGCGGTGGCCTCGTCCATCAGCTTGTCGTCGTCGACGCATTTCCAAATCAGACCCCACGCAGCGGCCGTCTCGGCGTCGAGCGTCTCTCCCAGCATCGAGAGGCCCATGGCCCGAGCGGATCCGACGAGGCGAGGCAGGACAAAGGTTCCGCCACAATCGGGGACCAGTCCTATCTTGCAGAAGGCCTGAATAAATCCGGCGGAGCGGGCGGCTAACACGATATCGCAGGCGAGCGCAATATTGGCGCCGGCGCCCGCCGCGACGCCATTGACCGCCGCGATCACCGGTATTTCGATGGTTGCCAGGCGCCGGACGAGTGGATTGTAGTTCCGCCCCAGGGTGTCACCCAGATCAACGCGTTTGTCGGGCTTGCCGGCGACACGGTCGGAAAGATCCTGACCGGCACTGAATGCCCGTCCCGCGCCGGTTAGCAGCAAAGTCCGTACGGTCGCATCGGATTCGATCTCGGTGAGAGCCTCGCGAATTTCGGCGTGCATCGCATCGTTAAAGCTATTGAGCTTGTCCGGGCGGTCGAGCGTCAGCATCGCCACCCCTTCCGTACGATCCAGGATGATCGTTTCAAAGCCCATATCTGCTGTCCCTTCACCGCCTTTTGGATCCACGTCGCGCGCGGCGTCATCATCCTAATTCAAGGGAATTCGATGCGCAAAGCGCTCTCGCATCAGGGAAATCGGGGGCGGAGGTGTTGGGGTATTCGGACGTACCTTGGAGCGGATCGGGCCCCGTTCTGCCGGTTCGACATGTGGGTTTGGGTTATAGTTATTTCGATTTATGGTCTATAAATCATTAGATGTGCACTGTTTGGATTATGCTACATATGCGTTTGGAGTGCACCGCGTATGCGAGTGTCGTGGGGAACTTGAAACTCTGTTTTCCAACAAAGATTTATGCAAATTCGCCTCGTGGCGAGCGCAGGTCTGAACAAGTGGGTGGGTCGGCGAATTGAACCGCGAATTGCGTGAAAGCGAGGAAAAATTTCGGTCGATGGTCGAGAACATACCTGGCGCCATCTATCGCTCGACGCACGGCGATCCGCCAAAGATGGTTTTTTTGAGTGACGCGGTTGTCGATCTGACGGGGTTTTCGCCCCATGAACTGGTCGATAATCCCGACCGGAGATATCAGGACCAGGTGCATCCGTACGACGTCGCGGCGATGTCTCTGGCGATCCGCGATGCGGCGGCGACAAAACGGCCTACCGAAATCGAATACCGTCTGATCCACAAGGATGGTTCGATCCGCTGGGTCCTCGAGCGCGGTCGAACGATCTACGACGAAAATGGCGAGCCCCTCTGGCACGACGGCGCGATCTTCGACATCACCGAAACGAAGCGGATCGAGGCCGAACTCCGGGGCAGCCGCAAACGCCTGGAGCAAGAGGTGACGAATTTGCAGGATGCCCAGGAACAGCTCGAACGTCAGGGTACCGAGCTTCGGGATCTAGCACATAGCCTCGCCACGGCGCGCGATGAGGCGGACACCGCCAACCGGTCGAAATCCGAATTTCTTGCGACAATGAACCACGAGATCCACACGCCGATGAACGCCATCATAGGCATGACCGGATTGCTGCTCGATTCGGGACTCAATCAAACGCAACGCAATTTCGCAGAGACGGTTCGCGATTCCGCAGATGCGTTGCTCGGAGTCATCAACGATATTCTTGCCATCTCGGCGCTCGAAGTCGGCAGGGTTGAGCTCGAAGTGGCCGACCTTGATGGCGCCGCGGTGATCGACAGCGTGGTCGAGCTGTTCATGCCGAAGTTGATCGCGAAGGACTTGACCCTCGCTGTCCGGATGGCATCCAACATTCCTTACAGCCTCCTGGGTGACGCGGGATGGCTGCGCCAAATCCTGCTCAATCTTATCGGCAATGCCATCAAGTTTACCGACGTCGGAAAAATCGATGTCGACGTCTCGCTCCGGACGCTGCGCGCCGATTCGCTCGAACTGCGCTTCGAGGTCAAGGACACGGGAATCGGGATCGCGCCGGAGGTCGAAATCGGCCTCTTCGAAAAATTCACTCAGACCGATAACTCGATTTCCCGATGGTTTGGCGGCTCGGGCCTCGGTTTGGCGATATGCCAGGAGTTGGTCGAGCTGATGGGGGGTGAAATCGGCGTGACGAGCGAACCAAACATCGGAAGCTGTTTCTGGTTTACGGTGTGGCTCGGCGATGGCGATGGAGCGAGCCAACAAGCGCAGCTCCATTCCGGCCAGGGTTCCGAGCACCATGTCTTGCTGGCAAATGCCCACGATATGAATTGCAAGTTGCTCGAAGGCCAGCTTCAACGCTGGGGTGTACGCACCGATGTCGTCGATCCCGGCAATTTCATTACCGCGGTGTATCGGTCCATCGAAGAGAACGACGCCTATACGGCCGCTCTCGTCGACCAGTCGTTCGCGACGGCCGATGGCGATCCGCTCCGCCGTCTGCGAAACGATCCGATGCTGTCGTCGATGAAAGTGGTGTGTCTCGCACCGCCGAGCGAGGCGAACACGCTCACCCCGGACCAGACCGCGCTGTTCGATGGTTTTCTGGCGCCCCCGGTCCAATTGGTGCAACTTGTCGATCGGCTGTGCGGAGAGTGTGTCGACCCGTACCCCGCGACCGATGCCGCAGCGTGCGAAACAGGAGACCGCGAAAACTTGCGGGCGGAGGGCCGCCCGGTATGGGTTCTCGTCGCAGAAGACAATCCGGTCAATCAGAAGATCATCGTCGCGATGCTCAAACAGGCGCGGTACAAGTTCGATGTCGTGGCAAACGGAATCGAGGCCGTCGATGCCGTAAAACAGCGGCCTACGACATCATCCTGATGGATGTCCAGATGCCCGACATGGACGGCGTCGAGGCGAGCCGCCGGATCCGTCAGCTATCGGGGAGAGGGGCCACGGTTCCGATCATCGCGGTGACCGCGAACGCCATGGCGGGCAATCGCGAAAAATACCTTGCCGCGGGAATGGACGACTACATCACGAAACCAATCCAGCAGGAGGGCCTGATAGCGATGGTCGAAATATGGGCGGTCGCGGATTGCAGGGCGGCGCAAAACGACACCGATGGCTCGAACGAGTCCGAACCCGAGGACGACGCCGAACCCCGGCTGCGTGTGCCCGACGGCAACCCGGGCGCGGCGCTGGAGGGGAGCGAGGTCGGCTCGCAGGGCTGCATCGACGATGCGGTCGTCCGGGAGCTCGAGGAGCTGCTGGGCGGGACTGACATGGGCGCGTTGGTCCGTGAAAACATAGAAGCCGCGCAGGCACGGATCGGGCGCATGCTGGACGCGGTCAACGAGGAAGATATTGCGACGATCCAGAAGGAAGCACACGATTTGAAGAGCACGCTTGGTAGCTTGGGAGCGATCCAGGCTCACACCGCCGCAGCAACGCTGGAGCAGGCATGCAAGGACGGCCGGATCGATGAGGTTGTCCGGCTGAGCCCGGACGTTAATCAGATCGTAGACGACGCGTTAAATCAGCTCTCCACCCGGTACCCCGAAGCCTGCTGACCTCGCCGCGGCGTCGCCGCCCGTCTCAGCGAATGAGAATGAAGAGGGCGCCGTTGCCCCGCCGAATGTTGAGCAGCAGGGAATCTTCGCCGGACAGCGCAATCTCGAAGAGTTCGGCGGGCGTCGTCACAGGCTCGCGGTTGACTGACAGGATCACGTCGCCTTCACGTAGGCCGGCGCGCCAGGCGACGCTTTCGGGATCAACTTCCGTGACCAGCACGCCCTCGATTTTTCCGAAGAGCGGAGAATCTTGCGAGATCTCCGAGAACGCGGCACCCGCAAGGCGAGGCGTCGCATCATCGCTGGGCGCGGCGGCCAATCGTTCGTTCGGCTCACCCACTTCGGCAATCGCGGACATTTCAGCGCCGTCGCGGATCAGGTTCAGCTCGACCCTGTCACCGACTCGCAGGAGGCCGATCTTGTTCCGCAGGTCCGCCGCGTTGCGAACAGTTTCCCCGTTCACGCCGACGATTACGTCGCCGGCCTGCAAACCCGCCGTTTCAGCGGGCGACTCCGGAACCACCTGGGTAATCACGGCGCCCTGGGCCAGATCGACCCCGAAGGCTTCGGCAAGGTCGTGATCGAGATCCTGGATATTCACGCCGATCTGACCGCGCTGAACTTCACCATAGGCGATGAGCTGGTCCATGATCCGGCTCGCCATGTCAATCGGAATCGCAAAACCGATGCCGATATTGCCGCCGCCTGGACCCAGAATGGCTGTGTTGATGCCGATGAGTTCGCCTCGCAGATTGACCAGAGCGCCGCCCGAGTTGCCCGGGTTGATCGACGCGTCGGTCTGGATGAAGTCCTCGTAGCCTTCAATGCCGAGGCCGCTGCGGCCAAGCGCGCTGACGATCCCCGACGTGACCGTGTGGCCAAGCCCGAATGGATTGCCGATCGCCACAACGAAATCGCCGACCCTAAGCCCGCTCGAAGCGCCAAGCGGCAGGACCGTCAATGCGTCCGGTTCGATCTGGAGCACGGCGATGTCGGTTTCGGGATCGGTGCCGACAAGCTCGGCGCGGAACTGTCGCTTGTCCTTCAGAGTGACGATAATTTCGTCGGCCATGGCGACGACATGGTTGTTGGTAATGACGTAGCCATGCTCTGCGTCGATGATTACGCCGGAGCCGACGCTGTGGGTCTCACGCTGTTGGGGACCTTCGGGAAGACCGAAGAATTTCCGGAAGAAGGGGTCGTTGAACAGCGGGTTTTCCTGGATTTCGACAGTGCCGCTCGTCGAAATATTGACGACGCCAGGAGACGTCAGCTCGACCATCGGAGCGAGACTTGGAAGCTCTTCACCGTCGACGGCTGTCGGCAAGGTCGACGCCGAAGGAGCCGGCGCGGCAAAGAGCAGGAATGTCGTGCAAATCACCGCAATTCCGGCAAGACGGATCATCGATCACTCCCTTCGTATGGGCTCGCGTGTGTGCCCTATATCGGCTGACTTTGTCAGCAATGTGGCACAGCCGGTCCCATTATGATCGCTCCGCGCGAAATGGGTAACAATTCCGTGTGGTCGGTTCGCCTATCCGATGGACAGAGTACCGGCGCAGCCCTTCGGTGGACCGCGCCGGCGTGCGTGATCGGCCTCGATGAGACCGAGTTTATCAGGCGGTCCCGCCTTCGATCACCTTGGGCTGCTCAGCCATTTTGGTACGAATGGAAATCTGACGGGGCTTCATCGCCTCGGGTAGCTCGAGAGCGAGCTCGATCGAGAGCAGGCCGTTGGTGAGCGACGCGTCGACCACCTTGACGTGATCGGCAATCTGGAAGCGGCGCTCAAAAGCGCGCGTGGCAATTCCGCGATGCAGGTAGCTCACACCGTCTCCGCTCTGCTCGTCACGCTGCTTGCCGGTGACCACGAGAAGGTTTTCCTTCAAGGTGATTTCGATGTCTTCGTCGGTAAAGCCTGCCACGGCCATGGTGATCCGGTATTCGTTTTCGTCGAGGCGCGCGATGTTGTAGGGGGGGTAGGACAGCGTGTTCTCGTCCGCGCTGAAGGCGCTGTCGAAAATCCGGTTGAACCGATCGAAGCCGATGGATGACCGAAAGAGGGGGGTAAGATCGTAGGTACGCATGGGTTCACATCCTCCATGTTGAGCGATATGGATCTGCACGGCCTGCCCACTGGGCCAAACCGCAGGTTTTCGTCTGCCGGACCCAAGTCGAGGCGTCCGACAATTCGCATATGGGAACGGAAGCGTCAATTTCAAGAGAAGAATTTTCGCAGAATTTCAATAGGTTGGATCTAAAACGCCCGGTCCGAGAACGGTTGTTTGCGAACGGTCTCGCCGATCCGGTCAAGAAGCAGGGGGATCACGGTCCGGACGATGGCCCTGAAGCTGTAGTGCGCCGCTGCGCCGGCGGCCCGGCCACGCCAGATCACCGTTGCGTCACGGGTTTCCAGGCTCGCTTCGATCGCGAACTGGTAGCTTCCGGGGCCTCCTTCGCCACCGTAGAGAGGCACGCCGATCCCGATGCCGATGTCTGTCGTTCCCTCACTGCCGATCGTGCCGCCCAATGCGATGTCGGGCAGGGTGCCTTCGGTCAGGTCAAGAGAGTCGATGGCGGCACCGTAAACCAGCCGAATTGGGGCCTCGTCGTCGATTGCGATCGCGCGGCTTGCGAGCGCGCGCTTGAGTTCGAACCCGATTTCGAGAATGGCGACCCCGTCGTTCCTCGGGGCGAGTGCCACGGACTCCAGCGCCGGAACCGGGCGGTCCACCACCGCGTCGATGGTGCCAGCCAGAGACGGTCGTTGCGAGCGCGGGGACGAGCAGGCTGCGAGCCCGACTGCGACGAGGAGACAGGCGATCAGGATTAGTCGCATGGCGACATCTTCGGGGGGCGTCGGAGCGCTGTCCAGCCCGTTCGATCACGGACGGCCTTGTGGTATGGTTCGGGGCACCATTGCATCCAGCGATCACCATGGCCGAGCCGTCTACCATCATCTACACCCATCCGGTCTGCATCGAACACGACACGAGCTCGGGCCATCCCGAGTCACCAGATCGATTGCGCGCAGTCTGGGGCATTCTCGACGCGCCGGAGTTCGCCGATCTGGAGCGGCGCGAAGGACCGGAGGCCACGGCGGAGCAAATCGGCCGGGTCCATGACACCGGGTATCTCGACAAACTGCGGGCCGCGGTTCCCACGGACGGCTACGGAGCGCTCGATCCCGACACCATCGTTTCACCCCGCTCGGGCGAGGCGGCTCTGCGTGCGGCGGGAGCGGTTTGCGCCGCGGTCGATGCGGTGGCTAAGGGCGAGGCGCGGAACGCCTTCTGCGCCGTCCGCCCGCCCGGGCATCACGCGGAACCGGGCCGGGCGATGGGGTTCTGCCTGATCAACAGCGCGGCGGTCGGCGCCCGTCAGGCACAAGCGGTGCATGGCAGAGAGCGCGTCGCTGTCGTCGACTTCGATGTGCATCACGGTAACGGCACGCAGGCGGCGTTCGAACGCGACCCGAGCCTGTTCTACGGCTCGACCCATCAATATCCGTTTTATCCGGGGACCGGCGCCGCGGAAGAACGGGGCCAGGGCAACATTGTCAATGCACCATTGCCGGCGGGCGCCGACTCGGCGGACTTTCGCATGGCGATGAAGGACCAGATTCTGCCCGCGCTGAAGGACTTCGATCCCGATTTTATCGTGATATCAGCAGGCTTTGACGCCCACGTTGCAGATCCACTTGCCTCGCTCCGGCTGGTCGAGGACGACTATCTCTGGGTGACCGGCGCGTTGCTGACGGTGGCGCGGGAGTGCTGCGGCGAGCGGGTGGTTTCCACTCTGGAAGGTGGTTACGACCTCACGGCGCTCGGGGCCAGCGTCCATGCCCATCTGCGTGGCCTGATGACGGCCTGAGCGCCAGACCCGGGCTTGCCCTGGCCCTGCGCCGCCGCTTACACTTTCGCAGCCCGGAGACGAGGTCACACCATGGCGAAACAGGACGTGCCCGCCGATATAAAGGCGATGAATTTCGAGCAGGCGCTGGCCGAGCTCGAGGACATCGTCGAAGCCCTGGAACAAGGCCAGGGCGACCTCGATGGAGCGATTTCGGCCTACGAACGCGGCGTTGCGCTCAAGAAACATTGTGAGGCAAAGCTAACGGATGCCAAGCTCAAGGTAGAGAAGATTTCACTCGATGGCGGCGGCACGGCGCGCACCGAGCCTGCCGACAAGACCTAGGGCCGGGCGGTGTCGAACCTCAAAGAGGCGCTCACCGACGTCGCGGATGGTGTCAACGAAGTGCTGGAGGCCCTGCTGCCTCCCGTCGAAGACGCTCAGGCGCGGGTCTTCGAGGCGATGCGCTATTCGGCCTTGGCGGGCGGCAAGCGCCTGCGGCCCTTCCTTACCATTTCGAGCGCCGATCTGTTCGACGTACCGCGGAGCTCTTCGTTGCGTGCCGCTGCGGCCGTCGAGTTGATCCACACCTATTCGCTCGTGCATGACGATCTTCCGGCAATGGACGACGACGATCTGCGCCGGGGTCAGCCAACCTGTCACAACAAGTTCGATGACGCGACGGCGATCCTGGTCGGTGACGGGCTCCAGAGCCTCGCCTTCGAAATTCTCTCCGAGGCGGCGACCCATCCCGACCCCCATATGCGGAGCAATCTGGTCCATGCGCTTGCGGTTGCGGCCGGCGGCCATGGCATGGTGGGCGGCCAGATGATTGACCTTTCCGCGCCCGATGCCGATTTCGACATCGGCGCAATCACCCGGCTTCAACAACTCAAGACCGGTGCGCTGATTGCGGTTTCCTGCGAGATGGGCGGTATCCTGGGGCATGCGTCGGAAGAGGCGCGCCACGCGCTTCGGGGCTATGCCCACGATCTGGGCCTCGCTTTTCAGATTGCCGACGATTTGCTGGATCACGAGGGCAACGAGGAGGACATGGGCAAGGCGGTTGGCAAGGACGCCGCTGCCGGCAAGGCGACCTTTGTTTCGCTGCTTGGCGTCGATCGGGCGCGTACCCAGGCGGCCATGCTGATTGATCAAGCCGTCGCCCATCTCGACATGTTCGGCGCACGCGCAGGGCTCTTGTGCGATGCGGCCCGCTATATCCTCGAGCGAAAAAACTGAGCGCTAACCCCTCCACAAAATTGCGCCTCGACCAGCTGCTGGTCGCCCGCGGCTTGGCGGACAGCCGTAGCCGAGCGCAAGCGTTGATCATGGCGGGCCGGGTCTATAGCGGAGAGCAGAAACTCGAAAAACCGGGCCACAGTTTTGCCGGCGATATTCCTCTCGAGGTGCGGGGCGGCGACCATCCCTGGGTATCCCGAGGCGGCGTCAAGCTCGCCCATGCACTCGACGAATTCGAAATCAGAATCGATGGCTGCGTTGCGCTGGATATAGGCGCGTCCACGGGTGGTTTTACGGACGTCCTGCTCAGCCGGGGTGCAGCAAAGGTCTATGCGGTCGATGTCGGGCGCGGCCAGCTCGCCTGGAGACTGCAGAGCGACGATCGCGTCGTCCGGCTTGAGCGGACCAACGCCCGCCGGCTTTCGAACGAGCAGGTGCCCGAGCCCGTCGATATCGTCACCTGCGATGCGAGTTTCATCGGTTTGCGCACGATCCTGCCCGCTCCGCTGGCGCTAGTCCGGCCCGGTGGCGTCGCCGTGGCGTTGATCAAGCCCCAGTTCGAGGTTGGCCGCGAACGGGTCGGCAAGCGGGGAATTGTGCGCGACCTGATGCTTCACACCGAGGTCTGCGAGGCGATCCGGGACTGGTTCGCAGACGACATGGGCTGGGAAATCGTTGGGATTACCGAGAGTCCGATACAAGGTGCCGATGGCAACGTGGAATTTCTGATCGCCGCGCGCCGACCCGCCGAGAACAACTGAGTCAGCCCTCGATTCTCGCGGTCCGGATCGTTGCTTACGGGTGTTGAAATCCGGACTCGTTTGGCCGGAGGTACGACAGATCAGCCGCTCAACCTTTGTCCTTGGTCGAGCCGCGCGCGACGGCGTGATATTCAGGATTAGGCCGCATGTCGATCGCGGACGCCAACCTATTGGTCATGTTGTAGAAACCGGCGACCTCCGCGATGTCGAAGACGTCTTCTACCGAGAATCCCGCGCCCCGGAGCGCCGTGCGGTCGGCCTTGCCCATCTGGTGGGGCGCCTCGGTGAGTTTCCAGACGAAATCGAGCATCGCCCGTTGACGCCGTGACAACTTGGCCGTGCGGTAGTTGGTGACCAGATGCTCGCCCAATTCGGGATCACCTGACATCGCGCGAACCGCTGCACCGTGGGCGATCAGGCAGTAATGACAATGGTTCACGCACGAGACGACAACGGCGATCATCTCCCGCTCGAGCTTCGAGAGTCCCGAATCGCCCAGCATGAGTTCGTTGTTGTATCGCCGGAACGGCTCGAATTTTGACGGTCGGAGCGTATAAGCGCGCAGCACGTTTGGCACGAAGCCAATCTTTCCCATGCACTTTGCGAAGACTGCCTTGATCCCGGGATCGAGGCGGCGTTGATCGGGGAGCGGGAGCGCCATCACCTCGTTCGAGCGACGGGTTTTCTGCTTGCGGGCGGGCATGGTTTAGTGCCTTAACCGTTTAGCATTACGCGAATCAAAGCGGAACGGCGTTCGCTCGCCGCGGAGACTTTCGCCGCATCAACGGCACCCCGCGGTCGCGGGCTCTCGAATTCCGATAAATCCACTTCATCGAATTTCGCCCTAGCCGCACTGAGCCCGGTGGCGGAGCAGGTGGTCCGCCAGGACGCAGGCCATCATCGCCTCGCCAACCGGTACGGCGCGAATCCCGACGCAAGGGTCGTGTCGGCCCTTGATCGAGATTTCCGTATCGCGCCCGTCTGCCGTGATCGTCTTGCGCCCTTTGAGGATCGAACTGGTTGGCTTGACCGCAAAGCGGGCGACGATGTCCTGGCCCGTCGAGATGCCGCCCAGAACCCCGCCGGCGTTGTTGGATAGAAATGCGACCTTGCCTTTGCGCACGCGCATCTCGTCGGCGTTCTCCTCGCCGGAAAACGCGGCGGCTCCGAAGCCCGCTCCGATCTCGACGCCCTTGACCGCGTTGATGCTCATGAGCGCCGCGGCGAGCTCCGCGTCGAGCTTGCCGTAGACCGGCGCGCCAAATCCCGCAGACACGCCCGCGGCGGCGACTTCGATGACCGCGCCCATGGAACTGCCGCGTTTGCGCGCGGCATCGAGTGCCGCCTCCCATTCGGCGACCGCCTGCTTGTCGGGGCACCAGAACGGGTTGCGTGCTGTCTCGGGCCAGCTCCAGCGCGATCGCGCAATCGTGTGCCCGCCCAACTGAACGACGGCACCACGAATTTTAACCTTGGCGCCCAGGATCTTTCGGGCGATTGCGCCCGCAGCAACGCGCATGGCGGTTTCCCGCGCGCTCGCCCGACCGCCGCCCCGGTAATCCCGGGTGCCGTACTTGGCGGCGTAGGTATAGTCGGCGTGGCCCGGACGGAACTTTTCCTTGATGGTCTCGTAATCCTTGGAGCGCGCGTCCCGGTTCTCGATCATCAGGCCAATGGGCGTGCCCGTGGTTTTACCCTCGAACAGGCCGGAGAGAATGCGCACTTGGTCCGGCTCCCTGCGCTGAGTGGTGAATCGCGACTGGCCGGGACGGCGTTTGTCGAGAAATCCCTGAATCCACACTTCGTCAAGCGCGAGACCAGGCGGCGTACCGTCGACGACACAGCCGATCGCCGGCCCATGACTTTCGCCCCAGGTCGTAATTCGGAAGAGATGGCCAAAACTGTTGTGCGACATGGCCGCCGCGCCTAGACGATCGAGATATCCGGGGCCTCCGGATGCTTCATGCCCACGATGTGATAGCCGCAATCGACATGGTGGACCTCGCCGGTCACCCCGCTCGAAAGGTCGCTCAGAAGATACAGCGCAGCACCGCCCACCTCATCGGTACTAACTGTGCGCCGCATCGGCGAGTTCAACTCGTTCCATTTGAGAATGTAGCGGAAATCCCCGATGCCAGAAGCGGCGAGTGTCTTGACCGGTCCGGCCGAGACCGCGTTGACTCGCACACCGTCCTGACCCAGATCGGCGGCCAGGTAGCGAACACTCGATTCGAGCGCCGCCTTGGCGACACCCATCACGTTGTAATGGGGCATCCAGCGTTCCGCGCCCAGATAACTCAGGGTCAGCAGGCCGCCGCCGCCGGGCATCAGCGCCGCGGCCCGTTGGGCAAGCGCCGTGAAGGAGTAGCAGCAAACCTGCATGGTAAGCGTGAAATTCTCCAGGGAGGTGTCGACGTAGCGGCCCTTGAGTTCTTCCTTGTTGGAGAACGCAATGGCGTGGACCAGAAAATCGAGCCCGCCCCATTGCTTGCCGACCTGCCCGAACACGGAGTCGACGCTATCCATGTCGGTCACGTCGCAGTCCATCATGATCTGCGAGCCGAGGGATTCGGCGAGCGGGATAACCCGTTTGGCGAGGGCATCGCCCTGGTAGGTGAAGGCAAGCTCCGCGCCGTGGGCGCTCAGCACCCTTGCAACGCCCCAGCCGATCGAACGGTCGTTGGCCACGCCCATGATCAACCCCCGCTTGCCGGCCATGAGCGGCGTGGCGGCGGTCAGCGTAGTGTCATCGACGGTTTCTTGCATGGTGGGCCCGGGCGCGGTGCAAACAGCGTGAGCCACCAATCCTACACGAAAGCCCCATAGGGGCAAACCGCGGGCAATCCGGGCCGTTCGGGGCGTTACTGAATCTACCGTCGCCGAAACGCGGCCTCAGCCCTGGATCTGCCAGCTCCCATCGGGCATCCGGCAAGCCGTGCCGTAGGCCTGGTGGGTCTCACCGTCAATCGTCACCGTTTGCTGGTATTCCCGGCAGTACTGACCCTCCGCCGTTTGGTAGGTGCTGGTCGGCGTCACCGTGCCGGAGTGACCCGAATCGGGGTTTGACCACTGAGAGGTTTGCTCCGACGGGCTGTTTTCCAACGCGTCATGGGCCGTGCGCTCGGCATAGAGCTGGTCGGCCTTGTCGAGCGATTTGCCGACCTCGGCGCCAACAACTGCGCCGATGAGGGCGCCCGCGGCGGTCGCGGCCAGCTGGCCCGTGCCACCACCGACTTGGGCACCGAGGAGGCCACCGAGCGCCGCGCCGCCCAATGTGCCGAGAGTTTCCTTGGTCCCCGCGTCCTCGCTGCACGCGCCGAGGACGAACGCACCTGCGATTAGACCCGCGGCAGTAACCTTGCTAAGCTTTGTCATCAGCCTATCCTTATCCTTGGAATTGATCGGGGGATGTCGCCGACCACATTTGAATTGCCGCTAGTCTACCAGAGCGGGCGGGCCGATTCATTGCCTCAAGCCATAGATCGGATCAAAATTTCGCGATAAAAGGCCCGTGGCATAACGTCCCGCTCCAGTGCGAACCAGACCTACAGACCGCCGGATGATCCCAATGGCCGACTCCGATCCCATCGCCCTATTTGCCCGCTGGCAGGAAGAGGCAACAAACACCGATCTTCGCCTGCCGACCGCGGTAGCGCTCGCAACGGCCATGCCTGACGGCACGCCGTCGCTCCGCATGGTGCTGTGCAAGACCGCAACGGAGGACGGATTCGATTTCTATACCAATCTCGAAAGCCGTAAGGGTGTCGAGATTGCCGCCAATCCCCGGGCGGCGCTGTGCTTCTACTGGATGCCGCTTGGCAAGCAGGTTCGCGCCGAGGGCCGCGTCGAGCCGGTCCCGGACACGGATGCGGATGTCTATTTCGCGTCCCGCGACCGGGGTAGCCAGATCGGCGCCTGGGCATCCGAGCAATCGCGCCCGCTTGCCGGCCGCTTCGACCTTGAGCGGCGGGTTGCCAAGTTCGCGCTCAAATTCAACGTCGCCAAGGTGCCGCGCCCGCCGTTCTGGTCGGGTTATAGACTCGTGCCCGAGCGGATCGAATTCTGGCAGGAAAAGGCCTCCCGCCTGCACGAGCGAGCAGTCTATACCCGGACCGACGACGGCTGGGCGATCGAGCATCTCTATCCCTGATCACGAAAGACCCGGAGCTGGCCTGCCATGATTCGCCCCGTCGCCCCCGATCGTGCCGCCACTCTGATGCGCCGGGCGACCTACGCGTCGGTCACCGTCGCCGGCGTGCTAATCGGAACCAAGCTCTTTGCCTGGTTGATGACCGATTCCGTAAGCCTGCTCTCGTCGATGATGGATTCCTTCATGGACATCGCGGCTTCGCTGATCAATCTCATTGCGGTCCGGCACGCGCTGACGCCGGCTGACCGCGAGCATCGCTTCGGCCATGGCAAGGCCGAGCCGCTCGCTTCACTCGGGCAAGCCACATTCATCATGGGTTCGGGCGTCTTTATCATCATCCAGGCTGTAAATCGTCTGATCCACCCGACGACCCTCGACCACACCGCCGTCGGCGTGGCCGTGATGATCTTCGCCATCGTCGCGACGGCTCTGCTCGTCCTCTATCAGCGCTATGTGGTCGCCCGCACGGGTTCGACGGCGATCAAGGCCGATTCGCTCCACTACGTCACGGACGTGCTCGTCAACGCGAGCGTCATCGCCTCGTTCCTGCTGGTTGGCTTTCTGGGCTGGATTTACGCCGATCCCATCTTCGCGATCGTGATCGCGCTCTACATCCTGCACAGCGCTTGGCGGATCGCCCGCGAGGCGCTGGGTCACCTTATGGACCGGGAGTTCCCCGACGCGGAGCGCGAAAAAATAAAGACGGCTGTTCTCGCCCACCCAAAAGTGATCAGCCTGCACGAGCTCAAGACCCGCAGCTCCGGCCTGAAGGGCTTTATCCAGTTGCACATCGAACTGGATGGCGATCTCAAGCTCACCGAAGCCCACGATATCTCCGATGAGGTCGAGACAAGCCTGTTGGAAGCTTTTCCCAACACGGAAATCATCATCCACTTCGATCCCGAAGGCATCGAAGAGGGTCATCCGAGTTACGCCAGTCACTGATGCACGGGTCGATTCAGGGGGTACACCGGCCCGGGAGACTATTAAGATGGAGGCCGAGAATCATGACTCGAGGCCGACCGTGAGCACCCCCCGTATCGAGCCCTTCTTTCACGCGAGTTCGTGCACCTATTCATACGTCGCTGCCGATTCAGAATCCGCGTGCTGCGCGGTGATCGATCCAGTGCTCGATTTCGATATCGGTGCCGCGCGCTCAGGGCATCGCCTATGCTGTTGACCGCCGTGCAAGTGATTCTCCTTGTCGGCCTTTTCCCGCCGCCAAGGGATAACGGGGTGACCTATCTCCGGATTCCCCTGAACACGGTCTAGCAGGTGGTTGGACCGGCCCGGCAGGGTCTGAGGGGCGCGGCGAAAACGGACCGCGACAGGATGCGGTGACAGCTGACGATCAGGCCGAAGTTATCCGGTACCTCACCGAAGGCGATGCGTTTTCGGGCTTTGAGGGACCCGTCGAGCGGATCGATACCCACATCTCCATCGTTTTTTTGGCGGGCGACCGGGTCTACAAGCTCAAGCGTGCGGTATGCTTCGATTTCGTTGATTTTTCGACGGTGGACTTGCGGCGCGCAGCCTGCGACGCCGAGGTTCGGCTCAACCGCCGGACAGCCCCGGCGCTCTATCTCGGAGTGCGGGCCGTTACCCGGGAGGCCGACAGCAGCCTTGCAATCGACGGGGTGGGCGCGGTGCTCGACTGGCTGGTCGAGATGGTCCGCTTCGATCAGGCCAGTCTGTTCAACCGGCAGGTCCGCGCGGGTCGGCTTGGCGGCGTCGAAATGGAACAGCTCGCCACTGAAATCGTCAAGCTTCACGATCGTGCGGCGGCCTGCCCGGAAAGGGGTGGCGCGCCAGACATGGCAGCGCTGACCGACCAACTCGAGGCGGGGCTCGCGACAGAGGTCTTCGATTCCGCTTCGGTGGATCGTCTGATCGGTCGACTGAGACGCAGTCGCATTAAGAGCCAGGCCCTACTGGAGAGCCGCCGCGAAACGGGGTTTGTCCGCCAGTGCCATGGTGACCTGCACCTCGCCAATATCTGCCTCGTCGACGGTCGGGCGACGCTGTTCGACTGTATCGAATTCAACGATGATCTTGC
Source organism: Alphaproteobacteria bacterium (assembly GCA_965198325.1). Classification (GTDB taxonomy): domain Bacteria; phylum Pseudomonadota; class Alphaproteobacteria; order UBA828; family JAPUJA01; genus CBDAPE01. The sequence continues at coordinate 17,326 of CBDAPE010000019.1, read as the reverse complement.
CTGCATCGATCTGCTCTACGACGTGGCGTTTCCCGTGATGGACCTCTGGCATCATGGTGCGCGCGATCTGGCAAATCGATTGCTCAACGAATATTTCGGCCGCACCGGAGACGTGGGCGGTATGGCGTTGATGCCGCTTTTCCTGGGCTGCCGCGCGGGCGTGCGGGCGATGGTTCTGGCCCTCGCAGCGCGGACCGATGATGATCCTTTGAAAGCAGCGGCCACCGAGCAGACCGCGCGGGGCTATCTGGCGGCGGCTGGACGGCTCGCCGCGCCCGCACCGGCCCGTCTGGTCGCCGTAGGAGGGCTGTCAGGAAGCAGAAAGTCGACCTTGGCCCATCGCGCTTGGCGCCCCATCTTGGCTGCGCTCCTGGGGCCGTAATCCTGCGCAGCGACATGATCCGAAAGGAGCTTATGGGCGTTTCACCTGACACGAGGCTCGAACCCGATGCGTTCCGGGCGGAGGATTCGGCCCAGGTCTATAACGCCATTTTGAGCAGAGCCGCTACGGCACTCGCCGCTGGATATGCCGTTGTCGCCGATGCAGTCTACGCGCGGCCCGTCGAGCGCTTCGAGATCGAGGGTGTCGCGGTCGATGTGGGTGTGACATTTACCGGGCTTTGGTTGACGGCCCCAGCCGATGTGCTGGTCGAGCGAATTGAGGGTCGCCAAGGAGACGCGTCGGATGCGAATGTTGCCGCGCTTGCGCGTCAGCGGGACTACGATGTCGGCAAGGTGACCTGGAATGAACTCGACACTTCGCGTGGCATCGATGCCGTCGAAAAGGTAGCGAATGCTCGGCTGGATACAGTGCCCGTCTGAAAGACCGATCGAATCGTGGCCCGGGAGATCTGCGATCTCGCGTTCAGCGGTCTCGGTCGACCAAGAAAGGAGACCAGCGCCTCATGGCCAAATCTCAGAATAACTGTTTCGCCTGTCTGACATTCGATTTCGACTCGTTCTCTGTCTGGCTGCACGAATACGGCTTCAGCTCGCCGACCCATATGTCGAAGGGAGAGTTCGCCGGGCGTGTCGCCGTTCCGCGAATTCTCGACTTACTCGCGCGTCGCGCCATTCCAGCGACGTTCTACATACCGGGTCATACGATCAAATCCTGGCCAGACCTGGTCGCGCGTATCGCCGACGAAGGCCACGAAATCGGTCACCACGGCTATCGGCATGCCACGCCGGTCACGCTCAGCCGCGATGAGGAGAAACTGGAGCTGGAACGGGGCCTCGAAACTATTGTCGGAGCCGTCGGTCGCGAACCCAGCGGATACCGTTCGCCCGCGTGGGATCTGAGCCCGAATAGCTTGCACTGCTTCAGGAATTCGGCTTTGCCTACGACAGCAGTCTGATGGCCACCGACTTCGAGCCGTATTTCTGTCGTCTGGGTGACGATCCAAACCCGGACGAGGGCTATCGATTCGGCCAGGAAATCGAGCTTGTGGAAATCCCAGTCTCATGGAGCCTCGACGACTGGCCGTATTTCGAGGTCGTGTTCGAGCCTCAACCGACGATCGGACTTTCATCGCCAGCGGCGGCGCTCGAGATGTGGTCAGCGGATTTCGATTACATGTATGAGCATGTGCCCGGCGGCGTGTTCACCGCAACCTTCCACCCGCAGGTCATCGGCCGCGGCGCGCGCATGACGATGCTCGAAGGGTTGATCGACCACATCGGTGCCAAGGACGGTGTGGAGTTCAGATGCGTACATAGCGTCGTCGAAGATTTCAAGGCAAACCACACGCCGAATTCCGGTCGCGGCTAGAACAACACAGTTTTCGCAGGTTTGGCGGAAAATCGTTCTAAGCGGCGAGCTCAAGTTCCAGTCGGACCCATACGTCGCGCAATGCCTCGACAAGCTTGTCCATCATCACGTCGGTGTGAAGCGGGCTTGGAGTAAGGCGCAGCCGCTCGGTGCCGCGTGGTACGGTTGGGTAGTTGATCGGCTGGATGTAGATGTCGTGCACGTCCAGCAAAAGATCGGTCGCCTGCTTGCACAGCACCGGGTCGCCCACAAATACAGGCACGATATGAGTTTCGGACGGCATGACCGGAAGGCCGGCCTCGATCAGCCGATGTTTGCAGGTGGCGGCGCGCTCCTGATGGCGCTCGCGTTCGACGCCACTCGTCTTCAGATGGCGAACGCTGGCCAAAGCACCCGCGGCGATCGCCGGCGGTAGAGCCGTGGTGAAGATAAATCCCGGCGCAAAGCTGCGAATGACATCGACCAGCGCTTCGGAGCCCGCGACATAGCCGCCCATGACACCAAAAGCCTTGGCGAGCGTCCCTTCGATAACGGTGAGCCGGTCTGCGAGGCCAATGCGCTCGGATATGCCACCCCCGTGCTCGCCATACAGACCGACGGCGTGGACTTCGTCGAGGTAGGTCATCGCGCCATAAGCATCGGCGAGATCGCAGAACGCCCCGATCGGCGCCACGTCACCGTCCATTGAATAGACGGATTCGAAGGCAATGAGTTTCGGCATTTCGGGATCAGCCGCCCGCAACAGGCGCTCGAGGTCGTCGGGATCGTTATGCCGGAAGATTCGCTTCTGGGCGCGGCTCGCGCGAACACCCTGAATCATGGAAGCATGGTTTAGCGCGTCCGAGAATATGATGCAGTCGGGCAGCAGACTGGCAATCGTGCCGATCGCTGCCTCGTTCGAGACGAACCCTGAGGTAAAGACTAGAGCGGATTCCTTGCCGTGCAGACCGGCAAGCTCCTGCTCGAGTTGAACGAGGGGATGGGTCGTGCCGGAAATATTCCGAGTGCCGCCGGCGCCAGCGCCGAGCGACCCAATTGCATCGGACATCGCGGCCAGCACGTCTGGGTGCTGTCCCATACCGAGGTAATCATTGCTGCACCAAACGGTAACCGGCCGTTCGCCGGAGTAGCTATGACGTGTCGCGTTCGGAAAACTGCCCGCATGTCGGGAGAGTTCCGCGAAGACGCGGTAGCGGCCCTCGGCCTTGAGATCTTCGATGGTCTCGGCAAAAAACGCGTTATAATCCATACTGTCCCCTGGCAGATCGGACACGGAAGATGCTATCCCGCGAGGTCAAAATTCTCAAACCGTTTTCCGTCTGCCTGACGGGTGTCTGTTCTGCCGCGAAACTCCAACCCAGACAATTCGAATCGTAATTTTTCGGGCCTGATTAGCAATCTGTTGCCCGCCGCGGCATCGAGCCTGTCCGCACCGTCATTGCTACCAGCCATGCCGTCGTCGGAAAGTGATGTCCGTCAACTTTCGAAAATTTCGCGAGTCACCTCGATTCATCGTCAGCGGAACGGGGATTCCTGCGCTTTTGCCCTAACGTTTTCGCGCGAGTGTGATGCCGTCGGAGACCGTTATCAGGCTCAAATCGATCCGATCGTCGTCTTTGAGCTTCCTGTTCAGCGCGCGGATCGCTTCGGTGTCGGCATCATCGGCGCTCGAATCGATTACCCGGCCCGCCCACAGGACGTTGTCGATCGCGATCACTCCGCCCGGACGAATCAGTAACAGACAGCGCTCATAATAGCCGTCGTAATTTTCCTTATCGGCGTCGATAAAGGCAAAATCGAACCGGTCGGGGCCTTCATGTTCGAGCACGGCATCGAGCGTATCCAAGGCCGGCCGGAGGCGAAGATCGATCTTGCCGGCGACACCCGCTTCGGCCCAATAGCGGCGGGCCACGGACGTCCATTCCTCGCTGACATCCATAGCGATAATCTGACCGTCGTCAGGAAGGGCGACGGCGACCGAAAGCGAACTGTAACCGGTGAAGACACCGACCTCGAGTGTACGGCGGGCCCCAATTAAGCGGCAGAGGAAAGCCAGAAACTGACCCTCGTCGGGCGAAATTTGCATGCGGGCCATAGGATCGCTTTCGGTCTCGATCCTGAGCCGGGCGAGGAGCTCCGATTCTCTGACCGATTCACTGATCACGTATTCATATAAGGAGTCATCGAGTTTCGTATATTTCGACAAGCGACCCTCCCGTGAATTGGGTATCCCAACGGGTACGTTTCATGACAGTAAACAATGTTTGTCCCCGGGACAGGTTAATTGGTAGATTTGTTCCGCTCACGAGTCGAGTCCATGACCATCAGGCAGTTCGCGTAATGGCTAGAAGCGAAATTCCCGACAACACCCATTTTCAGGACCCTCACGGTTTGAAGGAGGGGAAACACGCGACGCTTGAAAAGGCAATCGGTCGGGAGGTTCGCCGTATGCGCAAGCAACTCGATATGACGGTTATTGAGTTGGCCAAAGTCGCCGGCCTTTCGTCGGGAATGCTCTCCAAAATCGAGAATGGTCTGACCTCGCCGTCACTGGCAACGCTTCAGGCGCTGGCCGGGGCACTCAACGTCTCAGTGAGCGCTTTCTTTCAGAAATACGAAGACCAGAAGGATGCGACGTTCGTTAAAGCGGGGCAGGGCTTACGGATCGAACGGCGGGGCACGCGAAACGGTCATCAATACCACCTGCTGGGTCATTCCATCGATCGGAAGATCGCGGTCGAGCCCTATTTGATCGTGATCGAAGAGCAAACGACGACGTTTCCGTCTTTTCAACATACAGGGCATGAATTCATCCACATCGTCGACGGCCGGATGAACTATCTCCATAACGGGATCGTGTACGAAATGGAATCGGGCGACTCCCTGTTCTTCGACGGCGAGGCACCTCATGGACCGGAACGACTGGTCGAACTGCCGATCCGATTTATCTCCGTTATCACCTATCCGAGCGATAGAGAGAGCTAACGCTCGTCTAATTTATCTCTTAAATACAGCTAGATAGTGATTCCCATCGGGAATCAATGGAACGAGTCTATAAATCAGGAATTTTTCCTACTATTCAATTAATTTTATTTCGTTGCAAATTCTGGAGGATTGTATTGTTAATATCAAGCGCGTCTCCATATTGTGTGCCCCGGAGCCCGAGCGTCAGGTGTCAATGGCGGAGCAAAAAGGGACCACCGTGGTGGTGTAAGAAGGGACCGCTTGGCGGCTGCGGGCTTGTCCCCGTAGTCCATGGGCGGGCCCCGCGTGCGACGCGGCGTGCCCTCAACAGGCCGACGCGGCGGCGCGCGCGGGAGGGACCTGTGGGCCCACGGAGTCAAGCGAGGGCTGGGTGGTCGGTTCAGTTCGCCGTCGGGGTTTGACGCCTGCGGCTCTGGTTGAGCCGATAGCTGTCGCCGTTCATCTCGAGGATGTTGACGTGATGGGTGAGGCGGTCGAGCAGCGCGCCGGTCAGGCGTTCGGAGCCGAACACCTCGGTCCATTCGTCGAACGGCAGGTTGGTGGTGACCAGGGTCGCGCCGCGCTCGTAGCGTTGGCTGAACACCTCGAACAGGAGTTCGGCTCCGGTCTTGGACAGCGGCACGAAGCCGAGCTCGTCGATGATCAGAAGCTTGTAGGTGGCGAGCTTCTTCTGGAACCTCAGCAGCTGCTTGTCATCGCGGGCCTCGATGAGCTCGTGGACCAGGGCAGCGGCGGTGATGAAGCCGACCGAGAGGCCCTTCTGGCAGGCCGCCAAGCCGAGACCGAGGGCGATGTGGGTCTTGCCGGTGCCGCTGTTGCCGAGCGCGATGAGGTTCTCGCGGCGCTCGATGTACGCGCAGCGGGCGAGCTCCAGGACCAGCGTCTTGTTGAGCGAAGGGATGACCTTGAAGTCGAAGGCTATCGAGGCTCTTGATCACGGGGAAGCGCGCCGCCTTGATCCGCCGCTCGACCATGCGGCGCTCGCGGTCGATCAGCTCAAGCTCGGCCAGACGCAAGAGATAGCGAACGTGGTCGACGCCTTCAGAGGCGCACTGCCGGGCGATCTTGTCGTACTCTCGCAGGAAGGTCGGAAGCTTGAGCGTCTTGAGGTGGTGGGCGAGCAGCAGCTGTGGTGCGTCGGTCATGCACGGAGCCCCGGCAGCAGGCTCATATACGACTTGGCAGACGTCGTCGCGACCCGGGCGCGCGGCAGGTACGGATAGACCTCGAGGTTGAACCGGGGCGGCCGCCGCTCGATGCGGCACAGTACCTGTCCCTTCCATTAATCCCATCCGGCGCAGAAACCCAGGTATTTTGGACGCTCCAGCGACTGGCTTCTCTGGTTGCGCCGAAGAACGTTCAGTTGATGACGAGGCGCGATGATCTTGAGCTGTTGCATGGCGCGACTGCGAAAGCCCGAGATGAACTTCGTAAAGCAGGATCGTGTGCAGGCCACCAACACTATCGGCATCACCCGGAAAGGCCTGGACTTCTACGCCGGATGAAATCTATAGGAGGGCCTATAGCCCTTCGGATCCCGAGACACGTTCCAGACCCGCGATGGCGAAGCGAAAGGACGAAGACGATGCTCGACCGCAAGAAAGACGAGGAGAGCGCCAAACCCGCGCCGGAAACGGCGCCCGGCAACGACGATCCCAAGAGCGCGGCCGAGCCGGCTTACGAGCCGACCCCGGCCACCTCCAAGCCTCCGGCACCGGGGCTGCCCGGCATGCCCGGGATCTCCCGGCCCGCCGGGGACGGCGCCGTCTCGTGTTCGGAGAACACGCGCCTGAGCGTGGGCAGGGACACCGAGATGTCAGGTGAGATCGCGACCTGCGATCTGCTCGTGGTCGAGGGCACGGTCGACGCCAACCTGCAAAACGGGCGCGAGATCCAGATCGCACGAGGCGGTTGGTTCTCGGGCTTGGTGGAAGTCGAGGACGCGGACATCTCGGGTGAGTTTTCGGGCAAGCTCGTCGTGCGTCGGCGGCTCATCGTGCGCGCCGGCGGCAAGATCGACGGTGAGATCTTTTACGGCGAGATCGAGATCGAGCCGGGCGGGGAAGTCTCGGGCCAGCTTGCGGCGGGCGACGGGCACGCCACAGAGATCGCCGTCGCCGTCGAGGCCCGGCGGGCGGAGGAACACGAGCTTGGGGTGGACAACGGAGACGGCACGGGCGGATTAACGAAACCGGGCGCGTCGGAGACATGACCGCAAGGAGACCTCTGGACGAGTGCTCCGCCGGCATGGCTCGACGGCTATCTGTCGGCCGCCGCACTCGCGCCCCTGGCGCCCGGCCCCGGGGTTTGGCTCTCCGCCGTGGCGGAACGGGGTCGCGGCATGGGCGATGACCGGACGCTGGAGCAATTCCTTTCGCCGGCGGCGGGACGGTATAATGAACTCCTCGCCAGACTGGGCAAGGGAAGATTCGGTGCGGCGATGCTCGGCACTAAACCAGCTTTTCGTTGACCTTCACCGGCGGTGCACGGCAGGCGAGCCGAAAGAGGCCCTGTATTCCTGGATACCGGAGGAGACAGGCCGAAGGGACCAATACATCGAGGCCTATTTTGGCCGCGAATATGACGATACAGACGCGCCGCTAGAGGTCCTGACTATGGCGGTTCAAACTCTTTTCTACCCTCTCCACGACAAAGAGCGGCTGACGGATTTTGCTCGCTACGATCCGGAATTGCTTGATCTGCTCATCGGCGTGCTTTACCACTTCGACCCCTGATGGCTACGCACCGAATTACAATGCCGGATCGGATGCGCGGCGACGAGCCGCGCACGATCATCTGGGATGACGAGGCCGGGACCGTCGCCGGCGACCATAAGGACGTCGCTCACATCCGGGAGCGGTTCGATGCGCCCAAGCCGGTCACGATCGGCGGCCCGTGGGGAATGTGGGACCTGGTAGATCCGGCCCACGACCCGGTTGAATTCCTGACCCTGCTCGCGGACGAGTACTGGCCGATTCAGCATCCGCCGCTCCGCGAAACCTTGCCCGCCGTTTTCGATGGGCTGATTATTCCGTCCCCGAGTGACGGCGAGAATCACGGCGAAGATTTTGCCGACTGAATCGCACCAAATTTTGCCGGATTTTTAGAGCCCTCGATCGCCCGCATTTCTTCTAGCGTAAACAGCCGGTAAATCGCCGTTTCACGCCCCGTTATCAGCGCCGAGTGCCAAGACTTTCCACCGCGCCCGTCGCCCGCTTCACGCCAGGAATCGCCTCGCTCAACCCCTTGATTCTGTTACCTCTGTCCCACTTGGTCCCACTTGGATTCGCCAGTGCCAAGACTTCTGACGCCCTGCACGGAGACAGGTTCGCGGCAGACTGCGCCCACCACCGCGCGTCCGTGTCCTTCTGGGACCGCTTGGCCGGCTGGGTCTCCCAGCCCTCGGGCGTCTCGCCTTCCTTGATCCGCGCGTTATCGTCCCGGCTGTTGCGCTGCGTGGGCGCCGGCACGATGGAAGCGTCGATGATCTGGCCGCCCATCGCCAGGTAGCCCTGCTGCTCCAGATAGCCGTCGAAATCCTCGAACAACGTCTCGATCACGCCCGCCCGCGCCAGTTGTTCCCGATAAAGCCACACCGTCTTGGCGTCGGGGACCTTGTCCTCGAGACCCAGACCCAAGAACCGCATGAACGAAAGACGATCCCGAAGCTGGTATTCCACCTGCTCGTCCGACAGGTTGTAAAGCTCGCAGAGAACGATCGCCTTGAACATCACAACAGCGTCCCAAGGCTTCCGGCCCGCCGGCGACTTCCGCTCCTCAGGCCGCCGGCGCCACACAGTCTCCAGACGCGGACGAAAGGCTGCCCACAGAACCACCTCGTCGATCCTCGCCAACGGATCGTTCTTGGCATCCAGGCCCGCATACCGCTTCGCAATGTCGAAAAAACCCATTTGGACCATGACCGATTCTCCCAATCCCCACGTCGCTGATCACGGATTCTATCCAATCACGGAAGGCGGAAGGGATTTTTCGAGGGGCCCTTAAACGGGGCGACGAATTGTAGGGGCTTCAACAAATCCTGTCCGGGATTTGAACCTACAGCTCGATAAGGACGACAAGCGGTTCTCGTTGTTTGCGGGTACTGGATTTAGACCCTCGTCAAAGCACTTGAACCGTTCCTTGATTTGCAGATTTGTATCCCTGTTCCTCTGATTTAATTCCCTGTTTGGCCAAATTAATTCCCTGATCTATCGCGTAGGGAATTCGGTTCAATTAAGCAATGATATCAGGCCCATAGATCGTGCAATCAGGCGTATCTTGGTCGATTTTGTATAAATTCTCTGTATTTTCTCTGTTAAACAGGGAAATCCGCCGGAGACGAGTTCGCAGTAGACTGCGCCCACCGCCAACCACCCCCTACATTTGTCTCCGAACAGGCCATTGTGGGCTAAGCGCCTGTAACATAGGGGGTATTCGGATCTATTCCAGTTCTGCATCTGGTCTCGGGCGCCAGGCCGGGGAGCAAACGTGCCCTTATCAGGGCGGGGTCTCTGGTGGTCCGCTGGCCGGGTGAGTTTCCTGTTAAACAGGGAATTTTCCGCATTTCAGGCCCAAAAACAGGGGTCCCGGGTAAGACGGGCCATGTTCTGTGGAATTCTGTCCCTTATTTCAGCGGGTTACGACGCCAAAAAGGCACTTTCCTGTTATTGACGATAACAGGACTTGTTATTGGCTAATAACAGGGCATTTTTCCGCCGTAACAGGGCGCATCTTCGGATTAACAGGGCCGCGTAGAGGCGCGATCAGCGCCTGCCATGCGTCGCCCCGGCAGACGAGCCGGATACCCCGAGTGCCTCGAACATGGTGCCCTGCTCGGACCAGAGCCTGGGCATCGGCGTGCGCATCAGCTGCTCGAGCGTGAGGCCGGGGGGTTGCCGCCCGGCGAGGATGGCGCGTTGCAGATCCGGTGCAAGAAAGGCGAGTCGTACCAGGCGGCGGAGATAAGGTGATGGGGGAGCGGCCTCGATCACGGGAAGACCGGCGTCGTCGGCTTCCAGCATTGTATGGGCTGCCCGCAACGCCTTGATCAGCACCGGGTCCCGTCGCGATACGGGGCTTGTGCTGCCGATTATCCAGCTCCGCCCGCCGCGCAGGCGCAGGCGCACCGGCAATATCAGCCGGAGCAGTGCGCCATCGGCGGCATCGGGTTCAGCTGTCTCGCCGGGTACCAGCCGCGAGCGCAAGGTTGCAAGCAACGTCACCGGCATCAGGAGCTGCAGCGACTGCGCGTGAACCTCGACGCGGACCGGCAGGGCCAGTGGATCGGCGGCGCTCGCCGGTGCGATGCGCCGGATGACCTCGCTGAGCATGCCTTCGAGCGCCAGCCCGGGAACCCGGCGGATAGCCGCATCGTCCCCGGAGCGCCGGCCCTGTTGCAGCGGGGCTGACACGTAGTAGCGATAGACCTGTCCGCGCTTGCCATGGGTAAAGGACGGACTCATGGGCTCGCCGTCGATGTCGAAGATACGCCCGGTGAGCGGTGCGCGGATGACCCGGTCACTGTGGGCCTTGCGACGGCGCGCATTGGCATCGAGCCTTGCCTGCACGGTGTCGAACAGGGCGGTGTCGACGATTGCGGCGTGGAGCCCCTGGTGGGCCTCGTCCCTGTGCACGATCATGCCGAGATAGGTGCGGTTGCGCAGCAGGCGGAATAGAGCGCCGCGGCTGAAGGGCCGGCCTCCGATGATCCTGCCGGCGCGGGTCGTTCGGCTCTTCGATCGAATCCCGCGTTCGTCAAGCCAGCGCTGCAGCACATGCACCGAACCCAACTCAAGATAGGCATTGAATATCGTGCGGACGATCGTGGCTTCGGCCTGGTTGATGACGAGCGCGCGCGAAGTGCCTGTTGGAGCATCGTAGCCGAGCGGCAGGCTTCCGCCCATCCACATGCCTTTGGCCTTGGAGGCGGCAATCTTGTCGCGAATACGCTCACCGGTGACCTCGCGCTCGAACTGGGCGAACGACAGCAGCACGTTCAGCATCAGCCTGCCCATGCTCGATGTCGTGTTGCACGCCTGGGTGACGCTCACGAAGCTGACCCCGTGCCGGTCGAACAGCTCGACCATGCGGACAAAATCGGCAAGCGAACGGGTCAACCGGTCGATCTTGTAGACCACGACAACAGCGATCTTGCCGGCGGTGATATCGGCCAGCAGGCGTTCGAGTGCCGGGCGTTCCATCGAACCGCCCGAGAACCCGCCGTCGTCATACCGCACCGCAATAGCACGCCAGCCTTCGCTCTTCTGGCTCTTCACGTGCGCTTCGCCACTTCCCGCGCAACCCGCTGCAAGGCAGCGACGAGTTGTTCGTCTACGTCCATCGCGCCTTCGTACTCGGCAAGATTGCGCTTGCGGTGGGCCTGGTCCAGCACTCGCCACTGTTCCCGAGGCAGGCCGATGGTGTGCTGCAGGCATTGAAAGACCAGATAGCGCGAATCGGAGCGATAGCCTTGCGCCCGCAAGGCCGCGAGCGCTAGCGCATGGGCCGCGTTGTAGCCGAGGTCGAAGCGGCTCTCCAGGCTCAACTCCTTGCGCTCGGCATCTTCCAGACGGCGCTGGCCCGAGCGCAACAGGCCCTCGATCTCCCCCTCCGCGGCCGGCTCCGTCTTGAGTTGGCCGATGCGCACCAGGTTATCGAGCGGCGGATGCGTCATCTTCTCTTCCAATGAGGACCAGATGTTCGCCAGCGAGCACGCGGCTCAGGAATGTGTTTCCTGTCGATCGACGCGCGTTGAACTCCTGCACCGTATAAAGTGTGGGACTGATCTTACGGTCCAAGCTCGTCTCCACCGGCGCGAGCGCGGTGTAGAGTTCTTCCAGCATCACGCCGTCGGCGGTGACGAGCAGATCGATGTCGCTGGCTGCCGTATCCGTACCATGCACGACGGAACCGTAGATCACGTCCAGCTCGATGCGGTCGGCGAGCAGATCCAGCGCCTGCCGGATCGGCTCAACCATGGCGACCGTCTTGCGTACGATGCCGATTAGTTCGTGATACACGGGACAATCGGGATTGGCCTGGTAATGCTTCTGCATGCCGATGTAGGTAACGCTCACTAAACCGCTCGACGCGAAGCGCTGGAGTTTGCGCTGCACGGCGCCGGAGCCGGACCCGGTTAGCCCGATCAATTCACTGGCAAAAAAGCTTCGGTTGGGCTGGCCGAACAGCAGGGCCAAGATCCGCTGCTGGGTTGTGGTGAAAAGCGCGTCGGCGAGACTCGTGGGTGTGCCGACGTGCTCGGCCGCCGCCTTGCGGCGGGCCGGTCGAGACTGGCGTGTTGGCGTTGGTATACCCATAATAGGCATTTTAGTGCTTGATTTGGGTGAGAACGGCGGCGCAATAATCCCCCACTGAAGCGGCCGGTTGATCCGGCTGTGGCGGACCAAAATGGGACCGTCTATAGCCTTCTGTCAGGGTTGCTCTGACTGGAAGGCGGGGGGATGTATCGGGTGGATTTGTACGCGCGGGTTCGGCGGGCGTGTCGTGTCGAGGGAATGAGCACCCGCGAGGCCTCGCGGGTGTTCGGGCTGGACCGCAAGACGGTCCGCAAGATGCTGTCGTTCTCGGTGCCGCCGGGGTCTCGCCGCGGCAAGCCGCCACGGCGGCCGAAGCGGGGTCCGTTCACGGGGATCATCGATCGGATTCTGGAAGACGATCGGACCAGCCACCACAAGCAACGGCCCACGGCGAAGCGGATCTTCGACCGTCTCCGGGACGAGTACGGCTTTACGGGCGGCTACACCATCGTGAAGGACTATGTCCGTGAGCGGCGGCTTCGGTCGCGCGAGATGTTCGTGCCGCTCGTCCATTCCCCCGGCCCCGCCCAGGCGGACTTCGGCGAGGCGATGGCGGTGATCGGCGGCGTGGCGTGCAAGGTCCACTTCCTTGCCTTCGATCTTCCCCACAGTGATGCCTGCTTCGTGAAGGCCTACCCGGCGGAGACGACCGAGGCGTTCTGCGCTGGCCACAACGCGGCGGTTGCGTTCTTCGGCGGCGTCCCCCGATCCATCCTGTACGACAACACCAAGCTGGCAGTCGCCCGGATACTGGGCGATGGCAAGCGGCAGCGAACGCGCGTCTTCACGGACCTTCAATCCCCCTATCTGTTCGAGGACAGGTTCGGCCGGCCGGGCAAGGGCAACGACAAAGGCAAGGTCGAGGGACTGGTCGGCTTCATCCGGCGGACCTTCCGGGTCCCCGTCCCGCGGGCCGAGAGCTTCGAGGCGCTGAACGATGCTCTCGCGGGACAGTGCCGCCGGCGCCAGGCGGCGCGGCTGCGGGGTCACAAGGAGACCATCGGCGAGCGCCTCGCACGGGACCGGGAAGCCTTCTTGCCTCTCCCCCCGGCACCATACGATGCCTGCGACAAGCGCACTGGACGGGTGAGCTCGCTGTCGCTGGTGCGCTGCCGGGGCAACGACTACTCGGTGCCCGTGGCCTATGGCCACCGCGAGGTGCTGATCCGGTGCTCCGTCGACGAGGTCGTTATCTCTTGCGGCGCGGAGGTGATTGCCCGGCACCGCCGGTCCTACGACAGCGAGGACCTGATCTTCGACCCGCTGCATTACCTACCCTTGATCGAGCAGAAGATCGGCGCCCTCGACCAGGCCGCGCCGTTGGCGGGCTGGGACCTGCCCGAGGCCTTCATCACTCTGCGACGCCTGCTCGAAGCCCGCATGGGCAAGGCGGGCAAGCGCGAGTCCGTCCAGGTGCGCCGTCTGCTGGAGAGCTTCCGGCTCGAGGAGGTCGAGGGTGCGGTCGGCGACGCGCTCAGGCTCGGCGCCATCGGCTTCGATGCGGTGAAGCACCTGGTACTGTGCCGCATCGAGCGGCGGCCGCCCCGGCTCAACCTCGAGGTCTATCCGTACCTGCCGCGCGCCCGGGTCGCGACGACGTCTGCCAAGTCGTACATGAGCCTGCTGTCGGGGCTCGGCGCATGACCGACACACCACGGCTGCTGCTCGTCCACCACCTCAAGAGGCTGAAGCTGCCGACGGTCCTGAGGGAGTACGACAAGATCGCCCGGCAGTGCGCCTCTGAAGGCGTCGACCACGTTCGCTATCTTCTGCGTCTGGCCGAGCTCGAGCTGATCGACCGCGAGCGCCGCATGGTCGAGCGGCGCATCAAGGCGGCGCGCTTCCCCGTGATCAAGAGCCTCGATAGCTTCGATTTCAAGGTCATCCCCTCGCTCAACAAGACGTTGGTCCTGGAGCTCGCCCGCTGCGCGTACATCGAGCGCCGCGAGAACCTCATCGCGCTCGGCAACAGCGGCACCGGCAAGACCCACATCGCCCTCGGTCTCGGCTTGGCGGCCTGCCAGAAGGGCCTCTCGGTCGGCTTCATCACCGCCGCCGCGCTGGTCCACGAGCTCATCGAGGCCCGCGATGACAAGCAGCTGCTGAGGTTCCAGAAGAAGCTCGCCACCTACAAGCTTCTGATCATCGACGAACTCGGCTTCGTGCCGCTGTCCAAGACCGGTGCCGAGCTCCTGTTCGAGGTGTTCAGCCAGCGCTACGAGCGCGGCTCGACCCTGGTCACCACCAATCTGTCGTTCGACGAATGGACCGAGGTGTTCGGCTCCGAGCGGCTTACCGGCGCTCTCCTCGACCGCCGCACCCACCACGTCAACATCCTCGAGATGAATGGCGAGAGCTACAGGCTCAACCAGAGCCGCAGGCGTCAAACCCCGACGGCGAACTGAACCGACCACCCAACCCTCGCTTGACCCCATGGGCCCACAGGTCCCTCCCGCGCGCGCCGCCGCGTCGGCCTGTTGAGGGCACGTCGCGTCGCACGCGGGGCCCGCCCATGGACTACGGGGACAAGCCCGCAGCCGCCAAGCGGTCCCTTCTTACACCGCCACGGTGGTCCCTTCTTGCTCCGCCATTGACAACTGCGGCAAGTCGAGGATCTCCTGTTCGAGCGTGGCGTCGACATCTGCCACGAGACGGTGGGTTTCTGGTGGAACCGGTTCGGTCCGATGTTCGCGGCAGAGATCAGGAAGCGGCGCGTTAATCATCGGTTGTTTTCGCAATGGCGCTGGCACCTGGACGAGGTATTCGTGCGGATCAACGGAGAGATGCACTATCTGTGGCGTGCTGTGGATCACGAAGGCGAGGTGCTCGAAGTCTTCGCCACAAAGCGCCGGGATCGCAGGGCTGCGCTGAAGTTCCTGAAGCGATGGGGTGGACGCCCCCCATCTAACGGCGTCATAAGCGCCAGGAAGGAACACACGCTGGGTGCGTTCGATCAACGAAGGAGAGCGTCCATGGAAAGTGTTAGCATCATCGGTGTCGATATCTCAAAGAGAAGTTTCCAACTTCATGGGGCGACGGCCGAAGGCAAGCCGGTTTTTCGCAAGAAGCTTTCGCGGGGCAAGTTTCTCTCTTTCCTCGCCAAGGTGCCGCCATGCGTGGTTGTGATGGAGGCCTGCGGCGGCGCTCATTTCTGGGGGCGGCAGATCATCGCTCTTGGCCACGCGTGCAAGTTGATCCCGCCGATCTACGTGAAGCCATTCGTCAAACGGCAAAAGAACGATGCCAACGACGCTGAGGGCATCGTCGAGGCGGGGCAGCGCCCGACGATGCGGTTCGTGGCGGTCAAGTCGGAGGAAATGCAGGCGGATGCGATGCTGTTCCGCACACGCGAGCTTCTCGTGCGCCAGCGCACGCAGACGATCAACTCGATTCGGGGCCAGCTCGCGGAATTCGGGGTGATCGCGGCTCAGGGTGTCGCGAACATCACGGTGCTGCGGCAGGAGGTCGCAGAGGTGAAGAAGATGCTTCCCGAACAGGTCGTGTCGATGGCGGAGTTGCTGTTCGACCAGATCGCGGCTCTCAACGTGAAGATCATCGACATTGAAAAGACGATCCGTGCGCGCGCCCGGGCACAGGAAGAGCTCAGACGCCTGATGACGATACCGGGCATCGGGCCGATCTGCGCGATGGCGGTGAATGCGTTTGCCCCACCGATGGAGAGCTTTGGCTGCGGGCGCGACTTCGCAGCCTGGGTCGGATTGACACCGCGGCAGAACGCGACGGCCGGCAAGGAGCGGCTCGGCCGGATCACGAAGATGGGGCAACGCGATCTCCGCCGATTGTTCGTTCTGGGTGCAACGGTGGTTCTCCAGCATATGCGCAAGCTCGAGGATGTGGATGATCCCTGGCTCCGGAGGATGATCGCGGAAAAGCCACCCAAGCTGGTTGCTGTCGCACTGGCGAACAAGATGGCGCGCATGATCTGGGCGCTGTCGGTCAAGAAGGAAAACTACCGGCGGCCGGCGGCGGCCGTTGTTGTGGCATAGCTGCCGGGAAGAGAAAGGCCGTTCGAAATTGGAACGCCGAGCTCCGTGGGCACGCTTGAGGGCGTGATGCGCGGATGACCTCGGTTGGTGCGGTTGGGACGAAAGACAACGTAGGGGCAAAAGGTCGGAGAGACGGGGTCGGAAAACCAGTATTGCGCGAGGGGCTGTCAAAGCAAACCGCCGAAGCGATTTGGATCCGATCCACGCACACCATACAGGCCCGCGGTGAGCAGATGCCGCATTCAGAGAGGCCGGACATACGACAGTGCCTGACCGCATGCCACGAGTTGCCCAAATTCCTGCTTGCACCCAGGGGGGCGTCCACATACGTGCAATGAAGCGCTACGGCCGGCCAGAAGTCATCGTGACGGACCGGCTCCGTTCGTACGGTGCCGCGATGAAAGAGATTGGGGTCGAGGATCGTCAGCGTTGCGGTCGGTGGCTCAACAATCGAGCCGAAAACTCACACCAACCGTTCCGCCGACGAGAGGGAGCGATGGCCAGGTTCAGAGACATCAAGACCCTGCAGAAATTCGCCGCCGCCCACGCCTCGATCCACAATCATTTCAACCAGGACCGTCATCTTTACAACCGCGGGAGCTTCAAACTCAATCGCTCGGCCGCCTTGGCCGAGTGGCGCCAACTTGCAGTCTGAGAACCCTCGATCGTTGGTTCCACTGGTCCCATCCAGTTAGTCTGACAATGCCGCCGCAACAAAGGAGGGCGTGCTCGGATTCGGTCTCTCTTCGGACATGATCGCGTTTGCGCCCGAGGGCCAGCTCACCGCGATCATCAACAACTGGGTGCCCTACTATGTTGCGCGGGTCAAGGCGGAGCTGGACGGTAACTGGGAATCGAACGAGACGTGGGGCGGAATGGCGGCAGGTATGGTCCGGATGGCGCCCTATACCAATCTGCCGGACGATGTCGTGGCGATGGCGCGAGACACCGAGGCCAAGATCACATTCGGTGCGCTGCACGTGTTCACCGGCCCGGTCAACAGGCAAGACGGCACGCTTGTGATCGAAAAAGGCGAGCATCTCAAGGACGGCGCGCTGCTCGGCATGAATTGGTACGTGACGGGCGTCGACGAGGTAATGCCCGAATAGGGGGCGGTCTCTGTTACCGGTCCGCCTGTCGTCGTCCAATCTCCGTTTCTGGCGTGGATATTCTGGCGGTGCCGAATTTCACCAATGTAGCCGGTGAATCTCATTCAACGTAGACACCAAATCGCATGGCGCCGTGGA
>CBDAPE010000018.1:0-610680 GCA_965198325.1 Alphaproteobacteria bacterium | reverse complement strand
GAAGCAGTGCCTTTATGCCGATCAAGCGTTCTCACAACGTCTTGGGATGACCGGTGTTTTGTTCCCGGAATCAGACGCCGAGAACCGCGCGATCTGCGTGCCGGGAGTGGGCTCGACCAAACCTTTCTCCGCGCTCGTCGTCGACACGATGCCGGACCTTCACTTTGTCGCATTCGGCCAGTGCTTCCCACGCTACCGATACGACCGGCGGGACGAGAAACAAGGCGGGCTGCTGGATGACGAATCTGGTCTGAAGCGCATCGACAACATCTCCGATTCCGCGCTCGCCGCATTCCGAGCGCATTACGCCGACGACGCCATAACCAAGGACACCATCTTCGATTACGTCTACGGCATCCTGCACGCATCCGACTACCGCGAGCGCTTCGCGAACGACCTCGCTAAGCAGTTGCCGCGCGTCCCGATGGCGGACGATTTCCACGCCTTCGCCGAAGGCCGGGAAGGCGCTCGCCGTCCTGCACGTCGGCTACGGGACCTGCGACGAATATCCGCTGACGACCGAGGCGAAGATGATCGGCGTGGAATATTGACCCCCTATCGGGGGTAATCGGCGTCCAAAATTGACCCCCCCATGGTTTGTTCCCATGCACGCGCCTTGTCATTGGACGGACGAGGTGAGGGGGAGATGCTGGTAGTGGAGACGATCGCGCGGATCCGCAGGGATCATCTGGTTAAGGGCGTTCCGATCAAGAAGATCGCCCGGGATTTGAGGGTTTCGAAGAACACGGTGCGCAAGGTTGTTCGGGGCGACGAGACCTCGTTCAGCTATGCGCGCAAGATCCAGCCGATGCCGAAGCTTGGGCCGTGGGTGGAGGAGCTCGAGCGCCAGCTGGAGGCCAACGCGAAGAAGGAGCGCCGGGATCGGCTGTCTCTTCTGCAGATTCATGAAGACCTTGCGTCTCAGGGCTATGAGGGCGGCTATGACGCGGTTCGGCGCTATGCCAGGGCCTGGCGTCGCCGGCGCCGGCTGTTGTCGCCGTCGCAGGCCTTTGTGCCGCTGATCTTCGATCCGGGCGAGGCCTACCAGTTCGACTGGAGCCACGAATACGCGGTTCTGTCGGGCACCACGACCAGGGTGAAGGCGGCGCACATGCGGCTGTGCCACAGCCGGATGCAGCTGGTCCAGATCTTCCCGCGCGAGAGCCAGGAGATGGTGTTCGAGGCGCACGAGCGCGCCTTCCGCTTCTTCGGCGGGGTCTGCCGGCGGGGCATCTACGACAACATGAAGACGGCGGTGAGCACGGTGTTCGTGGGCAAGAAGCGGGACTACAACCGGCGCTTCCAGGAGATGTGTTCGCACCATCTGGTGGAGCCCGTGGCGTGCACGCCCGGGGCCGGCTGGGAGAAGGGGCAGGTCGAGAGGCAGGTGGGTGACGTTCGCGGCCGCCTGTTCGTGCCCAGCCCGCGGGGCTGCTCCTACGCCGAGATCAACGAGTGGCTCATGGATCGGTGCATCGAGGACGCCAGGACGCATCCGCATCCGACGATCCCGGGCAAGACGGTGTGGCAGGTGTTCGAGGAGGAGCAACCGTTCCTGATGGCGTATCGCGGCCCGTTCGACGGCTTCCACGCCAGCGAGGCGTCGGTGTCGAAGACCTGCCTGGTGCGCTTCGACAACAACCAGTACAGCGTGGCGGCCCGCGCGGTCGGGCGACCGGTGGACGTGCGAGCCTATGCCGATCGGATCGTCATCCGCCAGGACGGCGAGATCGTCGCCGAGCATCCCCGCAGCTTCGGGCGCGGCCGGTTCGTCTACGATCCGTGGCATTACGTGCCGGTTCTGACGAAGAAGCCCGGCGCGCTGCGCAACGGCGCGCCCTTCAAGGGCTGGCAGTTGCCCAACGCGCTCGGTCGCCTGCGGACCCGGCTGTCTGCCCACGACGACGGCGACCGGCAGTTCGTCAAGGTTCTCGCGGCGGTGCTGGAGGACGGGCTGGAGGCGGTCGAGGCGGCCTGCGCCGAGGCGCTCGACAGCGGCGCCTGCAGCGCCGACGTCGTGCTCAACATCCTGGCCCGGCAGCGCCAGCCGGCGCCGCCGGCGAGCATCCCGACGCCCGAAGGCCTGCGGCTTCGCCACCAGCCGGTGGCCGATTGTCGGCGCTACGACCGCCTGAGGGGGGCCGGCCATGGAGCGTCATGAGGTGCTGGCGATGATGACGAAGCTGAAGCTCGCGGGCATGCGCACCGCCTACGACGACATCCTCGCCGACGGGCTCAAGCGCCGCCATCCGGTGCAACAGATCATCGGCGCGCTGCTGAAGGCCGAGATCGCCGACAAGACGGCGCGCTCCATCAAATACCAGATGGCCTCCGCGAAGCTGCCGGCGGCCAGGGAGCTGGCCGAGTTCGACTTCGCCGCCTCGCCGGTCAACGAGCCCCTGATCCGCGACCTCGCCATGGGCGGCTTCCTGGAGGGCAAGCGCAACATCGTGCTGGTCGGCGGCACCGGCACCGGCAAGACCCATCTCGCCGTCGCCATCGCGCGGTCCTGCATCCGCAAGGGCGCGCGCGGCCGCTTCTACAACGTCGTCGACCTGGTCAATCTCCTCGAGGCCGAACTCCGCTCCGGACGCCAGGGCCGCACCGCCGACCAGCTCACCCGGCGCGACTTCGTCATCCTCGACGAGCTCGGCTACCTGCCCTTCGCCCAGGCCGGCGGGCAGCTGCTCTTCCACCTCATGAGCCGGCTCTACGAGCGCACCTCGATCGTCATCACCACCAACCTCGCCTTCGGCGAATGGCCGTCCGTCTTCGGCGACCCCAAGATGACCACGGCCCTGCTCGACCGTCTGACCCACCATTGCGAGATCGTCGAGACCGGCAACGAGAGCTGGCGCTTCAAGAACCGATCCTGATCCGGCGCCGGCCGTCCACGCGGCCCGGTTGCCCCGGTGGGCCAACAGGCACCCCCCACGCGGCTTCGCTCCGCGTAGCGCAGAGCGCTACACGAAGCCGCGCGGGTCCCCCCTGTTGACTACCGGGACAACCTCCGCCGTGCCACTCAGGGGGGTCAATATTGCACGCCGATAGGGGGTCAAACTTCAAAGCCCGATGCTCGAGTGGCGCCATCGTTGGTTATAGAAGATCTCGATGTACTCGAATAGCGCAGCCCTGGCCTCGCGCCGGGTAGAAAACCGGATACGGTGCACGAGTTCGGTCTTGAGAGACCCAAAGAAGAATGGAATGGACGCCTCCCTCCTTTTGCGGTCGGACGGCGGAGGGTGGAGGTGGACCCTCACGGGCCGACGGCATCGAAGTGCCAAGTTGGAAGAGTGAACTCTTCACAGGCAAACCGGCGGGTCCGAGATGAAGACTAGCCGAACGGTCGTCGGCGTGGATACGGCGAAACGGGTGTTTCAACTGTACTGGGTCGATATGAAGACGGGCGAGATCATGGGTTTGAAGCTGACACGGGCGAAGTTCCTGGAGCACTTTGCCAATCGCGTGTCGTGCTTGATCGGCATGGAGGCGTGCGGCGGCTCGCAGCATTGGGCGCGTCGGCTGCGAGAGCTGGGCCACGAGGTCAGGCTGCTGCCGGCGAAAATGGTCCGGCCGTTTGTGGGCGGCAACAAGAGCGATGCACACGATGCGCGGGCGATCTGGACCGCGGTTCAGCAGCCGGGCATCAAGACGGTCGCGATCAAGAGCGAGGAGCAACAGGCGGTACTGGCGCTGCACCCCGGTGAAGTTCCGCACCGCCCAGATCAACGGCCTGTGCGGCCTGTTGGCCGAATACGGCGAAGTCATGCCGCAAGGCCGAGCCGGTATGCGAAGGGGTATGGCCTGCGCCCTCGAGCGGGTCTCGGAGCGGCTGCCGGCGATGGTCGTTGAGACCTTGCACGAGCAGTGGGCGCGCGTGGCCCGGCTCGACGTGAGAACGGCGGCGCAATAATCCCCCACTGAAGCGACCGGTTGATCCGGCTGTGGCGGACCAAAATGGGACCGTCTATAGCCTTCTGTCAGGGCTGCTCTGACTGGAAGGCGGGGGGATGTATCGGGTGGATTTGTACGCGCGGGTTCGGCGGGCGTGTCGTGTCGAGGGAATGAGCACCCGCGAGGCCTCGCGGGTGTTCGGGCTGGACCGCAAGACGGTCCGCAAGATGCTGTCGTTCTCGGTGCCGCCGGGGTCTCGCCGCGGCAAGCCGCCACGGCGGCCGAAGCGGGGTCCGTTCACGGGGATCATCGATCGGATTCTGGAAGACGATCGGACCAGCCACCACAAGCAACGGCCCACGGCGAAGCGGATCTTCGACCGTCTCCGGGACGAGTACGGCTTTACGGGCGGCTACACCATCGTGAAGGACTATGTCCGTGAGCGGCGGCTTCGGTCGCGCGAGATGTTCGTGCCGCTCGTCCATTCCCCCGGCCCCGCCCAGGCGGACTTCGGCGAGGCGATGGCGGTGATCGGCGGCGTGGCGTGCAAGGTCCACTTCCTTGCCTTCGATCTTCCCCACAGTGATGCCTGCTTCGTGAAGGCCTACCCGGCGGAGACGACCGAGGCGTTCTGCGCTGGCCACAACGCGGCGGTTGCGTTCTTCGGCGGCGTCCCCCGATCCATCCTGTACGACAACACCAAGCTGGCAGTCGCCCGGATACTGGGCGATGGCAAGCGGCAGCGAACGCGCGTCTTCACGGACCTTCAATCCCCCTATCTGTTCGAGGACAGGTTCGGCCGGCCGGGCAAGGGCAACGACAAAGGCAAGGTCGAGGGACTGGTCGGCTTCATCCGGCGGACCTTCCGGGTCCCCGTCCCGCGGGCCGAGAGCTTCGAGGCGCTGAACGATGCTCTCGCGGGACAGTGCCGCCGGCGCCAGGCGGCGCGGCTGCGGGGTCACAAGGAGACCATCGGCGAGCGCCTCGCACGGGACCGGGAAGCCTTCTTGCCTCTCCCCCCGGCACCATACGATGCCTGCGACAAGCGCACTGGACGGGTGAGCTCGCTGTCGCTGGTGCGCTGCCGGGGCAACGACTACTCGGTGCCCGTGGCCTATGGCCACCGCGAGGTGCTGATCCGGTGCTCCGTCGACGAGGTCGTTATCTCTTGCGGCGCGGAGGTGATTGCCCGGCACCGCCGGTCCTACGACAGCGAGGACCTGATCTTCGACCCGCTGCATTACCTACCCTTGATCGAGCAGAAGATCGGCGCCCTCGACCAGGCCGCGCCGTTGGCGGGCTGGGACCTGCCCGAGGCCTTCATCACTCTGCGACGCCTGCTCGAAGCCCGCATGGGCAAGGCGGGCAAGCGCGAGTCCGTCCAGGTGCGCCGTCTGCTGGAGAGCTTCCGGCTCGAGGAGGTCGAGGGTGCGGTCGGCGACGCGCTCAGGCTCGGCGCCATCGGCTTCGATGCGGTGAAGCACCTGGTACTGTGCCGCATCGAGCGGCGGCCGCCCCGGCTCAACCTCGAGGTCTATCCGTACCTGCCGCGCGCCCGGGTCGCGACGACGTCTGCCAAGTCGTACATGAGCCTGCTGTCGGGGCTCGGCGCATGACCGACACACCACGGCTGCTGCTCGTCCACCACCTCAAGAGGCTGAAGCTGCCGACGGTCCTGAGGGAGTACGACAAGATCGCCCGGCAGTGCGCCTCTGAAGGCGTCGACCACGTTCGCTATCTCTTGCGTCTGGCCGAGCTCGAGCTGATCGACCGCGAGCGCCGCATGGTCGAGCGGCGGATCAAGGCGGCGCGCTTCCCCGTGATCAAGAGCCTCGATAGCTTCGATTTCAAGGTCATCCCCTCGCTCAACAAGACGTTGGTCCTGGAGCTCGCCCGCTGCGCGTACATCGAGCGCCGCGAGAACCTCATCGCGCTCGGCAACAGCGGCACCGGCAAGACCCACATCGCCCTCGGTCTCGGCTTGGCGGCCTGCCAGAAGGGCCTCTCGGTCGGCTTCATCACCGCCGCTGCCCTGGTCCACGAGCTCATCGAGGCCCGCGATGACAAGCAGCTGCTGAGGTTCCAGAAGAAGCTCGCCACCTACAAGCTTCTGATCGTCGACGAACTCGGCTTCGTGCCGCTGTCCAAGACCGGAGCCGAGCTCCTGTTCGAGGTGTTCAGCCAGCGCTACGAGCGCGGCGCGACCCTGGTCACCACCAATCTGCCGTTCGACGAATGGACCGAGGTGTTCGGCTCCGAGCGGCTTACCGGCGCTCTCCTCGACCGCCGCACCCACCACGTCAACATCCTCGAGATGAATGGCGAGAGCTACAGGCTCAACCAGAGCCGCAGGCGTCAAACCCCGACGGCGAACTGAACCGACCACCCAACCCACGCTTGACCCCATGGGCCCACAGGTCCCTCCCGCGCGCGCCGCCGCGTCGGCCTGTTGAGGGCACGTCGCGTTGCGCGCGGGGCCCGCCCATGGACTACGGGGACAAGCCCGCAGCCGCCAAGCGGTCCCTTCTTACACCGCCACGGTCGTCCCTTTTTGCTCCGCCATTGACAGGCGCCCTCTTGTAGCTCAATAGGGCAGAGCACCCGGTATCTGAGCTGGCTGTAAGTCGCCACCGGGGAGATACGGATTCGAATCCCGCCGAGAGACCACCGCTACACGGGCGCCAAGAATCACGGACTGCGGATCATGTCAAGTTGGAAGCGACCGCGCCATGGATGCTGTGTTGCGAACACCTAGCAGGGGAGCCTCGGGCGGTGGATCTCCGGCTGTGGCCGGAAGCTCTGAGGGGGCAGCCTCAACCCCACCATAACGCGGCCACTGCCTGGGTTCGTGACTCGATTAAAGGCGGGAGTCAAGCGGCCTTGACCGGCCGAATCAAACGGCGATACGGTGACCCGGCGACAAACAGGAGAGCCAGACCATGCCAGGTGCCAAGCTCAAGCCCGCACCACGCGGCCGCCCGGTCAAGAACACGATGCCGGAGCCGATTCCGGACACGCCGGAGAACATTGTGCTGGCGGTTCTAAGAAGCCCTAGAACCCCGCCGGGCGGTTGGAAATACCTAGCCACCGCGCGAAACAGTGGGTCGAAGGCGCGCTAGTCGGGTGGCCTTTGTGTAACATCGTACATATTCCCCTAATTTACGGGCACCTCGTAAGAATCTGGTTCCGCGGTTCGCCGCTGATTTAGAATCGGGTAACGATTTGTTGACATCAGGAGGCGGTGTTCATGGGGCAAATGGTATTTTTCGACCTTGCGAGCCGGTATGCCGGGCTTGACGCCAAGACCGAGCCACTGGCTAAGATCGACGAGGTGGTTCCGTGGGAAGACTTCCGTGGGTGTTTGGATGCAGTGTGGCGGCGTTCGGACAAGGCGCGCAAGTCCGCGGGTGGGGCGCAAGCCGTGGGACGCGGTGGTGATGTTCAAGACGATCATTCTGAGCGCGCTCTACAATCTGTCGGACGATCAGGTCGAGCATCAGATCCGGGATCGCCTGTCGTTCATGCGGTTTTGGGGTTGGGTCTGGAGGACCGTGTTCCCGATGCCAAGACAGTGTGGCTGTAGCGCGAACAGTTGACGCAAGCTGGCGTGATCGAGGCCTTATTCGAGACGTTCGACGGCCACCCGAAGGATCGGGGCTATCTGGCGATGGGCGGCCAGATCATCGACGCCTCGATCGTGGCGGTGCCCAAACAGCGCAACAGCCGCGAGGAAAGCGCGGGGATAAAGGCGGGCGAGACGCCGGAAAGCTGGTAGGACAAGCCGGCAAAGCGGCGCCAAAAGGATGTCGAGGCGCGGTGGACCAAGAAGCACGGCGGGAGCCATTACGGCTACAAAAACCATGTCAACGTGGACCGTCGGCACAAGCTGGTGCGGCGCTATCAGGTGAGCGACGCGGCGACGCACGACAGTAAGGTTCTCGACGATATCCTGGACGGGGACAACACGGCCTTGGGCGTGTGGGCGGACAGCGCTTATCGCTCGGCGGAGATCGAGACGGCGCTGAAGGAGAAGGGGTTGAGGAGCCGGATCCATCGCAAGGGCCGCCGCAACAAGCCGCTGAGCGAGCGCGAGAAGCAAGGCAACAAGACCCGTTCGTCCGTTCGGGTCCGCGTCGAGCATGTCTTTGGGGCCCAGAGCAACGACATGGGCGGGACGCCGGTGCGGAGTGTCGGGCTGGTGCGGGAGAAGGCGCGGGTCGGGCTGAAGAACCTCGCCTGCAACATGCGCCGCCTGGTCCAACTGGAGCGCCTCGCGGCGGCGGCGTGACGATACTCGGAGGAGGACACCGGCCGGGGACGGCCTTGAAGCGGACATGGCTCAATCGGAGCGTGGCTAACCCCCGAAAATCCCGGCCCCGGCATGGCTCGGACCGATGACGGCCCGTTTAACCCATCATCCTCCGGCAAATCGCCAATTCTTAGAGGTGCCC
The DNA here is from genome assembly GCA_965198325.1 of Alphaproteobacteria bacterium. GTDB lineage: Bacteria > Pseudomonadota > Alphaproteobacteria > UBA828 > JAPUJA01 > CBDAPE01. Next base: position 602,335 of record CBDAPE010000018.1, on the reverse strand, counting down.
TAATGGCATTCTTTGAAAGTTCTCGATCGACCATATCCGAACAAGCCGTCGTTAGCCTTTGAGCCGTACACCGGGCCTTGGCCGTTGCTTACATGCCATCTCGCGCCGCCTTTCCGGCTACAGGCTTGCAGCTTGAGCCTTACCGTCCCTCAGGCCCCCTGCGCGGGCGAACTCGTCGACCGGCACGGTGGCCAGACTTTCCTCGCGCTCGCCCGTCCCCACATCCAGGATGAGTTTTGCGGGCTGGTGGGTGTCCCGAGGTCTCTAGGGTCTGGCCATATCTCAAGTATGGCACGCCCGGGCCCGGAGGGCCAAGGTCCGTTCAGCGGCCAGAAATTTCAGTCCAACCCACTACCGAACCGCTCAGTCGCTTGACTTCCATCCCCTTGACCAAGACAATGCCTCCGACAACTGGTCCGGCAGCCGTTATACCCGCAACGACGGGAGACGGCACCGGCACTCTGTCAGCATCGATCGCGGGTGGTTTCACCGCCGAGTTTTCGAGTTTTCCAAATAATAGCGTGATCGGGGCCTCGGGCGCAAAGATGACGAACGACAAGAGGCGGAAAATATCTCCTGCACGGAAAGGACGACCGTGCCTACCGCCCGTTTCCTACTCCCCTGTGACTGACCGACCCATGTCGTTTTTACGCTCTCCGGGGACTCTCCCGCGCCTGCTCGCACTCGTGTTGCTGTTCGCTACGCCGGCCGTCGCCGCCGACGACCCCTCCGCGCTGTTCGGCGCCGGCATCGCGGCCGTCGCCGAGGCCGAGGCCGCCGAGACAGACGACCTGCGCGACGCCGCCCTTGACCGCGCGATAAACGTCTTTCACGCCATTCTCGTAAACGAGCCCGGTGCCGATCGGGTGCGCCTTGAACTGGCCCGCGCCTTCTTCCTGAAGGGCGACGACACGCTGGCCCGCGATCATTTCGAGCGGGTGCTGGCGGGAGAATTGCCAGCGTCCGTCATCGCCAACGTGCAACGGTTCCTGAATGCCATGCGAGAGCGGCGGCGCTGGTCCGCCTACTTCGGCCTGGCCCTGGTGCCGGACACTAACCCGAGCGCCGCGTCCGACGCCGACGTGATCTACATTTACGACCTGCCATTCCGTCGGAACAACTACCAGGGTGCCGAGAGCGGCTTTGGCCTGGCGTTGTGGGGCGGCGGCGAGTATCGGTATCCCCTTGACGACAGCTTGTGCCTGCGCTTCGGCGCCGACCTTGTGCACCGCGACTATCCCGGCGGGCTATTCGATAGCAGCTTACTAGCCGCACACACCGGGCCGTGCGTGCTGATCGACAAGGACACCGAGGCCAGCGTGTTGCTGACCGCACAGCGCCGCTTGCAAGCCGGCGAGCCCACGTACGACAGTCCGGGTCTGCGCATCGAGGTCGACCGGCGCCTAACCGACCGGCTGACCATGCGCGTCAACGCCACGTGGGAACGCCGGAACTTCGTCGATTCGTCATATCTCGACGCGCCGATCACATCTTTGGCGGTGCACGCAGCATGGGTCGTGATGCCTACGGTGCGACTCGACGGCTGGGTTGGCTATCGTGCGGAGCGCACGGCATCCGAATCCTGGCGCAATACCACGCGCTGGGGTAGCTTGCGGACCACCGTGGCGCTTCCGTGGGGTTTCACGGCGGGCGGTAGTGCCACAATGGGCCTCACTCGATACCAGGGGCGGTGGTTCCCGTTCGTGCGGGATGGCACGTCACGCCGGGATACCACCCTGACGCTTCATGCGTCGGTGCTGAACCGGCAGGTAACGGTGCTGGGGTTCAGTCCACAATTTGTCGTGACGAATGAACGGCGCATGTCCAACGCGCAACTGTACGACTACCAGCGCTCGCGTGTTGAACTACGGTTTCAGCGGTTGTTCTAGCCGGAACATGATAACCTTCCTGAAGATTTGTTTCATAATGTTGTGCGGGCTGCTGGGGCATGTGGTGAACACCTGCTCCTTACGTTTACGGGCAATTCGAGCAACCCTCGGACGGTATGTTGGGTTCTTCCGATAGACATGTGACCTGAGCCCCAAAACCTGGTCCAGGCCGAATGTCAGGCTAGGGCTGTTTGAACGGAGGTCAGGATGCCACGTAAACGACATACCGCGGAACAGGTTATCGGCAAGCTACGGGAGGCGGAGGTTAGCCTGTCGGACTGCCGAACGGTGCCCGAGGTTTGCAGGACCTTGGGTGTTTCGGAACAGACGTATTAGCGTTGGCGCAAGGAGTACGGCGGCCTGAAGATCGAGCAGGCACGGCGTTTCAAGGATCTCGAGCGGGAGAATCTGCGGCTGAGACGAGCTGTCGCTGATCTGACGCTGGATAAGCTGATCCTGAAGGAAGCCGCCGAGGGAAACTTCCAAGCCCCGAGCGCCGCCGGGACTATGTTCAGCACATCTCCACGCGGTATGCCCTCCCCGAGCGTCGGGTGTGCCGGGTCAGTGGGCAACCACGCTCGACGCAACGCTATCGGCGTGTCGAGGCTGACGATGAGGCGACGTTGACCGCGGCCATTGTGCGGCTGGCCGGCGCGTATGGTCGTTACGGCTATCGCCGGATCACGGCGCTGCTCCGCGGCGAGGGCTGGTCCGTGAACCACAAGCGGGTCGAACGCATTTGGCGACGGGAGGGACCGAAGGTGCCTGCAAAACAGCCCAAGAGGGGCCGGCTATGGCTCAACGATGGGTCCTGCATCCGTCTGCGTCCGAACTGGCCGAACCATGTCTGGGCCCACGACTCCGTCATGGCTCGCATACACGATGGCAGGGCATTCCGTATGCTGACCATCATCGACGAGTACACTCGGGAGTGCTTGGCAATCGACGTCGCACGACGGCTGCGATCCGACGACGTGCTGTATCGCCTTGCCGCGCTGTTCGTCGATCGTGGCCCGCCAGACCGCATCCGCTCGGATTATGGTGCCGAGTTCACCGCCACGGCCGTCCGTGAGTGGCTGGCGCGGGTCGGTGTGAAGACGCTCTACATCGAGCCAGGCAGTCCCTGGGAGAACGGCTACAACGAGTCATTCAACGGCAAGCTCAGGGACGAGCTGCTCAACGGCGAAATCTCCTACTCGCTCAAGGAGGCCCAGGTGCTGATCGAGCGAAGGCGGCAGTACTACAACACGGTCAGACCACACAGTGCGCTAGGCTGCAGACCCCCGGCGCCAGTGACCATCGTGCCTAACCGGACTGATCCGGCCCTCGCTGTGGATGGGCTACAGCCCGATCAGCCCCTCCCAATCACCGTGCCAGGACTAACATAGCGATTGGCACATACATTGGGGGCAGGCCACTTTCGCCTACGCCGAAAGCTGGGATGAGACCGCTCGGACCTTCCAAGGTCTCGCGATAGATAACGCGGCCAACGCCCATGTGATCATCGACAACGAAAGCCTCATTGTGAGGCCGAATATCGCCGAGGCACACCGCCCGCCACCGCGGGTATCTACCGGAGATCCAGGCGACGGTTGGCCTGCCCCCGATTAGTGGTCCAGCGCTTAAGTTAGAGTTTGGCGCGGGTTAAGTTGATGGGCCGCCCGTAGCCCCTCAACAGGGTAGGTTGGCCCCTCAACGTTTGGCAAGATGGTTTCTGGGGCCGGCGGTCTGTATCCGAGCGAGCTATGCGGCCGGATGGTATTATAGTGATGGCGCCATCGTTCGATCAGCACTTTGGCCTGCTTCAGTGTAGAGAAGATCTCCGTGTTCAGGATTTCGTCCCGGAGCTTTGAGTTGAAGCTCTCGTTGTATCCGTTCTCCCAAGGTGACCCGGGCTCGATATAGAGGGTCTTGACGCCGATCCTGCCGAGCCAGTCGCGGACGGCATGAGCGGTAAACTCTGAGCCGTTGTCGGAACGGATATGATCCGGCGGGCCATGTTGGACGAAGAGCTCGGTCAGACAATGGAGGACATTGTCCGAGTTCAATCTTCGCTCGACGACAACGGCCATGCACCGCCTGGTGAACTCATCGATCACGGTGAGCATGCGGAACGTCCTCCCATCGTGTGTTCGATCCATGACGAAGTCATAGGACCAGACGTGATTGGGCCAGCACGGCCGCAGACGGATGCAGGATCCGTCGTTGAGCCACAGCCTGCCCCGTTTCGGTTGCTTCTGTGGGAGCTTCAGCCCCTCCCGCCGCCAGATGCGCTGGACCCGCTTGGCGTTCACGTGCCAACCTTCGGTCCTGAGCAAGGCAGTGATCCGCCGATCGCCATATCTGCCATACTGGCTGGCCAAGCGGATGATCGCGGCCGTGAGGGCCTCTTCATCATCCCGACCACGGGGTCTCTTGCGCTGGGTTGAGCGATGTTGGCCTGCAACAGCACAGGCCCGTCGCTCGGAGATCCCCAGTTCGGCCTGGAGATGATCAACACACTGCCGGCGACGGGCGGGGCTTAGCAATTTCCCTCAAGCGCCTCTTTCAAGATCAGCTTATCCAACGTCAGATCCGAGATCGCCTTGCGGAGACGGCCATTCTCCTTCTCCAGGTCCTTCAGACGCTTGGCCTGGTCAGTACGAAGGCCGCCATAGTCCTTGCGCCAGCGATAGTAACTCTGCTCCGATACGCCGAGCGTGCGACAAGCTTGACCAACCGACTGGCCCTGCGCCAAAGCCACCTCGGCTTCGCGCAACATGCTGATAATCCGTTCTGAGGTGTAGCGTTTACGGCTCATTTCGTCCTCCTTTCGAGGGGGCAAAATGCGCCAAACTCTTCAATAAATCTGGACCACTTTTAGGGGGTCACTCCACGGTCCGCCTTCTTCGGATGGCACGGACGCAGGAAGATGAGACTGACACGGCGGGTGATAGCCCGGAAACCGAATCGAAACCGACCCGGTTCATTGGCACGGTCATGATTTCATCGGACCGGCCGGCGCGGTATATCCATCAAATCGTCGAGGCCGTTGTCGGGCAGCTCACGACCCTTCCCGGCAGCGACGTGACTCTGAAACTCGAAATCGATGCTGAGGTTCCGTCCGGGCTGGATCGCGCGAAAATCCGGACGCTGGTCGAGAACGCCAACACGCTCGGCTTCATCGAGAAGACAATCAAGTGAGTGAACCAGAGACAACGAAGCACGCCTTGGCCGCCAACAGCCGCATTCCCGCAAAGCGGACATGGATCCAAACATGTGCTACTTCGTATGGCCGATGCGAGAGATCGTCAACGGCATCTACTACGTGATGCAGGAGGATCACCGGACAATGAGCGATGGCTCGCCTGCGATCCGTGAGGGAACCAATGACTCGCACCCACATTAAGAGGATCCGTTTGGACAAAGCTGCCGTCAATGAAGGCGCGTGAAGGGAAGAGCCGCCATGATAACCCCCGCCCGCACGTTCGCTGTCGCCTCGGACGAGGCTCTCATTGATCTAATTTTGCGCGCCCGCAGTCGTCTCGTTGTCATAGCCCCTGCATTGACGCAAGCCGTCGCCGATGCCGTTTCCCGCCGCTTCGACGATCTCGGACAACTCGACGTGACCGTAATCCTCGACTCCGACCCCGAGGTGTACCGTCTCGGATTCGGCGATCAGGACGCCTTGGAAGCAGTTCGCACCGCGAGCGCGAATAGCCTATTCGACCTTCGGGAACAGCCGGACGTGCGGATCGGGGTAGTGAGTTCCGACGATACGACGATGGTTTCTCACCGGTATCGAAGAACATCGAGGCGGGCTCGACCTCGGTGGAGAAACCCAACGCCGTCGTCCTGACCGGCAGTGCCGCCGACTGCATCGCGACGGCGGCTGGGGCAGACAACAGCGACAACGCACCAAAGCCTGAGGTGGGGGACAAGGCACTCGAACCCGCGAAGGTGCAGGAGATGCAGTCGAACCTGAAGGCGAACCCGCCAAGGCCGTTCGACATCACGCGTAAGCTGAACGTTTTTTCGTCGAGGGTTCAGTACGTCGAGTTCTCGGCGTCGAACTATCGTCTCACGACGCGGCAGATTCGCTTGCCTCCGGAGTTTGTCGATTTCGCAGACGACGATCTGAAGAACCGCATCACCAGTCGAATCCGTGCGCCATTCGACGGGATCGGCAAGCTCGACATTGTCCTCGATCATCACGGAGAACAAGAGACGCTGAGGGTCGACGACGCCTGGCTCAAGAAAGAACGAAAGCGGATCGAGGACGAGTATACGTTCCAGATCAACAATTTTGGGCGTGTGATCCTGTACAGCGACCGAGAGTCTTTCGACAAAGCGGTTGAACGTTTCAGAGTGATCGTCGAGAAGTACCAGACCATTTTGAACAAGACACTTTCCAAGTTGCAAGCTGAATTCAAGAAACGAATCGTCGATGAATTTTTGCCGCGATGGAAACGGAACCCGCCTAAGCATTTCGAAAGATGGGGAATTGAACCAACTCCCGAGAATATATGCTTGGAGCTTGATAGATTTGCTCAGGAGGTTTTCGCCGACGCCATTTCATTCGACCCACCGGTGGTGAAGATTATGTACAAGAACGTAGCGCTGGAAAACCTGCTGGATAGCGGGTTTCTTGATGTGTTGAAGACGATCATGCTCAAACGGCGGGTGCCGCGAGAAATCATCGATTCGCTGTTCGAGTCGGGCCAAGCCGCGCCGGAGACCGGCACGTTCCTTGGCCGATCGAGGTAGCAAAAATGCTATCCCTTCTATTAAGCCCGCATTTCCCAAGTGACCGCTTCGCCTGATGCCTGATTGGCACGATTCTGCTACAAGAATCACTGGCTTGAGGGTGTCGGAGGGCGGCTCGGATGCGGAACCCGGAGGGTGAATCGGATCATGGGCCACTCCGGCCCCTTTTCGACCGCCGCCTGAAACTGGAGTTCCACGGATCGCAGGTGACCTCCGACGCGGGGTTGCTCGCTTATCGCGAACTGGACGACGCGCTCGGGCTGACCGCACTGGCGGGCGGCGTGCTCGCGGATAGCCGCACAGGCAGGAACGGCTGGCACGGCATCGTCAGTCTCCTTCGCCAGTCCGTCTATGGGCGTCTCGCCGGCTACGAGGATGTCAACGACGCCGACCGGCTCGGGCGTGATCCCGCGATGCGCTGGATCGTCGGCGGCAAGGCGGTCGAGCGCGGCGGGGCATCGACCAGCCAGATGGGGCGGTTCGAGACCGAGCTGCTGGCGAACAACGAGAACCTCGCGGCCCTTGCGGACCTGTCGGGGACGTGGATCGACCGGGTTCACGACCACGATCCGCCGAGGCGCGTGGTGCTCGACATGGACAGCTCCGTCAGCCCGACATTCGGTGAGCAGGAGGGCACGGCCTATAACGGCCACTTCGGCTGCACCTGCTATCACCCGCTGTTCGTGTTCAACCAGTTCGGCGATCTGGAGCGTTGCGCGCTGCGCCCCGGCAACGTGCACAGCGCCCACGGATGGCGTGATGTCCTGGTACCGGTGGTCGAACGTTACAAGGAACGAGCCATCCGCCTCTACTTCCGCGGCGATGCGGCCTTCGCCTCACCGGAGATCTACGACTACCTCGAAGCCGAAGGCATGCTCTACGCCATCCGGCTGCCCGCCAACAAGGTGCTGCAAGAGAGCATCGCTCATCTCCTGAAGCGCCCCGTCGGCAGGCCGCCCAAGGACGTGCGCCGGTATCATGCCAGCTTCAGTTATCAGGCCGGAACCTGGGACAAGCCCCGCCGCATCGTCGCCAAGGTCGAGTGGCATCCGGGTGAGTTGTACCCGAGGGTCGGGTTCATAGTCACCAACCTGGGCCGCCCTGCCGAGCGGGTGGTCGCGTTCTACAATCAGCGCGGCACGGCTGAGCACTGGATCAAGGAGGGCAAAAACGCGATCCGGTGGACACGCCTGTCGTGCCGCAGGTTCGACCACAATGCCGTTCGCCTCCAGCTTCACGCGCTCGCTTACAACCTCGGCAACTTCATGCGCACCCTCGCGCTGCCCGATGCCGTGAAACAGTGGTCACTGACCAGCCTGCGAGAGAAGCTCATCAAGATCGGAGCGAAGATCGTGCGCCACGGGCGCTACGTCACGTTCCAGATGGCCGAGGTTGTCATTCCTCGTGACCTGTTCGCCGACATCCTGCGCCGTATCGACCGGCTCAGGCCGCCGCCAGCCCCGGCATGAGCGACGGCACCCCGTTCCTTCGCGTCGCCGCCGACAGGATCGGTGCGCCCGGATCGCCGGCAAAAATGCCATTCCGCGCCACCAACGCCGCCAATTGGTCCTCAATCATCCGGCTCGCCGCGAAGATGGCTGTCATTCGAAGGCAAATTGCACGTCGAGCGGTGTCGAGCCACACTCAACGGGCTGGGAGGGTTCCATATGGGGAATCCCGGTTAAGGCGTCATCACCGCGACGGCATTGGTGGCGACCATCGGCGATGCCTCGCAGTTCCGCTCGGACCGGCAACTCCCGGCCTGGCTCGGTCTCGTGCCCCGGCAGTACTCGTAGGGTGGCAAAGAGCGCTTGGGGCGGATATCGAAGCATGGCGATGGATACATAAGCGGGCATTACCCTGAGAGGCCCGGATTTCTGCGCCGAACAGAATTTATAGGAGGGACAGGTCTCCTGGCTGTTCCTGAGCGATGGCTAGGGAAGGAAACTGAAGATGTCGTAGAAGAAGTCAAAACCAACCGATGCCGGGTACACGGGCCATGGGGTGTTGGAGAAGTACGGACCGCGCGGGCCGACATCGCCGCCGCAACCAGCCAGCACCAAGGCAACGGCGCTCACCAGGAGCGCTAGGATAGTTCTCATGGTGTCTCCCTGTACAGCACCTACTTTTTCCTGAGCTTCTTCACCCCACCCGCTATAGCATATATCTTATCTTGACGTTCTTGAAGCGCCTGTAGATGCCTTCGGTTTAATTCCTTCACATTTTCTGCGCTGACCAGCGGCTCTCGTGTTCAAGGTGGGGTTTAAGGATACCAGTTGGTGGCCGGACTGGACTACGCCCTGACCGAACGGCTGTCCCTCCCATTTATTCCGTCTGCGGCAGAAACTTCGGAATTTCGTACCACTCCCGGATACTTTTTCCGACAGGCATAAGCTGACATTCCCCAGATGAACCCCGGTTTGTGAGGAGACAGTAGTACGGATTGCCTGCCGAGGCAATTCTGAGGGCGGTGCGGGACGATAGTCGCCTGGAATTGGTGGGAATTGCCGTGAGCACCGCGACCCCAGCCCGCTGATGGCGTCGTTTGTGGTCTGCAAGGCGCACCTCTCCTGTTGTCTGTTGCAGCATCGGCATCGGGCTCCGCCTCACGCTGGTGCTGGCGGCGCCCGGAGTTGAGCTATCAGCCGCAGGATTTCGTCGAACAGGCCCCTCGGCACCGCAACCTCGGCCATCTGGAACGTGACGGACCGGCCGTGGCCGACGATCCTGGCTCCACTCTTCACCAGCTTTTGCTGCAACGAGGTCAGCGACCAGTGCTTGACCGCCTCCGGCAGAGCCAGGGTGCGCATGAAGTTGGCGAGATTGTAGGCCAGCGCATGAAGCTGAAGTCGACCCTCGTTGTTGCGGAACCTCCTGCACGACAGCCGGGTCCACACAATCGCGGTCTTGCCTTCCTTGATGTGCTGCTCCGCCGGGCCGCGCTGATTGTAGAAGGCGACCACGCGCTTGGCCGGTCGGGTCAGGTTGGTCACGATGAAGCCGACACGGGGATAGAGTTCGCCTGGGTGCCATTCGACCTTGGCGACGACCCGGCGCTTCTTGTCCCATGATCCTGCCTGATAGCTGAAGCTGGCATGGAACCGCGGCACATGGTTTGGCGGGTGGCCGACGGGGCGCTTGAGCAGGGGGGCGACGGGCCCCCGAAGGATCGTGTTTGCCTTGAGGCGGATGGTGTACTTGTAACCTTCGGCTTCAAGGAATTCGCAAAGGTCGGGCAACGCAAATGCGGCATCGCCCCGGAAGAAGCGCCGCTTCACCTTGTCCCGGTAGCGGATCACGATTGGCTCCAGGACCGAGTGCCAGCCATCGGCGCTGTGGACGTTACCGGGTCGAAGCCCGCACCGCTCCAGATCGCCGAACTGGTTGAACACGAAGAGTGGATGGTCGCCGGGGCAACCGAAGTGGCCGGTGTAGGCCGTGCCCTCCTGTTCGCCAAGGGTCGGGCTGACCGAACTGTCAATGTCGAGCACGATCAGCTTCGGCGGGTTGTGGTCAGGAACCCGGTCGATCCAGATGTCCGAAAGCTCAGCGAGCGCGGCAAGCTTCTCGTCGGCGGCAAGAAACGCCGTCTCGAAACGCCCCATCTGGCTGGTGGAAGCGGCCTGCTTTGCAACAGCGCGACCGCCGACAACCCAGCGCATCGCCGGGTCACGTCCCAGGCGGTCGGCGTCGTTCACGTCCTCATAGCCACCGAGGCGGCCGAAGACGGACTGGCGAAACAATCCAGTCAGCGCATGCCGACCGTTCTTGCCGGTGCGCGGGTCAACGAGATCGTCGCCAACCATGTCGGTCAACCCGAGCGCGTCACCGAGTTCACGATAGGCGAGCAATCCGGCGTCGGGGGTGATCCTGGAGCCATGAAACTCGAGCTTCAGGCGGCGGTCGAAATCAAGTCGCAAAGGCTCGTTCTCAGATTGACCCGCCGGGCCCGCCATCGGTCTCGCCTCCATGTGCGTTCAACACATTGATTCTTATAGAAGAATAAATGCGAATCCCCATCAATTAGGGGAGACATCCGGGAAATGTGGGATTAATAGAAGGGGCAGCCGGCCGGTGACCTCAAGCCCCTGGTCGAGGACCAGCCGCGCCGGTTCCTCAGATCCCGGGCCCGGGTCTTTGCCGCGATCGAGGCTCAAGTGCCTGGCGTCAACGATCGAGTCCGCCTTCTCACCCGCACGGCCGAACTCCCGCGATGCTGGCCGGCCCTGGAGCCTGCCGGGAAGCGGGATCGTGTACAGGTCACCATCGCTCTCGGGTATCGCCCTGAAAGGCCCGGATCTCTGCGCCGGGCGGAATTCATAGGAGCGACAGGTTCACGAGACTCGCCGCGCTCTAGGGCATGACGACGATGAACGGGTGGCCGAACCAGCGCCAGCGGCCGTCGCCGGCCGGCATGGTGCAGTTGATTCGCGAGCGCCCATTCGGCAACGGCTCGTCGAGCCTGACCTCGATTCGGTCGGAGCCGAGATGCTCGATCCGCGCCTCGCCCTGGTGAGAGGCGAAGCAGGCTAGCGCCCCCACCTCGTTCAGATGTTTCGTGACGGTAAAGCCAAAGGCCGGTGGGTTGGGCGATGCAATCAGAGGATCGGCCGGAGTGATATCCGTGACGATCAGCGGCAGCGTGTCGACGACCAGGCTGAATCGGTCTATTTCACCGTAACGCTGGTTGAGCCCGAAGCGCGGCAGGCCGTGGAAATCAGCGGCCGGGTGAACCGTTCCCGAATGCTGACCAAATGCGGCCTCGAAACCGAAATCGTGCACGACCTGACGGGTCGGCAGGTCGAATTCACCATAGGGGTAGGCAAACAGGCTGGGTTTGAGGCCCAGCTCCTGCTCGAACCGGCGCTCGGCCCGGGCGATGTCCTCGCGGACGGATCCGGGATCGCCTCTCCAGAGGTGGCTCTGAGAGGCGCCGTGATTGCCGATCGTGACACCCGTCGCAGCGAGCTCGCGAAGCTGATCCCAGCTCATGATCCCAACCCTGTCCGCATCGACCGCGTCGGTGGCGACAAAGAGTGTGAAGGGGAAACCCGCCTCGGCGAGACGCGGCCAAGCCTCGTCATAAACCGAGACGTAAGCGTCGTCGATGGTGATACCGACGGTTCGGTCTGGTAACGGCACCCCGGCGCGCAGGGCCGCGATAATATGGAACACCGGCAGCACGGAATAACCGCCCGCTTTGAGGTGGGCCAGATGTTCTTCGAACTGGGCAAGCTCGATGTTGGTCGACGGGTAATTATCCTCGCCGAAACGGTGATACATAATGACGACGGCCGAGCCGGCGGCGTGCGCTGGCGCCGCGGCCGGCAGGATGAGGGCAAGCCCGACGACGAGTGTGGCCAGTGTCGGCACGCGGCTTCGGGAAAGATGTCGAATGAGACTTATCATGACCTCATTATAATCCAGACCCTGTCGGTATGGCGCGATTACGAAGGCCCGAGAGAACGCCGTGAAGCAGGATCGCGTGCAGGCCACCAACGCTATCGGGCATTACCCTGATAACCGGATTTCTGCGCCGGGCGGATTTTATACGAGGGACAGGTATGCAGGACAAAGGCACTGGTGGTCAACGGCGAGACTTCGGAGATAAGCCCGTTCCGGGCCACCGAGTGTGTGGTGCCGAGTTCTCCGTTGGCACTTATCCGCCTTCCGCCGAACTCCGCATCCGTCCGGATGCCGACAAAAGCTGTAACCGCCGCCAAGACTCCAAAAGCGCCTTTTGCAGAGCTGCCGAGCAGCGTTTTCCGTTCCCCGGTCCAGCCGGCTTGAAAACCGACTGAAGAGCTGGTCGGCTGCCACGTGAGTGCGATGCGTGTGGTCGGTTGTGCCTCCTGGAAACTGCGTTGGGCGCAGAAACCATGGCTTATCGGACCGGGACTGGATACAGTCCTTGGCATGTACGCGACCGCTTTTCCTCTCCTTCTTTCAGCACTCCGCGACAACTTCCGTGGCGTGGAGATTGTCGGTGCGCGGCACGTCGGTCAGCACGCTGTAGTTCGGCGTTGTTGCGAGGGTGATACCTAGCTCATTCAGCAACGCTAGGAGCGACTCACGATCCCTCAAACTCCACCACCGCTCGATTGGCCCGTCCTTGTCGACGCCGCTGACAATCGCTTGAGCGCCTTCCGGGATCAGGAACCGCGCCGCAAGATCGGCGCGCGATGTGACATGGAGCTTGCCAGTCGCGAAGTTGACAAGTTTATAAAGCGACAGCGCAATCATTGGCTCTACCCCTCTGGCCTGAAGAAATACGTGGTCCAGAGCCGGGATCCCGGTGGCTCGCGACGGGCGACGCTCGGACGGCACGGCGAGACTTCCGCCGAGCAGGCGCGCCGCTTGGCGGCCGAGGCCATCCACCGCGTCAAGCGGGGCGAGGACCCGTTGCCTCCTGCGCCCGAGCCCGAGTCCACGATGGCCGTCATTGCCGAGCGCTACATGAGCGATTACGTGGCCACGCGCTGCAAGGCGTCGAGCTCGGAGGTCTTCCGCTGCTGGTGGTGGAGCGCGAGCGGGTGGCGGTGTTTCATGCCCGGCTGGGCAGCGTTCCCTACGCGACGACCCGTGAGGTGGCCGATGTCGACAATGGTTACCCGCCTTACAATATCGAAGCGGTTGGCGACGAGCATTATCGCGTGACACTCGCCGTCGCTGGCTTCAGTCGCGATGAGCCCGACCTCCAGGTTCGCGAGGACACCCTGCACGTCGCGGGACGGCAAACGGATGAGGCGGTGGAGCCCAATTTCCTGCATCAGGGGATCGCGGGCCGTTCATTCCAAAAGCAATTCGGTTTGGCGGATCATGTCCAGGTGGAGAATGCATGGCTGGATAACGGCCTCCTGACGATCGACCTGGTGCGCGAAATCCCCGAGGAAATGAAACCCCGAAGCATCGCCATCGCGACGAGCGCGCCCAAGACGATTGTTTCCAAGGCAAAGAAGCTGCTCACCGGCGAAAATACAGCCGCCTGACGATGGTTCGTGGGAGCGCCGCCCATGTGCGGCGCTCCCCTCCACCGCGACATTCAAATGGTCCGATTCGACCAAAACAATAGTCGATGTTTCGAGAGGGAGAACCGCCCGTGTCACCCGATGTCGCTAGTCTAGTCATTGCTCCGGGCTGCGTGCCGACCATGTTGGGGATGCCATGGTCCATTTAGTTCATAACATGGCCATGTCATGACCGGCTCGGCATTGTCAAGTTAACTGATCGTAGGCTGTTTTTGGCGTTTCTCCATGAGGCTAAGCCATTGAAATTGCGTAGAGCAGCCATCGACAATTTACCGAGATTCGGAGTGAATCCGGTTAACTTGACAAAGTCCCTTGAACCAATTCGAGTGTGACTGATCGCCGCCGCATCAGGCACGCGGCCGGCTGTTCTCTGGGTCGTAGAGCGCCCTGGTGTGAGCTTGGGCGGGATACAGCCGTTGGCGGATCTCGATTTCGAATTGCCCGGTCTCAACCACCGCTCAGGACATTGATATCATTGGTACTATTGCCAATTCGGCGAGCCCGAATCTCCGCTATTTATCCGGGGGTTACGGGCTTCGGTCAGCGCTCTGCCGAGCGCAGAGACCCGAGCGGTGCGACAACGGACAGCCTGAGATGGTGAAAGTCTCCTAGCGCGGTTTCGGTGGTACGACAAGATCGCCCTTCATGCCGCCGCGAAGGCGCGCTCGCTCGAGATGGTCCTGCAGTTCCCGGAGGCCGCGGCGCCAGCTATTCCCGGGGTTGCGGCGTCTTCATATCGATCGCCGGCAGGCTCGTGTTCCCGGGCAACGGGCGCGATGTAAAGTCCTGGCACTCCTGGTAACGGGGCGTGAAACGGCGATTTACCGGCTGTTTACGATAGAAGAAATGCGGGCGCTCACGGGTTTGAGCTCGGCGCCGGAAGCATTCGCACTCCTCCATCTCGCCGTCGTCAATGCCCAGCTTGTCCAAAGTGGACCCGACGCCCAGGTGGGGCTGCTCGACCAGGCGGAGGATGCGCTGGACCGGTTCGCGGTCCGTGAGCGTGGCGCGGGGTTCAGCCCGGGGCGGAAGGCCGGCCGGTCGGCGCGCACAGCAGAAGCTCGATACCCTTTGCCGACAGGACGCGCAGAATCGCATTGACGATTGTCGTCTTGCCCACGCCGGGCCCGCCGGTGATGACGACGGCTTTGGAAGTGAGCGCCAGCTGGACCGTATCGGCCTGGCCCTGCGCCAGCGACAGGCCGGTCTTCCGCTCGACCCACGGCAACGCCTTCTCCGGATCGATATCGGGCCAGGGGAGCTTCCCGGTCGAGATGCGCAGCAGCCTGTCGGCGATTGCCCGTTCGGACCGGTGCAGGCCCCCCAGGAACACGCTGGGGGTGTCCGCCACCCTGTCCGCGACCACCGGCAAGCTCCAGGTCCAGGGCGGTGCGGATGAGATCGTCGGGTACCTCCAGGAGCCGGGGCGCCATCGGCCCGAGCTCCTCCGCCGGCAGCCCGCAATGACCCTCGTCCATCGCTTCGGTCAGCGCGTAAGCGATCCCGGCGCGTACCCGGATCACCGCCGTCTTTGCGATGCCGAGCTTCATCGCGATCGCATCGGCGGTCCTGAATCCGATGCCGCGAATGTCGCGCGCCAGGCGATACGGGTTGTCGGTCATCACCTCCACGGCGTCGGCGCCGTAGGTCTTGAATATCCGCACCGCGCGCGCCGTGCCGACGCCATGGTTGTGCAGGAAGACCATGATCTCGCGAACGAGCTTCTGCTCCGCCCAGGCGTCGGTGATGCGCCTGGCGCGGACCCGGCCGATGCCGGTCACCTCCCGTAGCCGTTCGGACTCGGCCTCGATGACGTCGAAGACCTTGTCGCCGAACGCCCGGATCAGCTTTCGTGCGTAGACCGGCCCGATGCCCCGGATCATGCCAGAGCCCAGATACTTCTCGATACCCTCGACCGACGACGGCGCCGAGCTGCGGATGAAGCGCGACTTGAACTGCTGGCCGTGGGTGCGGTCGTTGACCCACTCCCCCGATGCCGTGATCCATTCGCCGGGGGATACCAGGGCGGCATGGTCCACGACCGTGACCAGGTCACGATGCCCCCGCACCTTGGTACGAAGGACGCAGAAGCCGTTCTCCGGGTTGTGGAAGGTGACGCGCTCGACGAGGCCGGCGAGGATCTCGCCATCCGACGACCCGACTTGCCGCCCGGCGCCCCTCGTCACGACGTGCCGAGCGCGGGAGCGGTCAGCAGTTCCTTCACGAATTCGAATTGCCGCGCCCGCTCGGCCGCCGCCATCGGGTCTTCCAGGTCCGGCTCATAGACTTCCATGGCGGCAAGTTCGTTCTCGCGGCGAATGCCCTCGATCCGCGCGAGATGTGACTCCATTTCCTGTGCGGTGAACATGCCCCTCACCCGTGAAACGAAGCGGGGCAGCGCCCGCGCGAACTCCGGATGTTCCGCCGCTGCCTGCGCGAATGTCAGCAGCTTCTCGCCGACCACGTAGTCGAAGGCCGGCTCCGCACCGTGGCGCACCTTGATGGTCTCCGCAGCTTCGCACTGCTCCATCCAGATCTCGTGCCAGGCCCGGTCACTCATTGGGGGGATCCCTCCTCGGCCGCGCCGCGGCGAATCAACCCGGTCGCCGCAAAATCTGCCTCAAACAGCGCTGACCGCGCAACATCGTGAAGCGTCCTCTCGCTCGCGGCAACAAAGTCCCCATACTCGCCAACCGCACCCATGACGGGTCCGGATCGGCGGGCCACGTACATCGTCTACCGCGCGGTGCGCGGCCAACGCCTGCCTCCTGCCGTCCTCCCGGCTGCCACGGACCGTCGAGGACAAGGCATCCGCGTCCTATTCGCCTTCGGCGCGGCCGCGCAAATCCCACCCGCGCCCGGCGAGCGCACCCCGCCGCCTTCTCGCGATATTCTGGATCACGATCCGTACCGATCTCTCGTCGATGTCGTCGGGATCGAAACCGCCCCCATACCACCCGCGCATCCGCGCGTGTTCCTGGTGAAAGGGATTGAGCATCGCCTCCAGGAATTCCATGAATCCGCCCGTGCCGCCGACCTTCTCCGGCGGACAGCGACGCGCCCCGTCCACGAATGTGGGATACTCCGCCCCTACATCGCCCTCCCGGACTTCCTCGAGGATCACGTCGTGACGCCATTGATCGCTGCTGTCGAACAGGTAGAGGAACCGTTCCACGCCCCGCGCTATCACAGTCTCGAGGCGCTGCTTCTCCGGGCTTGACCGCGTCCCGTCCGCCAGCTCTCGCTCTGTCAATCCGACAATGCTCTTCCAGGAAAACGCTGGTAGTCTTTGACATCCGATGGATGCTCAATCAGGTGATTGAGGCGGCTAAAGTGGAGGTATCGAACAGTGGCCAAGCAGCGCAAAACGCAAACATACGCACTCTACGATGGTAACAAAAAGGTGTACATCGGCACGACCGATAACCTGGAACGGCGGGAGCAAGAGCACCGGGGCGAGGGAAAACAATTTACTCGTATCAAGCCCACATCGCGTCGAATGACCGACGACGGTGCGAAGAAACAGGAGGCAAAGCAACTGGAAGCGTACCGACGTGGGCATAGTGGCGATAACCCAACATACAACGAAGATTCCGACGGATAGTCGTAGCGGCTGCGCGGAGAATTGCAGGGATTGGGTGGCTGGGTCCTGGAGCGATCGGTTTTCGTTGATTTTCAGGTGCGCGGGAAGCTTCGCTCGACTTTGACAATCGCCAGGATTCGCCGCCTTTACACCGCCCCATCACCAAGATGCAGCTATAGCTCATCGGTCTCAATCAATGAGCACTGGTATTAATCCGTTGTTGACAAACATACGATGAACCGAGTGGCGATGGCCGTTCGTGCCCTCGGATCAGGAGAGTGACCGCATGCTGAGATTCGCGGAAGAGATCATGCTGCTTCTGCTCGATGACAAGGGTGGAAAGTTCGCCGATCTACCCGCCCCGTCGGTCGAGTGCGCGCTTGCCGGCGCGGTGCTGATGGATTTGGCTTTGGAGGGCCGGATCGATACCGATCCGGAACGGCTCTTCGTGGTCGATCCGACACCGCTCAAGGACCCTCTGCTCGATCCGACGCTTGCACGGATCGTGCAATCGACGGAGACACACGACACACGCCACTGGATCGAGCAAACGATCGCTTATGCCGGCGACATCCGCGACCGCGCCCTCGCCCGTCTCGTCGAACACGGCATTCTACGCCGGGAGGATGACCGCTTCTTGTGGGTGTTCCAGACGCGGCGCTACCCGGTCATCGACGACCAACCCGTCCAGGAGGTGAAGCTGCGGATCATGGGGGTTCTGTTCAGCGATGAAATTCCCGATGCGCGCGACATTGTCATCATCTCCCTTTCCGATGCATGCGGCATATTCAGGGGCCTGCTTTCCAGCCGGGAGCTGAGAGGCGCTGCCCCGCGCATCGAGCAGGTCGGCAAGATGGACTTGATCGGCCGGGAGGTCTCGAAAGCGGTGCGGCACATCGAATCGTCTCTCGCCATCGCCATGGGGGCAATACCCTGATCACGCGGCATGGTCGGACTAACCGGATTAGACCCGTAAAACCTACCATCGAGGGCTGATATCTCTGAAGCCGCCGGACAGGTCCGTGACCTCTTCACCGATGACGAATGCTACAACTTCTTCAAAGCCGCAGGATATGGTGCCAATTAAATGCAACACGCTTTGACACCAGTAATCGGCCTGATCGGCATCGTTTTGAGGATATGTTTTGGGCCTGTCAATGGCGGAGCAAAAAGGGACGACCGTGGCGGTGTAAGAAGGGACCGCTTGGCGGCTGCGGGCTTGTCCCCGTAGTCCATGGGCGGGCCCCGCGTGCGACGCGGCATGCCCTCAACAGGCCGGACGCGGCGGCGCGCGCGGGAGGGACCTGTGGGCCCATGGGGTCAAGCGAGGGTTGGGTGGTCGGTTCAGTTCGCCGTCGGGGTTTGACGCCTGCGGCTCTGGTTGAGCCTGTAGCTCTCGCCATTCATCTCGAGGATGTTGACGTGGTGGGTGAGGCGGTCGAGGAGAGCGCCGGTAAGCCGCTCGGAGCCGAACACCTCGGTCCATTCGTCGAACGGCAGATTGGTGGTGACCAGGGTCGAGCCGCGCTCGTAGCGCTGGCTGAACACCTCGAACAGGAGCTCGGCACCGGTCTTGGACAGCGGCACGAAGCCGAGTTCGTCGATGATCAGAAGCTTGTAGGTGGCGAGCTTCTTCTGGAACCTCAGCAGCTGCTTGTCATCGCGGGCCTCGATGAGCTCGTGGACCAGCGCGGCGGCGGTGATGAAGCCGACCGAGAGGCCCTTCTGGCAGGCCGCCAAGCCGAGACCGAGGGCGATGTGGGTCTTGCCGGTGCCGCTGTTGCCGAGCGCGATGAGGTTCTCGCGGCGCTCGATGTACGCGCAGCGGGCGAGCTCCAGGACCAGCGTCTTGTTGAGCGAGGGGATGACCTTGAAATCGAAGCTATCGAGGCTCTTGATCACGGGGAAGCGCGCCGCCTTGATCCGCCGCTCGACCATGCGGCGCTCGCGGTCGATCAGCTCGAGCTCGGCCAGACGCAGAAGATAGCGAACGTGGTCGACGCCTTCAGAGGCGCACTGCCGGGCGATCTTGTCGTACTCCCTCAGGACCGTCGGCAGCTTCAGCCTCTTGAGGTGGTGGACGAGCAGCAGCCGTGGTGTGTCGGTCATGCGCCGAGCCCCGACAGTAGGCTCATGTACGACTTGGCAGACGTCGTCGCGACCCGGGCGCGCGGCAGGTACGGATAGACCTCGAGGTTGAGCCGGGGCGGCCGCCGCTCGATGCGGCACAGTACCAGGTGCTTCACCGCATCGAAGCCGATGGCGCCGAGCCTGAGCGCGTCGCCGACCGCACCCTCGACCTCCTCGAGCCGGAAGCTCTCCAGCAGACGGCGCACCTGGACGGACTCGCGCTTGCCCGCCTTGCCCATGCGGGCTTCGAGCAGGCGTCGCAGAGTGATGAAGGCCTCGGGCAGGTCCCAGCCCGCCAACGGCGCGGCCTGGTCGAGGGCGCCGATCTTCTGCTCGATCAAGGGTAGGTAATGCAGCGGGTCGAAGATCAGGTCCTCGCTGTCGTAGGACCGGCGGTGCCGGGCAATCACCTCCGCGCCGCAAGAGATAACGACCTCGTCGACGGAGCACCGGATCAGCACCTCGCGGTGGCCATAGGCCACGGGCACCGAGTAGTCGTTGCCCCGGCAGCGCACCAGCGACAGCGAGCTCACCCGTCCAGTGCGCTTGTCGCAGGCATCGTATGGTGCCGGGGGGAGAGGCAAGAAGGCTTCCCGGTCCCGTGCGAGGCGCTCGCCGATGGTCTCCTTGTGACCCCGCAGCCGCGCCGCCTGGCGCCGGCGGCACTGTCCCGCGAGAGCATCGTTCAGCGCCTCGAAGCTCTCGGCCCGCGGGACGGGGACCCGGAAGGTCCGCCGGATGAAGCCGACCAGTCCCTCGACCTTGCCTTTGTCGTTGCCCTTGCCCGGCCGGCCGAACCTGTCCTCGAACAGATAGGGGGATTGAAGGTCCGTGAAGACGCGCGTTCGCTGCCGCTTGCCATCGCCCAGTATCCGGGCGACTGCCAGCTTGGTGTTGTCGTACAGGATGGATCGGGGGACGCCGCCGAAGAACGCAACCGCCGCGTTGTGGCCAGCGCAGAACGCCTCGGTCGTCTCCGCCGGGTAGGCCTTCACGAAGCAGGCATCACTGTGGGGAAGATCGAAGGCAAGGAAGTGGACCTTGCACGCCACGCCGCCGATCACCGCCATCGCCTCGCCGAAGTCCGCCTGGGCGGGGCCGGGGGAATGGACGAGCGGCACGAACATCTCGCGCGACCGAAGCCGCCGCTCACGGACATAGTCCTTCACGATGGTGTAGCCGCCCGTAAAGCCGTACTCGTCCCGGAGACGGTCGAAGATCCGCTTCGCCGTGGGCCGTTGCTTGTGGTGGCTGGTCCGATCGTCTTCCAGAATCCGATCGATGATCCCCGTGAACGGACCCCGCTTCGGCCGCCGTGGCGGCTTGCCGCGGCGAGACCCCGGCGGCACCGAGAACGACAGCATCTTGCGGACCGTCTTGCGGTCCAGCCCGAACACCCGCGAGGCCTCGCGGGTGCTCATTCCCTCGACACGACACGCCCGCCGAACCCGCGCGTACAAATCCACCCGATACATCCCCCCGCCTTCCAGTCAGAGCAACCCTGACAGAAGGCTATAGACGGTCCCATTTTGGCCCGCTACAGCCGGATCAACCGGCCGCTTCAGTGGGGGATTATTGCGCCGCCGTTCTCAGATCGCCTTCAGCGACAAGCCCAAAGTGAAAAATTTTGGGTCGTTACAAATGGGAAATTTACGGTCGTTACCAACAGCATTGGGCTTCGTTGCTTAACGGTCTGGAAAAGACCGCAAAATAACCGCAAAATAATAGGTTAGAGGAGACTCTGCGTGCTGCTCTGGGCGTTACGGCAAATGAAGCATAAGGGGATCCGTGGCGGGCGAGCGTGACATCGATGAATCAGACTTGGCCAGGGGCGGCAGTGACAGGCGAAGCCGTGCAGCGGGACCTACTTTGAGGCGTTGGCAGCTCAGCGACCGGAAAGATTGCCGGTACGCAAACGTCTGCGGGATGCTGCATATCGCGCAGTCAAGGCGCGCAACACGCTTCAGGATCGGTAGACTAGTTCGGGGAGCACGACGCTCCACCGATCGCGGCGGAGCTGCGCCTGAAAGCTTTCGGCAGAGTCCGACCGATAGCGTGTGGTGATCGCGTGCACACTGCCTTCCAGGAATGTCGCACCTTCCGGCGGCTCGAACTTCCTGGCCAGGCGCCCGATCACGAAGCCATGCTGGTCGACGATCTGCCAACGGTCACGGTCCTGTTGCAGACCGACCGGGTCGCCCGCAGCAGCCCGGTCGAGGGACTGAAGCGCCCGATGTCCGTTAGCCATCTGCCCCGAGAAATCCAAGACGACCTCCGATGGATTGAGCGTCCGGTAGATCTTCCTGCAATCGGCAACGTCGAGCCAATTTGCTTCCGGGGCGCGATGCGCCACTACCGGTCCTTCCAAGGCGCCGATGAAGGGATGACGGCCGCCCATCGAGAGTAGCGCCAGGCTCCGGCGAGCCCGCGTCATCGCGACATAGTAGAGCCGGCGCTCGGCGTCCCTGTCGTCGACGTTGGACGCCCATTCCCAACCGCCGTCGAGAATGACGACGTCGTCAAACTCGAGACCCTTCGCCCTGTGCGCCGAGAGAAGCAGCAGACCGGTTTGGCTCTTTCGAGCGTCGCGGCCCCATTCGGCGAGCCACTCGATCACGTCCTTGCGGTCGGTCTCGCGGTCACCGAGTTCGTGGAACAGGTCTTCAAGGCCTTCTTTCAGAAGCGACCACCAGTGTCCGGTTGTCTGTAGCTTGATCCAGCGAGCGATGTCGGCGACACGCACAGCGGAACCGGACCGCTTCCTGAGCCAGTCAACAAGACTCTGGGTCTCGCGCAGGCGCCATATACGTTGGGGGGATCGTCGGATGCCGCCTGGACCGGGATGCCGCGCGCCTCGCAGTAGCTACGGACGGGCTCCAGCTGGCGCCAGTTGCGGGCGATGACAGCCGTCTTCGTCCAAGCACTGTCGTCGCGCGCCAGCTTGGAGAGGCGTTCCAGTTCGCTTACCGCCAGGACGGCCTGAACGGCTTCGTCCTTCGGCGCGCGCAGAACCTGAACGCGACCGCGCCCGATCGGGTCAAGGCGCTCCAGTGATCCGCCTGGACAGTCCTTGCGCCGGCTCCGGTTCACGACGATGTCGTGTCCAGTCTTCATGCGGTCCGCGGCGGGCGTGATGAGCATGTTGGCTGCGTCAACGATGTTGGCGGTCGAGCGATAGTTCTCGACCAAGTGGACCGGGCGCGCGTCATAGTCCTCCTCGAATCGCCGGATGAACGCAACGGACGCCCCCTTGAAGGCGTAGATGTTTTGGTCGTCGTCACCGACGGCGAAGAGGCTGAGGCGGCTGTCCGCGTCCTCGACTCCTCGACGGAGTGCCCGGCGACCGCGGCGATCAATTCATACTCATCCGATCCGATGTCCTGATACTCGTCGACAAGGATCCAGCGGTATCCCTCGATCAGCGTATCGCGCTGCGCCCCGGCCTCGTCGCGGGAGAGGCCATCACCCCGCAGCAGCGAGACTGCCTGCTTGAGAACCTTGTCGAACTTGCCTTTCGAGATGTCGCTGGCCTGCCCAGCGAAGCTCGCCCCGACCAGGCGCATCGCCAGACCGTGACAGGTGGATACCGTCACGCCGCGCGCGTCCTCCCCGAGCAGATCGAAGAGCCGGCGCCGGATCTCGGTCGCAGCGTGGCGGTTGTAGACAAGCGCGAGGATGCCCTGCGGGTCCTGCCGGCGAACGCGGATCAGATAGGCGATGCGGTGCACGAGGACGCGCGTCTTGCCCGAGCCCGGACCGGCAAGCACGAGCACGCTTGTTTGCTCGCGATCATCGGCCACGATCCGGGTCTGGTCCGCGTTTCCAAGCGATTCGACGATCGCGCGCCAGGATTCGGGCGTGGTTTGGCGGCGGAGCGCGGCCACGCTGCGAGGCAGCCACCGATCAACGAAGGCCTGTCGGTCGAGCGTGAAATAGTCGTCCCTCAGGCGGCGCGCATCGCGCATGGAGTCGAGCCCGTGCTCCGCGTAGGTCGCCATGATGTGGGTCTGGAGGGTCTGCTCGTCATAGTGGATGTGGAGAGGCTGGAAGTCCGTCTCGGCGAACTTCCGGTTGCCCGGCTCCAGGCGGACTGTGATGGCGGGGCGGAAGATCGTGAGACCCCTGCCGAGGGTCACCGCCCCCTGTTCGTGAAGCCAGAGCAGGGCGTGGTCGAGCAGGCTCGACGGGTCGGTGATGTCGCGTGCGAGCTCGAGGTCGCTCCCCAGCGCCGAGATCAGGGTGCCCAGGGTGGTTGCGACCTGCACGTCCTTGCCACGGGCATTGGCGGGGGCAGAATCGGTGAGCGAGGCGAGCAGCACCGCCGCGGCCCTGCGGCGGAGCCGTGCGGTGAGCGTGAGCTTGTCCCAGCTCCGCTGCAGTCGGAGTGAGAGGTGCTGGCGGTCGATCTTGCGAACCTGGAAGCTGGCGACGCCCTCCGCGTCCTCCCGTCCGTCCCGTGCGATCCCGCGAATGAGTTTCTCGACGATGTCGGGCCGGACCGTCGCGTGACCCGCATCCCTGAGTTGCTGCGAGGCTATCCTCAGGTTGACGGTTGACGCATCGCCAAGGTTCAGGTCGGGCGCGAGTTCCCGGAACCGGTCGAGCAGGTCGGCCTCGAGACCGGAGACTTCGACAAGGCGCTTCGCGGATGAGTCCTCCACGGCGAGATGGATGAAGACCGTGATCGCGGTGTCGTTCGAGGCGATCCCCAAAGCTTCGAGGAAGTTGAACGCCTTGCGCAGCCGCGCCGGTGTCAGGCCAGCCTCGAGGCTGAGCTCGTCGGTCGAGATGCCGCGGTCGGGTGGGGAATCGAGCAGGCAGCGCACGAGGCGCGGGAGCTTGTTCCGGTAGGCTGGTGTGGCGTCGGCGGCTTCGATCCGCTTGCGCGCTTCGTCGATGGTCCGGATCTGCAGCGATGACGGGAACACCCGCACGAAGTTCTCGTCACGCTTGAGCAGCACCGCCTCTTCTAGCCACGAAACGGCGATCTTTACACGGGTATCCTCGGTGTCCCTGTCCCGTCCGAAGTCCCCGTCGACATCTTCCTTGAGGATCTCGCCGGGTGTGGCGACGACCTCGCCCTCCCGTTTCGATCGTCGCCCAAGCCGCCGCAGGGACTTCTGGATTGCCACGATTTCCTGCTTGTCGAGACGCGATCGCGCCGAGAGCGAGAACTGCTTCTCGATATCGTCGTTGCTGTAAAACAGGACGCAGCGGGCGGGCTCGCCGTCGCGTCCGGCGCGCCCGGCTTCCTGGACGTAGTTTTCCAGCGAGCCCGGGATGTCGGCGTGGACGACGAGGCGGATATCGGCTTTGTCGATCCCCATGCCGAAGGCGTTGGTGGCTGCGATGACGCGGAGTGTGCCGTCGGCAAACTGCTCCTGTGTCTCCAGCTTGGCTTCGGGCTTCAGGCCGGCATGATAGTGGCTGGCGGCATAGCCCTTCTCCTTCAGGAAGTCTGCCACGCGCTCGGTCGCACTTCGCGTTGCGCAGTAGACGATCGCTCCCGAGACGCCCTCAGGGGGTAAGGCGTCTTCGAGAACCGACACAATGTCGCCCAGCTTCCCGGTCTTGTCGGTCTGGATGACGTCGAAATAGAGATTGTCCCGGTGCGCGCCGCCGTCGATACGCTTCAGGCGGACGCCCAGCCTCTCCTGAAAATGCTCGCATATGTCGACGATGACGCCGGGCTTGGCCGTTGCGGTCAGGTAGATCAGCGGGGCCGGATCGCTGTCACCCGAGTATTCCCTGATGAAGCGCGCGATATAGCGGTAGTCCGGCCGGAAATCGTGCCCCCACTTGGAGACACAGTGCGCGTCGTCGACGACCCAAGATCCAACTTCCCGCTGTTCCAGGATGGATCGCACCGAGGGGTTTCTCAGCTGTTCGGGAGAGATGAGCAGCATGGACGCGTCGCCGAGGCGGATCTGGTCGAGCGCTTCATGACGCTCGGGGAGCGACAGGAGGCCGTTGACGGTGACGCAGGACGAGATTCCCTTCCGTTACAGGCTTGCAACCTGGTCGGCCATGAGCGCGACGAGCGGCGAGATGACGACGGTGAGCGCGCCGGTCCGATGATACATGGCGAGCGCCGGCAGCTGGTAGCAGAGCGACTTGCCCGTACCGGTCGGGAGGATTCCGAGAACCGAGGACTTGGCGAGCGCCGACGCGACGATGGTTTCCTGGAGGGAGCGCCCGTCCCCGCCCGACGGCTTCGGCCGGAACCCCTCGAAGCCGAACCACTGTTCGAGAAGTCTGGCGGGGTCGCCCCAGGACTGGCACCAGTCGCACGCGGGGCCCTCCCATGGACTACGGGGACAAGCCCGCAGCCGCCAAGCGGTCCCTTCTTACACCGCCACGGTGGTCCCTTTTTGCTCCGCCATTGACACGCACCGGACTCGGGAAATTGGTGACGGACCCAGGGAGGCATCACGGAGTTTTCGCCGGCCACCGAGATCCAGGAGAGCGCGTAGGCGAGCGGCCAGCCGGTTCGCTCGGCGTCCGGGATCGAAAGTTCGATCAGGTGGGTGCAGGCCCGGTCGGTCAGAACCTGCCGGATCGCGCGTTGCGCCTCCGGCGCGCCGGGCCTGAGCGCATCCCTCACCGACCGGAAGACCGCCTCGAATCCCTATGGCTTTTCGCTCGATGTCGCGAGCCAGTGCAACGCGGTCAGGAGGTCGGGATCGCTTCGCGCGACTTTTTGAAACTGCGCCAACTGGTTTCGTAGGACAGTGAGGACGAGTCCAGCGTCGAGTTCGGGATCGCTGGCATTCCCGGCCTGAAGCCGGCCGTCCTTGTAGTGCTTGACCAGGCGGTGATATGGATTGCGGGGAAAGGCAAGCGGATTGAGCCAAAGGGTGTCGATCGGGGGTTGCGTGAGGATCCGCAGGTTCGAACGCGCTTCTCGCAGATAGAGCAGATCGTGCTCGATCACGTTGTGTCCAAGCACGAACTCCGCTCCCGCAACATAGTTGTCCAGCGCATGCAGTGCGCTCGCGAAGTTGCCGCCGCGATAGGTGCATGTGTCGGTCGTTACCGAGCGGATGGCCGCGAATCCGCGAATCCGGCTGGTGTTCGGATCGACTTCGAGGTCGATAGAAACGCATCTTGAGAGAAGCGCTTCCGTCTCCACCGTACGATGCATGGGAACGGAAGGAAGGGATGTCATGGAGTGATGGGAATAGTGAGATCGTCCACTTTCACGAACGGTTGACCGGTTTCGGCGGCCCGCCGAACCTTCATGGCGAGTACCGTCGCGAAATCAAGCTGACGTGAAAGAATGTCGTGGAGATCGCGACCATCCATACAAATGACGCTCTTGCCGCGCCCGAAGGCCGAGAGTCCCTCAGAGGAGAATCCGCTATAGCTCAAGAAGAGGCCGCGTGACCACTTCGCTTTGTCCTCGACCTTGGCGTTGAAGGAACGGAGCGTCGCGGCGTCGACCAAGGCGTTGGTCCATTTGGCTTCGAGCAGGTAGATGTCATTTCCCAATACAAAACTGCCATCGATTTGCTCGCCTTCCAGACGAAAGGAGGCGCGTGCGGACAATCCATACACATTGAACATGTCGTTCAAGAATTTCTCGAACGCATAGCCGCGGGGCTGCGGCTCCAGTTTGGAGACCTGGAGCAAACGGTCGGCAAGAGACGATGTGGCACCTGCATCGATCAACGGTTGTGATGGTGTGGTAGAAGGTCTTGCTTGCGCTTGCGGCTGTGCCCCGAGGCGTTCGAGGATCCTGAAGAACGCGTCGCGTACTGTATCGTCCAGCTCCGGGTAATCGTGGGTGGCACTGCTGATCTTGCGATATTCCCAGAGCGCATTCAGCGTATCAAGAGCCGTACGCCGGTTCGCCTGTCGCAAATAATAGCGTAGGCGTTTTGCCTTGCTTTCGCCCTGAACCGCCCAGCGGGGATGGTCTATATCGACTTGGAGTTCTTCTCGAAAGAATTCGGCGAAAGTTCGATTGGAGAAATTGAGGACAAAGCCGCCTTCCATGTCGAACACCTTGTCGAGAATCGGCATGTCCATGGTACGGATCCTGGTATTCGAGGTTCCGGTCATGACGGCCTCAGGCCAAGCCCTCTGAGCCATGCGTCAACCTGTCCGAAGGCGTCCTGCTGCCATTGATCTGCCGTGCGATCGCCAAGCAGGTGGGAGCTTTCGACGAACCTTTTCACGCTCGTCGGTCCGAAATCTTCGACATTCCGAAACTTGTCAGAGACAGAACGGTATCCCTGGAGTGCCGATTCGATGTCCAGGAGCGGTCGGGTTGCTTCGACGAGAGCGTCGATTCCATCCGGGAAGTTTCTTATGGAGTAGTAAATGTCGTAGGCATCCTTGCGTTTCAGACGGTTTGCGATGGCGTAACCCTTCATGGCCAATAGCGCCGGAATCGATGCCACCGCGATGCGAACGCGATTGCGGTCACCATCGGGCATATGGCCTTCGATGGCGACCATTTGGTAGAACCTGAGCGCCAGATCCGCGCCGTCCGCACGCTGGACGGCAAACTGGCTGATCAGTGGCGGTGCATTTCTTGTGATCACGGCGTCTCGTGGCATCAGGAAATCGACGACGACGTCGACGTCGGGCCCGTCATCCCTGGCGGGGACAGTGCGCACGAGTTGAAAGCGCCACAAATTGTCCCGTTGAAAGTAGCCGTGTTCCTGGAGGGCTTCGACAAGCCGAACGTATTCACCGTCGCCCAAGGCGGCCGGATCGAGGCCGAGGTCCACGTCTCCGGTGCCGATATGTGGCATGTCGGCTTCGCCCAGCAACAGCCAGGGAACGGCGCCGCCGATGATCGCAAACTTGCCTTCGAAGCTGCCGAGGATTTGGCCGATCTCGATGAGTACGGACTTGACCGCTGCTGTTGTCCGGTCATCGTAGTCACCGGCGGCCTGGGGTTCTCTTACAACCATGGAAAGCACTTCGCGGCCATATGGTCGGCGGCCTCACGGTCCCGATCGTTGCCGTTCCATAGATCGAGGTAGGTGACAACCGGATTGACGCAGAAGATGCCCGGTGCCGGCTGAACGGCGTCTTCGAACAGAGTCTCATCGTTGGGGATGCGCAGGATCACGTTGGCCCCCTGTGCGGCATGAGTCAGTTGAAGAGTCTCTTTCAGCATCTGAGCGCCGGGTTCGTCTGCGTAGAAGCTGTGTGTGCCACCTCGGACGTATGGCGCAAACCACTGGGCAGCCGAGTTTGACGCACAGATCGCACGTGGAGGTTGCGGTCCCGGGTTTAGGCTTCCAGACAGGCTATTACGCAGCTGGTCCCCGTGGAGAACCGTGTATCCGCTGATGTGATGACCGGTCGGTTGACGGTAGTTCTCGCGCCAAGATTTCAGCAGTTCATCCGGCTGGACGAGGACGAGGCCGTCATCCCGTATTTCGATCCATTCCCTGTCGAGGAGTGATTTGCGAACGTTGCTCACATGCCCGAGGCTCGCGTTGGCTACCTCAGCCAGATCGGTGACGCGCCATGCCCGGGCTGGATCGCGAAGGAGGACCCGCAGGATTGCGCCCGCCTTCGGGGTGAACAGTGACCGCAGAGTGCGGGTTTCGGACTTCGGTCTGTCTGCGACGGATCGTTCGATATAGACGTTGCCGAAAGCAAGGCGCGCGTTACCGTAGAGGTCGAGGTAAGCGGCATTGTGATCGAGGCAGATGGAGCGCGACTCTGGAGACAGGTAGGAGCTGACCAGCATTGGAATGAACTGCCGGGTGACGTCTTGGTGCTCGGATCGATGCAAATGCGCGATGCAGCTCTCGAGCTGATAGACTGCGGAACGGGCAAAGCGTGGTGCTCCATTTGACTTGATCTCTATGAGGAGCGCATGGCGGATTCCATCGTGGCCGAAATCGATCCGGGCATCGAGGCGGTAGTCGGACGCGAGTTGCTGCTCGTGGCGAACCGTGGTGATCTGTATGTTCGGGACGCGATCGAGCAGGGCGCGGACTGCGTCCACGGCCATGATCTCCACTCGGTTCTCTATTTCGTGTGATTTCACCATACGGTGAAAATACCTTGAACAGTGAAATCAATCAAGAGCTTTCGGTCGAAGTCCGCTTTCAGCAAATTGCTGATATAGACCATACTGGTGAAACTGCCGAAAGTCGGCTGGCCCGAGAGTTGCGGCCGGGCTGCCTACCATCCATGCACTGTCCGGTCTGGGATGGCTGCATTCGACCCGGCCAACGATGTTCCGCAGTCGGGCGTCCTATTTGGCTTGTGGGGCTGAATTGGCGTAGGGGGCAGTGCGCTACGCGATGAGTGGGGTAGGTACTGTGCCGCACATCAGCGCCTCGATCCGGTCGGCGATTTTCTGTGCCGGCTCGCGGAGCTGCGCGACCGTCCAGTCGGCCGCGTAGCCTTCGGTGACATCGTTGGGGCGGGCGTGGTTGACGAGGCGCTTGGTCAGAGAGGGATGCAGCATCAGCTCGCGCTCCGCCACGGTAATGAAGCAGTTGCGCAGCCCGTGGAACCAGAACTTGGCCTCGCCGGCCTCGCTGATGCGGCCGTAGAGATGATGCGAATCCTGGACATGTCCGGTCGCGCTGGTTGGGGAAGGAAACACCCATTCGCTAGCGTTCTCAGGTCGGTCGTTGGCTGCGGCCAGACGGCATTCGAGAATGGCCGCGAGCTGGCGGGTGATGGGAAGCTCCAGGGGCACGCCGGGGCGTCGTCAGAGTAATTGGATAGGAACTGAAGAACCTACAATCCAGGCCTCTCAGGCAGCCAACTGACGCCACTCGGCCAGGACGGCCGAGCGGTTCTGCTTGAAGATGTCGCAGCGGTTGAGTTGGCGGTCCTGGTTGAAGTGGTTGTGGATCGAGGCGTGGATGGCGGCGAATTTCTGCACGGTCTTGATGTCCCTGAACCTGGCCATTGCGCCCTCTCGTCGTCGGAACGGCTGATGTGAATTCTCGGCTCGATTGTTAAGCCATCGTCCACAGTCCTGACGCTCCAGGATGCCACTCTCTTTCATCGCGGCGCTGTAAGACCGAAGCCGGTCCGTTACGATAGTCTTGGGCCGGCCGTAGCGCTTCATCGCACGCTTCAAAAACTTCAGCGCAGTCTTGCGATCCCGGCGCTTCGTGGCAAAGACCTCGAGCACCTCGCCCTCGTGATCCACGGCGCGCCAGAGGTAATATATCTCGCCATTAATCCGCACAAACACCTCGTCAAGGTGCCACCGCCAGTGGGAATACAATCG
The DNA here is from genome assembly GCA_965198325.1 of Alphaproteobacteria bacterium. GTDB lineage: Bacteria > Pseudomonadota > Alphaproteobacteria > UBA828 > JAPUJA01 > CBDAPE01. Next base: position 571,735 of record CBDAPE010000018.1, on the reverse strand, counting down.
ATGATCAACACGCCGCTTTCTGATTTCCGCAGCAAACATCGGGCCAAACCGGTTCCACCAGGAACCCACCGTCTCGTGGCAAATATCGATGCCTCGTTCGAACAGCAGGTCCTCGACCTGACGCAACGATAGGGGGTAGCGGATGTACATCATCACCGCGAAGCGGATTACCTTGGGCGAACTATTGAAATAGCGGAATGGATTTTTCATTCGCCGAGGCTAATCGCCGACTGCACCTACCTCAAGCCAATTTAGTCTGACAATGTCCTCTGCACGCTCTTCGGCAGCTTGTTCAAGACGTTGGCTGTCTTGTGCACCCAGCAGCGCTGCTCCGCACATCCGTCGAAGGCCTTGCGCAAGGCCTGCCAGAAACCCAAGGCGCCATCGCCCACGGCCAGTTCCGGCGGCGCCTGGAGGCCGCGCCTCTTCAGGTCTGGCAGGAGTTCGTGCCAGCTCTGCTCGCTCTCGCGGAAGCCGTCGCCGACGGCGACGATGTCTTTGTGACCGGCCTCGTCGGCGCCGATGATCACCAGCAGGCACTGCTTGTCGTGCTCCATGCGCGGGCGGAAGTAGACGCCGCCGGCCCAGAAGTAGACGTAGCGCTTGGCCGAAAGATCGCGCCGGCTCCAGCGCTCGTAGTCTTCCTGCCAGGCCCCCTTCAGCCGCGCGATCGTGCCCGCCGAGAGGCCGGGGGCGTCTGGACCGAGCAAGGCCGTCAGGGCCTCCGGAAAGTCGCCCGTCGAGATGCCCTTCAGTAGAGCCACGGCAGCAACTCCTCGATCGAGCGCCCGCGGCGGAGATCGGGCGGCAGGAGCGCCGAGGTGAAGCGGATCGGCCCGTCCTCCCCGTCGGGCTGGCGATCGCGCACCCGGGGGCGACGCACCGTAACTGGGCCGATTCCGGTCTGAACGTCGCGCTCCGGCATGTAGCCGTGGCGAACAATACGCTGGCGGCCCTCGTCGTCGACCCGATGCTCGTGTGCGGCCAGAAAGGCCTGGACCTCGGCCGCGACCGCGCAGACCAGTAACCGACTGACGCCCGAACGCAGTACCTCCGTCAGCGGATCATCGATGAAAATCTTTTCTCGATGGCTGAGCGAAACAACCTTATCGTCGTCCATGGCGTATCCTTCCTTCGTGGAAATCGGCGACTTCAGCAATCGCCAGGATACGCCGCCTTCTCTATCAGCACGTCACCAAGATCCGGCTATAGCTCGCTGATCAGTGAGAGAACACACAATCGCCCAACTCCGATAGAGATTGGTGCAGTCCTGGGCGGAAGACGTTGGGATGGACACCCGCCTCACAGACGTTAGGTCGAAGACAGCCCATAGCAAGCCTTGATTCGCTGCCGCCTTCCGAGCCAATTACAACCGAGCCGTTTCAAGGTTGACGGTTCCCTGTTCGGCGAGTGAATTTCCCTGTTCACCCTGGAAAATTCCCTGCTTGGCCAATAACAATTCCCTGTTCCGTGGCGTAGGGAATTGGGTCTCGATTCCCCGTGATATCAACGCCTTAGATGGCCCGCTCCCGCCGATTTAAGGTCGAATCTGCAAAAATTCCCTGTATTTTCCCTGATTATCAGGGAATTGGCGCAGAGTCGGGTTCGCAGCGGACTGCGCCCACCGCAGGGACGTTTTTCGATGAAGCAGGGAGGCTACGATGGCTACCGCCCCGGCTCAAGCTAGTCTACTCCGACAACGCCCGGCGACTTTCCTCTCGGGACGCGTCGGATTGCGTTCAAGCCACTGATGTTTTTATATCGAGACTCCGCCGTTGATGGCGCCTGGAGAAAACGACGATGACTGACGCAAAACATACCGGAGGCTGTCTGTGCGGGGCGGCTCGCTACGAGGCGAGCGAATCCTCGATGTTCATAGTGACTTGTCATTGCCGCATGTGCCAGCAATGGACGGGCAGTCCGATGCAGGTGTCAGCCACCTTTCACAGAGAGGCGGTATCGTTGACCAAAGGGACGCCAAAACTTTACCGGTCCTCGTCAGTGTGCGAACGAGGGTTCTGCTCGAACTGCGGCGGCTCTTTGCTCACCCGATATTTTTCCGGTGGCGCATTCGATTCTGTGATTTTCATCGCGTTGGGGACGTTGGACGATCCTGAAATCGGCGAGCCGGACATTCACTACGGGGCCGAAAGCGAGATCTCATGGATGCACCAGGAAGACGGTCTTCCCCGGATTAGAATCAATGTCGATGATCCGGCCGACCAGAACGCGCTCTTCGAAAAAATACTCGCAAACGCCGCCGGCAGGGAGAACCGGTGAATATCGCGTCGGCGACATCGGTGGGCGCCCCGGTTACGGTCGGCGCGCTCAGCTATCTGGCGGAATCCGTCAAGTCCTCGCTTTACCGCAACGGCGAGGTGCTGACCCGTCGCGATCGTGACGGCAGCGACTCCGGTGATAAAGGGATGGTCATGGAAGAACTGGAGGTTACCGTCAACAACGCACGCCTCCTGGACGAACCCCGACGCCGCACGATCGAGACGCACGGATTCGAGTTGGTCACACGGTCATTGACGCGTTCTGATCTCGATTTCTACGATCACCGACAGGTTGTGCAGGAGTACTACGCCGAGTGCGCCCGGGTCGTGCAGGAGGCGACTGGCGCAGCGCACGTGTTCGCCTTCGACCACAACATCAGGTCGGCGACGGGCAAGAAAGGCAAACGGCGCATTGCCGGCGGTCAGCAAGTGCAGGGTCCGGCCCACATAGTGCACGCCGACTACACCCTCACCAGCGGACCGCAGCGGTTGCGTGACCTGGCGAATCCACCGAGTGTGAACGATACGTTGCGCTCGATCCTCGACGAGGGCGAATCTCTTCTCGAACCCGACATGGTCGACCGGGCGCTCGATACGAAGGGACGGTTTGCAATCATCAACTTGTGGCGCAACATTGCCAACGAGCCCGTTGCGATCGATCCGCTTGCCCTCTGCGACGGACAGACCGTGAGCCCGGAAGACCTGGTCGTATTCGAGATTCACTATCGTGACCGGATCGGCGAAAATTACTTCGCAAAGCACGCTCCACGACATGCATGGTGGTACTACCCGGCAATGACTCGCAACGAGGCCTTATTGATCAAACAGTGGGATTCCGCCGGTGAGCTGGCCCGGTCGCGCGGTGCGCGGGCCGATTCCAGCGCCGGCGAGGACCGGGCGCCGTGCACCTTCAGCTTTCACAGCGCTTTCAAGGACCCGGCCACCCCGTCCGATGCCCCCGACCGGCAGAGTATGGAAGTGCGGTGCATTGTTCTATACACCTAAGTGGCGGGCCTCGGGCTACACTGCCCTAAGAATGTTCAAACGGCCATTGTCAGAGGAGTATCGCGTGACCAGCTGGGGTGTTGATCCTGGCGTGAGTGGATGAAGCGCTCGTCTCCGCCGACGTCAGAACCGGCAAAAGCCCGGGAAATCCGGGCTGAAAGACCAGCGGCAGGGAGAAGGCGGTCTTCAATTCGACGATGACGGGCGGTTCTTCGGCCCGGACCGCGACGAGATCGCAGCCGTTGACCTCTCCCTTCACCTCGTAGCCTTGCGCTTCGAGGAAAGCCTTTACCGGGGGATAGAGGGCGTATTCGCGCATGCCGGAACTCTGCCATGGGGCACTTGGACATGAAAGCGGAGTGCAGGCGCCCCGCCCGTGCGCCGGGAAACGATCGAGCGCGCTCCCGGAGGACCGTCGCAAGTGCCGATGCTGGCATTGCGGGCGCCCCGGGATTATACGGTTTGCATGATCGAGTCCGTCGCACGTATCCGTATCGAACTGCAAGGCCTGGAGCCGAAGGTATGGCGGCGCGTCGACGTCCCGGTCGCCTCAAGGCTGGCCGCGCTGCATGACGTCATCGAGATCGCGGTTGGCTGGCTAACCCGGCGCCGTGGGTAGCAGGCCGTATCGAGGACATCCGGGCCGGGGATAGTGGATCGGAGAGAGTTCGAGGCGTTGCCGGCGCCTCACTCCCGGACGTCGGGCGTGCGCCGGCCTTCGTGCCGCATCGCGAATCTTCGGCCGATGAACCCCGCCAGAACGGCGCGCGCGATCTCGCCGGGGGGCTCTCCGCCCGCGAGCGCGGCGAGTAGCGACAGCGTCCGGCGGTCGTCCGCCTGAAGATCCCGCTGGGGCCAATCGTCCTCGAGGACACGGGCGCCCTGGATGAAGCCCCGCGCCCATGCCATGAGATCGCCGTCGTCCAGACCGGCGAGCATCGCCGCGGCGAACCGGCTCTCGCCAAGGCCGATCGTGAGTTCGTTGTACCGTCCCGTCGCCAGCGCAATGAATGTCTCCAGCGCCTTGTCGTCACGGTCCCGGATCCGTTCCGCAAGGGCGGAAAGCCCGGCGCCCGGGCGGAGCGTCAGGGGCGCGAGCGCGGCGGCCGACAGATAGCCGTCGAGCCAGGCCGGCGAAGCCGTCGCCCAAAGCTCTTCTTCCGGCCCTGTCCCCGCCCCGGCCACGTCCGTCAATCCGTCCGCGTCGTCCGCCCCAAGCTCGTGTTCCTCCGCCTCCCAGGCCTCGACGGAGGTGTCGAAGACATAATCCATGATCGGGATCGTTTTCAGTGCCCGGCCGTCGAGCAGCGCCGAGGCCGCCGCCGCGAAAGAGCGCCACTCGCCGTCCCCGCCCGATGCCTTCAGGATGTGCGCGGCGCGCAGCATGAGTAGAGCCCAGTCGCCGCGCCGCTCTTCGAGACGCTCCCAAAAGGCGGCTTCCGGTTGCCGCGTGCCGGACGCGCTCTTCAGCGCTTCGTCGAAGACCGCCGTGCCCTCGAACCATGTGTCGACGATCGGGTGGTCGTCCGGCCACGTCGCGCTTCGGGCGATCAGCCGCTCCCGCTCCCGCGCCGGGAGGCCGGCGATCTCCCCCTCGGGATCCACCTCCGCCAGCCAGTCGCCCGCGGCCATCGGACGCGGGCGCAACTCGCCGAGGCCGCAGGCGAGAGCGGCATCGATCAGACCGGCCGGCGGTGGGCGCCCCGCCGCGAGCCCGTTCGCCAGCGCGGCGGCCAGTGCCGTCTCGAAAGCTTCCCATGCGAGGTCGAGCGCTCCGATATCGTCTACTTGCGTCGATATCGCCTCTCCGGCGGCGTCGCCCCGGGCAAGAAAGGCGTCTTTTACGCCGTGCCCGGCCTTGATCAGAACCAACGCCGTGACCGGACCGTCCAGCACCGCGGCGAGGCTCTGGGCGCCCGAGCCGTCCGGCAGCGTGCCGAGAAGCCGCTTCGGACGACCTCCGGGCCGCTCCGGCGGGCCGGAGAGGTTCCGCTGTCGCGCCTCGCGCAGGGCCGCATCCAGCACCGGGCGGGCGCCGTCCGGTGGCATCCAGTTGCGGATCAGCGGCAGCACCGCCACCGAAGCGGCATCGAGAATGCCCCGCCGCGCCCGGCCTGCGAGGGCGCCGGCGGCGGCCAGGCGAACCTCCCTCGACGCGTCCAGCAGCCAGTAAAGCGCCATGCGGCCGGAAAAACCCTCGTCCCGACCCGAGACATGGTGCACCAGGGCCGGACGGACCTCGTCCGGAAGGACGCCGAGCATGTCGTCCAGTACCATGTGCAGCATGTAATCGTCGTCCCCCGCCTCGCGCCGGAGACGGTCGATCTCCGCATCCAGGTCGCCCGGAAGCCGGTCCGACGCGGCCAGGGCTTCCAGTTGCGCCGTGAGGAAGGATACGAGGGCCTCCGGCGCCTCGATTTCGGCGCGGGCATAAGCGCGCGCCAGCCCATGCGCGGAGCGCTCGTCGAGACCGCCGTCGACGGCTAGCGCCCCGGTTGCACCATGGGCCTCGGTCAGGAAGCTCTCGCCAAGGCGCCCGCGGTTCTCCGTATCCATGCGGGCCAGGCCGATCAGAGCTTCGAACAGCTCAAGCGGGCCGCCCCGGTCCGTACTCGCCGTCCGCGCCACGGTGACATTGCTCCCGGATCCCGGACCAAGCGGTAAATTGAATACCGCCCTGGAGGGACGAGATGACAAAGCAGACGAGGCGGCGATTTTCACCGGAATACAAGGAACAGTCGGTTGCCCGGCTGTCGGAGCCGGGTGCGACGCATAACAGTGTGGCTGCCGAGCTCGGCGTCACGCCAACGCAGTTGAAGACCTGGCGGCTCGAGCATCGACTACCGGACGCCGGCACTGGCCAGGAGGGAAATGACCATCGCTCAGGCCGCATAGCTGAAAAACCACCTGGTCCGGGTTTTGGGGGCAACGTCGAATGGCACCCAGGCGAACTCTATCCCCGTGTCGGCTTCATCGTGACCAACCTGACCCGACCGGCCAAGCGCGTGGTCGCCTTCTACAATCAGCGCGGCCCGGCGGAGCAGCACATCAAGGAAGGCAAGACCGCGATTGTGTGGACCCGGCTGTCGTGCAGGAGGTTCCGCAACAACGAGGGTCGACTTCAGCTTCATGCGCTGGCCTACAATCTCGCCAACTTCATGCGCACCCTGGCTCTGCCGGAGGCGGTCAAGCACTGGTCGCTGACCTCGTTGCAGCAAAAGCTGGTGAAGAGTGGAGCCAGGATCGTCGGCCACGGCCGGTCCGTCACGTTCCAGATGGCCGAGGTTGCGGTGCCGAGGGGCCTGTTCGACGAAATCCTGCGGCTGATAGCTCAACTCCGGGCGCCGCCAGCACCAGCGTGAGGCGGAGCCCGATGCCGATGCTGCAACAGACAACAGGAGAGGTGCGCCTTGCAGACCACAAACGACGCCATCAGCGGGCTGGGGTCGCGGTGCTCACGGCAATTCCCACCAATTCCAGGCGACTATCGTCCCGCACCGCCCTCAGAATTGCCTCGGCAGGCAATCCGTACTACTGTCTCCTCACAAACCGGGGTTCATCTGGGGAATGTCAGCTTAGGCTGCCCCAGCTGTCGAGCAGGTCGCTGATTTTCGTGCCGCACCAGCCTTCTTCGCGCCGCTTCCAATAGCTGTTGCTCAGCTGGGACGTGACCAAGCCGGGCGCGCCGTTACCGAGCGGCTTGTCGTCGACCGCCGTGATTGGCAGGACCCCGCCCGCGGTCGAGGTCGCGAAGGCCTCGTCGGCGTTGCGCAGCTCATCGGGATGGACCTTGCGGGTCTCACACGGAATACCTTCCATCTCGCACAGCTCGATCACGGATTGACGTGATATGCCGGGCAAACAGTTTTCGTCGGGCGTCAGGCAGGTTCCATCCTTGACGACCCAGATGTTGAAACCCGGTCCTTCCGCAAGGTTGCCGTCGGGGCCGCACAGCACGGCGTCGTCGCGCCCCGCCTTGTAGGCCGCGTATTGGGACTGAATCAGGTCGGCCCAGTGAAAATTCTTGATGCGTGCATCGACCGCCTTACTCGAAATCCGCTCGATGTCGGACATATGGATGTTGATGCCGGATTTGCTCTTCTCCTCGCCCCACAGCCAGACATAATCGCAGACGTAGACGAGGAACTGGTTTTCGCACAGCCTGGGGTCCCGCGAGCCCTGTGGATAGACGCCGCGGGTGACATGCATGTTGATAAAGCCTGCATCCTCGCACTCCGCCCGGCGGACACACTCGACGAGCAGCTTTACAGTCTCGTCGTCTGAATAGGGATTCTTGAGGCCAAATCCCGCACAGGAATTTCTGAATCGCGCGAGATGCTCGTTGAGCTTGAAGATCGTTCCCTTCCAGGATGTGGTGACGTCATTGACCACGTCGCAATTGGTGAACCCGCCATCGAAGATCGATATCTTGGCGTCTTCGAAAGGAACGAATTCGCCGGAGACATACGCGCAACCCTCTGACATCTCCCAAATCTCCCTTCGAATGCGATATAACGGGTGTATCGATCACCCTTTTCCCGGTCACGGTAGTACCCGAAAGCGGCCGTGACAAGCGCGCGAAAGAGTGACCGGGCCGGGTCGAGGGCCGGCCAGGAAGTGCCCGGTGTCAAGGCCCGCGAACGACCCGGCGCAGACAGCTTCAACTCCCGGGAGACATCATTTCCCCGCCGACCACCCCTCAACCCTGCCTCTTCCAGGAATACCGGCGGCTTATATCCGTTGAAGGTGGTCCAAAAATATAGGGCGACCGCCCGGTTGCCTCTTTTTTGTTACCGGTGCCCCGGGGCTGCGTCTGAGGAGGGTGGCGCATCCCGCCAGGGAGCGCTCGGGCTTGGACCGTCATGCCGCCCAACGCGAGGCGTGTTCGCCCTCGTGATCCAGAACCATCCGCACCGCACGGGCGCGAACCTCAGAAGAAAACCCCTTCCTTGTCTTGTTCATAATGTGTATTAGTTCCGACTTGATCTGACACTGCTCCGTTGCAGGAGCGAGGGTTACCGGTTTTGATGGCGGTGCGAACCGAACCATCGAAACACAATGAAAGGCAACCCTCATGCTACAGAGTAATCAAAAAATCATCCGTCACAAAGTTGGCCGTCTCAATCTGGCCGAAGAACGGGGCAACGTGTCGAAGGCCTGTCAGGTCACGTCTGAATTACTACACATAATGGCTCCACTTTCTCAAGAGTTGGAGCCTCCGCCAAACCCGGCGCGGTTCAATACTGCGTTGGCAATGGTCTTCAAGCTCCTGTTGAGTGCCAGGAAGAAATGGCGCAGGCTCGATGGATCAAACAACCTCGCCGAGGCCGTCAAGGTAGTGACGTTTACGGACGGCATCAAGCCAATCAAACACGCCGCCTGATCAGCCCATCACCAACTTTCGGGCCTGGCTCAGCAGCTGACCGGCAGGCCGCTTTAAAAGGGAGACACTCATGAACGTACTCATTGTCCTTGCTCACCCAGAACCCAAAGGGAAATCGTTCAATCACGCCATGGTCGGGGTTGCGGAAGACGCGCTTCGTGAGCAGGGCCATGACGTTCGCGTCAACGATCTCTACGCCAACGGCTTCAATCCCGTTGGTGGGCCGTGGGAGTTCGAGACCCTGCCTGACCCCGACCGCTTTGAATACATGGCGGCACAGGGCCATGCCGAGGAAGCAGGCAACAAGCACGCCGACGTTATGGCGGAGCATCAGAAGCTTCTGTGGTGCGATCTCTTGATCCTACAGTTTCCGCTTTGGTGGTTCGGCATGCCGGGGATTCTGAAGGGCTGGATTGATCGAGTGATGACCTACGGCCTCGCCTATGAGATTCCCGGGACCTATGAGGACGGCGGCTTCAGAGGAAAGCGCGCGACGGTTTCGATCACCACGGCAACCGAGCCGGAATATTACGAGCTTCGCGGTCGAGGCGGCAATATGGGCCATCTGCTCTGGCCCATCAACAACGGCATACTGCGTTTTGTCGGGTTCGATGTGCTGCCCTTCTTCGTTGCTGACGAGGTAGGTGCCTATGCGAGCGGTGATCCCGAGGAAGACGCCGTCTGCACGAAGATTCTCGTCGACTATCGTATCCACATGCAAGGTCTGGAGAAGGCCGAGCCCTATTTCTTCCATCCCCGTGAGGATTACGAGCCCGACAAGATGCGTCTCAAGCCTGAAGTTGAGGCTAGAACCGAGATGCAGAATCCCGATCTGCTCAAGAAGAACAATCCGGGCGGATGAGATTTCCGTCATGGAAATGCTCGTTGGGCTCTGTCAAGTTAACCGGATTCACTCCGAGATCCCGGCAAATTGTCGATGACTGCTCTACGCAATTTCAATGGCTTAGCCTCGTGGAGAAATACCAGAAACAGCCCACAATCGGTTAACTTGACAATGCCCATGATAAGCCTCATTCGACATCTTTCCCGAAGCCGCGTGGCGGCACTGGCCACACTCGTCCTCGGGCTTGCCCTTGCATTGTCGACTGCGGCGCCGGCACGCGCCACCGACTCGGCCGTCGTCATTATGTATCACCGTTTCGGCGAGGATAATTACCCGTCGACCAACATCGAGCTTGCCCAGTTCGAAGAACATCTGGCCCACCTCAAAGCGGGCGGTTATTCCGTGCTGCCGGTGTTCCATATTATCGCGGCCCTGCGCGCCGGGGTGCCGTTACCAGACCGAACCGTCGGTATCACCATCGACGACGCTTACGTCTCGGTTTATGACGAGGCTTGGCCGCGTCTCGCCGAGGCGGGTTTCCCCTTCACACTCTTTGTCGCCACCGACGCGGTCGATGCGGACAGGGTTGGGATCATGAGCTGGGATCAGCTTCGCGAGCTCGCTGCGACGGGTGTCACGATCGGCAATCACGGCGCCTCTCAGAGCCACCTCTGGAGAGGCGATCCCGGATCCGTCCGCGAGGACATCGCCCGGGCCGAGCGCCGGTTCGAGCAGGAGCTGGGCCTCAAACCCAGCCTGTTTGCCTACCCCTATGGTGAATTCGACCTGCCGACCCGTCAGGTCGTGCACGATTTCGGTTTCGAGGCCGCATTTGGTCAGCATTCGGGAACGGTTCACCCGGCCGCTGATTTCCACGGCCTGCCGCGCTTCGGGCTCAACCAGCGTTACGGTGAAATAGACCGATTCAGCCTGGTCGTCGACACGCTGCCGCTGATCGTCACGGATATCACTCCGGCCGATCCTCTGATTGCATCGCCCAACCCACCGGCCTTTGGCTTTACCGTCACGAAACATCTGAACGAGGTGGGGGCGCTAGCCTGCTTCGCCTCTCACCAGGGCGAGGCGCGGATCGAGCATCTCGGCTCCGACCGAATCGAGGTCAGGCTCGACGAGCCGTTGCCGAATGGGCGCTCGCGAATCAACTGCACCATGCCGGCCGGCGACGGCCGCTGGCGCTGGTTCGGCCACCCGTTCATCGTCGTCATGCCCTAGAGCGCGGCGAGTCTCGTGAACCTGTCGCTCCTATGAATTCCGCCCGGCGCAGAGATCCGGGCCTTTCAGGGCGATGCGGAAATCTCTGATGATGCAGAAGTCCGGTCGCTGAAGACCGCTCACCGCCATGAAATCTACCCGCTCCTCGCACCCCTTGGCTATCCGGCGCGAGGAATAGACGCCGCGGCCGTAGGCAGAGAGCAATAACGCCACCATCATCGCGGGGTGATGGGGGCGGTTGGCCTCGCGCTGCCCCATAAGCTCACTATGTCCTTGAGACAAGTATGCCATTCGGACGAGCTGGCATTGTCAGACTAACTGGATAGGAACTGTAAGACCTACAATCGAAGGCCCTCAGGCTGCGAGTTGACGCCACTCGGCCAAGGCGGCGGTTCGGGAAGGCCTCGGTCGTCTCCCGGGGATAGGCCTTGACGAACCAGACATTGGAATGAGGCAGGATCGGGCAGAAGAAGGCGACCTTCTCGCGTTGCCCCCGCAGCTCCACCACCGCCTCGCCGAAGTCGACCTGGGCATGGCCCGGCGGATGATGCAGTGGAACGAAAGCCTCGCGCGTCGATTGCCGTCGGGAACGCACATAGTCCTTCACGATGGTATAGCCGCCGGTGAACCCGTGCTCGTCCCGCAGCCGCTCGAAGATCCGGTGCGCCGTGTGATGCTGCTTGCGCGGCACGTCTGGATCCGTGTCCGCCTCCAGGATCGCGTCGACGATGTCGGTGAACCCGTCCAGCTTGGGCCGCCTGACCGGCTTCGTCCGGCGGTAGCCCGGCGGCGCCGAGTAGCTCAGCATCTTCTTCACCGTGCGACGGTCGATGCCAAACCGCCGGCCCGCCTCGTGATGGCTCAACCCCTCGTCGACAACCGCCAGTCGAACCGCCGCATAGAGCTCCACGCCGTACATCTCCTGCCCCTCGCCAAAACCGACAAGGGACCATGAGTGGCGCAATTTTGCGCCGCCGCGACCGAACCGCCCGGCCGCCTCGCGTGGTGCATTATTCCTCCGCCGTTAACAGCTATCCGCGCATCACGCCCTCAAGAGCGTGTCCGCGAAGCCCGGTGTTCCAATTCCAAACAGACGCTTCCTCTTCCAGGCAGCTATTCCGCACCAGCGGCAACCGCTGCTGACGCCCGGTAGGTGTCCTTCCCGACCGACAGCGCCCAGATGATGCGCGCCATCTTGTTCGCAAGTGCGACGGCGACCAGCTTCGGCGGCTTTTCCGCGATCGTCCTCCGCAGCCAGGGATCATCCAGCTTCTCGCGCTTGCGCATATGCCGGAGCACCGACGTTGCGCCCAGGACGAGCAACTGGCGAAGATCGCGCTGCCCCATCTTGGTGATCCGGCCGAGCCGCTGCTTGCCGGCCGTCGAGTGCTGCCGCGGTGTCAGCCCGACCCAGGCCGCGAAGTCGCGCCCGCGGCCGAAGCTCTCCATCGGCGGCGCAAAGGCATGCAGCGCCATCGCACAGATCGGGCCGATGCCGGGGATCGTCATCAGCCGCTTCATGTCCTCGCGCGCCCGGGTCCGGGAACGGATCTCCTTCTCAAGGCCGGCGATCTTCTGGCTGAGTGCGGCAACCTGCTCGAACAGCAGTTTGGCCATCGACACGACCTGTTCGGGAAGCAACCCTTCCACTTCTGCCAACTCAAGCCGCATCGCCGCGACGCCCGCCACACCCTGGGCCGCGATCGTGCCGAATTCCGCCAGCTGGCCCCGGAGTGAATCGATCGTCTGCGTGCGCTGGCGGACAAGCAGTGCGCGGGTGCGGAACAACATTGCATCCGCCTGCGCCTCCTCCAACTTCACTGCCACGAACCGCATGGTCGGGCGCTGTGCCGCCTCGACGATCGCGGCCGCGTCGTTACTGTCATTCTTCTGGCGCTTGAGAAACGGTTTGACATAGATCGGCGGGATCGGCTTGCACGTGTGACTAAGAGCGACGATCTGTCGACCCCAGTGATGCGCGCTGCCGCAGGCCTCCATCACAACCAGGCACGGCGGCGTTTCGGAGAGGAATACGAGGAGCTTTTCTCGCGAAAGCTTCTTGCCGAACACAGGCTTGCCTTCCGCCGTCGCCCCATGAAGTTGAAAACTCCTCTTTGAAATGTCGATGCCGACGATAGTAACTTGCTCCATGGACGCCTCCTTCGTCGATCGAACGCACCCCGCGTGCGTTCCTTCCTGGCGCTTATGACGCCGTCGGATGGGGGCGTCCACTCCATCGCTTCAGAAACCTGAGTGCTGCCCTGCGATCCTGCCGTTTCGTGGCAAAAACCTCGAGCACTTCTCCTTCGTGATCAACCGCGCGCCAGAGATAATACGTCTCGCCATTGATCCGCACGAACACCTCGTCGAGGTGCCAGCGTCAGATCGAATAACAATGATGATGATACCAGCGCCTCCGGATCTCCGCGGCAAACAGCGGCCCGAACCGGTTCCACCAGTACCGCACGGTGTCGTGGCAGATGTCGATGCCACGCTCGGACAGCAGGTCCTCGACCTGCCGCAGCGACTGCGGGATGCAAACATACATCATCACAGCGAGCCGGGTGATCTCGGGTGAGCTGTTGAAATAACGGAAGGGGTTTTGCATTCTTAAACGCTAAGGGACCTCGCTAAGGGGCTCAAGCCGATTTGCTCTGACAACGCCGACGGAAGCTTCTTTCCCGGCTCTGTCAATGGCAGCCGAAAATTGCGCACTTTTGGCAATCGAAAATTACTCACTTCGAGCGCGCGGCGTACCCCCAGACGCGGTGTTGGGGGTGTCTGACTCGGTGTAGCTGTGGGTAACCGGGTTGGCGCAGCGACCGCCAGGGCATGGCGCCGGCCCCAGGGCGGCGTGAACGTCCCGAAGTCCACCTGACCCTGCCGTCCCGCCGGCGTCTCGAACCGGACCGGCGCCTCGACCGGCTCGCGCGGCCGCGTCGCCCGCACGTAGTCCAGCACGCGCTTGTAACCGCCCGGATAACCCGCCGCACGGACCTCGTCGAACAGCCGCTTCGCCGACAGCTTCGGGAAAGCCTCGAGACGCGCGTCGATGATCTCCTTGTAGGGATCCAGCTTGTGAGCTACCGGGGGACGCGGCGTATACCCTCGCGCACCGGCCGACAGATCCCGGTCCAGATGGCCCGTCTCGATCCAATAGTGGATCGTGCGACGGTTCACTCCGAACCGTCTCGACAACTCCGCCTTCGAGACGCCCTGATCCAGATAGGGCTTCAACAACATCCTGATCTCCCATCCATACATCTGCGCACCGCTTCCCGCACTGTTGGCAAAGCCAACACAGCGGCCCGGCGCACCGTCAGCGACAAGTCAAAAGTGAGAAATTTTGGGTTGCCACAAATGGGAAATTTACAGTCGCCACCAACAGGCTCAAGCCGATTTGCTTTGACATTGCCCAACGCCGCATCGACGACACTAATTGATATTGCAAATCATTCGCATTATGGTATTTCGCCGTCGATGTGGGCGGGCCCAAAGCCGGATCGTGTGCGACCCGCGCAGCGCGGGGCTAACCCTTCCAGGCTCGTCGTGCCGACAACGATAGGACGTGCGGAGATGACAGATTCACCGAAAGCCGCCCTTTTCGCCGCACTCAGCGCGGCCTTGGTGCTCGGATCATTTGCCATGACCGGCCAACCCGAGGCAGCCCGTGCCGCGGACCGGACCCATTACATCGCGGCCGAGGAGGTCGAATGGGATTATGCGCCTGCCGGGTACGACCAGATGATGGGTCAAGCCTTCACCGAAGATCAGACGATCTTCGTCGAGAATGGCAACGGACAAATGGGCCGGATCTACCGCAAGGTGATCTACAGGGAATACACAGACGAAAGCTTTATCGCCCTCAAGCCGCGTAGGCCTGAGTGGGAGCATCTCGGCCTGCTCGGTCCGGTTATTCATGCCGAGGTCGGCGATACGATCCGCGTGGTGTTTCACAACAACGCATCGCGGTCGAATACGGTCCACCCCCACGGGGTGTTCTACGACAAGGCGAACGAGGGCACGCCCTACGCGGACGGCACCGCGGGCGACGATAAGCTCGACGACGGCGTGCCGCCCGGCGGGGACTACACCTATGCCTGGGAGGTGCCCGAGCGCGCCGGGCCCGGGCCTGGCGACCTGAGTTCGGTGGCTTGGCTCTATCACGGCCATGTGAACGAGCCGCGCGACACCAATTCGGGCCTCGTCGGCGCCATCGTCGTGACCGCTGCGGGTAAGGCGCGGCCCGACGGCAGCCCGGCGGACGTCGACCGCGAATTCGTCACCCTGTTCTCGGTGTTCGACGAGAACGTGAGCTGGTACCTGGACGAGAATATCGCCCGTTTCGTCGAGGGCCCGGCACCGGACCCGGAGGACGAGGCCTTCGACGAAGGCAACCTGATGCACGCCATCAACGGGCGCGTTTTTGCCAACCTGGAAGGGCTCGTCATGAACCGCTGCGAGCGGGTGCGCTGGTATACGTTTGCGCTTGGCACTGAAGTCGATCTGCATTCGCCCCACTGGCACGGGAATACCGGAATTCTCCATGGCCGGCGGGTCGACGTAATCGAGCTGATGCCTGCCAGCACCCGGACCGTCGACATGCAGCCGGACGCGTCGGGGACCTGGATGTTCCATTGCCACGTGAACGACCACATCGCGGCCGGGATGACGGCGCTCTATACCGTGCGCGGCGCGGGCGGCCCGAGCTGTGGCGGCTGACGGTTGCAACAAGCAGGCTGATTCGTCCCAGTTCAGATACCGGCATTTCAGCGCTCATAGTGCCATGAAGGGCGTTATCAGACTAACTGGATAGGACTGGACGGTGGCATTAAGGCGAAATAGGGCATTGTCAAGTTAACTGATTGTAGGCTTTGTCAAGTTAACCGGATTCACTCCGAAATCTCGGTAAATTGTCGATGGCTGTTCTACGCAATTTCAATGGCTTAGCTTCATGGAGAAATGCCAAAAAACAGCCTACAATCAATTAACTTGACAATGCCCTCGCCATTCATCTCGAGGATGTTGACGTGGTGGGTGAGGCGGTCGAGGAGAGCGCCGGTAAGCCGCTCGGAGCCGAACACCTCGGTCCATTCGTCGAACGGCAGATTGGTGGTGACCAGGGTCGAGCCGCGCTCGTAGCGCTGGCTGAACACCTCGAACAGGAGCTCGGCACCGGTCTTGGACAGCGGCACGAAGCCGAGTTCGTCGACGATCAGAAGCTTGTAGGTGGCGAGCTTCTTCTGGAACCTCAGCAGCTGCTTGTCATCGCGGGCCTCGATGAGCTCGTGGACCAGCGCGGCGGCGGTGATGAAGCCGACCGAGAGGCCCTTCTGGCAGGCCGCCAAGCCGAGACCGAGGGCGATGTGGGTCTTGCCGGTGCCGCTGTTGCCGAGCGCGATGAGGTTCTCGCGGCGCTCGATGTACGCGCAGCGGGCGAGCTCCAGGACCAACGTCTTGTTGAGCGAGGGGATGACCTTGAAATCGAAGCTATCGAGGCTCTTGATCACGGGGAAGCGCGCCGCCTTGATCCGCCGCTCGACCATGCGGCGCTCGCGGTCGATCAGCTCGAGCTCGGCCAGACGCAGAAGATAGCGAACGTGGTCGACGCCTTCAGAGGCGCACTGCCGGGCGATCTTGTCGTACTCCCTCAGGACCGTCGGCAGCTTCAGCCTCTTGAGGTGGTGGACGAGCAGCAGCCGTGGTGTGTCGGTCATGCGCCGAGCCCCGACAGCAGGCTCATGTACGACTTGGCAGACGTCGTCGCGACCCGGGCGCGCGGCAGGTACGGATAGACCTCGAGGTTGAGCCGGGGCGGCCGCCGCTCGATGCGGCACAGTACCAGGTGCTTCACCGCATCGAAGCCGATGGCGCCGAGCCTGAGCGCGTCGCCGACCGCACCCTCGACCTCCTCGAGCCGGAAGCTCTCCAGCAGACGGCGCACCTGGACGGACTCGCGCTTGCCCGGCCGGCCGAACCTGTCCTCGAACAGATAGTGGGATTGAAGGTCCGTGAAGACGCGCGTTCGCTGCCGCTTGCCATCGCCCAGTATCCGGGCGACTGCCAGCTTGGTGTTGTCGTACAGGATGGATCGGGGGACGCCGCCGAAGAACGCAACCGCCGCGTTGTGGCCAGCGCAGAACGCCTCGGTCGTCTCCGCCGGGTAGGCCTTCACGAAGCAGGCATCACTGTGGGGAAGATCGAAGGCAAGGAAGTGGACCTTGCACGCCACGCCGCCGATCACCGCCATCGCCTCGCCGAAGTCCGCCTGGGCGGGGCCGGGGGAATGGACGAGCGGCACGAACATCTCGCGCGACCGAAGCCGCCGCTCACGGACATAGTCCTTCACGATGGTGTAGCCGCCCGTAAAGCCGTACTCGTCCCGGAGACGGTCGAAGATCCGCTTCGCCGTGGGCCGTTGCTTGTGGTGGCTGGTCCGATCGTCTTCCAGAATCCGATCGATGATCCCCGTGAACGGACCCCGCTTCGGCCGCCGTGGCGGCTTGCCGCGGCGAGACCCCGGCGGCACCGAGAACGACAGCATCTTGCGGACCGTCTTGCGGTCCAGCCCGAACACCCGCGAGGCCTCGCGGGTGCTCATTCCCTCGACACGACACGCCCGCCGAACCCGCGCGTACAAATCCACCCGATACATCCCCCCGCCTTCCAGTCAGAGCAACCCTGACAGAAGGCTATAGACGGTCCCATTTTGGTCCGCCACAGCCGGATCAACCGGCCGCTTCAGTGGGGGATTATTGCGCCGCCGTTCTCACAGTGGCCAAGCAGCGCAAAACGCAAACATACGCACTCTACGATGGTAACAAAAAGGTGTACATCGGCACGACCGATAACCTGGAACGGCGGGAGCAAGAGCACCGGGGCGAGGGAAAACAATTTACTCGTATCAAGCCCACATCGCGTCGAATGACCGACGACGGTGCGAAGAAACAGGAGGCAAAGCAACTGGAAGCGTACCGACGTGGGCATAGTGGCGATAACCCAACATACAACGAAGATTCCGACGGATAGTCGTAGCGGCTGCGCGGAGAATTGCAGGGATTGGGTGGCTGGGTCCTGGAGCGATCGGTTTTCGTTGATTTTCAGGTGCGCGGGAAGCTTCGCTCGACTTTGACAATCGCCAGGATTCGCCGCCTTTACACCGCCCCATCACCAAGATGCAGCTATAGCTCATCGGTCTCAATCAATGAGCACTGGTATTAATCCGTTGTTGACAAACATACGATGAACCGAGTGGCGATGGCCGTTCGTGCCCTCGGATCAGGAGAGTGACCGCATGCTGAGATTCGCGGAAGAGATCATGCTGCTTCTGCTCGATGACAAGGGTGGAAAGTTCGCCGATCTACCCGCCCCGTCGGTCGAGTGCGCGCTTGCCGGCGCGGTGCTGATGGATTTGGCTTTGGAGGGCCGGATCGATACCGATCCGGAACGGCTCTTCGTGGTCGATCCGACACCGCTCAAGGACCCTCTGCTCGATCCGACGCTTGCACGGATCGTGCAATCGACGGAGACACACGACACGCGCCACTGGCTCGAACAAACGATCGCTTATGCCAGCAACATCCGCGACATCTCCCTCGCCCGTCTCGTCGAGCGCGGCATTCTACGCCGGGAGGATGACCGTTTCTTGTGGGTGTTCCAGACGCGACGCTACCCGGTCATCGACGACCAACCCGTCCAGGAGGTGAAGCTGCGGATCATGGGGGTTCTGTTCAGCGATGAAATTCCCGATGCGCGCGACATTGTCATCATCTCCCTTTCCGATGCATGCGGCATATTCAGGGGCCTGCTTTCCAGCCGGGAGCTGAGAGGCGCCGCCCCGCGCATCGAGCAGGTCGGCAAGATGGACTTGATCGGCCGGGAGGTCTCGAAAGCGGTGCGGCACATCGAATCGTCTCTCGCCATCGCCATGGGGGCAATATCCTGATCACGCGGCATGGTCGGACTAACCGGATTAGACCCGTAAAACCTACCATCGAGGGCTGATATCTCTGAAGCCGCCGGACAGGTCCGTGACCTCTTCACCGATGACGAATGCTACAACTTCTTCAAAGCCGCAGGATATGGTGCCAATTAAATGCAACACGCTTTGACACCAGTAATCGGCCTGATCGGCATCGTTTTGAGGATATGTTTGGGGCTTATATACTTAACTTGACAGGCGGCAATCCCGCGCTCGCGTCAGTCGGCACGAACGTAACACAACGGCCCATGACTGGAAAAAACTACGCTTCGGCGACCGCATTGCAGCTAAAATGGGGCTACGGCAGCCGGCGAACCTGCCCGTCAAGCTAAGTATATAAGCCCCATATGTTTTGGGCCTGATGGCGCCTTGTTACCAGCGTGTTTCCGACGTGTTTCCAACGTGTTGTTGAGATCGGCGTTACCGACGATAAGTCTCTGTAATCAAGTGAAAAATACAGAAATCTTGGCATCGGGACGCCCCCCACACCCTCAAAATTGCACAAAACACGTGGAATTAGGCAGAAATCCGCCGATTATGCCGATTATTATGGGCGAGACGAGTTCGCAGCGGACTGCGCCCACCACCACTCTTTCCCACTCGAAACAGTAGCCAGACTGGGAACCCGCGCAGAGTGCGCGGTTCCGGGAGCTGTGGGGTGGCCGGAGCCTGATCGAGACCCGGGAACAGAGACAAAATCGTCGAAAGCACGCAAGCGTCTCCGGTGGCCCTTTTCGGTAGCCAGACTGTGCAATCCCCCGATGGAGCCCTGCCTGAGAACGGCGGCGCAATAATCCCCCACTGAAGCGGCCGGTTGATCCGGCTGTGGCGGACCAAAATGGGACCGTCTATAGCCTTCTGTCAGGGTTGCTCTGACTGGAAGGCGGGGGGATGTATCGGGTGGATTTGTACGCGCGGGTTCGGCGGGCGTGTCGTGTCGAGGGAATGAGCACCCGCGAGGCCTCGCGGGTGTTCGGGCTGGACCGCAAGACGGTCCGCAAGATGCTGTCGTTCTCGGTGCCGCCGGGGTCTCGCCGCGGCAAGCCGCCACGGCGGCCGAAGCGGGGTCCGTTCACGGGGATCATCGATCGGATTCTGGAAGACGATCGGACCAGCCACCACAAGCAACGGCCCACGGCGAAGCGGATCTTCGACCGTCTCCGGGACGAGTACGGCTTTACGGGCGGCTACACCATCGTGAAGGACTATGTCCGTGAGCGGCGGCTTCGGTCGCGCGAGATGTTCGTGCCGCTCGTCCATTCCCCCGGCCCCGCCCAGGCGGACTTCGGCGAGGCGATGGCGGTGATCGGCGGCGTGGCGTGCAAGGTCCACTTCCTTGCCTTCGATCTTCCCCACAGTGATGCCTGCTTCGTGAAGGCCTACCCGGCGGAGACGACCGAGGCGTTCTGCGCTGGCCACAACGCGGCGGTTGCGTTCTTCGGCGGCGTCCCCCGATCCATCCTGTACGACAACACCAAGCTGGCAGTCGCCCGGATACTGGGCGATGGCAAGCGGCAGCGAACGCGCGTCTTCACGGACCTTCAATCCCCCTATCTGTTCGAGGACAGGTTCGGCCGGCCGGGCAAGGGCAACGACAAAGGCAAGGTCGAGGGACTGGTCGGCTTCATCCGGCGGACCTTCCGGGTCCCCGTCCCGCGGGCCGAGAGCTTCGAGGCGCTGAACGATGCTCTCGCGGGACAGTGCCGCCGGCGCCAGGCGGCGCGGCTGCGGGGTCACAAGGAGACCATCGGCGAGCGCCTCGCACGGGACCGGGAAGCCTTCTTGCCTCTCCCCCCGGCACCATACGATGCCTGCGACAAGCGCACTGGACGGGTGAGCTCGCTGTCGCTGGTGCGCTGCCGGGGCAACGACTACTCGGTGCCCGTGGCCTATGGCCACCGCGAGGTGCTGATCCGGTGCTCCGTCGACGAGGTCGTTATCTCTTGCGGCGCGGAGGTGATTGCCCGGCACCGCCGGTCCTACGACAGCGAGGACCTGATCTTCGACCCGCTGCATTACCTACCCTTGATCGAGCAGAAGATCGGCGCCCTCGACCAGGCCGCGCCGTTGGCGGGCTGGGACCTGCCCGAGGCCTTCATCACTCTGCGACGCCTGCTCGAAGCCCGCATGGGCAAGGCGGGCAAGCGCGAGTCCGTCCAGGTGCGCCGTCTGCTGGAGAGCTTCCGGCTCGAGGAGGTCGAGGGTGCGGTCGGCGACGCGCTCAGGCTCGGCGCCATCGGCTTCGATGCGGTGAAGCACCTGGTACTGTGCCGCATCGAGCGGCGGCCGCCCCGGCTCAACCTCGAGGTCTATCCGTACCTGCCGCGCGCCCGGGTCGCGACGACGTCTGCCAAGTCGTACATGAGCCTGCTGTCGGGGCTCGGCGCATGACCGACACACCACGGCTGCTGCTCGTCCACCACCTCAAGAGGCTGAAGCTGCCGACGGTCCTGAGGGAGTACGACAAGATCGCCCGGCAGTGCGCCTCTGAAGGCGTCGACCACGTTCGCTATCTTCTGCGTCTGGCCGAGCTCGAGCTGATCGACCGCGAGCGCCGCATGGTCGAGCGGCGGATCAAGGCGGCGCGCTTCCCCGTGATCAAGAGCCTCGATAGCTTCGATTTCAAGGTCATCCCCTCGCTCAACAAGACGTTGGTCCTGGAGCTCGCCCGCTGCGCGTACATCGAGCGCCGCGAGAACCTCATCGCGCTCGGCAACAGCGGCACCGGCAAGACCCACATCGCCCTCGGTCTCGGCTTGGCGGCCTGCCAGAAGGGCCTCTCGGTCGGCTTCATCACCGCCGCGCTGGTCCACGAGCTCATCGAGGCCCGCGATGACAAGCAGCTGCTGAGGTTCCAGAAGAAGCTCGCCACCTACAAGCTTCTGATCGTCGACGAACTCGGCTTCGTGCCGCTGTCCAAGACCGGTGCCGAGCTCCTGTTCGAGGTGTTCAGCCAGCGCTACGAGCGCGGCGCGACCCTGGTCACCACCAATCTGCCGTTCGACGAATGGACCGAGGTGTTCGGCTCCGAGCGGCTTACCGGCGCTCTCCTCGACCGCCGCACCCACCACGTCAACATCCTCGAGATGAATGGCGAGAGCTACAGGCTCAACCAGAGCCGCAGGCGTCAAACCCCGACGGCGAACTGAACCGACCACCCAACCCACGCTTGACCCCATGGGCCCACAGGTCCCTCCCGCGCGCGCCGCCGCGTCGGCCTGTTGAGGGCACGTCGCGTCGCACGCGGGGCCCGCCCATGGACTACGGGGACAAGCCCGCAGCCGCCAAGCGGTCCCTTCTTACACCGCCACGGTGGTCCCTTCTTGCTCCGCCATTGACAGCGCGGAAGGCTATCCGAGATTTTCGAGCCGTTCGGTCTGTTCTTGCCAGGCGAATGGCAGGGCAGACAGACGTCTCAGCCGATAGACGGTCACGTCTTCCGCCTGCCGACCCTTGAAAATGTCCTCGACAATTCTGGGTGACAGAAACGCCAGATGGAGAACCCGGGTGATCTCATGCTGGTTTATCTTCTCGCGCCCGGCGATTTCCCGAACCGTGCACGCCTCGCCCGAGGCCAGCCGGTCGAACCATAAATGGGCCTGAGCGATCAGGCGGCAAAGATCGGGGTCGACGTTACAAGTCCCGGCATCAGGGCTATCGACGATCGTCTTGGTTGCCACGCCCCGGCGCCGGAGACGGATGGGAACACGAATGGAAACGCAGCTCCGATCGTCGGGGTATGGGAGGTCGAGAAGCCGGGCCAATGCGGTTTTATGAAGGATCGAGACGATCGAAGTCGGTGTGAGGTCGATGCGTTGGATAATGGCATGCAGGATGCCGCGTTGTTCTTCCAGTGGGCCATTCGACAGCCGATCGCTCAGGCCGCCCGCCCGGGCCTTCAACCCGGTCAATGCGGCGATGCCAGGTTCCTCCGGGTTCATGAGGTCCATCACTCGGGACTCGCTCCGGCACAAGTCCGATAGAGACGCCGTCACCACATGCTCCAACGTCCTGGCGGGTATACGCCACCCCTCGGCATTCCGGTGCGCCCCGTGCATCAGATGCCTGGAGATGTAATAGCCGTACCGCCTGCCATGGGCATGGGCCTGGGAGAGATAGAGGGGGGCGCCGTTTTCGTCGAAGACCTTCCCGGTCAGGAGAAACGAACTTCTGACGTTGGTCTTGCGGGTTCGCTCAACGGCGTTTTGGGCCAAGAGGTTCCGGACTGCCTCCCATGCATCCGGATCGACTATGGCGTCGTGCTCTCCGGGATAGGCCTCGCCTTTGTGAGCGATGCGTCCGATGTAAATGGGGTTGGACAGGAGCTGGTAGAGATTGCCCCGCGAGAACGGCTTCCCGCCTGTCTGTTTGCCGGTCTTGTGGACCCGCCGCTTGGTGACGATCCCAAGGCGATCCAGTTCGTCTTTCAGCCGCCGGACCGTTCCGAGTTCTCCATAGAGTCGGAAAATCCGGTTGACGGTGTCGGCCTCTATCCGGTTCGCCACCAATCTTCGGTCATTGACATCGTATCCCAGGGGCACCGGCCCACCCATCCACAGGCCCTTCTTCTTGGAGGCCGCGATCTTGTCGCGGATACGCTCGGCCGTGACCTCACGTTCGAACTGGGCAAAGGAGAGTAGCACGTGCAACGTCAGGCGCCCCATCGAGTTGGCGGTGTTGAACTGCTGGGTGACGGAGACGAAGGAGACACCGCGGGCATCGAACGTCTCGACGATCCTGGCGAAGTCCGTGAGCGAGCGGGTCAGGCGATCCACCTTGTAGACGACGACCAGATCGACCTCCCCCTTCCCGATGTCGGCCAGCAGATCCTGCAAGGCGGGGCGGTCCATGGTCCCGCCGGAGATCCCACCGTCGTCGTAGCGTTTCCGCTGGACGACCCAGCCCTGGCCGCGCTGGGACTGGATGTAGGCCTCGCACGCCTCGCGCTGGGCGTCGAGGCTGTTGAATTCCTGCTCCAGCCCCTCCTCCGTGGACTTCCGGGTGTAGATGGCGCAATGAACGCGCTCGCTCATAGTCCGAAGAACCTTGGACCCGACCAGCGGGCACCCGTGATGACATGGGCGATTCCGGAGAGCGATCGATAGGTCTTGCCGTCGTAGAAGAACCCCTTCTCAAGCACCTCTACCGTATGGGGCACGCCGTGCCATTCGCGGACGAGGCGCGTGCCGGGCGAGAGGGCCCTGGACCGGCATGGGGCGGGTGTCGATTTGGACGTTCTCTTCCTGGACGCCGCCCGGGCGCGCAACTTTCGTCGGACCGTCGGCTTCAACCCGCCGAACGCCTTCACCTGCACCCGATAGACAGCGCTGTATTCCAGCAATCGGCGGCTCAGGCCCTTGGGCGGCGGCCGGCCATGTGCCTGTTCCCAAAGCCCGATCAGTTCCCCGCGCGTGAGACCGGGGATCGCCGAGAGTTCCCCGGCGATCCGGTCCTCGTCGGCATGGCGGTTCATCGTTCGGCGGTCTTGTAGACGGTGACGCCCTTTTCGTTCTTCTCCCGCCGGATGTTGTGATCCTTCTTGCGGAGCCCGGTCAGGGCCGCACGGACGCTGTGGGGCTGCCACCCGGTCGCCTTCTGCAGCTGCGCCACGGTGGCGCCCCGTTTCCGCTCGAGCAGCTTCAAGACGGCGTCTGTTTTGGTGGTTTTGGTAGCCATGTATACACCTCCATGATCCTGCGCCCGCTCCATGCCGGCGCTGTCACCGCCCAGAGCCCGGGAGGCGTGGCGCCATCTACTGGGCGGGCGGTGTTGGAGGTCTTTCGGAGCCTGCGAGCCCCTTACCGCACGGTCACACTACCGCTCTCTTCGCAACGGAAGTCCAATGGAAAATTCGACAGACCGGCTCCCAAACCTGCCCGGACTCGCCTTCCCCCTGCATCTCGGAGAAACCGAATGGCGATACAACCACCGCCATGCCAACTAGTACCAAACCCCGCTGCGATACCACCGCCAAAATCCGCTTGGCCAGGCAAGACCCTTTGAATATCCGCACCGTCCGATCCCCTGGCAAACCCGACATCATCCTGGCGTAGCAAGTCCAGTCCAAAGACGACTGTCCGCCGTCAGCGCCTTTGGGACAAATTGAGGTAGTTGAATAACGGAGTTTTTTTGGCTCATCGTAGTGACCGAAGGAAATGGGATGGGCGCCTCCCACCCCTTGATGTTCGAAGGCCGAAAGGGTTGGACCCTCGCGGGCCGACGGCATCAAAGTGCCACGTGGTGAAGAGCAAGCTCTTCACGGGTAAACCGGAGGATCCGAAATGAAGACTAACAGAACCGTCGTTGGTGTGGATACGGCAAAGCGAGTGTTCCAGTTGCACTGGGTGGATATGGAGACGGGTGAGATTGTGGATTTGAAGCTGACGCGGGCGAAGTTCCTAGAGCACGTCGCCAACCGCACGCCCTGCGTTGTGGCGATGGAGGCGTGCGGCGGCACGCAGCATTGGGCGCGCCGGCTGCGGGAACTCGGGCACGAGCCCCGGCTGGTGCCGGCCAAGGCTGTTCGGCCCTTCGTTGGTGGCAACAAGAATGATGCGCAGGACGCGCGGGCGATCTGGACCGTGGTTCAGCAACCCGGCATCAAGACGGTTGCGATCAAGACCGAGGACCAGCAGGCGGTCCTGGCGATGCACCGCATGCGCCAGCAGCTGGTGAAGTTCCGCACCGCCCAGATCAACGGCCTGCGCGGTCTTCTGAGCAAATACGGCGAGGTCATGCCGAAAGGCCGGGCCGGCATACGCCGTGCGATCGCCCCGGCCCTGGAGCGGGTCTCGGAGCGCCTTCCGGCGATGATCGTGGAGACCCTGCGCGAGCAGTGGGCGCGGGTGGCCGCGCTCGACAAGGAGATCGGCGAGATCGAGCGACGGATCAAGCTGTGGCACCGCAGCAATGCCGCCAGCCGGCGCATCGCGGAGATCCCCGGCGTCGGGGTACTGACCGCGACGGCTGTGGTGGCGGCGATGGGCGATCCCGCTGCCTTCAGATCCGGCCGCGAGTTTGCCGCCTGGCTCGGCCTGGTGCCCCGGCACAAAGGCACAGGGGGACGGGTCCGCACACTCGGCATCTCCAAACGCGGGGACAAGTATCTTCGCACCCTGCTGATCCACGGCGCGCGCACCGTGCTCACCAACGCCAAGGCGCCGCCCGACTGGGCGCTGCGCCTGGCCGCGCGGCGACCGCCCAACGTGGTCACCGTCGCGCTGGCCAACAAGACGGCACGCACGATCTGGGCCCTGTTGGCCCATGACCGGGCGTACCAGACGAACTTCGTCAGCCAGCCGGTCTAGGCACGGCAGGCGGCGGGATAACGAACCGACACAGGAGGTGGCCGCTGAAACATTGCGCAAGGTACGACAAGGTGTGATGGCAAACAGGTCAGACCGCGATCCGCTAAGCCTGCATCTTCGTTAGGGCGAGAAGCCCACGGAAGGAAATGAGGCGCGGATCGGCAGATCCCATCAGGGCCAGCGGGTAAGAAGCCCCGCACCAAAGGCCGGATACAAAACTGCAATCTGCCTGTCCGTCGCACAAAACCAGTCCTTGCGTAACGGGAGGCGTTCATACAAACAAAGATGAGACAGAAATCTATGAGTTCGAGAGCCGGCGCTGAGCAGACGGTCCGGGATATCCGGCGCAAGACGCGCAAGCAGTATTCGGCCGAAGAGAAGATCCGGATCGTGGCGTCGGGCCTGCGCGGCGAGGACAGCATCGTCTGATGTTGGACGAGTATGGGGGTACATTGCGCTTCCGGATCAGGCTGTACGGCACCCTCGGATATGAGTGCAAACTGGGACCAATGACGCCAAAGATTCGAGAGCGGATTGGCACGGCGAGAGCAGCTGTTGACTTCGGCGGCCAAGGGCTCCGCAAGGTCTCGGAATGGTCATAGTCGCACCTGAGCCGCTCAAGCGGGTACCGAGCGAAACCCGGTTTCTGAGACCGGTTCTGACGGTTGAACTGGGGCTGTCGGGCCAATTGCCCGTCAACGGCGCCGGTACATATTCCCGTCCGCCGTTGACGAAGATGGCTGTCAACGGCGGCGTAAAAATGTACCGGCGCGGCGGCGTAAAAATGCACCAGGGGCTGGGCGGTAGCTTGTCCACGTAGTCCACGGGAGGGACCCGCGCGCGGGGCGACCCTGGCCGCGGGCCTGCTGACGCACATCGATATCGTTTCGATCCACGCCCCCACGCGAGGGGCGACCCGCGTTCGCCGAGATCCACCATCCGCCCTCATCGTTTCGATCCACGCCTCCACGCGAGGGGCGACTTGCGAACGCCCAACACGGATTGGGTCATTGTACGTTTCGATCCACGCCCCCACGCGAGGGGCGACGTTCACGGATGTTGATCACCTCGGGCATGAAGTCGTTTCGATCCGCGCCCCCACGCGAGGGGCGACCGGAAGTCGCGCTCGGGCTTTGTCAAGTTAACCGGATTCACTCCGAAATCTCGGCAAATTGTCGATGGCTGCTCTACGCAATTTCAATGTCTTAGCCTCGTGTAGAAATGGCGAAAACAGTCTACGATCAGTTAACTTGGCAATGCCGACGACACTGGTCTGCTTCCCGGATTTTGACCCAGTTCGAATGTGATTTTCGGCGTGGCCCATCAAAAAGAAATGCGCTTTATTTGATCGACGAGGTCGAAATGGCTGTCGTTGGTCAGCACCTCTAGATCGTGCTGGCGGGCCAGTGCGGCGACCCAGACGTCATTCGGCGGTATGGGAGTTCCCAGGCGTTTCAATTCCAGGCGAATATCGGCATACGTATCGGCCGTCGCCGAAGTGATCGTCGCGATATCCGTCTGCGACAGATAACGGGCGAGCCACTCCTCGTAGCGGCGGCGATGGCGCGATTGGCGGATGCCGAAATAGTACTCACCGAGAACTACACTGGGAACCACCAGCCGGTCGGCCGAGCGGAGCGGCGCTTCAACCCCAGCAGTCCCCTCCGCCCACGCGGACAAGGCGTTGGTGTCCAAGATCACAGGAGATCTTCGGGAGACACCCTCTCGAACTCCTCTTCGATCAAATCGAGGACGTGGCGGTTCTCCTCGGCAATGTCGGATAGCGCGCCGAACCCGGCCATCCAGGCAGGCTCAACGCCGCTGTTGCCGGTCTCTACGGCGCAGCGCCGGAGCCGTTCCTCGAGTGCTTCGGTCAAGAACCGTTTCAAGGTCATGCCACGGGCAGCGGCAACGGTCTTGGCTTGCCTGAACGTGGCATCGGGGAGATCAACGGTCGTCTTCATATGGGCATATTCCCATAAATATTGTATAGCATCAAGATTCGTTCGTTGCGGCCTGCGGACACCCATCTAGCCCGGGTTGTTGTCGCCCAAGAGGTTCCCTCCGACGCTTTCAGTGATGCGGGCAGCGGCGGGCATTGTCAGACTAACTGGACAGGACTTGTAGGGGCGTTGTCAGAGTAATTGGATAGGAACTGAAGAACCTACAATCCAGGCATCTCAGGCAGCCAACTGACGCCACTCGGCCAGGACGGCCGTGCGGTTCTGCTTGAAGATGTCGCAGCGGTTGAGTTGGCGGTCCTGGTTGAAGTGGTTGTGGATCGAGGCGTGGATGGCGGCGAATTTCTGCACGGTCTTGATGTCCCTGAACCTGACCATCGCACCCTCTCGTCGTCGGAACGGCTGATGTGAATTCTCGGCTCGATTGTTAAGCCATCGTCCACAGTCCTGACGCTCCAGGATGCCACTCTCTTTCATCGCGGCGCCGTAAGACCGAAGCCGGTCCGTTACGATAGTCTTGGGCCGGCCGTCGCGCTTCATCGCACGCTTCAAAAACTTCAGCGCAGCCTTGCGATCCCGGCGCTTCGTGGCAAAGACCTCGAGCACCTCGCCCTCGTGATCCACGGCGCACCAGAGGTAATATATCTCGCCATTGATCCGCACGAACACCTCGTCAAGGTGCCACCGCCAGTGGCAATACAATCGATGATCAACACACCGCTTTCTGATTTCCGCAGCAAACATCGGGCCAAACCGGTTCCACCAGGAACCCACCGTCTCGTGGCAAATATCGATGCCTCGTTCGAACAGCAGGTCCTCGACCTGACGCAACGATAGGGGGTAGCGGATGTACATCATCACCGCGAGGCGGATTACCTCGGGCGAACTATTGAAATAGCGGAACGGGTTTTTCATTCGCCGAGGCTAATCGCCGACCGCACCTACCTCAAGCCAATTTAGTCTGACAATGCCGTCCGGCGAGCCGGCTCGGCTGCCCGGCTGCCGAGCCGGTCTTCCGGTCGTGACGATTGGCGTCCAGCTGCCGCTGGACCGCCTCCCACAGGTCATCGCCGACAAGAGCCTCGTGGACGCCGGGATAGCTCTGCTCCCGGTGCACGATCTCGCCCCGGTAGAGCCGGTTCGCCGACTTCGCCGACGAGTTCATGTGCCGCCAAGCCCGGCGCTGGAAGCCGTCAACACGGAAGGGTAATCGCCACCTGATCGACCGCTACCTCGTGCCGTTCTTCGGCGCCATGCGCGTCGTCGAAATCGCCCGAGCCTACGTGCGGCGTTGGTTCAACTCCATGAGCGCCACGCCGGGCATCGCCAACGCGAGACCACCGCGAACGATGCCCATCTCGACGATGGCGCCCTGCGCGAGGCTGCCGCGCAGGCGGCGGCCGTCATCGCCCGAGCCATGGGATACAGTGCCAAGCCGCCTCCGGTGCCGGACGACGCGGAGGACCGCGATGCTTTGACTGTCATAAGCCCCGAGAGCCAGCCGCGCCGGACGGGATGCGAACTCCCCTGTGCCTCAGGCCCAGGGACACCGAGCAATCGGACCGGACGGAGTCGGAAGACGGTACGGGGGGGCTTCCCCGACACCCGACCGCCGCCTGGTTGTGACCGCAACTCCTTGGCGTCGAATTCACTTTCATCGACCACGAGCGAGAGCGACTGTTCTGCGCCGCGCCAATCCGTTGTGGATTTGACACAGCCTGACGTCCGAGTTCTCGGAGTCCGCTCGCCGGTGAAATCCTTGGCGATGCACGTTGTCCATTCGCGAAGCTGGACTGGACCATCTAGCTTGTCTATGCAGGGGTGGTTGAACAACCGCCCATCCGTACACAGCATGTCGAGCGAGAGCACGAGTTCGCCCAGTGTCGGATTGCGCTGCTCGGCTACCTCGCCTGAAGACACAACTAGCGCTGACCTAGTTCAGACAGATGTGGGACGCGGCCCTTGATGTGAGGGCGGGGGTCTCCGAGGCTGTGATGGTGCAACCACCAGCCGCAGGAGGCCCTCATCCAGGTCCGAAGCCTGCCGTGTCATATGTCCTGAACGAGGACAAGCGCTGGACACCCCTTGCTTTAGATGCCAAGCCATGCCGGCATGAATGCATGCATTCAGGAAATGCAGGAGAAAGTGGCCATGGCACGAACGAAATCAGCGACTAGTCCTCGTGCGCTGCGCAAAGGGCAACCGCCGAGTAGGATCGGGAAAAAGGGTGTAACTTTCTACCTGGAGCCAGATGCTATCAGGCAGCTACGGATTATCAGTATTGATGAGGACACTACATTACAGGCGCTCATGGTTGAAGCATCTAATCTGTTGTTTAGAAACCGAGGAAAGACCGAGATCACCAAATGAAAAAAATTGCCCTGCAAGAAGTGGCTCAACCTGCCGAGCGCAAAAGTTGGCCCAATAGGCCCAGCGCAGCCGCACCACGATCAGCTGTTCCATTTCCACCAGACGCTCGAAACGGGACAGAGTGCGATCATCTCGGTAGCCTAGACACCCAACGCATATATCAAGGCAATTTCTTGGAAATGGCGGCACAACTCCCGGACCAGAGCGTCGATCTTATAATCGCTGACCCTCCCTACAACGCAACCAAGGGTATTCTATGGTCGATGGAATATGGCACCTTGCCTGGTTTTGGAGGTGATTGGAAAAAAATTGCCCAAGTTTGGGATGATATGAGTCTCGACGAGTATTTGGCCTTCACTCTTTCATGGTTGTCCGAAGCAAAGCGAGTCTTGAAGCAGACAGGTTCAATGTTGGTGCACGGGACTTACCATAGTGCTGGCATCACTAACGTCGCGATGCAGATGTTTCGCATCGAGATCATCAATGAGATTGTTTGGTACAAGCTGGAGTGACCCCCTAAAAGTGGTCCAGATTTATTGAAGAGTTTGGCGCATTTTGCCCCCTCGAAAGGAGGACGAAATGAGCCGTAAACGCTACACCTCAGAACGGATTATCAGCATGTTGCGCGAAGCCGAGGTGGCTTTGGCGCAGGGCCAGTCGGTTGGTCAAGCTTGTCGCACGCTCGGCGTATCGGAGCAGAGTTACTATCGCTGGCGCAAGGAATATGGCGGCCTTCGTACTGACCAGGCCAAGCGTCTGAAGGACCTGGAGAAGGAGAATGGCCGTCTCCGCAAGGCGATCTCGGATCTGACGTTGGATAAGCTGATCTTGAAAGAGGCGCTTGAGGGAAATTGCTAAGCCCCGCCCGTCGCCGGCAGTGTGTTGATCATCTCCAGGCCGAACTGGGGATCTCCGAGCGACGGGCCTGTGCTGTTGCAGGCCAACATCGCTCAACCCAGCGCAAGAGACCCCGTGGTCGGGATGATGAAGAGGCCCTCACGGCCGCGATCATCCGCTTGGCCAGCCAGTATGGCAGATATGGCGATCGGCGGATCACTGCCTTGCTCAGGACCGAAGGTTGGCACGTGAACGCCAAGCGGGTCCAGCGCATCTGGCGGCGGGAGGGGCTGAAGCTCCCACAGAAGAAACCGAAACGGGGCAGGCTGTGGCTCAACGACGGATCCTGCATCCGTCTGCGGCCGTGCTGGCCCAATCACGTCTGGTCCTATGACTTCGTCATGGATCGAACACACGATGGGAGGACGTTCCGCATGCTCACCGTGATCGATGAGTTCACCAGGCGGTGCATGGCCGTTGTCGTCGAGCGAAGATTGAACTCGGACAATGTCCTCCATTGTCTGACCGAGCTCTTCGTCCAACATGGCCCGCCGGATCATATCCGTTCCGACAACGGCTCAGAGTTTACCGCTCATGCCGTCCGCGACTGGCTCGGCAGGATCGGCGTCAAGACCCTCTATATCGAGCCCGGGTCACCTTGGGAGAACGGATACAACGAGAGCTTCAACTCAAAGCTCCGGGACGAAATCCTGAACACGGAGATCTTCTCTACACTGAAGCAGGCCAAAGTGCTGATCGAACGATGGCGCCATCACTATAATACCATCCGGCCGCATAGCTCGCTCGGATACAGACCGCCGGCCCCAGAAACCATCTTGCCAAACGTTGAGGGGCCAACCTACCCTGTTGAGGGGCTACGGGCGGCCCATCAACTTAACCCGCGCCAAACTCTAACTTAAGCGCTGGACCACTAATCGGGGGCAGGCCACCGGAGTGTCCAATTCCATCCGAAGCTGTCGCCGCGCTGGCGGCGCTCCTCGGTGCTGCGCTCGGCGCACTCTTGTCCCATCGCTACAGCCGGAACCGGGATCGTCTGGAAATGAAACGCGACGTGCTCCGCAGACTCATGGGCTATCGTTGGCAGCTGACGCCAGGGAGGGCCCATCCGGACGGCGCCGTCTTCACCGCGCTCAATGAGATTCCCGTAGTCTTTGCCGGCGAGGAGGACGTCGAACGTGCCATAGCCGATTTCCGCGGTGAGCTCGGCGGCGGATTCCGTGCCGAGCATTTCGTCCCGCTCGCCCAGGCAATGGCGAAAGCAGCCGGCGTTCCGCACAAGCGGTGGAGCCCCGACCTGATCGGGAATCCGTTTACACTAGCACCGAACGATCTTCAGGACTCCATTGCACGCCAGTGAGGGGTTGCGGCGCCGCAGGTCCGCTCGACACCTTCGAATTGGGAACGCCCGACCCTTCCTCCCTTGCGTCGGCCATCCTCTAGGTCCCCGAGCGGTCGCCGGCGGTCCGGTCCCAACCCCCTTTTCCGGCCCTACCGCACGAGGGTCCCCCCGCCACACGCGTCTAGGTTTCCCCTCCGGCTCTCTACTGCCGTGCCGGCCGGTAATCCCTCGGGTCGAGGTGAGAACGGCGGCGCAATAATCCCCCACTGAAGCGGCCGGTTGATCCGGCTGTGGCGGACCAAAATGGGACCGTCTATAGCCTTCTGTCAGGGCTGCTCTGACTGGAAGGCGGGGGGATGTATCGGGTGGATTTGTACGCGCGGGTTCGGCGGGCGTGTCGTGTCGAGGGAATGAGCACCCGCGAGGCCTCGCGGGTGTTCGGGCTGGACCGCAAGACGGTCCGCAAGATGCTGTCGTTCTCGGTGCCGCCGGGGTCTCACCGCGGCAAGCCGCCACGGCGGCCGAAGCGGGGTCCGTTCACGGGGATCATCGATCGGATTCTGGAAGACGATCGGACCAGCCACCACAAGCAACGGCACACGGCGAAGCGGGAGCGGTATTCCACCAGTGCTTCCAGCCGCAGCGCGGCGGCGGCGTAGCCGAGCCCGACTTCCACAGCGTCCGCCGTCCCGAAATCGCCGAGCGAACGATAGGGAGCGCCATCGCCGCCCCCGTCGCAGCCATACAGCGCCGCCGGAGACGTGCTCGAACAATCACGGTCCGTGAACGTAGTCTCCGCCGGGTGGTCGAGACCGAGTCCGGCCCGCAGGTAGAAGTCACCCGCGTTCGCCCTCCCGAAGACCATCGATGCACCGGTCGCAATCAGGACTACTGCCAAGCAGCGCCACGTGGCCCAAGCCGGCACGGCCTCGGGAAGGCGCGGTCTCCGTTTCATGGCCGGTCGATCTGCTCCCCCGCAAGCTTCCAGATTCCCGGAACCTATCCTATACACCCCGGGCTGTAATTGCTGTTGTCTCACGTGGCGCCACGCGCCGCCATGAGCGAGAGCGGGCCTGAGCGGGGCGGCGGTTCGATATCCGGGAGGGCGTCGCCGCCGTTCCCAACCACCGGCACGATGGAGACGGGCATCGCTTCGATCTCCGCCAACGCGGCGGGGAAGTTTTTTAAACGCTGGGATTGCATCCCTTGCCTGACCATGATGGCGCGGCCGTGCGGACGATTTGCGGTATTCCATGGCCCGCAACTCCCGTCTCATGGTCTGCGTGGCGATCGAGATACCGAACTCGTCCCGGACCCATTGGACGAGATCTATCAGCCGCCAGCGCACTGCCCCATGGGCCCAGGAACAGGGCTGCTCTCGACTGGTCGCCATGATGCCAATGGCAAAACTCAAACCGGCTTCTTAACGGCCAACTGCTTCTTGGCTCCTTCAGTCGTGTTCTTCGTCAGCGTCACGACGTTGCATCCATCTCTCCGCTGGTATTCGACGCTGTCCATCATCTGTTGCACCAGAAAGAGGCCGAGCCCACCCACGGCTCGATCTTCGATGGACGCCTCAATATCGGGATCCCGCATCTGCGATGGATCGAATGTCCTGCTGTCGTCCACGATCACGACGACGAGCTTTTCGCCTTCCAGACGTACGGTGATCTCGATCCGGTGCGGGTCGTCGTCATCATAGCCATAGCTGATGGTGTTGGTCAGGATCTCGTCGATCGACAGGTTGACCGCATAGCCGATCTGCGGCGCCATATCCCGAGCCGAACAGAAGCCGTCAATCCGCGCGGCGACGCCGGCGATCTCCCGCAGATCGTTGACGAGCGAGATTTCCAGAGTGTCGTCGTCCAAGGCCTCGTCCATTCGAAGCAGATACGCGGCTCACTCCTCGCGGAGCGAGCGGTAGAAGAAGTCCGTCACCGGCTTGACCGGATAGCTTATCACCGAGTGTTCCCCGGTCCAGATATGTGCCTCCAGTAACCCAGCCGATCACCGGATCGCGACGGGCGCCCGCGCTCCCACCGCCCGCCTGTTAAGCGAAACCGGCGTCCTCCCAACGCCGCAGTACCGGCACCAGGCTCGTGCCGCAGGGACCTTCGAAGGTCGAATGCGCCGGACCGGCTGGTGAGAATTTTCGGCCCGCTTGTTGAGCCCGCGGCCGCACGCCTGATTAACAGCCTTGCCGACGACCTTCATCGCAGCACGGTATGAGCGAAGACGCTCGGTAACGATGAACCCAGCGTGTTCTCGACAGCACCGTCACGTTCCCACTGGAGACAAGACCGAACATGAACTAACTTTCAGACTGGACCACCCGGTGGGAGCCGGTCAATTGCGTCGAGAGGCTTTGGGGAGGCGAAGACGATGGATGTGACGACCGAACGGCAAGACGGTGTTTTGTTCGCCCGGGTAGACGGCCGCATCGATGGCTCCAATGCCGTTGAGTTCGAGAAAGCCATCAAAACAGCGATCGAGGAAAGCGATCGCGCAGTGATCATGGACTTCGAGAAGCTCACCTACATCAACAGCGCGGGCCTTCGCGCCATCCTCTTGACCGACAAGACCCTCGGAAACCGGAACGCGAAGTTCGCACTCTGCTCTCTGTCGGGTCGGATCCGGGAGGTCTTCGAGATGAGCGGTTTCGACAGGATCATCGCCATGTATCCGTCCAGGGTCGAAGCGCTCGCTTCCCTCGACGGCTGACACCGTGGATATGACGTCCCCTGCATCCCGCCGTTCGCGCCGACAGCGGAGCGGTTGACGGACCGAGATTACGCCCCATCACGCGGCGTCGGAAGTGGTTCCTCCCGCTGAAACATCCGCCCCGCTGCTGTCGACGATCTTGAAGACGGACGCCCCACCCGGATCCCCCACCAGGTGGACGTGGCTCGCCGTCGTCCGAGCGCGTCGGAAGCGTCTATCCCGCTCATGGGCAGCTCCTTGCCGAGCAGCAGTCCGTGGAAAGCTGAGACGGATCATTTTAGTCTGCAGCATCTCGTAATCCAGTAACATAGCCGCTTGCGGACACACAAATAACAACCCGGTATCAAGACCTGTCATCAAGAAGGACCTCCCGATCACCGGACCATCGAGCACCAGCGCTTGCACCACTGCAAATCCACCGCATAGAATGGTCAAATAGATGTGCCAGAGTCTCCTTTGGTTCAGGTCCCACGCCGTCCCAATATCTTCGATCAAGGATAGCCCTCTCCATGCTTTCCTTTCCTCGCCCCGCCGGGGCCGGGCGCGGTGCTTGCCACTTGCGCGGTCCGGTTCGGACCCTCACTTTCGCGGCGTTCGACGTGGTTGATTCCGCATGCCCGTTTTGACCCCGTCCGTTCTCGCTCGCCTCGTGTTCGGCGTATTCTCTCTGGCGTGGCTGCCGGCCGGGGTCGCTGTCATAGTGGCGGTCCGCGGCACGCCCTGGCCGGTAGAGTTCTATGCGTGGCTGCCGCTTGCCATGGCGGCACCCTGCGGTCTGCCGCTGGCGCTAGCCTGGTACCGGCTCCGGCAGACGGCATATTCGGGTGCGGCTTGGCTGGCGTTCGCCGTGCTGGCGCCCGCGACGGCGATGTCGTCACTGTTCACGGGCCTGCTCGGCCCCGTGGCGATCGCGACCTATGCGGCGTTGATCAGCCTGCCAGCCTGGGTAACGTACGCATTCCTGCGCCGCGGCAGGCGTCGCCAGCGCACTATCGGTTAGGCAGCGAAACGGGCGGGCCCGTCGATACGCTCATGCCAGGGCCCGGCGCAGTGCTCTACGGCAGCGACGGCTCCATGCTCACCTCACGGACCGCCAGACCCGAGAATTGCCTGCGATAACGGGACCTGAAACCGCCGGAATCTATCGCCTGATAACACCGTCAGTCGGTCCGCGGGATCAACGCCGATCGGCGCGTTAACTTGTTGATTTCTCACGGCTCACAGGTGTCAACATTCCGCGCCGAACGACACAGGTTCAGCGGTTATTGAACAGTGAACCGCTATGGACGGTGGTAGCGCCGACTGTCTGTACATGACAATTCCGTCCCATATGCTCGGCTGTGTCTCGAAAGTGGTGGAAATTGGTTTTGGCGCCTCTCCGAGCGGGTTGAGTTTTGCGGCGGTCAGGCTGCGCGGTCAAGGGTTTCGTCGGCGATTAGCTGATCGAGGGTTTCCCATCCATCGACTTTGCGCATCTGGATTTGGCCGGAAGCGAGGAGCGCCCAGAGGAGCATCGGCACTGTTTCGGGACACGGCAGCACGGTCTGTGTTTTGATCCGGCGCTTGAACTCCTCGTTGAGACGCTCAATGGCGTTGGTCGTTCGGGCTGATTTCCATTGGCTCTTGGACAGGCGCGTGAAGGTAAAGAGCTTGTCGCCCGCTTCCGCGAGGCTGTCCGCGGCGGCCCTGCATTTCAGCCGCCACTTGCGGACAAGCGCCTTGCGGCGGGTTTCCACCTCGGAGGCAGTGTCGGCATAGATCATATCGCGGTAATCTTCGCTCAGCTCGTCATGCATGTGTTTGGGAGCATGACCCAGAAGGTTGCGGTGCTTGTGCACGGTGCAGCGTTGAACGGGAAGGTCATCGCCCCAAAGCGCCGACAGAGCCGCCTCCAGCCCCGGCGCG
Source organism: Alphaproteobacteria bacterium (assembly GCA_965198325.1). Lineage (GTDB taxonomy): Bacteria > Pseudomonadota > Alphaproteobacteria > UBA828 > JAPUJA01 > CBDAPE01. Next base: position 534,549 of record CBDAPE010000018.1, on the reverse strand, counting down.
CCATCGACGATGACAAACCCGGGCCGTTTCAGTCCACGCGCATCAAGGTCGTCGAGGAACTGGCGCCACGCCGCCTGGCTTTCTCCGCCCATATTCCCGATCGAAAGCAAGACCTTCTGGCCATCCTGGCGCACCCCTATAGCCGCGAGAACCGAGATGTTGGTGGCCTTGCGGTCCAGTCGGGTCTTGATCACAGTGCCGTCAAGGATCAGCCGAACAATATCCTCATCCGCGAGGCCACGGCTGCACCAGGCGTCCCAATCGACCTTCACCTTGCGCCACGCCCGGCTCACAACGTCCTTGCTCACAGAACCCCGGAAGAGCCCGAACAGCGCGCGTTTCACCCGCCGCGTGTTGGTTCCGGACAGATACACCGAAGCGATCAGCGCCTCGGCCTTTCTGGTCAGCCGCTGGTAGCGCGGCAGCGCCCGCGAACGCCATTCCGACGCCCGACCGTCTTCCTCAACGATCCGCGCACGCGGCACGCTCACCCTCTCGGTCCCGAATGTCCCCGTCAGTTGCCGCTTCCGGTGCCCGTTCCGATACCCTTGCCGAAGCGCGTCCTCTCGACCGTATCGGCAGCGCCCGAGAAACTGCGCAAGTTCCTCCTCAAAAACGGCCTCGATCGTGGATCTGATGTTCTCCCGCAGCCGGTCCTCGATCGGATCATAGCCGGCGTCATTGGCCAGTAGCGAAAGCACGGAAGTCTCGGTAGTGTTCTTCATGGCGTGATCTCCTTGGCGGTGCTAGCCGCCGGTTGGGTGGTTGTCTTGTCACCCGGAGATTACGCCACCCTCAAATTTCCACCACTTTCGAGACACAGCCATATGCTCCGCCGTTCACAGTCTAATCAGACTTAATTATCGCCCCGCTCCATCCCCCACACCCGCGCCGCGATGCCGAGGCCCAGCGCTGGGCAGATCAGCATCGCCCACCAGGCCTGCTCCCAGCTCCCCGCGGCACCGACCACGATGGCAATAAGCGGCGGGCCGATCAGCATGCCGATCGCACAGCCCTGGATCGCGAAGCCGCTCGCCATGGCGACCAGATGGGGCTTGGGCGCGTGCGCCGCCGCGCCCGCGATCACGGCGGCCGGCAAAACCCCGCTCACCAGGCTGAACACGATGGCGAGCGGGATCTTGGCCACCTCGGGCGCGAACGGTCCCAGGATGAGGGCGGCAGTCACCCCCATGGTTGCGTTGGCCGTCACGATCAGGCTCCAGCGGGGTACGCCCTTGAACAATAGCCAAGCGCCCGACAGGTTCCCACCTATGTTCACAGCCACGACCAGCGCCGTGAACAGCCCGGCGGCCATGGCGCTCCGCTCTTGCGTTTCGACCAGAAAGGTGGGCAGCCACGCCGCGACGGCGAACCACGTGACCGAGTACAGCATGAACGCGCCGGCATAGAACCAGAGCACGGACCGGGCCAGGGTTTCGCGCGCGCCCGCCCAGTCGAGCGGCGTGTTCGGGTCGGCCCGGGGCTGGTCGGGCCAACGGCGCGGGCTGGTGCCGAAACCCACGAGCAGGATGAAGAACAGGACCACCCCGGCGGCGATCAGCCATATCCCGCGCCAGCCCACGGAATCCAGCAGCAGGGGCGTCGCCACCATGGCGATCGCCATACCCGTGGGCACGAAGCTGCTCCAGATGCCCAGCGCCAAGTCTCGGTCGGTGGGCCGGCTCGCGTCGAAGATGATCTTGGGCGCGGCCACCGCCACGGTCGCGAAGCCGATGCCCTCGATCACGCGGCTCGCCAGCAGCAGGCCGGCGGATGCCGCGAAGGCGCCGATGAGCGCGCCGATCACCATGGCGAGCAGGCCCCCGGTCACCATCGCCCGCGCGCCGGTCCGGCTGCCCAGCATACCCGCTATCACAGCGAAGCCCGCGCCAAAGACAAAGAAGATCGAGGCGATCCAGCCGGCGGTCACCTTGTCCAGCCCAAGGTCGGCGCCGATCATGCCCAGCGCGGGCGGCACCTTGCCCACCGTGAGCCCGACCATCACCCCAGCCATCACCGCCAGCGCCACTACGTCCCAACGGGTGGCGGGCCCCTTCGCGGCTTCGGAATTAACGCTCAAATCGTTTTCCTGCGAATCCAGAGAAACCGTCGAAAAGTCGGAACAAGAGTGAACCGGGATTTTCCATATGGAACCTCCCGGACCAGCCGAGCGTGCCCCGAATTTGCTCGACGCGCAATCTCCTTATGTTTTGCGATCCGGTTCGTATAGAGCCATGGAATTGACAGCGCCCATCATCACCGCGAGGCGGATCACCTGGGGTGAACTGTTGAAATAACGGAAAGGATTACGCATCGGCGGAGGCACCTCACCGCGGGTGGCCCGGCGTGCCGTAGGGACCTATTCCGGTCCGGACTACCGGGAAGATGGCTGTTCGGCCGTTGCGCGGCTCGACGAACTAATGGCGCGGCCAAAACCACCGGTGAACGGCTTGAGCAAGATCTTGAGACGCTGACGGCGTTGCCGCCCAACTGGACTGATTTTGGCTCCGCCGTTGACAGAAGCCGGTCCGTTACGATAGTCCCGGGCCGGCCGTGGCGCTTCATCGTTCGTTTCAGAAACTTCAGCGCTGCCCTGCGATCCCGGCGCTCCCTGATCTCCGCGCCAAACAATGGATCGAACCGGTTCCACCACAACCGTACGGTCTCATGGCAGATGTCGATACCGCGCCCGAACAGCACATCTTCGACCTGCCTCAGTGACAACGGGAAGCGGATGTCCATCATCATCGTCAGGCGGATCACCTCGGGTGAGCTGTTGAAATAATGCAAAGGATCGTGCATCGGCAGAGGCTACGGGAGCTTCCTTCCCGGCTCAAGCCGATTTGCTTCGACACTGCCGTATTCGGGATTTCGACAATGTGTTTACCGCGAGGGCCGCAGGGTTTCGCGACGCGGCGGACTTACTACGCCTCATGCCCGCCGATCCACGACATCGACACGCTCCGCGTCCCTACCCTCCTCCTGCACGCGGACGACGATCCCTGGGTTCCCCCACGTCGGGCATCATCGAACAACCTCCGCTTCGCGTAATGGTTACGCGCGGCGGCGGCCATGTGGGATTTCACGGGACGGGAAGCCGACTGCCCTGGTATATGCGTGCCGCCGTCGAGTTCGTTCGGAAGTGCATGGACGCACCCCGAGCCCAGCATCCTAATAGTGCGTGAGCGTCGACAGTGGTCGTCAAGCCCGAGACTGTCATCGGCTGGCACTGCAAGGGGTTCACATCGAGGCCGCGAGCTGGGGCGCCCACCAGAGAAGCCAGACGACCGACACCTGATGGCTCCGTCTTTACACCAGAACGTCCATCGGATACTGCGCTAACCATGCGCCACCTGATCCTGTCCAGCTCGCCGCTGTTTCTCGGCGTCATGCTGCTGGTGCTCGGCAATGGGCTGATCGGCACCCTGCTCGGTGTCCGTCTCGTGCAGGCGGGCTATCCCGCCTACATCCCCGGTCTGATGGCCGCGGCCTATTTCGTCGGCCTGGTCACCGCCTCGGTGACAGCCCACCGGATCATCGCGCTGGCTGGCCATATCCGGGCGTTTGCAGCCTTCGCCTCAATCTGCTCGGCGGCGATGCTGTCCCACGGCTTTGCCGTCGATCCGGCGCTCTGGGCTGTGCTGCGCCTGATCGAAGGTTTCTGCATCGCAGTGCTCTACATGTGCATCGAGAGTTGGCTCCATGATCGCGCCACCAACAAGACCCGCGGCAAGTTCCTGTCGATCTACATGATCACGATCTATTTCGCACTCGGCGCCTCTCAGTTTCTGCTCAATCTGTGGGAGCCTTCGGCCTTCGCCCTGTTTGGCATTTGCTCGGTGTTGATGTCGATTGCACTGGTTCCAGTGGCGCTCGCCCGAACGCCGGCTCCGCCCCTGCCGTCAACTGATTACTTCGGCCTGCGCCGGCTCTACCGTATCTCGCCATTGGGCACCGTCGGGTGTTTTGCGAGTGGTGCCGTAGTCGGTGCCTTCTATGGCCTTGGTCCCGTATTTGCCGACGGTGTTGCACTCGATATCGCGGGCACCGCCCGCTTCATGGCCGCCACGATCCTGGGCGGTCTCGTCCTGCAGTGGCCGCTTGGCTGGTTGTCGGACCGGTTCGACCGGCGCACGGTGATTGCCGTCTCCTGCGCCGCCATGGGGCTCACCGCTGGCACCGTGATCGCCGTCATGGGCGCCGGCGAGGCAGCCTTGCTCACGGTCGCTGCTATCAACGGCGGTTTCGTCTTCGCTCTCTATCCGCTCTGTGTCTCCCATGCCAACGACTTCATCGACGGCCGGGATCGGGTCGGAGCGAGCGGCGGGCTGATGTTGGCCTACGGCGCCGGCGCCGTGGTCGGCCCACTCGCGGCCTCCGGGGCCATCATGGGAATGGGCCCCGCCGGGCTGTTCGCCCTCGGCGGCGCGGTCGGCGTCTTCACCCTGCTCTTCAGCCTATGGCGGATGAGCCGGCGTGCGGCGCCGCCCATCGACGAGCAGGAGGATTTTCGCCCCCTGCCCCGCACAACGCCCCATGCCATGGAGCTCGACCCGCGTGCGGACGAGTCTCCAGCCTCCGATGTCATCCCATCCGGCCGGAGCGAAGACGACGACACCTTTTGAAACCGGCCGCGCCTCCATTTCGGTGTGGCAACCGGTTCGAACCCGATTAATGATCGTCGATTGAGCCGCGCAGCAATCGATGAATGGCATGGACTGCGCACATCTTCCGGATCTCGACGGGCGCCACCCCAACGTGGCCGTCATCGGCGCGGGCATCAACGGCGTCGGCGCGACCCAACAACTCGCCACTGCCGGCTATTCGACACTTCTCGTCTACACGGGCGACTTCACCTCGGGAACCAGCGGCGGGTCGAGCCGAATCTTTCCATTGCGGCTTGCGCTATCTCGCGACCGGCAGCTCCGTGGGCGACTGGCTGCGCCATCCTGCACGCTTTACCACGCTTCCCTCTATTAATTCCATCCGGTGCAGAAACCCCGGTATTTTGGGGCACCCTCCGTGGCGTCGTGCTATCGCTGTCGGGCTTCGTTCTGCTCTGCGCCTGAGACACGATGGAGCGCAAAGGCGCCATCGCCGCGGCTTGGGTGCAGTACCGGGACCGTCTGCTATGTCGCCAGCTTCAAACCGGCAGCAGGATTTACCGTCACTGCCATCCGCGGCCACTGAGATCGGGAACCGTCTTCGCTGCACTCACGAGACGGGATCATGGCCGAAGACACCAGCCGGGTGCGCGAGAACCCCGGCATCGTCGCCCAATTCCGCGACTTCGCCGCCAACATCCTACGCGCCAACAAGGTCACCGACGTGGTCGATGTCCGGTACCGAAACGCCCCTCGGGGACCTCGATACGTTCGCCGGGTACAAGCTCATGTAAAGAGCGTTGAACAACCCCGGTGGGATCACGATCAAGCAACACGGCATGGACATCGAAGATTACACCGCTTTCTCTCAGCCGGGCTTCTGCAGAACACAAACCGGTAGGGTTTCACGGCGATAAATCACATCGGAAACAAATAGCTCTGGCTTGTTACCGTGGTCAGAAGGGAACGGCAATATCTGTGTGGCCGGTACGGTCGGCCGTTGTATAAGCGCGTTACGGAACACAGGGACATGCAACAGATGAAGGAGTCTGGGAATGGCGATCGATGAAAGTGAACTCACGAAGGGCCAGTTGAGGAAATTGAACGCGCTTCGGAGATCTGTCGGGGATGACCTCGCCGAGGACGTATTCGCAAAGTGGCTCGCGCGCCAGGCAGCCCCGCAGGCCAAAGACAAGACCGATCCCGTCGCGGTGAAGATCATCGAGGCTCTCTCGGGATTCGAGAATGATCCAGAGTTCAAGCTCGGCAACCGTGGCTACACACTGCGTCGCGCGAAAGGTAAGGGAGCGTCGGGTTTCATCGTGTCCAAGAATGAAAAGGCGGAATAAGCACTGGCCGGACCTCATGGAATTCAGATGGGTCTCGCCGCACCGGCGGTAGTGGGCGTCGACCGGTGGAAAGAAGCGATCGCATGGTCCTCTACACAGACTTCGCGCTCAAAACTAATCCGAGTGGCGTGCAGATCGGTACTCTCAATGTGGCGTAGAGTGGGAGAAAGGCTTCTCGTTGAGGCGGCGAGATCATGCAGGTTTCTGTCGGCCGACCATCCTGTCCCTTCCATTAATCCCATCCGGCGCAGAAACCCTGGTATTCAAGGCACCCCAGCGATTGGCTTGGCTGGTTGCGCCAAAGAACGTCCAGTTGATGATGAGGCGCGATGATCTCAAGCTGTCGCACGGTGCGACTGCAAAAGCCCGATAAGATGCCGGGAAGCAGGATCGTGTGCAGGCCACCAACACTATCGGCATCACCCGGAAAGGCCTGGACTTCTACGCCGGATGAAATCTATAGGAGGGCCTATAGCCCTTCGGATCCCGAGACACGTTCCAGACCCGCGATGGCGAAGCGAAAGGACGAAGACGATGCTCGACCGCAAGAAAGACGAGGAGAGCGCCAAACCTGCGCCGGAAACGGCGCCCGACAACGACGATCCCAAGAGCACGGCCCAGCCGACTTACGTACCGACCCCGGCCACCTCCAAGCCTCCGGCACCGGGGCTGCCCGGCATGCCCGGGATCTCCCGGCCCGCCGGGGACGGCGCTGTCTCGCGTTCGGAGAACAAGCGCATGACTGTGGGCAAGGACGTCGAGATGTCGGGCGAAATCGAGTCCTGCGATCTGCTCGTGGTCGAGGGCACGGTCGACGCTACCCTGCAGAACGGGCGCGAGATCCAGATCGGACGAAGCGGCCGGTTCTCGGGCTTGGTGGAAGTCGAGGACGCGGACATCTCGGGCGAGTTTTCGGGCAAACTTGTCGTACGCAGGCGGCTCACCGTGCGTGCCGGCGGCAAGATCGACGGTGAGATCTTTTACGGCGAGATCGAGATCGAGCCGGGCGGCGAAACCTCGGGCCGGCTTACGGCGGGCGATGGGCACGCCACAGAGACCGCCGTCCCCGTCGACGCCCGGCAGGCGGAGGAACACGAGCTTGGGACGGACGACGGAGACGGCGCGGACGGATTAACGGAACCGGGCGTGTCGGAGGCATAGCCGGAAGGAGACCTCTTGACGAGTGCTCCGCCGGCACGACTCGACGGCCATCTGTCGGCCGCCGCGCTCGCGCCCCTGGTGCCTCGCCCCGGTGTTTGGCTCTCCGCCGTAGCGGAGCGGGACCGAGGCATGGGTGATGACCGGACGCTGGAACAATTCCTTTCGCCGGCGGCGGGACGGTATAACGAACTCCTCGCCGGACTGGGCGAGGGCGATTTCATGGCCTGGGAGCGGGGCTTCGCTCAAGGCGTCCGGATTCTCAAGGACGGCTGGCCCCGGCGGGAGCTCCGGGAGGACGACCGTCGGGCGCTGACGTTGATCGCCGCTCTCGCGGGCGGAGAGCCTCCCGATGAAGCCTCGCGCGCCGTTCTGGCGGAGTTCATCTACAGGCGCCATATTTAGTTTGGAATCGGCGGATTTCATGTCGCAAAACGCTCCGTTCCGGCGTTCATCGTGCATTCGGCGGCGAATGCTAATGAGCACATACGCAGGAACTCCCCTAACCGCGTCGTATGCTTATCAGCATTCGCCTCGCCGAAAGGCAGGGAATCCAAGGGGTTGATGCGGATGCTGATCAGCATTCTCTGGCGATGCAAGCGTGCTTGTGGCAGCGTGCTCTTGACGGGTAGGACGCGCCGCTCCGCTTGGGCCTCTGGTTACACTCGGATAGCGGTCAGGGCCGCTTCGATGGTCACTGGAGGTGATTGTGGGACAGAATGAGGAGGTGCCATTGGCTCCGCCCGACCTACCGTGCGGCGACCCGAAACTGCCGACGCGTGGCCAGTCCATCGCCGGGGTTGATGGCTGCAAGCGCGGCTGGGTGATGGTCCGGCGCGACGAAGAGGGTCGGTTCGACAAGCAAGTCTTCAGGGCGCTGGCCGAACTGCCGAAGACCGGCATTGTTCTGATCGACATCCCGATCGGCCTGCCGGACAGCGGACGGCGGGATTGCGATCTGGAAGTGCGCAGGATTCTCGGGCCTCAGCGCGGCAGGAGTGTGTTCACCGGCGCGCGGCGACCGCTGCTGTCGATGAAGAGCCGTGAATGTGCTCATGCCTGGGGCAGGAAGCAGGATGGCCTCGGAGTGAACATGCAGATGTGGGCAATCCTGCCTAAAATCCGGGAAGTCGATGCTTACATCGCGTCGGCCCGCAATCGGGCCTTCCGCGAAGGCCATCCCGAACTATCCTTCTACATGGCAGCTGGGCGGTCGATGGAACACAACAAAAAGAAAGCGGCAGGCCGGGATGAACGTCTGGACGCGCTGACCAGCTTCATCGACCGGGCGGTGGTTCTAGAATGGCTGGAGCGAACGCGCGGCTCCGGCGCGGCTAAGGACGATATTCTCGACGCGCTGGCCCTGTGCCGGTCGGCGGCGCGTCTTGCGCTGGGTTGTCACAGCACGCTGCCGGCCGATCTGCCCCTGGACGCCCACAGCTTGGCGATGGAAATGGTTTTCTGATCGGCCCCGCAGGCTGTCTCTCCCATTTATTCCATCTGCGGCAGGGACCTTGGAATTTTGCATCACCCTCGGATATCCTTTCCGGCAGGCACAAGGCCATCGAAGTCCTCACCGTCGTCTTCCGCGAATCCTCCATCGGCCGCGCGACGCCCCACACAGAAATCCTCGTCCCCGCCAGCACGTGGCCGTCCTGAAGCGGAAAAGGTCCCAGCCATTGCTTCGGATGCCTGATGGAAACGGGCGGGACAGGCGGGTTGCCGTGCGCTACGCTGCCTGGAAATGGGGCCCCGCTTGAGGCACCCGCGACAGACAGGAAAGCATGCGATCCATGCGCCATGCCACGCACGGTCTTGCCGTCGCGGTTCTGGTGGCGGTCGCGACGGTGGTCGCGACGGCCGCGGCGGCGGACGAGGCTGGCCGCGGTTTCTATTTCGGCGCCGACCTCGGCGTGTCGGTGGCGCGGTCGCTCGAGTCCACGCGCACCAATGTTGGCATCCCGACGAACTGCGACCAGTGGCTGGACCCGATCGTCATCGGTGGCGAGCAGCTGCCGCTGCCCGCCGAACGGTGCCAACCTCGGAACCTTCCGTCGAGCGCCAGTGAGTTCGATCTCGGCGCCGGCGTGCTGGCCGGCGTCCATATCGGTTACACGGGCCTCGGACCGATTCGCATCGAGGCCGAGTATTTCCACCGCTGGCAGGGCGGGGAAAAGGTGAGCCTGTTCGTTCCCGGCGACCCCAAGCAAAGGGAGTTCTCCGTACGCGACGAGGAGATCGGCGGACTTCGCGCCGACAATTTCTTCGCCAATCTTTATTACGACTTTCCAGACTTGGGCGCATCGGCGTTCACGCCCTATGTCGGCGTCGGCGTCGGGGCGTCTCGGGTGGAGATGGACTATTCGGCGACCTCGATCCGGCGGGGCGAGGAAGCGCTACGCGCACTGGATCCGCCCCGGCATTCCGGCGCGGCGAACAAGGTATCTCACGCAAGCGAGACTCTGTCTGACTGGCTGTGGGGCTACCAGTTGATGGCCGGACTGGATTACGCCCTGACCGAACGGCGCCTGCTAACGGCCAAGTTCCGCTACGGAAGTGCCCTTGGCGATTTCCGCGACGACGGCAACGCATGGCGAAGTTTGCGCGGGCACGCGTCGACAGTCGCGCCAGGCGGTGCGCCGGTCCATTACGGTATTTCGGCGCCCCTACTGAGCTTCTGGGCCGTCTCGCTCGGCCTCAAATTTTTCTTCTAACCGGTGTCCGCGCCGCGCCGATACTCGAGACGATCCCGGACAGTCCCGGATCGTCGCAGCGAAATCGCCGCCGCCGCGTCTTTTCCGGACCTTGCCGGCCGCGTGCGGGGCACAATCCTCGCCGCCGATCATGATCCCGAGGACGGTGCCGCGGCTGTCGCGGCCAGCATCCGGGCGGGTGCCCATGGGAATCTTGCGGCGCGTGGCCTGGACGCAAATGTCGTTGCTTGATCGTTGAGGCATCGTCCACGGTCCTGATGCTCCAGGATGCCGATCTCTCTCATCGCGACACCGTAAGACCGAAGCCGGTCCGTTACGATGGTCCCGGGCCGGCCGTAGCGCTTCATCGTCCGTTTCAGAAACTTCAGCGCTGCCCTGCGATCCCGGCGTCTCGTGGCAAAAACCTTGAGCACCTCGCCTTCACCTGGGATGACGAGGCCGGAACCGTCGCCGGCGACCATTATGAAGTGGCCTATATCCGGGAGCGGTTCGAGGCGCCCAAGCCGGTCACGATCGGCGACCCGTGGGGAATGTGGGACCTCGTCGACCCGGCCCACGACCCGGTTGAATTCCTGACCCTGCTCGCGGACGAGTACTGGCCGATTCAGCATCCGCCGCTCCGCGAAACCTTGCCCGCCGTTTTCGATGGGCTGGTCGTGCCGGCCCCGAGGGACGGCGAGAATCACGACGAGGATTTTGGCGACTGAAATCAACGCCCTCGGAGCCACAATTCGGGCTCTTCAATCGCACCAAATTTTGCCAGTTTTTCGGAGCCCTCGATCGCCCGCATTTCTTCTAGCGTAAACAGCCGGTAAATCGCCGTTTCACGCCCCGTTATCAGCGCCGAGTGCCAAGACTTTCCACCGCGCCCGTCGCCCGCTTCACGCCAGGAATCGCCTCGCTCAACCCCTTGATTCTGTTACCTCTGTCCCACTTGGTCCCACTTGGATTCGCCAGTGCCAAGACTTCTGACGCCCTGCACGGAGACAGGTTCGCGGCAGACTGCGCCCACCACCGCGCGTCCGTGTCCTTCTGGGACCGCTTGGCCGGCTGGGTCTCCCAGCCCTCGGGCGTCTCGCCTTCCTTGATCCGCGCGTTATCGTCCCGGCTGTTGCGCTGCGTGGGCGCCGGCACGATGGAAGCGTCGATGATCTGGCCGCCCATCGCCAGGTAGCCCTGCTGCTCCAGATAGCCGTCGAAATCCTCGAACAACGTCTCGATCACGCCCGCCCGCGCCAGTTGTTCCCGATAAAGCCACACCGTCTTGGCGTCGGGGACCTTGTCCTCGAGACCCAGACCCAAGAACCGCATGAACGAAAGACGATCCCGAAGCTGGTATTCCACCTGCTCGTCCGACAGGTTGTAAAGCTCGCAGAGAACGATCGCCTTGAACATCACAACAGCGTCCCAAGGCTTCCGGCCCGCCGGCGACTTCCGCTCCTCAGGCCGCCGGCGCCACACAGTCTCCAGACGCGGACGAAAGGCTGCCCACAGAACCACCTCGTCGATCCTCGCCAACGGATCGTTCTTGGCATCCAGGCCCGCATACCGCTTCGCAATGTCGAAAAAACCCATTTGGACCATGACCGATTCTCCCAATCCCCACGTCGCTGATCACGGATTCTATCCAATCACGGAAGGCGGAAGGGATTTTTCGAGGGGCCCTTTAGCAGAAGTTTTCGTTATTGGAGAGCTATTCGGCCCGGATTACCGATTGTCCCGCCGGAAGTGGTTATTGTGTGACGGGCCCCCTCGATCCTAGATGTGGAAGTAGTAGAAGAACTCCGCCGGGACGGGGTGGAGGAATACGTCGCGTGATTCTCGCTCCTTGAACGTTATGTAGTGATCGATGACGTCCTGCGTGAAGACGCCGCCGCGGAGCAAATAGTCGTGATCGGCACCGAGCGCGGCTACCGCATCCTCCATCGACGCCGGGACGGAGTGGATGCCAGCCGCGTCCTCGGAGGAGAGCTCATAGATGTTGACGTCAGTCGGGTCGCCGGGATCGATTTTGTTCCGGATGCCGTCAAGGCCCGCCATCAGCATTGCAGAGAGGGCGAGGTAGGTGTTGGCGGAGGGATCGGGCGGGCGGAACTCAATGCGTTTGCTGGCTGGAGTGATCTCGTAAGTGGGGATTCGCACGGCGGCGGAGCGATTGCGCTGCGAGTAGGCGAGATAGATCGGCGCCTCGAAGCCGGGAACCAATCGTTTGTATGAATTGGTCGACGGAGCGCAGAAGGCAAGCAGCGAGCGGCCGTGCGCGAGCAGGCCGCCGATGTAGTGCTGCGCAAGCTCCGATAGCTGGGCGTAACCGCTTTCATCGAAAAAGAGCGGCCGATCGCCGAGCCAGAGCGATTGGTGGACGTGCATTCCGGTGCCGTTTTCGCCGAAAACGGGCTTGGGCATGAACGTCGCGGATTTGCCATTGGCCTTGGCTACGTTACGAACGATGTGTTTGTACCACTGGGATTCATCCGCCTTGGCGCGCAACGTGTTGAAACGGACCGCGATCTCGCCCTGACCACCCGCCGCCGCCTCGTGGTGATGGACCTCGAACTCGATGCCTACTTGCCCCATCTTCTCCGCCATCTCCCAGCGTATGTCGGAGAGCTTGTCGAAGGGCGAAACCGGTGTGTAGCCTTGATTGGGAGGAATCTTGTAGCCAATGTGGTCGCCGCCCTCGTCGCGGGCTGAATCCCAGTCAACCTCATCGGAGTCGACGACGTGGAACGACGAGTTTGTCTTGAGGCCGAATCGCACGTTCTCGAAGAGGAAGAACTCGATCTCCGGGCCGAAGAACGCCTTGTCAGCGACGCCAGAGGCGGCGAGGTGCGTTTCGGCCTTGGTCGCAACGTAGCGCGGATCACGCGTGTAGTGGTCGCCCGTCAGCGGGTCGTGGATGTTGCAGATCAACTTGAGCGTCGGCTCCGACTCCGTCGGGTCGATCCGAGCCGAGTCGAGGTCCGGACGCAGCAGCATATCGGATTCTTCGATTGACTGGAAACCGCGCAGGCTGGAGCCGTCGAAGCCCTGACCGCGTTCGACGAGACTCTCGTCCACATTGGAGGCAGGGATCGAGAGGTGGTGCCAGCGCCCGATCAGGTCGGTGACGAGCAGGTCCACCCGCCGTATGTCGTTGTCTGAAATGATTGCTTGAATGTCAGCGAGTTTTGTCATCAGCCCGTGTCTGTCATCAAAACATTTGACACATCTGAGCCTGTTTCATAACGGAGAACGCGGCTCATCGTGGATTGATTTTAAACCACTTGGCGTTGATGATACAAGTGTGACGCGTGTGCGCTGTGGCGTTTTTCGAGCGGACGCGGCCGGCCGGGCGCGGTGGGATATCGTCTGCTCTGGCCGGTTGGGCAATATAAGAGCGATACGGGAACGTTGGTGTGAAGGCGGCCGCTGCTTCCCGTCTGCCGGCAGCCGGCTCGCTTGATCTGTGTCCTGTCGGAAGCTGCGGAGGCGTCAACCGGTGTCGCATAGCGGCACAGGCCCGACCAGCGAGCGCATACGCCCGGCGTGGCCGGCTCGCGCCCGGCCCAGTACCATCGCCATCATCCCCGCCAACGCCAGCCCGATACGGATCTTCATCTTCGCAAGCCCGCGGATGTAGTGGGTCTCGAAGCCGAAGCCATGGTCGAGGCAGCTGTTGATCCGCTCCATCGCCGGCAAGCCGGTCGGCCTGTTGTGGGGGGTGGGCGAGGCGATGCAGCGGCGCCTCGCCGGGGACGGCATCACCCTGATCGGCGACCTGGCCCGCATCGGGGAGGCCGGGCTTGTCGCCCGTTACGGCAAGATCGGCAAGCGGCTGTGGTGAGAACGGCGGCGCAATAATCCCCCACTGAAGCGGCCGGTTGATCCGGCTGTGGCGGACCAAAATGGGACCGTCTATAGCCTTCTGTCAGGGTTGCTCTGACTGGAAGGCGGGGGGATGTATCGGGTGGATTTGTACGCGCGGGTTCGGCGGGCGTGTCGTGTCGAGGGAATGAGCACCCGCGAGGCCTCGCGGGTGTTCGGGCTGGACCGCAAGACGGTCCGCAAGATGCTGTCGTTCTCGGTGCCGCCGGGGTCTCGCCGCGGCAAGCCGCCACGGCGGCCGAAGCGGGGTCCGTTCACGGGGATCATCGATCGGATTCTGGAAGACGATCGGACCAGCCACCACAAGCAACGGCCCACGGCGAAGCGGATCTTCGACCGTCTCCGGGACGAGTACGGCTTTACGGGCGGCTACACCATCGTGAAGGACTATGTCCGTGAGCGGCGGCTTCGGTCGCGCGAGATGTTCGTGCCGCTCGTCCATTCCCCCGGCCCCGCCCAGGCGGACTTCGGCGAGGCGATGGCGGTGATCGGCGGCGTGGCGTGCAAGGTCCACTTCCTTGCCTTCGATCTTCCCCACAGTGATGCCTGCTTCGTGAAGGCCTACCCGGCGGAGACGACCGAGGCGTTCTGCGCTGGCCACAACGCGGCGGTTGCGTTCTTCGGCGGCGTCCCCCGATCCATCCTGTACGACAACACCAAGCTGGCAGTCGCCCGGATACTGGGCGATGGCAAGCGGCAGCGAACGCGCGTCTTCACGGACCTTCAATCCCCCTATCTGTTCGAGGACAGGTTCGGCCGGCCGGGCAAGGGCAACGACAAAGGCAAGGTCGAGGGACTGGTCGGCTTCATCCGGCGGACCTTCCGGGTCCCCGTCCCGCGGGCCGAGAGCTTCGAGGCGCTGAACGATGCTCTCGCGGGACAGTGCCGCCGGCGCCAGGCGGCGCGGCTGCGGGGTCACAAGGAGACCATCGGCGAGCGCCTCGCACGGGACCGGGAAGCCTTCTTGCCTCTCCCCCCGGCACCATACGATGCCTGCGACAAGCGCACTGGACGGGTGAGCTCGCTGTCGCTGGTGCGCTGCCGGGGCAACGACTACTCGGTGCCCGTGGCCTATGGCCACCGCGAGGTGCTGATCCGGTGCTCCGTCGACGAGGTCGTTATCTCTTGCGGCGCGGAGGTGATTGCCCGGCACCGCCGGTCCTACGACAGCGAGGACCTGATCTTCGACCCGCTGCATTACCTACCCTTGATCGAGCAGAAGATCGGCGCCCTCGACCAGGCCGCGCCGTTGGCGGGCTGGGACCTGCCCGAGGCCTTCATCACTCTGCGACGCCTGCTCGAAGCCCGCATGGGCAAGGCGGGCAAGCGCGAGTCCGTCCAGGTGCGCCGTCTGCTGGAGAGCTTCCGGCTCGAGGAGCTGACGGCAGCGGTCGGCGACGCGCTCAGGCTCGGCGCCATCGGCTTCGATGCGGTGAAGCACCTGGTACTGTGCCGCATCGAGCGGCGGCCGCCCCGGCTCAACCTCGAGGTCTATCCGTACCTGCCGCGCGCCCGGGTCGCGACGACGTCTGCCAAGTCGTACATGAGCCTGCTGTCGGGGCTCGGCGCATGACCGACACACCACGGCTGCTGCTCGTCCACCACCTCAAGAGGCTGAAGCTGCCGACGGTCCTGAGGGAGTACGACAAGATCGCCCGGCAGTGCGCCTCTGAAGGCGTCGACCACGTTCGCTATCTTCTGCGTCTGGCCGAGCTCGAGCTGATCGACCGCGAGCGCCGCATGGTCGAGCGGCGGATCAAGGCGGCGCGCTTCCCCGTGATCAAGAGCCTCGATAGCTTCGATTTCAAGGTCATCCCCTCGCTCAACAAGACGCTGGTCCTGGAGCTCGCCCGCTGCGCGTACATCGAGCGCCGCGAGAACCTCATCGCGCTCGGCAACAGCGGCACCGGCAAGACCCACATCGCCCTCGGTCTCGGCTTGGCGGCCTGCCAGAAGGGCCTCTCGGTCGGCTTCATCACCGCCGCTGCCCTGGTCCACGAGCTCATCGAGGCCCGCGATGACAAGCAGCTGCTGAGGTTCCAGAAGAAGCTCGCCACCTACAAGCTTCTGATCGTCGACGAACGCGGCTTCGTGCCGCTGTCCAAGACCGGTGCCGAGCTCCTGTTCGAGGTGTTCAGCCAGCGCTACGAGCGCGGCTCGACCCTGGTCACCACCAATCTGCCGTTCGACGAATGGACCGAGGTGTTCGGCTCCGAGCGGCTTACCGGCGCTCTCCTCGACCGCCGCACCCACCACGTCAACATCCTCGAGATGAATGGCGAGAGCTACAGGCTCAACCAGAGCCGCAGGCGTCAAACCCCGACGGCGAACTGAACCGACCACCCAACCCACGCTTGACCCCATGGGCCCACAGGTCCCTCCCGCGCGCGCCGCCGCGTCGGCCTGTTGAGGGCACGCCGCGTCGCACGCGGGGCCCGCCCATGGACTACGGGGACAAGCCCGCAGCCGCCAAGCGGTCCCTTCTTACACCGCCACGGTGGTCCCTTTTTGCTCCGCCATTGACACCCGATGTCATCGGCGTACCGCACGATAACTGTGTCGCCTTTGGCCTCGTGAGTGCGCCACTTCTTCCGGAACCAGAGATCGAGAACGTAATGCAGGTAGACGTTCGCCAGAATCGGTGAAACGACCGAGCCTTGGGGCGTCCCCCGCATGTTGTCCCGCCACTCTCCATCTTCCATGACGCCAGCGTTCAACCACTTGGTGATCAGCCTGATGACCCGCTTGTCTCCGATCCGATGCTCAAGAAACCGGACCAGCCGGTCCCGCGAGATGTTATCGAAGAAGCCCCGGATATCCGCGGCAACTATCCAATTGATCTTGCGCTGTTCGATCCCGACCGCGAGCGCGTCAAGCGCATCGTGCGCCCCCCGCCCGGGCCGGAACCCGTAGCTGAACCCTAGAAACTCCGCCTCATAGATCGGCGTCAGGATCATCTCCGTCACAGCCTTCTGGACGATCTTGTCCTCTATGGCCGCAACGCCGAGCGGTCGTGTGCCGCCATCTGGCTTGGCTATGTTCACCCGCCGCGATGGCATCGCCCGGTACGCTCCCGAGTGCACGCGGTCATGCAGGTCAGCCAACCGGCCTTCCAGCCCATCCTCGTACACCCACCACGTCATGCCATCCGCACCGGCTGCCGCGTTCTTCTTGAGTGCGAAGAAC
The DNA here is from genome assembly GCA_965198325.1 of Alphaproteobacteria bacterium. Taxonomy (GTDB): domain Bacteria; phylum Pseudomonadota; class Alphaproteobacteria; order UBA828; family JAPUJA01; genus CBDAPE01. The sequence goes on along the minus strand of CBDAPE010000018.1, from coordinate 517,671 downwards.
GCCCAGCGCAGCGCATCGACCGTAACATGGTGGAGAAGCGTCGTAAGACGCTCCCGGGGTTCCCGTTTTACAAATTGCCGTATCCGGTCAGTCGCCTGTGACACGCTTTCCCAGTCCTGCGTCTGGCGCATGCTTTGACCTTCCGGATTCCCCTCGGGCCCGGTCCTTCGCTCCATCGGCTCCGCCAGAACAAATGCCCCTTTGTTCGCCGGCTTCACAGCTACTATGACCGAGTCTGACTTCTGCATGCCGTTCATCATCGGTTACGGAATCCTCCTTTCCTTTGCGGCCCCACTACGACTGTGGGACGGCGTGCAGATCTCCCAGGTCCCGGTGGAAAGCGTACCTACGTGCGTGTGGGTTCTCCGACTCCGCGGGGCCCTCTCCCCCCTCACCATGGCGGTGGGAGCGGTGTTGCCTTCGACACGATGGAAATCCTCGGCACCCCGAATCACAGATATTTTCGAAGCTCAATAGCCCTCGCCCATATGCACCCCTGTCAACGCTTAACCTCCATCCTCGCGAATGACGGCCCATGACTCGGGGCGGAAGTGGCTGGTTACACCTTCCTTCCCGCCGGACTCGCACCGGCTACTTTCCGCCAGTTAGCCTGGCGCTCCCATCGCTCCCTCTCGTCGGCGGAACGGTTGGTGTGAGTTTTCGGCTCGATTGTTGAGCCACCGACCGCAACGCTGACGATCCTCGACCCCAATCTCTTTCATCGCGGCACCGTACGAACGGAGCCGGTCCGTCACGATGACTTCTGGCCGGCCGTAGCGCTTCATGGCACGCTTCAGGAACTTCAGAGCAGCCCTGCGATCCCGGCGCTTTGTGGCGAAGACTTCGAGCACCTCGCCTTCGTGATCCACAGCACGCCACAGATAGTGCATCTCTCCGTTGATCCGCACGAATACCTCGTCCAGGTGCCAGCGCCATTGCGAAAACAACCGATGATTAACCCGCCGCTTCCTGATCTCTGCCGCGAACATCGGACCGAACCGGTTCCACCAGAAACCCACCGTCTCGTGGCAGATGTCGATGCCACGCTCGAACAGGAGATCCTCGACTTGCCGTAGCGACAGCGGATACCGGATGTACAACATCACCGCGAGGCGAATTACCTCGGGAGAACTATTGAAATAACGGAAGGGATTTCGCATCGCACGAGACTATTGAACCCCCCTTCCCGGCTCAAGTCCATTTACTCTGACAAAGCCATCGAGGACACTCAGGCTGCAAGTTGACGCCACTCGGCTAAGGCAGCGGAGCGATTGAGTTTGAAGTTCTCGCGGTTGTAAAGATGACGTTCCTGGTTGAAATGCTTGTGGATCGAGGCGTGGGCGGCGGCAAACTTCTGCGGCGTCTTGATGTCCCTGAACCTAGCCATCGCTCCCTCTCGTCGGCGGAACGGTTGGTGTGAATTCTCGGCTCGATTGTTGAGCCACCGACCGCAACGCTGACGATCCTCGACCCCAATCTCTTTCATCGCGGCACCGTACGAACGGAGCCGGTCCGTCACGATGACTTCTGGCCGGCCGTAGCGCTTCATGGCACGCTTCAGGAACTTCAGCGCAGCAGCCCTGCGATCCCGGCGCTTTGTGGCGAAGACTTCAAGCACCTCGCCTTCGTGATCGACCGCCCGCCAGAGGTAATGCGTTTCACCGTTGATCCGCACGAACACCTCGTCCAGATGCCAGCGCCACTGCGAGTATGACCGATGACGAATGCGCCGCTTCCTGATCTCTGCCGCGAACATCGACCGAACCGGTTCCACCAGAAACGCACCGTCTCGTGGCAGATGTCGATGCCACGCTCGAACAGGAGGTTCTCGATCTGCCGCAATGACAGCGGATACCGGATGTACATCATCACCGCCAAGCGGATGACCTCGGGGGAACCGTTGAAGTATCGGAACGGATTTTTCATTCACTGAGGCTAGGGTCAGCCCCTTCGCGGCTCGAGAGAATTTGTTCTGACACTGCCAGACAAGGAGGTACGCTACCAACATGACCTCGCACAAGACCCTGTATCTGGCGAATCCCTACGGCTTCTCCGAACAGCAACGCGCGGGGCCGCTGGCGGCGCTGGTAGCGGCCTTGGAAGCCATGGGCGCGGAGGTATGGGAGCCGTTCGTACGCAACAACCAGATCGACCGGGCGAGCTCCGGCTGGGCCTACCGGATCGGTCAGGCCGACCTTCGCGACGTGCGCGATGCCGACGGATTGTTCGCGGTGGTCAACGGCTGTCCTCCGGACGAGGGGGTGATGGTTGAGCTTGGCATGGCAATCGCTTGGGGGAAACCCGTGTTTCTGTTCCGGGACGACTTTCGCCGCTGCACCGACAGCGAGGCCTATCCGCTGAACCTGATGGTGTTCACTGGCCTGCCAGAGGACGACTGGGAGGCTAATTGGTACGGCTCGGCAGGGGAGATAGCCGATCCCGGCAAAGCGCTCGCGCGGTGGCTGAAGGATGGCATGCGGGCCTGAGCGATTGTGCAGTGCGGCGAGCCCGATCCCGGCGTGGGGTCGAAGCCCAGCAGAAAATCAAACCCCGCTGGATACAACGTCGAATCATCAAGAATTTTTGGCGTGGGATGGCCTTGGCATGACAGCAGCCGGAATTTTTTACAGGGCTTCCATCGGCAGCGGCGGTGAAGTCGGGCGCCGCGTTGCTGGCACCGTCGATGCTGCGGTCTCCTTCGGCGACCGCGGCCGCCGCGCGCATGCCCCCGATTTGTCCGTCAAAAGCGGGAAAAGCGACGACGACGAGTCACCCGAGCACGGGGTCATCATGCGCTTCAAGTTGCGCTGGTGCCACGCGTACCGTCTCCGGCAGCGCGCGGCCCTTTCCGCCCCGCCATACGGTGGGATGCGCCGTCTTCCTACATAGCTGCCGCGCGATGATAGCCCAACTCGCCGCTGCCACCGCCTACCCAACAGCTGCCTTGATCACAAGATACCGGGCAACTTTACCAAACACTCAGAAGCGATATTTCAAGGTCACGCTGATCCCAAACATTTCGATGTCCCCTGTCTCGATGCTACCCGATACGGGCTCGCTCAAGTCTTTGCGCAGATTAGGCTGGTGGCTGCGCAGCGGATCCCAGACGACGCCGCTGTCGCTGAAGGAATCTAATTTGACCCAGCGGCCCTTGATCCCCAGAGCGCTCGTTTCAGTGAGCGCATAGTCTATTCCGAACAGTAACTGGTAGCCGAACAGCGTGTCGGAAAGCTTGGTTAGCGCACTGCTGGTGCTTCCGGCAAGATTCTGACGGATCTCGTCCACGTTGGGCAAACCGGCGCCTGTTGCAATCGCATTAGAGTCGGGGTTCCGCGCCCACACACTGCCGTATTCGATATCGGTAAAACTCACGCCAGCGCCAAGCCCCATGTAGGGCGTGTACCGGCTGCTATTCGGGAAGTCGAAGTATAGGTTCCCAAACAGATTGTGAGAGGTAATGCTGCCTATGCGGTCCGTGGCCGTCAGGATTTCCTGGGTCAGCTTGTCCAGGTGGACGCCGGCCCCGCCGACGCCGGGAATGGCGGAAGTCTGGTCGTATCCCGTGTCGCGGTAGAAATATTCCAGCTCGAGGCGAAACCGACCCCACACACGGTCCGGAAATCTATCCGATAGCTTATAGCCGAGCGCCGCTCCAGCCAGGATGCCCTCGGCACTGTCAAACCCGTTCTTCCAGCCGTCACCCTGACCCCGATCCGGGCTCGTACAGTTGGAATCCTCGTATCCCGCAGTTTGCGTGACCGTCGCGAACATCGGGTTGATGAACTCGTCACACACGCTGGCTCGGTCGTTGGACGTGCCGGTCATATCCAGGTCCGAGGCGAAGTTTGCTCCCAGCTCACTGCTCAGATAGAACCCCGACTCGGCCTGCGCCGGGTGTGGTGCAAGAATCCACATGGCGATGACAAAAGGCATGAATAAAAGAACGAAACTCATGCCCCGCCAGTCATTTCTCAGCCTTCGATCGTAGCTCACTTTGAGGCTACCTGAATCTTCGATTGCGATCGGCATGTTCTCGGACCTATTTAAGGAAGCTTATATATTCAAGTCGACGACGGCGCACATGTGCTCCGCTCTCAAGCAATCCGCACAAGATATAATAACTGCATGACAGCCATTACATCAAGCGGCGCAGAGTGGAGCGCTCCAGGGTGTGTAGCCCCGCGACATCGAAGCTGCACACAGGCGCATGCAGGCTCTGTTGGCGGCAACCGTAAATCTCACATTCTTGGCAATCCAAAATCGCACAGTTTTGGCTTGTCGATGACGGCGCGCCGGTCCGCTCTGTCGGCTTGGTCAACAGAGCGGGAACGGTGCGCGGATGCATGGATGGGAGACCAGGATGTTGTTGAAACACTACTTGGATCAGGGCGTCTCGAAGGCGGAGCTGTCGAGGCGGTTCGGAGTAAGTCGTGGGACGATCCACTATTGGCTCAGGACGGGGCAACTGGACCGGGATCCGTCGGCCGGTGCAAGAGGGTATGCACCGCGTCCGCCGGTGACCCACAAGCTGGATGGCATTGTCAGACTAACTGGATGGGACCAGTGGAACCAACGATCGAGGGCTCTCAGGCTGCAAGTTGCGCCACTCGGCCAAGGCGGCCGAGCGATTGAGTTTGAATCTCCCGCGGTTGTAAAGATGACGGTCCTGGTTGAAATGATTGTGGATCGAGGCGTGGGCGGCGGCGAATTTCTGCAGGGTCTTGATGTCTCTGAACCTGGATCGCGGTAGGGAAGCGGGTTGCCCCGCTCCCCCCGCACAGTTCCGTGCGAGCGCGTTTAACGCACACGGCTCCTCCCTTGGGTCGAGTTGACGGCCAGTCGTCGGCTCGGCCACGGGTGCCGGGTTTCCAGCTTGGGCCAGTATTTTGCTGTAACTCGCTCCATTCTAAGCCCGGCTGTAGCGGTCCTTCTGTGATCTGCGGCGTAGTCTCTTGAGCCACAGTCTTGTCAGTCGGTGTGCGAAGCGTCTCAGGGATCGGTGGCTGGTCGGGACGGCAAAGTAGTTCAGCCATCGGTTGAGAACTTGTCCCAGCCATTTTCCGGTTTCTTCAACGCCGTGGTGCATCCGCCTGCGAAGCTCCTCCTTGATTCGCTTCAGGGTGCGTGTCATCCGCTTCGCGACCGGTTTGCGCCCCAGTTGGAACCGCCCTTTCCTGTCCTTCTCGCAGTAGTGCGTGAAACCCAGAAAGTCGAACGTCTCCGGTTTTCCCAACCCTCGGTGCTGACGGTTCTTACGTGCGAACCGCCCGAACTCGATAAGCCGGGTCTTGTCGGGGTGCAAGTCCAGTTCGAAGCATCCGAGCCGCTCCTTCAGGTGTTTCAGGAACCGCTCCGCGTCCTGCTTGTGCTGAAAACCCACCACGATGTCATCGGCGTACCGCACGATAACTGTGTCGCCTTTGGCCTCGTGGGTGCGCCACTTCTTCCGGAACCAGAGATCGAGAACGTAATGCAGGTAGACGTTCGCCAGAATCGGTGAAACGACCGAGCCTTGGGGCGTCCCCCGCATGTTGTCCCGCCACTCTCCATCTTCCATGACGCCAGCGTTCAACCACTTGGTGATCAGCCTGATGACCCGCTTGTCTCCGATCCGATGCTCAAGAAACCGGACCAGCCGGTCCCGCGAGATGTTATCGAAGAAGCCCCGGATATCCGCGGCAACTATCCAATTGATCTTGCGCTGTTCGATCCCGACCGCGAGCGCGTCAAGCGCATCGTGCGCCCCCCGCCCGGGCCGGAACCCGTAGCTGAACCCTAGAAACTCCGCCTCATAGATCGGCGTCAGGATCATCTCCGTCACAGCCTTCTGGACGATCTTGTCCTCTATGGCCGCAACGCCGAGCGGTCGTGTGCCGCCATCTGGCTTGGCTATGTTCACCCGCCGCGATGGCATCGCCCGGTACGCTCCCGAGTGCACGCGGTCATGCAGGTCAGCCAACCGGCCTTCCAGCCCATCCTCGTACACCCACCACGTCATGCCATCCGCACCGGCTGCCGCGTTCTTCTTGAGTGCGAAGAACGCCCAGCGCAGCGCATCGACCGTAACATGGTGGAGAAGCGTCGTAAGACGCTCCCGGGGTTCCCGTTTTACAAATTGCCGTATCCGGTCAGTCGCCTGTGACACGCTTTCCCAGTCCTGCGTCTGGCGCATGCTTTGACCTTCCGGATTCCCCTCGGGCCCGGTCCTTCGCTCCATCGGCTCCGCCAGAACAAATGCCCCTTTGTTCGCCGGCTTCACAGCTACTATGACCGAGTCTGACTTCTGCATGCCGTTCATCATCGGTTACGGAATCCTCCTTTCCTTTGCGGCCCCACTACGACTGTGGGACGGCGTGCAGATCTCCCAGGTCCCGGTGGAAAGCGTACCTACGTGCGTGTGGGTTCTCCGACTCCGCGGGGCCCTCTCCCCCCTCACCATGGCGGTGGGAGCGGTGTTGCCTTCGACACGATGGAAATCCTCGGCACCCCGAATCACAGATATTTTCGAAGCTCAATAGCCCTCGCCCATATGCACCCCTGTCAACGCTTAACCTCCATCCTCGCGAATGACGGCCCATGACTCGGGGCGGAAGTGGCTGGTTACACCTTCCTTCCCGCCGGACTCGCACCGGCTACTTTCCGCCAGTTAGCCTGGCGCTCCCATCGCTCCCTCTCGTCGGCGGAACGGTTGGTGTGAGTTTTCGGCTCGATTGTTGAGCCACCGACCGCAACGCTGACGATCCTCGACCCCAATCTCTTTCATCGCGGCACCGTACGAACGGAGCCGGTCCGTCACGATGACTTCCGGCCGGCCGTAGCGCTTCATGGCACGCTTCAGGAACTTCAGAGCAGCCCTGCGATCCCGGCGCTTTGTGGCGAAGACTTCGAGCACCTCGCCTTCGTGATCCACGGCGCGCCACAGATAGTGCATCTCTCCGTTGATCCGCACGAATGACTTTGTCAGAGTAAATGTGCTTGAGCCTGTAAGGGGAGTTCAATAGCCTCAAGCGATGCGAAATTCCTTCCGTTATTTCAATAGTTCTCCCGAGGTCATTCGCTTCGCGGTGATGTTGTACATCCGGTATCCGCTGTCGCTACGGCAAGTCGAGGATCTCCTGTTCGAGCGTGGCATCGACATCTGCCACGAGACGGTGGGTTTCTGGTGGAACCGGTTCGGTCCGATGTTCGCGGCAGAGATCAGGAAGCGGCGGGTTAATCATCGGTTGTTTTCGCAATGGCGCTGGCACCTGGACGAGGTATTCGTGCGGATCAACGGAGAGATGCACTATCTGTGGCGCGCCGTGGATCACGAAGGCGAGGTGCTCGAAGTCTTCGCCACAAAGCGCCGGGATCGCAGGGCTGCTCTGAAGTTCCTGAAGCGTGCCATGAAGCGCTACGGCCGGCCGGAAGTCATCGTGACGGACCGGCTCCGTTCGTACGGTGCCGCGATGAAAGAGATTGGGGTCGAGGATCGTCAGCGTTGCGGTCGGTGGCTCAACAATCGAGCCGAAAACTCACACCAACCGTTCCGCCGACGAGAGGGAGCGATGGGAGCGCCAGGCTAACTGGCGGAAAGTAGCCGGTGCGAGTCCGGCGGGAAGGAAGGTGTAACCAGCCACTTCCGCCCCGAGTCATGGGCCGTCATTCGCGAGGATGGAGGTTAAGCGTTGACAGGGGTGCATATGGGCGAGGGCTATTGAGCTTCGAAAATATCTGTGATTCGGGGTGCCGAGGATTTCCATCGTATCGAAGGCAACACCGCTCCCACCGCCATGGTGAGGGGGGAGAGGGCCCCGCGGAGTCGGAGAACCCACACGCACGTAGGTACGCTTTCCATCGGGACCTGGGAGATCTGCACGCCGTCCCACAGTCGTAGTGGGGCCGCAAAGGAAAGGAGGATTCCGTAACCGATGATGAACGGCATGCAGAAGTCAGACTCGGTCATAGTAGCTGTGAAGCCGGCGAACAAAGGGGCATTTGTTCTGGCGGAGCCGATGGAGCGAAGGACCGGGCCCGAGGGGAATCCGGAAGGTCAAAGCATGCGCCAGACGCAGGACTGGGAAAGCGTGTCACAGGCGACTGACCGGATACGGCAATTTGTAAAACGGGAACCCCGGGAGCGTCTTACGACGCTTCTCCACCATGTTACGGTCGATGCGCTGCGCTGGGCGTTCTTCGCACTCAAGAAGAACGCGGCAGCCGGTGCGGATGGCATGACGTGGTGGGTGTACGAGGATGGGCTGGAAGGCCGGTTGGCTGACCTGCATGACCGCGTGCACTCGGGAGCGTACCGGGCGATGCCATCGCGGCGGGTGAACATAGCCAAGCCAGATGGCGGCACACGACCGCTCGGCGTTGCGGCCATAGAGGACAAGATCGTCCAGAAGGCTGTGACGGAGATGATCCTGACGCCGATCTATGAGGCGGAGTTTCTAGGGTTCAGCTACGGGTTCCGGCCCGGGCGGGGGGCGCACGATGCGCTTGACGCGCTCGCGGTCGGGATCGAACAGCGCAAGATCAATTGGATAGTTGCCGCGGATATCCGGGGCTTCTTCGATAACATCTCGCGGGACCGGCTGGTCCGGTTTCTTGAGCATCGGATCGGAGACAAGCGGGTCATCAGGCTGATCACCAAGTGGTTGAACGCTGGCGTCATGGAAGATGGAGAGTGGCGGGACAACATGCGGGGGACGCCCCAAGGCTCGGTCGTTTCACCGATTCTGGCGAACGTCTACCTGCATTACGTTCTCGATCTCTGGTTCCGGAAGAAGTGGCGCACCCACGAGGCCAAAGGCGACACAGTTATCGTGCGGTACGCCGATGACATCGTGGTGGGTTTTCAGCACAAGCAGGACGCGGAGCGGTTCCTGAAACACCTGAAGGAGCGGCTCGGATGCTTCGAACTGGACTTGCACCCCGACAAGACCCGGCTTATCGAGTTCGGGCGGTTCGCACGTAAGAACCGTCAGCACCGAGGGTTGGGAAAACCGGAGACGTTCGACTTTCTGGGTTTCACGCACTACTGCGAGAAGGACAGGAAAGGGCGGTTCCAACTGGGGCGCAAACCGGTCGCGAAGCGGATGACACGCACCCTGAAGCGAATCAAGGAGGAGCTTCGCAGGCGGATGCACCACGGCGTTGAAGAAACCGGAAAATGGCTGGGACAAGTTCTCAACCGATGGCTGAACTACTTTGCCGTCCCGACCAGCCACCGATCCCTGAGACGCTTCGCACACCGACTGACAAGACTGTGGCTCAAGAGACTACGCCGCAGATCACAGAAGGACCGCTACAGCCGGGCTTAGAATGGAGCGAGTTACAGCAAAATACTGGCCCAAGCTGGAAACCCGGCACCCGTGGCCGAGCCGACGACTGGCCGTCAACTCGACCCAAGGGAGGAGCCGTGTGCGTTAAACGCGCTCGCACGGAACTGTGCGGGGGGAGCGGGGCAACCCGCTTCCCTACCGCGATCCAGGTTCAGAGACATCAAGACCCTGCAGCAATTCGCCGCCGCCCACGCCTCGATCCACAATCATTTCAACCAGGACCGTCATCTTTACAACCGTGGGAGATTCAAACTCAATCGCTCGGCCGCCTTGGCCGAGTGGCGCTAACTTGCAGCCTGAGAGCCCTCGATCGTTGGTTCCACTGGTCCCATCCAGTTAGTCTGACAATGCCACCGCGATGGCGGTCTTCTTCGCGTACGGAATTACGCGCCTTTTCGAGCGTTGGCGCGGACGGTAACGGCGTTTCGCTCGACCCGACGTCTGATTTGCTAGGCGCTCAGCAGCCTCCGAAGCTCCGGGTGGAATTCGCTCTCCTGTAATTCTTCGGGAAAGAACAGGAAGTTGTAGACGTAGTCCGCCCGGCTCGCAGGCGTGCCGTGGTTGGCAATGGGGTCGATCTCGGCGAACGGTGCAAGGCGGCCGCGAAGATAGAAATAGGCCCGGTAGGCAAATGACGATTCGATGCGTCCCACCGCATCGGCGAGGAGCATCTTGGTGTGATGCTCTTCGATTTCGGCGAGCAGGATCGGCCGGTCACGGGCAATCGTTTCCGTCACACCCTGGAGCATCTGGAACTCGTATCCCTCGACGTCGACTTTAATGAAGCCGACATCGGCCAGCCCCTCGTCGTCGAGCCGGCGAGCGTCGACGGTGAGCGCGCCGTAGTCCGGACCCACGGCCTCCGCGCTCAAGCTTGCCCGCTGGTTGGAATAACCCTTGCTCGTACGGGGCACGCGAAGTTCGGCCTGTCCGTTGCGATCCGACAACGCGACCGGGGAAACGGTAACGTTGCGTCCCATTCCGCGAACCAGGAGACGGAACAGCTTCGGGTTGGGTTCGTAGGCGAATACATGCCGGGCGTAGCGGGCCATCCAATAGCTGTAGACCCCCTTGTTGGCGCCCGCGTCGACCGCATTGCGTGCAGGGTCGACCAGAAAGGGCAGAAGCCGGATTTCACGTTCGCCCCCACGGCGCTCCCGGTAACCGCGAATGATGGCATAGAGCCGGGGCGGTACGAGGATGTTCTTCAACCTTTCCTCGAAGGTCGATGGCGGCTGCCAGCCGGAAATAGCCATCATCCTTTCATCCCTCGGATGTCGTGGACCGGCGCGCCGGGCCGGCAAGGAGAAAGGCCAGGAGCAGAAGGAACGTGACTTGCCACCATGACGACCAGATCGAAAAATTGAAAAAGGACGAACACCAGAACGCAGCGAAAAGCGCGGCCCCGGCAGCGCCTGCGCCCCGATCGTGAGGCGAGATCGCCAGAATCCGGGCCATCAGAAGGACGAGGGCAACAAGCAACGCGACGGTCCCCAATGCGCCGGTCTCGAGAAAGACCTCGAGCAGCCAGTTATGCGGATGGCTCGGAATGAATTCCTGATTGAATTGGGGAATCACAGTACCGGCACCGGGCAGGCGACTTGCAATATGAACGCCATGGCCCAGCCAGGGCGATTCCATCGAGCGGTCCCGGGCGAAACCCCATATTGCCTGGCGATGGGGATCGAGGAGACTGGCCGGCGGTGCATCGGCAAAACGCTCGATGACTGGCGCCTCATCCATCGTCGCGGGTGACGGCATGATCGGAAGTTGCGCCAGGGCCAGGCAGGTCGCCGCCAGAACCAGCGCGGCAATCAAAGAGACGAAGGCAGCGCGGAACCGACCCAGGCCGATTACGCCGGCCCCCACTACAAGGGCGGCGGCGAGACCCACGAGGCCTGCACGACTATCAACTGCAAAGACCAGCAGGACACCCAACGGCAGGCAGGCAAGCCCGACCCAGCGCCAAGTGCCACCGAGCCGCCATCCCGCCCAGAGCCAGACGGGCAACAGGCACGCGACTGCCGAGCCATAGCTCTTGAGCAGCCGCGCAGACGGGACCTCCGCCCAACCCTGGCCGCGAAACAGCCCATAGACCGGCGAATGAACATAGATCCCGGCGAGAGCGACAGCGAGGAAAAATAGTCCCGTGGCAATCAGGCATTTAAATGCGACCCGGCACGCATCTTCGTTGCCGGTCAGAAAGCCACCGATCAGGCCGGCGCCCACGATAAAGCCGATCATGCGCCCCCAGACACCCAGGGATCGTCCGATCTCGGGTGAGAACAGAGAACTTGCCAGCCAGAGGGCGAACAAAAGTCCCAGCGAAAGCCCAAGCGGCGATCGGGTGGCGCGCCAGAGACGGCAGATCACTGCGGCCCGGTCAGGGTGGAGGAGCACCAGAATGACCGCGAGGGCAACGGCGATCGCTGTGGCGACGCGCCCGGAGGCCAACAGGGGAAGGCCGGCGCCCGCGAAGAGCGCGGCGCCGGTTCCGAGCCAACGGCAAACGACCGTCATGGCCCGGCTTTCCGGGCGAGTAGCTTGATTCCCGGTTTAATGGCCGGCCGGCGGCGGATGACCCGGAGATCATGCCGGGCGAGCAGGCGCGTCAGGTTTGCCGGGTTGAAATAGATGCAGTGGGCCGGCGGATCGAAGCCGTCCCATTTCGTGAGGTCTCGTGGCCGGTTCCAGTGGCTGATATCGGGTGTCGTGAGAAAGAGCGTTCCGCCCGGCGCCATCAGGGTCGCGATGGACGAGACGAACCGGTTTACGTCGGGTGAATGCTCGATGACCTCGGAGCAGTAGGCCACGTCGAACGGCGCGCCGTCCGGCTCGAAGCTCTCCGCGGTGGCTATGACGAACGCGTTCTTCGGATAATGCTCGCGGGCGTAGGCGATGGAGACCGGGTCGGGGTCGAGCCCGACGGTCTCGTATCCCCGCTCGCACATGGCCTCGGTCATGAAGCCGCCGTTGCAGCCAATATCGAGAAAACGTCCGCGCGGGCTCCGGGCCGTGAGCCACCCCGCCCGCCTCCGGCAGCGACGCATCTTCGAGTCGACTTTGCCGAAATAGCCTTCGGTCTTGCCGCCATAGACGCCATTATAAATCATGTCGAGGGTGGCCGCGTCGGGCATGGGATCGAGAAATACCAGGCCGCAGCCGGGACAACGGCGCAGGTGATGGCCGCCATGCTCAAACCAGGGATCGCCGCTGGAGTGACCCCCTAAAAGTGGTCCAGATTTATTGAAGAGTTTGGCGCATTTTGCCCCCTCGAAAGGAGGACGAAATGAGCCGTAAACGCTACACCTCAGAACGGATTATCAGCATGTTGCGCGAAGCCGAGGTGGCTTTGGCGCAGGGCCAGTCGGTTGGTCAAGCTTGTCGCACGCTCGGCGTATCGGAGCAGAGTTACTATCGCTGGCGCAAGGAATATGGCGGCCTTCGTACTGACCAGGCCAAGCGTCTGAAGGACCTGGAGAAGGAGAATGGCCGTCTCCGCAAGGCGATCTCGGATCTGACGTTGGATAAGCTGATCTTGAAAGAGGCGCTTGAGGGAAATTGCTAAGCCCCGCCCGTCGCCGGCAGTGTGTTGATCATCTCCAGGCCGAACTGGGGATCTCCGAGCGACGGGCCTGTGCTGTTGCAGGCCAACATCGCTCAACCCAGCGCAAGAGACCCCGTGGTCGGGATGATGAAGAGGCCCTCACGGCCGCGATCATCCGCTTGGCCAGCCAGTATGGCAGATATGGCGATCGGCGGATCACTGCCTTGCTCAGGACCGAAGGTTGGCACGTGAACGCCAAGCGGGTCCAGCGCATCTGGCGGCGGGAGGGGCTGAAGCTCCCACAGAAGCAACCGAAACGGGGCAGGCTGTGGCTCAACGACGGATCCTGCATCCGTCTGCGGCCGTGCTGGCCCAATCACGTCTGGTCCTATGACTTCGTCATGGATCGAACACACGATGGGAGGACGTTCCGCATGCTCACCGTGATCGATGAGTTCACCAGGCGGTGCATGGCCGTTGTCGTCGAGCGAAGATTGAACTCGGACAATGTCCTCCATTGTCTGACCGAGCTCTTCGTCCAACATGGCCCGCCGGATCATATCCGTTCCGACAACGGCTCAGAGTTTACCGCTCATGCCGTCCGCGACTGGCTCGGCAGGATCGGCGTCAAGACCCTCTATATCGAGCCCGGGTCACCTTGGGAGAACGGATACAACGAGAGCTTCAACTCAAAGCTCCGGGACGAAATCCTGAAATCCTGAACACGGAGATCTTCTCTACACTGAAGCAGGCCAAAGTGCTGATCGAACGATGGCGCCATCACTATAATACCATCCGGCCGCATAGCTCGCTCGGATACAGACCGCCGGCCCCAGAAACCATCTTGCCAAACGTTGAGGGGCCAACCTACCCTGTTGAGGGGCTACGGTCGGCCCATCAGCTTAACCCGCGCCAAACTCTAACTTAAGCGCTGGACCACTAATCGGGGGCAGGCCACCGCTACCGCCGCATACCTGGCAAATCGATCCGTCGCTCAAACGCCGTCCCTTTCGCGCAATGGGGCCTCGCGGCCCCGCGCATTCGTGGTAGCCGAGTGCGCGACGCCCGGCAAGGGGTTCCTGCCGGCCCCGCGCGATCGCCCATCTCGACAACGACGGCGAATTGGAGTCGAATGTGCCGAGCGGGGCAGCACCCCAACCCTGGCAGCCGGAGCGGCAGGATGAGCGAAATCCGCGTGACTTATGGTCAGAGCGTGCACGGTGCGGCAGAAATCGCAGCCGTCGTCGAGGTGCTCGAGGGTTCGACCCAGATGGGTGCCCGGACGGAAACCTTCGAAGCACGCGTCGTGGCCCTCTTTGCCAAGCGGTTCGGTCTGATGGTCAACTCTGGAAGCTCGGCGCTCTATCTCGCCGTCGAGCTGCTCGATTTGCCTGAGGGCGCCGAGGTGATCACCCCGGCGCTCACATTTGCGACCACCGTGGCGCCCTTGGTCCGCAGCCGTCTCGTACCTGCTTTCGTCGATGTCGAAGAAGGCACATATAATATCGATGCCGCCCGGGTCGAGGCCATGATCACACGCAAGACGGCCGCGATCCTGGTGCCCAACCTGATCGGCAACCTCCCCGAATGGGACGCCTTGCGGACAATCGCCGACGCCCGCGGTCTGGCCGTGATCGAAGACTCGGCCGACACCCTGGGCGCCACGCTGGGCGGAACGAGCACCGCCACGCGGGCAGATCTGAGCACGACAAGCTTCTATGGCTCCCACATCATCAATTGCGCGGGCAACGGCGGGCTGCTTGCACTCGATGATCCGGCGCTCGCGCGCCGTGCCCGTCTCTTACGCAGCTGGGGGCGCAGCTCTTCGATCTTCGAGTCCGGCTCGCACGAGAGCATTGCCACACGCTTCGACGTCGAGCTCGACGGCATCGGCTACGACCGCAAATTCGTGTTTGAGGAAATCGGCTTCAATCTGGAGCCCTCGGAGATCAGCGCGGCCTTCGGTCTCGTCCAGCTTGATGGGCTCGAAGCCAACATCGAGACCCGCCGGCGCAATTTCGCCGCTCATCTCGATTATTTCCGGAACTTCGAGGACCGTTTTATCCTGCCACGCGAGCTCGAAGGCGCGCGAACCGGCTGGCTTGCCTTTCCGCTCACGATTCGTGACGACGCAGGATTTACCCGGCGGGACTTCCAGATTTATCTCGAGGAGCGCAACGTCCAGACCCGACCGGTCTTTACCGGCAACATACTGCGCCAACCCGGTTTCGCGGACATCGATCGCAAGGAAGCCCCCGGGGGCTATCCTGAAGCCGATCGGGTAATGCGCGGCGGCGTATTGATCGGCTGCCACCAAGGCCTCAACCAGGAGCAGATCGCCTATCTTCACGAGGCGGTCGAGGCATTCCTGACGACATGTGCATGACCATGGAGCGTGTGCTCGTCTCGGGCGCCACGGGCTTTATCGGCTCGCATCTCGTGCGCAAACTGATGGCCGACGGCGTCGCTGTTCACGCGATCTTACGCCCTACCTCCGACGAGTCGATTCTCGCGGGCCTCGGCGACGGGCCGACGATCCACCGCCACGACGGGACGGACGCGAAGCTACGTGCAATCGTGAGTGCCGCCGCGCCCGATGTCGTCTTCCACCTCGCCGCCCATTTCGTGGCCGAGCATGTGGCGGATGACATCGAGTTGCTGATCGCAAACAACCTGTTGTTCGCCACGCAACTTACGGATGCCGTCGCTCAGGCAGGGGCTCGACGATTCGTCAATGTGGGGACCGCTTGGCAGCATGACGTCGATGGTGCGGTCCGTCCAGTCAATCTCTACGCCGCGACCAAGCAGGCGTTCGAAGCGCTCTTGCGCTATTACGTCGAAACCGGTGAACTATGTGTCATTACGCTCAAGCTGTTCGACAGTTATGGACCAAACGACCCGCGTGCCAAGCTGTTCACGCTGCTTCGCGCTGCTGGCGCGAATGGTAAACGGCTGGCTCTTTCGCCGGGCAAACAGCTCGTCGACCTGGTCTATGTCGACGATATCGTCGAGGCCCTGATCGGCGCCGGTCATCGGCTGATGGCCGGCGAGGATGTCAACATGGAAAGCTACGCGGTTTCCTCGGGCGCGCCGGTTTCACTAAAAGTGCTGGTCGACATCTATTCCCGGATCACCGGTTTCGCGCTCGACATCGACTGGGGCGGGCGATCGTATCGCGCGCGCGAGGTGATGGTGCCATGGCGGACGGGTGAGCCCTTGCCGGGTTGGGCGCCCCGCACCACGCTTGAGGACGGCATTCGCCGCATGGAGGCTGATCCTGTTTGAGATCGTGGAAACCGGACTGCCCGGCTGCCGGGAGTTACGCGCCTCCGCAAGGCCCGACGAGCGTGGCCAGTTGGTAAAGACGTTCCACGCCCCGTTTTTCCGGGAACAGGGCATGGCGGAAGGTTTTGCCGAGCAATATTACTCGGTCTCGCACAGCGGCGTTCTGCGTGGCCTGCATTTTCAACTGCCGCCGTCCGATCACGACAAGCTCGTCTACTGCACTGCAGGTGCTGCATTCGATGTCGCGCTCGACTTGCGCCTAGGCTCGCCCGAATTCGGCCGCCATATTGGGCTCACCCTTTCCGCCGAAGCCCACAATCTGCTCTATCTGCCATGCGGATTCGCCCACGGCTTTTGCGTTACCGAGGGCCCGGCGACCATGGTCTACAACACCACGACGCCTTACGCGCCCGAACACGACACCGGAATCCTCTGGAATTCCGCAGGCATTGACTGGCCCGTCGACACACCGCTGGTTTCGACGCGAGACCGGAATTTCCCTGCCCTTGACGAATTCGAGAGTCCGTTCGGATTTGAAGCGTAAGACGAATCCACGCTAAAGCGCAGCGTAACGCTCGATCTGGTCCTGCGTGAGACGCCTTGCATCGCCGCCGGCGGAAAAGGCGCGATACCAATCTGCGGTCCAGGCAAGACCGTCGGTTGGCGAAAGACGAGGTCGCCAATCGAGCACCTGGTCTGCCAACCCGGCATCGAGCGCAAGCACCTGTTTTTCGGCCGGTTGAGAGCCGGTGGCCTGTTGCCAGGGTTGGGCGGAACCCAGCGCGGAAAGTATCTGCTCCGCGACTTGTGCGACGGTTAGCCGGTCGGTCGGCGGTGGACCAAAGTTGAGGGCGGACGGCAGGTCCCCCGGCGTGGCCTGAGCAAGCCTCTCGACGTAGAGGAGATAGCCGGAGACCGGTTCGAGAACATGCTGCCAAGGTCGCGTCGCATCGGGATAGCGAAGTTTGAGCGGCGTACCGGACTCGACGGCGCGCCAAATGTCGGGAACCAGCCTGTCCTCGGCCCAGTCGCCGCCACCGATCACGTTTCCGGCCCGCGCCGTGGCTACAGCGACACCTGTCGGAGCGAAAAAACTGTGTACGTATGCTTCTGTGACAATCTCGGCGGCAGCCTTGGATGCACTGTATGGATCGTCACCACCCAAAGCGTCCGTCTCGACGAAGGCGGTATCCGTGTCGCGATTGGCGTAAGCCTTGTCACTGGTCACAACGAGCGCCGCCCGTAGATTCTTGCAGAGGCGCAGTGCATCAAGCAGATGGGCGGTACCCATGACATTGGTCGACAAGGTTTCGACCGGCTGGCGGTACGACCGGCGCACGATCGCCTGGGCCGCGAGGTGAAATACGACCTCTGGATCGGCTTGCGCGACAGCGTCGTGCACGGCAGCCTCATCGCGCAGATCGAGCAGGACCGAATCAGACGACAAATCAGGTGCGATCAACTCGAAGAGATTAGGTTGTCCCTCCGGCGGAAGCGACAGACCGGTTACTCTCGCTCCGAGGCGATCGAGCCACAAGGCGATCCAGGCCCCCTTAAAGCCGGTATGACCCGTTAACAGAACGCGCCGTCCGCGCCAGAATTCCGGCGTCACCGGGAGACTCCTTCTGGCCGGGCACGACGTGTCGTGCGCGAGGCGGGTCGGCCCATCAAGTAGGCGAGCGTCCCGGCACACCGCGCGCCGTCGCGCACGGCCTTCTTAGGATTGAAGAGGAGTCCGTAGCCCAGAGCCTTCACGCCATAGCGCGCCACATTGAGCCAGCCGAGTCGCGTGGGCCCCGTCGGTTCACCGTATTTCGCCTCGATATAGAGCCGGGACCAAGCCATGTGAAAGAACTTCTCCCAATGACTCTGCCAGCCGGGTTTAACCGAACCGCCCCCCCGATGTCGGGCGACGGCCTCAGGTACCAGGATCAGCGCGTAGCCGGCGGCCCGAAGTCTCAGGCAAATATCGTCGTCCTCGTAATAGAGGAAAATCGCCGGATCGTAGAACCCTGCATCGCGCAGCGCGGCCATGCGCATCAGCGTTACGGCCCCCGACAAGAAGTCTGCGCAGCAGGGCCCTTCAGGCGCGGTCTCGCCCATCCGATCCACTGGCAATCGCGCCCGCTGAAACAATCCGGCGTCGTGCGACAGTTCGATATCGCCGTCGGGATTGCGAATTGTCGGCGCGAGAATGCCGGCTTGCGGATAGCGATCGGCTTCCTCGACAAGAGATTCGAGGGCGCCGGGTTCTAGCGTTGCATCGGGGTTGATGAGCAGGGCAAACTCGGTTTCGACCTTTTCGAGCCCCTGATTGACACCGTTGCCGTAGCCCAGCCCGACGGTGTTGCGAACAACCTCCACCCCGGGCACCGTCGCCGCAACGATTGCCAGACAGTCGTCGTGACTGGCATTGTCGATAATTAGGATCCGGGCCGCCGGGCGTACGGAGTCGAGGCAGGCGCCGATAACGTGACCACTGTTATGGGTGACGGCAACGACCGTCGTTCGTGCCCAAGCGTCTGAGGCCGGCGCCGCGCCCGACGGAACGGTCACCGAGACGGGCGTTACGCCCATACGGACCAGGGTGCTGCGCCGCTCGCCCACAGCCGTTCGAGAAGCTGCTTCTCACGCATCGTATCCATGGCCTGCCAGAAGCCGTCATGACGATAGGCGGCCAGCTGATCGGACTCGGTGAGCTTGCGCAGCGGCTCCTGTTCCCAGATCGTCGTATCGCCCCCGATGGTGTCGAGCGCCGCCGGCTCGAGTACGAAAAATCCGCCGTTGATATAACCGCCGTCGCCCGGCGCCTTCTCGACGAAGCGGACAACCCGATCATCCTCGATCTCGGTGGCGCCAAACCGGCCCGGCGGCTGGACCACGGTAACTGTCGCGGAGCGACCCGCCTGATGATGAAACGCTATCAGGTACGTGATATCGACGTCGGCAAGGCCGTCGCCATAGGTCATGCAGAAGGCTTCGCCCGCGTCGAGATACGGTGCCGCCCGTTTGAGACGTCCGCCGGTCTGGGTTTCCGCGCCGGTTTCGATGAGCGTAACCCGCCACGGTTCGCTCGGGGTGTTGTGAAAGACGATACTGTTTTTCGCCAAGTCGACGGTAACGTCTGATCGGTGAAGGACATAATTCATGAAGTATTCTTTGATCACGTAGCCCCGATAACCGAGGCAGATCACGAAGTCGGTGAGGCCGTGATGCGCGTAGAGTTTCATGATATGCCACAGCATCGGGCGCCCGCCGATCTCGATCATCGGCTTGGGGCGCAGATGGGACCCTTCGGAGATACGGCTCCCGATGCCGCCGGCGAGGATGACGACCTTCAAGGGGTTTCGCCTCTTCTTTTTAAATCTGGGCGGAGCTTACCCGAAAGGCCGTACGATGGCGAGACGGCGGCGGTCTTTAGGCCAATGACCGCGGGCGCCCAACCAGCTATAAGCTGAATGGATGGTGTCGTGGGCGCTCGTAACCGGCGTAGCGATCGGAACCGTGGCGGTTTCGGCGGGTGGCACTGCGCTCCTGTGCCGCGTGTTGCGCCGGCGCGCCATTCTCGACCATCCCAACGAACGCTCCAGCCATAGCATACCAACGCCCCGGGGCGCAGGCATTGCGGTCGTAGGCAGTCTGCTCGCCGGATGGCTGGTATTGGCTCTGACGCTGAGCGAGGGTGCGAGCATTTGGGTTATGTTGGGAGCTGCGGCAATGCTCGCCCTGTTTTCATGGGCCGACGATCTCCGCGGTTTGGGGATTCTCCCGCGGCTCGCAATTCAGGCTGCGACCGTCGTCGTCGTGCTCGTCAGCCTGCCCGCAGATGCGCTTATGTTCCAGGGGTTGCTGCCGCTAATTCCAGACCGCCTGATCGCCGCCCTGCTCTGGCTTTGGTTCGTCAACGTTTACAACTTCATGGATGGAATTGACGGCATCACGAGCATTGAAACGACGACTATTGCCGGGGGAATCGCCGTGCTCGGCATCTTCATCGGGATCACGCCGGTGCTCGGCGCCTTCGCCGTCATCGCGCTGGCCTCGGCGCTCGGCTTCCTGCCCTGGAACTGGCATCCGGCGCGCATCTTCCTGGGCGATGTCGGGAGCGTGCCGCTGGGCTTCTTGATGGGTTGGCTCCTCGTGATGCTGGCGATAAGCGGACACTGGGCGCCGGCCCTGATTCTGCCGGGCTATTACCTGGCCGACGCAACCTTGACACTCGCTCGCAGGGCATTACGCCGCAAGACCGTCTGGCGGGCCCACCGGGAGCACATCTATCAAAAGGCGGTCCAGGCAAGGCGGCGCCATGACCAGACTGTGATCCTCATTCTGGTCGTCAATCTCGGTCTCGTCGGTCTGGCCGCCCTTGTTGTCCTCGCGCCGCTCGCCAGTTGGCCGGCGGTGGGTGGAGCGGCGGTATTGATCGGTGCCTTGTTGTGCTATCTTCCCCGTCCCAGGACGCGATCGACTGATGGCTGACAAGCGCGCGCCTTTCCGCATCAACCGCAATTATCTGGTAACCGTCCACGACCTGGCGATGGCGGCCGGCTCGTTCGCGCTCGCACTCGCTCTACGCCGCGGAACCTTCGACTTTCAGCCCGGGACGATTTCGACCACGCTGTGGGGCGTTGTACTCTTTACCGGAGTCTGTGCCGTCGTCTTCTGGCGCTTGCGGGTCTATCGCGGCGTATGGCGCTACGCCTCACTGCCCGATCTGATCCAGATCACCAAGGCGGTCTCTCTCGCGATCCTGGTCTTCCTGCCCCTGTTGTTCGTCATCACTCGCCTCGAGACCTTCCCGCGGTCCGCCTTGGTCATCAACTGGTTCATTCTGCTTGCCCTGATGGGGGGCTCGCGCTTCACCTACCGGCTCGCCCGCTACGGCACGCTGGGCGGCGCCTTCGATGCCGCAGCCCGCAAATCGCGTATTCCCGTTTTGCTTGCCGGCGCGGGTGACGCCGCCGAAGGCTTTATCCGCGAAATGACTCGAAGCCCCGAGGCCAACTATCGTGTGCTCGGACTGCTTGACGACGACCGTAATAAACTGGGGCGTCACATCCACGGCATTCGGATTCTCGGTCCGCTCGACGCACTCGACGAGTCCGTCGTCAAGCTCAAGCGGCGTGGCGAGCAGCCGCAACGGCTGATCGTCACGGAGGACGCCATAAAGGGTGAGCCGCTGGCGCGACTGTTCGAGATGGCAGACGCCGCGGGCATAAGCCTCGCGCGTCTGCCCAAACTGACCGATTTCCGTCACCGCGAGTCACCGATCGACACGCGCCCGGTTGCGATCGAGGATATCCTGGGCCGTCCCCAGACCGTGCTCGACCGCTCCGGCATGGAAGCGCTGATTGCGGGCAAGCGGGTGTTGGTCACCGGCGCGGGCGGCAGCATCGGCGGCGAGCTGTCCCGCCAAATCGCGGACTATCGGCCAGCGCGTCTCATTTTGCTCGATAACGCCGAACATAATCTTTACCGCATCGATATGGAGCTCGGTCGTAGCCGTGGCGAGGTCCCCCGAATTGCCGTTTTGGGCGATGTGCGCGACCGGGCCCGGATTGACCAGGTCTTTGCCCGGGAACGGCCCGATCTGGTGTTTCACGCCGCAGCCTTCAAGCATGTCCCCATGATCGAGGACAATCCGAACGAGGGTGCGCTAACCAACATTCTCGGTACGCGCAACCTGGCAGACGCCTGCCACGATGCCAGCGTCGGCGCCATGGTCCTGATCTCTACCGACAAGGCGGTTAACCCAACCAGCGTAATGGGCGCAACCAAGCGGATTGCCGAAAGCTACTGCCACGCCATAGATGCCGCGCGGCCCGATGGTGGCTGCCATTATGTGACCGTGCGATTTGGTAACGTCCTGGGCTCGACGGGCTCGGTCGTTCCACTTTTTCAGCATCAGCTCGACGCAGGCGGTCCGTTGACAGTGACACACCCGGACGTAACACGGTATTTCATGATGATCCGCGAAGCCGTCGAACTTGTGCTCCAGGCATCCGCGCTGGGCGTGGAGGAGCCGTCGGGCGGCAAGGGAATCTATGTACTCGACATGGGCAAGCCGGTCCGGATCGATGATCTCGCGCGCCAGATGATTCGGCTCGCCGGGTTAACGCCCGACGTCGACGTCGCGATCGACTATATCGGCCTGCGCCCCGGAGAAAAGCTCTTCGAAGAACTTTTTCATGGCGGCGAGCCCCCTCTTCAGACCGCACAAGAGGGAATTCTCTGTGCCGGTTTGCGGCCTGCGGCGCTCGACGATTTGACGAGCAATATAGACCGCTTGATCGAAGCCGCCCGTAGCCGGCGCACAACAGAAACCCTCGCGTTGACCCGCATCCTCGTGCCCGAATATGCCCCAGCGCCCCATAACGCCGGGGACAGCCTCAAAACCGCCACATAAGATTCAGATCATCACGGCCCAGTGCCGCGAGCGACCAAAACAAGGAGCCGTTTCCGCCATGTCCGAGCCGTCCATCCTTCGTCCGACACGCCGCGCCCTGGTCTCTGTTTCCGACAAGACAGGGATCGAGGACTTCGGCCGGTTTCTCGCCGAGCACGGCACCGAATTACTCTCGACGGGCGGGTCGGCCAAAGCACTGGCCGAGGCCGGGATCGATGTCGTCGAGGTTTCGCGCCATACAGGCTTTCCGGAGATCATGAACGGACGGGTGAAGACATTGCACCCGATGATCCACGGCGGCATTCTCGCCAATCGGGACGATCCCTCGCATATGGAGGCGCTCGATCACCACGGCATCCCGCCGATTGATCTGGTGATTGTCAATCTCTACCCGTTCGAAGCGACGGTGCGGGCTGGAGCGGGGTTCGACGACTGCATCGAAAATATCGACATTGGTGGCCCGACCCTGATCCGGGCGGCTGCCAAGAATCACGGATCGGTCGCCGTCGTCACCGATCCGCAGAGCTACCAGACGGTGATGGACGAGATGCATCACAACGATGGCGCGATTGGCGGAACGTTGCGACGGCGCCTCGCGGCCGCGGCCTTTGCTCACACCGCGGCCTATGATGTCGCGATCGCCGGGTGGTTCGCGAAGCAAGATGGCGATGCCTATCCTGAGCGGTTGCTGATTGCCGTCGAGCGGCGCCAAAATCTGCGCTATGGAGAAAATCCCCATCAAAGCGCGGCCTTTTATGTCGACACCGAGCCACGCCCGGGTGTCGCGACTGCGCGGCAATTGCAGGGCAAGGAGCTCAGCTATAACAACCTCAACGACACGGACGCCGCCTTCGAGCTGGTTAGTGAGTTCGCCGACGAGCCGGCGGTTGCGATTATTAAGCACGCAAACCCCTGTGGGGCTGCTCTAGCCGACAGTCTCGCCGAGGCTTATTCCCGAGCACTCGCCTGCGACCCCGTGAGCGCTTTTGGCGGGGTGATCGCGGCAAACCGGCCGCTTGACGGCCCGACCGCGTCACGAATTGCCGAGCTTTTCGCTGAGGTGGTCATTGCACCGGATGCCGACGCGGATGCGCGCAGGATTTTGGGTGAAAAGAAGAACCTCCGGCTGCTCGTAACCGGCGCATTGCCCGACCCGGCAGACCGCTGCCCAACGCTCCGTGCTGTGTCCGGCGGCTATCTGCTCCAGGACCGCGACGGCCGGGTGGTCGACGACGAGGCGCTTCAGGTCGTCACGAAACGCGCGCCGAGCGAAACCGAGATGGGCGATCTTTTATTCGCGTTCCGGATCGCCAAGCATGTCAAGTCGAATACCATCGTCTACGCCAGGAACCGGGCAACCGTGGGCATCGGAGCGGGGCAGATGAGCCGAGTGGATTCGGCACGGATCGCCGCGCGCAAGGCCGCCGAAGCGCAAGCCACGGCGGGCGAGACGGAAAGCCGAGCAGTCGGCTCGGCTGCCGCCTCCGACGCCTTCTTCCCCTTTGCAGACGGGCTGCTCGCCACCGTCGAAGCGGGTGCGACCGCTGTCATCCAGCCCGGCGGCTCGGTGCGCGATAATGAAGTTATCGCCGCGGCTGACGAAGCGGATCTCGCGATGGTGTTTACAGGCATGCGTCACTTCCGCCATTGAGACAGCTACCACCGATACGAAGCCTGTCCGCCGCCCTCCTGTTCGTTCTCTCGCTTATCGCGGGCCCGGCGCGCGCCGGTTTCGATGAGGGTTTCGCGGCCTACAACGCCGGCAGTTTCGAGGCCGCGATCGACGAATTCCTGCCGCTCGCCGAGGAAGGCGACGCTCGGGCCCAGTTCTATCTGGGTCATATCCTTTATTTTGGCTATGGCCGCGAAGCCGACCCCGCCGGCGCCGTCGAGCTTTATTACGATGCCGCCCAGCAGGGACACGCCGCTGCCCAATACAGCCTGGGCCGGTTGCTCTTCAACGGCGAGGGCGTCGTCGAACGCGATCTTATCCGGGGCACCCATTGGATCCGTCGGGCGGCCGAGCAAGGTCTGCCCGAAGCTCTGTTCAACTACGCGTTGTTGTTCCGTAACGGAACCGGTGTGCCGCAAGATCTGGGCGAAGCCCATTTCTGGTGCCTGCTCGCCGAGCGGGACGCCGACGACGAGTTGCGCGAGCTGCTCGTTTCCTCCTGCGCCGAAATCGCGCTTCGGCTGACGCCGGGCGAACGGTTCGAGGCGGAATCCCGCACGTGGCAATGGACCCCGCTTCAGGAAAATCCCTCGGTCTGGCCGCACGACCAGTAAGCCGTCAGCCGCGATCAGCTGGCTAGCCGACGATCAGACTGCGGATCTGCCGGTTGGCGACCGCGAGCATGGCGAGGTCGAGCGTGGCGGATGTTTTGAGATCCTCGAGCAAATCCGCGGCATTTTCGACGAGAGATCTATTGGCGTCGATCCAGGCGTCTATGGCAAGCGTGCCTGTAATGCCGTCGGTCGCCTTGAGCACCGATGCGGTCAGCGCGGTTTGTTGGGAATAGAGATCGTCGACGATCGCAATCACCGCACGGCGCTGCCAATGGCTGCGGGCCAATAGCAGGTCGGAGTTGCTTCGCAGCCAATCGAAATTGAGCCTCACACCGATCTCGAAATAGGTTCGGGCGACGTCTTCGAGGCCAAGTTCGAAGCCTTTCGCGACATCGACGATGCCACAGGCGGGGATCAGCCCGTCAACGGCTGCAATCCGCCTGGCGAGCAGCTCGGGTACGCCCGCCGCAGTGAAATGGGTGAGTGTCTCCGCGACTTGCTCCAGTTCTTCCGCGGCAAAGATCGTTTCAAACCGGTTCGCGAGGACCGTCACGCCCGGCGCGTAATTGTCGATTGTCTCGGCGATATCGAGAGGTGCGGGCCGATTGCGCAGGAACCACAGGGTGCCCCGTTCGACGAGCTTGTGGGCGATGTCGAACATCTTGATCTGGACGCGCGTCGAGACCGTGTTATCCAACGCCTCGATCTCGCCCCAAAAGCCGCGCATATCGAAAACCTGTCGCGCTGCCGCGTAAGCGCGAGCAATGTCGCCGGCTCGACGCCCGGTTTCCTCGGAAAGCCAGTGAACGAACGCAGGCCCGGTCCGATTGACCAGACTGTTCGCGACCGATGTCGCGATGATCTCCCGGCGCAGACGGTGCTCGCCAATCACGGCCGCGTAGCGTTCGCGCACGGGCTCGGGAAAGTAGCGGACGACGTCCTCACCCAGATAAGCATCCTCAGGAACGTCGGACTCCCGAAGCTGAGCGAACAAATCGTTCTTGGCGTAGGCCAACAGGACCGCGATCTCGGGACGGGTAAGACCGGACCCCACCTTGCCCCGTTCGGCGAGCTCGTCGTCGTCTGGCAGATCCTCGACCGATCGGTCGAGCAGGCCGGCCTTCTCGAGCGTACGCACGAGCCGGGCATGGTACTCGATGTGCGCGGATGCGTTGTCTTGCGCAATACTGATCGCCTGAGACTGAAGATAGGTATCCCGGAGCACGAGCTCGGCGACCTCGTCGGTCATCGAGCTCAGAAGCTGGTTGCGTTGCTTCAAGGTCAAGTCGCCCGCGCTGACGACCTGATCGAGGACGATCTTGCTGTTGACTTCATGGTCCGAGCAATCGACGCCCGCCGAATTGTCGATGGCGTCGGTGTTGATGCGCCCATTGGCCATTGCAAATTCGATTCGGGCGCGCTGGGTGAATCCGAGATTGGCACCTTCGCCGACGACCCGCGCGTTAAGCTCGGACGCATCAATCCGCAACGCATCATTCACTCGATCACCGACCTCCAGATGGCTTTCCGCGCTGGCTTTCACAAAGGTGCCGATGCCGCCCAGCCAGAGCAGGTCGACTTCGGTCCGAAGCAAGGCGCGAATCAGTTCGTTCGGGTTCAGCCGATCCTGGGCGAGGCCAAAGCGTTCCTTGATCTCTTCGCTCAAGGAGATCGACTTTGCGCTGCGCTCGAACACGCCACCGCCCGCGGAAAGCTTCGCCGCGTCGTAGTCGGCCCAGCTCGAACGCGGCGCTCTGAACAGCCGCTGGCGTTCGGTAAAGCTCGTCTTTGCCCGTGGCTCGGGGTCGAGAAAAATATGCTTATGGTCGAACGCGGCGATAAGCTTGATATGTCTTGAAAGCAGCATGCCGTTGCCAAACACGTCGCCGCCCATGCCGCCCACACCGATCACCGTGAAGTCGGTCTTCTGGATGTCGTGGTCGAGCTCCCGGAAATGGCGTTTGACCGATTCCCAGGCACCCCGTGCCGTAATTCCCATCTTTTTATGGTCGTAGCCGGCCGCGCCGCCGGAGGCGAAGGCATCGCCGAGCCAGTATCCGCGGGCGATCGAGATCTCGTTGGCGATATCCGAAAAGGTCGCCGTTCCCCTGTCGGCCGCGACGACGAGATAGGGATCGTCGGCGTCATGGCGGACCAGATCGGGCGGTGACACAACCTCTCCATCGACCAGATTATCGGTCAGATCGAGAAGCCCGTTGATCAGCATCCTGTAGCAGGCGACACCTTCTTCCTGCCGGGCGTTGCGCCCCGCATCTGCAGGCATCTGTTTGCAGACGAAGCCGCCTTTCGCACCGACCGGCACGATGACCGCATTTTTGACCATTTGCGCCTTCAACAGACCGAGAACTTCGGTCCGGAAATCCTCACGCCGGTCGGACCAGCGGATGCCGCCCCGGGCGACTGTCCCGCCTCGCAGGTGGATGCCTTCCATGCGCGGCGCGTAGACGAATATTTCGACGGAGAGACGCGGCAACGGCAATTCATCGAGAGCCCGGCTGTCGAGCTTGAGCGAGAGGTAGGGCTTGGAGTCGCCATCCTCATCGGTCTGGAAATAATTGGTCCGGAGCGTCGATTCGATGGCTGAGAGGTAGTAGCGCAGAATCCGGTCTTCATCGAGGCTCGCGACCGCGTCGAGCCCGTCGCCGATCTCGGCGCTGAGTTCGTTGGCGATCAGGTCGTTGCCGTCAGAGGTTTCGGGGTCGAATCGGGCCATGAACAGATCGACGAGTGCCTTGGCGAGGTCGGCGTTGTGGGCGAGAGTCTGCTCCATGTAGTCCTGGCTGAACGGAACGCCGGCCTGGCGCATGAATTTACAATAAGCGCGCAAGACCACGACCTCGCGCCACGTCAGCCCGGCGTTCAACACCAACCGGTTGAACCCGTCGTCCTGGACCTGGCCGATCCAAATTTGCGCGAAAGCGTCGTGGAACTTCTGCTTGATGCGCGGCAGGTCGATCTCGCCGATTTCGCGCTCCACCAGGTTAAAGTCGTGAATCCAGACCACCTCGCCAGCGTCGGTAACGACCTCGTACGGCCGTTCACCCAGCATCCGGAATCCCATATTCTCAAGCGGCGGCAGGATGTCGGAGAGCGGAACGGGTTCGTCCTTCTGATAGAACTTGAACTTGACCAACCCTGGGGCCTGTTCAATCGGGCTGTAGAGGTTCATGGCAAAGCGCACGCCGTCCGAACCGCTGAGCGCCGCTTCGATTTTCTCGATATCCCGCACCGCGATCTGCGCACCGAAATCCTCCCGGTACGAGGTCGGAAAGGCGGCACGGTAGCGGTTGAACGCGGCGATGCCCCGTTCCTCGCCGTAATGCTCCACGAGGCATTGATGCAACGCATCGTCCCAGGTCTGCACGGCCGCGACGAGCCGATTTTCGACGTCGCGCACGTCGACGTCGGGAATCTCGCCCGGCGTCGTCTGGATGATGAAATGGACGCGCGCGAGCGGGTGGTCGGACAGCTGCGTCGTGAACGACGAGCGCGATCCGGCGAAGGCACGTTCCAGGATTGTCTCCATACGCAGCCGCAGGTCGGTGTTGAACCGGTCGCGAGGAACATAGACGAGGCAGGACACGAACCGCTCGTAGGGGTCGCGCCGGACGAACAGGCGGGTGCGCTGGCGCTCCTGGAGATGGAGGATGTTGAGCGATATGTCGAACAGTTCCTCGCTCGACATCTGAAACAGCTCGTCGCGGGGAAAGGTCTCGAGGATGTTGAGCAGGCTCTTGCCGTCGTGACCGGTCGGCGAAAACCCAGCGCTTTCGATGGTGCGCGTCACCCGGCGCCGCAGCAGCGGAATATCCAGCGGCGAACGATTGTAGGCGGCCGATGTGAACAGTCCGGTAAAGCGACGCTCACCTTTCATCCGGCCGGCTTGGTCGAACGTCTTGACACAGATGATGTCCATATGAACCGACCTGTGAACCGACGAAACCGTGCTGGATTTGTTGAGCATGAGGATCCGGGGCGCATGGACGAAGCTGCTGACCTCCGGCGGGAGCTGGCCGCTGCCGGTATCGCTGGTGATTGAATCCACGCCATCATCGCGCAACAGGCCGAGGCCGCTGTCCTTGACGACCCGGTAGCCGATTTCGCCTGCCTTCTGGGTCAGCGCGTACTCGCGAAAGCCCAGGAAGGTGAAGTGGTCGGCGCCGAGCCACTCCAGAAATGCAACCACTTCCCCGACCTGATCGTCGGGCATATCGAGGTTCTGTCTCTTAAGCGTGGCGAGCGTGTCGTCCAGCTTGGTCATCATTGGCAGCCAATCGCCCACCACGGCGCGCGCGTCGGCCAGAACCGCCTCGAGTGACGCCGTCAGCGACTCGAGAAAGTCGGTGGCGGTGTGCTGGTCGACCTCGACGTGGATAAAGGATTCGAGCCGGGCGGCGCCCGCCTCGCCGTTGGCCCCGGCCATCCCCGAGGCGCGGCCCGACTTGTCGCGCGCCACCCGGAAGATCGGGTGGATTACGAGATGAACCATGAGACCGCGCCGGTTGAGTTCGGCATTCACGGAATCGACCAGGAACGGCATGTCGTCGTTAACGATCTCGACAATCGTGTGGCTCGATTGCCAGCCCTGATCCTCAATCGTCGGGTTATAGACCCGCACCTTGGGCGTGCTCGTCGACCGGGTTTGCGCGAAGCCCCAATGGGAAAGCGTGGCACCGTAGAGGTCGCCGGCGTCGCGATCGACCAGATCCTCGGGCGGAACGCTCCCGTAATAGTGCCGCACGAAGCGCTCGGATTCATCGGCGCGCTCGGCCGGAACCCGGTCGTGCAGAAGGGTCACGACGCGATCGACGAGTTCGATCTTGCGCTCTTTGGCCTTGGTCAGCATCGACTCCATTCGTCGACTTTTCCGTGAGGCGTGGACGAGCGTTCGAAAAGAAACTGGAAAAATATTCGAAAGGCTTAACGATTGAAAGCAGATAGAGCGTGACGGTCTAATCCGCCGCCGAACAAACACTGTAAAATGTCTCGACGGAAAAGCGAAGGCCTGTGTACACTCTCGGTCAGGGCTCGAAGGGCTGTGATAAAGCCTTTTGCGTCAGGCGTCACATTCAATCGACCTTCGTCCCACGCCGGCAGGCGTCTACAGGTTGTGTGGAAAGTCTGTCAATACAAACTTATAAGCCCCTAAAAGAAGGGGGAACAACATCATGTCCAAAGCAGCTGTGAGCGATGCCAAGACCAAGGAGTATCTCGCCCGCTATATGGAAGGCGTCAAGAAGCGCAATCCGGGCGAGCCCGAGTTTCACCAGGCGGTCTACGAGGCGGCGGCGACCATCTTCCCGTATATCGCCGACAAGCCCGTCTATCACGAGAACCAGATCCTCGAGCGCATGGCCGAGCCCGAGCGCGTCATCTATTTCCGGGTGCCCTGGACCGATGACGAGGGCCGCGTGCGCACCAACCGCGGTTTCCGCGTCCAGTTCAACAGCGCGATCGGGCCCTACAAGGGCGGCGTGCGGTTCCACCCGAGCGTCAACCTGAGCATCCTGAAGTTCCTCGGCTACGAGCAGACCTTCAAGAACAGCCTGACCGGCCTGCCCATGGGCGGCGGCAAGGGCGGCGCCAACTTCAATCCGAAGGGCAAGTCCGACAACGAGGTCATGCGCTTCTGCCAGTCCTTCATCACCGAGCTCTATCGTCATATCGGCGAGGACACGGATGTCCCCGCGGGTGATATCGGCGTCGGCGGCCGCGAAATCGGCTACATGTTCGGCCAGTACAAACGCATCACCAACCGCTTCGTCGGCGTGCTCACGGGCAAGGGCATGGAATTCGGCGGCTCGAAGATGCGCACCGAGGCGACCGGTTACGGTGCCATGTTCTTCCTGCGTAACATGCTCGTCCATGCCGGCGACGGCATGGAAGGCAAGCGGATCTCGATCTCGGGCTCGGGCAACGTCGCGACCCACGCGGCGGAGAAGGCCCTCCAGCTCGGCTCCAAGCCGCTCACCCTGTCGGATTCGGGCGGTTTCATTCATTGCGCCGACGGTCTGACCCAAGAGCAGATCGATTGGGTCAAGGAGCTCAAGGGCGTTCGCCGGGGCCGGATTTCGGAGGCTGCCGACGAATTCGGCAACGTCGAGTTCCACGAGGGCGAGCGCCCCTGGGGCGTCGAGGCCGACTGCGCGATGCCGTCGGCGACCCAAAACGAGGTCAACGCCGAGGAAGCCGCGACGCTGATCAAGAACGGCGTCATGGCCGTCGCGGAGGCCGCCAACATGCCGTGCGAGCAGGGCGCGGTCGATGCCTTTGTCGAAGCCGGCGTGATGTTCGGCCCGGCCAAGGCGGTGAATGCCGGCGGCGTCGGGGTCTCGGGCCTCGAGATGAGCCAGAACAGCGCGCGTATCGCGTGGGACGAAGATCACCTGCGCTCCCTGCTTGAGAACATGATGCGCGACATCCATGACAGTTGCGTCGAATTCGGCACCGGCAAGAGCGGACCGGTGAACTATCTCGGCGGCGCCAATATTGCGGGTTTCATGAAGGTCGCAGACGCCATGTTGTCCTACGGTCACGTCTAGGGCCAACCGGCGCCCACGGGGCGCTTGCGGTGCGATGCAGGGGCGCCGGATCATCCGATCCGGCGCTCTTCTTTTGACCGCGGAAGAGCCATGATCGTCGTTTTCGGTTCGATCAACATTGACTTCATCGTCCCGGTCGGGACCCTGCCCCGGCCGGGCGAGACGGTCGTCGGTTCGACCTACCGCATCGTGCCGGGCGGCAAGGGCGCGAACCAGGCGGTGGCGGCGGCCAAGGCGGGCGGTACGGTCCGCATGGTCGGCGCGGTCGGCCGGGACCTGTTCGCCGAGGTTCCCTTGGCCGCACTCAAGGTCGCGCGCGTCGACGTTGCCCGGGTGCAGCGCATCGATACGGACACGACGGGCGGGGCCTTCATCTGCGTCGATGAGGCGGGCGAGAACCAGATCGCCGTGGCGAGCGGTGCGAACCGGACCGTGACGGCGGATCTGCTGCCCGACGACTGGCTCGGCCCCGAAACCACCCTGCTGCTTCAGATGGAGATCAACCCCGCGGAGAACTGGCGGCTTGCCGATCGCGCCCGGGCGCAAGGCGCGCGCATCCTGCTCAACCTGGCGCCGGCATTGCCGATTCCGGGCGCGGTGCTGGATTCGGTCGACGCGCTGACGGTCAATCAGGGCGAAGCCCAGGTCTTGGCAGAATCCCTTGGCTTCGGGGCGGCCGAACCGGTGGCTGCCGCGAAGGCGATATCGGCCGCCCACGGGCTGTGGGTGGTCCTGAGCCGCGGCGCCGCCGGCGCGATTGCGGTCACCCCCGACGCGATCCTGCAGATCGGTGCGCTCGACATCGCGCCGGTGGATACCACCGGCGCGGGCGATGCATTCGTCGGCGTCCTCGCCGCCGGTCTCGACGCCGGAGCGGGGCTTCCGGAAGCGCTGCACTATGCCAGCGTTGCGGGCGGCCTCGCCTGTCTGACGCCGGGCGCGATGCCCAGCCTGCCAAGCCTGGCACAGATCGAAGCGCGGCTTGCCGAGCTGGACCCGCCACGTCCTCTCTGATCCAAGCCGCGCTCTAGTCGATCGGCACGACCGGCAGGATCACGTGCGAGGGATACGCCCCATCGTGAAAGATCTTCTGAATCGCCGCGACCGCATTCGAATAGGTCGCATCCTTGGCGGGATGGAAGCAATTGAGCGAGCGCTCGTATTGGGGAAAGTTGCTGCTCGAGACCTCGACCCGGATGCGGTGACCGGCAAGAAAGCGGTTCGCGATATGGCCGACCCGGAAGGCGTAGCGATAGACCCGCCCAGGTTCGATGGGCGCGGGCCGCTCGTTGCCATCCCGGAAGCTCGCCCGGATGATCCCGTCGACCAGGTTAATCGCCGCACCGTCGGGATGAACGTCGACCAGCTTGACCGTAAAATCCGTATCGCTACCGCTCGACGCCGCAAAGATCACCGTGTCGACGGCGCCGCAAATTTCCAGATCTTTTTCCAGCAGCGGGCCCGTGTAGACCAGTACGCCGGGATCGTTCTCGATCGGGCGCTGGTCGAGCGGGCCCATGGGCGCGCGGTCGGGCGGGCAGCAGCTCCGCCCGCCGAGCGAGCTGATCGGTGCAAACGGATCGTAGGCGTAGATGTCGCAGGGCTCGTCCGACGGCGGCTCGTTCGACAGCCTGCCATTGCCGCCGACGGAATTCGCCCGCCCGTCGCTGTGGAGATGAAACGTGGTGGGCCTGGTTTCGGGTAACGGAAACGTCCGCCCGTGGCGCCAGCGATTGGCGCCCATGACGAAGATCGAGACGGCGGGCTCCTCCATAATGCCGGTCTCGATGCCCTTGAGCCAGTGGTCGTACCAGCGGATCGTCAGCTCGTCGATCGAGCTTGCCGCCTGATCGCCGAAATCGAGCGCGCCCATCGCCGGACCCCAGGGCTGGTGGTACCACGGGCCCATGACGAGCTTCTGGCCTTCGCGCGCACGCTCGGTGGCCGCGTCCTCGCGTAACCCCTGGAAGTTTCGGATGGTGCCTTC
The DNA here is from genome assembly GCA_965198325.1 of Alphaproteobacteria bacterium. Taxonomy (GTDB): domain Bacteria; phylum Pseudomonadota; class Alphaproteobacteria; order UBA828; family JAPUJA01; genus CBDAPE01. The sequence goes on along the minus strand of CBDAPE010000018.1, from coordinate 484,271 downwards.
CGCAAAGAGGTCGTACCAGCCGCCCATGTGCAGCGCCGGGACCGCGATATCCTTGTAGCGGTCGGTGAGGTGCCAGGCCTTCCAGTAGTCGTCGAACGTGGGATGGTCGAGCCACTCATAATAAAAACCGGCGAACGCCCGGGGCAACAGGGGATGGTCGGTGAGCGGCAGGTGATCGTAGTCGCAGGCGATGTGGTTGAACTGCTTGAGCGCCGGGCGGATGTCGGCGTCCGTGCCCTTGCGGAAGACCTCGGGCAATTGCAGCTCGCTCACCCAGGACTGGATGAAGGCCAGGCGCAGCGCACCGTTCTGGTAGGTCCAGTCTTCATAGAGGCCATCGCCCGTCATGGTCGGCGCGATGGCGACGAGGCCGTCCGGGTTTTCCGTCGCGGGCAGGAGCTGGGTCATGCCGGGATAGGAAAAGCCGTACATGCCGACTTTGCCCGACGTGCCGGCAAGCCGCGTGCAATGGGCGATCGTGTCGACGCCGTCCGCCGTCTCATCCCTGTAGGGACGGAAGTCGCCGCCGGATTCGAAACGCCCGCGCGTGTCCTGGCTCACGACGATGTAGCCCTGACGGGCGTACCATTCGGGCAGCATCAGACAGAACGCCTCGGAGGTCGATTTGTCGTAGGGCGAGCGCATGAGCAGCACCGGCGACGGCTCGTCCTTTTTGGGGCGGTAGATATCGGCCATCAGCTCGACCCCGTCGCGCATCGTCATCGCGACGTTGTGTTGCACGCTCACGTCATCGTTTTGCCGTTCGCTCATGAGTCGTCATCCTCGATCGGCTGGCCGGCCCGGTAGCGCTCGAACCAGGCGAGCACGCGCTTCATTTCCGCCGTCGATAGTCGTTTCGGCTGGCCCACGGCAAGCGCCGCCAGGTACTGGCTTGCCAGCGCCTCGACCTCGACGGCCATCGCCAGCGCCGCGTCGAGGTCGGCGCCCAGCGCGATCACCCCGTGATTGGCAAGCAGGCAGGCCGTGCGCGTCTCGAGCGCGGCCAGGGCATGATCGGACAGCGCCTGGCTGCCGAAGGTCGCGTAGGGCGCACAGCGGATCGAATCGCCGCCCGCCGCGGCTACCATGTAATGGAACGCCGGAATGTCCCGGCCCAGGCAGGCAAGCGCGGTCGCGTGGGTCGAATGGGTATGCACGATCGCGCGGACCTCGCGCCGCGCTGCGTAGATGTCGCGATGGATGCGCCATTCGCTGGACGGCGTTCGCGCGCCGCCGGCCTTGCCCGCTGCCGAGACCTTGACGATTTCGGACGGCCTCATCCGGTCGTAGGCGAGCGCAGAGGGCGTGATCAGGAAGCCCCGGCCAATCCGTGCGCTGACATTACCCGAGGCCCCCTGGTTTATGCCGAGCGCGTTCATGCGCCGGGCCGCGCCCACGATCGCCCTGCGCAACGCCAGCTCAGCCAATCGCTTTCTCCGGATAAAGCGCCGCAAGCCCCGTTGCCGACGCATCGGCGACGCCCCGTTCGGTGATCAGGCCCGTGACTAGACGCGCCGGCGTCACGTCGAAGGCATAGTTCGCGGCCTGCGCCCCGTCGGGTGCGATTTCAACAGTCGTGAGTGTTCCGTCCGCCGCCCGTCCGCCGATCTCCAGCACCTCCGAGGCGTCGCGTTCCTCGATGGCAATCTCCGCGAGGCCGTCCGTGACCGTCCAGTCGATGGTCGGGCCGGGCAACGCCACATAGAACGGCACCCCCGTATCGGCCGCGGCAAGCGCCTTCAGGTAGGTGCCGATCTTGTTGCAAACGTCGCCCGCGGCCGTGGTGCGGTCGGTGCCGACGATGCAGAGATCGACCTGGCCGTGTTGCATCAGATGGCCGCCCGCGTTATCGACGATCACCGTATGAGGCACGCCGTGGGCTCCCAGCTCCCAGGCCGTGAGTGCGGCGCCTTGGTTGCGCGGCCGGGTCTCGTCGACCCAGACGTGAATGTCGATCCCGGCATCGTGCGCCTTGTAGACGGGGCTGAGTGCCGTGCCCCAGTCAACCGCAGCCAGCCAACCCGCGTTGCAGTGGGTCAACAGATTGACCGGTCCGTCGCCGCCTCGCAAATCCCGCACCTTCTCGATGACCGCAAGGCCGGTCGTACCGATCGCATCGCAGATCGCGACGTCCTCGTCGGCGATCTCCGCGGCCCGGCGCCAGGCGGTTTCCGCGCGGCGTTCGGATGGGATATTCCGCAAGAGCCCGGCCATTTCGTCCAGCGCCCAGCGCAAATTGACCGCCGTGGGCCGGGTTGCGAGCAGGGCTTCGTACGCGCTCTCGAGGCTTGCCTCCGACGCATCGGCCTTTATGGCGAGAGCCATCCCGTAGGCCGCCGTCGCCCCGATCAACGGCGCGCCGCGGACCCGCATGACGGCAATCGCCTCCACCGCGTCCGCCAGGCTTTCGAGCCGCCGAGTGACGAATCCGTGAGGCAACGCCGTCTGATCGATGATCTCGACTGCCCGCCCGTCTTTAGCCGGCCAGATCGTGCGGTACCCAACCCCGTCGACCTTCACGTCCTCGCTCCCCGCCCGGGTCGGACCACGCACCCTGCGGAATCAACATAGGCGATCGCGCGCAAGGAGCAAAGCCCGCCTCCACACGGCCTGATCAGAAAGCGAATTTTCGGCTCGCTGGGGATTTTTAAGGGCTGGTGCAGACCTCTCGAGAGCTAACCCTCGATGAGATGATTGGAAATCGTGGGCGCGCCGCTTGGGTCCCTGACAATCGTTTCGACGATCAAATAATAACGGACGTCGGGGTAGTCCGCCGCTACGACTGCGGTCAAATCCTCCCACCACTCGGCGGGCTTGACGGTGGTGTGGGCGTTCTCGCCGTTGGGGAGGTGTTTCTGCGCCGGATAGCAGGCCGCGTTCATGAAGACGAAGCGCCGGGCAAAGGAGAACAGCTCCCCGACAATCCACGGAATGTCGTCCTCCGGGCAATGCTCCAACACGTCGGTGCTTATGACCCCGTCGAATGTTCCGTCGGGCGGATCGCTGAACGGGGGGTAACCCGGGTCATAGCAGGTGATGGTCTCGACGCCCCAGTACTTCGGGATGCTTTCGATTTCCGTGCCGTCCTGAAAATTCAGGTTGGTCATCCGATATTGGCACCCTTTGCCGGAGCCGTAATCCAGCAAGGTTTTGGAATAAAATTTTTCGACCAGCTTCTTGATCCGGCCCGCTTGGCGCAGGAGGCTCTGGCCGTCGAATGTCGCCTCCGGGGGAAGCCCGATTTTCGGATCTCCCGATATGTGCATCTCTCGGTAGAGATCGATAAGCCCGCGGTACCGGGGACTGGGGTCTTGTCGGCTAAAGGAGGTTGCTCCGCTCACCATATCGATGTCCTGGCGGGTTTGACACCCAACACGCCTATTCGTGTAAACGCGAGGCCAAATAGACGCGAAGAACGTAAACGGATCGTAAAGTGGCCCGGTCGCCGCGTTCGGCCCGTCAGCGCTCGAAAGGCTTTGGAAAAGCTCTGGTCCAACGGCGTTGGGTCCCTGCCCGGACCCAGTGGCCCCATTTCCGACTGGGTGTGCACCGGCTGGCGTAAATTCCGGTCGAGTAGATTCGCGCGAATTTCGGGGATGAAAAATCCGCGAGCCCCGTAGGACCGCGGAAAAAACTGGAGCGGGCGATGAGATTCGAACTCACGACCCCAACCTTGGCAAGGTTGTGCTCTACCCCTGAGCTACGCCCGCTTGAGCGCGGCGATCATACGCCATGCCGCTTCGATTGCAACACACCGCCGCTCAAGATTCGATTAACGGCTTGAGGCCGGGTGCTTCTCCGCTATGGTGCGGCCATGCCCGCGACCAGGACCGACCTATTCGCCAGGCTTGAGGCGCTGGGAATCGAGACCGCGACGGTCGAGCACGCAGCCGTCTTCACGGTCGAGGACTACGAGCCCGTCGTAGCCCACCTGCCCGGCGCCCACTGCAAATCCCTCTTCCTGAAGGACAAGAAGGGCGCCCTGTGGCTGATCGTGACCCGGCAAAGCCGGGCGCTCAACCTCAACAAGCTCGCCAAGGGGCTCGGCGCGGCCCGGTTCTCCTTCGCCAGGCCCGAGCTGCTGATGGAGGTGCTGGGCATTCCGCCGGGCTCCGCGTCGCCCTTCGCTCTGATCAACGACACGGACCGCCGGGTTACGGTCATTCTCGATGCGGAAATGATGGCCGATTCGCCACTCAACTATCATCCGCTCGACAATACCACGACCACCGCCATCGAACCCGGCGATCTCCGCCGCTTCCTCGCCGATTGCGGCAATGAGGTTCGTGGTGTGGAGCTGAATCCCTTCGCCCCGGCCCCGGCATAAGTCTATTTTCGGCGGGGTCTTGCCAGAGCCCGCCTGAACTGCCATTTAATTGTCGCATCGGCGAACGCCCGGCAACCTGACGGGGCGCCGAAACCGGCGAGAAGACGGGAGAGCCCATGGAGCCCATCATCGGAGACGCGAGCGCCGGCGGCGATGCCGTCAAGGATGCGACCATCGAATCCTTCATGACGGACGTTGTCGAAGCCAGCGCCGAGGTCCCGGTCGTGCTCGACCTTTGGGCACCGTGGTGCGGCCCCTGCAAGCAACTCGGGCCGGTCATCGAGTCGGCCGTCCGCGCGACGAACGGCAAGGTCAAGCTGGTCAAGCTCAATGTGGACGAAGCACCGGACATCGCTCAGCAGCTTCGGGTCCAGTCGATTCCCGCGGTTTTCGCCTTCCGCAACGGCCAGCCGGTCGACGGATTTGTCGGCGCCCTGCCGGAAAGCCAGATCAAGGCCTTTGTCGACAAGCTCGCGAAGGAGAGCGACGGCGAGGGGAACGGCATCGAGGAGGCCCGTCTCCAGGCGAAGGCGGCGTTCGACGCCGGCGAGACGGCGACCGCGAAGACGATCTGCAACGAGATTCTCAAGCACGACGCGGCCCATCTTCCGACGATCGGCCTGTTGGCGCATTGCCATGTGAACGACGGCGAACTGGCCGAAGCCCACGAGCTGCTCGACGCGCTCGAAGACGATTCCAGGGACGTTCCCGAAGTCGCCGGTGCGTTCGCCGCGCTTCACCTCGCCGAGCAGGCCGGCAGCGTCTCGGGCGACGCCGCGGACCTCGAGGCCCGGCTCGAAGCGAACGCCGACGACCATCAGGCGCGTTATGACCTGGCGCTGGTGCGCTATGGCGCAGGCGACCGGGACGGAGCCGTTGACGCCCTGCTCACGATCATCGAGCGCGACCGAGGCTGGAACGAGGACGCGGCACGCACCAAGTTACTCGAACTGTTCGACGCCTTCGGGGCGGACGACGACGCGACGCTGGCCGGCCGACGCCGGCTGTCGTCAATCCTGTTTTCATAGGGAATCGACGAACTCTTATGGCCAAGTCCGACAGCCCACGCCCGGCCGAGGTGCTGCCCGCCAGCATGCCGATCTTTCCGCTGGCCGGTTGCATCCTGTTGCCCGGGGGACGGCTGCCGCTCAACATCTTCGAGCCGCGCTATCTCGACATGTGCCACGATGCGCTCGCGGGCGAGAGAATCATTGGCATGGTCCAGCCCACCGATCCCAACGACGGTTGCGAGAAACCGGCGGTATACGAAACCGGCTGCGCCGGGCGGATCACCGATTTCAGCGAAACCAACGATGACCGGTTCCTGATCACGCTCACCGGCATCAGCCGCTTCCGGATTGCCGAAGAGCTACCGACGACAAAGCGCTACCGGGAAATTCGCGCGAGTTGGGAGCCCTTCAGCCAGGATCTGAACGCCTGTCCCTGTCTGCTCAACCGGTCCCAGTTGATCCCCGCGCTCGAGAATTACTTCGCGTGCTGCGGGTTGACCGCCGACTGGGAGGCAATCGAGCAGACCCCCGACCACTGCCTGGTCACCTCACTCGCCATGATCTGTCCGTTCAGCCCGACCGAGAAGCAGGCGCTGCTGGAATGCCGGGATGCCGCCGAACGCTCGACCCTGATGCTCGCCCTGATGGAAATGGCGAGTTTTGGAGACGGCGACGGCGACGGCGTTACCCGGCACTGACGGCGAAGGACCCAAGCCATGGCCACGGACAAGGCCGGGATCGACCCCAAGCTCCTCGAAATTCTCGTCTGCCCGCTCACCAAGGGACCGCTGCGCTACGATCCGGAGGCCCAGGAGCTGATCAGCGAGCAGGCCGGGCTGTGCTACCCGATTCGCGACGGGATCCCCATCATGCTGGTCGACGAAGCCCGGCCCATCGATTCGCCCAAATCGCGCGCGCCCGCGGCCGACTAGCTCTTTCGTGCCAAGCGATTTCGACATCAAGCACTGGCCGAGCGAAATCCGGCTGAAAAAGGCGGAAAAGGTGCTCGAAATCGACTTCGACGACGGCACAAGCTTCGTCTACCCCGCTGAATTCCTCCGGGTCGAGAGCCCGTCGGCTGAGGTCATGGGTCACGGCCCCGGCCAGAAGAAGATCATTCCAGGCCGGCGCCATGTGGGAATCATGTCTCTCGAACCGGTCGGCAACTACGCCGTCCGGATCGAGTTCGACGACCTGCACAACACGGGCATCTTCACCTGGGGCTATCTCTACGAGATCGGCGAACGCCAGGACGAGTTGTGGCAGGACTACCTCGACGCCCTCGACACTCACGGTCTGCGTCGCGACCCGTGAGCGTCACGAAATTCTGAACCGTCATTCCCCACACTCGGTGCTAGGATAACTGAAGGACCGGGCACCTGGTCCGACCGAGCGCGATAAGGCAGACGCCCGCAAGACGGCGCTCACCAGACGTTCAAGGGGGACGAATCCATGACCGAAACAGCGGCATCGACCACGCATCACACAGTCGTCATCGTGGGTGGCGGCGCGGCGGGTATTACCGTCGCGGCCTCGCTGCTCCGGCACCGGCCCGACCTCGACATCGCAATCGTCGAGCCGTCGGATACCCACTATTACCAGCCGGCCTTCACGCTGGTCGGCGGCGGCGTCTATCCGCTGGAGAAGACCCGCCGGCCGGAGCGCAACCTGATCCCGTCGCGCGCCACCTGGATCAAGGACGCGGCGGACGGCTTCGATCCGGACAGGAACGAAGTCGCGCTGACCAGCGGCAAGCGGCTCGGCTACGACTGGCTGGTCGCCTGCCCCGGGCTCAAGGTCAATCCGGCCGCGGTCGAGGGGTTGAGCGACGCGCTCGGCAGCAACAACATCACGACCAACTACCTGCCCGATTACGCGCCCTATACTTGGCAATGCCTTCAGAACATCAAGGCGGGCGATACCGCGATCTTCACCATGCCGCCGATGCCGATCAAATGTCCCGGCGCGCCCCAGAAGATCGCCTATCTCGCGGCCGACCTCCTGAAGAAGAAGGGGCTGCTCGGCTCGGTGACCATCGAATACTGCACCGCGACGCCCGCGATGTTTTCGGTGCCCTATTTTGCCGGGCCCTTGCTCGAAGTAGCCCGGAGCTATGGCATCGAGGTCAGCTTCAAGACCAACCTCAAGGCAATCGACGCCGCGGCCAAGAGCGCCACCTTCGTCGTCACCAACGAAGACGACAGCACCACCGAGGTGACCAAGACCTTCGACATGATTCACATCACGCCGCCCCAGTGCGCGCCCGACGCGCTCAAGAACAGCCCGCTTGGCACCGACGCCGGCTGGGTCGACATCGACCAGCACAGCATGAAGCATGTGCGCTTCGAGAATGTCTATTCGCTGGGCGACGCGGGCTCGACGCCCAACTCGAAGACCGCCGCCGCCGTGCGCAAGCAGGCCTTCGCGGTGATCCATAACCTGCTGGCCGACATGAGACAGGGCGCGCCCAGCCGGCAATATGACGGCTATGGCTCCTGCCCGCTCACCACGGCCTACGGCAAGGTGATACTGGCCGAGTTCACCTATGGCGGCAAGGTGACGCCGAGTTTCCCGCTCGACCCCAAGGTCAACCGGAAAAGCATGTGGTGGCTTAAGAAGAGCTTCCTGCCCTACCTCTATTGGAGCCACATGCTCAAGGGCAAGGAATTCGACATCGCCCACCGCGAGCGGGGTTACGGCTAGCCCCCGGTGATGGCCTGCCTGTTCGGGCGATAGGGGTGCGGAGCGGGTGGCCCGGGATGCTCTGGAGCGGCTTGCCGCGGGCGGACGCGCTGCTCCTATAACGGCTCGCCGCGGGCGAGCCGGGGCAGGTCCCCCATCGTGCCCATGGCGTGGCGCATGAACAGGCGCTTGAGCGGCGGCGTCCGCTCGACCAGGGCGAGGCCCAGGTCGCGGACCAGCCTGACGGGCGCGATATCGTTGGAGAACAGCCGGTTGAGCCCGTCGGTCACGGCGGCCAGCACCGCCGCGTCGAAGCGCCGCCAGCGCTCGTAGCGAGCGATCAGATCGGCGCCGCCGGGGTCGAGCCCGAGGCGCGCCGCATCGACCAGGATTTCCGCGAGTGCCGCCACGTCACGCAAGCCGAGGTTGAGGCCCTGTCCCGCGATCGGATGAATAGCGTGGGCCGCATCGCCCACCAGGACAAGCCGTTGCCCACCGTAGCGTCTCGCGTTGAGCAGGCCGAGGGGATGGCTCCAGCGTGGGCCGGTCACCTCGAGCGCACCCAGATAATCGCCGAAGCGCCAGGCCACCTCGTCGCTAAAGGCTGCGTCTCCGAGCGCCACTATATCCGGCGCGAGATCGGCCCGCTCCGTCCAGACGAGCGAGGCGCGTCTGCCCGTCATGGGTAGAATCGCGAACGGTCCCGCGGGCAGGAAGCGCTCGACGGCGACGCCACGATGGGGCCGCTCGTGCACCACGGTGCAGACGATGCCAGTCTGGCGATAGCGCCACTCGACGACCTCAATCCGTGCCGCCTTGCGGGTTGCCGAGTTACGGCCCTCGGCGGCGACCGCGAGCCGGGCGGCGATCGTGCCGCCGGCGGCAAGCCTCGCGCGCACGCCCCCGGGCGAGCGCTCCAGATCCGCCGCCTCGGCCGGCGCGAACCAGGCGAGCCCGGGCGCGCCCTTCAGACTCGCGAACAACGCGGCCCGGATCACCCGGTTCTCGACGATATGACCCAGCGGTTCGCCGCCGACATCGTGGTGATCGTAATGCAGGAAGAACGGCGCCTCGCCGTCAACCACCCGGATTTCGTTGATCGGCTGGGCGTCCGCCGCCATGTCCGGCCACACGCCCAGGCCCTCGAAGATCCGCCGCGAGCCGTAGGCGATGGCCGAGACCCGCCCGTCGAATCCCTCATCGAGAGCGGCCCGGGGATCGACGCGATCGAGAAGCGCCACGGAGAGGCCCGCGCCGGTGAAGGCCTTTGCCAGGGTCATGCCGACCATGCCGGCACCCAGGATGAGCAGATCGACCGAGCAATCGGCGGCGGCGGGGTTTTGCGACATGGCCGCAGGATCGGCGCGTATGCCGGGCTTGTCCAGCCCGATCGGCTCCTCTAGGTTTGACCGGCTGTTCGGCGGAACCGCGCCATTTCTACCCGCTATAAAAAAGGCACCGCCGCGCGGAGCGAAACGATCCGGCGCGACGCGCCGAGCGAAGCGGCGAGGGAACCCATGACGACGGACTGGCACGAACGCACGGCGCTCGATCTGGGCGAGGCGATCGGCGCGGGCGCGATCGATGCCCTCGAGCTCGCCGAGCACTTCATCGCGCGGATCGAAGCAAACGATCCGCAGCAACGGGTTTATATCCGCCGTCTGTTCGAGCGCGCCCGGGCGGACGCCGCGGCGGCCGCGAAACGCGCGAAGGACGGCACCCGCATCGGCCCGCTCGACGGTGTGCCGGTCTGCTGGAAGGACTGTTTCGACCTCGCGGGGCTGTCGACGACCAACGGCTCGAAAACCCTCGCCCATCGGATCGCGCCCGAGGACGCGGCGCTCATCACCCGGAGCAAAAACGCCGGGCTGGTCATGCTGGGCAAGACCAATCTCTCGGAATTCTGCTTTGGCGCGCTCGGCATCAATCCGGGGTTCGGCACGCCGGTCAATCCCCACGACGATACCGTCGAACGCGTTCCCGGCGGCTCGTCGGCGGGCACGGCGGTCGCGGTGGCAAGCGGCCTGGCGACCTGCGGCGTCGGCACCGACACAGGCGGCTCGGTCCGCATCCCCGCCGCGTGGAACGGACTGGTGGGACTGAAGACAACCATCGGCCTCCTGCCCGGCGACGGGCTGCTCGATTTGAGCCCGACGCTGGACACCGCCGGCCCGCTCGCCAAAAGCGTGGCGGACGCGGGCGCGATGCTGGCGGTCATGGCTGCACGGCCCGCCGCCGACCTCGCCGGCGCGTCGCTTGAGGGTCTGCGCTTCGGGGTACCGACTAGCTTGGTCTGGGTCGATTTGGGCCCGGGCATCGAAGACACGGTGCGCGGCGCCATGGACCGGATCGCGGGCGCAGGCGCCACGATTGCGGACATCGAGTTGCCCGGGCAACTGGAGCTGCGGAGCGCGTTGGACGAAATCGGACGCTTGCTCTCGGGCGAGGCCTGGGCGAGTTGGGGAGAGCATGCGACCGCTGCGCCGGACCTCGTCTACGCGCCCGTCCGTCTACGCCTGGAGGAAGGCAGGACCCTCTCCGCGGCGGACATGGCGCGAGTGCGCTCGCGGGCAGGCGAGCTGGCGACAATCATGCAGGCGCAGATGGCCCCGTTCGATGCCCTGGTATATCCGACCGTCTGCTGCGCGCCACCGCCGATCGCGGACCTCATCGAAGACGGACCCGCCTTTGCCCAGGCCAACAAGCGAGCATCCCGCAATACCCGCTTCGCCAACTTCTTCGGCCTTTGCGCGCTGACCCTGCCCTGCGGCCGGGATGATCTGGGCCTGCCCGTCGGCCTTCAGTTCACGGCCCTGCCGTTCACGGAAAACAAGCTCCTGCGGATTGCCAAGGCCGCCGAAGACCGTCTGTCTGCCGAAGCCTGACCCGAGGCGCTCAGGGCAACACGCGGCAGGCTTGTCCCGCCGGGCCCGGCGATTTAGGTTTGGCGGATCGTGGGGATGGGCTGCGCTGAATTCGGGCAGTGCGCAATCGGGAGAACGGATTCCATGACGGCTGACTGGCACGAGCGCTCGGCGCTAGAACTGGGCGAGGCGATCGGCGCCGGCACGATCGATGCGGTCGAGCTCGGCGAACTTTTCATCGCACGGATCGAGGCGAACGATCCGGAGCAGCGGGTCTATATCCGCCGTCTGTTCGAGCGCGCCCGGGAAGACGCCGCCGCGGCCGCGAAACGCGCGAAGGCCGGCACCCGCACCAGTCCCCTCGACGGCGTGCCGGTCTGCTGGAAGGACTGCTACGACCTCGCGGGGTTGTCGACCAGCAACGGCTCGAAAACTCTGAACAAGCGCATTGCGCCGGCCGATGCCGAGCTTTTCACCCGGGGCGCGAATGCCGGGCTGGTGACGCTGGGCAAGACCAACCTCACGGAATTCTGCTTCGGCGGGCTGGGCGTGAACCCGGTGTTCGGCACGCCGGCCAATGCCCGCGATAAGACGGTTGAGCGCATCCCCGGCGGCTCGTCGTCGGGCACGGCGGTGGCCATCGCAAGCGACTTGGCAGCCTGTGGCTTCGGCTCCGACACGCGAGGCTCGGTGCGCATCCCGGCGGCCTGGAACGGGCTGGTCGGCCTGAAGACGACGTTCGGTCTGCTGCCGGGCGACGGGCTGCTCAATCTGAGCCCATCGCTGGATACCGCCGGACCTCTTGCCAAAATTGTCGCGGACGCCAACGCGCTGCTTGCGATCATGGCGTCGCGGCCCGCCGCCGATCTCGCCGGCGCGACGCTCAAGGGTGTCCATTTCGGGGTGCCGACGACCCAGGTCTGGGACGATCTGGACCCGGGCATCGAAGACGCGGTGCGCGGCGCCATGGAGGTATTCTCGCGCGCGGGCGCGACGTTTACGGAATTCGAGATGCCCGAGCATCTGGACCTGCGGGAAGTGCTGGGCAAGACCGGCAGCTTCGTATCGGGCGAGTGCTGGGCACTGTGGGGAGATTACGTGGAGGCCGCGCCCGATCTTGTCTTCGAGCCCGTGCGCAAGCGTATGGAAGAGGGCAAGAGCCTTTCGTCAGCCGATGCGGAGCGGGTGCGCTTCCGGACCAGGGAGCTCGCCAAGAGCGTCCAGGCCAGAATGACCGAATTCGACGCCCTGGTGTTTCCGACCGTGTGCTTCGCACCGCCGCCCATCGCGGACCTCGTCGACGGCGGCCCGGCTTACGTCGAGGCCAATCTGCGATCCCTGCGCAATACCTCGCCCGGGAATTTCTTCGGGCTGTGCGGCCTGACCCTGCCCTGCGGCACCGACGCGCTCGGCCTGCCCGTGGGCATCCTGTTCTCGGGTCTTCCCTTCACGGAGAACAAGCTCTTGCGCATCGGCAGGGCCGCCGAGGACGCGCTGGCCGGCGGCGCCTGAATACCCGAAGTCCCTCTGGCGGCGATCCCGGCGGCCGGTACGCCGGACAGCGCGCCCGAAATCCCCTAAGATGGTCGCGTGAATTCGGTGGAACGGTCGCGGGCGCAAGGCTCGCCCGTCGCGTCTGCGATCTACGGGGACGTCACCATGGCTTCGCGACTGCGCCTCACGGTTCACGACGAGCCCGGCTGGAATTACGCCATCTGGCGATCCGCGTTTCACGAGGTTACCGAGGCGCTTGGCGCCAGCTACATGGTCTACAACCAGCGTGCCGTTCCCGTGACCTACGGCAAGGACCGCGAAGCCGAATACTGGGCCCTGCGGCGCGGCGTCGTCATGACCGACGTGTCGGGTGAGAAGACCACCGAAATCACCGGCGCGGACGCGGAGCGGCTCATGGACCGCGCAATGCCCCGTCCGATGACCAAGTTCAATCCCGGCCGCGCGATGTACGGGCTGTTCTGCCAACCCGATGGCGGCCTGCTGTGCGACGGGGTTCTCGTTCGTCCCGCACCGGATCATTTCTGGTACATCGGCGGCCAGGGTGAAGTCGGGGCGTGGCTTCTGGCGCTTTCGATCGGCCTCGATGTCGAGATCTCGGACCCGGACGTTTCGGCGCTCTCGGTGCAGGGTCCGAAAAGCCTCGATGTCCTGGCGGCAGCGTGTGATCGGGACCTGCCGGACGAGTTCAAGTATTTTGCCGTTGCGCCTGTCGTCATGGGCGGCCAAGAGGTGCTGATCAGCCGAACCGGCCGGACCGGCGAGCTCGGCTTCGATGTCTATCTGCCCCGCACCGGCCATGACGGCCCGGCGCTGTGGCACCACATCGAGGCGGCGGGCGCGCCTTTCGGCATCGTTGTCGGCAGCATCGATGCCATGGATATTCGCCGGATCGAGGCGGGCATCCTGCTCTACGGCATGGATATGGATGGGTCGCTCAACCCCTTCCAGGCGGGGCCGGGCGACTTCGTCGACATGACCAAGCCCGATTTCATCGGCAAAGCCGCGATCGAAGCAGGCGATCGCACGCTGCTCATCCGCGGCCTGCTCTGCCCCGACGGCGAACCCCTGATCGGAGGCACGCTTTACGACGGCGAGGAAGAGGTCGGCCGGGTCACCGCAGCCGCCTTCTCGCCTTACCTCAAAAGCGGCACCGCGATCGTCCGTCTGCGCCGGGACCTCACCCTCGAATCGGATGGGCTCGCCGTCGAAACGAGGGAGCGCGACCGCGCCTCCGCCCGGCTGTCCGCGCTGCCGCTCTACGACCCCGAGCACCGGATCGTGCGCGGGCTCGATACCGAGATCCCCTGAGATTTCCGTGGCTGCCCGGCGACCCCGGCGGGGTCGGCGGCAGGACAAGCGAGCCGTTTTTTGCTGAAACCGGCACGCTAGCCCTTTAAGCTGCCTTTGGTCGGCAAGGCCGCTGACGGAATTCCGGCCACGGGTGCCCCGACCTTGGATTTCGCATTCACCGACGAGCAACGGGCGATTAGCGATGCGGTCGGGGGGATCTGTGCGCGCTTCGACGACGACTACTGGCTCGAGCGCGACCGCACCGGCGAGTATCCCCACGACTTTCACGCCGCCATGGCCGAGGGCGGCTGGCTCGGCATCACCATGCCCGAGGATGTCGGCGGCGCGGGTCTGGGGTTGTGCGAAGCCGCGGTGATGATGATGACCGTCGCCGATTCGCCCGGCGCGATGGCGGCGGTCTCGTCGGTTCACCTCAACATCTTCGGACCCCACGCCGTTTGCGTGTTCGGCACGGAAGACCAGAAGCAAGCCATCCTGCCGCCCTTGATCGCCGGCGAGCAGAAATGCTGCTTCGGGGTGACCGAGCCCGACGCCGGGCTGGAGACCGGAAACATCACGACCCGCGCGGAGCGGATCGACGGCGGCTACCGCATCTCGGGTCGCAAGATCTGGACCTCTTCGGCGCAAATCGCCGACAAGATCGTGTTGCTTACGCGCACGACCCCCAAGGCGGATTGCAAACGCTCGACCGACGGGCTGATCCTGTTCCTGACCGATTTCGACCGAAGCAAGATGGAGGCCCGCGCGATTCCCAAGATGGGCCGCGCCGCGGTCGACTCGAACATGGTCTTCATCGACGGTCTGGAGGTGCCCGACGCACACCGCATCGGCGAGGAGGGCGAGGGGTTTGCGTGCATCCTGCACAGCCTCAACCCGGAGCGCATCCTGGTCGCGGTCGAAGCCGTCGGGATCGGCCGTCAGGCGCTGGGCCGGGCCGCTGCCTACGCCAGGGAGCGGGTCGTCTTCGGCCGGCCCATCGGCCAGAACCAGGCGCCACTGGCGGAGAACTGGGTCGCGCTCGAAGCGGCGGAGCTGCTCAGCTTTCGCGCCGCCTGGCTCTACGATTGGGGCGAGGACTGCGGCGCGGCGGCGAACGCGGCCAAGTATTTCGCCGGCGAGGCGGGCTATCGGGCCGCGGAACGCGCCGTTCTGACGCTCGGCGGCATGGGCTATGCCAAGGAATTTCACGTCGAGCGGCTCTTGCGGGAAGCCTGGATCCCGCGGCTCGCGCCGGTCAGCGCCCAGATGACGCTGTGCTATATCGCCGAGAAGGTGCTGGGCCAGCCGCGGTCGTATTGAACCGGGGCGGCGGGCCCTCGCGGCCGCCGCACGGCCGGGCGCATTGGCGCCCGACGAAATCCTGGGGGCGGCGCCCGAGCCGTCGTTTTCGCGCGTCGAACAAATCACATTACAATGGGAATTGTGATCCCGCGCAGTAAGTCGAGCACGGGTGAAATTAGAATATTCTCGGGTTTCCCTATTAGTTGAAATAGGTTACACTGCATTTTGCATCCTTGTCGGCAAGACAACGGGATAAGGGGGTTGGTTGCGCCCACCAACAATCGGGGTCAGGTCGAAGAGAAAGTTCGGGTGTTGTGGAGTTCTGTGTGATGTTTCAACTGGTTACTAGAGAACGGCGATGGTAGCCCAGGCTAGGAAGGACAAGCGTCAGCCGCTTCTGCCTGCAGGCGTGTATGCATTTTTTCGCCGCCGGAGCGCCGAAACCGCAGGAGGGCTGCTGATCGCACTCGCCAGCCTGATCGCGCTGGCGCTCGTGACCTACGCACCGACCGACGAAAGCGTCAATTCGGCGGGCGCGGGACCGACCGCGAACCTTGCGGGCCTGCCGGGCGCCTACGTTTCCGACCTGATCCTGCAGGGCACGGGCATCGCGGGCTCGGTGATGATCGTGGTCTATCTCGCCTGGGGCTACGCGTTGCTCCGCCAACGACGGCTCTCGCTCTATCTCCTGCGATTTGCCCTGCTGCCCTGCGGCGTGGTTGCCATGGCGACGGGCTTTGCCACCGTTCCCGCGCCCGAATTCTGGCCGATCGCTGCCGGCATGGGCGGCTCGGTGGGCATCATCGTCTCGGGCGCGATCCTGCCGCACCTGCTCGCGCTCGGCGTGCCCGCCTGGGGTTTCGCCACGATTGCCTTCGCGGTTGCCACCGCCGCCCTGCTCGCCGCCCTGGGCCTGACCCGCGAGCAACGGCGCCTGCTGTTCCGCACGGTGGGACGGGCCTTGCGTCTGGGCGCGCTCGCGGTCTGGCAGATGCTCGTCTGGCTGTTCCGCAGCCGAGCCGCGGCCGGGGAAGCGCAGGAGGGCCGATCGCCCCGCAAGACGATTGCCCGGGCCAAGCCCGCAAAGCCCGACCGGGGCGCCCGCGAGCGGATCGAGCCCCGGCTGATCGGCCTGCGCGACGCCATCGGGGCCGAAGAGCCGGGCGCGGAGGCGCCGGCCCCCGAGCCGCCGATTGCCATCGTCGAGAAACGCCGCAAGGCGGCAAAGAAAGGCAAGCGGGCCGCCAAGGAACGCCAGGGAACCCTGGACCTCGGGCCCGCCCACGAATACCGGCTTCCGCCGCTCGACCTGTTGGCCGAACCGACCGCCAAGCGCCGGAAAGCCAGTACCGACGACGAGGCGCTGGCGCAGAATGCCCGCCTGCTCGAATCCGTGCTCGACGATTTCGGGGTGCAGGGCGAGATCGTCAGGGTCCGGCCCGGGCCGGTGGTCACGCTCTACGAGCTTGAAGCGGCGCCTGGAACCAAGTCGAGCCGGGTGATCGGCCTGGCGGACGACATCGCGCGCTATATGAGCGCCATATCCGTCCGTGTCGCCGTAGTGCCCGGTCGTAACGTGATCGGCATCGAGATTCCCAACACCGGGCGCGAGACGGTCTATTTACGCGAGCTGTTCACGACCCAGGCCTACGAGAGCACCGCCCACCGGCTGACGCTGGCGCTCGGCAAGGATATCGGCGGCGAGCCCGTGATGGCCGACCTGTCGCGCATGCCCCACCTGCTGGTCGCGGGCACGACGGGCTCGGGCAAGTCGGTCGGGATCAACTCGATGATCCTCTCGCTGATCTACCGGCTGCCGCCCGACGAGTGCAAGTTCATCATGATCGACCCCAAGATGCTCGAGCTCTCGGTCTATGACGGCATCCCCCACCTGCTGGCCCCGGTGGTCACCGAGCCCGGCAAGGCGGTGGTCGCGCTGAAATGGACCGTGCGCGAGATGGAGAGCCGCTATCAGGCGATGTCCAAGCTCGGCGTGCGCAACATCGCGGGCTACAACAAGCGCCTCGCGGAAGCCAAGGCCAGGGGCGAAACCCTGACCCGGACCGTGCAGACGGGTTTCGACGCGGCGACCGGCGAACCGGTCTTCGAGGACCAGCTCCTCGATCTCAACCCGCTGCCCTTCATCGTCGTGGTGGTCGACGAGATGGCCGACCTGATGATCCTGGCCGGCAAGGACGTGGAGGCCGCGATCCAGCGCCTCGCCCAGATGGCGCGGGCCGCGGGGATTCACCTGATCATGGCGACCCAGCGGCCCTCGGTCGACGTGATCACCGGCACGATCAAGGCGAATTTTCCGACCCGGATCAGCTTCCAGGTGATCTCGAAAATCGACAGCCGGACGATCCTGGGCGACCAGGGGGCCGAGCAGCTCTTGGGCCAGGGCGACATGCTCTACATGGAAGGCGGCGGACGGATCACCCGGGTTCACGGCCCCTTCGTCTCGGACAACGAGGTGGAGCGGATTGTGAAGTTCCTGAAACTACAGGGCACGCCGGACTATCTCGAGACAATCACCGAGGAGCCCGAAGCGGCGGGCCCGGGCCTGGGCGATGCCGGCGAGGCCGATCCGCTCTACGATCAGGCGGTGGCGCTCATCTGCCGGGAGCGCAAGGCCTCCACCAGCTTCGTGCAGCGCCATCTACAGATCGGCTACAACCGGGCGGCGCGGATCATCGAGCGCATGGAAGCCGAGGGCGTCGTCTCGCCCGCCAACCACGTGGGCAAGCGCGAAGTTCTGGCCCGGGACATCGACGACCTGGCGAGCTAGCCGGACACCGGCGGCGCTTGCGCCGAGATGCCTGAGCGCTTACATCAAGACCATGACTAGGCGTCTCGCCCTTGCCCTGATTGCAGCGCTTCTTCTGTTCGGTCCCGCGCCCGCCTTGTACGCCGCGGATACGCCAGTGCTCTCGGAACAGGACCGGGCCGACATCGCCCGGATCGAGAGCTATCTCGACGCCATTCGCAGCTATCGCTCGGCGTTCTTCCAGATCGCGCCCAACGGAGCGGTCACCGAAGGGCGCTTCGCCCTGGAGCGGCCCGGGCGCTTACGCTTCGAGTACGATCCGCCGAGCCCGCTCGAGATCGTCGCCGACGGAACCTATCTGCACTATTACGACCACGAGCTGGGCCAGATCAATTCCTTCGCCATCGAGGACACGCCGATCGGCGTCCTGGTGCAGGAAACCATCCGGTTCGACGAGCTGGTGAGGGTGGCCGCGGTGACCCGCGATCCCGGCGTGATCCGGGTGACCCTGGTGGACTCCGAGGACGCGGGCATGGGCAGCCTGACCCTGGTGTTCGCCGACCGGCCCCTCGAGCTCCGCCAGTGGAAGGTGACCGACGCCCAGGGTCTGGTCACCACCGTCGCGTTTCTGGCCGGCACGCTCAACCCGCCGCTGGACCCCGCGCTGTTCGTCTTCGACGACCCCCGGGAGGACCTGCGGCCGGGCAAGGCGAACCGTAACACCGGGAACTAGCCTCCAACCCGCGCGTGACAGGATAGCGGCCCGCGGGCTAGGCTTTGCCCACGGCAGGCGTTCCCGAGTCCGACGGAGCCAGGCCATGGCCCAGGAGAGAGAGCTGCTCGCCCGCGCGGGGCGGCCCTTGCCGGCGGCCTACGACCGCCGGCTCGCCGATCTTGCGCGCCTCATGGAGGCCCAGGGCGCCAAGCCGGGGCGCGTCGACCTGGCGAGCTTCCTGCTGCTCTACGACTGCTGCGAGGTCGCGGCCAAGCTGCTCCAGGGAGCCCGGGACGGGGTCTCGCTCACCCGGGCGCTCGGCCCGGGCACGGGGGTCAACCTGCACAAGCTGCGCGCCGCGGCCGGGCATTTCGGCGTTGCGACCAGTTATGCCCGCCTGCGCCGCATCTTTTCGAGCGACGAGGTCGAGGCCAGGCGAATGTCGGCCAAGATGCTCTGCCAGAAGGCCGTGCTCGAACTCTCCCACGACTATGTCTACG
Organism: Alphaproteobacteria bacterium; assembly: GCA_965198325.1. Lineage (GTDB taxonomy): Bacteria > Pseudomonadota > Alphaproteobacteria > UBA828 > JAPUJA01 > CBDAPE01. The sequence goes on along the minus strand of CBDAPE010000018.1, from coordinate 465,299 downwards.
AGGTGAACCGGCGGGGTGCGAAGCTGATGGACGACATGCGCGGCTTTCTGCACGACGTGCGAAACAGCGGCCAGGCCTAGAGCGGTTCCATTTTGGTTGGAACCACTCTAGGTTTTTTGCTCACGGCAAGCGGACCCGACGATCCGCGCCCGCACGAGCGCGCCGCGCTTCTTGTCGGGGCGGGCCGCGGCCGCGGCCTTGAGCGATTCCGGACGGTCTTGAATCGCTCCGGCGCCGCGTAAAGCCGCCCGTTCGTCAACCGCCGGGAAGATCCGCCGTGACCGAAGACGACGCCCCGTCCGCCGCTCCGCCGCCCGACGGCCCGGTCCCTGCGTGGCGCGACCCGGTCTGGCACCGCCGCGTCTGGCGCCTCGCCTTTCCCATCGTGCTGTCGAACATGACCGTGCCCCTGCTGGGGCTCGTGGATACCGCGGTGATCGGCCATCTCGACACGCCGGTCTATCTCGGCGCGGTTGCGGTCGGCACGCTGGTCTTCACCTTCCTCTACTGGACGCTGATCTTCCTGCGCATGGGCACCGGCGGGCTGACCGCCCAAGCCTATGGCTCGGGCGATGCCGACGAGATGCGCGCGGCTCTGGCCCGGCCCCTGCTGGTGTCCCTGGCACTCGCCGGCGTCATGCTCGCCCTGCAGGGGCCGATCGCGATGGGCGCGTTCGCGCTGGTCGAGGCCAGCGAACCGGTCGAGCGCTTTGCACAGGAGTATTACTTCATCCGCATCTGGGGCGCGCCGGGAACCCTGGCGAACTTCGTGCTGCTGGGCTGGTTCCTGGGCATGCAGAACGCGCGCGCCATGCTGGCCCAGATGGTCTGCGTGAACGCCGTCAACATCGTGCTCGACCTGGTCTTCGTGGTCGGCCTGCAGATGGGCGTCACGGGTGTCGCATGGGCCAGCGTGATCGCGGAATATGCCGGGCTGGCGCTGGCGCTCGCGATCATGGCCCGAATGCTGAAAGGCGTGGCCGGGGACTGGCAGCGCGAGCTTATCTTCGATTCCGACCGGCTGCGCCGGACGCTTAGCGTCAACTTCGACATCTTCGTGCGCACGCTGTTCCTGATCGCGGCGTTCGCCTATTTCACGATGCAGGGCGCCCGGCTGGGCGACATCGTGCTGGCGGCCAACGCCGTGCTGATGAACTTCTTCACGATTTACAGCCACGCGGTCGACAGTTTCTCCCACGCGGTCGAGGCGCTGGTCGGGCGCACCGTCGGCGAGCGTTCGCGCGAGGGGTTCCGCCGCGCCGTGATTGCCTGCCTGGTCTGGTCGCTCGGCGTGACCGCGCTGGTCACCCTCGTGTTCGGCACGGCCGGGCTTCCCCTCATCGGGCTGCTCACGGACCTGGCCGAGGTGCGCGAGGCTGCGCGGAGCTTCCTGCCCTGGCTGATCGCGCTACCCGTCCTGACGGTCGTCGCGTTCCTGCTCGACGGGGTCTTCGTCGGCGCGACCCGGGCCCGGGAGATGCGCAACGCCATGGTGCTGTGTTTTGTGATCTACCTGCCGCTCGCCTGGTACCTGCCGAGCGTGTGGGGCAATCACGGGCTGTGGGCGGCCCTTCTCGCGCTCATGGTGGCGCGGGGCGCGACGCTGGGTTTCCTCTATCACCGGATCGAGCGGCGCGGGGGATTCATCGCGGCTTGATTAAACCCGCGATCAGATGCCAGGCCCGCTGTCGTTGAATATCATTTAGAGGCCGGCCGCCGGTCGTACGTCGACCCACGCCAGCCGCTTGCCAGCCTTTCTGCCGCATGCTAGCGAGGTGACCATGGGCAAGGAGGCGAGACGGCCGCTGGTGGGGATTCCCTGCTGCGTGCGCCGGGTCAGAATTCTCGACTATCACGTCGTCGGCGAGAAGTATGCCCGGGCGATCGCACGGGCGACCGGCGCGCTGCCGGTGCTCGTGCCCGCGATGGCCGACGAGCTTGAGCTGCACGAGATTCTGGGGCGGCTCGACGGCGTGTTCTTCACGGGCAGCCCGTCGAATGTCGAGCCCCGTCACTATGACGGCCCGCCGTCGCGCGATGGTGTCATGCACGATCCCCGGCGCGATGCGCTGACCCTGCCGCTGATTCGCATGGCGATCGAGACCGGGGTGCCGCTGGTGGGCGTCTGCCGTGGCTATCAGGAGATCAACGTCGCCTTGGGCGGGTCGCTTCATCAGCACGTCCAGGAGGTCGACGGCATGCTCGACCACCGGGAAGACCCGGCGCTGCCCCGCGCCGCCCAGTACGAACCGGCCCACGGGCTGACGCTGGCGGACGGCGGCCTGCTGGCGACGCTTGCGGGTGGGACGGATATCGCGGTCAACTCGCTGCACACCCAAGGGGTGAACGAGCTGGCGCCGCCGCTCACCGCGGAAGCCTGGGCGCCCGACGGGCTGGTCGAGGCGTTTCGGGTGACGGACGCGCCGGGCTTCACATTGGGCATGCAATGGCATCCCGAGTGGGAAATCATGGACAATCCCCTCTCGGTCAAGATCTTCGCCGCATTCGGCGAGGCGATCGCGGCGCACGCCCGGGCGCGGGACGCCGATCCGGCACGGCGCGCGGCCCGGCCGCTCGTGGGGCTGCCCTGCGATGTCACCCAGATCGGCATCCATCCCTTCGAGGCGGTCGCCGATCTGTTTCTGACCGCCGTGCACGACGCGGCGGACTGCCTGCCGGTGGGAATTCCCGTGCTGCCCGGCGAGATGGATTACGACGCCCTGCTCGATCAGCTCGACGGTGTCTTCCTGTGCGGCGGCGCCTCGATGGTGCATCCGAAATTCTACGGCGAGGAGCCCTTCGAGGACGAGATGATCCTCGACGAGACCCACGACGAAGGGACCCTGCCCCTGATCCGCGCGGCGGTCGAAAAGGCGGTCCCGCTGCTCGGCGTGTGCCGGGGGATCCAGGAGATCAACGTCGCCTACGGCGGCACGCTCCATCAGGAGATTACCCGAACCGAGGGCATGCTCGACCACCACCCGAATATCCAGAACCCCATCCTCGACAAGCGTTTCGCGCCGGCGCACGAGATGATCATCGAGCCGGGCAGCCTGCTGGCCGAACTCACCGGCGAGAGCCGGGCGACGATCAACTCGGCGCATCGCCAGGGGATCAAGACGGTGGGCCATGGCCTCGCCGTCGAGGCCCGCGCGCCGGACGGTCTGGTCGAGGCCGTCCGCATCGAAGACGCGCCCGGGTTTGCCTATGGCGTGCAGTCCCACCCGGAACACAAGTGGCGGGAGAAGCCTTACGCCCGGGCCCTGTTCGGCGCCTTCGGCGAGGCGGTGCGCAAACGCGCGGCGGAGCGCGCGGCACGCCGGGCGCGCGCCGCGTAAGCGCCACGCATGCCATCGACAGGGGAAGGCGAAGGGATGGCCGACGAGCGCTACTTCCCGCTCGACGAATATCATATGCGCTGGGCCAGGGTGGAGGCCGAGATGGTGCGCCGGGGCTATGACCGGGCGCTGGTCTGGGGCAAGTTGGCCGGGACCTACGAGCGGTCCATGGACGTGCTCTACCTGACCAATTTCTATTCCAGCCTGTCGGGTTAGGAGCCGGATTCGAGCGCCTGGAACGCGCGCTCGTTCTGCTGCGTGATCCTGGAGCGCGGCCGGGAGCCCGAGATCGTCCACGGCGAGGTCAATCCCCGGCCCGAGCGGCTCGCGACCCGGAACCAGCACGATCACATGGACCCGATCGCGGGCCTGGCCTCGACCCTCAAGGCGAAGGGCGTGAGCGGGCGCGTGGCCTTCGTCGGCGCGGATACCCTGCCGGTGAAATACGCCAGGCAACTCGAAGCGGCGACACCGGACATCGACTACGTCTATGAAGACGACCTCGTGGCCTGAGTACGCCGGATCAAGAGCGCGGCGGAGATCGATCTGTTTCGCGAGGGCGCGGAGATCGCCGATGGGGCGCTGATCGCGCTGATGGAGGCGATGATTGCCGGCAAAAGCGAAGCCGAGGCGGCGAGCACCGCGGTGGCCGCGCTGTTTGCCCGGGGCGGCTATTTCCAGCGCATCGCGATTGCCCATGGCGAGACAACCAACTTCCTCGAAAGCACGCCGATGCACGGCTTCTCGACCAAGACCCCGAAGCTCGGCGACCTGTTTCACGCCGACATCCTGGGCCCGCCCCGGGAAGGCTACTGGCTCGACCCCGCGCGCGCCGCCGTTGTCGGCGGCAAGCCCTCGCCCGAGCAGCGCCGCCTGATCGAAGACTGCAACCGGATCATGACCGCAGGCATCGAGGCCAACGTGAAGGCCGGCGTGCGGATCAAAGCGGTGGCCGAAGCAACACTGGCGCTCAGAGACGAGATCGGCGGGGATTTTTCGGAGTTCGACGCCAACTGGCCCCAGTTCGGCCATTCCAACGGCTGCATGTGGGAGGCGCCCTATATCAGCCTGGTCGCCACCGGGGACGACGAGGTCTTCGAGGAGAACATGGTGTTCGGCGGCGAGACCTTTCTCACGCGGGACGGGTTGGGCACGGCGGAGGTCGAGAACAACTGGATCGTGACCAAAGACGGCATCGAACTCTTGACCAAGACGCCGCTCGAGTGGTGGTAGGCCCGCCGGCCCCGGCGCCCGGCTAGACCGGCCAGAGGATCAGGCTGGCGGCATAGACCATCAGCAGGGAGCCGCCCAGCCCGAGCAGAACGTACCAGCCGAACACCCGGCGTTTGACCAGGGCGAACACCGCCATCCCGGCGGGAATGCTGGTCACGCCGCCCGCCAGCATGAAGCCCAGCCCCGCGCCCGGCGCCATGCCGAACTCGATCAGCGACGAGACCGTCGGGATCGCGGCATAACCGTTCAGATAGGCCGGCACGCCGACCAGGATGGCCGCCGGCACGGTCCACCAGGCGCCGCCGCCGAGCACGCCGCCGATGAGTTCGGCGGGAACGTAGGCCACCATCAGGCTTTCGACGAGAAAGGCGAGAACCAGCCACTTGAACAGGAAGAACCCGGTTTCCCGCGCCCCGTCGGCGAACGTGCGGCGGCGCCCGGGGTCCCGCCAGAAGGCCCAGACGACGGGGGTCTTCTGGTCCGTGGGCGAGCAGGTCGAACCGCACGCCGCCGCGGCCGCGCCGCGCAGGGGATCGGCGAAGCCGCCTGAGCGGGCGACGAGCCAGGTCACGAAGCCGCCGAGCAGGTCCAAGGCGAGCGCGGAGGCGGCCTTGGCGAGGGTGAATTCGAGCCCGAAGACCCCCAGCATGAGCAGGAACATCTCCGGGTCCATCAGGGGCGAGGCGAGCCAGAAGGCCATCACCGGCGCCAGCGTCACGCCGACACCCAAGAGCGCCGCGATGATCGGGATCACGCCGCAGGAGCAGAACGGCGAAAGCGCGCCGAACATGGCGGCGAGCAGGATGGCCTTGATCGGGTGACCGGAAAACACCGCCGCGATATGGCGATCGAATCCGGTTGCGCGCGCGCCCGCTGCAATCACCACCGAGGCGGCGAGGATGGACAGGATCTCGATCAGGGATTCGAGTGTGAAGGCCGCGCTCGCGGGCACCTGCGGGGCATCGATAAGACCCAGCAGAACGAAGCCCGCAGCCACGGCGAGCAAAACGGGATCGAGCCGGCGAGCCCGGTGCAGGGTGTGGTTGGCGAGTGTCATGGCCAGTCCGGTCATCGTCGTTACTCCTGCAAGGCGGTCACTTAATCTATATTCCTAAGAATATCGAAAGATAAAACCAAAAAATTTTTGGCAGGCACCTTACGCAGCGTCGCCCGCCTCTCCGTGCCGTCCGAAATGGCCGTGATCTCCAGCATCGGTGCCCGAATCGGCGCAGCATTCGGCGCTCAGGAAGTCGAGCACGCCGTACATGACGGAATAGTTCGCCCGGCAGATCAGAGTCGTCCCCTGGCGCTCCTGGGTTACGAGCTCGACCGCGATCAACCGGTGCAAATGGTGGGACAGCGTCGAGCGCGGCACGCCCGTACGCAACTGAATCGCGCCGACCGAGAGCCCGTCGGAGCCGGCGCGCACCAGGTGGCGGTAGATCTCGAGCCGGGTTCCATTGCCCAGGGCCTCGAGGCGGAAAGCTGTCTGTTCCAGTTCCATGACCGACTTATAGCACCCTCGCGGAGTGATTGCAACCATATTTCTAGGATTTTCGTTATAACGCTCAATTTCAACTTCCCGGTGATGACAACCCGCGGCCCGTCGACCGTCGCAACCAACTCAGAAATATTGCGTTGCGTCATAACGTTGGCCGGGCGCGTCTGTGAGCTGGATCCCGGGTCAGGATTCAATGCATTCTCAACCCGGATTTACACTGAATACGCCTTCGACATTTACATTGGATTAATGATTTGATTGGATTATTGGAATCCATACAGTGTGATTAACCGTCACACGAACCTGAATGGGCTACCAACCCCTTGACAAGCTGATATTCAAACCATATTTGTGCATTGCAGCGCAAGTTTAGTCGCTGCAAATTTCGACAATCCAGACCGTCGGGCGTCAAGCGGCCAGACGTCCGACGACCGGGCCGAAGGAGGCCCGGATGGCCGCGTAATTCGATCCATCGAGTGTGGAGTAACGACAATGATCAACCTGCAGCTTGGCGAACGGCTCCGGCGCTGGCGTGCCCGGAACGCCCTTCGCACCCAGCTTTGGTCGATGGACGAGCGCCAGCTCTCGGACATCGGCATCATCCGGGACGACATCGAAGCCGTCGTCAACGGACACTATCTCAAGACCGGCTCCCGCCCATCGGGCCGCGCCGCGTAAGCCGCGACAGCCGCCATCCGGCCTTATCTCCCCGGCCGGGCGGCGGCGGACCGCCTGTTTTAACCCCCGAGCCCCGAAGCCGAGCCGATCGATGCTTCCCCTCATGCTCCTCCCGGCTATAGTCCTGATGGTCCATCAGGCCCGAACGCTTGCGCCCCGCGCACCCGACCTCGGCGCCTGGCTTAAGGGCCGGCGCAGGTTGGGCCGGCGGGTAACGACTCGGCAAGGGGGAGCGGCAGTTGCGCCTTCGACTCACGACCTGGAACGTCAATTCGATTCGTCTTCGGCTTGAGGGCATCGCGGAACTCGTCCGCATCCAGGACCCCGACATCCTCTGCCTGCAGGAAACCAAGGTCACCGACGACCTGTTCCCAAGGCAGGCCTTCGCCGAACTGGGTTACGTCCACCAGGAAATCCGCGGCCAGAAGAGCTACAACGGCGTCGCGATCCTCTCGCGCATCCCGTTCGAGCCGGCCCGGCCCCGGAACTGGTGCGCCAGGGACGACTGCCGCCATGCGGTGGCGCGCTTCGCGAACGGCGTCGAGCTGCATAATTTCTACGTCCCGGCGGGCGGCGACGTTCCCGATCCCGAACAGAACGAGAAGTTCGCCCACAAACTCGCCTTCCTGGCGGAGATGGCCGCGGCGTTCGGCCGGAAGCGGGGCAAGCGGACAAACCGCCTGATCCTGGTCGGCGATCTCAACATCGCACCGCTCGAAACCGACGTCTGGTCTCACAAGCAGCTCCTGCGCGTGGTCAGCCACACCCCTGTCGAGGTCGAGGCCCTGGCCAAGGTCCAAGGCGCCCACAACTGGATCGACGCGGTGCGCCGGTTCATTCCGCCGGAGGAACCGCTCTACAGCTGGTGGAGCTATCGCGCGAGGGACTGGTCGACCTCGGACCGGGGCCGGCGGCTCGACCATATCTGGGTGAGCCCGGCGCTCGAAGGCGCGCTCCGGGACGCGAGCGTGCTCCGCCCGGCGCGGGGCTGGTCGCCGCCGTCGGACCATGTACCGGTCACGGCCACCCTCGAGCTTTGAGCCGGGCGGCCGCGGATGAGCCTGCGCCGCTATCCGCTCGCCCGCCTGATCTCCGATTACCTTCGCGCGGGCGCCGGCGTCGCACTGGCGATCGCGTTGCCCATCGCGGCCAGCGGCGGTCCGATCGTAAGCGCCGTATTCGCCGCGATCGGCGGTCTCGCACTGGGCTTCGGCTTACGCACCGCGGCCCGCCAGCTAACGAGGGTCGCGGTAACGGACGATGCGATCGCCTTGACGAGCTGGCGGACTCGCCGGATCGCGTGGCGCGCGATCTCAGGCGTACGACTTCGACATTTCCCGACCGGCTGGCGGCGGGAGAGCGGCTGGCTGGTGCTCAGCCTGCGGGACGACGGGACACGCCTGCGGCTCGATTCGGATCTCGAGGGATTTACCGACGTCGTGGAATTAGCGATCGAGGCGGCTGCGGCCAACGGCGTGACGCTCGACCGGGCGGGCGAGCTCAACCTCGCACGCCTGGGCCTTCTTCCAAGGCGCTAAGGGACAAGCACGAGCCCTTCGCTGGCGACGATCGAACCCGCTCGCATCGCTTCGACCTCTTCGGCGACCCGGTCCATGAAGCGATCGTCGTGACCGGGATCGTGATGGAAGACGACGAAGGTCTTCGCGTCGGCCGCATCGCACAGGCGTACGCCCTCCTGCCAGGTCGAATGGCCCCAGTTGACATGGGCCGGAAACTCCTCGTCGGTGTAGGTCGAATCGTAGATCACCAGATCGGCGCTTTCGATCAGGTCCAAAATTTGGGACTTATATATTTAAGTGCCGAAGGCTGGCTACATCAGCATCCAGCCATGTGGTTCTGGCTCTATATAGCAGGAAAGCTCCGGTCCGAAGAGGATTGGCCATCTTCGCACCGGCGGCAGATATCCCTTTTCCTCAAAGAGCAGAATCAAATCCATTTGATATTCGGTAGGTAATCTGAGGTATGCTTGTTGCTGGCCCTTCGGCAAGTCGTACAGGCGCCCCGGCAAAGCGTATGCCATCGTTGGCTCCCTACTTTGGAGCCTCGACTTGACACCACTCCCTACTTTGCTATTTTTGACAAAGCAGAGGCGTGGCCAGCCGAAGCTCGCGGTTGAACACAAAGCCCTCGGGTTTCCCTCCTGAGGGCTTTGGCGTTATAGCTGAAAATGCGCGCCGGCGCAAAAGGTTGAATCTGCTATCCTCGTTAATCTCTTAAACATTAACGTTGACCCCGACCCCCTTATGGCCCGACAATTCCCGCATCGCCAAACACGTCAGAGCGACGGTCCATGTCGGGCCGCCCGCTCAATAGAAGACCGTTCGCGGAAATAGGCGGGAGTCCTCTGCTCTGACGACTGTTTGGCGACCGACCCGGCACCAGCCGGGGCCGGATCGCAATGTCAAAGGAGAATCCCATGAACGTGACCAGATGGAGCGCTCTCGCGCTCAGTCTGCTGTTTCTTACAGCGTGCTTAGGCGGAGGCGGTGGTGGTGGAGGCGGCGGAAGTAGCCCATCTTCCCCGGAGTTGAAAATCGGCCCCTCAGACGCCTTCACCTTGGATTCCAGCGGGCTGCACGACACTACATCGCAAGCGGCACGTTCGGTTCCGGCATTTGGAAGCGTGACTCAATCGTCAAATCATGGCGTATCTGGAGTGACCACTGACGCCGCCTCAACCACTTTCGACGGCACCAACGTGAGCTTGACCGTAACCCGGGAGGACGGAAGCAGCCTCGCGCTCGATTCCTCGGCCCATGAATACGAAAAAGGTTATTCCAATCCCGGGATCATTGGATATTCAGGACGTTCCCACACGCTGCTCGACTTTACGAACAACAGCTTGTCGGCCGCTAATGTCGCCGTCATATGGGAGAACGACGATCCCCTGGACTATCTGGCGGGAGGCTACTGGCTTCATCTCGAAGGAAACGTGGGAACTGGACGGATAACGGGAGTCGAGGTCGGGGCATTCGCCGACGGCCCCGAGCTGTCTGGAGCATCACCAGTCATCCCAATCCTCGGAACCGCCCGCTACCAAGGCGCGGGAGGCGGCCTTTACGCATACGAGTTCGGTAGCCAACAAGGCGAGGTTCCGCGCGGAAGCGTGGAGTTCGGCGAGTTCTCCGGCACCACGACGCTCACCGCCGATTTCGATGCCCGGACCATATCCGGCTGCATCGGATGTCCGGGAGGCTTGAGCGGTGATGCGATACTCGTCTTGCCGAATGGTGAATCCAGAGGATTCTCCGGAAATGTGTCAGCTAGGATTGACCTTGGCGCCGCGTCTTTTGATTCGGGCGGACGGTTCACATCTCAAGATGTCGAAGTCGTTATTCTCGGCACCGATGTCACGAGCACGACAGGCTCGTGGGGAGGCCAGTTCTCGAACATTCCCGATGCCTCGGGCGATCCGCGCCTGGTCGCGGGCACTGCGGGTGCGGAATGGACCGAATCCGACGGGAGCGAAGGCGGTTTCGTCGGCGCCTACTACGGATTCAAGCAATAGAAACCACGAGCGCCGCCAGTTGGCTCTGGCGGCGCTCTCACCACAGAGAGGAGAGACCGATGGAAAACAAACAGGCCAAGACCGAGAAGCCGTCCAGCTACCAGCCCAGCAAGGCCGAACTCGAAAAGGACGTGACTATCGACACGACGCCTGAAGAGCTGGGCCGCGCCCTCATGCGCGGCGGCGCTCCCCGCCGGGAGCCCGACAAAACCAAGGGCTGAACTCACGTCGGGAGAGCACCATGGGCGAAATAAGCGAAAGGAGCTTATACGAATAGGTTGACAGATTTGGCGTCGCTGAGCGATTAACTATACCGCTTTTTGTATCCAGGCTTGAACCAAGCCATTTCAGTTGCGCCAATATGGTCTTTATCCCAAACCATCCAGGCGTAAGCAGTTGTTCCGCCCCCAGCGCGCTTCGCACCTTTTGGGTAGAATGTGATCCGTTCGCTGAACACCCACACCCGGCTCGGTGGGTGAACTGTGAAGATCGTTTGGGCACGGTTGGCGCCCTCCAAAAAAGCGAGCCTTAACAACAACGCAAACTTATTTTCCGCGCTTGTTAAAGCGCTGGCGACAAATCCTTCGGCGCTGTGAAAAGGCGGGTTGGTAATGATGTTCTGCCGACGCCTCGTGGTGGTGAGAAAGTCGTGCCCCACCTCCCCGAAGCCGCGATCGTATAGGTCGGAATTCTCAACGGCGTTACTTGTTTCCTCCAATACGCTGCTCATTGCGCCATCACCACAGGCGCACTCCCAGATATCGCCATCAAAGCGCTCGTTGTCAATCAACGCGTAGGTCGCCCACGGTGGGGTTGGGTAGAAATCAGGTCCATCCAGATCAGCCCTACGCTTGATCGTTGGCTGAAATCCGCCGCTTAGGTTGTAGGTATTGTCCATTTTGCCTCCACCTTTTCCGCTCCTTCCGGCTTGCGATTCCCCATGAACGCAACTGTTGGTGGGTTGACCGTCGCCGATAACGATATAGAGTAGGCCTCTGACGACCGAGGCTGGTGCGGACGGCGATACATCGTGGCGGACACTAAAGCCAAGAGCATTGTCGCGTCAACCGGCCCCCGATTCGCATGGAGGTCTAGATGACCAGCAAAATTGGAAGAACCACCGAATACGAAATGTCTGTGGCGGTCATGGAGATTGCGGCAACCAAACCTGGTGGTTATGTGACCCTTGACGAACTCCGGGCCGAAATTCCCAACTACGTCGACTTGACGCCTGGAGATAGTGCGTATTCGAGCACTCGTCCTGGCGAGTGCATGTGGGAACAACTGCTGAGGAACATACAATCCCACCACTCCAATGTGAGCAATTTTATTGCGCTCGGTTATTTGGACCATATCAAGGGTGGTGGCTATACAATCACTGATGAAGGTCGAGAGTTCTTGGAGACGCTGCAGCGTTAATCTTTCACTGACTTGCCAGGGGAAGAAGCTCTACGCCGTCGAAGTCACTTCCCCATGCGACAACCGGAACCTTCGATGCGGCCCATAAAGGCTGACAAATAGCCAGAAGAGCCTGCTCTGTCTCTTCAATCGGCAGCCCGGTCGGTGCTGGTGGAATCGTGATGGGTACTCTAGGCCATCCAGTGCATTCCATGGGGTTCCTCCTTCGTTTAGAGGGACCCTCACAGAATCCAATGGGCCATCAATCATATAATGGAATCTTGGGAAGAAAAATGGAATCCTAGTCGGCCACCAGTTCCCTATACATCAACCGCTTCCCGATCATCCCCCGAGCGATCAATACCATCTGGTCGATGGTGTCTGATCGCCGGTCGTTGTGGCGACCGGAGAACTCCGTCACATAGCGTCCCAAGTGTTTCTCGCTCATGTGGTGGTAGGTTCCGTGGTAGCCGCGCTTCAGGAGTGCCCAGAAGCTCTCGATCCCGTTAGTGCTGGCCTGCCCGTCAACGTACTCGCCGACCGAGTGCCTGACCGTCTCGTGATCGTAGGGAAGGCCCTTGTAGCCGCCGTGATCGTCGGTGTAGATCGTGGCGTCATCGGCGGCGTTATCGGCTACGAAATCCTGTAGCGTCCCTGCGTCCGTATTCTCGATCACGGCGGCGCTCACGGCGTTCGTGGCACGGTCCTTCGCTCCGATCACGATTGCCTTGCCGACGCCACCACGGCCCGCCTTGAGCTTCTTCTTTGCATGCTTATTCCGCTCTTTGCCGCCTACGAACGTTTCATCTACTTCCACTGGGCCGCCGAAGGGGGTGCCCTCATTGCCCCACGTCTCGCGAATGCGATGCGCCAAGAACCATGCCGACTTCTGCGTAATCTTCAGATCCCGATGCAGCTTCATGCTGGAGACGCCCTTGATGTTGGTTGCGACCAGATAAATCGCTATGGCCCAGACCCGATAGGGAAGCTTCGACGATTGAAGGGCCGTCCCGATGCGGGCGCTGAACCGCTTGGCGCATTCCTTTTCGCGGCAGCGGTGCGGCATGGTCTTGTGAGCGGTGCCGGATTGAACATTGACCGAGCCGCAGTACGGGCAGTGCGGCCCGTCGGGCCAGCGTGCTTCCGTGAACCACTTCTCGGCAGCCTGTTCGTCCGGGAACATCCCGATAATCTCGATCAGAGAAATGCCTTCGCGAAAATACTGTCCGGGCGCCTTGTGTGCCATCGTCCCCTCCGTTTTCTTATATTATAGTGCCGGAAACGGCGGATTGCGTCAAGCTAATTCGGCACTTAAATATATAAGTCCCCAAAATTTCGGCGTCGGGCCGGTCGGGCACGTGCTCGGTGTCGGTCAGGTAGCAGATCGAGCGCCCGCCATGCTCGATGCGATAGGCGGTCGCGCCATTGGGGTGATTGAGCGGCGCGGTGCGGAGTTCGACGCCGGGACGGGGCTCGAGGGTTTCACCGGCGGCGAAGTCATGCCAGGCGAGTTGCGCCTTGCAGCTCTGCCGATTGACCGGAAAATCGGGCTCGGCCATGACCCGGTCCATGACCGACGCGATGGGGCCGGCCTCGCCCAGATGACCCGCCCACACCGACAGGCGGGCGGCGGGATCGCAAAGGGCCTCGAAATGGCTCCAACCCCAGACATGATCGTGATGGGTGTGGCTGAAAAAGAGATCGGCATCAAGCGGCAGCTCGCCCGCGCCGGCGAGCGCCCGGCCGAGCGCGCACAGGCCGGTTCCGGCGTCGAAGATCAACAGCCGGCCCGCGCAGCGCACCTCGAGGCACGACGTGTTACCGCCATAGCGCGCGTTTTCCGGTTCGGGGCACGGAATACTCCCGCGCACCCCCCAGAATCGGACAAAGAACTCGTCCTCAGGCGCCATCGCTCGCCTCCCTCGGCGTCGCTCGCGATTCAGTTTGCCTCAAGGCGGGCAAGCGCAAAAGAGCCCTCCGGCCCTGGCGCGCAGCAGACCGAGCTGTGCTAGCGTGGCCTTGCCATGAGCGTCGAGACCACGAGTCTACTCGAATCCGGCAGCGTGCGGCTAAAACGCGTGCGCCACGGCTATATGGCGTATCTCATCTCGGACCGCTATATCGGCCGCTCGTTCGACCGCTACGGCGAATTCTCCGAAGCGGAGGTCGACCTGTTCCGCCAGATCATCCGCGAAGGCTCGCTCGCCATCGACGGCGGCGCCAACATCGGCGCCCATAGCCTGCCCTTGAGCTCTATCGTCGGACCAAAAGGCGCCGTAATCGCCTTCGAGCCCCAACGGATCGTTCACCAGCTGCTCTGCGCCAACCTCGCACTCAATGCCGTTGCCAACGTGCGCGCCATGCATGGGGCACTGGGGCGGGAGCCCGGAACCGTTCTGATCCCACCGATCGACTACGATGTGGACAGCAATTTCGGCGGGCTCGCCCTGGGCCAGAACGAGACGGGCGAGAGGGTTCCTATCGTAACCATCGATTCCCTGGACTTGCCGGCCTGTCATTTCATCAAGCTCGACGTCGAGGGCATGGAGGGCGAAGCCGTCGCCGGGGCCACGGAGACGATCAAGCGCCACCGCCCCGTGCTCTATCTGGAGAACGACCGGAAAGAGAAATCCGAAGCCCTGCTGGCCGCCCTGTTCGCGCTCGACTACCGGCTCTACTGGCACCTGCCGCCGCTCTTCAACCCGGGTAATTTCTTCGAAGAGACCGAGAATCTGTTCGACAATATCGTTTCGGTCAACGTGCTGGGCCTGCCAAAGGAGCGGGACCAGAACATAAAATTGCGGGAAATCAAGACCGCGGACGAGCTCAGGGACGGCAGCCGGCCGTCGGAAAACGCGCAAGCCGAAGCCTCGGGCGGGCGCGCTTGCACGCCAGCTGCTTGCCGCTATAGTCGGGTGAACCCACCACGCGCCGCCGAAGATTCCATGCCGTTTACCGACGCCCAGAAAGACCGGCTGCTCGCCCTGATCACGGAGAAATCCTTCAACCAGGCCGAGGACGGCGCGTTCGAGCTCGCCTCAGGGGCGACGAGCACGTTCTATTTCGACATGAAACCGAGCCTCCTTGACCCCGAGGGCGCCCATCTGATCGGCCGCGCGGTATTGGAGCGCCTCGGCACGTTCAACTTCGATGCAATTGGCGGCATGGCTGTGGGCGGTATTCCGATTGTCGCGGCGGTCTGCGCGCTGTCCTGGCCCGAGCACCCCATTCCCGCCTTCTTCGTGCGCAAGGACATAAAGGAGCGAGGCCTGCGCCGCTCGATCGAAGGCAACATCGCCGACAACTCCCGGGTGGTTCTGGTCGAGGACGTCACCACCACCGGCGGGTCGGTTCTCAAGGCGGTCGATGCGGTGGAAGCGATCGGCTGTTCGGTGGTCTGCGTGCTGACCCTGGTCGACCGGCTGGAGGGCGCGGCCGACAACCTCGCGGCCCGGGGCATTCCCCTCGACGCCTTGTTTACCTGGGACGATTTCGGGGCCGGCGGGAGATGACCGGCATCATGGCCGAAGCCCTGCGCCTTGAAACCCTCGACCGATGCGCGACGATCACGATCGAGCGCCCCGCGAAGCACAACGCGCTCGAGGTCGACGACCTGGCGGTCTTCGAAGCCCTGCTCGCGCGCGCCGACGCAGATGCGGATCTGCGCGTCCTGGTGATCACGGGGAGCGGCGGAGAGAGCTTCTGCTCGGGCATCGCGATCGGCGATATCGCGGGCACCGACTGGCGCACGAGCCCGCTCGCTCGCCTGGTCGACCGGCTGGAAACGGTTCGAGTGCCGACCATCGCCGCGCTCAACGGCGGCACCTACGGCGGCGCGGTCGACCTCGCGCTGGCCTGCGATTTCCGCATCGGGGTTCGGGGCATGAAGCTCTCGATTCCGCCCGCCAAGCTCGGCATCGCCTACTACGCGGACGGCTGCCGCCGGATGATCGCACGGCTGGGACTGAACACGGCGAAGCGGCTCTATCTGCTGGCCGATACGCTCGACGCCCAGGAACTGCTGGCGATCGGCTATCTGAACGAGCTGGTCGAGCCCGCCGAACTGGGCGCCGCCACCGACCGTCTGGCGGGGCGCCTCGAAGCACTGGCGCCGATGTCGCTCGCGACCCTCAAAAAGGTCCTGAACGATATCGCCCGGGACACGCTGGACGAAGCCGCCGCGGCGGATGCGATCTCGGCCTGCTACGACTCCGATGATGCGAAGGAGGGCATCGCGGCGTTCGCCGAGAAGCGCAAGCCTCAATTCAAGGGACGCTAGGGGCCGCGGTACCGACGGCGGTTAGGGATTGAGCCGGTAGCCGCCCGCCTCGGTGATCAGGATTTGGGCGTTCGAGGGGTCGCTTTCGATCTTCTGGCGAAGCCGGTAGATGTGGGTCTCCAGCGTATGGGTGGCGACCTCGGCGTTGTAACCCCAGACCTCGTCGAGCAGAACCTCGCGGCTGACCACTTTTTCGCCGACGCGGTAGAGATATTTGAGAATTGCGACCTCTTTCTCGGTCAGCCGAACCTTCTGGTTCGCGTCTTCGTCGATCAGGACCTTGGCGCTCGGCTTGAACGTGTAGGGCCCGATCGAGAAGACCGCATTCTCGCTCTGCTCGTGCTGACGGAGCTGCGCCCGGATGCGGGCGAGCAGGACGCCGAGGCGAAACGGCTTTGCGACATAATCGTTCGCCCCCGAATCGAGGCCGAGAATTGTGTCGGACTCGCTGTCGGCGCCGGTGAGCATGACGACCGGCACCTTGATGCCGTTGCGCCGCATAAGGCGGCAGACTTCGCGGCCATCGAGGTCGGGCAGACCGACATCGAGGATGATCAGGTCGGGCGCGCTGGTCTTCGCGGCCTCAAGCCCTTCGGCGCCGAACCCCACATGAATCGCCTCGAATTCCTCGTAAAGACCGAGTTGATCGGCCAGGGATTCCCGCAGCGCGGCATCATCGTCGACGATGAGAATTTTCTTCATGGTCCCGTAAGCGCCTTGCGTTTCGATTGCTCCCGGCTTCATGCTACAAAAAGCTGAGAATTTTGCATAGGTTGTCGCTATAAAGGGGACCTCGGCGAAGGCCCGGCCGCGAAGCGCCGGGGGCCGAACCATTCAGGGCACGAGCATGAGCGAACGAGCATCGCGATCATCGGATTCGAGCCCGGCGCCGATCCGGCGCCATGCGGTCGAGCGCGCACTCGGCGATTTACGGCGCGGCGCCGTCATCGCGCTTTCGAACGGCGAGAGCGGCGGGTGGCTCGTGAGTTCCGCGGAGCTTGCCGGGACGGACGCCCTCGGCCTGCTCAACCGGCTCGCCGACGGGCCCGTCGGTGTGGTTTTGCCCGCGCCCCGCGCCGCCGCACTCGAACTCGAACTGGGCGGCGCCGCAATCGCCCGTCTCGGACTTGGACCGGGCGCCAACGCCGCGACCGTGCGCGCCCTGGCGGAGCCCGGCCCTCAGCCGGCCAAGCCCGGCCCCTTGCGGATCATGGAGAACGATCCGGCGGAAACCGCGCTCGGCCATCTGGCGATCGGCTTGATGAAGCGCGCCCGGCTGCTGCCCGCCGTGCTGGCCGCAGCCTTGCCGTTCTCCGCCCGGACGGAGCCCGTCCGCTGGGCCGCCCAGCATGACCTGAGCGCGGTCAGCAGGGCCGATATCGATGCCTTCCGCGAGGCCGAAACGATCGACCTTCACCGGGTTTCGGACGCCCGCCTGCCGCTCGCCGGCGTCGGCGAGGCCCGGATCGCGGCCTTCCGGCCCGGCACGGGCGGCGACGAGCATCTGGCCCTGATCATCGGCACGCCCGACCGAGAGGCACCGCTCGCACGCCTGCATTCCCAATGCTTCACCGGCGACGTTCTGGGCAGCCTGCGCTGCGATTGCGGCGACCAGCTGCGCGGCGCGATCACCGCCATCGGCGAGGCGGGCGGCGGGGTGTTGCTCTATCTGGCCCAGGAAGGCCGGGGCATCGGCCTGGTCAACAAACTCCGGGCCTATTCCCTGCAGGACGAGGGTCTCGACACGGTCGACGCGAATCAGCAATTGGGCTTCGAGGCCGACGAGCGCGCCTACGCGCCGGCGGCCGAGATGCTCCGCCAACTCGGATTTTCCCGCGTTCGCCTGCTGACCAACAACCCGGCCAAGGTCGCCGGGCTCGAAGCCTTCGGCATCGAGGTGGTCGAGCGTGTTCCCCACGCCTTCCCCGCAGGCGATCACAACGAAAAATATCTCGCGACCAAGGCAACCCGCCTGGGCCACCTGTTCTAATCGCCTCCGGCGTCGTGCCATGGACCCGCTGACCGTCGAGCCAGAGCTTCTCGAAGGCCGGGAACTGAGGCTCGAACCCCTTGAGGAGACGCACCGCGACGGCCTCGCGAAAGCGGCGAGCGATCCGGCAATCTGGCGCTATCTGTCCCTCGATCTGTCGACGGATGCCGGCTTGGCAGTGTGGTTCGACCGCGCCGAGGACGGGCGCCGGGCGGGGCGGGAACTGCCGTTCGCAATCCGCGAGACGGCTGGAGGCACGCTCCTGGGCAGCACCCGGTACATGGCGATCGAGCCCACCCACAGACGGCTCGAGATCGGCTGGACCTGGCTCACGCCCGCGGTCTGGGGCAGCGCCGTCAACGTCGCGAGCAAGCTGCTGCTTCTCGAGCACGCCTTCGAAGTAATGCGGGCGCATCGGGTGGAGTTCCGCACCGACGTGCTCAATGTCCGCTCGCGCGCAGCCATCGAAGCGCTGGGCGCGGCGTTCGAGGGGGTCTTCCGACGCCACATGGTCATGACCCGGGACCGGGTGCGCGATACCGTGCAGTACGCCATAACCGACGAGGATTGGCCGCTCCTCAAGAGCGGTCTCGAGGACCGCTGGACCGCCCGAAAGAGATGAACGGCAGCAAATCCCGGCGGGTGTTGCCGGAGCCCGGCAAAGTTTGCCGGGTGCGGGGCAGGAAAGACCCGGATTCGGGGATCTCAGGGCGCCGCAGACTGGCGCGCCGCTTGCATGAGAGAGGTCAGGGAATCATGCATGTCGATTAATCCGATCTTCGATCCGGGAATCAGCCTGCGGCAGGGAACCGCCATTCCCGTCCCGTCACCGAGCGTGCCCGCGGCCGACGACATCGTCGAGGAGGCTGCCGAGACCGGCCTTTCCCTGTTCGACGGCGAGGGCTTCTCGTTCAGCGAATTCCTTGACCTGATCAACCCGCTCCAGCACATTCCCGTCGTCTCGACGATCTACCGGGACCTTACGGGCGACGAAATCGGCGCCGGTGCGCGAGTATTGGGAAGCGCGATTTTTGGCGGCATTCCGGGCATTGCCTCGTCGCTGGTCAACCTCTTCATCGAGGACCAGACCGGCAAGGACATCGGCGAACACGCCCTCGCCCTGTTCGACTCGCCCGGGAGCGCCGGCGAGACGAGGCTCGCGGACCGACCCGCCGGAGCCCTGACGGTTGCGCAGTCCGGCAAGGGGAGCCTCGCCCGGATGCGCGGCCAGGACGAGGGTCAGGACAATGTGCCGCGGACTCCGGCGACGCTCTTCGCCGACGACGGGCCTGTGCGTATCGCCGCGGGCAAGGCCGGCGCCACACACCGCAGCAGCCGGCCTGAAGCCGACCCGTCCGCGCCGGGCACCCGGCTCGCCGCGGTGACGACGACAGCCCTACCCGACCAGGTCATGGCCGACATCGCGCGCGACGCCTATCGGGCCTCGAAGGCCACGGCGGGCCGCGAAGCCGCCAGCGTCAGTCGCCTCGCCTAGGATGCAGCAGAGCGCCGCCCTCATGGAACCCGGTCCCGCCACCATCGACCTCGTGACGGGCGCCGACGGCAAGCTTGTCTGGGAGGGGCAGATCTTCGAGGCCGCGCTCGGGGCGAACGGCGTCGCCCCGGTCAAGCGCGAAGGCGACGGCGCGACGCCCATCGGCAATTTCCCGCTGCGCCGGGTGCTCTACCGGCCCGACCGGCTAGCACCGCCCGCGACCCGCTTGCCTGTTGCCCCGATCGGCCCGCGCGACGGTTGGTGCGACGATCCGGCGGATCCGCTCTACAACCAGCAAATTCGCCAGCCGTTTGCGGGCGGATTCGAGCTGATGTGGCGGGACGATACGCTCTACGACATTCTCGTCGTGCTGGGTTTCAACGACAGCCCCGTCATCCCCGGCGCCGGCAGTGCCATATTCCTGCACCTGGCCGCGCCCGATTACGCCGGAACCCAAGGTTGCGTCGGGCTCGCCAAGGATCATCTCCTCCAGATCCTCAAAGGCTGCGATCCGCGTGCCCGGTTGTGGGTCGTCGACGGACCGGCCGGGAACGCGGGCGCGCTCTAAAGCCTGATCCTCACGGCACCGGACGGGCGCCGAAGATCGCGC
This sequence comes from Alphaproteobacteria bacterium, assembly GCA_965198325.1. Taxonomy (GTDB): domain Bacteria; phylum Pseudomonadota; class Alphaproteobacteria; order UBA828; family JAPUJA01; genus CBDAPE01. The sequence goes on along the minus strand of CBDAPE010000018.1, from coordinate 445,248 downwards.
TGCCGACCCGCACGCTGGTTGCGCCAAACGCCACGGCGATTTCGTAATCCCCGCTCATCCCCATGCTCAGGCCGCTAAGCCCGGTGCGCGCCGCAAGATCGGCGAGAAGGGCGAAATGCAGCCCGACCTCCTCCTCGAGCGGCGGAATGCACATCAGGCCTGCGACATCGAGGCCGAGCTCGTCGCGGCAGAGCGCGATCAGCGCGGGCGCTTCGTCCGGCCGGCAGCCCGCTTTCTGGGACTCGGCGCCGGTATTGACCTGGACGTAGACCGGGAGGTCGCGTCCGGCCTTTTCCATCGCAGCGGCCAGGGCGCGCGCGAGCTTGGACCGGTCGAGCGTCTCGATCACGTCGAACAGGGCGACCGCATCTTTTGCCTTGTTGGTCTGCAACGGGCCGATCATTCGGAGCTCGATACCCGGATAGCGGTCTTTCAACGCGGGCCACTTGGCTTGCGCTTCCTGCACCCGGTTCTCGCCGAACACCCGGTGGCCGGCGTCCAGCGCCGGGCGGAGCCGCTCGGGCCCGTGAACCTTGCTGACCGCGACCAGCGTGATCGCCTCGGGGTCGCGTTCCGCTGCCCTTGCGGCCTCTTCGATGCGTGTTTGGACCGCCGCGAGATTGGCGGCTACGTCAGGCGGGTTCGCGGATTGCGGGTTGGCTGCAGCCATGGCAGGGTAACCTTCCGATGGTTCCGGACTGGACCCCGACCCTAGCAAAATCCGCGCACCGGCTCAATTTGCGCAACCGGCGCGCACGCGCGCTGCCGGCCCTCTGGCTGGTCACGGACGAGCGCAGGCTGGCCGACCCGTTGCCCGCGGCAGCCGCCTTGCCGCGAGGCGCGGGCGTGCTGTTTCGCCATTATGGCCATCCCGACCGGACCGCGATCGCCGGCCGGCTCGCCCAACTATGCCGACGCCGGGGCCTCGTGCTGCTGATAGCCGACGATGCCGGCCTGGCCCGCCGGGTGCACGCCGCGGGCATCCATCTGCCGGAAGCCCGGCTGTTTCGCGAGACCGCTCCGGTTCGCAAGCCGGGCCGGATCGCCACCGCCGCCGTCCACGGGCTACGGGGGATCGCCGCGGCCCGGCGCCTGGGCATCGACGCGGTGTTCCTCGCACCGGTGTATCCGACCGCGAGCCATCCCGGTCGGGCCGCGCTGGGTCCCCGGGGCTTCGCACGCCTCGTGCGGCGCGCAGGCCTGCCGGTCTATGCCCTGGGCGGGATCACGCCGGTGCGTGCGCTGGCGCTTGCCGGCAGCGGCGCCGCGGGGCTGGCAGCGATCGGCGCGCTTCAGCCGACGACGAAGCGGGTCTCCACGTAATCGACGATTCGGCGCACGCTCTCCTCGACGGACTCCTGATCTGTATGCACCATGAGTTCGGGATCGATCGGCGGCTCGTAGGGTGCCGAGACGCCCGTGAACTGGGCGATCTTGCCTGCGCGCGCCTTGCGGTAGAGGCCTTTCGGATCGCGCTCCTCGCAGGCCTCGAGACTGGCATCGACGAAGATCTCATGAAACTCGCCGGGGCCCCGCTCACGAGCCGCCTCGCGCGCCCGATCGCGATCCGAGCGGTAGGGCGAGATGAACGCCGTGATCACGATGAAGCCCGCATCGGCGAACAGGGCCGCGACCTCGCCGACCCGGCGGATGTTTTCGGCCCGGTCCTCGGGCGCGAAGCCGAGATTGGCGTTCAGGCCGCCGCGCAGATTGTCGCCATCGAGCACATAAACCTGATAGCCGTCGGCGAACAGGCGCTGCTCGACGTCGATCGCGACGGTCGATTTGCCGGCACCGGACAACCCCGTCAGCCAGAGCACGCCGCCCTTGTGCCGGTTGCGCCCGGCGCGCACGGTGGTGGTCACCCGGTGGGCGACGTCGGTGACATTGAATGCCTTGACCGTGACCAGCGCGCGCTGATCGGCATAGCCCTCCATGCCGATGATCCCGCCGCCGGCGATATCGTAGCCGTCGACCAGCACGAATCGCCCGCACCGGCGCTGGGTGCGGAACTCGTCGAGCGCGATGAGCCGGGTCGTGCGCAGAACGATCTCGCCCGCGCCGTGACGCGCGATCGCGGCACCCGAAGCCTGCGTCAGATCGGTCGGATCGATCACCCGCTCGACCGATTGCACCTCGACCGGCACCTCGAGGGTGTTGAGCTTGAGGGTGTAGCGGCTGCCCTCGGTCAGGGGCTGTTTACCGAGCCAGAATACGCTGCCCCGGAAGACGTCGGTCTCGATGGGCGGCGTGGCGACGTGGCTGGCGACCTCGCCCCGCTCGACGAAGATCTGCTCGTCGAGGGTGAAGCCGATCGATTGCCCCGCCCGGACCTCGCCCGGTGGCTCGGCAACATTCCAGGCCTCTATGCCGCTCACGGTCGCGATATTGTTCGACGGCGAGAACAGGAGTTCGTCGCCAACCGCGAGCCGGCCGCTCTCGATGCGGCCCGCAACGATGCGCCGCTCGTCGAACTTGTAGACATCCTGGACGGGCAAGCGCAGCGGCGCATCGACGGGCGCCGGCGGCAGGGTGAAGGCGTTCATGGCATCGGTGACCAGTGGACCGTCGTACCAGTCCATCGCTCCCGAGCGGGTGGCGAGGTTGTCGCCGCTTTGCGCCGTGACCGGCACGACGGCGAGGGGATCGATCTCGAGCCCGGACAGGTAGGCCCGGATATCACGCTCGACTTCGCGAAACGGGCCTTCGGCGTGATCGACCCGGTCCATCTTGTTGACCGCGACGGCGATCTGCTCGATACCCAGCAGGTGGAGCAGATAGCCGTGCCGGCAGGACTGTTCGCAAACCCCTTCGGCGGCGTCGATCACGAGCAGGGCCGCATCGGCGCTCGCGGCGCCCGTAACCATGTTCTTCACGAATTCCTTGTGACCGGGGGCGTCGATGATGACGTAACCCCGCACCGCCGTATGAAACCAGATCTGTGCCGCGTCGATCGTGATCGCCTTGTCCCGCTCGGCCTGGAAGGCGTCCATGACGAAGGCCCACTCGAACGGCATGCCGCGCTTCGTGCACATCTCCCGGATGGCCTCGATCTTGCCGTCGGGCAGCGCGCCGGTGTCGTTGAGTAGTCGCCCGATCAGGGTCGACTTGCCGTGATCGACATGTCCGACGATGGCGATCTTCAGCCGGGCGCCGGCGGGCACACCCGTGCGTTCCGCGTCGCGCTGAGCCGCTGTGAGGGTCTCGACGGCCATCGCGCTCACATATAGCCGTCGGCGCGCAGGCGCTCGAAGGCATCTTCGGCTTCGTGATCCATCGCACGACCGGCCCGTTCGGGAACGCGGGTCGCCTCGAGTTCGGCGATGATTTCGTCGATTGCCCCAGCGTTGCTTTCGACCGTAAAGGTGATGTCGGCATCGCCCAGGGACCGGTAACGCTTGCCGTCTCTGGCGAAATAGAGCGGGATCGTCGGGATGCCCTCGCGCTGGGTATAGCGCCAAATGTCGAGCTCGGACCAGTGGAGCAGGGGGTGAATGCGCAGGTGGGTGCCGGGTGGGAAATCGGTTTTGAACTGATCCCAGAATTCCGGCGGCTGATCGCGAAAATCCCACTGCCCCGCCCGGCCCCTCGGGCTGAACACGCGCTCCTTTGCCCGGGTGCCCTCCTCGTCGCGCCGGATGCCTGCAATCACGCCCGTAAAACCCCGGGCTTCGAGCAGCGCCTTGAGACCCGCCGTTTTGCGCGCAGCCGAGCGGGCCGCGGCCGGAAGGCTCGGATCGATAGTCTCCAGCGGCGGACAATCTCCAGAGGTAAAATCAAGACCCCATTCCTCGACGTAACGGTCGCGAAAGGCGTACATCTCGGGAAATTTTTTGCCTGTGTCGATATGGATGACGGGAAACGGCACATGACCGAAGAATGCCTTGCGGATCAGCCACAGCATGACGTTCGAATCCTTGCCGAGCGACCACAGCACCGCAAGCTTGTCGATCTTGTTGAAGGCCTCACGCAAGATAAAGACGCTCTGACTCTCGAGCCCATCGAGTGGTCCGGTTCCGCCGGTTTCATCCCGAGTCATGGATTTCTCCTGGTTCGTCACGCCGCGATCCCGCAGCAAGGAAGGATTTCGCCAAACGACCGCGTGCTGTCAAGGCCGATTGGGCGTCTTACGGCCCGAGAGCATCTTTTTTTGGTCTCGCGAAACCCTTATCATGCTATAGAGTGCGGCCTGAGTTCATGAGCCTGAAACGTTCCTGCCCGCTGGACAATCACGTGATCAATCGACCGATTCGTACTGCCGCCGCCGTTCTTGCCGCTGCCGGGGTTTTCGTCCTGACCGCCTGCGGGGATCCACTGGGCGTGGAGGGTGCCCGCGACACGGGCAAGGTCGTCGGCCAGACCGGCGACTATACGGGCGGGCTTGAAAATGTGCTCGGCGTGAACGCGTTCCTCTGGCGCGCCGCGCTCGATACCGTATCGTTCATGCCGCTTTCGGCGGGCGACCCGTTCGGCGGCACGATCATCACCGACTGGTATGCCCCGCCGGCGACCCCCAACGAGCGTTTCAAGATCACGGTCTATGTGCTCGACCGAAAATTCCACGCGGGCAGCCTCAAGGTCGCGTTGTTCCGCCAGGTCCGGGACGCTTCGGGCGGCTGGGTCGATGCGCCCGCCAACCCCGATGCGGCGATCAATCTCGAAAACAAGATCCTCGAACGCGCCTACCAGTTGCGCCAGGCGAGCTTGCCCGAAGACTAGCTGCCCCGGACCCGAGCACGCTTGAGTCCCTGCTCCGCTTTCCATCATTACAAGTCGGGCGTGGCTTGCTCGCCGGCGCCGCCGTGGGCTGGCGTGCCCGGACCGGCCGGTGCGGCTGACGGAAGGTGAATGCCGCACTCGGTCTTGGCGAGTCCCGACCATGTCCCGCCCGGTTGGAGGCTCCGGGCGGGGTGCTGTGGGTGCAGGGAAAGCACCCGATGGACGTGACTGACGCGCTCTGCAGCGGGTGGACCGGCAAGCTGCGTCGCTTGAAGGCGTCCGCGACATCGTTCGGGTTCCATTGCACCAGCGGGTTGATCTTGATCTTGCCGCCCCGGGCCTCAATCGCGGCGAGATGGCTCCGTAAGCCACCATGACGGCGCTTGCGTCCGTTGATCCAGGCGTCGAAGCCGGTCAACGCCTGGTGCAATGGAAGCGCCTTTCGAATGTGGCAACAAAGACCCGGGTTGTGGCGCCGTAGCCGGCCATTGGCGTCTTCCCGTCACCCCGAGGCTCGCGATGATCCATCACGCTCATCTGGAAATTACGTCGAATCGTGCTATAGGATCGGGGGCGTGATCCTGCGCCGTTTTCCCGTGTTTCCCGCAAGCCCGTATCGAGGATGACCGAGCGTTACAACGCCAGAAAGATCGAAGCCAAATGGCAGGCGATCTGGGACGAGCAGAAATGTTTCGCCGTCCGCCCAGACCCGTCGCGTCCGAAATTCTATGTGCTCGAAATGTTTCCCTATCCCTCGGGGCGCATCCATATGGGGCATGTGCGCAACTACACGCTCGGCGATGTGGTGGCCCGCTACAAGCTTGCACAAGGCTACAACGTGCTTCACCCGATGGGTTGGGACGCCTTCGGGATGCCGGCCGAGAACGCGGCGATGGAGAACAAGGTGCACCCCGCGCAGTGGACTCTCGAGAACATCGACACCATGCGCTCCCAACTGAAATCGATGGGCCTGTCCTACGACTGGAGCCGGGAAATCGCCACCTGCGCGCCGGATTATTATCGGCACGAGCAGAAGATCTTCCTCGATTTTCTGGCCAACGACCTGGTCTATCGGAAGGAATCCTGGGTCAACTGGGACCCCGTGGACAACACCGTCCTGGCGAACGAACAGGTCATTGAGGGCTGCGGCTGGCGCTCAGGCGCGCCAGTCGAGCGGCGCCGTCTCGCCCAGTGGTTCCTGAAGATTACCGACTTTGCAGACGAGCTGCTGGACGCGCTCGAGGGCTTGGAGCGCTGGCCCGACCGGGTCCGGCTCATGCAGCACAACTGGATCGGCCGTTCGGAGGGTCTGCGCATGACCTTTGCGCTGGACGGCCCGGGCTCGGAGGCGAACCCGGCGCTCGAAGTCTATACGACACGGCACGACACGATCTTCGGCGCGACGTTCTGCGCCGTCTCGGCAAACCACCCGCTGGCTGAGGCGCTGGCGGCGGACGATCCCGCGCTCGCTGACTTCATCACGGAATGCAACCGGCTCGGCACCAGTGAGGAAGCCATAGAACGGGCCGAGAAGCAGGGCTATTCCACCGGGCTAATGGCCCGCCATCCATTCGATGAATCGCGCAGCCTGCCGGTCTACATTGCCAACTTCGTGCTCATGGACTACGGCACAGGCGCGGTTTTCGGCTGTCCGGCGCACGACCAGCGTGATCTCGACTTCGCCCGCAAGTACAGCCTCGATGTGATTCCGGTCGTGGCGCCATTGGGCGCCGATCCGGCGTCCGTTGTGATCGGCAACGAGGCGACGACAGGCGATGGCGTTCACATCAATTCGTCATTTCTGGACGGCCGGAGCGTCGCCGACGCCAAGCAGGAGATCGCGTGCCGGCTCGAAGAGCGGGGCGAGGGCGTGCGCACCGTGAACCATCGGCTGCGGGACTGGGGGGTCTCGCGGCAACGCTACTGGGGCTGCCCGATCCCGGTCATCCATTGCGGGGCGTGCGGCATCGTGCCGGTTCCGCAGGCGGACCTGCCGGTCACCCTGCCTGACGACATCAGCTTTGAGACGCCCGGCAACCCGCTCGAGCACCACCCCACCTGGACGCATGTTGCCTGCCCGTCTTGCGGCGCGGACGCCCGGCGGGAGACCGACACGTTCGACACCTTCTTCGAATCGTCGTGGTATTTCATCCGCTTCTGCACACCCCAGGCGGACGAACCGGTCGCGCGCGAAGAGACTGATTACTGGATGCCGGTCGATCAGTACATCGGCGGCATCGAGCACGCCGTGCTTCATCTGCTGTATTCGAGGTTCTTCACCCGGGCGCTCAAGCAGTGTGGCTACCTGAACGTCGAAGAGCCCTTCGCCGGACTGCTCACCCAGGGCATGGTTTGCCACGAGACCTACCAGGATAAGGCGGGAAACTGGCTGATGCCGAGCGAGGTCGAGCACACCGAGGGCGGCGGCTACCGCGCGATCGAGGGCGGCGGCGCGGTTGCCGTCGGTCGTTCGGAGAAAATGAGCAAATCGCGCAAGAACGTGGTCGACCCGACGGCGATCATCGAAGCGTTCGGCGCCGATACCGCCCGGCTCTTCATGTTGTCGGACAGTCCACCCGAGCGGGATCTGGAATGGACGGCGACCGGAGTCGAAGGCGCCTGGCGCTATATCCAGCGCCTCTGGCGCCTGGTGAGCGAGCCGACTGTGGCCCTGCCTCCACCCGGCCGCGCTCCGGAGGATATCGAAGATGACGGCCTGATCGAGCTGCGCCGGATAATTCACAAATCGGTCCTGGCCGTCACGGAAGATCTCGAGCGCTTCGGCTTCAACCGGGCCGTCGCACGGGTCCGTGAGCTGACCAACGCCCTGGCCGACATCGACCCCGGCGCGCCGGGTGCCGGCGCGGTGCTGCGCGAAGGACTTGAGGTCGCCGCGCAACTCATCGCACCGATGACACCCCACCTCGCCGAGGCGCTCTGGCAGGCCCTGGGTCATCAGACGTTGCTCGCCGGCGCACCTTGGCCGGTAGCCGATGCGACGCTTGTCGCGGACGATACGATTACGCTTGCCGTCCAGGTCAACGGCAAGCTGCGCGGTACGGTTAGCCTCGGACGCGACGCGGGCCAGAACGAGGCCCAGGCCGCGGCGCTTGCCGAGCCCAACGTGCAGCGCGCGATTGGCGGGAAGGCGATCCGCAAGGTGATCGTGGTTCCGGACAAGGTGATCAATGTCGTGGTCTAGGCTTGCGCCTCTCGCAATCGCCGTTGTCGTCCTCGCCGGCTGCGGTTTCCAGCCGCTTTATGGCGGCGGCGAGCGGAATCCAACCGTAACGGAACTCAACCTGATCGAGATCGCCCCGATCCCCTACACGGCCGGCCAGGCACTTCGAAACAGCCTGATCGACCGCATCTCGACCGACCCCACGGGCCTGCCCGCTCTCTATGTTCTCGACGTCTCGCTGGAGCAAAGCCGTTCTGCACTGGCGATTCAGTTCGACGACAGCATTACGCGCTACAACCTGACGATGACCGCCGAATTTCACTTGACCGAACGCTCGACCAATCAAGTGATCTACAGCAACACGACCCGCAGCGTGGGATCATACAACGTCGTGGACTCCGAATATGCGACCCTCGCGTCCCAGCAGGACGCCGAGCGTCGAGCGGCCCGCGTGATCAGCGAGGAGATCACCACGATGCTCTCGGTCTTCTTCGCCCGGCGGGTGGGCGAAGCAGGCTAGACACCGGGGGGCGGAGCCGGGAACGCGGTCATGGTCAAGTTTTCCACCTCGAAGGTCGATCCCTTCCTCGCCAACCCCGACCCGGCCATCCGGGCGATCCTGCTTTACGGGCCGAACGGGGGGCTGATTCGGGAACGCGCCGACGGGTTGGTCCGGCGCGTCGTCGACGATCCCGCAGATCCGTTCCGGGTCAGCCGGCTGACCGGTGGCATGCTCAAGGACGATCCCGCGCGTCTTGCCGATGAAGCGGCGGCGCTGTCTCTGACCGGCGGACGGCGAATCGTGCATTTGAGCGACGTCGGCGACGCTCAGTCTGCCGTTATAGGGGAATTTCTCGACGCGCCGATGGGAGATTCCATTGTATTGGCGGAATCAGGCGACCTGGGTCCCCGATCGTCCCTGCGGCGGATTTTCGAGGAGGCCAGGACCGGAGCCGCACTTCCCTGCTACGGCGACGAGGGACAGACTCTCGAAGACGTTATTGGCGAAATCCTCCGGACACACGAATTGCGACTCGACGGTGAGGCGCGGGACTACCTCGTTACTTGTTTAAGTAGTGACAGAATACAAATACGCTCGGAAATAGAGAAACTCTCGCTGTTTGTCGGGCAACCCCAAGGAACCGGCCACAAAACCGTGTCGCTCGACGACGTGCGGGTGTGCGTCGGCGATTCGGCGGCGCTTTCGCTCGATGCGGTGAGCCTCGCGGCGGGAAGCGGTGATCCGGCGGCGATCGAGCGGGAGCTGGGCCGCGCGTTCCGGGAGGGAGTGGCGCCCGTCACGGTGCTTCGCGCCGTCGCACGGCACGTCCAGCGCCTGCAGCTAGTCGCGGCGAAAATCGCTGCGGGCGATTCGGAAAAGGCCGCGATCGACGGTCTAAGACCGAAACCTTTCTTCAAGACGATTCCGGCCTTCAGGCGACAGCTCGGTCTCTGGTCGGTTGATCGCCTGAGCCATGCGCTTGCGTTGCTGACAGAGGCGGAAATCGACTGCAAGCAAACCGGTATGCCGGCCCAGGCGGTGTGCGGGCGGGTCCTGTTGCGGATCGCGGCCGGCGCCCGGGCGCGCCGGGGCTAGGACCGGAGAAAACCCTCCCGAAGCTCCGATTTTCACCCCGGACAGGCTGTCATACAGCTGTCTGACAGAAAAATAATCGGTTCTATATCAACTAGTTAAGAACACCGAAGCCAACCGGTTGGTGAATCGGCCGGCGGCGCCGCGTCAGTGTTCGCTCAGGCGGTGAAGCAGATCGTCGAGTTGCTCGAGCGAGCGATAGGCGATGGTCAATTTGCCGCTTTCGCCGCGATGGGCGATGGTCACGGCGAGTCCGAGCTTATCGCCCAGTTCGCGCTCCAGCGCGACGATGTTGGGATCCTTCGGGGCCGGTTGACGTGCCGCTTGAGGGCCCTTCCGAGCAGCGGCCAGGCGCTCGGTCTGGCGCACATTGAGACCCCGGTCGACCACCTTGCGGGCGAGCGCCTCGACATCCGGGGCCCGGAGCAGGGCCCGTGCATGGCCCATCGACAGGGCACCGCTGTCGATCAGGTTCTTGACCGGTTGCGGCAGGTCGAGCAGGCGGATCATGTTGGCGATATGGCTGCGGCTCTTTCCGACCACCTCGGCGACCGCCTCCTGGGTGTGCCCGAACTCGCCCATCAAAGCCCGGTAGCCCTCCGCCTCCTCGAGCGGATTGAGATCGGTGCGCTGAACGTTCTCGATCAGCGCGACTTCGAGGGCCTCCCGATCGGACAGATCGCGTACGACCACGGGAACCTCGTGAATCTGGGCCTGTTGGGCGGCCCGCCAGCGGCGTTCACCCGCAACCAATTGAAAGCGTTCTGGAGTATGGATTTGTTGTCTTACGAGCATAGGTTGTAAAATGCCTTGAGATCGCATGGACTCGGCGAGCGACCGGATCTCCGCCTCGTCGAAGAGCCGGCGTGGCTGATGGGGGCTGGGGTCGATCTTGTCGATCGCCACCCGGCGTTCGAACGCCGACGGCGCCGGCCCGCCCGGTGGAGCATCACCGATAAGAGACGAGAGACCACGGCCTAAACCCTTGGATTTATTAGATTCGTAGCTCATCGGGTTATCTCCTGGCGATCACGCCGAAGGACTTCGCCGGCCAAATGAATGTAAGCCTGGGCGCCCGCGCAGCGGTGGTCGTAGATTAGGACCGGGGCACCGTGGGAAGGTGCCTCGGAAACCCGGACATTGCGAGGGATTACGGTGTCGTAGACCTTGCGCCCGAAATGGCTTCTCACGTCGGACGCGACCTGGTCCGACAGATTATTGCGCCGATCGTACATCGTGAGCACGACGCCCTCCATCTGGAGCGCCGGATTGAAGTTCAGGCGCACCCGATCAACGGTCTTGAGGAGGAGAGTCAGGCCCTCGAGGGCGAAAAATTCGCACTGCATGGGAATCAGGAAGGATTTTGCCGCAGCGAGGGCGTTGACGGTGAGGAACCCGAGGGCCGGCGGACAGTCGATCAGGATGTAGTCGTAGCGCCCCGTCATCCCGCTCAACGCGTCGCGCAGGCGGAATTCCCGCCGGGTCGCGTCGACAAGTTCAACTTCTGCACCGGCCAGGTCGACCGTGGAGGGAAGGATCTTAAGATTCTCGATTTCGGTGTCGAGAATTGCCTGCTCGATGGGCAGGTCGTCCATCAGCACGTCGTAACTGCTCCGTACCCGGCTTATTGCCGGAATCCCCAATCCTGTGCTGGCATTTCCTTGCGGGTCGAGGTCGATCAACAGGACGCGGCGTCCGGTTGCCGCGAGGGCGGTCCCGAGATTGACCGCGGTGGTCGTCTTGCCGACCCCGCCCTTCTGGTTCGCGACGGCAATGATCTGGGCCTGGACTGGATGTTGGAGGGCGATGGGATCGGGGTCTTCCGGCTTACGAACCGGCTCCATCATAGTGAACCTCTTCGAGCTGCAAAATCACGCCCCGGTCATCGGTCAAACTCGGCAGCCTGGCGATTTTCATCCGCCATCGGCGTTTCGCCGCCTCGAGCTCGTCCTCGATCCGGGCACCTTTCATAAATATACAACATGTTGAGGGTGCGACAAAGGGGTAAGCTATATTTAGCAATTCCGGCAACGGCGCAAGGGCGCGGGCAGTGATTACGTCCGCCGGCCAGGGTTCGAGGCCCTCGATCTGCTCGGGATGGACCGTGACGGAAGTCCCCGTGGCCCGTGCCACTTCGCGAAGGAAGGCGCATTTGCGCTGGTCGGATTCGACCAGATGAACCTCCGGCGCACCCATGACGGCCAGAACCAGGCCGGGGAACCCGGCTCCCGATCCGAGGTCGAGAAGGTTGCGCGCGGTGTTTGGCAACAAGCGGAACAGCTGGGCGGAGTCCAGCATATGACGGCACCAGAGGCGTGTCATACTTTTGTCTGACACTAGATTTAGGGTCTTTTGCCATTTGCCGAGAAGTTCGCCATAGAGCGTCAGGCGCTCGAGTGTTTCACGTGAAACACTCACATGGCGAGCGAATTCGGCCGGCGTGCGTGGCTCTTTCAAGCCGCCCGTCCGGCCGCGTCTGTGCGCTTGACATAGCCCAGCAGGGCGACCAGCGCCGCCGGCGTCACCCCGGAAATTCGCGCGGCCGCACCCAGTGTCGCGGGCCGGCTCCGACAGAGCTTCTCGCGCACCTCGTTGGACAGGCCGCCGACATCGGCATAATCGAGCCCGTCGGGCAGCAGCAGGGATTCGTCCCGCCGATAACTTTCGATGTCGGCCCGCTGGCGTTCCAAGTAGCCGGCGTAGCGGGCGTCGATTTCGAGTTGCTCGACGACGTCGGGACGCAGGACGCCGAGCTCGAGCCAGATGCCGGCGAGCCGATCGAGGGTCATTCCGGGATAGCCCAGCAGATCGACGACAGTGCGCCGTACGCCGTCGAGGTTGACGGGAATCCCATAGCGATTGAGTTCGGTCGGCGTCGCGCTGAGCGACTCCACAAGCCGCCGCGCCGCCTCCAGTGCCGTTCGCTTGGCGAGATAGGCATCCTGCCGCCGGGCGGAAACACATCCCAGCGCCGCAGCCCGGCCGCTGAGGCGCAGGTCGGCGTTGTCCGGGCGAAGCAACAGGCGGTATTCGGCGCGCGAGGTGAACATCCGGTAGGGTTCCCGGGTTCCGAGCGTAACCAGATCATCGATCAACACACCGCTGAGCGCCTCTGCCCGATCGAGAACGAATTCCGCCCCGCCGCCGGTAGCCAAGGCCGCATTGAGGCCGGCCAGCAGGCCCTGGGCGGCCGCCTCCTCGTAGCCGGTCGTGCCGTTGATCTGGCCGGCCAGATAAAGCCTTGGAATCCTTCGCGTTTCCAGGCTATGACGGAGCTCCCGGGGGTCCACGAAATCATACTCGATGGCGTAGCCAGGACGGATCATTTCGGCCCGCTCCAGGCCCGGGATCGTCGCCAGCAGGGCGCGCTGGACATCCTCGGGCAAGGCGGTGGAAATCCCGTTGGGATAAATCGTCTGGTCATTCAGGCCCTCGGGCTCCAGGAAGATCTGGTGGCCTGTCCGCTCCGAAAAGCGCACGACCTTGTCTTCGATCGAAGGGCAATAGCGGGGCCCGGTTCCCTCGATGCCGCCGCCGTAGGTTGGCGAGCGATGAAGATTGACCCGGATCAGGTCGTGACCGGCCTCGGTAGTTGTCGTCAGATGGCATTCGATCTGGGGCCGGGTGATACGCTCCGTGAGAACGGAAAACGGCACGGGCGGATCGTCACCGGGCTGAACCTCGAGGCCGGCCCAGTCAATCGTCGACCCCTTCAGGCGCGGCGGCGTACCGGTCTTGAGCCGACCCAGAGAAAACCCGAGACGGTCCAGGGTCCGTGCCAAACCGACTGCCGGCGCATCGCCGATTCGGCCTGCCGGCGTCCGAGTCTCCCCGATATGGATGACGCCGCGCAGGAAGGTTCCGGTGGTCAGCACGACCGCGCCAGCCCTGATGGCTTCGTCGCCCGCGGTCACCACGCCCACGGTTCGGCCAGCATCGTCCAAAATCAGGTCTTCGACTGCGGCGGCGCGGATGTCCAACCCGCTCTGGGCACCAAGCTCCCGCTGCATGGCCTCGCGATAGAGTGCGCGGTCGGCTTGGGCGCGGGGCCCGCGGACGGCGGGGCCCTTGCTCTGGTTCAGCATGCGGAACTGGATGCCGGCGGCATCGGCAACCCGGCCCATCAGGCCGTCCATGGCATCAACCTCGCGCACCAGCGTGCCCTTGGCCAGCCCACCGATTGCGGGATTGCACGACATCTCGCCAATCGTCTCGACCCGGTGGGTCAGCAAAAGCGTCCGGGCGCCCAGCCGTGCGGACGCCGAGGCGGCCTCGCAGCCTGCATGGCCGCCACCGATGACGATGACATCGTAGCGTTCGCCCATTGTCTCATTCCTTGCCGACGGCGGCGGACAATACGTGATCGGCGGCCATGATGTCAAAGTCCCGACGCCTATCCCGGGTCAGTGATGTTCCACGTGAAACATTTCCGTGGCCTCGTCATTTGCCAATACAGAAATGCCGAAACACAACATCTAGTATGTCTTCCACATCCACCCGGCCAGTAATCCGGCCCAACGCCCGATCCGCAAGGCGCAGGTCCTCGGCGCCGAGCTCGGGGTTGCCGCTCACCAGGGCGCTCGTGGTCAGATAGCGCTCAAGTGCCGCGCGACAATCCCCCAGGGCGTGGCGATGTCGTGCCCGGGTGAGCGAGAGTGCTTCTCCGTCCCTGTCGAGGGCGCCCGCGACGTGGGCCGCAAGATCTGCAACCAGGCCGTCCAGTCCTTCGCCGGTTTCGCAAGAAATCGAGCGGATCGGACGACCATCGAGTGTATCGCGCAGCGGTCCCTTTACCAGATCTTGCTTGTTGGCAACCAGCAGGGTCGATTCCTCTACTATATATAGTGTATCTTGATCAGGATCGCCCAGATTCGTGGCGTCGAACAGGGCGATCTTCAGATCCGCCGCTCCGGCCCGAGCGAGCGCCCGGCGCACGCCCTCACTTTCGATGTCGTCCACTGCCTCGCGCAAGCCCGCGGTGTCGGCGATAATCACCGGATAGCCGCCGAGATCGAGATGAACCTCGATGACATCCCGGGTCGTACCGGCGGTATCGGCGACGATTGCCGCATCACGCCGCGCAAGCCGGTTGAGCAGGCTTGACTTTCCAACATTCGGCGCCCCCAGGATGGCGATGCGGAAACCGTCCCGAAGTCGCTCTCCTCGATGGTCATCGGCTAGATGTTGCGAGATTTCTTCGAGCGTACTCTTTATCTTGAGGGCTGCCTCTTCGGCCACGGTTACGGGGACCGGTTGGTCCGAAAAATCGATCGTGGCCTCGGCGTAGCCCATCGCCGTCGTCAAATCGGCCCGCCAGCGCTCATAGAGACGGGACAGACCGCCCTCGAGCTGTCCCAGCGCCTGGCGGCGTTGCGCTGCGGTTTCAGCGTCGATCAGATCGGCAACCGCTTCCGCCGCAGTCAGATCGAGGTGCCCATTTCGAAACGCCCGCTCGGTAAACTCGCCTGGTTCGGCCGGGCGCAAGCCCGCAAGCCTGCCGAGCACGTCGAGCATCCCGTCCAACACTGCGCGACCGCCGTGGATATGAAATTCCGCCATATCTTCGCCGGTATAGCTTCCGGGCCCCGGAAACCACAAAACGAGCGCCCGATCCAGGGTCTCGTCATCTCCCGGATTGATCAGCCGGCGCAGCGCTGCGGACCGGGGCGAGGGCAGAGGCGCGCCGGCAATGATCCTCAAGGTATCCCCGGCCCTGGACCCCGAAACCCGCAGAACGGCGATCGCGGCGCGCCCCTTGCCGCTCGCGGGTGCAAAAATCGTGTCAGAAATGCTCAATCGGCCGCCGGCTCCTTATCCGGCGGCAGCTGGTGGGGAAACAGCATGAGCCGCTCGACCCGGCCACCTTCGATCAGGTGTACTTGAAGGATCTCGTCGAGATCGTCGTGGGTTTCGTAGCCGTACCAGACACCCTCCGGATAAATCACCATCGTCGGGCCGAGTTCACAGCGGTCGAGACAGCCTGAAGCGTTCACGCGCAGCTTCGCTAACCCGCTCTCTTTTACCCGCTTCTTCAGGTAGTTACGAAGCTCGACCGAGCCCTTTTCCGAGCAGCAGCCGCGCCGGTGACCCTTCACCCTCAGATTGGTGCAGCAAAAAACGTGGCGCTCGTAGAACAGCGCTGGATCATCGGACCGGCGTGTCACGACGGCTCCTTCTTTGCGTCCGTCGGTCCCCCCATGCCCGACCAGAATGCCTTCTGAAGCTCTTCAAAACCCTTTATTCCCGTCGGCAGCCAGGTTTTCAGCAGGGTCTCCGAATCCATCGTCCCGACCGCCTCGGCAAGCCGGTCCTGGACAGTCTTGAGGACACTCTCTTGGACGTCTTCGACATCGGGAAATCCGAGGAAGGTCCGGGCTTCAGTGGGCGTACAGTCGATTTCTATCGCAATTTTCATGGTTGTCCTTCCTTGCCCCGGCGGCCATGCCTCCGATGGACCGGCTCAACTCCGCTTTTTGCCCTCGATCGGAGATACTTAACCACGTCCAGGGTCTTTTAGAGCCGAAGAGGCCGTGAAAGTCTTGAAAACCTCGGCAAATCGCCGCATCTTCGGGAAGCAGTCACTGGTTCGAGGCCCCGCCCGGTTTATATTCGTTTCCTGGCAGACCCTACAACCCACATCCACACCGCCCCACGATCGGCAATGCCGACGGAAACGGAACTCCTCTCACAACGGACCCCATGTCGCGCAACCGCCTCGATCAGGAAAGCAGCCTCTACCTGCTGCAGCACAAGAACAACCCGGTGCATTGGCAGCCCTGGGACGAGGCGGCGCTCGAACAATCCAAACGTGAGAACAAGCCGATTATACTCTCGATCGGCTATTCCGCCTGTCACTGGTGCCACGTCATGGCGCACGAATCCTTCGAAAACGCCGAAATCGCCGACTGCATGAACGAGACCTTCGTCAACATCAAGGTCGACCGCGAGGAGCGCCCAGACCTTGATTCGATCTATCAGCTCGCGCTGCAACTCACCGGCCAGCAGGGCGGCTGGCCCCTGACCATGTTCCTGACCCCCGATCTCGAGCCGTTCTGGGGCGGAACCTATTTTCCCCCGAGCGAGCGGTTCGGTCGCCCTGGATTCGCCCAAGTGCTTGATGCGATTGCCAATACCTTTGCTACCGCGCCGGACAAAGTGGCCCAGAATACCGACCTGCTCAAACGCGCAATCAAGCAGCACTCGGCGAGCACCCCCGGCGGGCGGCTCGGGCTCGCCGCACTCGACGCCGGCGCGCGGCGCTTGCTACCTGAAATCGATGCCCGTTACGGCGGTCTCGGCGTCGCGCCGAAATTCCCCATGACCAGCGCACTCGACATGGTCTGGCGCGGCTGGTGGCTGAGCGGCGAAGAACCGCTCAAGGACGCGGTTTCCTTCAGCGTCGAGCGGATGTGCCAGGGCGGAATCTACGACCACCTGGGCGGCGGCTTTGCGCGCTATTCCACCGACGAGCGCTGGCTCGCGCCCCACTTCGAGAAAATGCTCTACGACAACGCCTTGCTCATCGAGCTGATGACCCAACTCTGGCTGCAAGACCGCAACCCCTTGTTCGAGGCCCGGATCGGCGAGACTGTCGACTGGCTGCTTCGAGAGATGATTGCCGAAGGGGGCGGCTTCGCAAGCGCGCTGGACGCAGATTCCGAAGGCGTAGAAGGCAAGTATTATGTCTGGAGCGAACAGGAAATTAATGGACTGATCGGTTCAGAAGCAAGTTTTTTCAAGCAGCTATACGATGTTAGCGAAAACGGCAATTGGGAGGGCCACAACATTCTCAACCGCCTGGCCCAGCCCGGACTGGCCGACGAACAAACCGAGGCTCGGCTCGCTGCCGCGAGAGCCGTCCTGCTCGAGGCCCGGAGCACCCGGGAGCGCCCGAGCTGGGACGATTCCGTACTCGCCGACTGGAACGGCCTGATGATCGCCGCCCTCGCCCAGGCCAGCGCGGCATTTGCCCGACCCGAGTGGCTGGCGGCCGCGAACCGCGCCTACGACTTCGTAAGCGGCTCCATGTCCATTGACGGGCGGCTCTGCCACAGCGCCCGGGCGGGTCATGTCAAGCCCGTCGAGTTCGTCGACGATTACGCCGCCATGGCCCGGGCCGCACTCGCCTTGTTCGAGGTTACCGGCGAGCCTGCTTACCTCGACTTCGCGAGGGCATGGACCAAGATCGCGGACGCGCGGTTCTGGGACGACAAGGACGGAGGCTATTTCTACACGCCGGTCGACGGCGAAACCCTGATCGCCCGGACCAAGCAGGCCCGGGACAATGCCACGCCATCGGGAAACGGCCTGATGGTCGAAGTCCTGGGGCGGCTCCACCATCTCACCGGAGACGCCGTCTATCTGGACCGGGCCGAGGCGCTGCTCTGCGCATTTTCCGGCGATGCCGTGGACAACATCGCCGCCTATACCAGCCTGGTCAACAATTCGGGCTTTGTAGACCGTTCGGTCCAGATAGTTGTCGTCGGCGGGCGGGGGAAGTCCAGAACCGACGCCCTGGTCGACGCGGTCTTCGACGTTGCCTGCCCCTTCCGCATCCTCCAGGTCGTGGCCCCCGGCGCCGCGTTGCCGGCGGATCATCCCGCGAACGGCAAGACGACGGTAGACGGGGCGCTGGCCGCCTTCGTCTGCGTCGGACAGACGTGCTCCCTGCCGATCGCCGATGCGGCGTCGTTACGGGATGCCTTGTCCCGGGAGAACGCGTCGGCTACATAGAACCGGCGGGAGATTTTTCAAGGAGACGACGGCCATGGTCAGCATCGTCATGGACAGCCCGGCGGGCGCCATCGAAGTCTGCGAGCAGAATGGCACGATCGTCGCCCTCGACTGGACCGAGCGGACCGCCGACTCCGATGCGCCGCCCACACCGCTCCTTGCCGAGGCCTGCCGCCAGCTCGACGAGTATTTCAGCGGCCAGCGCCGCATCTTCGAGTTGCCTCTTGCGCCCCGGGGCTCGGCATTTCGGGGCCGGGTCTGGCGCGCGCTCCAGGCCATCCCCTTCGGCGAGACCCGAACCTACGGCGACATAGCGCGCGAGATCGATTCCGCGCCCCGCGCCGTCGGCGGCGCGTGCAGCGCCAATCCCATTGCGATCATCATTCCCTGCCACCGGGTCGTGGGCTCGAACGGCTGGCAGGGCGGATTCTCGGGCGGCAAGGGCGTACCAACCAAGCGGACCCTGCTCGAGCTCGAAACAAGCAACGGGAGATAGCCGGATGGCTGGCACCGACATCGTGATCGAAATCGGCGGCGGCGAGAGTTTCGGCGCCTATCTGGCGACCCCCGCGACGGGCGGCGGATCGGGGGTTATCATCTTGCAGGAAATCTTCGGGGTCAACCGGGTCATGCGCGACATCTGCGACGGTCTGGCCACCCAGGGTTATCTTGCGCTCTGCCCCGACCTGTTCTGGCGCCAGGAGCCGGGGATCCAGTTGACCGACCAGACCGAAGCGGACTGGGCGCGCGCGTTCGAGCTCTATCAGGGCTTCGACGAGGCGCGGGGCATCGACGACGCCAAGGCCGCGCTCGATCATCTGCGCACCCGACAAGACTGCACGGGCAAGGTCGGCGCGGTCGGCTACTGCCTGGGCGGCAAGCTCGCCTATCTCATGGCCACCCGCTCCTCGATCGACTGCGCGGTCGGTTATTACGGCATCGGAATCGAGAACGCGCTGGACGAGGCGGGCACGATCGCCAAGCCGCTCATGCTGCACATTGCGACCAAGGATCAGTTCGTGCCCCCGGACGTCCAGGCCCAGGTCAAAGACGGGCTGGCCGGCAGCACCCTGGTTTCGATCCACGATTATCCGGCCTGCGATCACGCCTTCGCCCGGACCGGCGGCGAGCATCACGACGCGGACGCCGCCGGTCTCGCCAATTCGCGGACGGCCAGCTTCTTCGAGGAGAGTCTTCGATGATCAAAGCAGTTCGCATTCACCGCGCCGGCGGCCCGGGCGTGATGGTCTACGAGGACGTTGCGATCGACCCGCCGGGCGCGGGCGAGGCGGTCGTCCGCCACGAGGCGATCGGGCTCAACTTCATCGACACCTACCAGCGGAGCGGCCTCTACCCGGTCCCCGAATTACCCTGGACCCTGGGAATGGAAGGGGCCGGCACGGTCGAGGCGATCGGCGAGGGGGTCACCGAGGTCTCGGTCGGCGACCGCGTCGGCTACGCTTGCCCGCCGCCCGGGTCTTATTCGAAGGCCCGACGCATCGCGGCCGCCAGTCTGGTCAAGCTTCCCGACAGCCTGTCGATGGAGCAGGCAGCCTCGGTGATGCTCCAGGGCATGACCACGGAATACCTCCTCAATCGCTGCTACGCCGTCCAGGCCGGCGACACGATCCTGATCCATGCTGCCGGCGGCGGCATGGGACTGATGCTTTGCGCCTGGGCGAAGGCCCTCGGCGCAACCGTAATCGGCACCGTGAGTACGGACGAAAAGGCGGACCTCGCGAGGGCCCACGGCTGCGATCACCCGATCCTCTACACCCGGGAGAATTTCGCCGATCGCGTGATGGAGATCACCGGCGGCGGCGGCGTCCCCGTGGTCTACGACTCCATCGGCAAGGATACCTTCGATGCATCCATCGCCTGCCTCCGCCTGCGCGGCATGCTGGTGAGCTTCGGCCAAGCGTCCGGTCCCGTCCCGGCGTTCGACCCGTTCAAGCTATCGGCGAAGGGCCTGTACTTCACCCGGCCCTCGCTCATGCACTATACGGCGACCCGCGAGGAGCTGGTGGCGTGCGCCGAGGCGCTGTTCGGGGTGATCGGGAGCGGGGTGATCGATTGCGAGCCCCGCCAGCGCTATGCGCTGGCCGACGCGACCAAGGCGCACGCGGATCTGGAAGCGCGCAAGACGGTGGGCTCGACGATCCTGCTGCCCTGAGCCGCCTGCGGACCGCCGAAGAAGTCGGTGGCTGCGGTCTTAGGTATTCATCGAATCGAAGAAATCGGCGTTGTTCTTCGAGCCCCTCAGCTTGTCGAGCAGGAACTCCATGGCGTCGACCACGCCCATCGGGTTGAGAATCCGGCGCAGCACCCACATCTTCGCTAGCACGTCCTTGTCCACCAGGAGCTCCTCCTTGCGGGTGCCCGAGCGGGTGATATCCATGGTCGGGAAGGTTCGTTTGTCGGTCAGCTTGCGGTCGAGAATGATCTCGGAATTGCCGGTGCCCTTGAATTCTTCGAAGATCACCTCGTCCATGCGCGAGCCGGTATCGATCAGTGCGGTCGCGATGATCGTCATCGAACCGCCTTCCTCGATATTGCGCGCGGCGCCGAAGAAGCGTTTGGGACGCTGCAGCGCGTTCGCGTCGACGCCGCCGGTCAACACCTTGCCCGATGAGGGCACGACGGTGTTGTAGGCCCGCGCTAGGCGGGTGATCGAATCGAGCAGGATGACCACGTCGCGCTTGTGCTCGACCAGACGCTTCGCCTTCTCGATCACCATCTCGGCCACTTGGACATGGCGCGCGGCGGGCTCGTCGAAGGTCGAGCTGATGACCTCGCCCTTGACCGATCGCAGCATGTCCGTGACTTCCTCGGGCCGCTCGTCGATCAGCAGAACGATGAGGAAGACCTCGGGATGGTTGGCCTCGATGGAATGAGCGATGTTCTGCAGCATTACGGTCTTGCCGGTGCGGGGCGGCGCGACGATCAGCGCCCTCTGGCCCTTGCCTTGAGGCGCGATCAGGTCGATCACCCGGCAGGTCAAATCCTTGACGGTCGGATCGTCGACGTCGAGACGGAGCCTCTCATCCGGGTAGAGCGGCGTGAGGTTGTCGAAGTGAACCTTATGCTTGACGGCCTCGGGCTCCTCGAAATTGATTTCGTTGACCTTGAGCAGCGCGAAATAGCGCTCACCGGATTTGGGCGAGCGGATCTGACCCGAGAGCGTATCACCCGTGCGCAGGGCGAAGCGGCGGATCTGACTCGGGCTGACGTAGATGTCGTCGGGACCCGGCAGGTAGTTCGATTCCGGCGACCGCAGAAAACCGAAGCCGTCCTGCAGAATCTCGAGCGACCCGTCACCGAAGATCGCGATGTCCTTGGCGGCAAGCTGCTTGAGAATGCCGAACATGAGATCCTGACGGCGCAGCGAATTGGCGTTCTCGACCTCCAGCTCCTCCGCAAAGGCGAGAAGATCGGTCGGTGATTTCTGTTTGAGTTCTTGAAGGTTCATGGCATCGGCACGGATAGGACGGATAACGGGAAGAGTCGGCCCCGAAAGAGCGGAAGACCCCGAGGTGGCTTGGGCGGGGACCGGGTGGGAGCTGGAAATTCCGCGGGTTGTTTCAAACCCCGCTTGATCGGTCGATCAGTATCACCGATCGATAAACAGATGGTTAGCGAAACCGGAGCGACAAGTCAAATGGCAAAATTCCTACTGGCTAGAACGGCTTGACGACGGCCAGGATGACGATGGCGATCATCAGCAGGGTCGGTGCCTCGTTGATCCGGCGGTAGAAGCGCTCAGTATGGCGGTTGGCGTCCGCCGCGAAATGCCGGCGCCAACGAGCGAACAGGCCGTGCACACCCGCCATGGCGGCAACCAGGGTGAGCTTGAGGTAGATCCAGACCTCGCCCCAGTCGATCAATCCCGGCACGAGGGTCAGTGCGATGCCGAGCCCGAACGAGGCGACCATCGCCGGGTTGACGATGACCCGTAGCAGGCGCCGTTCCATCATCTTGAACCGCTCGGAGTCCGGGGAACTTGGTTCGACCTGGCAATGATAGACGAAGAGCCGGGGGAGAAAGAGCACCCCCGCCATCCAGGCGATGACGGCGATGATGTGAAGCGCCTTGAGCCAAAGGTAGGTTTCGCCGCTCATTGGGACGCCTCAGCCCGCCTTGCCGCCCAGCGGACAGCGGGCCGAGGCCCCTGGACAGAGCCGCCCCCCGGCGGACGACGCCAGCCCCGAGGGACGCCCCAGCGCATCGCGAACCAAGCTGGCCAGGGCCTCGATGAACGCTGGTGCGGTTCCCAACGCCGGAACCCGGATATACTCGGCAACCCCTGTCCCATCGGCCAACTTGCGATATTCGATATCAAGCTCGACCAGGGTCTCGGAATGTTCGGATACGAAAGCAATGGGCACCAGGACGACGGTCTTGCGCTCGGCGCCCGCACGGCGTAGCTCGTCCTCGGTCGCCGGGCCAATCCACGCCAGCGGGCCGACCCGGCTCTGATAACAGATCGACCAGTCCAGATCTTCGATGGCCAGCTCGGCAGCCACTGCAGCAGCCGTTTGTTCCACCTGCCACTGATAGGGATCGCCCTTCGCGACAATTTTTTTCGGCAATCCGTGGGCGGAAAACAACAGCCGGATGCCATGGCCGGCCCCGCCAGCCTGTTCAAAGGCACTTCGGATCAGGCAGGCCTGGGCGCGGACTAGTCCGGGGGTTGCGAAATAGCAGCACACGCCATGCCAAGGGACCTTCACACCGGCTTGCCTTGCCGCATCGATCCAGTCGCCGAGTGACGAACCGCTCGTCGTCGTGGAGAACTGGGGATAGAGCGGCAGCAGAACCACGCGGTCCGGCTTGAATGTCGCAATTTCCCGGGCGGTTTCGGCGGCAAACGGATGCCAATATCGCATCGTGACGAAGACCCGGACTTCGCCCAGATCGCCAAGCGAGGATTCAAGCGCCGCCGCCTGCTCGCGCGTCAGTTCCAGAAGCGGCGATTTGCGCCCGATCTGGGCATAAATCTCCCGCGCGACTGGTGCGCGCCGGCCCGAGATCAGCCGGGCAATCAGCCAGCGTATGGGACCGGGCGCCCCGATGATGGCAGGATCATTGAACAGGTTGAACAGAAAAGGACGAACGGCCTCCGGGCCATCCGGTCCGCCGAGATTGAACAGAACGATCGCCGTGCGTGCCATGGATCTTCCCGAGAATGCCGGAGGCGGCTGGATTAATCCAGCCTCATGGGGTCTGCGAGAGGCGCCCTGCCCGAGCCCACCCAGTCGCGGATGATCCGGGCGAGATGCTCGACATTTTCCGGCGGCGTTTCGGGCACCAGGCCGTGTCCCAGATTGAACACGAACGGGCGACCCCCCAGGACTTCTAGGATGTGCCGGGCCGCGTGTTCCATTGCATCGCCGCCGACGACCACGAACCGGGGGTCGAGATTACCTTGTAGGACGACCGACTTTTGCAAAACCTCTTTCGCCCAATGCAGCGGCAGGCCTGCATCGAGACTGATCCCGTCGACCCCGGTTTCGATTACGAGATGAGCGTAGAGCGGGCCCACGCCTCTCGGAAAAGCGATGATCGGGGTTTCGGGCGACGCTTCCCGGATTGTCGCCACGATCTTCTGGAGTGGCGTGACGCACCACCGGCTAAATTGCTCTGCAGACAGCACCCCGGCCCAGCTATCGAAGAGTTGGACAACTTGTGCCCCCGCTGCGATCTGATGGACAAGAATCTCTCCCACGGCCTCCGTCAACCGATCGATTAGCGCGCCGAAGCCGTCGGGATCGTCATAAGCCCACCCCTTGACGGCCGCAAAGTCCCGGCTCGGTCCGCCCTCCACGATATAACTTGCGAGCGTCCAGGGCGCGCCCGCAAAACCCAAGAGCGTAACCTCGGCCGGCAGCTTGTCGGCTAGTTGGCCCAGCGTATCGTAAACCGGTCTGAGATGAGCGTGAAAGGCATGTGAATCGAAGTCCGGTATTGCGCTTCCTTCGGTGACGGCATCGAGTACCGGCCCGGTTCCCTCGACAAAATCGACACCAATACCCAGCGCATCAGGAACTACGAGGATGTCGGAAAACAGGATCGCCCCATCGGGCGCAAAGCGACGAATCGGTTGCAAGGTCGCTTCGCACGCCAGCTTGGGATCATAGCAAAAGGCCAGAAACCCATCGGCCTTGGCGCGAAGCTCGCGATATTCAGGAAGATAGCGGCCAGCCTGGCGCATGAACCAGAAAGGCGGTGGCATTTGTGCTTTGCCATGAAGCGTGTCGAGCAGGGGTTTTGTCGTCGGAGTGCTGGCCATATCGCAGGTTATCCCGGGACCTCTCGGTCATCTTCATCTTCATTAGAGTCTATAATAGAAGTTGTAGAGGATAGTGGATGCCTGTGAAAACGAGGGATTAAATAGTTATCCACAAAGAGCCCGATCCATGATGAAGAGTACCGGGAATTCGGACTAGCCTGTGGATCGTTCGGTCATCGCCTTGATTCGATGACACGAGAAACCGGGCGGTGAGTAATGGGGGTTTCCCGTAGCGCCATAAGCTGTGATAAACGGTTATCCCGCCAATGCAACCTTCGGGAATACGTTATCCCGCCTGAACAGATGGGCGAGCCGTTTGAGAGGGATGGTGCATGGTTTCGCCGGGATCACCGGTTCGCGACCGTTTGTCCCCACTACGGGCAGAGTTCGATGGCTGTTTTCCACCTCCACCTGGTTTCCGATGCGACCGGCGAGACGATCATCAGCGTCGCTCGTGCCGCGCTTGCGCAATTCGAGGGTATCGAGGTCCGGGAACACCTGTGGTCGCTGATTCGCAGCCCAGCACAGGTTGAACGGGTGCTGGCCGCGATCGAGGCGAACCCGGGTGTCGCGATGGTGACTCTGGTGAATCAGGGGTTGCGCGAGACGTTGGAAGAAGGCTGTCACGCGCTTCATGTGCCATGCATCCCGGTGCTCGATCCCGTGATCGTAACCCTGTCGGTGTATCTGGGTGTCGAGAGCCAGGGTCGGCCAGGAGGGCAGCACGTTCTGGACAGTGAATATTTCGACCGCATCGACGCAATGAATTTTGTCCTCGGCCACGATGACGGACAATCCACGGGCGATCTAGAGGGCGCGGATGTCATCGTCATCGGCGTGTCGCGTACTTCGAAGACGCCGACCTGCTTCTATCTCGCGAACCGTGGACTTAAAGCAGCGAATATCCCGATTGTGCCGGGCGTAGCGCTGCCCCGGGAACTCGCGGAGGTTTCGAAGCCGCTCGTGGTCGGTGTCACGCGAAATCCCGAAAGCCTGGTGCAGATCCGGCGGAATCGGCTCGACATGCTGAATCAGGACGATGAAACCGACTATGTGAACATCGAGCAAGTCCGCGAAGAGGTCGTTGCCGCCCGCCGGCTGTGCAGTGAGAATGGCTGGCCGGTGATCGATGTCTCGCGCCGGTCCATCGAAGAAACGGCCGCAGAAATCATCCAGCTCTACTCCGATCGGCTGGACGGCTGAGCGGTGTAGCCGGTGCGCGAGGCGGGCGAGACGTGCTGGGATGGCGGGGGCACCGGGGCGAGCATGAGCAAGAACAAGAACTCAATCCTTATGACGGTGAAGCCGCCCCGTTTGGTTCTGGCGTCGGCAAGTACCAGCCGTGCCGCACTACTGCGGGCGGCAGGGCTCGATTTCGCCACCAGACCGGCGTCTGTTGACGAGACCACGCTGCGGGAGTCGATGAGGGCGGAAGGCGCCAGCGCCGGAGATGCCGCTCTAGCCCTGGCCGAATTCAAGGCGTCCAACGTCAGCCGCATCGAGGCAGGCTCACTGGTCATCGGTGCTGACCAGATTCTGGATGGCGACGGCGAGTGGTATGAAAAACCGGCTAATCTCGAACGGGCACGCAACCAGCTGATCCGCCTGCGCGGTCGAGCTCACCGGCTCGCCACCGCAGTTTGCGTCATGCGCGATGGCGAGCGGCTCTGGACGCGTGGCGAAGCGCCGCGGCTGGTCATGCGGGAGTTCTCCGATCAATTTCTCGATGCCTATCTCGCGGCGGTCGGCGAGTCGGTGCTCTCGTCGGTCGGCGGCTATCAGCTAGAGGGTCCGGGCGCACAGCTGTTTTCGAGCATCGAGGGGGATTACTTCGCAATTCTCGGCCTGCCGCTCGTGGCCCTGCTCGATTTCCTGCGTGGACAGGGGGCGCTTACGCCATGATCGCATCGGGAGAAACCCGGCTTGCCGGCGTGATGGGCTGGCCGGTCGCCCATTCCCTCTCGCCGCGGCTGCACGGCTTCTGGCTTGAACGCTACGGGATCGATGGCGCCTATCTGCCTCTGGCCATCGCACCGGATCATTTCGCGCCGGCGCTGCGGATTTTGAGCCAGTTGGGCTTTGCCGGAGTAAACGTGACACTGCCGCACAAGGAGACCGCGTTTGATGCGGTCGACGAGACGAGCCCGGCGGCCCGGCGAATCGGTGCAGTCAATACGGTAATCCGCCGCGGGGATGGTAGCCTGTTTGGCGATAACACCGATGGTTTCGGCTTCATCGAGAACCTGCGGAGCAGCGCGCCCGGCTGGCGGGCCGATGCCGGACCTGCGGTGGTCCTGGGCGCCGGTGGTGCTGCCCGGGCGGTGGTTGCCGCCCTGATGGATGCAGGCGCACCTTCCGTCCGGTTGATAAATCGAACGCATGATCGGGCCGAGGCACTGGCGGCGGCAATCGACGGTAATGTGAGTGTCGTCGCTTGGACCGATCGCAACGAAGCGCTCGACGAGGTTGCACTTTTGGTCAATACGACGTCGCTGGGCATGATCGGCAAGCCCGCTCTGGATGTCGATCTCGAACGGCTACCGGCGGATGCCGTGGTCAATGATTTGGTGTATGTGCCGCTCAGTACACCATTGCTGGCGGCGGCAGCGGCGCGGGGAAACAGGGCCGTCGATGGTCTCGGCATGCTGCTGCATCAGGCGCGGCCGGGTTTTGCCGCTTGGTTCGGGGTCGAACCGGCGGTCGACGCCGAGCTTCGCGCCTTCGTTGAGCGTGAACGGGGCGGCTGAGCGTGTTCGTCCTTGGACTCACCGGTTCGATCGGCATGGGCAAGAGCTTCGCGGCCCGCGCCTTCGCCCGTGATGCCGTGGCCGTCTACGATGCTGACGGTGCGGTTCACCGGCTGATTGGGCCAGGCGGTTCCGCTGTGGCGAAAGTCGCCAAGGTGTTTTCCGGCGTGCGCCAGCGCGGTCCAGATGGCGTCTGCATCGATCGCGGGGCGCTGGCCGCGAGGGTGTTCGGAGACGATCGGGCGCTCGCCCGGCTGGAAGCGATCCTGCACCCGTTGGTGCGGCTCGAAGAACGACAATTCCTCGAAGCCGCGGAGCGCAATGGCGAACGACTCGCCGTGCTCGAGGTACCCCTGCTCTTCGAGACCGGCGGAGACACACGCTGCGATGCAGTGGCGGTGGTCTGCGCACCGTCCGCCATCCAGCGCGCCCGGGTCATGCGTCGGCCGGGTATGACGCTCGCCAAACTGGGGGCGATCCGCAAGCGGCAGATGCCGGACCGGGAAAAATGCCGTCGGGCGGATTTCGTGATTTCGACGGGGATTGGAACGCTCGCGACCTTGCACCGGGTCCGCGCGATCGCCAGAATGCTGAAATCTCGAAGCGGTCGGAAATGGCCCGCTTGCTGGAAGGTCTGAACCCTTGCGCGAAATCGTTCTCGACACCGAAACCACCGGCCTCGACCCCGCCGAAGGGCACCGGCTGGTCGAGATCGGCTGCCTCGAGCTGGTCAACCATGTTGCAACGGGCGAGGGGTGGCAGCGCTATGTCAATCCCGAGCGGGATGTCCCCGAGGGCGCCTTCGCGGTCCACGGCCTGTCGACGGACTTTCTCAGCGACAAGCCGGTCTTCGCCGAAGTCGTCGCCGAATTCCTGAATTTTGTCGGCAACGACCCGCTGGTGATCCATAACGCGGCATTCGATCTGGGCTTCCTCAATGCGGAGCTCGAGCGGCTGGGCCTGGCACCGATCGAGGCCTCGCGGGCGGTCGACACGGTAAAGATCGCCCGCCAGCGCTTTCCCGGCGCCCAGAACAGTCTTGACGCTCTATGCAGACGGTTCGGCATCGATAACTCCAAGCGGACCCGCCATGGCGCGTTGCTCGACGCCGAGCTTCTGGCCGAGGTCTATCTCGAATTCGTCGGAGGGCGCCAGCCGGACCTCGCCCTGGGTACGCGGTCCAGCGCGTCGGATAACGAGCCGGTCGTTGGAGGAAACCTCGCCCGGCGTGAACCGAGGCCGCATACGCCGAGCCGTGACGAACTTGCCGCACATGCTGCGTTCGTTGCGACCCTGAATGATCCGATCTGGGCGCGAGGCGACGAGGCTGCGGACTGAACGGGCGGCTATTGCCGGTGGATTACTTCTATTTGGATTTCTTATCACCTGCTGTGGCTTTGGGCTCCTCCGCAGGAGTCCCGGCCGGAGCCCCCTCGATCGTCGAGACGGCCTCCCCGGCTTCCGCCTTGGCCTTCTGCTGCTCGAGTCCCCGGCGATAGAGCGCAACGAAATCGATCGGAGCCAGCATGAGCGGCGGAAATCCGCCGTCCCGGGCTGCGTCGCTGACGATTCGCCGGGCAAACGGGAACAACTGGCGGGGCGCCTCGATCATCAACACGGGCTGGAGAGTCTGGGGCTCCACATTGGCCAGCGTTGCAACCCCGGCATAGACCAAATCGACGATGAACATCGAGTCATCGCCGCTCTTGGCGTCGACTTTCAGATGTAACGCGACCTCGTAGCTGTTGTCCTTGAGAGTCTTAGCTTGGACATCGACGGCGAGGTGGATATCCGGTCGCTTGTCGGTCGGCACCAGGCTCTGCGGGGCACGGGGATTCTCGAAGGACAGGTCTTTTACATACTGGGCTTCGAGGGCCATAAAGGGGCGGGCTGCAGCCTGTTCGTCGGCCTGACCGCCGGGTTGGGCGCCGGGCGCTGCGTCGCCGGCACCGACGGGAACCGTGAGCGAATCCTTATCCGCCATGATCTGGTCTCCTTCTCGGAATTGATCGCAACTAGCACGGACTGGAAGCCGGGACAACCTCGGGCCCGTAATGGAAGCCGAGTCTTATCTGCCGGTAGACGGCGGCAGTCGGTCGTCCTTGCCCTGGCGGGTCTGATTGTCGGGCGGCGTTACGTCCTCGAAATCACCGTCGATCACCCGGCTATCGGGACGCTGCTTCGGGTGGACTCTGGTACCGGCGACACGCAATTCGAAATACCGGATTGCTCGGCGAAGCAGGAAATGGCGAAGTCGCGGAACGAGCAGAATAAAGCCGAAAAAATCGGTGATATAGCCCGGTGTGAGCAGAAAGAGGGCAGTGACAAAAAGGGCCATGCCGTCGAGCATCTGGGCAACCGGAATTTCCCGGCGGTCGATATGCTCACGGGCAAGTGCAAGCGTAGAGAGCCCCTGCCGGCGCAAAATCATGCCGCCGATGATCGCGGTTGCGAAGACCGAGCCCAGAGTCGGCCAGAAACCGATCCATCCTCCGACCTCGATTAAGAGCAGAATCTCGACGGCCGTGAGGGCAAGAAGCAGTAGGATCGGCATGGCGGCGCTTGTGGTTTGTCCAGCGAAAGGCTATTTAACTGGTTAGACGTTGAACAAGCGACGATTTTTCCTGCCCTGGGCGAATCGGCGCGCGAAGACGCCGCCGCCCGCCGTGAGGTTGTAGGAGCATGTCCAGCGGAATTCAATTCCTCGACATCATCTTCTTCGCGATGATCGCGATATTCATCCTCCTGCGCCTGCGGAGCGTCTTGGGCCGGCGGACGGGGCAGGAGCGTCGCGATGGAGAGAATTTCAGCCGCCGGTCGAAGCCGGCGGAAAAAGGCGAGCGCACGGTGATCAATCTGCCGGATCGCTCGCGGGACGAGGACGAGAGGTCAAAATCCAGGCAGCACACCCGTTCGAAACAACCCGAGGGGGAGCCGGTGGACCAGACGGCGGACGCAGCGGCCGAACCCGACGGTGACCCCGTCGAGTGGCCCGGCGACAAATCGAGTGTCGATCTCGGGCTGACTCAAATCGCGGTCGCCGATCCGGACTTCGACAAGCGGCAATTCCTGCAAGGCGCTACGGCCGCCTTCGAGATGATCGTGGAGGCGTTCGCGAAGGCGGATACGGCAGCGTTGCGCCCACTTCTGGCCGATGATGTCTATGACCAGTTCGTCGGCGTCGTCCGGGACCGTCTGGCCAGCAAGCAATCGCTCGAGACGACGATCGTGGGGCTCGAATCGAGCGATATGCTGGAAGTCGAGCTGGTCGGTCGGACGGCTCGGATCACGATTAAGTTCATCAGCGAGCAAATCAACGTGACGCGCGATGCCGACGGCCAAGTCGTCGCCGGCGATGAGTCCAAGGTTGCCCGGGTCACGGATATCTGGACCTTTTCCCGCAATACGCGCTCGCGCGATCCCAACTGGCTGCTCGCCGGATCCCGCTCGCTGACGTGAGCGGGCGCGGCCCGGTTTGGCTGCGCTTCGGGCTGGGGTTTGCCTTGGCCGGCCTGTTGGCGAGCGCTTGCGTCGATCCAACCCCGACTCCGACCCCGGACGAGTTTGATCTCGAACCCGTCGAGTTCACGGATTTGCTGGGCTGGTCCGAGGGCGGCCATGGGGCGGCGCTTGGCGCTTTTCAGCAGAGCTGCCGGCCTTTACTCCTGCGCGCGGATGAGCGCTCGATGGGGGCCGGCGGCATGTCGGGCACGGTGGCGGATTGGCGAGGGCCATGTGAGGAGGCCCTCGCGTTGGACCCAGATGCCCTCGACGATGCGCTTGCCCAGCGTTATTTCGAGACCGCTTTCACACCGTTTTTGATAATTGGCGGCGGCGAGGCGACGGGCCTCTTCACGGGCTATTTCGAGCCGGAGCTTCGCGGCTCGCTGACGCCCGACGGGCAGTATGGTGTGCCGCTCTATGCTCGACCGCCCGAGCTCGTAACCGTCGATCTCGGCGCTTTTCGGTCGGAGTTGGCGGGTGAAAGACTGGCGGGACGGGTCGAGCAGGGGCGCTTGCTGCCGTTCGAGGATCGCGCGGCGATCGGTGCCGGAGCGCTGGCCGGGCGCGGGCTTGAGCTGGTCTGGATCGACGATCCGGTGGCGGCTTTTTTTCTCCAGATCCAGGGGTCCGGGCGTATCGTCTTCGAAGATGGCTCCGCACGGCGCATCGGCTACGCCGCCAGCAACGGCCACCCTTATTACGCCATCGGCCGGGACCTGGTGGCGCGTGGCGTGCTCGACCAGGAGGAGGTTTCGCTCCAGTTGATCCGGAACTGGCTCGATGCAAATGCGCCCGAGGCCACAAGCGTCATGGCGCTCAACGCCTCGTACATTTTCTTTCGCTGGCTGCCCGGTGATGGCAGCGAGTCCGGCCCGCTCGGCGCTGCGGGCGTGCCGCTGACGCCGGGGCGTTCGCTTGCGGTCGACAACCGGTTTATTCCTCTCGGTGCTCCGCTCTGGCTCGAGTCCAGCGCGCCCGCGGCAACGCCGGGCGCGCCCGATGAGCGGTTGCGCAGACTCGTCATTGCGCAGGATACAGGCGGTGCGATCCGGGGCCCGGTGCGCGGCGATCTGTACTGGGGCGCGGGCGCTGACGCGGAGTGGGTCGCGGGCCATATGAGGAGTTCGGGGCGGCTTTTTCTGCTGCTGCCGCGCCACCTCGCCGTGCTGCAACAGGCCGCCGCGCCGTAACCCCGACCAGCACCATGTTTGACTTGCTCAAAGCCGCCCGTGCCGCCATCCTCGATGCCTCCTGTTCGCCGGAGAGAAGGCCCCAACGATGACGTCAAGCGCCGTTCGCGTCGGCCTGTTCGTGACCTGCCTCGTCGATTTGATGCGGCCGTCCGTCGGTTTTGCGGCGGTGCGGCTGCTGGAGCAGGCAGGCTGTTCCGTCCAAGTGCCGATGGCGCAGACCTGCTGTGGTCAGCCGGCCTACAATTCGGGTGATCGGGCGACGACCCAGGCGATCGCGCGGCAGGTGATCGAGAGCTTCGAGGGCTTCGACTACACCGTCGTTCCCTCGGGCTCGTGCGGCGGCATGATCAAGGAGCACTATCCCCGGCTGTTCGCCGACGACCCGGGATGGGGTCCGCGCGCCGATGCGCTGGCGAAGAAGACGTTCGAGCTCGCATCCTTCCTGGTCGACGTGCGGGGCGTGACGAGCGTCGCGGCGCACTTCAATGGCCGGGTGACCTATCACGATTCCTGCTCGAGCCTGCGCGAACTCGAGATCAAGGAGCAGCCCCGCCGGCTGCTGCGGACGGTGGACGGGCTCGAACTCGTCGAGCTCGCCGAGCCCGAAGTCTGTTGCGGCTTCGGCGGCACATTCTGCGTCAAATATCCCGACATCTCCACGAGCATGGTCGACACCAAGCTCGCCGATGTGGAGAAGACGGGTGCCCAAACCCTGCTCGCCGGTGATCTCGGCTGTCTGTTCAACATGGCGGGGCGCTTGAAACGGACCGGTAGCCCGATGGAAGCCCGGCATGTGGCGGAGGTCCTGGCCGGCATGTCCGATGCGCCCGCCATCGGCGAGCCGGAGCGCTAGGCCGACATGGACATTACCTGCCAGGATTTCAAACAAAGTGCGAGTGACGCGCTCACGGATGCGCGGCTGCAAAAGGCGCTCGGCAACATGCGCGTCGGCTTTGTCGACAAGCGGGGCAAGGCGATTGGCCGACTGCCCGAATTCGAGGCCCTGCGCGATCAGAGCCGCGACATCAAGAATCACACTCTTGAGAACCTCGATTTTTATCTCGAGCGGTTCGAGGAAAACGTCGTCGGCCAAGGCGGCACGGTTCATTGGTGCCAGACCGGGGCAGAAGCCCGCCAGGCGATCCTCGAGATTTGCCGGACCGCCAATGCGCGGACGGTGACCAAGGGAAAGACCATGATCGGTGAGGAGATCGGGCTCAATCCCTTCCTCGAAGCCAACGGCATCGAGCCCATCGAAACCGATCTCGGGGAATACATTATCCAGCTTGCAGGCGAGCCGCCGAGCCACATTATCGCGCCGGCGATCCACAAGAATCAGGACGACGTCGCCGATCTCTTCGTCGAGCATCACGCGAAATACGGCAAGACCGAACGGCTCGAAGAGACACGCGAGCTGGTCGATGAAGCGCGTCAGATCCTGCGCCAGAAATACCTCGATGCGGACGTCGGAATCACGGGCGCGAATTTCATGATCGCCGAGACCGGCAGCACCGTGATCGTGACGAACGAGGGCAACGGCGATCTCACCCAGACCCTGCCCCGGGTCCAGATCGTGACGGCCTCGATCGAGAAGGTCGTGCCGACGCTTGAGGACGCGACGACCCTGCTTCGCGTGCTGGCGCGTTCGGCGACGGGCCAGGAATTCTCCACTTACACGACGTTCACCTCCGGGCCGCGGCGCGCCGGCGACCCCGACGGGCCAGCGGAATTTCATGTCGTGATTCTCGATAACGGACGGAGCGCCGCGCTGGGGACGGAGTTTCAGGATATTCTGCGCTGCATTCGCTGCGCCGCCTGTCTCAACCACTGCCCGGTCTACCGGGGGATCGGCGGCCATGCCTATGGCTGGGTCTATTCCGGCCCGATGGGAGCGGTCTATACGCCGCTCCTGATCGGCGTCGAGCAGGCGGGTCATCTGCCCAATGCGTCGTCGTTTTGCGGCCGCTGCGAGGCGGTTTGCCCGATGCGCATTCCGCTGCCGCGCATGATGCGCCACTGGCGCGAGCGCGAATTCGAGGGCCGCTACTCGGCGCCGGCGTTTCGCCGCGGGCTCGCCTTGTGGGCCTGGCTTGCCCGGCGGCCCGGGTTTTATAACCGGACGATGGCGCTTGGCATGCCGGTCCTCCGGTTTCTGAGCGGCGGTCGCGGCCGGTTTGGCAAGTTACCACTCGCGGGCGGCTGGACCGCATCTCGCGATTTGCCTGCGCCTCAGGGGCGAACGTTCAAGGCCCGCTGGAAAGCAGGCCAGAGACCAGGACGGGCGCCTTGAGCGCCTCGGCGACGGGCAGCGCGCGCGGCACCATCCTGGCTGGCATCCGCAAGGGTCTCGACCGCGGGCCGCTCGACGGCGCGGCGCGCAACGCCCTTGACGCGCGGCTGGCCAACCCGACACCGAACCTGATTCCGGAGCGGGCCAACGTCTCCCATGACGAGCAGCTCGATCTCTTCGAGCACTTCGCCCAGGAGGTCAAGGCGACGGTGGTACGGGTGACGAACCCGGCCGCGGTGCCGGGAGCGGTCGCGGAATACCTTGCGGGTCATAATCTGCCGAGCGATCTGGTGATGGCACCGGATCCCGAACTTGACAGCTATCCATGGGCGGGTCGGCCGACCCTGCGAATCAAGCGCGGCAAGACCGAGGGCGACGATCTCGTCGGAGTAACCAGCGCGTTCGCTGGAATTGCCGAGACCGGTACGCTGATGGCGCTGTCCGGACCCGAAAGCCCGACCACGCTGAACTTCCTGCCGGACAATCACATTGTCGTGCTTCCCGCCTCCAAGGTGATCGGCAACTACGAGGAGGGCTGGACGGCGTTGCGCACGCGCGGCGCCATGCCCCGGGCCGTCAATTTCATCACCGGACCCTCGCGAACCGCGGATATCGAGCAAAAGATCCAGCTCGGCGCCCATGGCCCGCGCCGGCTCCACATTATCCTGGTAACGAACGGGGGCGACGGGTCGTGAGTCGGCGCATGGAGCGTTCGGGCCGCGTGCCCAGCCGGTCCGAGCGGGACCTGTTTCGCGACGTCATGCGCGATGTCGAACCCCGGCGCGAGCGCCCGACACTGCCCGACGAGGCGGCACCGCCCGCACACGCCGACCCGCCGGATGATCGAAACGCCGGCGCGCCGCCGGGACCGATCCCCCGGTCGAATCTGCCCGAGCTTCGTTCGGGCCGTCTGCCCGGGCTCGATACCCGCAGCGCCATGCGGCTGAAGCGTGGCCAGTATCCGATCGAGGATCGGATCGATCTGCACGGCATGGCCCAGGCCGAGGCCCACGGGGCGCTTGCCGAGTTTGTCTTCGAGGCCGCAGCGACGGATAAGCGTTGTGTTTTGGTGATTACGGGCAAGGGGCGCGGCTCGTCCAGTGTACCCGGCGGTCTTGCCGGCGTCTTGCGGCGCATGGTGCCCCGCTGGCTGAACCAATCGCCCTTGCGGTCGATGATCCTCGGATTCCAGGAGGCCCAACCCCGTCACGGTGGTGCCGGGGCGCTTTATCTGCTGTTGCGCCGGCGTCGCTGACCAATCGTCGCTCCGCGCCCGGTCTATCCGGGATCGGGCTGGCGGATTCGGTTAGGTGGCGCAGGCGGCGACACGGGTGGATAATCGCCGACATCGGCTGAAATCTTCAGGCTTTCCGGCGGTTCGCACTTGTGCTTCTCCAAATTTTCTATATCTTGTGGCCGAAGGCAAGCATCACCCAATATTTAGGGGGACATGGAACTCATGACTTGGACACCCGAACGAATTGCCGAAGTGGAGCGGCTCTGGAACGAGGGCCTGACCACAAGCGAAATCGGTCGACGCATCGGAGTTTCCAAGAACGCCGTCGTGGGCAAGGTCCATCGCCTCGGTCTGCCGTCCCGGGAATCGCCGATCCAGCGCAAGCCCACGACGATCGTCGAGGTCAAGGGACCGACCTGCCTGTGGCCGATCGGCGACCCCGATGAGCCGAACTTCCATTTTTGCGGCAAGGCGGCGGTCGCGTCGCGACCCTATTGCGCCGAACACTGTGCCGTCGCCTACATCTCCTCGGTTCCGAAGCGCGACGGCAGGAAGCCGGCGAAAGCCGCCTGATCGCCTCCCATCACAGCGCGATGTGTCGGTGACGGCAGCGCCGCTTATGGGGCTCGTTCGTCGAGGACACCCAGGATCGATCGTAAGATCCCGTTCAGGCGCAGACGGTCGGGAGCGGCCTTGGCGCTTACCCGCAGGCCGTTGATTGCGCTGAGGAGGTAACCCGCCAGGGCGCGTGCGTCGCGGGCTTCCGCAATTTCGCCCTCCTGCTGGGCGCGGCGGATCGTGCGGTAGATCGCGTCCTCGAGCCGGCCGAACCCGCGCGCGATGCGGTCATGGGCCTCCGGGTCCCGCGGACCCAGCTCCATAACCGCGTTCGCGAGCAGGCAGCCCCGCTGTTCCCGATAGACCGAGCCGTTGGCAACAGCGATCAAAAGCGCCGTAATCGCTGCGCGGGGCAGGCGGGCCTCGTCGAGACGGCGCACCATGTCTTCGATGATCAAATCGTCGTAGCGTTCGAGCGCGGCCAGAAACAGGCCGTGCTTGCTCGGAAAGGCGTCGTAGAGGCTGCTCTTGGATAGACCCGTGGCGGCCATGAGATCGGCGAGCGAGGTTGCTTCGTAGCCCCGGCTCCAGAACACCTGCATCGCCTGGTCCAAAGCAACTTCCGGATCGTATTCCTTTCTTCTTGCCAAGGGGCTACCTTATCGGACCGATCGGTTCTAAAATCTCATTATGGCACCCTGAATTAGCCCAGTCCACGCCTATTCAGGTTTTCCAGATCAGCCGGTTTAAAATGCGAAGGGGAATAATCGCTTTGGCGTTGGGCGAATATGATCAACCCTGTGAGTTGATCTTCCTGCCGTATTGAGCATTGCGGCGGGATTTGTAAGTTTAATCGACTCACCCGTCTAGCCGGAGGCAGTTGGACGATCCTCACAAGTTCCGGCTTCGGGTGTGACGCAAAGAGGAAACATCGATGACCTTAAAACGGATTGGAAGCGCATTGCGGCGTCCGGCCGTGGCCTTGGCGATCGCCGCGTTCATTCTCACTGCCGGAGCAGGCAACACCTTGGCGACAACCGCCATTGGCGACGCGGAGGTGGTGGTCAACGATGTGACCGGCGTGGTCGAGGGCGAGACCCGGGCGCTCGAGGCGGCGGTGCCGATCTATCAGAACGAATCGATCTCGACCGGGGCTGGCAGTGCGGCGGAATTCCAGTTTCTCGATGGCTCCATACTTTCCGTGGGCGAAAACTCCCAGATCGAATTGACCAATCTCATCTTCGATCCTAATCCGGCCTTTAGCTCGGTCGTGTTGAGCTTGACCACCGGGGTCCTTTCGTTCGTGACCGGCGGGCTCGAACCGACCGCCTACGAGATTATTACCCCGACCTCGACGATTGGCATTCGCGGCACGGTGCTCACTGTCGCGGTGCTCAACGGCATAACCACCGTCTCGGTCACCGCGGGCACGGTCACGGTCACAGTGGGCGCAACCGTGGTCACGGTCGTTGCAGGCCAGGCGGTGGCCGTGTCGGCCCTCGGGGTTGTGGGGCCCGTGGTCCCGGCAGCGTCAGTGGCGCCGACCGTCAGCGCCGCCGCGACCAACATGACCGCAACCATCGGTGCTGCACCGGGCGCCGCCGCCGGTTCGGCCGCCGCCGCCTCTGCGGCTGCTGGCGGCCTCGGCGTGGGCACGGTTGGCGCTGCCGTCGCGGCGGCGGCGGCGGTCGGCGTTGCCGTTAACGCGGTCACCGAAGACGAGGAGGAATCGGCTTCCACGACGACCACGACGACGACCACGACGACGAACTAGTAGGAGCGGGATCGAAAATCGCGCGGCGGATACCCGCCGCCGTTCGCTCAGGCGGGCTTCATCACCCTGTCCCGGTGGCCGATCTTGCCCTCGATCACCATCGAGCCCAGCACTTCGAGCATAAGCCGGCAGCCGAGTTGGGCGGTGTTGTCGTTGACGTCGTAGGGCGGCGCGATCTCGACCACCTCCATGCCGCATAAGCCTTCCCTGGCGATGATGCGGATCATCTCGATCGCCTCCCGGGGCTGGATGCCACCCGGCTCCGGCGTGCCCGTGCCCGGCGCGAAGGCCGGGTCAATCGAATCGATGTCGAACGAGAGATAGACCGCCTTGGCGTTCTTCCAGGCGATGTCGAGCGCCATCTCGGCTGCCTTGGCCGGGCCCAGCGCCATGATATCTTCCATGGTCATGATCTGGGTGCCTCGCCGGTGCGCCACCTTGGCCGCCGCGCGCATGCCGGCCCAGCCGCCGATGCCGACCTGGACCAGGTTCTCCGGCGGGCAGTTGGGCAGACCCACGTCGTGCATGTGGTCGTGAGCCCGGTGGGTCGTGGTCGAGGGTTCGTGGTTCGTCCAGTACCACGAGGTCCCGTGCATCCGCTCGTCCATCTGCTTTTCCTCACAGTCGAAGTGGCGGTCGATGTGAATGATACCTACGTTGCCGTCGATGTGGGGCGCAATGGCCCGGACGTTGGGGAAACCGAGGCTGTGATCGCCCCCGCAGATCACCGGGAAGACGCCCGCGGTGTAGATGTGCTCGATCGCCTTGGTGCACTGGTCGAAGGTCTTCTCGATATTCGACGGGATCACGTGCACGTCGCCCATGTCGCAGATGTTGAGCTCCTCCTGCAGGTCGACCGCGCTGTCGAGGTTATAGCTGTCATAGAGCGCGGAGATCCGGCGCACGGCCTGGGGCGCCCAGCGGGCGCCGGGACGGAAGGTGGT
Source organism: Alphaproteobacteria bacterium (assembly GCA_965198325.1). Lineage (GTDB taxonomy): Bacteria > Pseudomonadota > Alphaproteobacteria > UBA828 > JAPUJA01 > CBDAPE01. The sequence goes on along the minus strand of CBDAPE010000018.1, from coordinate 406,485 downwards.
GCCCCCGTCGTAGGGCTCGCCGATGAAGGCGGCGTCGTACTGGCCGACCTCGCCCGCATCCTCGCAATAGGGCGCCTTGAGGAAGGTGTTGATCCCTGCGAAGGCGGGCGAATAGCCCCGGCTGAATAACGGGATCGTGCGGTCGGTGATCGAGTCGGCGGCTTCGAGCCCCAGCCGAAGGACGCGTTCGGTCGTCGCCGTCTGGTGATCCTGGGAAATCCGCGAGAGCGTCTCGACGTTCTCCGTACCGTGAAACTTGCCCTTGTGAGGATCGGCCATGATGTTCTCCCTGAAATGGCATCGTGGTGTGCCGGCTATTCGTCGATCTCAACCTCGACTAGATTGTCCGAAAAGGTCGGCGCCCGGCCCATGTCGGCGTAAGCGCCCGAATGCACGGCGGCGACCGTGAACCCGTCCTCGCCGTCGGGCGACGCGTTGCGCCAGTAGCCCATCGGCGCGCAGACCAGCCCCGGCCGCAAGTCGCCGCTGACCTGGGCGACCGCCGCAAAGCCGCCACGGTCGTTGAACACCCGGACCGTGGATCCCTCGCCGATGTTACGCGCCGCCGCGTCGTCGGGATGGATCACGAGGATCTGGTTCTCGCCCGCGTGGTGGCGCTGCTTGGGCAAGTTGCCGAAGCTTGAATTGATGAAGGCGTGGCTCTTGGGCGAGACGATATTCAGCGGATAGCGCGCCCGGCGCTCGGTATCGTTCGACTCGTCCGGCGGAATGAAGTGGGGCAGCGGATCGACCGGCTCGCCCGGCTGGTGCTCCTCCGAGCCCTGGCGCAGCCCGGCCAGGACGAAGTTGCCGTTGGCCGCGAGCGAGGCGCGCAGCTCGCATTTGCCCGAGGGAGTCGGAAAATCACCCTCGGCATGGGGAGCGACGCCCCGGGTCTCGGGCATGTGGAGCTTCGCGAAGCCTGCCTCACGCAGGCTCTCCAGCGTGATACCCGACATCTTCGGATCGTCCCAGTCGATGCAATCGCGCACCATTTGCTCGTCGCTGCGCTGGAATTGCGGGTCGTCGAATCCCATCGCGTCCGCGAGGCGGCGGAAAAACTCGGTGTTGGGGACCGCCTCGCCCAGGGGCTCTATCGCGGGCTCGTTGATCGAAAAATAATACTGGCCCCAGGAGGCGACGAGGTCGAACTGCTCGAGCTGGGTGGTCGCCGGCAACACAAGATCGGCATAGCGTGCCGTATCGGTCACGAACTGCTCGTGAACCACGGTGATCAGGTCGTCCCGGGCAAGCCCCGCCAGCACCTTCTCCTGCTCGGGCACGACCAGCACCGGGTTGGCGTTGTAGACGACGAGGGATTTGATCGGCGGATCGAGCAAGAGCTCGCCGGTGAGCGCCGGGCCCAGCCGCCATTGGTTGATCACCGGCGTGCCCGGGCGGATCCAGTCGGGTCGCTTGAGCGCGTCCTCCTTGACCGGGAAGGCGAACTCGGGTGCGAGCATCATGCCACCGCCGATATGGCGCCACGCGCCGACCAGCGCGGGCAGGCAGGTCATGGCGCGCATCGCCTGGCCACCGCCCGGATGGCGCTCGATGGCGACGCCCGGGCGGATCACCGCAGGCCGGGCGGCGGCGAATTCCCGGGCCAGGGTGCGGATGTCCGCGGCCGGGACGCCGATATCGCCGGCGACCGTTTCAGGCGCGTAGTCGCGAGCCCGGATCGCGAGATCGTCGAAGCCCAGCGTGTGGTTTGCGACATAGTCGTGATCGACCAGATCCTCCTCGATGATGACGTTGATCATCGCCATGGCCAGCGCCCCGTCGGCGCCGGGCTTGATCGGCAGGTGCCAGTCGGCCTTTTTCGCGGTACGGCTGCGGATCGGGTCGACCACCACGACCTTGGCGCCGTTTGTCTGCGCCTCGGCGATCAACGGCCAGAGATGGAGGTTGGTGCTGATCGTGTTGGTTGCCCAGAGGACGATGTATTTCGCATGGACGATCGTCTCGGGGTCGACCCCGGGGGTCGCGCCCACGGTCAACGTATAGCCCGTAAAAGCCCCCGAACCGCAATAGGTCCGCTCGGCGATCGAGGCGCCCAAGCGGTTGAAGAAGGCATCGCCGGCCGACAGGCCGTTGAGCACCCCCATGGTGCCCAAAAAGCTGTGCGGCAGGATGGCTTGCGGACCGAACTCGTCGATGATCGCGCCCCAGCGGGTCGCGATCTCGTCCAGCGCCGCGTCCCACGTGATCCGCTCGAATTCGCCGGCGCCCTTGGGCCCGGTTCGCCTCAAGGGGTAAAGCACCCGCTCGGAGCTGTAGGTGCGCTCCTCGTAGTTGTTGACCTTGAGGCACAGTCCGCCGCGGGTGAAGAGATGATCCGGATTGCCGCGCACGCCGGTCACCCGCCCGTCCTCGACGTCGATCAGCATCGAACAGTTGTCGGGACAGTCCTGGGGGCAGGTCCCGAGCACGGTTCGCTTCGCCATGGTTTCCTCCCCGGCAGCCCCCGCGGTTCTTAAGCAGCCGCGCTTCGTCGCCTCATGGGCCGCAAGCGTTCAGTGTACGCCCGGGCTCGCGGCCCTGTCCATCGGCGGGGCCGGCGCCCTACAGGATGAACTTGCTGAGGTCGGCGTCCTTCGCAAGGTCGCCGACATGCTCGCGGACGTAGGTCTCGTCGATGTTCACGGCCTCGCCCGAGCGGTCCGAGGCGGTAAAGCTGATCTCCTCCAGGAGGCGCTCCATCACGGTATGCAGGCGGCGCGCGCCGATGTTCTCGACCGCCTTGTTGACCTCCGCGGCGAGGTTCGCGATCGCGTCGATCGCGTCGTCGGAGAATTCGAGGGTGAACTCCTCGGTGCCCATCAGCGCGATGTACTGCTTGATCAGGCTGTTCTCGGGCTCGGTCAGGATGCGCTTGAGGTCGGCCTCGTTAAGTGCTGCGAGCTCGACCCGGATCGGCAGGCGGCCCTGAAGCTCGGGCAGCAGATCGGCGGGCTTCGCCAGATGGAAGGCACCCGAGGCGATGAACAGGATATAGTCGGTCTTGACCAGCCCGTGCTTGGTCGTAACCGTCGTGCCCTCGATCAGCGGCAACAGGTCGCGCTGCACCCCTTCGCGCGAGACATCGCCGCCGATCCGCTCGGAGCGCGCCGTGATCTTGTCGATCTCGTCCAGGAACACGATGCCGTTCTGCTCGACCGCCTCGATCGCGTCGCGCACGATCTGGTCCTCGTCGAGCAGCCGGTCGCTTTCCTCGGCGATCAGCACATTGTAGGAATCGCCGACGCTCATTCGCTTCTTGACCGTGCGCCCGCCCATCGCCTTGCCGAAGATATCGCCCAGATTGACCATGCCCATCTGCGCCCCGGGCATGCCGGGAATGTCGAAGGTCGGCAGCGAGCCGCCGCCGCCCGAGTCCGAGACGTCGACCTCGATCTCCTTGTCGCCGAGTTGGCCCTCGCGCAGCATCTTGCGAAATTTCTGGCGGGTCTCCTCGCTCGCGGTCTCGCCGACCAGGGCGTCGACCACCCGGTCCTCGGCGGCGAGCTCCGCCTTGGCGACGACCTCCTTGCGCAGCCGCTCCCGGGTGATGTTGATGGCAATCTCGACCAGGTCGCGGACGATGCTCTCGACATCCCGGCCGACATAGCCCACCTCGGTGAACTTCGTCGCCTCGACCTTGAGAAACGGCGCGTTGGCGAGCCGGGCGAGGCGGCGGGCGATCTCGGTCTTGCCGACGCCGGTCGGGCCGATCATCAGGATATTCTTGGGCAGCACCTCCTCGCGCAGGGACTCGGGCAGCTGCTGGCGCCGCCAGCGGTTGCGCAGGGCGATCGCGACCGCGCGCTTGGCGTCGTCCTGGCCGATGATGAAGCGGTCGAGCTCCGAGACGATCTCGCGGGGAGAGAAGGCGCTCACGGCCGTCTCAGGCTTTCGTGATCTGCTCGATGACGATCGAGCGGTTGGTGTAGATGCAGATGTCGGCGGCGATTTCCATCGCGCGCGACGCGATGCGGTCCGCGGTCAGCCCGTCCTGGTCCATCAGAGCGCTCGCCGCGGCGAGCGCAAAATTGCCGCCCGAGCCGATCCCGATCAAGCCGTCCTCGGGCTCGAGCACGTCGCCCGTACCGGTCAACACCAGCGAGACGTCGGCGTCGGCCACCGCCATCATCGCCTCGAGCCGGCGCAGATAGCGGTCGGTGCGCCAGTCCTTGGCGAGCTCGACACAGGCGCGGGTGAGCTGGCCCGGGTGCTCGTCGAGCTTGGCTTCGAGGCGCTCGAACAAGGTGAAGGCATCCGCCGTCGCGCCCGCGAAGCCCGCGATGATCGATCCGTCCGCGAGGCGGCGCACTTTCCGCGCGTTCGACTTGATGACCGTGTTGCCGAAGGTGACCTGCCCGTCGCCCGCGACCACCACCTGGCCGTCGCGCCGGACCGACAGGATCGTGGTGCCGTGCCAAAGGGAGTCCTGATTTTCGGGCATGGGGGCTCGCCGGTCATTGGACACGGCCCGGTGTCTGTCCGGGCCGCTCGCCTGACACGATGTGGGGTCGAGCGCCCTGCGGTCAAGCCCCAAACCGGTCGATGGGCGGCGGATGAGCGTCTTGAGGCTGGCGATTTCCGCTGTCACCTGCTATCAATGCGCCCGCACCGGCGAACTTGACTATCATGTGATAGATCCCGGCGACCGAAGCCCACCGGTGACAACAATATGCTGTGAAAATCGATTGTTCTACACGTTATAATGTGATTTTATTGGGCCATGCCACTCGATAGCGCCATCGACCGGATCCGCGCCTACGCCGAAACCAAGGGCTGGCGCCCTTCGCGCCTCGCCCGGGAAGCGGAGTTGCACGCCAATACCTTGCGGGACTTCGACAAGGCAGCGTGGAATCCGTCGCTGGAGACCCTGCGCAAGCTCGAATCGATCATTCCCATGCAGTTCGGGGGTGATAACGGCGATGGCGGTGCGCAAGCCGGAACCGCGCTTTCGACGCCGGTGTCCGCAAACCTGGTCCCGCCGGGCGGCCCGCGGCGTGCGCGTGTCGCGCGGACGACAAAAGAAACCCGGATCGAGGTCGCGCTCGATTTGGACGGTACGGGGATCTACGACGTCGCGACGGGAATCGGCTTTCTCGATCACATGCTGGAACAACTCTCCCGTCACAGCCTGATCGATCTCAGGGTGAGGGCGAAGGGCGATCTGCATATCGACTTTCACCACACCAACGAGGATACGGGCATTGCGATCGGCGAGGCGGTCTCCCAGGCGTTGGGCGAGCGGCGCGGCATTGCCCGCTACGGCGCGGCGATCATCCCGATGGACGAGACCTGCACCCGGGTCGCGCTCGACGCCAGCAACCGGCCTTATTTGATTTGGAAGGTGGCGTTTTCGCAGCCCAAGCTCGGCGAGATGGACACGGAGCTGTTCAGGGAATGGTTCCAGGCCTTCGCACAGGCGGCGGGCTTGACGCTGCATGTTGAAAATCTTTACGGCGAAAACAATCATCACATCGTCGAATCCTGCTACAAGGGCCTCGCTCGGTCCTTGCGCCAGGCCATCGAGATCGATCCCCGCAAGGCGGGTGAGGTGCCCTCGACCAAGGGGGTTCTCGGTGGCTCGCTCACCGTCTGAGGCCACCATGCCCAACGTCACGGTTCAGAGGGCCGCGTGCCCGGGAGCGTCCGCGTGAGTGTCGCCATCGTCGATTACGGCTCGGGCAACCTGCGCTCGGCCGCCAAGGCGTTCGAACGCGCCGCCCGGGAATCCGGCTTCGCCGGCGGGGTCGCGGTAACCGATGCGCCGGATGCGCTCGCGCGCGCGAGTCACATCGTGCTCCCCGGGGTCGGCGCGTTCGCCGATTGCAGGCGCGGGCTCAAGGCCGTCGCGGGCATGTGGGAGGCGCTGGGCGAGCAGGTGATCGAAAAGGCCAAACCCTTCCTCGGCATCTGCATCGGCATGCAGCTCATGGCCGAAACCGGCCACGAGCACGGCGACCATCCGGGCCTGGGCTGGATCGCGGGCGAGGTGGTTTCCCTCGAGCCGGCCGACGCCCGGCTCAAGGTCCCCCACATGGGCTGGAACGAGCTGCAGTTCGAGACCGCCGTGCACCCCCTGCTCGATGGCATCGCGCCGGGCTCGCACGCCTATTTCGTTCACAGTTATCACTTCGACTGCGCCCGCCAGACGGAGCGGCTCGCCTGGGCTGATTACGGCACCCCCGTCACCGCGATGATCGGGCGCGACAATCTGGCAGGCACGCAGTTTCACCCCGAGAAGAGCCAGGCGACGGGCTTGCGCCTGATCACGAACTTCCTGCGCTGGAGACCGTAAGACATGTCCGTCGAGATGCTCACAAAGCTGTCAAAGCGCGACCTCAACGAGTTGATCGACGCCTCCGAGACGGCGATCACGGACGGCAGTGGGCTGGGATGGGCCAAGGTGCCGCCCCGCGCGGTCCTCGAGCGCTACTGGAAGGGCGTCCTCGTGGTTCCCTCCCGCCAGCTCTTCGCGGCCCGCTTCGAGAAAGTCATCGCCGGCTCGGTCCAGCTCGTCGAGCCGTCTTCCCAGCGGGAAATCTGGGGCTTCGCCGCGAGCATCGATATGCATTTCGTCGCGCCCTGGGCGCGCGGTCACGGGCTTGCCCGCGAGCTCGTCGAGGCCGTCGAGTCCGAGGCCAGGAAACGCAAATACAAGGTGCTCAACCTCTCGGTCGCCGAGAGTCAGAGCCGCGCGATCGAGCATTACGAAAAACTCGGCTTCGCCCGCTGGGGTGTCCATCCGAAATACGCGCTGGTGCGCGGCAAGATGATCAAGGGCTTCTACTACACGAAGGATCTCGGGTGATCCTGTTTCCCGCGATCGACCTGAAGGACGGCGCCTGCGTGCGCCTGGTTCAGGGCGACATGGACAAGGCGACGGTGTTTTCCGACGACCCCCCGGCGCAGGCGCGGGCCTTCGTCGAGACCGGCGCCCGATGGCTTCACGTCGTCGATCTGGACGGCGCGTTCGCCGGCGCGCCCCGCAACGCGGCGGCCGTCGCGGACATCCTCGGCGCCGTCGACATACCCGTCCAGCTGGGCGGCGGCGTGCGCGACCTCGCCGCCATCGAGGGCTGGCTGGCCGCGGGCGTCGCCCGGGTCATCCTGGGCACGGCGGCTGCCCGCGCGCCCGACCTGGTCAAGGACGCCTGCAAGCGCTTTCCCGGCCGGATCGCCATCGGGATCGATGCGCGCGACGGTCTGGTTGCCGTCGAGGGCTGGGCGGAGACCTCCGATCTGGATGCTACCGCGCTCGCACTGTGCTACGAGGACGCGGGTGCCGCCGCGATCATCCACACCGATATCGCCCGCGACGGTGCCATGACCGGGATGAACGTCGAAGCGACGGCGGCGCTCGCCCGGCGCCTCACGACGCCGGTCATCGCCTCGGGCGGGGTGACCTCGCTCGACGACCTGCGCGCCCTCAGCGCGGCGGCCGATGCGGGTATCGTCGGCGTGATCTGCGGCCGGGCGCTCTACGACGGGCGGATCGAGCTGACCCAGGCGCTGGCGCTGCTCGGAGACTGACGCCGCCATGCTCAAATCGCGCATCATTCCCTGTCTCGACGTTCATGACGGGCGCATCGTGAAGGGCGTGCAGTTCGTCGATCTGATCGATGCGGGCGATCCGGCCGAGCAGGCTCGCATCTATGACGAGCAGGGCGCCGATGAGCTCTGCTTCCTCGACATCACCGCCTCGTCCGACGACCGCGACACCATCATCGACGTGGTGCGCCGCACGGCGGAGGTCTGCTTCATGCCGCTCACGGTGGGCGGCGGGGTGCGCACCGTCGAGGATGTCCGCGCCCTCCTGCTGGCCGGCGCCGACAAGGTCTCGATCAACACTGCCGCGGTCAAGCGTCCCGAATTCGTCGCCGAAGCCGCCCGGCGCTTCGGCACCCAGTGCATCACCGTCGCCGTCGATGCCAAACAGACGGGCCCGGGCCGCTTCGAGGTCTTCACCCATGGCGGGCGCAACGAAACCGGCCTCGACGCCATCGACTGGGCGAAGCGGATGGCGGCGTTGGGCGCGGGCGAGATCCTGCTGACCTCGATGGATCGGGACGGCACCCGCGAGGGATTCGATATCGAGCTGGTCCGCGCCGTTGCGGATGGCGTGCCCGTGCCGGTGATCGCGTCGGGCGGCGTCGGCAGCCTCGATCACCTGGCCGACGGCATCGCGAAAGGCCATGCCTCCGCCGTGCTCGCCGCATCGATCTTTCATTTCGGCGAGCACACCATCGCCGAGGCCAAGGCCCACATGGAGGCCCGGGGCATCGCAGTCCGGCTCTAGGCGCGAAGGCCTGCGCCGTGATAGGTTCGCGCCCGCGATTGGCAGCCTTTGAGCAAATCCATGTCTGAGTTGTTCGACGCGATTAAATTCGACCCTGCGGGCCTGGTGCCCGCGATCGCGCAACAGCACGACACCGGCGAGGTGTTGATGGTCGCCTGGATGAACCGCGAGGCGATCGAGGAGACCTTGCGGACCGGCCAGGTGTGTTATTTCTCGCGCTCGCGGGACAGGCTCTGGCGCAAGGGCGAGCGCTCGGGCCAGACCCAGACACTGGTCGAGCTGCGCGTTGATTGCGACGGCGATACCCTGCTGGCACTGGTCGATCAAACCGGGGTCGCGTGCCATACCGGCCGGAGCTCATGTTTCTTTCGGAGCGTCCGCCCGGGCGGCGCGCTCGAAACCATCGCCGCGGTCGAGATCGACCCGGAGGACCTCTATGGCAAGCGCTAGCGACTTCGCGTTTCTCGACCGGCTGGCGGCGACGGTCGCGAGCCGCGAGGGGGCCGATCCGGGCGAGTCCTACACCGCCGGACTGCTCGCAAAGGGGTCCGGCAAGATCGCCCAGAAACTGGGCGAGGAGGCGGTCGAACTCGCCATCGCCGCGGCCAAGGGCGATCGCGCCGGGACCGTCGCCGAGAGCGCGGATTTGCTCTACCACCTGCTCGTGCTGTGGGCGGATGCGGGGATTACGCCCGACGACGTCGCGACCGAGCTGGAAGGGCGCCGGTCCCAATCGGGCCTCGCCGAGAAGGCGGGCCGGCAGGACGCCTGAGCTCACGGCGACACGCGAACGGGGGTATCATGACTTACAATCCCGATAATATTTTCGCCAAGATCCTGCAGGGCGAGATCCCCAACGACACGGTCTATGAAGACGACGAGGTCCTGGCGTTTGCCGATATCAATCCCCAGGCGCCGGTCCACGTCCTGGTGATCCCGAAAGGGGCTTACGTCTCGCTCGACGATTTCGGGCGCGATGCGCCGGCCGAAACCGTCGGGCGCTTCTTCGCCCGCGTCCGCGCCATCGCGGACGATCTCGGGCTGCCCGCCAACGGCTATCGCCTGATCGCCAACATCGGCGGCGACGGCGGCCAGGAAGTACCCCACTTCCACGTCCATATCCTGGGCGGCCGGCCGCTCGGGCGCATGGTCGCAAAGCCGGCAAGCTGACGGGGGAGCGACGGTCTGTCGCTGTTAGGCTCGCCACACTAAAGTCGCTCTAATTTCCTTGCGATGGCGCGGAGTCGATCCGCAGGCTCCGTTAATTCTTGGCGACAAAGCTGATTATCTAGATGGCTGATCTGAGAACGGCGGCGCAATAATCCCCCACTGAAGCGGCCGGTTGATCCGGCTGTGGCGGACCAAAATGGGACCGTCTATAGCCTTCTGTCAGGGCTGCTCTGACTGGAAGGCGGGGGGATGTATCGGGTGGATTTGTACGCGCGGGTTCGGCGGGCGTGTCGTGTCGAGGGAATGAGCACCCGCGAGGCCTCGCGGGTGTTCGGGCTGGACCGCAAGACGGTCCGCAAGATGCTGTCGTTCTCGGTGCCGCCGGGGTCTCGCCGCGGCAAGCCGCCACGGCGGCCGAAGCGGGGTCCGTTCACGGGGATCATCGATCGGATTCTGGAAGACGATCGGACCAGCCACCACAAGCAACGGCCCACGGCGAAGCGGATCTTCGACCGTCTCCGGGACGAGTACGGCTTTACGGGCGGCTACACCATCGTGAAGGACTATGTCCGTGAGCGGCGGCTTCGGTCGCGCGAGATGTTCGTGCCGCTCGTCCATTCCCCCGGCCCCGCCCAGGCGGACTTCGGCGAGGCGATGGCGGTGATCGGCGGCGTGGCGTGCAAGGTCCACTTCCTTGCCTTCGATCTTCCCCACAGTGATGCCTGCTTCGTGAAGGCCTACCCGGCGGAGACGACCGAGGCGTTCTGCGCTGGCCACAACGCGGCGGTTGCGTTCTTCGGCGGCGTCCCCCGATCCATCCTGTACGACAACACCAAGCTGGCAGTCGCCCGGATACTGGGCGATGGCAAGCGGCAGCGAACGCGCGTCTTCACGGACCTTCAATCCCCCTATCTGTTCGAGGACAGGTTCGGCCGGCCGGGCAAGGGCAACGACAAAGGCAAGGTCGAGGGACTGGTCGGCTTCATCCGGCGGACCTTCCGGGTCCCCGTCCCGCGGGCCGAGAGCTTCGAGGCGCTGAACGATGCTCTCGCGGGACAGTGCCGCCGGCGCCAGGCGGCGCGGCTGCGGGGTCACAAGGAGACCATCGGCGAGCGCCTCGCACGGGACCGGGAAGCCTTCTTGCCTCTCCCCCCGGCACCATACGATGCCTGCGACAAGCGCACTGGACGGGTGAGCTCGCTGTCGCTGGTGCGCTGCCGGGGCAACGACTACTCGGTGCCCGTGGCCTATGGCCACCGCGAGGTGCTGATCCGGTGCTCCGTCGACGAGGTCGTTATCTCTTGCGGCGCGGAGGTGATTGCCCGGCACCGCCGGTCCTACGACAGCGAGGACCTGATCTTCGACCCGCTGCATTACCTACCCTTGATCGAGCAGAAGATCGGCGCCCTCGACCAGGCCGCGCCGTTGGCGGGCTGGGACCTGCCCGAGGCCTTCATCACTCTGCGACGCCTGCTCGAAGCCCGCATGGGCAAGGCGGGCAAGCGCGAGTCCGTCCAGGTGCGCCGTCTGCTGGAGAGCTTCCGGCTCGAGGAGCTGACGGCAGCGGTCGGCGACGCGCTCAGGCTCGGCGCCATCGGCTTCGATGCGGTGAAGCACCTGGTACTGTGCCGCATCGAGCGGCGGCCGCCCCGGCTCAACCTCGAGGTCTATCCGTACCTGCCGCGCGCCCGGGTCGCGACGACGTCTGCCAAGTCGTACATGAGCCTGCTGTCGGGGCTCGGCGCATGACCGACACACCACGGCTGCTGCTCGTCCACCACCTCAAGAGGCTGAAGCTGCCGACGGTCCTGAGGGAGTACGACAAGATCGCCCGGCAGTGCGCCTCTGAAGGCGTCGACCACGTTCGCTATCTTCTGCGTCTGGCCGAGCTCGAGCTGATCGACCGCGAGCGCCGCATGGTCGAGCGGCGGATCAAGGCGGCGCGCTTCCCCGTGATCAAGAGCCTCGATAGCTTCGATTTCAAGGTCATCCCCTCGCTCAACAAGACGCTGGTCCTGGAGCTCGCCCGCTGCGCGTACATCGAGCGCCGCGAGAACCTCATCGCGCTCGGCAACAGCGGCACCGGCAAGACCCACATCGCCCTCGGTCTCGGCTTGGCGGCCTGCCAGAAGGGCCTCTCGGTCGGCTTCATCACCGCCGCGCTGGTCCACGAGCTCATCGAGGCCCGCGATGACAAGCAGCTGCTGAGGTTCCAGAAGAAGCTCGCCACCTACAAGCTTCTGATCGTCGACGAACTCGGCTTCGTGCCGCTGTCCAAGACCGGTGCCGAGCTCCTGTTCGAGGTGTTCAGCCAGCGCTACGAGCGCGGCTCGACCCTGGTCACCACCAATCTGCCGTTCGACGAATGGACCGAGGTGTTCGGCTCCGAGCGGCTTACCGGCGCTCTCCTCGACCGCCGCACCCACCACGTCAACATCCTCGAGATGAATGGCGAGAGCTACAGGCTCAACCAGAGCCGCAGGCGTCAAACCCCGACGGCGAACTGAACCGACCACCCAACCCACGCTTGACCCCATGGGCCCACAGGTCCCTCCCGCGCGCGCCGCCGCGTCGGCCTGTTGAGGGCACGTCGCGTCGCACGCGGGGCCCGCCCATGGACTACGGGGACAAGCCCGCAGCCGCCAAGCGGTCCCTTCTTACACCGCCACGGTGGTCCCTTCTTGCTCCGCCATTGACATCTGATCGAGAATCCTCGCCCCTTTATCCGCTCGCGGGACTATTTCGGCCCCGACCGCCGCCGTCGCGACGATCCGAGCTATCGGGGACCAAAGCGGCGCGAGACGAACATGGACGACACAATCGCAAACCTCAATGCCGCAGCTCACGGGTAGAAGAGAGCGTCAAACGTACAACGAACCGACCCGTCAAAGAGCGCACACAACGGCCCTGAAGGGAACGACATGACTGATCAGCCGACGACCCATGGAGACAGCGCTGATGACGACGACACCGTCATTACTCGGCCGAACGCCTTGAAGACGCGTTTGCCCGGCGAGCTTGTCGATGTCCAGCTGACCATGAAACCGGATCTTCTCAAGCGTGCAGAGGCCGAAATCGAACGGCTCACAACTGATTATCTCGACTGGGTCGAGGATGATTTTCAGAAACTTGAAGCCGCTTACAAGAAGCTGGAGGCCGAGACTGATCTGGAGTCCCGCGCCTTCGGAGCCATCATGCATGGCGCCTTCGAAATCGCTAGCCAGGGCAGTGCGTTCGACTACCAGCTGTTAACCGAAATCGGCAAGTCGCTTCACGAATTCACGGACGCCCTGGTCAGCCTGGAGCCCGCCCAAGTGCTGATTATAAAGCTGCACATCGACAGCATGCGCGTCGTGTTGCGCGAGAGCATCAAGGGCGATGGCGGGACCGCGGGAGCCGAACTCATGACCATGTTGCGCAAGGCCGTGGCAAAGTACCTCTAGGCCGATCCAGCCGCGCCTGACCCGGGTCCCGGATCTTTGCTGTCGAGCAGGCGATCCGGCGGCAAGTAAATCAGCGCCGTCGTTCCGACGCCAAGTTTACTGTCAAGCACGAGATCCCCACCGTGCGCGCGGGCATAGGAACGCGCGATCGGCAAACCGAGGCCGGTTCCCTCAAACCGCCGGTTCAAGCTCGAATCAGCCTGTCCAAACGGTTCCATCACCTTGGTCAGATCGGACTCGGCGATTCCGATGCCATCGTCGACAATCTCGATCAAGAAACGGCCGCCCGGCTCAATTCGCGTGCGCACTTCGACATGACCGTCCTCGGGTGTGAATTTGACCGCATTGGATAACAAATTGAGAATGATCTGCTTAAGTTTGCGCGGATCGGCGTAGACCAGAGGCATATCATCCATTGTATTGACCGCGAGCTCCACCCCGCCTTGCTCCGCGCGGGCTTCGACAAGACGAAGGCAGGACCCTATGACCTCTTGAAGTGATGATTCAGCTTCATCGAGTTCAAATTTGCCGGCTTCGATCTTGGAGACGTCGAGGATATCGCTGATCAAGCTCAATAGATGACAGCCGCTGTCGAAGATGTCAGCGGCGTATTCACAATACTGATCCGATCCGAGAGGGCCGAAGAGTTCGTTCTTCATGACCTCGGAAAAGCCGAGAATTGCGTTGAGCGGCGTGCGAAGCTCATGGCTGACATTCGCCAGAAATTCCGATTTCGCCCGGTTGGCCACCTCGGCATCGGCCAAGGCTTCCCGCGAGGATCTTTCGGCGGCTTCGAGTGCAGCCTGACGTCTCTTGATTTCTGAAATGTCGGATTCGATGACGCAAATCGCCGACGGTTGACCATCGGACCCAAGGATTGGAAAACGCGAAACGAGGAAATTGTGCGGTCCATCCCACAGTTCGATCTCTACTTTCCGCTGCATCAGACGGCCGGTGCGCAACATTTCACAATCGTTTTCGACCGTCAGATCGGCAATCCCCTGGGGGAAAAGATCGTGGGGGGTTCGCCCGATGATGTCTTGGTCGCGATGCCCGTAGGTCTTGTGGCATAGCTCTCGAATTGGCGGTTGACCAGTAGGTAGCGGCTTTCGAGGTCTTTCAGACATATCGCCGTCGGCGTGTTGTCGATGATGCCCTGAAGCAATGCCTGATTCTTGCTGAGCGCCTCCTCGGTCTGACGCTGTTGGGTAATATCGACGCCTGTACCGCGGTAACCCACGAATTCGCCTGTCTGGCTATCGAAGATCGGCACACCGCTCATTCGAAACAGCTTGGGTTTTCCATTAATGTCCGACACGGAATACAACGCGTCACTAAACGGCGTTCGGCTCTCTGCTGTCGGGGATGTTGGCGCGCCTCGTCTCTCCGAGGATTGAAACTCGCCAAACTCAAATAAGTTGCGGCCGAAGATCAGCCGGAGCGGCAGTCCGAGAATTTCAGTCGCCCGCGGCGAAATTAAGGTGAAACCGAATTCCGCGTTGACTTCCCAGATCCAGTCCGTAATCAGGCGGCCGATGTCATAAAACCGCTCCTCGATCTGTGCCGCCCGCTCCACGGCTTGCCGCTCACGATGTAGATTGAAATAGCTCAGTGCGAGATGTTGCACGCCGCCGGCCTCGAGTACCGGCTCACAGCAAATTCGATAGCTCGCTTTTTCCAAACGTCGGACGACAGTTTGATCCGCTTCGATCTTCTGCTGCCCGACTAGAGCCTTGTCGATCATCTCGCGGGAGATCAGCCCCGGCGGGACGCGGTCTGAACCGTCAGATTCAGATGCATCCGCCACAAGATCGCGGAACCCACGGTTGGACTGGATGAGGCGGCGCTCGGGATCAATCAACGCCATGGGCGGGCCGGCGTCGAGCAGGACCGAATTGTCGGGACTTGAGCCGGATTGCGTCAAAGTCTCCACGACCGGCGATATTGTCTCGTCCGGGCGGATAGCCGGTTCGAGCGGCGCGCCGACGGGGTTAGACCTCACCATCTAATTTCTTCAGCGCGTAGAGATAGTTCGAACTTCGCTGCCAGCGCTTGAGAACCTTGGCGGCATCCCATTGTTTTGTCTTGTCGAAGAATCCGAGGACGCTCTCGAGTTCCTTGCTCTCAACGGCGCCTTTTACATCCTTGGCCTTTCGACTCAGGTCGAAGATCGTGGAGAACATGTCGCGTTCGATCCCGAGTGCCCGGCACAGAATCGCCAAGCCCTCGCCACCTGGCTCATAAAGGATCCGGCGGACGAGCTGGCGGCGCAGACCCGATAGACGGGCGAGGTCGGTTTCAAAGAGGGCCACCTCGCCCTGTCCCAGGCTCTTGACCAGGAGAGGCGGCGTCAGCTCGCCAAGGTCGACAAGACGGTCGACGAGCGATTCCGCCTCGTCGAGCGCTTCATCGAGCTCGTTCGTATCGATGGCGAAATTCTCAACGATATGCTTGCGCAGAGCCGCTGAGACCCACCAATACATTCGCTGGGCTA
The DNA here is from genome assembly GCA_965198325.1 of Alphaproteobacteria bacterium. Classification (GTDB taxonomy): domain Bacteria; phylum Pseudomonadota; class Alphaproteobacteria; order UBA828; family JAPUJA01; genus CBDAPE01. The sequence continues at coordinate 391,082 of CBDAPE010000018.1, read as the reverse complement.
GGTCTGGCGGCAGGTCGCCACGCTGGACCAGCGGATTTTGGTAACGGTCGACACGTTTCGATTCGCCGACCAGATACTCCATCACCTCGCGCGATATCCCAGCTCCGTTGTTCTGCAGCAAAGTGGCGATGACGTCCTCGTTGCCCGTCTCAACCAGCGCTTCCGTTACCGCCTTGCTCACCGTCTTGCGCGCGGCCACGCTGAGCTGATGTTCCATCGTGCGATGCCGGATGACCTCGATCAGATCGGCGTCCTGAAGGACATCGCAACTCAGGAGGATCGGATGGGCGACCTCGAAATCGTCGTTTGCGAGATCGACCACGAGATCGTGGGGCGCGTCGCTTCTCCCTGACATGCGCATGGAGAGATTGCGGCGCACGGTCATCTCGACTTCATGGATGAGCCGGCGAAGCATTTCGCCCATGAGTGCGCGCTCACGGTCGCTCAGGACCCTATCCTGGTTGAAAAACAGGTCACTGACGGTCACGAAAAGCGACTCGCGACTCTCCTTCGTCTTGGTCCGAGCGAGATCAAACAGCTCGTCGGCCGAAAGAGACTCGCCGCCTACCTCCAGTCGTTCGTCGGCGCCTGCCATGGCGGTATCGTCCACGGTACCTGTCACGCGCACTCCTCGAACCGAATTCAACTAACCGGCGCATTGCCCGAAGCAATACGCGCTCTAGCCTTACAATCTCGCGATGCCGGTTAAATTTTGGGACTTATAAGTTAATATTGACATTCCTGACAAAATTCCCTATATTCAATGGCATAAGGAGTTTTGATCATGTCCCATACATCACCCGGAAAATCAGGCCGCGAAGGCATCACTTTGGTCCAGCTTGCGGACATGTTCCCAACCGAGGACAGCGCCCGCGCGTGGTTCGAGACGCGCCTCTGGCCGGAAGGCCGGTATTGCCCGCATTGCGGAAGCGTGAACACCCACGAGGCGGGTCACAACAACATGCCCTACCGCTGCACGGATTGCCGGGGCTACTTCTCGGTCAAGACCGGCACCGCGATGCACAACTCCCGCCTGCCGCTCCGCAAGTGGGTGTTCGCGATCTATCTGCATCTTACGTCCCTCAAGGGTGTGTCCAGCATGAAGCTCCACCGCGATATCGGCGTCTCCCAACCGGCAGCCTGGTACATGCTCCAGCGCATCCGAAAGGCATGGGAAGGCGACGATAAACTCTTCGCCGGGCCTCTTGAGATAGATGAATCGTTCTTCGGCGGCAAGGAGAAGAACAAGCACAAGGGCAAGAAGCTCAAGGCCGGCAGAGGCGCGACCGGCAAGACCGTCGTCGTGGGCGCCAAGGACCGCAAGACCAACAAGGTTCGCGCCAAGGTCACCGAGAAGGTCGATGCCAAGACGCTACAGGAATTCGTAACCGACGTGGCCGCGACCGGTGCGACCGTCTACACCGACGACGCCAGCGCCTACAAGGGCATCCCCTTCGACCACGAAACCGTCCGTCACAGCGTCGGCGAGTACGTCAAGGGCATGGCGCATACCAACGGGATCGAGAGCTTCTGGGCCACGCTCAAGCGCGCCCACAAAGGTGTCTATCACAAGATCAGCGTCAAGCACCTTCAGCGCTACGTGGACGAATTCGCGGGTCGTCACGGCGTCCGTGAGCTTGACACGCTGGACCAGATGGAAGTAGTGGCTAGCTTGATGGCTGGCAAACGGCTGAGCTATAAGGATTTGGTCGCATGACGGAAGGCGAGATAATGAATCAAATCGGCGAAGCCGCCGTGGAAAGAAAGCACTGTCTGGACAAAATGTCCTGTTATGAAGCGCGACTCAAGACGGCGAAACAATCTCTGTCTGTGTTTTTGGACACAGAAAATAACCCTCTGCACAAAGATAACCAACGGCTCCTAGAGCTTACATCTGATCCCCGCGCTGATGCCAAAGGATATGTTGATGCGAGGAAGCGGGCAGACGAACTGGCAGACTTTCTGAAGAAACACAACGCTCTTTAAAAGTAGGGAAAAGATGGCCAAGGAACAAAAGACAAAAGAGGAATTGGAAGAGCTTCTTAATGAAGCGATCCGGCCCTACCAACTTGGATCAGAACCCAATTGTCAATGGAAGAAAATTGTCGCCGTCGAAAACCAGGACGGTTCGAATTGGACAGTGTCTCACAACCCCGAGGGAAACCCGCCCGGAGATTTTTGGAAAGCTATTGAACATGTATTGCCTGAGCTTCAGGGGAAATACGACTTACTCGCAGATTAGACGTAGAAACGCCCCGCAGGTTGGAGCCGGACGGGGCGAAACGGTGACGATCACCTTAGTTTAATCTAGCCGAGGTGCTTTGCCGTGTCCACAAACATCATCTCTTTTGCTGAGCAACGACGTCGCAGAGGTTTACCAGAGCCTCCCGAATCCCACGAAGCTCAGCTACCGCCGCCGGACCTGTCAATCCGTAGTCATTCAATGCATCAAGCGGTAGCAGAATATCATGGTCTTGACCCTCAATATTCACTTGAAGCTCAAGGCCTTCGGTCTGTCCCACTTTCGATCCCGGTGCCGATATTCCGGATTGACTGAGCCTAACTACCTTAGCAGTCAGCCGTCTGCTGTCGTTAGGATATTTGTCTTGAACAGTCGCCATGGCGCACCCCGCCTGTTAGGCGAAGTCCACCACGCTTGACCGAGTAGTCCGGCTAGGCTAAAGTCGGAATTGCATAGACCGACTTTGGCGGCAAACGCCACACTGAAAACCCCCGGCTCCTAACCGGGGATTTTCTTGTATCAGACCGACGATCGCGAGTCTATTCACCTCCGGTTAAGAAACCGGGCGGCGCTCATCCAATGCTAGTCGTCTCGGACGCTCCAGCCTTGCTTCTCGTACCACCCGCGCACGATGCTCCTGTTCCAAAGCGGCATGATACCGAACAGTCCATTGGCCGTGATAAAACTTAGGGCCGCCGGGCCCCACATTCCCTTCCCGGCGTAGTAAATCCAGCCAAACAGGAAACTCCATTGCCTGTGGCGCGAACCCAAGATCACTTTTTCGGTGCCGCTGGTCGGGTGTTTTGCGATCATGATTTCCTCACCAATTCGGGTCAATGCTGTATTTGATGGAGAGGTTCTTCGGCGTGTCCAAGTTTGTAGCAAGGGCACTGAAAACGTGGCCGTCTATGAAGCCCTCTGCCGTTCCCAAGAACCGCTGGTCGTCACCTTCGCCGTCATAGAGACGTATCCTGATAAAGCCAGTATCACAGGTTGCAACCCCTTCGATCACAAAGGTTCCAAAAGAGTCCCACGATCTCCAATCTTCAATCTCGCACGCCCCGATGTGGTCATCACAAGCAAGCGCTGCACTGGCCCCGATCAGACAAGCGCTCACGGCCATAGCAATGAGTTTCATGACGGATTTCCTCCCCGTGTGCGTCCCGACGGGTGCCGGAGTCGGCTGCCAAGCAACACACGAGCGAGGTGGATTCCTGTTTATTCCCGCCGGGGCGGTGTTCTATTCACGGGCAACCCGACATGGGTCGCTCGTGCTTGATCTTGGCAGCAATGGGGATAGTGAATGAAACGGGGCGCGGGGTCAATATTAGCTTATAAGTCCCTAAATTTTACCCAACTCCTCGATTCTATTACGGTTCTCCCGGGCCGGAGAGTCGGGCCTTCTGCCGTGACTTCAAGGTCATCCGACGCCTTTTCAACGGTTCTGCCAGACGCAATCATCTCCTCTCGAGCCGTGCAGGTCCTGCTGACCCGTATAACGCCGGGCCCCGCTGACGGTCAGCTGTCTTCAGCGCGTCCGTCGCCGCGTCGTCGAATTCCCTCGCGGCTTGGTTTTCTTTGCCTTGGCTGGACGCCCGATTTTCGCGGATGTCACCGCCGGGGTCTTCTTGGCCGCGGCCTTGCGTGCCGACGATTTCTTGGCCGCTAGCCGTTTCGCAAGCGCTTTACGGGCCGCAGCCGACTTGGTCGATGTTCGTTTCTTGCGCGCCAGCGCTTTTGCCCGCTTGATTGAACGCGCCTCGATCTTGCGTTTGGGTAACAATGCCTTCTTGCGGTGGCCAATATGGCCTTCGACGACCATCGTTCCCAGCACGTCGAGGATAGCCCGGCAGCCCAACTGGGCCGTCATGTCGCTTACGTCATAGGGCGGACTGATCTCGACCACTTCCATGGCGCAGATGCCCTCGCGGGCGATGAGCCGCAACAACTCGAGTGCCTCGCGGGGCAACAGGCCGCCCGGCTCGGGCGACCCCGTACCAGGCACGAACCCGGCATCGACCGAATCGATATCGAAGGAGAGATAGACCGCGTCGCAACCGTCCCAAGCTAGGTCGAGTGCCACTTCGGCCGCCTTCGCCGGCCCCATCTCGGTAATGTCCGTAATCGTCATGACCGAGGTCCCCCGTCGCCGGGCAACGACTGCGCCCGGCCGCAGGCCGTACCAGCCGCCGATGCCCATCTGCACGAGATTCTTGGGACGGCAGTTCGGCAGACCGACATCGTGCATGTGATCATGCTTGGCATGGGTTGAGGTCGAGGGCTCGTGAGTCGTCCAATACCAGGGCGTATCGTGCATCCGTTCGTCCATGTCCTTATCGGATATGTCGAGATGACGATCGATGTGGATGATGCCGACATTGCCGGCGATGTTTTCGGCGACGCCCCCGACATTGGGAAAGCCCAGGCTGTGATCGCCGCCGCAGATGATCGGAAAGACACCTTGCTGATAAATGTAGGACACCGCCTTGGAGACCTGATCAAAGGTTTTTTCGATGTTCGACGGAATCACATAAATATCGCCGGCGTCGCACAGATCGAGCTCTTCGAAGAGGTCCACGGCACCGTCGATCGAATAGCCGTCATAGAGAGCCGAGATCCGGCGCACCGCCTGGGGCCCGAAGCGCGCGCCCGGTCGGTACGTCGTGCCCATATCGAACGGTGCACCGACAAAGGCTGCCTCATGCTGGGCAATCTCCCGGATATTTTCCACATAGGGCGTACGCAGGAAGGTATTTATCCCGGCGAACGGCGGCTTGCCGCCTCGGCTGAACAGGGAGATGCTCCGGTCCTGTACAGAATCGGCGGCTTCGAGCCCCAGCTCGAGTTCTCGCGCCACCTGTTCTTCCATCTTGGTCTGTGGAATCTTTGCCAGACGATCGAGGTTACGATTTCCGCGAAGCCGGCCGGTCTTGGGATCGGGCATGAATCGAATCCTCCCTCATCCGTCGCTGGTACCGCCAAGTGATACGCCGGGGCACCGTCGTTTCTCCCGCTCGCAGCGAAAGCGCACAATAGGGTTTAGCTAAATTATAAGCAGAACTATAGCGTCTTGACGATGGCGCGTCGCATTCGATTCTACTAATAGCGGTAACGGGAAGGGGAACCGCGATTTCGCCCGAGTCTTTCGGGGCGCAGGCCTGCTGGCCCGCGCCCTTTTTCTTTTCCCGCTCTACGCCTCGTCAGGGGGCATGGTCGCGCCCGCGAGGATCGCCCCGTCGAGATCTGCGCCAGTGAGGTCCGCATCGCTCAGATCGGCATGGGTGAGATCCGCTTCGACCAGCCTCGCGTTTCTGAAATTCGCCCCGGAGCAATCGGCGCCGATCAACCGGGTGCGGCGCAGCTTGGCGCCGTCGAGGATCGCGTCCCGCAGGTTGGCCGATGTCAGGTTGGCCTCCTTGAGATCAGCGTTGGAGAGATCCGCCTGACCGAGATTGGCGCCGTCAAGCTCCGCGATCCGCAAATCAACGGCCCAGAGATTCGCGCTGCTCAAATTGGCGCCAGCGGCCTGCGCGCCCGCCATGTCCGCCTGGGCCAGATTGACGGCGCGGGCTTGCACGCCGGTCAGGTTTGCGACGCGAAGCGTGGCGCCGAACAGGTTGGCGCCGGCCAGGATCGCACCCGAGAGATCGGCACCCTTGAGCGTGGCGAGGCGAAGCGTCGCGCCGGTCAAATCGGCACCGCGCAAGGTCGCGCCTTGTAGGTCGGCCTCGTGCAAATTCGCCTCGGAAAGGTCGGCATCCGCGAGATCGGCCTGGGACAGGGATGCGCCCTTGAGCTGCGCGCGCCGCAGATCGGCGCCGGCGAGCTTACCGGCCCGAATTTCCGCGTCGCTCGGTGTCCAACGTTCCATGGCGGCGTCCCTTCCGGTTCCGCAGGGTCTGGCGGGACCGGCTCGCGGATGAAGAGATGGTGCACCCGACAGGATTCGAACCTGTGACCTCTGCCTTCGGAGGGCAGCGCTCTATCCAGCTGAGCTACGGGTGCGTCGGCCAATTCGAGTGGCGCACCATACCCTAAAGCGCAAAACCCGGCAAAGCCTGGCAGCCCCGCCCGTCTTAAGCGCCGGCATCGCCGCCGGGAGGCATCTTGCGGGTCAACTCGCGGAACACATCCTCGAGGTCGGAATCGGTCGTCGACAGATCGACGATCGAAATCCCCGCTTCCTGGAGGGCGTTGAGAACATCGCCGATCTGGGTTTCGGACCGGCTGTAACGCACGAACAGGCGTTGGCGCTCGACGAGTTCCACGTCATAGCCCGCGAGGGCCGGCGGTGGCCCGTCGAGCGGCTCACCGACATGAATGACGAGCTCCTTCCAGTCGAGCCGGTCGACCAGTGAGCGGGTCGTCTCACAGGCAATCAGCGCGCCATGGTCGATGATGGCGATCCAGTCGCAGAGCTGCTCCGCCTCCTCGAGATAGTGGGTTGTGAGCAGAACGGTCACGCCCTCGGCATTGAGTTGGCGGGCGTAATTCCAGAGCTGCTCGCGAAGTTCGACGTCGACGCCCGCAGTCGGCTCGTCGAGCACGACGATCGGGGGGGAATGCACCAGCGCCTTGCCGATCAGCAGGCGGCGGCGCATGCCGCCCGAGAGACTGCGGGAATTGACCGAAGCCTGCGCGGTCAGCCCGATCGCGTCGAGGATCTCGTCGGTCCGCCGCTCAGGACCCGGAACGCCGTAATAGCCGGCATAGAGCTCAAGCGTCTCGCGCGCCGTGAAAAACGGATCGATAACCAGCTCCTGCGGCACAACGCCGATCGCGCCTCGCGCCCCGCGCGGATCCTGATCGATATCGATGTCCCAGATCACCGCCTGGCCCGACGTCTTGCGGACCAGACCCGCCAGAATATTGATGAAGCTCGACTTGCCCGCACCGTTCGGCCCCAGCAGGCCGAAAATCGTCCCCCGGGGAATGTCGAGATCGATTCCCTTGAGCGCCTCGGCGTGCCCGCCGCCGGGCGCCCGGTAGACCTTGCGCAGGGCCCGGGCGGAGATGGCAAAGGCGGGCGGCTCGCGCCTTGGGCGGTCTGGCGGCATCGGGTGGAGTCCGGCGGTGAACCTGGATTGCTCGCAGCGATTGATCGCCACGCGCTAAGGGTTATCATCTGGTCGTCCGCCGGGTCAACGCCGCGCTAGGAAGAAGGAACCGCTCACCATGGAACCGCCCGAAACCATTACCGTCCAATCGTCATCCGTCGGCTGCGATGGCGGCGGCGCGCTCGGGCACCCGCTGGTCTATCTGACGCTCGATGCCTCGGGCCGGATCGACTGTCCCTATTGCGGCCAGCGTTATGTCTTGGCCGAGAGCGCGCGGACGGAGAGCGGCGGCCACTAGCTTCGGTTCAGGTCTGATCGTCCGCGACGGCGATCGTCTCGCCGCGCCGCCAGAGCCGCGCCAGCATGACGACCGCAATTAACGCGATAAACGCGAAGGCCGCACCCGAATAGAACGCAGCCCCGGCGTACGCCCCGTAGAGCCAGCCCGCGACGAAAAAGCCGGCCCCAAGCGCCACGCCATTGGTAATTCCTGAATAAAGACTCTGTCCCGCAACCGCGTGGCTTTCGGGCAGAGCCCGTGTGATGAACCGCATGGCGCCCAGATGCATCGCGCCGAAGCTCGCGGCATGGAACAGCTGGATGACCGCAAAAATCCAGATTTCCGTGGTCATCGGCATGATCGCCCAACGCACCGCAGCGCAAGCTCCGGCGATCCCCAGAAGCCAGACGACGCCCAGACGCTCGCACAGGCGCGCGCCGAATGCGAAGAGCAGAATCTCGGCAACGACCCCTTCTGCCCAGAGCAGACCGATTACCGTGTTGGACAGACCGATGCTCAGCCAATAAAGCGTGCCGAAGCCGTAATAGATCATATGGCTGCCGTGGATCAGCGAGGTTGCCGCAATGACGAGCATGAACGGCCGGTTCCGCAGGAGCGCGCAAAGCCGTGCGGTCATCGCCGGGGACTTGGGCGGGCGCTCGTCGGGCATCGCGGCGCATCCCAGAATGCTGATGAAGACGGTAGCCATGATGAGGATGAGGATCAAGTCGGCGGTCGGTACATCGATAATGTCGAGCAACCAGCCGCCCAGTGACGCCGAGACGATAAAGGTGACCGAGCCCCACAGACGAATGCGTCCGTAATCGCGCTCGACCGAAACGCAGCGGAGCGTGACCGCCTCGCCCAGTGGGCTGACGCAGGTGTAGGTAAAATAGGCGACGACACTGACCAAGAGCAGCAGCCAGAACCCCTCGGCGATGAAAAACAACCCGCTGAGCAGGAGCGTGATGGTGCTGGCGCCCACCATGAGCAGGCGAAGATGGCCGGTCCGATCGGCGGTCGCCGCCGCCGCCGGGCTCGCCGCCGCGCGGGTCCACGCCGTGAGCATCAACAAAACACCGATCTGGCTCGCGCTCATCCCCTTGGCATCGAGGAAAACCGACCAGAACGGCGTTGTCAGGCCAGAGACCAGAAACATCGCGCCGTAAAACCCGGACAGACGGAGGTAGAGGCCCCGGCCAACCGGGCGGGTAGAAGGACCAAACGTCATGGCTTTCCTGTCGTCGAGAGTGGGCGGCGCGCGCCCGTCGTGGCATAGTGGTCAGGCTAGGCAAGCGGCGCAAGAGACCAGCCGCTGCCGTCCCCGCGGAGACCGAACCAGACGCCATGGCCGAACAACCCACACCGGACGCACCGCGCCACGTTTTCCTGGTCGATGGCTCGGGCTTCATCTTCCGGGCGTTTCACGCGCTCCCCATGCTGACCCGGACCGACGGCACGCCGATCAACGCCGTCCTGGGCTATATCAACATGCTGATCAAGCTCATCGAGGACACCGACGCGGACTATGTTGCGGTGATCTTCGACAAAGCCCGGCGCACGTTCCGCAACGATATCTACCCCGATTACAAGGCCAACCGCCCCGAGGCGCCGGAAGAGCTGGTGCCGCAATTCCCGCTCATCCGCGAGGCGACCCGGGCACTCGGCGTGCCTGCGGTCGATCAGGACAATTACGAAGCCGACGACCTGATCGCGACCTACACCACACAGGCCCGCGCCAACGGTGCCAAGGTCACCATCGTCTCCTCGGACAAGGACCTCATGCAGCTCGTCGAGGACGATGCCGTCGTCCTGCTCGATACTTTCAAGAATCGGGAGATCGGACCCGAGCAGGTCCGGGAGAAATTTGGCGTCGGCCCCGACAAGGTCATCGAGGTCCAGGCCCTGGCCGGAGATTCGACCGACAATGTGCCCGGCGTTCCCGGCATCGGGGTCAAGACCGCCGCCGAGCTGATCAACACCTATGGCGATCTCGAGTCCCTGCTCGAACATGCGGACGAGATCAAGCAGCCGAAGCGCCGCGAGAGGCTGATCGAAAACGCCGACCTCGCACGGATTTCCCGCGAGCTCGTGACGCTCAAGACCGACGTGCCCATCGAGGTGCCCCTGGCCAGCTTCGCGCTCCAGCCCGTCGATCACGACCAGCTCATCGAGTTCCTGCGGACCCAGGAATTCAAGTCGGTGCTGGCGCGCATCGAAAGCCGGGCCGGCGCCGCCAAGGGCGCACCCGCGGCGGCCGCCGAAAGCGCAACGGTGAAGGGCGAAGCCAGCTACACGACCGTCAGCACCGCGGATGAGTTGACTCTGTGGGTCGCCCGCACCCACGCGGCCGGCTCTGTTGCGGTGGATACGGAGACCACCTCTCTCGACGAGGCCCGCGCCGAGCTCGTGGGGGTTTCCCTGGCGATTACCCCCGGCGAGGCCTGTTACATCCCGCTGGCCCACCAGTCGGGCGACGATCTGGGGGCACTAGGCAATGCCAGCGGTGCGAATCACGCGCCGGGCCAGATCGATTTCGACACCGCGCTCGGCCTCCTCAAGCCCCTGCTCGAAGACCCCGGGGTTCTCAAGATCGGCCAGAACATCAAGTACGACATGCGGGTTCTGTCCCGCTACGGCATAGCAGTCGCGCCGATCGACGACACCATGCTGCTCTCCTATGTGCTCGACGGCGGCCTGCACGGCCACGGCATGGACGAACTTTCAAAGCTCCATCTCGATCACGCGACGATCCCCTACAAGGAGGTCGCGGGCATCGGCAAGAAACAGGTGACCTTCGATTTCGTGCCGATCGACGCGGCGACGTCCTACGCCGCCGAGGATGCGGACATCACCCTGCGGCTGTTTCGAACTCTCAAGCCCCGGCTTGTCGCCGAACGCATGGTCACGGTCTACGAGACGTTGGAGCGCCCGCTGGTTCCCGTACTGGCCGGCATGGAAGCCGCCGGCATCAAGGTCGAGCGTGCCGAGCTCAAGCGCCTATCGGGCGATTTCGAACAGCGCATGGCGGGGCTCGAGGCCGAGATCCACGCGCTTGCCGGCCACGACTTCAACATCGCCTCACCCAAGCAATTGGGCGAGGTGCTGTTCGACGAGATGAACCTGCCCGGCGGCAAGAAGGGCAAGACCGGTGCCTACGGCACCGGCGCCGACGTGCTGGACGACCTCGCCGCCCAGGGTCACGACCTGCCTGTCCGGGTGCTCGACTGGCGCCAGCTCGCCAAGCTCAAGAACACCTATTCGGACGCGCTTATCGAGCAGATCCATCCCGAGACCGGGCGGGTGCACACCTCATACGCCATGGCCGCCGCCTCCACCGGCCGCCTCGCGTCGACCGATCCGAACCTGCAGAACATTCCCGTGCGCACCGAAGAGGGGCGCAAGATTCGCCGCGCCTTCATCGCGGAAAAGGGCATGACACTGCTCTCGGCGGATTATTCCCAGATCGAGCTTCGCATCCTCGCCCATATCGCCGGCATCGACGCGCTCAAGGAGGCGTTCGAGGCGGGCCTCGACATCCACGCCATGACCGCGAGCCAGGTGTTTGGCGTGCCGATCGAGGGCATGGAGCCGACCGTCCGGCGCAAGGCGAAAGCAATCAATTTCGGCATCATCTACGGCATCAGCCCGTTCGGGCTCGCCCGCCAGCTATCCATCCCCCAAGGCGAGACAAAGGATTACATCAACGCCTATTTCGAGCGTTTTCCGGGCATCCGGGATTATATGGAGAGCACCAAGGATTTCTGCCGCAAGCACGGCTTTGTTGCCACCCTGTTCGGGCGCAAATGCCACATGCCGGGCATCCAGGACAAGAACCCCAACCGCCGGGGTTTCATGGAGCGCGCGGCGATCAACGCACCGATCCAAGGCTCCGCGGCAGACATCATCAAGCGCGCCATGATCCGCATGAACGGAGCGCTGGATGACGCGGGCCTGTCGGCGAGAATGCTGCTCCAGGTCCACGACGAGCTGATCTTCGAGGTTCCCGAGTCCGAGCTCGAGGCGACCGCCCAGGTCGCGAAACGGATCATGGAAGGGGCCGCCAGCCTGTCCGTGCCGCTCACCGTCGATACGGGCTCGGGACCCAACTGGGACGAGGCGCACTAGGCTCCGGCGTTCGCCGCCAGAAACCCCTCCAGCCGAGCGAAATAGGCCGCCGGCTCCTCGTAGAACGGCATGTGCGAGCTGTTGGCGAACGCGGCCAGCTCTGCATTGGGCAACCGCTCCACAATCAGACGTGAGGATTCCGGCACCAGCTCGTCATGGGTCGCCGTGACGATCAGGGTCGGCGCGGTAATCCGGTGCAAATCGTCCAGCCGGCCCCAGTCCTTCAGGGTTCCCGTGATGCAATATTCGTTGGGCCCCCACATGGTACCGTAGACGTCCATGTTGATGCCCTCGAACGAGCGGTTGACCGGGGCGGGCCAGTCGTCGCAGCGGCAGATATGGCGGTAATAGAGCAGGGTGATCGCAGCCTGGTATTCGGAATGCTCGGTGGTGCCCGTCGCCTCGTGGCGTTGCATCATCTCGACGGTCTCGGGGCCCAACTGGTTGCGCAGCCGGCGGATTTCACCCGCCAGATGGGGAATGTCCGCCGCGCCGTTGGCGATCACCAGGCTTTTTGCGCCGTCCGGATGGGTGAGCGCGTATTCGATCGCGAGAAACGTGCCCCAGCTCTGGCCCAGAAGGTGGACGCGGCCCAATCCCAGCGCGATGCGTACCGTCTCGGTCTCCGCCGCATAGCGTCGGATATCGTAAAGCGGCAGGTCGGCCGGCTTGTCCGAGGCGCCGCAGCCCAGCTGATCCCAGGCGACCACGCGATAACCGGAATCGGCCAGAACCGAATGGGAATCCCGCAGGTAATCGCAGGGCAGGCCCGGTCCGCCGTTGACCAGCAGCACCGTCTCCGCGCCGTCGCCGAACGAATAGGCGACGACCTCATGCCCGTCGACCGGGATCCGGCTCATCTCGTCGGGCTTGCGCTCGGTCATCCGCGGAACCGTCGACGGGCCGGGGTTAACCCCGGTGCGCGTCGAGGAACGTCTTCAACCTGGCGAAATACGCGTCGGGCTCCTCGAAGAACGGTGTGTGGGAGCTGTTCTTGAAGACGACGATCTCCGAATTTGGCAGCTCATTATGCATCTTCATGCCGCATTCGGGCGTGAGCTCGTCATGCATCCCGTTGATGACCAGGCAGGGCACGGTGATCTTGTGCATCTCGGGCAGCCAGTTCCAGTCCTTCAGCGTGCCCGTGCAGCAAAACTCGTTGGGCCCCCACATCGTGCCGTAGACGTCCATGTTGACCGCTTCGACCGAGCGGTTGAGCGCCGCGGGCCATTCGTCGCAGCGGCACAGATGGCGGTGATAGAGGATCGTGACCGCGGCCAGATATTCGGGGTGCTCGATGATGCCCATCGCTTCGTGACGCTGCATCATCTCGATGGTCTGCGCGCCAAGGGAGCGTCGCAACCGTTGCATCTCGGCGAAGGTATGGGGAATGTCCGCCGAGCCGTTCGCCAACGTGTAGCTCTTCACGTTGTCCTGATATTTCAGGCAATAGGCGGTGCCCAGCCAGGTGCCCCAGCTCTGGCCCAGCAGGTGAACCCGCCCCAAATCCAGTGCCGCGCGGATTGTCTCGCATTCCTCCACATAGCGCTCGACGTTGTAGAGCGAGGTATCGGTTGGGCGATCCGACTCGCCGCAGCCCAGCTGGTCGTAGGCGACGACCCGGTAGCCGCGATCGGCCATAACGGAGTGGGAATCCCGCACATAGTCGCAGGCCAGACCGGGGCCGCCATGCAGGCAGTAGAGAACCTCGGAGCCTGAGCCGAAGGAATAGACCGCGACCTCGCCGCCATCGACCTTGATCCGGATGGTTTCGTCCGCCTGGCGTTCCGCCGTCATGATCGCTCTCCCTGCGCTGTCCGTCTCAGGCGGCTTTTGGCGCCGCCTCCTTCACCTCGTCACCGACATAGGATTCGAATTGGGTGAAGTTCTTGTGGAATCGCCCGATCAGGTCGCGCGCCGTCTCGTCGTAGGCCGTCTTGTCGGCCCAGGTCGAGCGGGGATTGAGCACCTCGGCCGGAACGTCGGGGCAGATCTCCGGCACCTGGAGGCCGAACAGGTTGTCGCTCCTCGCCGCCACCTGACGCAACCGGCCATCGAGCGCGGCATTGAGCAGGGCGCGGGTATAGGCGATCTTCATCCGCTCGCCCACGCCATAGGCGCCGCCGCTCCAGCCGGTGTTTACAAGCCAGCAATCCACGTCGTGATCGGCGATCTTGTCGCGCAGCATGCGGGCGTAGGCCGATGGATGGCGCGGCATGAAGGGCGCGCCGAAGCAGGTCGAGAACGTTGCCTGTGGCTCTTTGCCCAAGCCCGTCTCGGTGCCCGCGACCTTTGCGGTATAGCCCGAGAGAAAGTGATACATCGCCTGGGCCGGTGTCAGGCGCGCAATGGGCGGCAGCACGCCGAAGGCGTCGGCCGTCAACATGACGACGTTCTTGGGATGGTCGGCCACTCCCGTCGTCGAGGCGTTCGGGATGAAGTCGATGGGATAGGCCGCCCGGGTATTTTCCGTCAGGCTTCCATCGTCGAGATCCACCTCGCGGGTCTCCGGGTCCATGACGACGTTTTCGATCACCGTGCCGAAGCGTCGAGTGGTGGCGTAGATCTCGGGCTCGGCCTCCTGAGAGAGCCGGATCACCTTGGCGTAGCAGCCGCCCTCGAAGTTGAACAGGCCGGTCTCCGACCAGCCATGCTCGTCGTCACCGATCAGGGTGCGTCGGGGATCGGCGGAGAGGGTGGTCTTGCCGGTTCCCGACAGGCCGAAAAACACCGCCGCATCGCCCGTTTCACCGACGTTGACCGAGCAATGCATGGGCAACACGCCTCGCTCGGGCAGCAGATAGTTGAGGATCGTAAACACCGACTTCTTGATCTCGCCGGCATAGGCCGTGCCGCCGATCAGTACCTCGCGCTCGGCGAAGTTGAGCAGGATGAAGGTGCTAGAATTCGTCCCATCCCTCGCGGGGTCGGCAACGAAACTTGGCGCGTGGATCACCGTGAACTGCGGCTCGAAGCCCTCGCGCTCCTCGGGACCGGCGGGAATCAGGAGGTTCTGCGCAAACAGGCTGTGCCAGGCCTGCTCGGTCATGATACGCACGGCCAGGCGATAGGCCGGGTCGGCACCGCCGAAGCAATCCTGTACGAAGAGTTCCTGGCCCTCGAATTGGGCACGAAGACGCGCCCTCAGACCGGCGTAATGGTCCGGCGCCAGGGGTTTGTTGACCGGGCCCCACCAGATGTTCGCCTCGCTGGCGGGCTCGCGGACGATGAACTTGTCGTTGGCCGAACGGCCGGTATGCTGGCCGGTCTCGACGATCAGCGCACCGCCCTTGGCAACCTGTCCCTCACCGCGCCGGATCGCCTCTTCGTACAAGGCCGGCGCCGAATAGTTCCAATGCACCCTCGCAGCCCTCCCACGGCCGTGACCGTCAAACCTGCCCCCGATGTTGAACCGGTTCCGTTACGGCTTTCGCCGCCCGCCGGTCGGTTCCCGTTGATCCGGCAGCCCAGCCGCCAGCCCACACACCGTGATCTGTCGTGAAAACCTATTTTCCGTTATTCAACAATGATCGGACCCGCCTTTCAAGCTTTCCCGCACCCGAATTGGACTGATGGCCGATTTTATTGTTCGCCGCGCGTGCGTGCCGCGCGGGCGAGCCGCACGAGCTCAGCACGGGCCTCGTCCGGGCCGCTCACGACGGAACCGAACGCGAGCCGCGCTGCGCGACCGTCGCCCGCATCGAGGTCGCAACCCTGCGGATCGATCCCGGTCATACGCCACTCGCCAGGCGCCCGGCCCAACAGGCGTACGGCGTAAAGCCCGATGGCGTCGGCGTGGTCGGTGTTCATATGGGTGACGACGTCGGCTTCCGCCGCCGCGAGGGGTCCGGTTCGGGCCGTCTCGAAGAGGAGCGGGCCGGCGTCGATCCAGTCGATCTTGCCAAACCCCTGGACCAGATGGCCGCGGCACACGGCGATCCGGTAGAACACGAAATCGCCGAAATCGGCGTAGCGCTCCGCACTTGGATGACGCGCGAGAAAGCGGGCGCGATGTCCAGCGTCGGTCGTTTGCCTTGCGCGCCCCTCGACCGTTAGCCGGGGCCCCTCGAGCGGATCGGATTTGCTGCCTGTCTCGTCGATCAGCAACGAGACCCGGTCGGTGACGGCGATGTTGTGACTGTGCTCCGCCAGGTCGGAGAGCAACAGGATCGGGTTTGCGGCATGGTCGCACGCGACGAGAACCAGCGAGCCGTAGGGCCAAGGCTCGGGTTCGTCGGCCCCGCGGAGCGTTACGAGCGCACCGGTTCGGGCACGACGGAGCAATCCACGGCCGACGTCCGCAGGCGACGGCTCGGTCATGCGAATTTCTTGAACAGATAGCCCGAGAGGCAGCCCAGCGCGAGCCAGAAGACGGCGCTGGTCAGGATCACCGCGACGACGAATCCCTCGGCCAACTCCACGGGCGCGAGCCCGCCATGCTGCTCCGGCTGTGGCGCCCCGACGATGTGGGGTATGGCGATCAGCAGGAGGCCCGTTGGTCTTAGCCAGACCCGGGGCGCAAACGCGATGATGGCAAGTCCAATCGCCGTGAGCGCCGCCGTCATCAACCACCAGATTTGACGCTCGCCAATCCCTGCGGCAGCCGCACCAGGCAACTCGGGAGGCAAGCCGAGTGAGGGTGCCAGCGTAAAGGCGGCAAAGCCGGCCAATCCCCAGAGGACCCCTTCGCGCAGCTTCACACCGCCGCGCAATGCGAAGCCCGCGGCCAGCAGCAGAGCGAAGCCGACTGCCGCCAGCACGTTCATCAGCAAGGTGTAACCCACCCGTTCGGCGCTATCGTCCGGCGCCCACCTGGCCGCGTCGTGGTTCTGAACCGGCGCGCCTGCATGGTCGTGACCGGCAATTTCGTAAGTTTCGGCGTCGTAGATCGCGGGAATGACCTCGACCCACTGAATCGTGGTCAGGAACAGACCGGTCGCGGCGCCGGCCAGAATTGCCGTCAAAATAATTCGTCGGAGCATAAAGGGGCTCGTCGGGGATCAGTGACAGGGAAAGGTGAGCGAATGGCGCGTATCATGGGCGGCGTTGTGCAGCACGTCGGGGCTGGCAAAGCCCACGCCGTAAAGTATGAAGAGCCCGAGCAGCGCCGCGAACAGGGCCGGCAGAACAACGCTCATCGACAGCCGGAGCGAGACCCGCCCCGCCGGATGATCCGTGTCTGTGCTTGCCATCGTCGAACCTTTCGAACCTGCCATGCCGTCCGCGCCGATCGGGGCCGAACCGCGGGTCAAGCTTACGATTGCACTGCAATTCCGGTCAATCCGATTCGACCGCGCGAACACGCTTTCCGAGAGCCCCGGACCTCGTGTAGGTTGCCCCGCCATGAGCACCGAAACGCCAGCGCCGATCGTCGGTCTCGGCGCACAGATCTGGAGCACGCTACGCCTTGCCTTCCCGGTGACCGTGGCGCGCGCCGCCCTGCTCGTCATCGTGACCGTGGACATCGCGATGGCGGGCCATGCCGGAGCCGAGCAGCTTGGGTTTTACGCCATCGCGAACTCGACCCAGATCGTGCTCGCTCTGGTGGGGGTCGGCCTGCTCCAGGGCACGACGATTCTCGCGTCCCAGGCCTACGGCGCGGGCGAGCACCATCAATGCGGTCCGCTTTGGCGCGTCGGCATGGTCCACGCCCTGTTGTTCGGCGCGCTGCTCGCCGGAATCAGCTACGCCGGGTTGCCGTTCTACCGGCTGATCGGCCAGACGGAGCTGATCGCAACCGGCGGGGCCGGCGTCCTTGCCGCGTTTTCCTGGGGTATGCCGGGCATGCTTCTGTTCGTCGCGACATCCTTTTTCCTTGAGGCGATCAACCGGCCGCTCCCCGGCATGATCGTCATGCTCGCGGCAAATCTTGTGAACGCGGGGCTCAACTGGCTGTTCATCTACGGCCATTGGGGTTTGCCCGCGATGGGGGCCGAGGGTGCCGCGATGACCACCTCGATGGTGCGCTGGATGATGTTCTTCGCGCTCGCGGGCTACGCGCTGTGCATGCGCGACGCGCACCGCTTCAATGTGACGGGCGCGATGACCGGCGGTTTGCGCCTGGGCGCAAAGATGCGTCGGCTGGGTTATCCCGTCGCGATTACCTTCGGTCTCGAATCGACGACGTTCGCGGCCATGATGATGCTGGCCGGACTGTTCGGGATCAGCGCGCTGGCAGGCTATCAGATTGCCATCAACTTGCTCGCGCTCGTCTTCATGAGCGCGATCGGGATTGCCACGGCGGCCAGCGTGCGGGTCGGCAACGCAGTCGGACACGGCGACTGGAAGGCGGCTGCCCGGATCGGCTGGATCTGCACCGGGATCGTGGCCGTCCTCATGATCGCGCTCGCCGTTCCCTTCTTCGCCGCCGCCCGGTGGCTCGCGCTGATCTACAGCACGGACCCCGCGGTCATCGCCGTCGCCGTTCCATTGATCGGGATCGCCGGCTTCCTGCTGCTGTTCGACGGCGTGCAGGCCGTGCTCATGGGTGCGCTCCGGGGCGCGGCCAATGTCTGGGTGCCCACCGCGGCGCAGATTGCCGCCTATTGGGGCGTCGCCTTCCCGGTGGGCTACGGTCTGGCCTTCGTCGCAAGCCTTGGCGTGAGCGGCCTGATCTGGGGTCTGGCGGGCGGCACGCTCGTCTCGGCCGGCCTCCTCGCCTATCGCTTCTACAGCATCTCGCGTCGCCCGATCGGCCGCTACTGAATCGCGCCTTTGGTGGAATTTTCGCGCCCGGCGAACTAGGATTTAGGCGGGCTGTATAAGAGGTGGAGATCGTGGCCAACACCATCACCCTGGTCGATGACGACGAGAACCTGCTGACCTCGACGAGCCTCGCGCTCGGGACCGAGGGGTTTGACGTGCGCTGCTTTTCCGACAGCGAGAAGGGTTTGAGCGACTTGATGGCCCGGCCGCCCGATCTCGCGATTCTTGACATCAAGATGCCACGGCTCGACGGTCTCGAGCTGCTCACCCGGCTGCGCCAGCACAGTGCGATGCCGGTTATCCTGCTGACCTCGAAGGATCAGGAGTTCGACGAGCTTCTGGGTCTGAAGAGCGGTGCCGACGACTACATCAAGAAGCCGTTTTCCATGACGCTCTTGATTGCCCGGGTCCGCGCCCTGCTGCGCCGCAACGAGCTGGCGAAGGACGACGCCACCGACCCTACGGCGCTCGTCGTGCGCGGTCCTCTGGTCCTCGACCTGGAGCGGCATTTGTGCACCTGGCGGGGCGAAGCGGTGTTGCTGACGGTGACTGAAATTTTGATCCTTGGGTCGCTCGCGGAGCGGCCCGGCCACGTGAAGAGCCGCGATCAGCTGATGGATGCCGCTTACGACGACCTGATCTATGTCGACGATCGGACGATCGATTCCCATATCAAACGGATGCGCAAGAAATTCAAGGCGGTCGATTCCGACTTCGCCCAGATCGAGACCCTTTACGGCGTCGGCTACCGCTACATCGAGTCGTAACGGCCGGGCCGCGCCGATGACCCCGACGAAGCCCGATCGCGCGAGGCCCCAGGCGACGCGCCGTATCCGCAGGTTTCCGCCCCGCTCGCTCACCGCCAGGATCCTGGCGATCAATGCCCTGGCCTTGATCATCCTGGCTGTGGGCCTGTTGTATCTCGACCGGCACCAGGACGATCTGTTCGATGCCAAGATCGAAGCGCTCACATCTGAAGGCACTCTGGTTGCCAACGCTCTGGGCGAGAGCGTCGTGCGTCACGACGACCCCGACGCGCCGCTCGTGCTCGATGCGGAAGCCGCGCGGGCCCTCGTGGGCCGGCTGGTCGCGCCGACTGGCACTCGCGCGCGCCTGTATGGTTCCGACGCCGAGCTGATCGTCGACAGTCGCACCGTCGCGGGCGCGGCGCCTCTCGTCGAGACCGAAGAGCTGCCCGAGCCGAGCCGTCCGGGCGGCTTTGTCCGCGCCATCGTCGGTGCCTACAACTGGGTGGCCGATCGGCTGCCGCCGCGAACCGACGTGCCGGCCTATCACGACGATCCGCTCGATCATGCGGCCTACTGGCGCGCCCGAGAGGGTGGCAGCGGGAGCGCCGTCGAAGAAACCGAATCCGGCGAAATCGTAATTACGGTGGCTGTCCCCGTTCAGCATTTCAAACAAATCCAGGGGGTCCTCCTGCTCAATGCCGATGCGGAGGATATCGAGCAAAAGGTCCGCTCCGCGCGGGTCGCGATCCTCCAGGCCTTCGGCATTGCTTTCGGCATCACGACCCTGCTCTCGCTCTATCTCGCAGGGACCATTGCCCGGCCGGTGCGCCGGCTTGCCCGCGCTGCCGAACGGGTTCGTGCGGGCGCAGGGCGCAAGGCCGGGATTCCCGATTTCACGCGCCGCGGCGACGAGATCGGGGAGCTGTCCGGCGCTCTCCGGGAGATGACCGATGCCCTGTGGGGCCGCATGGACGCCGTCGAGCGCTTCGCGGCCGATGTCGCGCACGAGATCAAGAACCCGCTTGCGTCCGTGCGTGGCGCAATCGAGGCGCTCGAGCGGGTCGACGACGAAGGCCAGCGAGAGCGCCTGACAGCGATTATCCTCGACGACGTCCGTCGTCTCGACCGGTTGATCAGCGACATTTCCGATGCGTCGCGCGTCGATGCCGAGCTGTCCCGTGCCGAAGCCGCCCCCGTCGACCTCAACGGGATGGTTCAGATGTTGGCCGAGGTCTATCGGACAACCCGTGCGGAGCAGAAGCCGCGCAACGCGCCGACGCTCGTCTTCCAACCCGGCGCCGAACAGCCTTGTGTCGTTCCCGGCCTCGAAGATCGCCTCGTTCAGGTCTTCCAGAACCTGATTGCTAACGCCGAATCGTTCGGTCCGCCCGACGGGCAAATCCGAATCGCGATCGAACCGGCGCCCGATGCGGTTCGGGTCATCGTCGAAGACGATGGACCGGGTATCCCCGTGGGACAGGAAACGCGAATTTTCGAGCGATTCTACACGGTTCGTCCGGAGGACGAGAAGTTCGGAATCCATTCGGGCTTGGGGCTCAGCATTTCGAAACAGATCGTCGAGGCCCACGGCGGTCGGATCGATGCAGAAAATCGTGCCGATGAAGACGGGAACGCAACCGGCGCCCGGTTCGTAGTAGAGTTGCCCCGATGATCCTGTCCGCTGTCGCCGTCTCGAGGTTCCCTGTGATCCACCTCGCCCGGACTCTTCTGGTCGGATGCCTTGCGGTCACGCCGGCCGCGATCGACCGGGCAGCGGCTCAGGACGTACCCTCCTTCGGCCTACCGGTCGACTGCGTGATAGGAACCGATTGTCATGTCCAGTTTTTCGTTGATCGCGACCCCGGCCCGGGCAGCCTCGATTACACCTGTGGTTCGCTGAGCTATGACGGGCACAAAGGCACCGACATTCGGGTCCCCGATCTGGTTACCATGGAGCGGGGCGTCGCAGTTTTGGCCGCCGGCGACGGCATCATTCGGGCGATCCGCGACGGCATGCCCGACGTCAGCCTCAACGATATCGATCCGGCTGCGATCGCCAGCCGGGAAGCCGGCAACGCGGTCGTAATTGCCCACCCCGGCGGCTGGGAAACCCAGTACGGCCATCTGCGTCAGGGCAGCGTGCTGGTCCGCTCCGGCGATCGGGTCACGCGGGGCCAACCGCTCGGGTTAATCGGCATGTCGGGCAAAGCCAACTACCCCCATGTCCATTTCGAGGTTCGCCATGATGGCGAGACGGTCGATCCGTTCACCGGTGAGACGCTGCCCACCGGATGCGACATGTCGGGCAATCCGCTCTGGACCGACGCCACGTTGACGGCGCTCGCCTATCGACCGAGCGGAGTACTCATCGCTGGCTTTGCCGACGTTGCGCCGGATCGCCACGAGGTCCGGGCCGGCGCTCATCGGGTAAATCCACTGCGTCCTGACTCGGCAGCGCTCGTCTTCTGGGTGGACGTATTCGGAACCCAGGCTGGCGACGAGGAAGTGTTTCGCGTCTATGGCCCCGACCAGTCGCTGCTCGTCGAGCATCGGAGTGTGCTCGAGAAAAACGCGCATCAGCGGTTCAATTTCGTCGGCAAGAAACGCCCCGATGGGGGTTGGCCTCCCGGCGTCTATACGGGGACCTATACATTGATCCGGGAGATCGACGGCACTCGTGCGACCGCCCTGTCCGCGCGCCGCCCCGTGGCCGTGGAGTAAGCCGCCAAGATTCCGGTGACCGCGCTAATGGATGCTGACTGGCACCATGTCGTATTGCAGAATTGTGGCAACCGCAACCTGTTCGTCTTCCAGGACGCCCATCATCGAGCCATCGGCGCCATGCACCTCGAAGCGCATGACCTCGCCCTCAGCCACCGGCTTGACGTAGGCCATGCGGGGTGTCCCGAGCGCCGCGAAGGCGACGTCGCTGAGTTTCTCGAAAGATGGAGCGGGTGCGGTCATGGTTTCTCTCCTGGATCTCCGACTTAGGCGGAATTGTCCTTGATCTCGATGATCCGGTTTTGAGTTTCAGGCTTCGGCCGGACCAGATCGACGTGCAGAAGGCCTGCGTCGAGCCAGGCACCGACGACATCCAGGCCGTCGGCAAGCAGGAAACTCCGCTGGAACTGCCGCGCGGCGATACCGTGGTGGAGAAAGACCGCGTCATCTGCCGGCTCGCCTTGCTTGCCCCGGATGGTGAGCTGCCGATCGTCGAGCGAAATCGCTAGCTCGTCGTGGGAAAATCCCGCCACCGAGAGGGTGATCCGGTAGTCGGCCTCACCGGTCGTCACAATGTCGTAGGGCGGATAGCCGTCGTCGCTCGCGGTCGCCATGCGATCGAGCATGTGCTCGACGTGGTCGAAACCCAGCAACAGGGGATTATCGAACGGCATCATTCGGTTCATCGCATCTCTCCTCGGTCTGAGCGAGAGGGAGGGGACAAGATCCGCCATGCGGCATCTCGGCATAAATCCCGGCCTGCGGGCCCGCAATGCAGCGCCGGCAGGATGAATTGATATGTAAGCAGCTTGGCGACCGGTTCAAGATGGCCTTGATTTTGTGTCCGTATTGCGGACCGCGAGCAGCGCCCGGACCAACTCCACGAACCCTGCCGCCGACGCCCGATGGGTTACCCAGGCCGGTTCTGCCCCAAGCCGCCCCGCGAAGTCTCTGATATTCGCAACGCCGACTGAAAGTGGGAAATGGGCAAACATCGGTGCATCGTTGGGCGAATCACCGACGAACAGGATACGCCGGGCGGCGGATTTCGTGTCTATCCTATAGACCTCCGCAAATAACCGCTTGGTCATAGCGAGTTTGTCGAAGTCGCCGTACCAGCCGTTGACGTGGATCGAGCTCAGCTTCGCCTGGGCGCCAGCTTCCTCGAACAGTGCCAGAATGCGCGCAACCGTTTCGTCGCTCAGCGGCTTGACGTCTTCGCAGATGTCGATAGCGAGATCGGTCTCCCGGTAAGCCTGATCGGCGGCCAGGGTCGCACCGGGGACAGCTTCGAGAATCCGCCGTTCCAGGCTAGCCAATCGGCGGCGCGACGCCGCACGCTCCGCGGGCGAGAGCCAGTAACGCCGGAGCAGGCACCGGCGCACCGGATCGTAGCGAAAATAGAAGGCGCCGTTTTCTCCCACCACGCCGTCGACCGGCCAGGTCCGGGCGATCATGTCGCACCAGCCCGCTGGCCGGCCGGTTATGGGAATTACCCGAATCCCTGCGTTGCTCAGCCGTTCCATCGCGCGGTATGCAGTGGCCGGGATCCTGCCGTCTTGGGTAATCGTGCCGTCGATGTCCGTAAGGACAAAGGCAACCCGCCGAAGCTGGGCAGTCGACAGGCCGTGAAATGGCTTGAGACCGCGCCCCGGCTCAGCCACCGGCGACCTCGTCGAGCCGCCCGGCATCGCCCGCGAGATCGAGCGCCGTGTAGCGGTTTCGAATCTCCCGGGCGTGGAGCACCGCGTCGCGATAAAACCGGCTTGGCCAGCCGGTGTCCGCCGGGCTGAACGGCGCCCCGGCGCGGCGCAAGGTCGCTTCCAGCTCCGCTGCAGGTCGCAGGACGTCCGAGAGTCTCTCGGCTATTGCATCCCAATTCGCCTCGAGTCGCTGGTTCATCGCATCGGCTCCCGCCGCGTCGAGCCGCTTCGGCGAAAACTCCGTCCAGCAAAGCGCGCCCAGATCAGTGCCGAAATGGCCTGTCACGTCATCCTCCGACACGACCGTCGGCGCAACGCGGGGACGGCGTGCCAGAAGCGATTCGTAGAGACGCGCCATGGTGACCGTGGCGATCCCGACGGCCTCGCCGTGATAGAGCGCGGGCCAGGCGGCCTCGCTCCGCATTTCGCCGTAATGGGCGATCAGGTGTTCGCCTTCACTGGCAGGCTCGCTGCCGCCGCAGATCGCCATACCGAAACCCGAGAGGACAAGTGTGCGCGCGAGCCGCTCCATGACCTTGAGATCGCCAGCGAGAAGCGCGTCGGACTCAGCGAAAAGCGGCGCTTCGTCCTCGGCGAGCAGGGAAAAAGGAGCTTCGCGGTAGGGTGCGCCAGTCAACTCCTGGGCAAGTCGCCAGTCGGCCTGGCAGGTCGCACGGCAAAGGCTGTCTCCCAGCCCCGAGCGGATCAGCCGATCCGGTGCTCCCGCCAGCACCGTGAGATCCAGGAATACCCCCCGGGCCGCAACGCCTGGCACGGTCTTCTTGAGTCCGTTGACGGTCACGGCCGCGGTCACCGAGCTAAAACCGTTCATGGACGGCGCCGTGCCGAACACGATGTAAGGCTTTCCTGCACCCGCGGCAGCAGCCTTGCAAAGATCGTTGATCGTGCCCGACCCGACGGCGACCAGCGTGTCCGCATTGCTCGTCGCAATGCGGAGCCGGTCGACCGTCTCCTGATCGGCGTGTGGTGCGTCTCCCAACACGACGCTCTCGATCCTTGCGATCGACGCCAAGGCGCGCTCGACCCGCTCGCCCAGCACGGTCCGCGTCGTCGGATCGCTGACCACGGCAAGCCGGGCGCCAAGGTCGAGCGAATTCACCAGCCCGGCCTCGTCGCCCGCGAGACTCGGCGCGATGGCCACTCGCTCGGTCGCGACAGCGATTGGCGCGCCATCATCAGGGTCGACAAACCGGCCTGCAAGCAGCCGTTCGAGAACCGTTTCGCTCATTCGCCGGCTGTCCAGCCATACATCGGGCGCAGACTTTCATACAGTCGGCGTGCACGCGCGTGGGCCTCACGGGTGGCGCTGAGCGCATCCGCGTCTGGTACTTGTGCGGCCGCCACGCCGCCGACCCGGGCGGCGGCCTCGTCGAGCGACGAAACGATGCCCGCGGCGAGAGCCCCCAGCATGGCGGCGCCGACCGGCGTCGTGTGCTGTTCGACCGGCAGCTCGACGGGGAGATTTGCCGCACTGGCGCGGATGCGGGCCTGGATCGCACTTTTTGCCCCGCCCCCGATCAAGCGGATTGTATCCACCCGAACGCCCAACGCGACAAGCCGGGCGATGACATCGGCCATCGCGAACGCGTTTCCCTCATGGACGGCTCTCGCCAGATGAGGCAGGCCGTGCGCCGATGTCAAACCGTAAAAACAGCTGCGCGCG
Organism: Alphaproteobacteria bacterium; assembly: GCA_965198325.1. Taxonomy (GTDB): domain Bacteria; phylum Pseudomonadota; class Alphaproteobacteria; order UBA828; family JAPUJA01; genus CBDAPE01. Next base: position 365,813 of record CBDAPE010000018.1, on the reverse strand, counting down.
TCGGGATTCCACTCAGGGGTCATGGCGCCGGACAACGCCGGCAGGAAGGTCACGCCGTCGCAGCCGACCGGCGCCTCGGCAGCCAGGCGGTCGAGTGCATCCACCGACTCGAGTCCGAACGTCTGGATGAACCACATGAGCGCACCGCCCGAAAGCCAGCCCGGATTCTCGATATAGTAGCTCCCGCCCGGATAGGCGTGGGTCTCGACCAGCCCACTGCTGTCGATCCGGGGCGCCCCATGCAAGGCGCCAACCACCTCGGCTGTCCCGAGAGACGCCACGGCCACGCCCGGGTGCACGACGCCCGCGCCGATCGGGCCGGCGAAGTCGTCGCCCGTGCCAACCGCGACGGGTATCCCGGTCGGCAGGCCGGACAGCGCCGCACCCGATTCGGTGAGTCGACCCGCGACGTCCGCGGCATCTGCAATTGCCGGGAGCAGCGTGCGGTCGATCTCGAAGACATCGAGTAGGTCGCCGTCGAAGTTGCGGGTTTCGAGTGAGTAGAGCATGGTCGTGGATGCGAGCCCATGGTCGAACACCGATTCGCCGGTCAGGCGCCTGACCATAAAGGAGACCGCTTGGTGAAAGTGCTTCGCCGCACGGCCTTTGGGGTGATGACGCTGCAACCAGCGGATTTTTGCGGCCATGTGACCGGGATCGAGCATAACGCCGCTTAGCGCACGAATCGTCTCGGCGGGCATGCCGTCGATTTCCGCCGACGCCCGGCGATCCATCCAGATCAGACAGGGACTGAGCGGGTTACCCTCGTCATCGACGGCAAGACAGCTGTCGAGCTGACCCGTCAGGCCAAGCGCCCGAACGTCTGTGGCGGATAGATTGGCCGCGGTTAGGGCGGCACCAAGCGCGCGGGGCAGCGCCTGCTCCCAGTTTTCCGCATCCTGCTCGGCCCAGACGGGCCCGGGATAGCGTGTGCTGTAAGGTTCGAGGGCCTGTGACAGCAACCCGAACTCGTCACTCATCACGATCGCCTTCAGGCTTCGCGTCCCGATATCGACGCCAACGATTGCGATTGGAAAGACTCCTGACTTTGAAGGGGTTAGACGGCGAGGATGCCGAGCCTGCCCGGTAAGGTCAAGTCGACGACCCCACAAGCCCGGCAGCACAGCTTCTCGACTAATGATACACTTCGCAGAGTTGATTCTGGCAACATGCCGTAAGGGGCGCGTTGGCAACCGGTCAACTGTACAGCTGTGATGAAACGCAATCGACGCAAGGATGAGAGCAGCTCCGGGTCATCAGGCTTGGCTTGGGGGCTCGTCGGGTTCGTATTTGCCCTCCTCGTGACGGGGCCGGCGTTAAGTGCGAGCGATGGGGCAACGACCACGATCGCGCCCCTTGGCGCGGACAGCGAGCCGCTCCGCCTGGCCGCTCGGGCCGATGACGATATCTCCTCGATCCAAACCGAATTAGGCTGGTTCGTCCGCTTGGTAACGCAGATCCAGCGCCGGCTTGGTGCGATCGGCCTTTACCACGGCGCCGTTGACGGCAGAGTCGACCTGTCCACGGCCGACGCCATCAGAGACTATCAACGCTCCGTCGGTCTGCCCATCGACGGCGAACCGACCCAGGATCTTCTGATTCACCTCGAGTCCGCCGCTGGCGAAGCGCAAAAGCCGATCCACGGCCTTGAAGAAACTCGTCAGCAGCAAATGGAAGACGCCGATCGCGCCTTGTCGGAGGAATTCGGGAACGACTGGAGCGAAGAACATCTGCTGGCCGCGCTATCCGACCCAACGAATTCGGAGCATGAAATGGACGAGGAATCGCTCTGTTTCGCGCAACCGTCAGCCGTTTGTCTTGTCGCCCAGGCCCTCGCCGCCGTTCCAAATATCAAACGAGGCGATTTTCGCGACTGGGCACTGGGAGAAATCGTCACCGCCCAGGCTACGATTACCAGCCCGGCGGATGCGATCACGACGGCCACGGCGATTGGCGACCCCCGATCCGTTGTTACTTCGCTCGGCAGCATCGCAATGAGCCTGGTTGAAACCCAGCGGCTTGTCGAAGCGATGGAGACGGCGGAACGCATTCCGCCCGGACCGGTTCGGGCTGACGCATTTCGCGACATCGCGATTGCCCAGGCGGAAGTCGGCAATATTATCGCTGCGCAAGGGATCGTCGTGCGAATCGATGGAACCGACGCCCGTGTTCCTGCCCTCAGTGCGATCGCGCGCGCTCAGTACGAAGCAGACGACCTCGACGCCTGCCTCAAGACGCTCGAGACCGCCGTCGACCTCGCGGGATCGATTCGGATCGCCAAGCACCGTGACTGGGCCTACGGCAGACTCGCCCTCGTGCGGCTGCAGACCGGTGATCCGGACGGCGCTCTGGATACCATCGAAAGGATCGCGAATTCGGCCGGTACGGTGGCCGCGTTGGCCGGGCTGGGCATTCATTACGCCCGCTCAGGACAGGAGGTTAAGAGCCACGCGCTACTCGCCCGCGCCACCCGCCTGCTCGACCATATTGACGACCCCGCCGACAGACTTCAGGCACTCGGCCGGGTTGCCATCGGACAGGCGGAAAACAGCCACTTCGATGAGGCCTATACGACAGTGGAACAGATCACCTTCGGCTATTCTCACACCTACACGCTCAGCGTAATTGCCATCGCGCAGGCCCAGGCGGGCGAGATCGAACCGGCTCTCGGCCTGGTTTCAGGCATCGCCGACGAACGTCTTCGCGTCCAGACCCTCTGGACGATCGCCACGCTGCTTTCGGCCGACGGCGACGGTGGGCATGCCTCGCGGCTCAAGCGCCAGGCTCTCGATATCGCCCACGGCATCACGAATACCGTCGACCGCCTGTTCGTTCTCAGCGACCTTGCCCGGGCGCAGGCGGGTCAGGGCGACCTGACCGGCGCATACAGGACCCTGAACGATGTGCTCGAGACCATCGCGCCTGTTGAGAACGCCTGGGCCCGAGCCCGGGCTCTCGGCAAGGCGGCTGCGACGCTGGCGGCCATCGAGCAGTTGTGACCGACTCTGTGTCGGCAGTCTCTCGCCCCATCGAGGGCGCCCTCTGGATGGCGTTCAGCTGCCTGTGTTTCGCCGGCATGTCGGGCATCATCCGGTATCTCTCGACGGTCGCGGATCCCGCCATTCCACCGTTCGAAATCGTCTTCTTCCGCAACGTCGTGAGCCTTGCCCTTATCCTGCCGTGGGTTTTGCGGCGCAGCCGGGGACCGATCCACACGAACCGGTTCCGCCTACATATGACCCGGGCGATCATCGGGCTCGCCGCGATGACCGGCTGGTTTTCCGCCATCAGCCTGATGCCCTTGGCTCCCGCGGTGGCTCTGAATTTCACCGTGCCTCTGTTCGCTCTGATCGTCGCCATGATCCTCCTGGGCGAACGGCCCGGAATTCACCGGTGGGGTGCGACGATCGTGGGATTTGCGGGTGTCATCGTTATTCTGCGACCCGGTACGATTGATCTTTCGCTTGGTCCCATCCTCGCCCTTTCATCGGCGTTGGGCTTTGCTCTGTCCATGAACCTGATCAAGATTCTCGCGCGAACGGAGAGTCCGAGCACGATTGTCTTCTGGCAGGTGTCGATTATGACGCCGCTCTCGCTGGGTCCTGCGCTCGCCGTCTGGGAAACTCCGGGCTGGATCGAACTTGCCTGGCTCGTCGCCCTCGGCGCGCTCGCGACCGTGGCCCATCTCAGCATGGTCCGAGGCCTCTCGGTGGCTGAAGCGAGTGCGGTGACGCCGATCGATTTCGTCCGGCTGCCGTTCGTCGCCGCAATCGGTTATTTCGTGTTCGCCGAATTACCCGATGAAATGACCTGGATCGGCGCGGCGATCATCATTGCGAGCACGGTCTACATCGCCCGCCGCGAAGCGATCAAAGGCCGTGCCAGGATCCTGGCGGCCCGCAAGGACGACCCCTTGCACCCATCCGGCTGATCCGTCTTGCCGACGAGATTGCCGTTCTGCGGAAATTGTCGCGCGGCCGTTCGATGCTCAGCCGTGATCCTGCGCCAGACCGTCGTCTCGCAGCCCCTCGCCGTTGTTCGCCGATCTCGTTTCCCGCGCCGCCATCATTCTCCATAGAGGCCACAGGAAACGGTCGCAACAGTGTCGGCCGTCTGCTAAAAATCAGCGGCGACGAAACAGGGAGATTGAGCATGGATATCAATGGCCAAGCCGCCATCGTGACGGGTGCGGCATCGGGACTCGGAGAAGCAACGGCACGGGCCTTCGCGGAAGCCGGCGCCAAAGTCGGGTTGATCGACCTCAATGCCGACGCCCTTGAAGCGATTGCTGCGGACGTCGGCGGCACTGCGGCTACCTGCAACGTGAGCGACGCCGGCGGGATGGAGGCGGCGTTTGCGACTTTGCGCGAGGCGAACGGGCCGGCGCGCGTTCTTGTCGCCTGTGCCGGGATTCCCAGTGGCTATCTCATCGTCGACAAGGACGGCAAGCCGGTGCCGCTGGAACAGTTCAGCAAGGTCGTAAACGTCAACCTGATCGGCACCTTTAACGCGTTGCGCCTGGCGGCCGCGGACATGGCGGCGCTCGAGCCGCTGGACGGCGGTGAGCGGGGCGTCATGATCACGACGACCTCGATTGCCGCGTTCGAGGGCCAGGCGGGCCAATCCGCCTACTCCGCTTCGAAAGGCGGCGTAGCAGCCCTTACGCTGCCGGTCGCCCGCGAGCTGCAGCGTCACGGCATCCGCACACTCTGCTTCGCACCCGGCCTGTTCGAAACCCCGATGATGCTGACCCTCCCCGAAAAGGTCCAGGATGCCCTCGTGGCGTCCACCGTATTTCCCAAACGTCTCGGCAAGCCCCGCGAATTTGCCGAGCTCGCGCTGCATGTCATCGGCAACTCGATCCTCAACGGCGAAACGATCCGGCTCGACGGCGCAATTCGCCTGGCGCCCAAATAGCCCGATCGGGGAGCCGCCGGACCGGCAGGACGGCCGTGTCACGCTAACTCCTGTCCAGCGCCCGTACGTTCAACGATCCCGGGGCGGGCCGACCTCGTCGATCATGTGGGCGAGGCTGAAGTCTTTCATGCTCAGCCCGTCGACGTCGTGAGTCGAGAGAATGACCTCGACCCGGTTGTAGACGTTAATGAACTCGGGGTGGTGATTGAGCTTTTCGGCGATCAACGCCACTCGTGTCATGAAGCCGAAGGCCGCATTGAAATCCTCAAAATGAAAGGTCTTGCGGATGGCGTCCCGCTCGGCATCGACGAGCACCCAGCCATGGGCCTCGTGGAGCTTCTCGTTGAGCGACGGGCCCTTCACTCTGTCGGCCATCGGGTCCTCCCTGGGGCAAAGTGCCGTCCTTCGGGAGCAATAACGCCGCCGGCGCAGGCCGCCGCTCCCCTGGCCCGGTCAGGATGGCGGCCCTTGGCCCGGAGATCAAGGCAGGCTATACCTTCGCGCCATGATCTCGCCACCGTCCCTCGACGATCTCGACGCACTTGCGCGCGACGCGCTGGAGACCATCCCCGCCACGTTGCGCGAGCGCATCACGACCGTGGTCATTCAGGTCGAGGACTTTCCCGACGCCGATGTCGAGCAAGACATGGCGCTGGACAGCCCGTTCGACCTGCTCGGGCTCTATCAAGGCATCTCGCTCGACCAGCAGAGCGTGCTCGACGTGCGCCACGACGTCGATCGCATCTTCCTCTACCGCCGGCCGCTGCTCGATTACTGGTGCGAGACCGGCGAGGATCTCGCTCATCTCGTGCGCCACGTGCTGATCCACGAGATCGGTCACCATTTCGGTTTTTCGGACGAAGACATGGAGGCCCTCGAGGCGCAGCGGCGCTAGACGAGACCGGGCGCGCGCCGCGCCCGGCGAGGCTCGCGCCGGCCCGGCGTCAGCCGTCTCCGGCCGCCTCGGAATAATCGCCCAGCAGCGGATAACTGGCCTCGACCCGGTGGATCGCACCGGCCAAGCCCAGTCGACTCGAATAAAGTCGGAAGTCCTCGATAGCGACGGCGGGACAGGCAAACCGGGCGTGCGCCGCAAGGTAGGGCGCAAGCCGCGCCGCGCTCGCACTCTTGAGCCGTGCGAGAGTGATATGGGGCGTAAACCTGCGGCCCTCGGGCGCGACTCCCTGGGCAACGACGAGGCTTTCGACATTGCGGCGCAACTCGACGAGTTCGGCAACCGGCTCGACGCCCGCCCACAGGACCCGAGGCGCGCCGCCGGGCGGGAAATGACCGACCCCCCTAATCATGAGCGCAAATTCGGGCAGAGTCAGCGTTGCGAGCGCATCGGCAATGTCACGAAAGAGCGGCCCGTCGACCGCGCCGATGAAGCGCACCGTGAGGTGAAGCTGATCGCGCGCCACCCAGCGTGCGCCAGGCACGCCCGAACACAGGGCGGCCAGCCGGTCGCACACGGCGCTTGGAAAATCGATCGCGACGAAAAGCCGATGCATCGGGTCGATCCGGTCCTCGCGGGAGAACGGAAGTGCCGAGCGTCCAGTCTGCCAGACTTCGCGGCCCGTCAAAGCGGAAAAACATGCCCGGCCGGGCGCTCGCGAGACGCACCCATCGGGGGGCTTTTTACCCGCTATTAAAAGGGACTTATATACGAAAGTGACCAAAATATCTTGACATTCCTCGCCATGGTCACTATGTTTCCTTTATTCAACGGAGGCGATCATGGCTCACAAGGCACCCGGAAAACACTATCGCGAAGGAATGTCGCTGATCGAGGTCCTGCGGATGTTCCCAAATGACGCAACAGCCGAACGCTGGTTCATCAAGGTGCGCTGGCCTGATGGTGTCTACTGCCCGCACTGCGGTTCGGTCAGCGTCCAGACCGGAACGAAGCACAAGACCATGCCCTATCGCTGCCGCGACTGCCGCAAGTGGTTTTCAGTCAAGACTGGAACCGTAATGCAATCCTCGAAACTCGGGCTGCAAGTATGGGCGTTGGCATCTTACCTGATCACAACCGGCATCAAGGGCCAGTCCAGCATGAAGCTGCACCGCGATCTCAGTATCACGCAAAAGACCGCATGGCACTTGGCTCATCGTGTTCGCGAAACATGGCAAGGAAAATCCAGCCCGTTTTCCGGCCCGCTGGAAGTGGATGAAACTTTCATCGGCGGCAAGGAGAAGAACAAGCACGGCAACAAGAAACTCAGGGCGGGCCGTGGGGGCGTCGGCAAGGCTATAGTGGTTGGGCAAAGGACCGCGCAACAAACGCCGTGAGCGCCGTCGTGGTAGGCAATACGGATGCCGAGACCCTACAGGGCTTCGTCGGCGATCACGCTGCTGACGGTGCCACCATCTATACTGACGATCACGGCGGCTACAAGGGGCTTCCCTTCGACCATGAAACCGTCAAGCATTCGGTCAGCGAGCATGTGAACGGGCAAGCCCACACAAACGGCATAGAGAGTTTCTGGGCCCTACTTAAGCGCGGATATCACGGAACGTACCACCACATGAGCGAGAAGCATCTGGACCGCTATGTCGGGGAATTCTAAGGTCGCCACAATCGCCGCGATTTAGACACCGTCGACCAGATGAAGGCGATTGTTGCCTCCATGGTCGGAAAACGGTTAAGGCATCGGGACTTGGTGGCCAACTAGGCCGCCAATCTTCCCGCTCGTAGCTGGCGAGCTCGCGGGAAGGACAATCAGGGAAGACCCCTAAGCGCCTTGGAAACTTAACTGAGGTGCTTTCGTATGTCTAGTTCCTTCCATCAGACCGATACAAGCATTCGTCAACGGCCTCTTTCAGCTGACGAGCCAGTAGCGCAGCCGCAGGAAGCGAAAGAACATACATCTCTGGAGACCAACTCCCTGGGCCATGAAGGACAGAATACTTCAAGGTCACACCCACAGCTTGGTCAAATGATTCGGGTGCCACTTCCAGTTCTTTCACAAGACGAACTGGACCGTCTAACTTCTCACGTTCGCCGTTTGAAAGAGTAGGCTTTGGAACAGGCGTAGAATTTGTGTCAACGTCACTCATAAGAACTCTCCTTTTTAGGTGTTTTGCTATGCGCAATCAAAATCTCAAGGCAACATACCCTGCTGAAACCACAGATGAAGCTGGCGAAGGCCCGCTTTGTCATGGACATACAGAGGCTCGCCTTCGCGTGCACGAAGCATCTCGTCTTAGAGTCCGACCCGAAACGAATTCCGATATATCAAGCTCTTGCGGTTCTTCGGCAGGCTGTGTCTCGAAAGTGGTGGAAATTTGAGGGTGGCGTAATCTCCGGGTGACAAGACAACCACCCAACCGGCGGCTAGCACCGCCAAGGAGATCACGCCATGAAGAACACTACCGAGACTTCCGTGCTTTCGCTACTGGCCAATGACGCCGGCTATGATCCGATCGAGGACCGGCTGCGGGAGAACATCAGATCCACGATCGAGGCCGTTTTTGAGGAGGAACTTGCGCAGTTTCTCGGGCGCTGCCGATACGGTCGAGAGGACGCGCTTCGGCAAGGGTATCGGAACGGGCACCGGAAGCGGCAACTGACGGGGACATTCGGGACCGAGAGGGTGAGCGTGCCGCGTGCGCGGATCGTTGAGGAAGACGGTCGGGCGTCGGAATGGCGTTCGCGGGCGCTGCCGCGCTACCAGCGGCTGACCAGAAAGGCCGAGGCGCTGATCGCTTCGGTGTATCTGTCCGGAACCAACACGCGGCGGGTGAAACGCGCGCTGTTCGGGCTCTTCCGGGGTTCTGTGAGCAAGGACGTTGTGAGCCGGGCGTGGCGCAAGGTGAAGGTCGATTGGGACGCCTGGTGCAGCCGTGGCCTCGCGGATGAGGATATTGTTCGGCTGATCCTTGACGGCACTGTGATCAAGACCCGACTGGACCGCAAGGCCACCAACATCTCGGTTCTCGCGGCTATAGGGGTGCGCCAGGATGGCCAGAAGGTCTTGCTTTCGATCGGGAATATGGGCGGAGAAAGCCAGGCGGCGTGGCGCCAGTTCCTCGACGACCTTGATGCGCGTGGACTGAAACGGCCCGGGTTTGTCATCGTCGATGGCGCGCCGGGGCTGGAGGCGGCTCTGTCGGCGCTTTGGGGCGATGACCTTCCCGTTCAACGCTGCACCGTGCACAAGCACCGCAACCTTCTGGGTCATGCTCCCAAACACATGCATGACGAGCTGAGCGAAGATTACCGCGATATGATCTATGCCGACACTGCCTCCGAGGTGGAAACCCGCCGCAAGGCGCTTGTCCGCAAGTGGCGGCTGAAATGCAGGGCCGTCGCGGACAGCCTCGCGGAAGCGGGCGACAAGCTCTTTACCTTCACGCGCCTGTCCAAGAGCCAATGGAAATCAGCCCGAACGACCAACGCCATTGAGCGTCTCAACGAGGAGTTCAAGCGCCGGATCAAAACACAGACCGTGCTGCCGTGTCCCGAAACAGTGCCGATGCTCCTCTGGGCGCTCCTCGCTTCCGGCCAAATCCAGATGCGCAAAGTCGATGGATGGGAAACCCTCGATCAGCTAATCGCCGACGAAACCCTTGACCGCGCAGCCTGACCGCCGCAAAACTCAACCCGCTCGGAGAGGCGCCAAAACCAATTTCCACCACTTTCGAGACACAGCCCTCTGTGCCCACTGGATGTACTGTCCCAACGTCGGATGTCCTCCAAATGGAGCCGCCATCGTTAATCAGGCCACAAGCGCCATTTCGTAACGAGAAACGGTAGTGTCGTCGCGCTGGATTGGCTCAAGCGTACTGGACCGACCGTCCCACATCTTCTTGAAACAGGGAGGTGCAGGATCGATGCCCGAAAATGGCATGATCTCCCGCTCAGCACTTTCCCGGAGTTCTGCGTCTACGGTCAGTGTAAAATGCGCGATCATGTCATCCAAGGTTTTTCCTTGCGCGCCGATGTCGTACTCAATGCACTGTGCAACCCAGTACTCTTCCTCGTGAAACACAACGACATGCAACTCCTGAGTGTCATTCATCGCTGCTTTCTCGTCCCCACCCGTAATTTTATCTCCCATTCCTGTGCTCGCTGCCTTTATGGCAATCGATCAGGTTGGAGTGACCCCCTAAAAGTGGTCCAGATTTATTGAAGAGTTTGGCGCATTTTGCCCCCTCGAAAGGAGGACGAAATGAGCCGTAAACGCTACACCTCAGAACGGATTATCAGCATGTTGCGCGAAGCCGAGGTGGCTTTGGCGCAGGGCCAGTCGGTTGGTCAAGCTTGTCGCACGCTCGGCGTATCGGAGCAGAGTTACTATCGCTGGCGCAAGGAATATGGCGGCCTTCGTACTGACCAGGCCAAGCGTCTGAAGGACCTGGAGAAGGAGAATGGCCGTCTCCGCAAGGCGATCTCGGATCTGACGTTGGATAAGCTGATCTTGAAAGAGGCGCTTGAGGGAAATTGCTAAGCCCCGCCCGTCGCCGGCAGTGTGTTGATCATCTCCAGGCCGAACTGGGGATCTCCGAGCGACGGGCCTGTGCTGTTGCAGGCCAACATCGCTCAACCCAGCGCAAGAGACCCCGTGGTCGGGATGATGAAGAGGCCCTCACGGCCGCGATCATCCGCTTGGCCAGCCAGTATGGCAGATATGGCGATCGGCGGATCACTGCCTTGCTCAGGACCGAAGGTTGGCACGTGAACGCCAAGCGGGTCCAGCGCATCTGGCGGCGGGAGGGGCTGAAGCTCCCACAGAAGCAACCGAAACGGGGCAGGCTGTGGCTCAACGACGGATCCTGCATCCGTCTGCGGCCGTGCTGGCCCAATCACGTCTGGTCCTATGACTTCGTCATGGATCGAACACACGATGGGAGGACGTTCCGCATGCTCACCGTGATCGATGAGTTCACCAGGCGGTGCATGGCCGTTGTCGTCGAGCGAAGATTGAACTCGGACAATGTCCTCCATTGTCTGACCGAGCTCTTCGTCCAACATGGCCCGCCGGATCATATCCGTTCCGACAACGGCTCAGAGTTTACCGCTCATGCCGTCCGCGACTGGCTCGGCAGGATCGGCGTCAAGACCCTCTATATCGAGCCCGGGTCACCTTGGGAGAACGGATACAACGAGAGCTTCAACTCAAAGCTCCGGGACGAAATCCTGAACACGGAGATCTTCTCTACACTGAAGCAGGCCAAAGTGCTGATCGAACGATGGCGCCATCACTATAATACCATCCGGCCGCATAGCTCGCTCGGATACAGACCGCCGGCCCCAGAAACCATCTTGCCAAACGTTGAGGGGCCAACCTACCCTGTTGAGGGGCTACGGGCGGCCCATCAACTTAACCCGCGCCAAACTCTAACTTAAGCGCTGGACCACTAATCGGGGGCAGGCCAAGGTTTCTTGGCGTTTAAACCCTTGGCCCTTCCTCTATCTCATTGGGACTCACGCGGTCAAGTCCTGATAGCTGAGCCGCTTCCCGACCATCCCTGCGACGACGGCGCTCATCTGGTCGATGGTGTCGGCGTTGCGGATGCCGTGGCGTCCCGCTAACTTCCTTGTGTTCCTGCAAGACGCTGTTAGTTATTTCGCGCTCTTCGTTTTTCGTCATCGCTTGCGTTCCGTGGCACACCTTTTCTCAGGGACGGGTCCGGCGGCGTTGCAGCTCGGAATATGGCGCGGATCATAGATTCGGCGCGGGCCTCGTCCACCTCAACCTCGAGCTTGTCGGGCGTGGATTTCGTATCGGTCATGCTGGCTCTCCCGTTTGTAGACTGGGCACCGTAACGCCAGTTGATTCCGCCGGTCAAGGTTGCTTGACTCTCCCCTTGCCGAGTCCGACAATTTTTCCATCGCCAAACGTCCACGTGTAGCCCTATGTCGGGCTGCCCGTGAAATGATTGACGAGTTTCTTAAAGAGGCGATCGATGCCGGTCTGGAGGCCCTGCCGTGGGAGGTCCGCATGGATTACTACCTTGAAAGCCTAGAGTCCTGTATCGCCGGCGTAAAGAGCGAGAGGACGCAATAGAACGAACCGAGCCCCCCCCCGCTGGAACGGGCGGGGCCCAACCCACGAGAAGGAGAGTTCTCATGATTTTTCGCGAGGGCCATGATAACGAGAACTTCCCGTCCTCTTCTGCCGCTCGTGTCTTTTTGCGTCTACTTGGTCGATCGCTTCGATCCATGCAAGGTCATAAGGGTCGTTCGGATCAAGCAGCCAAGGATTTTGCTTGGGATCTTTTAGACGATCTTGAGAATCGGATTGACGAGATCGAGGATGATCCTGCGAATCTTCATCTGTCACCGGATGATTTTGTTGACCTGCGACACATGCATGACGCGCTGAAAAATCAGAGGGATTGACCATGGCCGGTCCTTTCAGTCAAAATGATCCGACCGAGAGGACGCGCCGTCTCGCCTAGCTCCCCAGCGTAGGAGACGGTCGTTCCAAGCCCCACTGCGTCCCGCCTGCGGGACGGCAGGCAAGCGGTATCGTGCCCGTTCCCGCCTCAAGCATCAAGTGGGTCTAGGATGACAGCTAATCTCAATGACGTATCTCCTGCTGAAAATCGGTGGCGAATTGGACAAGAGCGTTACCGCTACGAATCGCCTCGCTGGGAGACATTTCCAATTCGATGGACTGTAGGTTCCCGCTCTCGTGTTTTATTCGGAGACGAATACCAACAGCCTTCTCCCCCTTCTCATTGTAAAGATCGAAGAGAGATAGACAGTCCAGAGCCGGAAGATTGACATCTTCGCCGGGCTTCATGCTGAGAGCCTCTTGGAGTGGTGAGTGACCTAGGAAACTAGGTCTCGATACATCAGCCGTTTCCCGACCATGCGAGCGACGGTTTCGGCCATCATGGCCTCAGTATCCAGCGACCGCATGTTGTGGCGCGTGGCAAACTCGTTGACGTACCGATGCAGATGGCCGGCGCTGATGTGGTGGAACGTGCCGTGGTAGCCGCGCTTCAAGGTGGCCCAGAACGATTCGATCCCGTTGGTGTGCGCCTGTCCGTTGACATACTCGCTGACCGAATGCTTAACCGTTTCGTGGTCGAAGGGAAGCCCCTTGTAGCCGCCGTGATCGTCGGTGTAGACCGTGGCGTCGTCCGCGGCGTGATCCGCAACGAAGTCCTGTAGCGTCTCAGCGTCCGTGTTCTCGACCACGGCAGCGCTCACGCGGTTTGTATCGCGATCCTTGGCACCGACCACGATAGCCTTGCCGACCGTGCCACGACCCGCCTTGAGTTTCTTCCTGGAGTGCTTGTTCTTCTCTTTGCCACCCACGAACGTCTCATCCACTTCCAGCGGTCCCGCCATATCGGTCGGAGTCTCCGACCATGTCTCCCTCAAGCGCTGGGCCATGAAGTAAGCTGATTTCTGGGTGATATTGAGATCGCGGTGAAGGCGCATGCTCGATACGCCTTTCAGAGAGACGGAAAATAAATAAATGCCGATGGCCCACTTCTGCAACGGAATGTGCGACCGCTGCATGACCGTACCAACGCGAACACTGAAATTCGAGCGGCACGCACCGCACCAGTAAGGCGCCGATTTTCGGGAGGGAACACGCTTCAATTTCTCTGTGTTACCGCATTTTGGGCAATGAGACGGCTTCCCGACGCCTCGCCCCAACGGTTTTCCTCGAACCACGCCTCTGCGGTTGCAGCGTCAGGGAATTTCTGAATTAAATCGACGAGGCTGATGCCTTCGCGATAATGTTTTCCGGGCGCTTTTCCTGTCATGTCCGTCCTCCTGATTTTTATTATACGGAAAACGGTTTGCAGATTGTCAAACTATATAATTCCCATAAAAAAGGCCTCTGGGAGGGGTATAAAATAGGCTCATTAATTAAACAATATGAAACGCGATCAGGAAGACGCTTGCGGCCTCGATAAATTCAACATACTGTTGAAAAAACGCAACGACACTTAGGAGATTGCCCATGACCGGCCCGCTCGACGGTATGGCGGCGTTCACGGCAGTGGTCGAGGCGGACAGCTTTTCGGGCGCCGCGCGACGGCTCGGGCTATCGAAATCCGCCGTGAGCCGCCAGATCGCCCGGCTCGAGGACCGTCTCGGCGCCCGCCTGCTCAACCGCACCACCCGGCGGCTCTCGGTGACCGAAGTGGGCTTGGCCTATTACGAACGCGCCGCCCGGGTCGTCGCGGAAGCCCGGGAGGCGGAGCTCGCGGTCGGGCGGCTGCACGAGGCGCCTCGGGGCACGCTGCGGGTCAACGCGCCCATGAGCTTCGGCCAGCTTCACCTCGCGCCTGCGATCCCCGAGCTTTTGGCGCGCTATCCGGAGCTCGCGCTCGACCTGTCGTTTTCAGACCGCATGGTCGATCTGATCGAAGAGGGCTTCGACGTCGCGATCCGGATCGCCGAGCTCGCCGATTCCAGCCTGATTGCGAAGAAGCTCGCGCCAGCGCGGCTCGTGCTCTGCGCGAGCCCGGCTTATCTCGCCGCTCACGGCCGACCGGAGACCCCCTCGGCGCTTGGGGCCACAACTGCCTGATCTACAGCTACGACCCGAATCCCGGCGAATGGCTCTTCGAGGGGCCGGGCGGGCCGGTGCGCACGAAGGTCTCGGGGAGCTTCGGGGCGAACAACGGCGAAGCCCACCAGGCGGCGGCGCTGGCCGGCGTGGGCATCGCGCTGACGCCCAGCTTCATCGTCGGGCCGGACCTCGCAAGCGGCGCGCTGGAGGAGCTTCTGCCCGACTACCGGCCGTCCCGGCCCTCGATCTACGCGCTTTACCCCCACGGCCGGCACCTCTCGCCCAAGGTCCGAGCCTTCGTGAATTTCTTGGCGGAGCGCTGCGCGGGCACGCCCTACTGGGAGCCCGAAGCGGTTCGACCGCCCGCTCCTTGGTACCGGACCGCAAAGCGCGGGGACCAGGTTTCATAGTCGTAAACGACGACGACGTCAGATGACTGATCAGCACCCCCAATGTCCGGTACCGCAGGGACATCGGTCCCTTCGTCTCGCATGAGGGATGACTCCTAAAATATCATTGACTGATTGGTTTAAGATTGCCATATTAGCGTCATGGCAAGAGGACCCGACAAGCAATTCGACCCTGAGATCGCCCTCGACAAGGCGATGCAACTGTTTTGGGCGAAGGGCTATGCCGCGACCGGCCTGAACGAGCTTCTGGAGACGATGGAAATCGGCCGGAAGAGCCTGTACGACACGTTCGGCAATAAACGGGCGCTCTACATCAAGGCGCTCGACCGGTATTCGCAAACGGTTGTGAGCGAGATTTATCGGGCGCTCAACAACCCGGATAGACCGGCGCTGGAAAACATCCGGGCGGTGATGCGCGAGATCGCAGCAAAGAACGCCAAGCCGATGAGCCCGGGCTGCCTGCTGGGCGTCAGCATGGCGCAATTCCGCACGGACGATAAGGAAATGGCCGGTGTTCTGCGCAAGCACATGGGGCGCGTCGAACGCGCCTATTACGATGCGTTCGTGACAGCCCAGGCGGAAGGCGACCTGAAGCCGACGACGAACGTACGCAACCTCGCGCGGCTCTTTATGAGCGCCCACCAGGGGCTGACCCTGATTGGGCGCGTGACGAAGACGCAGGAGGTGCCGCGCGGCATCGTGGACGGCGCGCTTGCCGTTCTCAAGACCGCATAGTTTTTTTGACTAAACATAGATCGATCGGTCAATAAAAGGAGAAAATGTCATGAGCAAGTTGCAGCACAAAATCGCCGTCGTCACCGGAGGAACGAGCGGAATTGGGTTAGCCACCGCCCAGCGGTTCATCGCGGACGGCGCCCAAGTCGTCGTCACCGGCCGCAACCAGCGAACACTGGATGCCGCCGTCGCCGACCTCGGTGATCGGGCTACAGGCATCCACGGAGACGTTGCGAACCTCGAAGATCTGGACCGTTTGTTCGCTCAGGTCGAGGAGCAGTTCGGCCGCGTGGACGTGCTCTTTGCAAACGCCGGTATCGCGCCGTTGGGGCCGTTCGAGACAGTGACCGAAGAACAGTTCGATAGCCTTTTCAACATCAACGTTCGCGGCCTCTTCTTCACGGTTCAGAAGGCCCTGCCGCTCCTCCCGGACGGCGCGTCGGTCATTCTCAACGCGTCCGTCGTTGCGCAGTCCGGGCTCCCGAACACGAGCACTTATTCGGCGACGAAAGCAGCGGTTCGTTCGCTGGGCCGCGCCCTTGCGGCGGAGCTCTCACCTCGTGGCATTCGCGTCAACGTCGTCTGCCCTGGGCTCGTTGAAACTCCGCTCTGGGGGAAGGTCGGTCTGAGCCAGCACGACATCGACGCGTTCGGAGCACGGGTCGTCCAACAGACACCGCTCGGTCGCCCGGGCAAACCAGAGGAAATCGCCGCGACCGCAGCGTTTCTCGCCTCCGACGACGCGAGCTACTTCACCGGAGCCGACCTCGTCGCCGACGGCGGGCTGATTCAGGTCTAGGCGATCGTCAGAACGAGCGCATACGACACACAGCAAGGAGATAAATCCATGACGAGTACACCAACATATTTGGGCGATCACGACGCGATCGCCAAAGTCTGAGAACGGCGGCGCAATAATCCCCCACTGAAGCGGCCGGTTGATCCGGCTGTGGCGGACCAAAATGGGACCGTCTATAGCCTTCTGTCAGGGTTGCTCTGACTGGAAGGCGGGGGGATGTATCGGGTGGATTTGTACGCGCGGGTTCGGCGGGCGTGTCGTGTCGAGGGAATGAGCACCCGCGAGGCCTCGCGGGTGTTCGGGCTGGACCGCAAGACGGTCCGCAAGATGCTGTCGTTCTCGGTGCCGCCGGGGTCTCGCCGCGGCAAGCCGCCACGGCGGCCGAAGCGGGGTCCGTTCACGGGGATCATCGATCGGATTCTGGAAGACGATCGGACCAGCCACCACAAGCAACGGCCCACGGCGAAGCGGATCTTCGACCGTCTCCGGGACGAGTACGGCTTTACGGGCGGCTACACCATCGTGAAGGACTATGTCCGTGAGCGGCGGCTTCGGTCGCGCGAGATGTTCGTGCCGCTCGTCCATTCCCCCGGCCCCGCCCAGGCGGACTTCGGCGAGGCGATGGCGGTGATCGGCGGCGTGGCGTGCAAGGTCCACTTCCTTGCCTTCGATCTTCCCCACAGTGATGCCTGCTTCGTGAAGGCCTACCCGGCGGAGACGACCGAGGCGTTCTGCGCTGGCCACAACGCGGCGGTTGCGTTCTTCGGCGGCGTCCCCCGATCCATCCTGTACGACAACACCAAGCTGGCAGTCGCCCGGATACTGGGCGATGGCAAGCGGCAGCGAACGCGCGTCTTCACGGACCTTCAATCCCCCTATCTGTTCGAGGACAGGTTCGGCCGGCCGGGCAAGGGCAACGACAAAGGCAAGGTCGAGGGACTGGTCGGCTTCATCCGGCGGACCTTCCGGGTCCCCGTCCCGCGGGCCGAGAGCTTCGAGGCGCTGAACGATGCTCTCGCGGGACAGTGCCGCCGGCGCCAGGCGGCGCGGCTGCGGGGTCACAAGGAGACCATCGGCGAGCGCCTCGCACGGGACCGGGAAGCCTTCTTGCCTCTCCCCCCGGCACCATACGATGCCTGCGACAAGCGCACTGGACGGGTGAGCTCGCTGTCGCTGGTGCGCTGCCGGGGCAACGACTACTCGGTGCCCGTGGCCTATGGCCACCGCGAGGTGCTGATCCGGTGCTCCGTCGACGAGGTCGTTATCTCTTGCGTCTGGCCGAGCTCGAGCTGATCGACCGCGAGCGCCGCATGGTCGAGCGGCGGATCAAGGCGGCGCGCTTCCCCGTGATCAAGAGCCTCGATAGCTTCGATTTCAAGGTCATCCCCTCGCTCAACAAGACGTTGGTCCTGGAGCTCGCCCGCTGCGCGTACATCGAGCGCCGCGAGAACCTCATCGCGCTCGGCAACAGCGGCACCGGCAAGACCCACATCGCCCTCGGTCTCGGCTTGGCGGCCTGCCAGAAGGGTCTCTCGGTCGGCTTCATCACCGCCGCCGCGCTGGTCCACGAGCTCATCGAGGCCCGCGATGACAAGCAGCTGCTGAGGTTCCAGAAGAAGCTCGCCACCTACAAGCTTCTGATCGTCGACGAACTCGGCTTCGTGCCGCTGTCCAAGACCGGTGCCGAGCTCCTGTTCGAGGTGTTCAGCCAGCGCTACGAGCGCGGCTCGACCCTGGTCACCACCAACCTGCCGTTCGACGAATGGACCGAGGTGTTCGGCTCCGAGCGGCTTACCGGCGCTCTCCTCGACCGCCGCACCCACCACGTCAACATCCTCGAGATGAATGGCGAGAGCTACAGGCTCAACCAGAGCCGCAGGCGTCAAACCCCGACGGCGAACTGAACCGACCACCCAACCCACGCTTGACCCCATGGGCCCACAGGTCCCTCCCGCGCGCGCCGCCGCGTCGGCCTGTTGAGGGCACGTCGCGTCGCACGCGGGGCCCGCCCATGGACTACGGGGACAAGCCCGCAGCCGCCAAGCGGTCCCTTCTTACACCGCCACGGTGGTCCCTTCTTGCTCCGCCATTGACAAAAGTCATCGAACACTACTTCGATGGCGCCAAGTCTGGCAGGAGCGACGACATGAAACCCGCCTTTCACACGGACGCGACGATCTTCGGGTATGCCGGCGACGAGCTCTTCGCCGGCCCCATTCAGCAGCTCTTCGACTGGAGTGAAGCGATCGGTCCAGCTGCGGCGCTCCAGGCACGGATCGCCAGCATCGATCTAATCGATACGGTTGCGACCGTGCGGCTTGAACTGGACAACTGGGCCGGTCACCGGTTCACCGACTTGTCCATGCTGCTAAGAGTCGACGGGGACTGGAAGATCATGAACAAGGTTTTCCATCTGCACGCCGCGGAAGGTGCACTTGCCGTTCCCGAGACCGCATAGCTTTTTTTATCCAAACATAGACCGATTGATCAATGTAAGGCCGAGTAGACGACAACCCAAGCAAAAAGGAGACATCCGATGACGACGTTCACCATTCATACCCCCGATTCCGCACCCGCCGGGAGCAAAGAGCAGCTCGAAACCGCCCAGCAGCGTTTCGGGCGAATCCCGAACCTCTACGGCGTGCTCGCGGAAGCCCCGATCGCGGTCGAAGCCTACGACACGCTCGGCAGCTTGCTGATGCGATCGAGCTTTACCCCGACCGAGCGCCACGTCGTGTGGTTCACGATCAACGCGTATCACGACTGCCACTACTGCATGGCGGCCCACAGCTTTCTGGCCAAGGCCGAGAAGGTGCCCGAGGACGTCATCGAAACCGCGCGCGCAGTCGGCTCCTACGAAGACCCGAAGCTGGAGGCCTTGCCGGTCTTCACGCTGAATTTGGTCGAAAACCGCGGCTGGGCCGCGCAGGAATCCCTCGAAGCCTTCCTCGCCACTGGATTCACGAAGCAGAACGTGCTCGAGATCGTTGTCGTCATCGCTCACAAAGTGCTCTCGAACTACACCAACCACATCGTCGAGACCCCCGTTGACGATGCGTTCAGCCCGTTTACCTGGACCAAGTCCGTGTCGAACGCCGCATAGGAGCGACAGCCTCTCTTGACAGTCCAGACGTGAACGAGCGCCCGGCCGGCGGACGAACGGCCGGCCGGGTGTGCTCACAAGAAGCACAGCAACAAGGCCCCTCTCGACAAAGCCCGGCAGCGCGCGCGGCTCAAGCCCGCCCGAGGGTATTTTCAATACTGGCATAATAGTTTTTGATATTATTCATTTTCGTGATAAAGAGACGGTCCTTGCCGCTGACTGAATCGAGGGAGGACCGGACCATGCCTTACATCCAGTGCGAGATCCGCCGCGGGCGAACGCCGGAGCAGCTTAGCGCCTTCATGCACGCGCTGGCCGCCGCCGTCGAGGAGACCACGGGCATTCCATCGGACTACGTAGTGGTCCAAGTCCGGGAATCGCCGGGCTTCAATTTCCTCGAGTTCGGCGAGCACAACGTGGACTACGGCCCGGGCAACGGGGGCCCGGCGGACCTTGCGGCGGAAGCCCAGCTCCGCCGGCTCGGGATTTTGCCGGACGAACCATAAATCGTGACCCGATTCATCAGGAGGTCGTCATGCCCTTCATCCAGTGCGAATTTCAGCACGGCCTCAGCGAGGCCGAAAAGACACGGCTCCTGGAGCGCATCGTCGAGGTGGTTCACGAGCATCTGGGCTCGCCACTGCCCTTCATTAGCGCCGTGATTCGGGAATGGTCCGGGTGTAACATGGTCGAGGCCGGCGAGATTGGCCGGCGGTTCGAGCGCAAGCTGGGCCCGGACTAAGGTCCGCGGACGGCCCACGGCAAAAGAGGAGATCGAGACATGCTGGCGGTCTATCAGGGCGCGGCGGCCTTCGGCGACAAGGCCGCCAATCTGGACACCATCGAACGCATCACGGGCGCGGCGCGGGCCGCGGGCGCTCGCCTCGTGGTCTTCCCCGAGCTGTTTCTCTCCGGCTACAACATCGGCACCGAGGCCCGCAACCTCGCGGAGCCCGTCGACGGACCCTCGATCGATCGGGCCCGGGCAATCGCGAAAGGCGCGGACACCGCGATCGCCTTCGGCTTTCCCGAGCGGGACAACGGCTCGCTCTATAATTCCGCCGCCTTCATCGACGGGGCGGGCGAGATCAGGTGCGTCTACCGCAAGGTCAATCTCTACGACCCGCTCGAGGGCAAGGCCTTCGTCCGGGGCAAGGGTCTGGGCGTCGTCGAGCTTGGGCCCTGGAAGGTCGGCCTGGTGATCTGCTACGACATCGAGTTTCCCGAGGTCGCGCGCAAACTCACCCAGGACGGCTGCAACCTGATTATCGTGCCCACCGCCAACATGGACCCGTTCACCGAGGTGCCGACGGCGCTCGTGCGCGCCCGTGCGCTGGAGAACGCCATTTGCGTGGCTTACGCCAATCTGTCGGGCGTGGAGGGCGGCCTGGTCTATACGGGATTGAGCGGCATCGTCGGCCCCGACGGCTGCGATCTCGCCCGCGCCGGGCGGACGTCAGAGGCCCTGCTGATCGCGGACGTCACCGCCGCGCTCGCGGATCCCGGGACCAAGCCATCCCAGAGCACCCAGCTCGCGGACCTGCGGGAAGACCTGCTCTGATCGCGTAAGACAGAGCGGTCAGGCGGCGGTCCTCTCGGGCGCCGCGTGGAGCGCGGCCGAGAGCGCGGCCTCGAAGCACTCGATAACCGGGCGCATCGCGTCACCCGGTTGATCGGCGATCAGCCAGACGCCCACCGCGAGCTCGCCATCTTCGAGGAGCACCGGTTTCAGCTTCTCGCGGTCGGGACTGGCAGCGACGACGCGGGGCGCCGCCAGGCCGAGCCCGGTCCCCCTTGAGACGAGCGAGAGCTGGACCGCCATGTCGAAGGCTTCCGCGTTGACCGCCAGGGTCGCGTCGGCGGCCTCTACGGCCTTTGTCAACGCCGTCCGGTGGCCGCAACCTTCGGCGTTGAGCACCCAGCCATACTCGCCCAGGCGCTTCGCCGAGAGGCCCGGCTCGAGCGCCCAGGAGGCGGGGGCGAGGACAGTGAGCGGATCGCGCCCCAGCAGATGACCGCCGAGCGCCGCGGGCGGGCTTGCGCCATAGGGCAGCAGGACGACGGCGATATCGAAGCGCGCCGCCGCGGCCTGTTCGAGCAGCCCGGCGGAGGGATGGGTCGCAATGCGCACGCCGAGCTTCGGGAAGCGTGCGCGGAGCGCGTCGAGCGGCGCGCCCAGCGCGATATCCTCGACGCCCTGGGCGATGCCGATTGAAAGCGAGCCCGAGGGTTCCTCGCCGCCGCCGGCAAGCGCTTTGAGATCTTGGGCCGCCTTCAGCATACGCCGGCAGGCCGGCAACACCCGGGAGCCGGCAATCGTGAGGCCCGGCGGCTTGGTCCGCCGGTCGAGCAGCGGTACGCCCAGCCCGGCCTCGAGCCGCTGGATCTGGCGCGTTACCGCAGGCTGAGTGAGACCCAACGCCTTAGCGGCGCGTTGGATCGAGCCCTGCTCCGCGACCGCGACGAACGTCCGGACATCTTCAATCTTCATTGCTGACCCGCATGTTAAAACAGATACTATGCTCTAAATGCATATTCTGTCCACTGGCGGCAAGCGCCCGGGAACTTGTCACCGGGGGGTCAGGGCCGCCCGGGCGTCGACGCCGACGGATCCGGGAAACCGGCCCGTCTTCACGCCGGCCCCAGGGCGACCGGCCGCGCGACGCCAAACCCGGCTGCACGCAAGCCCATTCTATACCGCCATTTCGCTATCAACGGTTGTGCTACGCAGCCAACTGCAATCACCCCAGGTGGCAATAAGCTCTTGATTCCGCTCAGAGAATTCCTCTAACGGGAGAAATATATGAAATGAACCGAGTTTGTTCTTGACATTATGGGCTATTTTGGTTATTATTAATACATCTTCCCCCAATTTGGCATAAATAAGCCGGAAACGAGCGACCACATCAGGAGATTCCTATGACCAAGTCTTCAGGCCGCGGCGGCGGCTCCGACGGCGGCGACATCTGGGCGCCGTTCAGGCGAAAGGACGGCAGCGTACCCCGGCCGCTGGAATGGATCCGGGACTGGGCCCGGAGGCGGCCCAACCCCTATCCGGGCCTGAGCCAGGCGAAGATGGGCTGGTCGATGGGCCGGGCCGCCTTCGAGCAGGCGCGCGATAAGCCCCATACGGGCCTGGGGCAGGTCCTCCGCGGAAGCTTCGCGCGGGACGGGGTGCGCTTCGGCGCGGACGGGGCGGTGCGGTTCGACCCGGACCGGGTGGAGGGCTCCCGGCACCATCTTGCGCCCGAATTCCGCACGGCCCGGCGCCTCGACCGGGACGGGCCCCGGGCCGGCGAACCGCTGGGCCGGGCGGAGCGGCGCCCGGCGTCGGCGGGCGAGACGCTGGGCCACGCCCGGCGCGGCGGCGCGGCGCGGGCAGGGACTCCGCTCAAGGGCGGGACGGACGAGACGCTCGCGGGCGGCACGGAGACCGATCGCGCGGCGGTGCCGGACCAGTCGAAATCGAGCGCGACGCAGCGAAAGCAGGGTCGGGAGCGCATAGAACGGCTTGACCGTATCGAGGACGAGTTCCGCCGCATCGCCAAGCAGGTTCGACCGCTGGGGTTCGAAGATACCGCCGACAATATCGAGCATTTCCTCGGCGGCAGTGGCCAAAAGCGTGTCATCAGCCGCGAGGATGCGAGGACGCGTGGCTATATCCGGAACGGTGAAGAAGAGAACCGCAATCGCTTCGTTCGGCGAAGCTTTCTTGGGCTCGACGGAGGAATCAACCAAAACATCGACGATAAGCTTCGCTCGTTGCAAGACCGTGAAACGATTTCCTTCAACGACAGATGGAATCGCGATCTCAAAACAAAAGAGGATGTAGCACCGGCGCTAGAATTCGATGACGTGTTCGCTATTGGCGCGAGTAACTTCGATTCGACCGGCCATTTCACCGCTTCCCGGCATGGCGATGTGATCGTCATCGAAGGTTCCGTGAATACGTGTGGTCCGACACCTACAATTTCGAGCCGGGAAAGAGCAAGGGCTCGAAGGCAACCGCGCTAATTGAATCGGGGCGGGCAAAAGAATTCGATATTGAGGCACAATGGTCGCATCGGGTTTTCGGCACGATTGAAATCGTCGACGGGCAACTCGTCAATCCGCGGTTCGAGTGGACCGACGTGACGCCCCAAGGAGATGGGCGGCGATGATATCGCTTCCATACTTGCCGCAGCGAATTCGGCGGTTCGGCCATCCCGTTGTCCTTTTGCTGCTGGCCGGCGCCCTGTCCTATTCGGCTTCGCCATCGTCCACTTCCCGATCGTGCGGTACATCCCTGAATGCGATTGGGGAGGGGGCACGCGGCCGCTCGATCCCCGGGATCCCCACGGGGGAAGCAATCTGACGCCCGAATTCAGGGACCTCTTCTTTGAACGCCTGAAGCGTTACGGAATCCATTACAGCATAACGGACAAGGGTATTTACGTTCGTCTCTTCGACGCTTGGAACCTCGTGGATCGAGACACCCTTCGTGGCCTCGACGGGTTCTCCAACGCTTACTGGAAATCCGTCATAGATATCATCCACGCCCGCAAGGGCGTTACACTTTATGACGAGGCCATGGGATTCGCCGAAACGCCGAGCCAGAGGAAAATCAATATGTACTTGGACGACGCACATCAATGCAGCGTCGCGTGGCAATTCATCGTCATGGGGTATGAGCCGCCGTGACGAGCAGTACCGACCTTTGGGCGCCGTTCCCTTGCCTGGCCGGCAGCGTGCCCCGGCCGGTGGAATGGATCCGGGACCGGGCCCGGAGGCGGCCCAACCCCTATCCGGGCCTGAGCCAGGCGAAGATGGGCTGGTCGATGAGCCGGGCCGCCTTCGAGCGCGGCGCGGCGAAAGCAGGGTCGGGAGCGGATCGAAGACGTCTACCGGGGCTGGGAGAAGTACTTCCGCCGCCAAGGCTGGGACAAGGCAGCGGATCGGCTCGGCCGCATGCTCGACGGCGACGGCAGCGACCTCGTTTTGAGCCGCGAAGAGGCGCGAGCGGACGAATTCATCCGGGACGGGGAGGCAGAAAATCGCCAACGTTTCGAGGATAGTTTTACGGGTAAGCAAGAATCCAACGCACGGCTGGACGAAACGCTTCTCAAACTCAAGGAAGGCGAGACAGTCGAGCTCGGAACAGATGACTGGGACGTAGAGTTCGATACGCTCGATCATTTACTGAATCGGAGCGATGCTGACGAAGCCCTTGCGACGGGCAACAGCAACCTGAATTCCAAGGGCATGTTCACTGCGCGGCGCGAGGGCGACGTGATTCACATCGCGGGGACCGTCACCCATAGCTGGAGCGACAAATATGATTTCGACGCCTGGGGTTTAGGCGGCGCGGGCGCCGTTGCGCTGAAGGAGGCGGGACGCGCCAAGTTCTATACGGTCCAATCGAGCTGGCAGCAGGAAGTTGTCGGCACGGTCAGGATCGTTGACGGCAGGCTGACGGACCCGCAATTCGAGTGGCGGAACGTCAAAGGGTGAGGCGATTACAATGAACGGATCAAGCGATGTCGATGCGCGAGCGGCCCGGCCGCCACGACGTCGATGGCGACTGCGGTTGCTCGCCGGGCTCATTGCGCTGGGCTTCGTCCTGTATTACGTGCCCGTCGTTCCCTATACGCCCTCTTGCAGTTTCGACGAGAGTCTAAAGGGAAAGACGAGCAACCAATTTCGCAGCGAAGTGGCATCGATGATGATTTACTTCGATCGAACCTTCCTCGTTGTTGACGACGTGATGTTGCATCGGCTGACGGATTGGGCTGACTGGTCGAGGTTGCCCCGCTTCGGGGGAGACATCATGCTAAACGTCAATAACAAGGCAATACGTTCCGTTATTCGAGACCGGCAGGGGGTGCCGCTGAACCCGATCACGGTAAGCCCGGAGGGCCCGGCAACGGAGGCGGAATTCAAAGCGCTCCTGGACCAAGCCACGGACTGCGAGATCGCCCGCCAGTTCGTCATCCTGCCGCACAATCGTGGCTAGCAATCACGGCGGCGGCTTCGACGGCTCCGGCGGTTTCGGCGGCGGCGACATCTGGGCGCCGTTCAGGCGAAAGGACGGCCGCGTGCCCCGGCCCGTGGAGTGGATTCGGGACTGGGCCCACGGTTCGCTGGGCGGGTTCTTCCGAGAGAGCGTCCTGGGCGGCGGTGTCGCCCCGGGCGGCTGCGGGCCATTGGCCGGTTAGGCGCTGGCCTCCACATAAGCGGCGAGGTCGGCTTCGGGCCGGGCGCCCAGATGGCCGATGACCTCGGCCGCGGCCAGTGCACCGAGGCGGCCGGAGCGGGCCAGACCGAGGCCGTTGGTGAGACCATAGAGGAAGCCTGCGGCGAACAGGTCGCCCGCGCCCGTGGTGTCGACCACCGGGCCGCCCAGCACCGCGTCTATGACGTGGACCTCGTCGCCCGAGACGATGACCGCACCCTTCTCGCTCCGGGTCAGCGCCGCGACCTCGCAATGGCCCCGGATATGCTGGAGCGCGGCGTCGAAGTCCGCGACCTCGTAGAGCGCGGTGATCTCCGCCTCGTTGGCGAACAAGACGTCGATATGATGCTCGATCAGGTCGAGGAACTCACCGCGGTAGCGCTCGACGCAGAACGCATCCGAGAGCGTCAGCGCGACCCTGCGGCCGTTTTCGTGGGCGATGGCGAGGGCACGGCGGAAGGCCTCCTTGGCGGCGGGCGGATCCCACAGATAGCCTTCGAGATAGGTGATTTCGGCGGACGCGACGAGGGCCTCATCGACGTCGTCCGGGCCGAGCTCGACGCAGGCGCCGAGATAGGTGTTCATGGTGCGCTGGGCGTCGGGCGTTACGAGCACGAGGCTTTTCGCGGTCGGCGCGCCGCCGGCGAGCGGCGGGCTGTCGAAGCGGACGCCGAGCGAGCGGATGTCGTGACCGAACAGCTTGCCGAACTCGTCGTCCGCGACCTTGCCGATATAGCCGGACGCCCCGCCCAGCGCCGCGACGCCGGCGATCGTGTTGGCCGCCGAACCGCCGGAGCATTCGACTGCCGGGCCCATCCGGCCATAGATCTCGTCGATCCGCGGGGCGTCGATCAGGTTCATCGAGCCCTTCGCGATATCGAGCTTGACGAGCAAATCGTCGTCGGCGTGGGCCAAGATGTCGACGATCGCGTTGCCAATGCCCACGACGTCCAATGTCGATTCTTTCATGATCTCCTCGGGTGGCTCGATTATCAGGGCGCGCGGCAGGCGGAGTCCGCGGGGGCGACTATAGGGGCGAACGCCCGGTCGGCTCAAGAGCGTCGCACACCCGCCCGGCACGGGCGTTGCGGCACCCGCCTAAAACACCTAAATACAGGGAACACCCGAGACCGGGCGCCCGTGGTGCGGCCGGTCGCCAAGGGGGCATTGCAGGACCCGCCGGTTTCCGACGGCGCGGATCCTGCGCCAAGCGAGGATCGGATGATCGGCGGCGTATTCAAGGCCATCGGCGATTTACGGGACAAGAAGATCCGGCGCCTTCTGCTCTGGGTTTTCCTGATTTCGCTGGCGATCGCGGGCGGGCTGATCGCCCTCGTCTCGGGCGTGCTTGCAGCCATCGATCTGGTCGATCTGGGCTGGCTCGATACCACGATCGACGCGCTGGGCGGCATCGCCGCGGCGATTATCGCCTGGATGCTGTTCCCGGCGGTCGCCCTGATGCTGGCCTATGTGTTCGCCGAACCGGTGGCCGACGCGGTCGAGGCGCGGCACTATCCGGGCCTGGGCGAGGCCACCCCCGACTCCTGGTGGCGATTTACCAAGGCGGGCATCCGGTTCGAGATCGTGACCATCGGGCTGAACCTGCTGATGCTTCCCATCGCCTTGATTCCATTCATTAATATCATCCATCCGGTGTTCTTTTACGGGATCAACGGCTATCTCTTCGGGCGCGAATTCCTCGAAATCGTGGCCCCGCGCCGGATCAGCTTCAAGGAAACCCGGGCGCTGCGCCGGCGCAACCGGTTCAAAATCATTGTGGCCGGCGTGGTGATCACCGTATTGTTCACCATACCCGTGGTGAACCTGATCGCGCCGGTGCTCGCCACCACCTACATGGTGCATCTCTACCACGCGATGCGCCGGCGGGAAGGCGCGCTCGAAAGCGTCGAGGGTTAGCGCGAGACGCCCGACCGAAACCGGGCGCCCGTGACATTCGCGAAAGGATCAAAGCATGCTCGGCTCAAAGAAAGGCGAGGACGGCGACAAGCCCGCGGCGGAACCCGCGAAGGCCAAGGTCCCCGAAAGCGCACCCGAAAGCGCCTACGAGACGACACCCGCAACGCCTCAGCCGGGCCCGAGCCTGCCGGGCATACCCGAGATTCCCCGCCGGCTCGCCGACATTCCGCCGATCTCCAGGCCCGCGGAAGACGGCGCGGTATCACGCTCGGAGAACAAACGCCTGACCGTGGGCAAGGACATCGAGATGTCGGGTGAGATCACGACCTGCGAGCTGCTCGTGGTCGAGGGCTCCGTGGACGCCAACCTGCGCAACGGGCGCGAGATCCAGATCGCCCGGACCGGCCGGTTCTCGGGCTCGGCCGAGGTCGAGGAGGCGGACATTTCGGGCGAGTTCTCGGGCAAGCTCGTTGTCCACCAGCGGCTCATCGTGCGCGCCGGCGGCAAGGTCGACGGCGAGATCTTCTACGGCAAGATCCAGGTCGAACCGGGCGGCCAGGTGACCGGCCAACTCACCGCGGGCGACGAGCACGCCAGCGAAATCCAAACGCTGGTCGGCGCCGATCAAGGCGGCGCGGGCGGTAATTCCGGCACAGGCTGAACCGTCGAAGGGAGCCCCGCGCTTTGCGCCGGCCGACACCAGCGCGGCGATTTGCGCCGCTTCGAACCCTTAGCGTTTCGATCCTGCTCCTGGCGATACTGGCGCTCGCCGCCTGTGGCCTGGAGCCCAGGCCGAAGCCCGCGCCCGGGGACGTTCTCGATCTCTATGCGACGGTCTATGGCGCACTACCCGGCGCGGGACCGGACACGGACGCCCGGGATAGCGTCGCCCAACCGGCAGCGCGCGATGAGGCCGAGACGGACGGCGAGCCCGAGCCGGACGAGCGCGACGAGGGTGCCGATACCGGCGCGCAGCCCGCTGAGCCCGCGCAGCCGGCCGGCGCCCAGCCGATGCCCAAGGCCGAGCCGGAGCCCGTCGTCGAGCCGGCAGCCGAGCCGGAGCCGGAGGTGATCGCCGAACCGGAGCCCCCGGGCGCGGACGCGTGGTTGCCGCCGGCGGGCGAAGCGCTCGGAGCCGAACCGGCCGAGCCGCTACCGCCGACATTCGTCGCCGCGATCGACCGCTCGCCCGAACCCGAACCCGTTGCCCCTTCGCCCCCGCCGCCGATCGACGCCCGCCCGTCCCAGCTCATGGGGCTCGGGGCGGCGGACGTTACCGCCCTTCTGGGCGCGCCTGGCTTCGTGCGCACCGAGGCGGACGCCCAAGTCTGGCAGTATGCGATCGACGGCTGCGTACTCGACATCTACCTCTACCCGGACGAGGCGGGCGGGCCACCGGGGGTGGTCTATTACGAAATCCGCTCGAACGGGGCCAGCGAGCCCCGGCCAACCTGCTTCGTCGATCTGGTGCTGGCCGCGCGCGGCGATTAAGCGGCGCTCTGTCCGGACGCCTCGTTTTTCCGGAACTCGACGGCGGCCCGGCGCCAGGACGGAGTCCCGCCCGCAAAGCGAGGGTTCGCTCAGTCGAGCGTCGTCTTGGCCTTGAAGGCGCAGAGATCGCGCACCACGCAGGCCGGACAATCGGGCTTGCGCGCCTTGCAGACATAGCGGCCGTGCAGGATCAGCCAGTGATGGGCGTGACGCTTGTAGGCGTCGGGCACAACTTTCTCAAGCCCGGTCTCGACCGCGAGCGGCGTCTTGCCAGGCGCGAGGCCGGTCCTGTTGGAGACCCTGAAGACGTGGGTGTCGACCGCGATGGTCGGCTCGCCGAAGGCGATGTTGAGCACAACGCTCGCGGTCTTGCGCCCGACGCCGGGCAGGCTTTCGAGGAGCGCGCGATCGGCGGGCACCGCGCCGCCGTGGGTCTCGAGGAGCGCGCGGCTCAAGCTGAGAACGTTCTTCGCCTTGGTATTGTAGAGCCCGATGGTCTTTATGTAGCCCTTCAGCCTGGCCTCGCCCAGCGCCAGCATCGCGCCCGGATTGTCGGCGGCGGCAAAGAGCTTTTCGGTCGCCTTGTTGACGCCCGCGTCGGTCGCCTGGGCCGACAGCACCACGGCAACCAGCAGGGTATAGGGGTTGATGTAGTCGAGCTCGCCCTTCGGCGCGGGAATTTTTTCGGCCAGGCGGGCAAAGAAGGTTTCGATGTCGGCTTTTTTCATCCTGCTCCTGTCATACCCCGCAGGGTTGCGGCGGGAAAGCTCCAAGCGGCCGGCCGGCGTTTTGACTCCGGCGAAGACGGTCTCCTATGATCGGCGCCATGGCCCGCCCCGCCCCGCCTGGCCGCGTCGGAGAGCCGCGCTTTAGCGCCGTGCTTACTCCCAACCGCTCGCTGGGCCGGCTTGGCTTTTTCCTGGTCATGGCCTTGGTCTGCGCCGTCAGTTTCGGGGCAGGGGTCGCCTTCCTGCTCAAGGGCGCCTGGCCGATCCTCGGTTTCTTCGGGCTCAACGTTCTGCTGGTCTATATCGCATTTCGCATGAGCTACCGCTCGGGGAAACTCTCGGAGACCGTGGAACTGACAGCCAGCAGTCTCACGGTGCGGCGCCGGATGCCCGGTGGCCGGCTCGAGGCCTGGGAGTTTCAGCCCTACTGGCTGCAGGTGCAGATCGACGATCCGCCCCGCTCGGACAGCCCGCTGACCTTGTCGAGCCACGGCAAGCGGCTTGCCATCGGCCAGTTCCTCTCGCCCCTTGAGCGGTTCGAATTCGCCACCGTGCTGCGCCGGGAACTTGCGGGCCTACGGGTCGCACCCGACGCGGAGATCCAAGGCCACCAGACCCCCCTTTCGCCCTAATCTCCCACCGCGATCCGGTCGGCCTCGATGACGACGGTCGCGCCCTGGGGCAGGGCCGCCAGCTCATCCGCACCTAACTGAAGCACCGGGATCGTGGGATAGCCCATCTCGCGCGCGACGACGACGCCAAGCGCGAGAATTGCATCGACGCGGCCCAGCAGCAGGGCGGCCGGGGCTTTTTGCAGGCGCAGGAGTTCGAGCATCACGGAGCTCGACGAGCTCGAGCCGATGGAGGACTCGAGCGCCAGCACAGTGCCGGTAACGCAAGCGCCGTGATCGGGGTGGCGGGGGTCCATAATGACGCCACTCGCAGGATCAACCCCGCCCCAGAAACTAATCGGTGCGGCCAGCCGCAGGACGGGCCCGCGCGCAGTGCCTGCGACGAGCGGACGGGCGGATATCATGCCCACAGACTTTCGTCGCGCGCGACACGCCCCGCGACGGCGGATTCCACGCAGTCGACCAGGCTTCCGTAGATCACGGCGTAGCCGGTGTTCGACGGCGTGTAGTGGGCGAACTTTCCCGAGTTGGTCATCAGAACGCCGCTCGCGGCCGGCAGGATGGGGGCGACGACGACGCAGGTATCGACGACCAGCTCGACGCCGGCCGCAGCGAGCGGCGCCGTGCGGTCATCGGCTTCGAGACCGGCGAGGACACCCCGTCCGGTGCAGACATAGACGGGAACCGCGAACCGCCGCCCGGCGCGCACGCGGTCGAGCGCATCGAATTCCGCCCGGGAGAAATGGGGACTGCCCAGCGCGACGACGTCGAGGCTCTCACACGCCGTGGTCGAAAGCCGATCGCGTGCCGCGCGGACCATCGCAGGCGTGAGCCGGATGATCCGCTCGGGTGCCGCGCCCCCGAGCGCGGCCGCGACGCTCGGCGCCTCGGGCGTGACGCCCGCGACGTGGAACAACCCGACCGCACCCGCACTGGCCGCAGCCGCGCCCAGTGCCTTGAGCCGGTCTTCGCCAAGCGTGCCGGGCAGACCGTCGATCACCGCGACGGTCTCGCCCAGCACCGCACCGAGCCAGGCACCGAGCACGGGGTAGAACGCGTCCGAGTCCCGCAGGGCCAGCGACAATCCCCCGGTATCGACGACCACCCGGGCGCGGCGGTTTGCGGACCGGTGCAGGCCATAATCGGGCGCCCGGCCGGTCAGCGCGCAGCAGATATCGAGGAAATCGCCATAGCGGTTGGTCCGGGCACCCAGAACGGAGTTGGCGAATGCCACAGCGTTGCTCTCGCCCCAGGCGACGTCCTGCCCGGAACCGGGCCGGTGTCCCGCCTGGTAGGGCGCACAGGTCCAGGTCGGTGTGCAGCCCATCTGCTGATAGGCCCACATCTGGCGTCGGGCCATCATCGTGTGGGGCGGTTCGGCCCGAAGGCGGTCCGGGTGGAGGAGATCGAGGCCGCCGACATTGAGCGTCGTCGGCACCCGCACCCGGGCGCCGGCACCGGCCAGCTTTTGAGCGAACGCGGTACCCGAATCGCCGTGATAGAGACAACCGTCCACGTGGGCCGATGCGATGGACAGCAGGCGCCGGGCGCCGAGCAGCGCTCCGGCTTCCGCGACGAGCCGCATGGCAAGGCCCGCGGCATCGCCCGCGCCGCCCTGCGCGAGGGCGCGGTCCTCATCACTCAATGTTACGGCCATGACGGGTCGCCTTTCGGGCGTCTGTCCCGGGACATTGCACGCGACGCCGTGCTCAGCCGAGGCCCAGCACGTCCTTCATGGCGTAGAGCCCGGGCGCTTTCCCCCTCGCCCAGAGCGCCGCGCGCACCGCGCCCTTGGCGTAGATATCCCGGCTCGCCGCGCGGTGGGTCAGCTCGAGCCGCTCACCGGCGCCGGCAAAGACGACGCTGTGATCGCCCACCACATCGCCGCCGCGCAGCGCGGCAAAGCCGATCGCACCCGGTTCGCGGGGGCCGGTTACCCCGTCGCGCCCCCGCTCGGCCACATCCTCGAGCGCCACGCCCCGGCCCGCCGCCGCCGCACGGCCCAGTGCCAGCGATGTGCCCGACGGCGCATCGACCTTGTGGCGGTGATGCATTTCGACGATCTCGATGTCGTAGCTCTCGTCGAGCAGGGCCGCAACCTTTTCGGCGAGCCCCAGAAGGAGGTTGACGCCGACACTCATGTTCGCCGCCCAGACGACCGGTGCGCGCTTTGCGCAAGCCTCGAGCTCGGCGGCCTGTGCCGCATCGATTCCGGTGGTGCCGATGACGAGGATCTTCCCCGTCTCGGCAGCAAGACGGGCATGGGTGAGGGTCGCCACCGGTGCCGTGAAATCGAGTACCGCATCGGCCGCGAACAGCGCGTCGGGCGCATCCGAGCAGGCGATCCCTAGCGGCTCACCGCCCGCGAGCGTGCCCAGATCGGTCCCCAATGCCGGGTTTTGCGCCCGCTCCGTACCCGCCACGAGCGCGCAGCCGGGCGTGCCCAGCACTTCGGCCATGAGCGCCCGGCCCATGCGACCCGCACAGCCGGCGACGCCATATGTGGTTTCAGGGGGTTGCGCCACGGTTCGTCCTTTCCTGCCCGCAATTCCGGACGGCGAGGCTACACCATCCGACGGTCGAGGTGAAGGAAGCGGACGGCTGGCGCCGGGGCGTGGCGGACTTATGAGGTGGCGGTCCTCGTCCGGTCCGACGCCAGGGCAGCCGTCGGGCGCAACCGGGCACAGCCGTCAGATCGGCGGCCGGTTATCGGTCCAGTTGAGCGCCTGCTCGAGCGCGTGGCCGATCCGCAGGGGCGTTGCGTCATCGTGGCGCCGGCCGGCGATCTGAAAGCCCGTCGGCAGGCCCGAGCCCGTAAAGCCCGACGGCACGGAGAGGGCCGGCAGGGTCAGCATGTTGAACGGGAAGGTCATCTCGTAGTGGCAGAATTTCCCGTTTTCGTCGTCATGCCCGAAATCCGCTTCGGTACTGTCGATCGGGATCGCGGGCTGGGCGCTCGTCGGAGAGACCAGCGCGTCGTAGCGCGCCAGAATCGGGGCGATGGTCTCGGCGAGCCGGGTTCGAACCAGCTCGACCCGCTTGAAATCCACCGCTTTCGCCTGGCGCCCCCGCTCGACGGCCGCGACGACGTCGGGTTCCATGCGGTCCCGGAATTCGTCGAGACGATCGGCCATCATGAGAGCGGCGTAGACATCCCAGTGAAGCCAGCCCGCCTCGTTGAGGTCCCGTGTCCAGGACAGCTCGATCTCGTCGACTTCGGCTCCGAGCGAGCGGAGCGTCGCGACCATCGCCCGGGTATTCGCCGCAACCTCCGGGTCGACGGCGTAGTAGCCGAAATCCGGCGTGAAAGCGAGGCGAACGCCCTCGAGACCGGCCGCGCGGGGCGGGTCAACCGCCGGCAGGGCGGGAAGCGAAGAAAAGTCGCGGTCGTCGGGCCCTTGCGCCGCGTCGAGAAAGAGCGCCGCGTCCGAGACGTGCCAAGCGAGCGGCCCGAAGCTGGTAAACGAATCGAATTGGCTCGGGAAGATCTCGAAGGGGATGCGGCCCAGGCTCGGCTTCAGACCGACGATGCCCGTGAACGAGGCCGGGAGACGGATCGAGCCGCCCGCGTCGCAGCCCTCCGCGAGAGGCACGCAGCCGGCTGCCACCGCCGCCGCCGAGCCACCCGACGAGCCGCCGGGCGCCCGGTCCAGATTCCAGGGGTTGCGGGTAATTCCCCAGAGCGGCGTATTCATCTGAAAGGCGTAGGCCAGCTCCGAGGTGGTTGTCTTGCCGACCATGATCGCACCGGCGCCAAGCAGGCGCTCGACGATCGTCGCATCATGATCAGGAATCCAGTTCTCATAGGCATAGGAGCCCAGCGTCGTCCGCTTGCCCTTGGTAGGCGTCATGTCCTTGAAGGCGATCGGGACACCGTGGAGCGGGCCGAGCGCATCACCCCGCATGACGGCCGCCTCGGCCCGGCGGGCCGCAGCAAGGGCCTCGTCCGGATAGACGAAGCAAAAACAGTTGAGTCGGGGGTTTACCGCCTCGATGCGATCGAGCGCGTTTTTCACGATGCCGACAGGCGAGAGCTCCTTGCGCCGAACCGCCGTGGCGACGGCGACGGCCGACAGCCGGCAAAGTTCCATATCCGCCATGGCTCGGGGACCTCCACTCGGCCCGGCGCCCGACCAGCCGGGCCCAACGACGCTCCGAGACGGCAAGGCTACACCGTCCGAAGCGGGAGGGGAACGAAGCGGGTAACTCCGTCCGATCTTCCCGGTTGTCCGGGACCCCGGCGAAGACGACGTTCGCCTTCAGTCCCCCGATGTTGCGTCCTGCCACCGAATGTCCCGCCCCTCCAGTTCCGCGAGATAGGATTTGAGGTCGATGAAACCGACGCAGGGGTACGCCCCGGTTGCGGTGCATCCCCGGCGGACGAGTCTGCGGGCCATGATCACGGCCGGGACACAGGGAATGAAGGGGCCGTCTCCCGACGCAGCCGTCAAATTGAAGGTCACGGTTTTCGAACCACCGGATTTCGAGGGTCCGTTCAACTCCATGTAGAACGCACTCACGTCGCTGCCCATTACGTCGAAGAGACGGGTGGCGGAGAGCATCATGGGTGCCAGCGCACGCGCGTTCGAAAGCAGGCGCCAGCGTACCAACCACGTCAGCAGCCACAGGCCGATCTGGACGAAAGGCACTTCGAGCCCGGCATAGAATCGGATGGTCCGCAGATCGGGATAGCGCTGCCTAAAGAGATCCAGATCGGGAATGTCGCAATTCGCGAACCAGCGCCGCCCGACCTCCGGTAACGATCTGGAATGAAGCCCTTGCCAGCCAAAGACGGTCTGCGGCCTGCCGTCAATCAAGGTCGTAAAGGGCCTACCTGCATAGCTCAGAACGGCGGACGCCGTGGCCAATCCGCTCTTCGTGCGTTGCGCCGTCGCGATGCCGTAATCGATTCCCTCCAACCTCTGAAATTGGCTTTCGTAGAAATCGGCCACGGCGGCCGTCAGGCAGGGAACCGAACTTGCGCCGCTGATAACGAGGACGTCGCGGGCTCGCGCGGACTGATCCAAATCGGAAATGCCGCCGACGAACTCACGAGCATCGGCGAGATCGATGTAGTGACTACCCGCCGCAATACAATGGGACGCGACGTCGTAGCGCTGACCTTGAAACGGCCCCGATGTATGGATGACGATCTGCGGCCTGACCGACTCCAAGGTCTCGGCAAAGCGTTCTCGAAGGTCGAACTGGCGCCATTCAGCCGGATTCGGCGCCGCTGACAGCGAATCGGCGAACCCGCGCGCCTTCTCGACAGAGCGTCCGCCGATGATGAGCTGGATGTCCTCTTCCCCGGACAATCGTCGGGCGATCGCGGCACCAAAGTTGCCGTATCCGCCAATGATCAGGATGCGGGCTACCATGTGGGCTTGGCGACCATGAGATAAAAGACGACGATCAGCGCCGAGAATGCAGGCCAGCCCAGGACAAACCAAAGTCGTGTCAACCGATCATATCGTTCGGGCAGGGCATCGCCCGTTTCGAGCGACACAAGCAGCATCGCTCTCAACCTAATTTGGATCCAAACTACGGGCAACCAACAAAAGCCGGTCAGGAGATAAAGGCCGTATGTCACAACCAGCCAAAGCTCGAATCCGTCCCGGTTCGTCATAACGATCAGGGCGGCCCCTGTCAGAGGCTGAACGATGGCGGCGGGAGCAATGAACAGGTAATCCGCGCGCACGGTCGAGCGCGCCGTGTCGTATTTCGATTTCAGGTCGGCGGCGTAGCGGCTGCGGAACATGAAGAAAGCGGTTCCCAGGCCGACGCCAAACAGCACCGTCGCGCTCAGAATATGCAATGCCTTTATGACGGAATAGAGATCCATGGGGACCGATTTCTACGGTAACCCGCGGCGGATCACAACGAGTCTGACGAACCGCGCTGATCGATTTGAGGCGCGCCGCGCGGTCTCGGCGGGTGGCCAATGCCGGCCTTGCCGGCTGCCAGAGAGCCGGCCGACTATTCCTTCAGGTCTTCCCAGATATCCTTGACCTTGGCAAAGAAGCCCTCGGATTCGGGGTTGGTGTTCTTGCCGCCGGATTTCTCGAACTCGGCCAACAACTCCTTTTGCTGCTTGGTCAGGTTGACCGGGGTTTCGACGTTGACCTGGATATACATGTCGCCGTGGCGCGAGCCTCGCATCAAGGGCATGCCCTTGCCCTTGAGCCGGAACTGATGACCCGACTGGGTGCCCGCCGGAATCGTGACCTTGGCGCGTCCACCGCCCAGGGTCGGCACCTCGATCGAGCCGCCGAGCGCTCCGCGGGTCATGGGAATCGGCACCCGGCAATAGATGTTGGCACCGTCGCGCCGGAACAGGCGGTGCGACTTGATGGACAGGAATATATAGAGATCGCCGGACGCAGCGCCCCGCACGCCTGCTTCGCCCTCGCCCGTGAGCCGGATCCGGGTGCCGTCTTCGACACCCGCGGGGATGTTGATCGAGAGGGTTTTTTCCTTCTGCACCCGGCCGGCGCCGTTGCATGCCTTGCACGGGTTGGTGACGATCCGCCCCTCGCCCTTGCAGGCCGGGCAGCTACGCTCGATCGTGAAAAAGCCCTGCTGGGCGCGCACCTTGCCTGCGCCCCGGCAGGTCGGACAGGTCTCCGGCTTGGCGCCCTCGGCCGCGCCCGAGCCGTCGCAGGTCGAGCAGGTCACGGTGGTGGGCACCCGGACCGTCGTCTGCTTACCGGCGAAGGCTTCCTCGAGATCGATTTCCATATTGTAGCGCAGGTCGGCGCCGCGGGTCGCGCGCTGACCGCCCCGGGCACCGCGCCGCCCACCCATGAACTCGCCGAACAAATCGTCGAAGACGTCGGCGAAGGTCGAGTGATAGTCGAAGCCTGCACCCGGTCCGCCGGGCTGTCCGTCGAACGCGGCGTGACCGAACTGATCGTAGGTCGCGCGCTTCTCCTTGTCGGAGAGCACGGCGTAGGCCTCGGAGATCTCCTTGAACTTCTGCTCGGCCGCGGCATCGTCGGGATTGCGGTCCGGATGGTACTCCATGGCGAGCTTGCGGTAGGCCTTCTTCATGTCGGCCTCGCTCGCGCCCCGCTCGACCCCGAGGGTCTCGTAGTAGTCCGCCTTCGCCATGTTACCCGCCCGCCATCAAAGGAAAGCCGCCCCGACAGCCGGGACGGCGCTCCATCGCTTGCCTGGGCTCACCGCCGCGACCGGTCGGCTACCGTCAGGCGGATTTATCGTCCCGCTTTTCGTCGTCGACTTCCTCGAAATCGACATCGACAACGGTCTCATCCTCTTCCGCGCCCTCAGCTTCGCCGGACGGATCCGCGCCG
Organism: Alphaproteobacteria bacterium; assembly: GCA_965198325.1. Lineage (GTDB taxonomy): Bacteria > Pseudomonadota > Alphaproteobacteria > UBA828 > JAPUJA01 > CBDAPE01. The sequence goes on along the minus strand of CBDAPE010000018.1, from coordinate 328,069 downwards.
TCGCCGCCGGGCGTCTCCATGGTCTCGGCCTCTTCCTGGCTGGCCTTGTACATCGCTTCGCCGAGCTTCATGGATGACTGGGCGAGAGCCTCGATCTTGGCCATTATCTCTTCGGTCTCCTCACTCGCAAGAATGCCGCGCAAGGCCTCGATGTCGGATTCGATCGCGGCTTTCTCCTCGGGCGGGATCTTGTCGCCATGCTCGGACAAGGTCTTCTCGGTCGTGTTGATCAGCGATTCCGCGTGGTTTCGCGTCTCGACGAGTTCCTTGCGTTTCTTGTCCTCTTCGGCATGGCTTTCGGCGTCGTGGACCATCGTATCGATCTCGTCGTCGGACAGCCCGCCCGATGCCTCGATGCGGATCTGCTGTTCCTTGCCCGTCGCCTTGTCCTTGGCCGAGACATTGACCAGACCATTAGCATCGATGTCGAAGGTCACCTCGATCTGCGGGATGCCCCGGGGCGCCGGCGGAATGCCCACGAGATCGAATTGACCCAGCAGCTTGTTGTCGGCCGCCATTTCGCGCTCGCCCTGGAAGACCCGGATCGTCACCGCCGACTGGTTGTCCTCGGCGGTCGAGAAGACCTGGCTCTTGCGCGTCGGGATCGTCGTGTTCCGGTCGATCAACCGGGTGAACACACCGCCCAGGGTCTCGATGCCAAGCGAGAGCGGGGTCACGTCGAGCAGCAGGACATCCTTGACGTCGCCCTGCAACACGCCCGCCTGAATCGCGGCGCCCAAGGCCACGACCTCGTCGGGGTTGACGCCTTTGTGGGGCTCGCGACCGAAGAAATTCTTCACCGTCTCCTCGACCTTGGGCATGCGGGTCATGCCACCGACAAGAATGACCTCGGCGATCTCGCCCGCAGTCAGGCCGGCATCCTTGAGCGCCGCCTGACAGGGCTTGATGGTCCGCTCGATGAGATCCTCGACCAGCGCCTCCAGCTTGGCCCGGGTCAGCTTGATGGTGAGGTGCTTCGGACCCGACTGGTCGGCCGTGATGAACGGCAGGTTGATCTCGGTCTGCATCGAGGACGACAATTCGATCTTGGCCTTCTCCGCGCCCTCTTTGAGACGCTGCAGCGCCAGCTTGTCGGCGCGCAGATCGATGCCTTGGTCTTTCTTGAACTCGTCCGCGAGATAGTCGACGAGTCGAAGGTCGAAATCTTCGCCGCCCAGGAAGGTGTCGCCGTTGGTCGATTTGACCTCGAATACGCCGTCGCCGATCTCGAGCACGGAGATATCGAAGGTGCCCCCGCCCAGATCGTAGACCGCAATCGTACCGCCCTCGTTTTTGTCCAGCCCGTAGGCGAGCGACGCGGCGGTTGGCTCGTTGATGATCCGCAGGACCTCGAGACCGGCGATCTGGCCTGCATCCTTGGTCGCCTGGCGCTGGGAATCGTTGAAATAGGCCGGCACGGTGATGACCGCCTGGGTCACGCTTTCGCCGAGGAAGGCCTCGGCCGTCTCTTTCATCTTTTGCAGCGTAAACGCACTGATCTGGCTCGGGCTGTAGTTTTCGCCGCGCGCCTCGACCCAGGCGTCGCCGTTGGAGTGCTCGACGATCGCGTAGGGGACCATCTTCATGTCCTTCTCGGTCGTCGGATCCTTGAAGGGTCGACCGATCAGGCGCTTGATGGCGAAAATCGTGTTCTCGGGGTTGGTCACCGCCTGGCGCTTGGCCGCCTGACCGACGAGGCGCTCGCCGTCGTCCGTGAAAGCGACGATCGACGGTGTCGTGCGCGCGCCTTCCGCGTTTTCGATCACCCGCGGATCGGCGCCATCCATCACGGCGACGCAACTGTTGGTGGTGCCCAGATCGATGCCAATGACTTTACTCATCGCGTCCTCTTTTCTTTGCCTAACCCGTCGGCCAAAGTCTCTGCCGGGTTCGTATCGACACCCGGCGTCCGGTCTATCCCCAAACCGCTTCGCTCCAATCGAAGCGGCACTCTACCGCCCTTCGCTCACGACAGCGGACCCGAAGGTTCGCCGCCTGCGCTGGCGAGCCGGACATCCGACCGGCCGCATGTGCGGCCTCGAGCGATTCGAGACGGCATCAGACCGCTCCGACGTGCCGCCTGTCCGGCCGGCGCGTCACGGACGTCTGGCCTTATATAGGAAGCCGTTCCAGAGCCTGCAACCACCCTTTGGAGATCGATTCAAGCCCCCCAAGCCCGTCCTCCCGGCGCCTCACACGGTCGTATCGACACGCTGACCGCTTTCGCCCTCTTCGTCGTCTGACTCGTCGGTCTCGCCCGCGTCACTCTTGGCGACGCCGACCATGGCGGGGCGCAACAGGCGATCGCCGATCACATAGCCCGCCTGCATGACCCGGACCACCGTTCCGGCCGGTTCGCCGGTCTCCGGGACCTCGAACATCGCCTGGTGATAATTGGGGTCGAACTTCTCGCCAGTCGGCTCCACGCGCCGAATGTCGTAGCGCTCGAACAGGTTCAGGAGTTCGCGCTCGGTCATCTCGACGCCGTCACCGAGGGATTGCAGGCCTTCGTTCTCGGCCCGGGCGTCGTTTGGAATGCTTTCCAGTGCACGGCGCAGATTGTCGGCCACGGTGAGCAGATCGCGTGCGAAGTTGGTCATCGCGTATTTCGCGGCCTCCTCACGCTCGCGTTGGGCGCGGCGGCGCAAATTCTCCATGTCGGCCAGTGCGCGGAGCAACCGTTCCTTCAGGTCCGCCGCATTGAGATCGGCGTCGTCCGTCTCGCGCTCGGCCACGGTGGGCGCGAGCTCCGCGAGGCCGGCGTCAGCCATCGTACTCTCGCCGTTATCGGGCGCTTCGTCCGTCTTGGACAGCTCGTGGGGTTCGGACTCGGACGCCGCGCCATCCCCGGAGTCCGGGGTTTCGGGCGGCGACGTCGCGTCTTTCTGATCAGCCATGTCGTCCCGTGATCGAAGTGACGTTGGTTCCGTCCAGGAGTTTGCCGATGACCCGGGCGGTGTAATCAACCATGGGGATGATGCGGGCGTAATTCAAGCGAGTGGGTCCGACGACGCCGATTGCGCCAATGAACTGGGCATCGCTGTTGTGATAAGGCGCTACGATCATCGAACAATCGCTCATCCCGAACAACGGGTTTTCCGCTCCGATGAAGACCTGCACGCCGTCGGCGAGTTGGGCTTGATCGAGCACGCGAACGAGCTCCTGTTTCGCCTCGAGGGCTTCGAAGAGGATTCGGATCCGCTCCAAATCGCTGGTCGGCGACATCTCGGACAACAGATTGGCCTGACCGCGCACGATCAGAGTCTCGGAATCGCCCGTACGGGACCAGGTGGCGACGCCCGCCTCGACGACCCGCTCGGCCAGCTGATCGAGCTGGGTGCGGTGCTCCTGAAGCTCGCGCACGATGACCTCGCGGGCCTCGCTCAGGGTCCGTCCCACGAGCCGGGCATTGAGATAGTTCGCCGCCGCACTGAGCGAGGAGGGGGTCAGATCGGGTGGTGTCGTGAACAGCCGGTTCTCGACCATGCCGGCTTGCGTGACCATCACCGCGAGACAGCGGCCCGGCGAAAGATCCACGAACTCGATATGCTTGAAGGGCTGCTCGGATTTGGGCGCCGAAACTAGGCAGGCGCAGCCGGACAGCCCCGAAAGCGCTTCGGTCGCCTCGGAGAGCATGGACTCGACGCTGCTTCCCGCGGTCTGGCAGTGCGCTTCGATTTTCTCGCGTTCCTCTTCAGTCAGATTGCCGAGTTCGAGAAGGCCGTCGACGAACAAGCGAAGGCCCGACGCCGTGGGCAACCGGCCCGCCGAGGTGTGGGGCGAATAGAGCAGGCCGGCTTCTTCCAGATCCGCCATGACGTTGCGGATGGTCGCCGGCGAGAGGACGATTTCAAGGCGGTGCGAGAGATTACGCGAGCCGACCGGCTCGCCGGTCTCGACATAGGCCTCGACGATCTGGCGAAATACCTCGCACGAGCGTTCGTTCAAGTTCTGCAATACGGCACACTCCGGCATTTTGCTCCGCCGGCTCCCAAGCGGGATCCAGCCCTTGCAATGTAGTGAGCGGCGAAATCAGCGTCAACGGCAGGGCGCGCTGGACCGGTCGGACGCCCGGCGTTAGGTTGAGCCCCGGGGTTTAAGTCGATGTCAGCCTTCCTCGCCCCGGTTTACGGGTTCGCAAAGGAGTCCAGCCCATGCGCCCATCCGGCCGCGCCGATTCGGAGTTGCGCGAGATCCGCCTGACCGCAGGCATCAACCCCTATGCCGAAGGTTCCTGCGAGGCCCGGTTCGGCGCAACCCGGGTGCTGTGCACGGCCAGCGTCGAAAACCGCGTGCCGCCGTTCCTGCGCAACTCGGGCACCGGCTGGGTGACCGCGGAATACGGCATGCTGCCCCGGGCGACGCATACCAGGGGCTCCCGGGAAGCCGCCCGGGGCAAGCAATCGGGCCGGACGCAGGAAATCCAACGTCTGATCGGGCGCTCCTTGCGTGCGGTGACCGATCTCGCGGGCTTCGGGGAGCGCCAGATCACAGTCGACTGTGATGTCATCCAGGCCGACGGCGGCACCCGAACCGCCGCGATCACCGGCGCCTATGTGGCGCTCCAGCAGGCTTTCGCCAAGCTCCTCGCCGACGGCGCCATCGAGCGCACGCCGCTCGCCGATCAGGTCGCGGCGGTGTCCTGCGGCATCGTCGACGGCGCAGCCGTGCTCGACCTCGATTACGAAGAGGACAGCGCCGCCCACACGGACGCGAATTTCGTCATGACCGGGAGCGGCGGAATCGTCGAGATCCAGGGCACCGCCGAGGAGTCGCCGTTTTCCGAGGAGCAGTTCACGGCCCTGCTCAAACTCGCGAAAAAAGGCATCGCGGAACTGGTCGGCCACCAGAACACGGCACTCAAGGACAACGACTAGGGTATGGAGCCGAGGGTTTTCCGCCGCTTTTCCGGGGGCCGCCTGGTGATCGCGGGCCACAATCCGGGCAAGGTCCGGGAGATTGCCGCGCTGCTCGCGTCCTATGGAGCCGACGTCGCCGCCGCGAGCGCGCTCGGCCTGCCGGAGCCTCCGGAGACCGGCGCCGATTTCGTCGCCAACGCGGAGATCAAGGCCCGCTCCGCCGCGGCGTTGGCTGACGGACCGGCGCTGGCGGATGATTCAGGGCTGGTGGTCGATGGCCTGGACGGTGCGCCGGGCATCCTTTCGGCGCGCTGGGCGGGGCCGGGAAAGGATTTCGGGACCGCAATGGACAGGGTCGAACGGGAACTCGCCCAGCGCGGCGTTGCGCCGACCGGCGCCCGGGCCCATTTCAGCGCCGCGCTCACCCTCGCCTGGCCCGACGGCCATTGCGAAAGCTTCGAAGGGCGCATCGACGGACATCTCGCCTTTCCGCCCCGGGGCAGCCGCGGCTTCGGCTACGACCCGATCTTCGTGCCCCGCGGCCATGACCTGACCTTCGGCGAGATGGAGCCCGAGAAAAAGCACGCCATGAGCCACCGGGCCGACGCCTTCGCCAAGCTGACGGCGGCATGTTTCGACGAGACACCATGACCGATTCCGCCGCCGATCCCCTTGCGCTCTACGTCCACTGGCCGTTCTGCCGGTCGAAATGCCCCTATTGCGACTTCAACAGCCACGTCACGGACGGGATCGACCACGGCCGCTGGCGGGCCGCGTTGCTGGCCGAGCTCGATCATGCGGCGGCCGCGAGCGCCGGCCGGCCGTTGGGTTCGATCTTCTTCGGCGGCGGCACGCCCTCGCTGATGGCGCCCGAGACGGCCGCGGCCCTGATCGAACGGGCGAAGGATCACTGGCGGGCCGCTCCGGATATCGAAATCACCCTCGAGGCCAACCCGACCTCGGCGGAGGCCGCCCGGTTCGCCGCCATTCGCGAGGCGGGGATCAACCGCCTCTCGCTCGGCATCCAGGCGCTCGATGACGATGCGCTCCGCTTTCTGGGCCGTGAACACGACGCCGCGCAAGCGCTCGGCGCGCTCGGCCTGGCGACGGCCCAATTCGGGCGGGTCTCGTTCGACCTGATCTACGCCCGGCCCGGGCAGGGCATCGCCGCCTGGAAGGCCGAGCTCGCCCGCGCGCTCGCGCTGGCCGGCGATCATCTCTCGCTCTATCAACTCACGATCGAGAAGGGCACGGCGTTTTTCGCGGCGGTGCGCGACGGGGAATTCGCCGTGCCAGGCGAGGATGCCGGTGCCGCTCTCTACGACATCACCCAGGAGATGCTCGAGGCCGCCGGGTTGCCGGCCTACGAGGTCTCCAATCACGCGAGAGCCGGCGCACAATGTCGTCATAACCTCGCCGTCTGGCGATATGGCGACTATGCCGGCATTGGCCCGGGCGCCCACGGACGCATGGGAGCCTGCGCGACGCGCCGGACCCAGCGCCCCGAAGACTGGCTCACCCGGGTCGAATCCACGGGCCACGGCCTGATCGAGGATCGCGCGCTGGATGCGGGGGAGCGCGCGGGCGAAGCGGTCCTGATGGGCCTGCGCCTGACCGAGGGTCTCGACGCGGCTGCGTTCGCGCGGCGCACGGGCATGGCGCTTGGCGACGCGATCGATCAAGGCGCGCTGGCACGGCTTTGCGAGGGCGGCTTCATCGAGCAGGACGAGCGGGGCGTGCGCGCGACCCCGGCCGGCCGGCGGGTCCTGAACGCCGTGATCGCGGCGCTGGTTATCTAATCGGCGGATCCGGGACTGTCTTCGGCCCGCTGCGCCGCCGTCTGGAAGGTGGTCGGGGCCTCGTCGATCACCCAGGCACTGCCGCCGGCGCCCACCTCGAGGACCGCGAGGCCGCGCTCCGCAAGACCGTCGGCGCCGAACCGGAAGACCCCGTCGACGCCGACAAAGCCGTTCGACGAACGGAGAGACTCGTAGCTGAAATCGGCGCCCGTGGGAAAGCGCGAGAGTACGCCGGCCAGCGCGGTGGCATCGTAGGCGAGCGTCGCCAGGCGTGGTGGGCGTTCGCCGTAAATCCGCTCGAAGCGGGCGACGAAGCGTTCGCGCGCGGCAGGCGGGGGACTGACGAACCAGCCGCCCAGGAGGGTCGGTTCGGAAAGCGTTTCGGGGTCATCCCACAGGCCCGTGCCCATCAAACGCACCTCGTTGGGGTCGATGTCGTAATAGGGCAGAAGCGGCGCGACAGAGCGCAGGCCGGGTCCGCCGTCGGCGATCAACAGCGCGTCGAAGGGCGCGGGCCCGAGGGTGTCGAGGCCATCGAGCCGGGCCAGCGCCTGCCGGGCGAGCTCGTCGTCGCGCGCCTCGAACTCGGCGATCTGGGCGCGGAGCGCCCCGTTGCGCGCGTCGTAATTGGCGAGCCGGCGCACCACCGCCTGGGCGTCGCTGCCGTCGGGCGCATAGAACTCCGCACGGGACAGCTCCGCGCCGGCCCCGGCGACCGCCGCGCGGTATTGGGAAACCACCGCCTGACCGTAAGCCGTATCGGGCGCCAGGACCGCGAACCGGGAGAGCCCCTGGGCGCGCGCGAAGGCCACGAGCCTGACAACCTGCTGGGCCGAGGTGAAGCCGATCAGCAGACTGTCGTCGCCGGCGACCCGGGGATCCGTCGAAAAGGCGACCAAGTTGATGCCGGCGTCGTGCGCGAGCGGGGCGACCGCCTCGACCGAGTCGGCAAACAGGGGACCGAGGATAAGCTCGGCGCCCTCGCCGATCACGGCGGCAGCGGCTTCGGCGGCCGCCTCGGGACGGCCTTTCGTGTCGCGCGGCAACAGGACGATCGTTTCGCCGACGTCAAACAATGCGATCTGGGCGGCGTCGAGCATGGCGCGGCCCTCGTCGGCGCCGCGACCCGTCAGCGGAACCAGGAAGCCCACCCTGGCCGGACCCAGCTCGACGATGTCGAGGGGCTCGACTTCGATCTCGACGGGTTCGATCGCCGTGAGCTCGACGACTTCGAGGGCGGGTTCCGGTTCGGGTTCGGGCTGGGGCGGCGGAGCCTCGACAACGGGCGGCTCCGCCGGTTGCGAATCCTCGAGCCAACCCGGTAGTCTGGCCCCCTCCTGGCAAGCGGCCAGGAACAGCGCGACGGCAAGCAACCATGACGCGACAGAGAACGGGCCGCAAACGGTCTTCCGCCAGCGGCGAAGCGCCAAATCGGGCAACGCGACCCTCCGGTTCCAGACCCCAGGATTCCGGGAAGCCTAGCGAGCGGGAGAGCTTAAGTAAACCGGCGCCCGCGTGCCCCGAGCCCGGTCTCTACCTCACCGCGACCCCGATCGGGAATGCCCGCGACATCACGCTGCGCGCGCTCGATCTGCTGGAGGCCGCCGACGTGATCGCCTGCGAGGACACCCGCAAGACCCGAAGTCTGCTCGCGCTGCATGGCTTGAAGACGCCGCTCGCGCCCTACCACGAGCATAATGCCCGGGCCGCGCGGCCCAAGCTGCTCAGGCGCCTGGCCCAGGGCGAGGTGGTCTGCCTGGTCTCCGACGCGGGCACGCCCCTGGTCTCCGATCCGGGCTACAAGCTGGTCCGCGCGGCGATCGAAGCGGGCCACCGGGTGACCGCCCTACCCGGCGCCAGCGCGCCGCTTGCCGCGCTCAGTATCGCCGGCCTGCCGACCGACCGCTTCCTCGTGGTCGGCTTCCTGCCCACCCGGGCTGCGGCCCGGCGCAAGGATCTCGCGGCTCTGGCGGGCGTGCGGGCGAGCCTCGTGGTGTTCGAGGCGGCGCGCCGCTTGCCCGAGACCCTGACCGACATGGCCGAGACCCTGGGGCCCCGGGAGGCCTGTGTCGCCCGGGAACTCACGAAGCGCTACGAGGAGGCCCGACGCGGCCCCCTCGATGCCCTGGCGGCCGCCTACGCCGAAGACGGTCCGCCCCGGGGCGAGGTGGTCGTCGTGATCGGCCCGCCGACGGCCGGGGACCGGGGTGCGACGGACCCGGAGGCGCTCGATGGCGCGCTTCGGGCCGCGCTCGCAACGCACCGGCTCAAGGATGCGGTCGACGCCGTGGCGGGCGCGACGGGCGAACCCCGCCGGCGGGTTTATCGCCGGGCCCTGGCGCTCGCCGGCAAGGCCGCCGACTCTTCATGACCGGTCAGGCGCGGCGGGTTGCGGAACGCCGGGGTCGCCGCGCGGAGCGGCTTGCCGCCTGGCGGTTGCAGCTCGCGGGTTGGCGCATCGTCGCCCGGCGCTACACTACGCCGGTGGGCGAAATCGATCTCATCGCGCAACGCGCCGGCGTGTTGGCGTTCGTCGAAGTCAAGGCGCGTGGGCGGATCGAGCAGGCGCTCGAGGCCGTCACCCCCCGGGCCCGCAAAAGAATTGCGCGCGCGGCGTCGAGCTTCTTGGCGCAGCACCCAAAATTTGCCACTCTAGGAGTCCGGTTCGACGTCATCGCGGTGACCCCCCGGCGTTGGCCCCGACATTTTCCTGACGCCTGGCGCCCCTGACCGGCGCGGACGCAGGGAGCGAACGTATGCAGGTTCAGTTATTCCGCCGTCTCGTCCGGCCGCGCAGGTTGCCGGGGTGGCTCGGCGTTGTCGTTCTCATGGGGTTCGCGGGCGGTCTGCTGTCGGGCTGCGCCGGCGCCGTTGTCGGCGCCGCGGCAACCGGCGGTACGGTGGTCGCCCAGGAGCGCTCCGTGGGCGACGCCGTCGACGATGCCACGATTCGGCTCGCGATCAATCACTTCCTTTTCAGCGCCGACAAGGAGACCTATCTGGACGTCTCGATCGACGTCGTCGAAGGGCGCGTGCTGTTGACCGGGGACGTGGAGCGGACCGAGGCCCGAATTAATGCGCTCGAAGCAGCGTGGCAGGCCGCCGGCGTACAAGAGGTCATCAACGAGATTCAGGTTCGTAACGACGACGATATCCTCGACGCCGCCAAGGACGCCTGGATCTCGGCGCAGCTCTCGACCGAGCTCTTGTTCGATGCCGATGTCTCGTCGATCAACTACAATGTCGAAACCGTCAACGGCATCGTCTACATCATCGGCATCGCGTCGGGCCAGGCCGAGCTCGACCGGGTGATCGACCGGGCGCGCACCATCGCCGGCGTCAAACAGGTGATCAGCCACGTCCGCCTGAAGGACGATCCGCGCCGCGAGGCAGGCCCGTGAGCGGACGCGCCGAGCTGGAACGGGCGCTCCGCGCTCTGGGCGAGCTGGATGGCGACCGCTTCGATCTGGCGGATGCCGCCTTGACGCTGGCGGGCCTCGATCGGCTGTCCATACCGCTCGAATCTTACCGGTACCACCTCGATCAGCTGGCCGCCGACGTCGCGGCCGACGCAAACAGCGCCGAGACGCTGACCGAGCGAATCGAGGCGCTCAGGCGCGTGGTCTACGACGAGCACGGCTATAGCGGCGATTCCGAGACCTACGACGACCCTGACAATGCCGATCTGATGTGCGTCATCGACCGCCGCAAGGGCCTGCCCGTCGCGCTCGGCATCCTGCTGATCCACGCCGCCCGGGCGCAAGGCTGGTCGATGGTCGGGCTGGGTTTTCCCGGCCATTTCCTGGTGCGCATCGACGAGGGCGGCGAGCGGGCGATTCTCGATCCCTTCGACGGCGCCCGGATCCTGGGCGCGGCGGCCCTGCGCGAGTTGTTGAAATATGTCGCCGGCACCGGCGCGGAACTCACGCCCGAGCTCTACGAACCCGTGACCGACCGCCAGATCCTGCTCCGCCTGCAAAACAACGTCAAAACGCGGGCGCTCCAGGGCGACGACGTCGCACGCGCGGTTACCATCCTGGAGCGGATCGTTCTGTTCGCGCCCGATTTGCTGGACTGCTGGCGCGAACTGGGCGTTTTGCGCCCGCGCATCGGCGACGTGAAGGGTGGTATTTCGGCCCTCGAACGGTGCCTCGATCTCGACGCCCACGACCCCCAGCGCGCCCGGGTCAACCGGCTTCTCGAAGAGCTGCGCGCCTCCCTGAACTGAGGAGCGTCCATGAGCCTTGCCGTCGCCATCCAGATGGACCCGATCGAATCGATCGACATCGACGCCGATTCGAGTTTCGCGCTGGCGCTCGAAGCCCAGAAGCGCGGCCACGGAATGTTTCACTACCTGCCCCGCGATCTTTCGCTCAAGGACGGCCGGGTCGTGGCCCGCGCGCGACGGCTCGCGGTGCGCCGCGAGGCGGGCAATCACTTCACTCTGGGCGATCCGGAGATGATCGATCTGAAAGGCGTCGACGTCGTGCTGATGCGCCAGGATCCGCCGTTCGACATGTCCTACATCACGGCCACACACCTGCTGGAACATGTCCACCCCGGCACCCTGGTGGTCAACGATCCGGTCCATGTCCGCAACGCGCCGGAGAAGCTGTTTGTTACCCACTTCGCCGAACTCATGCCGCCGACCTTGATCACGACCGACCGGACCGAGATCGTGGCGTTCCGCGCCGAGCACGAGGACATCATCGTCAAGCCGCTGTTCGGCAACGGCGGCGCGGGCGTGTTTCACATTGCGCCCGGAAACGAGAACCTGACCGCGCTCCTGGAGTTGTTCACCGAACTCTATCGCGAGCCGATCATCGTACAGCGCTACATGCCCGAGGTGCGTGCCGGCGACAAGCGAATCATCCTGATCGACGGCAAGCCGGCCGGTGCGATCAACCGGGTGCCGCCGCCGGGCGAGGCGCGCGCCAACATGCATGTCGGCGCGGTGCCCGAAAAGGCCACGCTCACGGCCCGCGAACGCGAGATTTGCGCCGCGATCGGATCGACGCTCGCGGAGCGCGGCCTGATCTTCGTCGGCATCGACGTGATCGGCGGCTTCATCACCGAGATCAACGTGACCTCGCCGACCGGAATTCAGGAGATCGACCGCTTCGACGACGTCTCGCTCGCAGCCGACATCTGGACCGCCATCGAGCGACGCCACCACAGCGGTCCGCCCGGGTGAGCAAGGCGCCGAGGCCGGGTCGGCGCAAATCACGAAGGATTGAACGGCCGCCTTGGGCAGCGGACTCGCGCGCGCCGTAAAGCGCGCCTATACTCGGGATCAGGCAAGAACCGCGATCCAAGCGGTCGCCGAAATTTCAGACATCCATTTCAAGGGGGATAGCTCATGGCACTTCAGCTTGGCGACACTGCGCCCGATTTCACCCAAGCGTCGACCGAAGGCGATATCAGCTTCCACGACTATATCGGCGATAGCTGGTGCGTCCTGTTCTCGCACCCGAAGGACTTCACGCCGGTCTGCACCACCGAGCTCGGCGAGGTGGCGCGGCTCAAGGGCGAGTTCGAGAAGCGCAGCTGCAAGGTGATCGCGGTCAGCGTCGACTCGGTCGAGGACCACGTCAAATGGTCCGACGACGTCGAGGAGATCGCGGGCACCCGGCCCAACTACCCGATCCTGGCCGATCCGGACCGCAAGGTTGCGGACCTCTACGGCATGATCCATCCCAATGCGCTGGATACGCTGACCGTGCGTACGGTGTTCTGGATCTCGCCCAACAAGAAGATCCGCGCCATGATCACCTATCCGGCGCCGACGGGCCGGAACTTCGACGAGATCTTGCGGGTTCTCGACGCCCTTCAGCTGACCGACGACTACATGGTCGCGACACCGGTCAACTGGCGGGACGGCGATAGCTGCATCATCGTGCCCTCGCTGACCGATCCCGAGGTCATGAAAGAGAAGTTTCCGAAGGGGTGGGACGAGAAGCGCCCCTATTTCCGGACCACGCCCCAGCCCAACCGGTAGGGTCTTATCCGGCTCACTTTGCTCTGCAAAGCGCCCGGCGTTCAATCGCCACGCGATTTTGAACGCGCTCGGGTGCCGCGCAGGCTGGCGCCGCAGTCTTTGGTCGGGGCCGGCCGCCCTTGGCCAACCCCGGCCCTGCGGCCGCCCGCAAGAAATAATGATTGGCCGCGTCTGCGGCCGGCGCGGGCTTAGTACGTATTGGCGCGCACGGCTAATCGGCCAGGAATTTTTTCTTGATTCCCGCGCCGACGGTGTATTTCGGATCGACGAAGTTGCCGAGCCGGACGTGGCCGCACTGGCTCAGCATCATGTAGGCATCCCAGGTATCGAAGCCGTAATCGGCAACCATCCAGCGGATCAGCTCGCGATAGGCGATCCGGGTGGCGTCCTCGAGCGGCCGGGCGCTGCCGATCGCCATGATGAAATCCTCGCGCTCGAGCCGGGGCCAGGGGATCGTCCAGCCCTTGACGAGGTCGACGTGGATCGTGGTGAGCGAGGGGTATTCGACCGCCGTGCCGCAGACCTCGCCGTCGCCCTGGCAGGCGTGGGCGTCGCCGATGAACAGCCGCGCGCCCGGGGAATTGACCGGCAGGTAGGTCACGCTTCCCGGCCCCATGTCGGGCAGGTCCATGTTGCCGCCGTGGTAATCGGGCGTGAGCGAGTTGATGGAATCGATCTCGGGCGAGCAGGACAGCGTGCCGATATGGGGGTTGTAGGCCAGGGTCACCCGGTCGCTCCAGTAGACCTTCTCCTCGTCGAGGGGGATTTTGCGGGCCTTTTCGGGCAGCGGGTCGTTGAGCAGCGCGGTGTAGGCGGTGCCGGTCAGCGCGCCGAACTCGGTGATCATGGCGCAGGTGCCCGACGGATGTTCGCCCCGGGGTTTCATGGTCTCGATATGGACCGCGAGCGCATCGCCTTTCTCGGCGCCCCTGACCAGGATCGGCCCGTTCTGGGGGTTGACGTAGGGCATGTCGAGCACGTCCGACGGCTTGTCTTCTTCCGAGGTGATCTTGCCCTCGAAGGCGTCGCGGGTCTCGACGATCACCCGGTCGCCGGGCTCGATCTCGAGCACGGGCTCCGAATAGGGCCCCATGGTGTAGTGGTAGGTGCCCTGCTTTTCTTCCGTGAGCTCGTGGGTCGCGCCGGGCGCGCCGCGGGCGACGCCCCGCGCCGTCATGATCGATGAGCCGAGCCAGTCCGATGTCATAATTCCCCCCGTCGTTTCAAGCTGGGTCCGTGGTCTCCGAGTATCCGCCGATCGCGGCACCCGAACCAACGGAAAATGTGGTGCCCGTACTGGCGGCCGGGGCCAAGCCGCACTAGACTTGGCGATCATTGGGCGACGGATCAGCGGAGGACGCGCCATGAAAATGACCGATATTCCGTTCGGCACGACGGACTGGTCCGAGGTCGAACGGACCGAACATCCGGGCGAGACCGGCGTGGCCTATTGGCGGACGCGCCAGTTCAGCGACCTGCGGGTCCGCATGGTCGAGTATTCGGCGGACTATCTCGCCGATCACTGGTGCAACAAGGGCCACATCCTGCTCTGTCTCGAAGGCGAGCTGGTAACCGAGTTCGAGGAGGGCGGCTCGGTGACGCTGACACCGGGGCAGAGCTATCAGGTGGCCGACGACGCCAAGGCCCACCGCTCGGTCACCCAAGGGGGCGCGACGCTGTTCATCGTCGACTGAGCCCGCGGGCCCGGGTCCGGCCACAACCGGACGTTGGAATTTTGCGGCTTCGCCCCCTACACTTCGCGCATGGTCGCGCGGATCAATACCTTCGCCTTTCAGGGCATCGAAGTTCTGCCCGTGGACGTGCAGGTCCAGATTTCGAGCGGCCTGCCGGCGTTCGCCATCGTCGGCCTGCCCGACAAGGCGGTGGCCGAGAGCCGGGAGCGGGTGCGCGCGGCGCTCGGCGCCATGGGCCTCGCCTTCCCGCCCAAACGGATCACCGTGAACCTCGCGCCCGCGGACCTCGCAAAGGAAGGCAGCCATTTCGACCTGCCGATCGCGCTCGGCCTGCTGGTCGCCATGGGGGTGGTGCCCGATGACGCGCTGTCGGGCTTCGCGGCGCTGGGCGAGCTCGCGCTCGACGGCCGGCTCGTGCCGGTTGCCGGCGTGCTGCCCGCCGCGATCGGGGCGAATGCCGCGGGACTAGGGCTGATCTGCCCGGAAGGCAACGGCGGCGAAGCGGCCTGGGCGGGGGCGATCGCGGTGATCGCGCCAGCCGGCCTGATCGCGCTGATCAACCATTTCAAGGGCCAGGAGACCGCGAAACGGGCGCTCGAGGTGGCCGCGGCCGGCGGTCACAACCTGCTGATGATCGGCCCGCCCGGCGCCGGCAAGTCGATGCTGGCCCAGCGCCTGCCCGGCCTGCTGCCGCCGCTCGATGCGTCCGAGGCCCTGGAGGTCAGCATGATTGCATCCGTCGCCGGCCAGCTCGCCGGCGGCAAGCTCACCCGGGCGCGGCCGTTCCGGGACCCCCACCATTCGGCGTCCATGGCGGCACTGGTGGGCGGCGGACAGCGGGCCCGGCCCGGCGAGGTCTCGCTTGCCCACCTCGGCGTGCTGTTCCTGGACGAGCTGCCCGAGTTCGCCCGCATGGTGCTCGATTCCCTCCGCCAGCCGCTGGAAAGCGGCTCGATCATGGTGGCGCGGGCCAACGCCCATCTGAAATATCCCGCGCGGGTTCAGCTCGTCGCCGCGATGAATCCCTGCCGCTGCGGCTATCTGGACGATGCGGCGCGGGCATGCAACCGGGCGCCCCGCTGCGCGGCGGACTACCAGGCGAAGATTTCCGGCCCCCTGTTCGACCGTATCGACCTTCATGTCGAGGTGCCCGAGGTGAGCGCCGCCGACCTCACCCTGCCGCCGCCCGCGGAAGGCTCGGCCGACGTCGCCGCCCGGGTCGCGGCGGCCCGGGCGATCCAGAGTGCGCGCTACGGCGGGCTGGGCGGCGGGGCGCAGGCCGGCGAGCCGGTCGAGAAGATGGGCTTGTCCGCCCGGGGCTATCACCGGGTGCTCCGGGTCGCCCGCACGCTTGCCGACCTGGACCAGGCCGACGGGGTCTCGAGGATCCACGTCGCCGAGGCGCTGTCCTACCGGCGGATCAACCCGCCGCGCTAGATTATTTGTCGCTCACGGCCGCGGACCGAGCGGCCCGCAGTCTGAAACGGTCGATGCGCTCATGCGTCGCGCAGGCTGACACGGGCGTGCCGGCTGTTTTTGCTGGGGCCGGCCGCGCCTCAAGCCAACCCCGGCCAGGCGGCGGGCTGCAATCGCGGCTTCAAGGGAGACCGGACGATCATAATTCGCTCTGGGGTCCGGCCCCGGCCCGCGTTATCGTCGCACCATGGCTTCGAGCGAACTTCCACCCGCCGCGCCGCGCTCCGTTCTGCTGGGCGGGCTCGTCGCGCTGGCTATTGCGCCCTACTGGTTCAACGATTTCCTGTTCATCGAGCTGGTCAAGGGCGAGCCGGGCTGGCCGGTCTATCTCACGGATTACCTGACCCGCATCCTCGGCCTCGCGATCCTGCTGCTGCTTCCCCCGCTTCGGGGGCTCGCTCTCGCCGGCGAGGGCCGGCGCCTCGACTGGTGGTTCGTCCTGCCCTTCCTGGGCGTCGCCTACGGGTTTCACCAACTGGCGGACATTTACATTCTCGCGCCGGTCAACGGTGCGATGCCCGATTTCGTGCTCTTCCAGTATCCCGCCACGGGCTTCGACTGGCTCGACGTCTTCGACCTGACCGCGGGCCTGCTTCTGGTCGCGGTCTCCGAAGAGCTGCTGTGCCGGCGGGTCGCGTTCCGCTATCTCGAGCGGCTGGGCCTCGGCGCGCCCGCCGTGCTGCTCGTATCGACGCTGATGTTCGCCCTGATGCACTGGAGCGGCGGACTCGGCGCGCTGGGCTACACCTTCGTCCTCGGCGGCATGCTCGCGGGCATCTATATGTGGCAGCGCTCGCTCGTCCTGGTGATCTTCCTTCACTACATGATCAACCTGATCGACTTCATCTGAGCGTCGCCCGGGCGAACCAGCCTCCCGGGCCGCCCCGGGCGAGGGGGCTTCCAGTCCCCCTTCCAGATTTCGTGGGTCTTTAAGAGAAATTTACGACATCTGGTGCAAGAATCTCTGCTCGCGTTGTCAGCCATCACAGTCTGGGACGCGCACCCGTGCGACGCTGGGCACAGGCAGAGAGGAACGAGGCGCGCCATGCATTGCGACAATCCCCAGTTCTCCGCATTCGAGCTTGCGGTCGAAGCCCAGACCATCGCCGTCGAACAGTGCCTCAACTGGCAGCGCCGGGGCGCCGAGCCCAACGACCTCTACGCCCAGATGATCGGCCGCCGGCCCCAAAGCAACGTGGGCTGGGACCAGGTCGCCGAGGCCTTGGCCGGGCGCTGGAAGACCCTGCGCAACGGCCGCTAGGCGCCGCCTCAAGAATCGGGCCCGGGCCGCCCGGCCCGCGCGTCCGTCCACAATCTCCTAGACCACATCCATGTAACGGCTCCGCTCGAACGGGCTCACGTCGCGGCTGCAGGCGGTGTATTCGTTCAGCCGCGAGCGGCCGAACTGATCCACGAACGCTTCGCCGTAGAAGGCCTTCGCGCTCTTCGACGCCATCAGCCGCTCGGCGCCGTCGAGCAGGTTGCGCGGCAGGGCTTTGCGCCTCGGGAACGCGATATCCCGGGCGTTGCCCGTAACCGGCTTGGGCGGCTCGGTCTTGTGCTCGATGCCCCACAGGCCCGTGGCCAGCATCTGGGCCATGGCGAGGTGAGGGTTGGTATCGGCGGCGGGGACGCGGAATTCGAGGCGCGCCTGCGCCGCATTGACCGCCACCGCACGCACCGCGACCGAATAGTTGCCGATCCCCCAGGTCGGCGTGCGCGGCGACCAGTTTCCCGGCACCAGCCGCCGGTAGGCGTTAACCGTGCCGGCCGAGAGCACGGTGTGATCGGGCATGTGGGTCAGCATCCCGCCGGTGAAATGGCGCAAGGTCTTGCTCAGATTGTCCGGCTGGCGCTTGTCGAAAAACACCGGCCGGCCCGTCTTCTTGTCGGCCAGCGACATGTGAATATGACCCGAGAGGCCGGCGACGGAGGCATCCATCTGGGCCATGAACGATGCGCTCAGCCCGTGCTGGTGGCAGAAGGCCTTGGTGAACACTTTGAAGAAGGCGGCATCGTCCGCCGCGCGCAGGCAGTCCCGCGCACGCAGGGTCGCCTCGAAGCAACCGGGCCCAAGCTCGAGGCCGACGGCGAACAGCGGGATGTCCATCGCCGCCATGGCGTCGTCGAGATCGGCGATAAAGCCCGCATTCTCGGCCGCCGGCATGGCATCCCAGCAGCGGTTGTCCACGGCGAAGAAGGCGAGGTTCGAGAACTTCTTCTCGCGCAAGGAGTCCGCGCTCTCGTCGAGGATGAAGTACTCGCACTCGAAGGCCGCCTTGACCGCGTAGCCCATGGCGTCGGCCTTCGCGACCTGACTGACGAGCAGGTCGCGGGGCGAGGCGGCGGCGGACACCCCGACATAATCGGTCACATAAAGCGCCGCGTCCTTCTCGAAGCCGTAAGCGCGCCCGCTGGCCGGATCGATCCGGGTCGCCTCGCCCACCACGGGGCGGGGATCCCACATGGCGTCGGTGGGATCCCAGCCGCGCACGTTGTTGCACCACTCGAGCGAACCGTCGAACGCGAGCTTCGCCAGATCGAGCGGCAGGCGGCGCTCGCGAAAGCTGCCCTCGTAGTCGAACATTCCGACATGAACGAAACGGGCCTTGCGGGCCTTGAGCGCGGCGAGCGCCTTGGCGGCGGTCGACGCCGCCAGCGAGGGTGCGGCCATGGTGATCTCCCTTGGATGTGGTCGGCGCCGGTGCGGTCTCGCCCGGCGCGCTGCCAGATGTACCCCGCCCCCCGCCATCGATGCAAGACGGGGGACGGCGTCATTCGGGACCGCCCCGGAGCGCACTCCGCTGCCAGCGGGCCTCCAGCGCCACGACGCCTAGGATCACCACCGCGCCGCCGAGGAGCTGGATCGGTCCCATCCGCTCGCCCAGGATCAGGAAGGCGAGCAGAACCGTGGCCGGCGGACCGATCGCGCTTACCAGCGAGGCACGCGCCGCGCCGGCGCGCCGGATGCCTTCCGAGAACATGAAATAGGGCACGAGCGTCGCGAGGATCGCGAGCAACCCGGCCCACAGCAGCCCCATCGGACTTATCGCGAGGTCGCTCACCGGATGGGCCGCGAAGAAATGCACGGTCAGCACGGCACAGGCGCCGGTGACCGCGAACACCGTGAAGCGGATCGAGCCGGTCCGCACCGAGGTTTCCTGGTTGATCATGATGTAGATCGCGAAGATCAGGCCCGAGAGCATCGCCCAGGCGGCGCCCGCGAGGTTTTCCACCATATAGCCGACATCGAAGCCGCCCAGCGAGAGCACCACGCCGGCCTCGATCAGGATCAGCGCCGCCCACTGGCGGAGCGGCGGGGCCCGGCGCTTGCGCGCCGAATCGAAGAGCAGCACGAAGGCCGGAAAGCTGAACAGGATGATCCGCGACAGGCTGACGTCGATCATCGAGAGTGCGGTGAAATCCGCGACCCAGGCGCCCCAGTTGGTCAGGCCCCCGCCCAGAAACGCCGCCAAGAGGTCGCGCCGCTCGATCGCAAAGACGCGCGTCGGCCCCAGCCGCCAGACCGCGAAGCTCCAGAAGAAGGGCAGCGCGATGGCGAAGCGCAGCCACAAAAGCGCAATGACCCCGACCCCTTCGGCGTAGGCAAGCTTGATGAGGATGCCCTTGAACGAGAGCAGCACGGCCGCGGCGAGGACGAACGCGATGCCCAGCGCCGCGTCCGACGAATCATGACCTTCATTAGCGGCCAAGATTATGACAAGTCCAAGACGTCAAACTCTGCGAGCTCAACCCGCTGGTTCCAAAAATCATTCGAGCAAATTTCAAACTTTGCAGGATATGCGATGACGTGAAAAATTGGGCGGGTGCCAGGGTCTACCCCCAAATGAGCAAGAACCCGATAGCTAAGAACCATCCGATCTTCGCTCGTCAAACCTCCTTGCACGTATGTGCCTTCGAGAACAGCCAACTTTTCAAGGCTTTCTTCATCGGACTGCGTGTCCGCGATTATCGCTTGTTTCACTGCCCCGACATGGTCTGCGAATTTGGACCACTGATGGCAAACAACTAATCCCGGCGTGTCTAACACGATTAGCAATTTTTCTCCTTTTCCTGGCTGAGACCAAGACACTGTTTTTCTGATTCGGCGTGGGATCCGTAATCAGCGTTTTGACTCCAAACGCATCACTTCGAGATCTACAGGGCTTGGCTTGTTTTCATTCGGCATTATCAGACTGCCTTGGTTGAAAATAAATTTAGGGACGAAATAGGATAGTAATATAGCGAATTCGATAATGAGCAATCAAACGAACAAGTTCCGTGATTTCATAAATAATTCATTGATAACAATAAGTTATGTATACTACCTCCCATATTTTGCGTATTTAATCTTGACGAATACCAGATGTTGTGAAAAAAATGGGACGAGTTTTGGAAATAGAGTTTAGCCTTGGATTTCAGAATTAACCCATTTGCATGTCCGGAGACTAGAAGATCATCCACTACAACTCAGGGGACCCGAATGACGCAGTCGCACAGTATTTTCCGACGCAGAAGATTTAGGTCGTTGGACACGGTGCCACGTAGCATTCAATTCCGCTTGGCACATTCGAATGAATTGCTTTACTTTCAGCGAAAAGCCCACGGCGTCTCCAACGCCATAGTGCGCAATGGGAGATAGTCATGGCTGGTTTTAGTCGCGCGTCCGCTGCGGCGGTCGAGACCACATATTCGGATTCCGGTGTGAACACCGAGGACGCGGCTGAATCCATGCGCCGCTTTGCTTCGATGTTTAGCAAAACGTTGCAGCCTCAATCCGGATTTAAGACGAAGTTCACTGCGCAGAGCGGTTTTTCCTCGACCCAATCGGAAACGGGTTTTTCGCAACAGTTATAGTCTTCGGCAAAGTCGGGGCGGCAATTTGCACCGATGGCGTCGGGTCGAAGGCTATGATCGCGCAAATGGTCGACAAGTACGACACCATCGGAATCGACTGCGTCGCTATGAATGTAAACGACCTAATCTGTGTTGGGGCGACCCCTCTATCGCTGGTCGACTACATCGCCGTAGAGAACCCGTACCCGGACTTTCTCGAAGAGATTGGAAAAGGACTAGTTGAAGGAGCAAAACAAGCAAATGTCTCGATCCCGGGAGGCGAGACGTCACAACTGCCGGACATGATCACCGGCATGAAGGAAGGTTACGGATTCGATCTAGTCGGCACGGCCATTGGTGCGGTCGAACTCGACAAAGTGCTTGTGGGTCAGGATATAGTCGAAGGCGATGTAGTTATCGGCATCGAAAGCAATGGAATTCACAGCAACGGTTTAACTCTTGCCCGTCACGTATTCTTCACAAATTGCGGACTTGATGTTGCTGCCCGATTTGACGACTTGAGTTGCACCATTAGTGAAGAACTTCTTGAACCGACACACATTTATGTCCGTGAGGCGCTCGATTTGCTGAGTTCCGGGCGGGATATAAAAGCTCTGGTTCATATCACGAGCGACGGCTTCTTGAATTTGACACGGGTCAAGAACGAAGTGGGGTACGAAATCGATTCCTTACCAGCTCCCCCTCCGATCTTCGACTTGATTCAGCAATATGGAAACGTGCCTTCACAGGAGATGTACCGTGTATTCAACATGGGCGTGGGATTTTGTATTGTTGTAAGCGCCGCTGACGCGGATGCAGTGATGGAATTTCTCAAAGGCAGTTCACATAAGGCACATAAAATTGGGTACGCGACAAATGATCATCCTCGGAGCGTGAGAATTCCTCAATTCAACTTGCTTGGACGTGCCAAGGAGTTTTTTGTGTCGTAGGAATCTGCACTCAAATTGCGATGCCTGACGATGCAGCCATTCGGACCCTCAAGAAACTCGCATCCCGCGCTTCCGATTTACGGGACCAGGAACCGCTATCCGCTGATTTCCAAAAATGGCAGCGCGATACGCTGAACGCACTCCATCGAGTGTGTGATACCGGTAGCGAAGACGTCGAATATTTCGAAAAACTTCGCTTCCGAGTGGGCGCGAAAAACACCTTCATCCGAGGTGCAAAAAAGATGGCTGAAGAAGTTCTCGGCGAGGAACAAAAGATCAGTGTCAATGGCGGAGCAAGAAGGGACCACCGTGGCGGTGTAAGAAGGGACCGCTTGGCGGCTGCGGGCTTGTCCCCGTAGTCCATGGGCGGGCCCCGCGTGCGACGCGACGTGCCCTCAACAGGCCGACGCGGCGGCGCGCGCGGGAGGGACCTGTGGGCCCATGGGGTCAAGCGTGGGTTGGGTGGTCGGTTCAGTTCGCCGTCGGGGTTTGACGCCTGCGGCTCTGGTTGAGCCTGTAGCTCTCGCCATTCATCTCGAGGATGTTGACGTGGTGGGTGCGGCGGTCGAGGAGAGCGCCGGTAAGCCGCTCGGAGCCGAACACCTCGGTCCATTCGTCGAACGGCAGATTGGTGGTGACCAGGGTCGAGCCGCGCTCGTAGCGCTGGCTGAACACCTCGAACAGGAGCTCGGCACCGGTCTTGGACAGCGGCACGAAGCCGAGTTCGTCGACGATCAGAAGCTTGTAGGTGGCGAGCTTCTTCTGGAACCTCAGCAGCTGCTTGTCATCGCGGGCCTCGATGAGCTCGTGGACCAGGGCAGCGGCGGTGATGAAGCCGACCGAGAGGCCCTTCTGGCAGGCCGCCAAGCCGAGACCGAGGGCGATGTGGGTCTTGCCGGTGCCGCTGTTGCCGAGCGCGATGAGGTTCTCGCGGCGCTCGATGTACGCGCAGCGGGCGAGCTCCAGGACCAGCGTCTTGTTGAGCGAGGGGATGACCTTGAAATCGAAGCTATCGAGGCTCTTGATCACGGGGAAGCGCGCCGCCTTGATCCGCCGCTCGACCATGCGGCGCTCGCGGTCGATCAGCTCGAGCTCGGCCAGACGCAGAAGATAGCGAACGTGGTCGACGCCTTCAGAGGCGCACTGCCGGGCGATCTTGTCGTACTCCCTCAGGACCGTCGGCAGCTTCAGCCTCTTGAGGTGGTGGACGAGCAGCAGCCGTGGTGTGTCGGTCATGCGCCGAGCCCCGACAGCAGGCTCATGTACGACTTGGCAGACGTCGTCGCGACCCGGGCGCGCGGCAGGTACGGATAGACCTCGAGGTTGAGCCGGGGCGGCCGCCGCTCGATGCGGCACAGTACCAGGTGCTTCACCGCATCGAAGCCGATGGCGCCGAGCCTGAGCGCGTCGCCGACCGCTGCCGTCAGCTCCTCGAGCCGGAAGCTCTCCAGCAGACGGCGCACCTGGACGGACTCGCGCTTGCCCGCCTTGCCCATGCGGGCTTCGAGCAGGCGTCGCAGAGTGATGAAGGCCTCGGGCAGGTCCCAGCCCGCCAACGGCGCGGCCTGGTCGAGGGCGCCGATCTTCTGCTCGATCAAGGGTAGGTAATGCAGCGGGTCGAAGATCAGGTCCTCGCTGTCGTAGGACCGGCGGTGCCGGGCAATCACCTCCGCGCCGCAAGAGATAACGACCTCGTCGACGGAGCACCGGATCAGCACCTCGCGGTGGCCATAGGCCACGGGCACCGAGTAGTCGTTGCCCCGGCAGCGCACCAGCGACAGCGAGCTCACCCGTCCAGTGCGCTTGTCGCAGGCATCGTATGGTGCCGGGGGGAGAGGCAAGAAGGCTTCCCGGTCCCGTGCGAGGCGCTCGCCGATGGTCTCCTTGTGACCCCGCAGCCGCGCCGCCTGGCGCCGGCGGCACTGTCCCGCGAGAGCATCGTTCAGCGCCTCGAAGCTCTCGGCCCGCGGGACGGGGACCCGGAAGGTCCGCCGGATGAAGCCGACCAGTCCCTCGACCTTGCCTTTGTCGTTGCCCTTGCCCGGCCGGCCGAACCTGTCCTCGAACAGATAGGGGGATTGAAGGTCCGTGAAGACGCGCGTTCGCTGCCGCTTGCCATCGCCCAGTATCCGGGCGACTGCCAGCTTGGTGTTGTCGTACAGGATGGATCGGGGGACGCCGCCGAAGAACGCAACCGCCGCGTTGTGGCCAGCGCAGAACGCCTCGGTCGTCTCCGCCGGGTAGGCCTTCACGAAGCAGGCATCACTGTGGGGAAGATCGAAGGCAAGGAAGTGGACCTTGCACGCCACGCCGCCGATCACCGCCATCGCCTCGCCGAAGTCCGCCTGGGCGGGGCCGGGGGAATGGACGAGCGGCACGAACATCTCGCGCGACCGAAGCCGCCGCTCACGGACATAGTCCTTCACGATGGTGTAGCCGCCCGTAAAGCCGTACTCGTCCCGGAGACGGTCGAAGATCCGCTTCGCCGTGGGCCGTTGCTTGTGGTGGCTGGTCCGATCGTCTTCCAGAATCCGATCGATGATCCCCGTGAACGGACCCCGCTTCGGCCGCCGTGGCGGCTTGCCGCGGCGAGACCCCGGCGGCACCGAGAACGACAGCATCTTGCGGACCGTCTTGCGGTCCAGCCCGAACACCCGCGAGGCCTCGCGGGTGCTCATTCCCTCGACACGACACGCCCGCCGAACCCGCGCGTACAAATCCACCCGATACATCCCCCCGCCTTCCAGTCAGAGCAACCCTGACAGAAGGCTATAGACGGTCCCATTTTGGTCCGCCACAGCCGGATCAACCGGCCGCTTCAGTGGGGGATTATTGCGCCGCCGTTCTCACTTGGGTGTGCCGGAGCGCCATGACGATCGCGCCGATCGCGCAACCTGCCGCGGCGAGAAGCACTGTGAAGGGAATGTTGATTCGCTTCGCAACGGGGAGCAGGAGGCTTGCTAAACCCAGCAACCCGATCAGGCCAAGCACGACCAGAAAGGTTTGATGCTCCATCGACGGTCCCCCCTGTCGCCATGGCCCGCGTCCGGGCACCACGGCTCTTATCGCTTCCAACCCGCCCCCGTCGTTTGGGTCGGCTCGGTTCTCGGATTACGGTACCACCGCCGTTGGCGACCGGCAACCGGCAAGGCTTCACCGGCGGCCGCCCGCGTCTTGTGGTTGGACCGTTTTGGTGGTTAGCATGGCAGCCGGCATTGGCCAAAAGACCGCCGGATCTATGACTCAAACCGTGTTGCTGATCGTGCATACGAAGTCCTCCGACCCGGGCGAGGCCGAGGTCGCGCTGAATCGCGCAGGCTATGCGACGAGGCGGCTATGTCCCAAGCAAGGCGATGTCCTGCCCGAGTCCCACGAGAGCTATCGCGCCAGCATCGTGTTCGGCGGGCCGCAGAGCCTGACCCACGACGAGCTCCGGCCCTACCTGAAAATCGAGATGGCGTGGATGGAATCCAGCCTCGCTGCCGGCAAGCCGTTCTTCGGAATCTGCCTGGGAGCGCAGATGCTCGCGATGATTCATGGTGCTCGCGTCGAGCGTCACGCCGAAGGGAAGAAGCAGATCGGCTATTATCCGATTCACCCCACGGCCGAAGGGCGGTCGCTATTCAAAGAGGGATTGCATGTCTATCACTGGCACGGGGAAGGTTTCGAACTACCCCGGGACGCCGAGTTGCTCGCCGCCGGATCGACATTTCCCAATGAGGCCTTCAGGCTGGGACGATCGGCCTATGGCGTGCAATTCCATCCGGAGGTCAACGAAGCGATTATGCGGCGCTGGGTCGGTGCTGGCGTCGAGGACGGCGATATTCTCCATGACGGGGCCCAGTCGGGCGAAACGCAGGAGGCCCTGCGGCGGCTCCACGAGGCCGGCATGCATCGCTGGCTCGAGGGATTTGTCAGAGCCTGGCTGGGTGACGGCGAGGCCGTACGCGGGGAGGCGGGCGGATGAACCGGGTGGCCGGTAAGGTTGCCATCGTGACCGGTGTCGGCCAGGGTATCGGACGGGCTTGCGCCGAGTTGCTCGCCAGCGAGGGGGCGCAGGTCGCGGTCGCCGACATCAACGCTGAGAATGCCACGCTTGCCGCCGCCGCGATCGAGTCGGCGGGCGGCCAGTCGTTGTACCTGGCTCTCGACGTGACCGACGAGGCAGCGTGGCAGGACGCGATCGCGCGCACCGTGAATCGCTTTGGCCGGCTCGACATCTTGGTCAACAACGCCGGCATCGCCGGCCCGGAGAACGTCGAGACCACT
This sequence comes from Alphaproteobacteria bacterium, assembly GCA_965198325.1. GTDB lineage: Bacteria > Pseudomonadota > Alphaproteobacteria > UBA828 > JAPUJA01 > CBDAPE01. Next base: position 302,188 of record CBDAPE010000018.1, on the reverse strand, counting down.
GACCTGGCACTTTGGCACAAGATCATGGGGGTCAACCTGACCGGCACCTTCCTCGGCATGAAGCACGCGATTCCGATGATGCGCAAGCGCGGCGGCGGCTCGATCGTCAACATAAACTCGACCTATGGGTTGAACGGCGGCGACGGCTCGGTGGCCTATTGTGCGAGCAAGGCCGGCATCGCCGCCCTGACCAAGTCGGTGGCGCTGTACTGCGGCATGCAGGGCACGAAAATCCGCGTGAACGGCGTCTGCCCCGGCGCCGTTCTGACCGATCTCGTGTTTCGCGCCGCCGACCGCTACGAGGGCGGACGCGAAGTAGGGTTGGCCTCCATGGCTGTCGAGCATCCGCTGGGTCGGAACGGCACGCCTGAGGATATCGCATACGGCGTGCTTTATCTGGCCTCGGACGAGTCGAGCTTCGTGACCGCCACCCACCTCGTCATCGACGGCGGTATCCTTGCCGAGTAGGCGGACTCTCAGGCGCGCGCGATCGCAATAAATTGATCATAGAGGCGACGCGCCTCGCGGTTGAATTCGGGCATGCGCGCTGCTGCGTCGGCGTCGAGCCGTTCGAGCGCCCCCTCGCCCATTGCAGAGTCGAGGGCCTCCGCATAAGCCGGCACGCCGGCCCAGTCGGTTACTGTCGTTGGCGTTAGCTCCACGTGATACTGGATGCCGTATGCGCGATCGCCGACCCGGAGCGCCTGCACGGCGCAGGCGGGCGAACCGGCAAGGCTGACGCCGCCCTCGGGCAAATCGAGAACGCCGCAGGAATGCCACTGGAAGTAGTTGGCGCGGGTCGGCGCCCCGGCGAACAGCAGGTCGCTTTGTCCTGCCGCCGTCAGCTCCACGTCCATGATCCCCACCTCCGGCGTGGCCATCCGGCCGACTCGCCCGCCGAGCGCGTCGGCGAGAAGCTGGTGGCCGAGGCAGAACCCGATGAACGTCATATCTCGCTCGACGACGGCTTCGTGGATTGCGGCTTTTTCCGCGATCAGCCAGGGGTGGGCGTCTTCCTCGAACGTGTCCATCGGCCCGCCCATCACCCAGAGGATGTCATAGTCGACCAGCGGTGGAATCGTCTCTCCCGCATCGAGCTCGATGGCATCCCAGGCGATGCCATCGGCATCGAGGAAGTCCCGGAATACGCCAGGATGTTCGATGTCGATATGCTGAAACACGAGCACCCGCATGACCGTCCTCCTTGATCGCACCGTTATTTGAGAAAGCTTACACCAGCCGTCGTGGTCGGGGCCACGGGGCCGTCCGGGTCAGAAATAGCGATCCTGGACGCGGTAAAGGGCGTAGCGGGCACGGAGATAGAGCAGACGCAGCGCGGGCAACGGAAAAACGGGAAGCGGCCGGGTAAGCGGGCCGGGCAAACCCTGCAGGCGCCAGGACGGATCGCCCGCGATCATGCCGGCCAGCGCCCGGCCACACCAACCGGTCATTGCAACTCCGTTGCCGTGATAGGCGAGGGAATAAAAGGTTGTCGGATCGTCGGGGAAATGACCGACATGGGGCAGCCCGTCGAACGTGACGCAGATGAAACCGCGCCAATAGTGGGTGATCTCGACGCCCTTCCAGGCAGGCCACATTTCGCCGAGCCGCCGGGTCATCCAGGCGCGCATTCGTTCGGCCGAACCCGGCGCCGTCGAAGTTCCGCCCCGACCGCCCAGCATGAACCGCCCATCGGGTAGCATGCGGTAGTAGAACACCAGATCGTGAGAACTAAAAACCGGCGCGTCCGTGACCCAGCCCTGAGCCGCGCGCTCACCGGCCGTGAGCGGACGGGTTGTGATGATATTCGACAGAACCGGCAGGACGCGGCCAGAAAAGCGGGCGTCGAGATCGTCGGTGGTAAAGCCGTTCGTGGCCAGGACCACCCGATTCGCGCGCAAGCTCCCCCGTGCTGTGCGCAACAGATGGCCGTGGCCATTACGCTCCCAGCCGAGTACTTCGGAGCGTGCATGGATTGTCGCGCCGTGACGAAGCGCGGCGCGAGCGAGGCCCCGAGCATATTTTAGCGGGTGCAATCCGAAGCCGAATGGAATGTGAAGTCCGCCAAAGGCCTCGGGCCCGCTGTAGGCGCGCTGGGCCAGCTCGTCCGGGCTCCAGATGGTGTAACGTTCGCCAAACAGCTCTGAGACGGTCTCGCTCACGGATTCGAAATACGCCATGCGTGACGGCTTGTGGGCGACGCCGATGATGCCCTCGCCGTGCGCGTCGATCTCGATGACTTCCGCCTCGGCCGTCTCGCGTACAAGATCGATGGCCTCGTGCTCCGTTGCGTGAAAGCGCCGGGTTTCCTCGAGTCCGAACCGGGCGACCATGTTTCGTAACGAGACGAAGGTGCAGCCTTCGTCGCAGAAACCGCCGTTGCGTCCCGACGCGCCCCAGCCGGGTGGACCGGCCTCGAGGACACGCGGCTCGATGTCGTAATTGCGGGCCAGATGGAGCGCCGTTGCGAGACCGGTAAAACCACCGCCGATGATCGCGACGTCGCAGCTGTGATCGCCTTCGAGCGGGTCGCAGCCCTCCACACTCGGGCCGGCGGAGGCCTCCCAGAAGCTGCCGATATCGCCATCTCGATTGTAAATGCTGGCATGATAGAGCTGGGTCATGAGGCGAATACTCGGGCCTTGGGGGCAAACCGACGGCCACGTTAGCGGAAAAGTCCCCGGTGTGGAAAGCGGCTCGCTACCGGGTCGGCTCGAACTGCGTTAGAGTGAGCCGCTTCGAAACGAGGACACGCCAATGCAGAAAAACCGCCCGCGCGGTCGGTTCGAGACCCGTACCGTCCATGCGGGACAGGTACCCGACCCGACGACCGGCGCGATCATGACCCCGATCTATGCCACCTCGACCTATGTTCAGGAGAGCCCCGGCGTCCACAAGGGCTTCGAGTATTCCCGGACCAGGAACCCGACGCGCCAAGCCTACGAGGATTGCGTCGCGGACCTCGAGGGGGGCACTCGGGGCTACGCCTTCGCATCGGGGCTCGCCGCGACGGCAACGGTGCTCGATCTGTTCGATTCGGGCGCTCACGTGCTGGCGGTGGACGACCTCTATGGCGGCACCTACCGGCTGTTCGAAAATGTCCGCAAACGTTCGGCGGGACTCCGGTTCAGTTTCGTCGATATGGCAGACCGAACCGCGATCGAGACGGCGATTCGGCCCGAAACCCGGATGATCTGGGTCGAAACGCCGACCAATCCCCTGCTCAAGCTGGTCGATCTTGAAATGATCGCAGACGTCGCCCGCGAGCGCGACATCCTCACGGTTGCCGACAATACCTTCGCGAGCCCGTGGATCCAGCGCCCCCTCGAGCGGGGCTTCGACATAGTACTGCATTCCGCGACCAAATACCTCAACGGCCATTCGGACATTGTGGGCGGTGTCGTGGTCGTCGGGGAAAACGCGCAGCTCGCCGGTCAATTCGGCTATCTGCAGAACGCCGTCGGCGCAGTTCAGGGACCGTTCGACTCCTTCCTCGCACTGCGCGGCCTCAAAACCCTGGCGCTCCGCATGCAGCGCCACTGCGAAAATGCCGCGGCAATTGCTGACTGGCTCGAAAGCCATCCGGCAGTGGACCGGATCTACTACCCGGGGCTTGCCTCACATCCCCAGCACGCCTTGGCGAAGTATCAGATGGAAAGCTTCGGTGGCATGGTGACAGCAGTGCTCAAGGGCGGGCTCGACGCCTCCCGCAGTTTCCTGGAGCGTTGCGAGCTGTTCGCGCTGGCCGAAAGTCTGGGCGGGGTGGAAAGCCTGATCGAGCATCCTGCGATCATGACCCATGCCTCCATCCCGGCCGAGATTCGGGCCGGCCTCGGCATCGACGACGGCCTCGTGCGCCTTTCGGTCGGTGTCGAAAATGTCGACGATCTGATCGCGGATCTCGACAATGCGCTGGTGGCCGTTGGCTAAGCAGATCGTGTGTTTGGGCGGGTCGCAGGCTGCGCTATAGTGGATTTCAAGATTGCAAAGATCGATGCCCAAGGGAGGGTTAGGCATGGTTGACAATGTCACACCGATCGCGCCGTCGAGCGAGCCGACGCTGAGCCGGGACGTGCCCGTCGAGCCGGACCGCACGGCAATGCTGATCATCGATGTCCAGAACTATTGCTGCCACGTGGACGGTGCCGAGTTCGAAGATGTCGACGACGTGACGATGCGCGAGACATACGGCTATTATTTCGATCGTCTCGAGCCTGTCGTCTATCCCAACACCAAGCGTCTGCAGGACGCGGTCCGCGAGGCCGGCGGCGAGGTCGTCTTCATGGTGATCCAGAGTCTCACGCTGGACGGCCGGGACCGGGGACTCGATTACAAGATCTCGAGCTTCAACGTCCCGGTCGGCTCGTGGGATGCCAAGGTCATCGATGAGATCGCGCCCGTCGGCGACGAAATCGTTATTCCCAAGACCGCATCGAGCGTCTTCAATTCGACCAACATCGAATACCTTCTGCGCAATTTGGGCGTCGATTACCTTATAATCTGCGGCACCGTGACCGATCAGTGCGTCGATACGGCGGTCCGCGACGCCTGCGACAATGGTTTCCTGGTGACCCTGGCCGGCGACTTGCTGCGCAACCTACACGCCCGAACGCCACGCTGCGTCGATGGAGCTCAACAAGGGTTATTGCCGCCAGGTGACGGTCGACGATTTGATCGCGGAGCTTGCATCGGCGCGTCGCGCGGTGGGCTGATCGACCGATCAAGGTTTCGGATAGGGAGAGGACAGCCATGAATCTCGGACTGCGCGAGCGCGACAACGCGGCAATCGCCGGTGTCGAAAAGCTCCGCTTCTCGCCATTGTGCGCGTCGAAGGGCGCCGGGTCCTATGTCTTCGACGAGGACGGCCGGAAGATTCTCGACCTGTCCTCTTCGGCCGGCGCGGCGAGCCTGGGCTACGCTCACCCCCGGATTGTCGACGCGGTGACCGAGGCGGTGGCCGGTATGGCGACGGCCAGCCTCTTGATGTATCCCAACGAGCATGCCACGGCTTTCGCCGAGAAGCTGCTTGCGATCACGCCGGGAAACGGGGAGCGCAAGGTCTGGATCGGCCATTCCGGGTCGGACGCAAACGACGCCGCCGTGCGGGCGATCGTCGAGGGCAGCGGGCGACCCCGGATTATCTCTTTCATCGGCTCCTATCATGGCGGGATATCGGGCTCGATCGCAGTTTCGGGCCATACTTCCCAGACCCATACCCTGCCCCGGCCGGGCCTCCTTCTGTTGCCCTATCCGGATCCCTACCGCGGGCAATTCTCCGGCGAAGAGGTTTTGAAAATTCTCGATTACCAGTTCGAGACGACGACGCCGCCGGACCAGGTTGCAGCGGTGATGATCGAGCCGATCATGTCCGACGGCGGTCTCATCGTGCCGCCCCCGGGGTTTCTCAGAGGGCTGCAGGATCGCTGCCGGGAGCACGGTATCCTCGTCGTGCTCGACGAGGTCAAGGTCGGCCTGTGCCGGTCCGGAATGATGCATGCGTTTCAACATGAGGATCTGAGCCCCGATGTTGTGGCCTTCGGCAAGGGCATCGGCGGCGGCATGCCGCTTTCGGCCGTGGTCGGTCCGGCGGACATGCTCGATCATACGCCGGCCTTCGCGATAGAGACGACGGCGGGCAACCCCGTTTGCACGGCTGCCGGCTGTGCGATTCTCGACACCATGATCGAACAGGATCTGGCGGCGAACGCGTCGCGCATCGGCGCCATCCTGATGGACGGCTTTCGTGACTTGGGCGGACGCCACGAAATGATCGGCGACGTGCGGGGCCGTGGGCTTGCGGTGGGCGTCGATCTGGTCACCGACCGGGCGACCAAGGAGCCGGTCGATCCCACGGTGACCGCGAAGATCATCTACCGCGCCTACGAATTGGGCGTCGCGTTGATCTATGTCGGGCTGGCGGGCAACGTGCTCGAACTGACGCCGTCTCTTCTGCTCAGCGAGGACGAGGCCCGCGAGGGTCTTGCCGTCATGGATCAGGCGTTTGCCGATGTTGTCGCGGGCAAGGTCGCCGACGAGACCGTTGCCGAATTCATGATGTGGTGAGAGGCGGGTCCGGCCCATGACCGAAGACCTGTTGAGGCGCGATGACGCGGTCATCGCCGGGATCGAAAAGCTGCGCTTCTTTCCGGTCGCGCCGGTTGGCGGCGAGGGTTGCTACATAATCGAGAGAGACGACCGCCGCCTGCTCGATTTCGCCGCGTCATGGGGCGCGGCGGGACTGGGCTACAGCCACCCGGCGGTTGCCGAGGCGGTTACGACTGCCGCGAACGGCATGGCCTCGGCGAGTCTGTTGTCCTATGCCTCCGAACCCGCGGTCTGTCTCGCCGAAGAGCTGCTCGCGATCGTTCCGGGCGACACCCCTCGCAAGGTGTGGTTCGGACATTCGGGCTCGGACGCGAACGACATGGTCGTCCGTCTCGCCGAGGCGGCGACCGGGCGCAAGCGCTTCATTACCTTCCACGGGGCCTATCACGGCGGCATCTCCGGCTCCATGTCCGTCTCGGGCCATAGCTCACAGGCGCACGTCCCGGCGCGCGGCGGCGTCGTCTATCTGCCCTATCCCGATCCCTACCGGCCCCAGATTGAAGGTGATCTCGCAGCAGGCGTCCTGGCCCGGCTCGACGATCTGTTCGCGGGCGACTGCCCACCCGAAGAGGTCGCCGCGGTGTTCATCGAGCCGATCCAGTCGGACGGCGGCGTGATCGTCCCGCCGCCGGGTTTTATGAAGGGGCTCGAGACGCGTTGCCGGAATCACGGCATCCTCATCGTGGTCGACGAGGTCAAGGTCGGGCTCGGTCGATCCGGCCTGATGCATGCGTTCGAGCATGACGGACTTGCGCCGGACATCGTGAGTTTCGGCAAGGGACTGGGCGGGGGATTGCCCCTTTCGGCGGTTGTGGGGCCTGCCGCGATCATGGATTTTGCGACCGCGTTTTCGATCATGACGGCGTCGGGCAACCCCGTGTGCGCGTCCGCCGGGCGGGCCGTGCTGCGCACGGTTCAGCAGGGCGGCCTGATCGACAATGCCGCCCGGGTGGGCGGGCAGCTCATGGAAGGGTTCCGCCAGCTCGCCAACAAGCATACCCTGATCGGCGATGTGCGCGGCCGCGGCCTTGCCATCGGCGTTGAGCTGGTGCGTGACCGGGCGACCAAGGAGCCGGCGGCGCTCGAGGCTTCGAAACTGGTCTACCGGGCCTACGAGCTGGGGCTCGTGCTGTTTTATGTGGGCACGGCGTCGAACGTCCTTGAGCTCACCCCACCGTTGATCCTAAGCGAGAACGAGGCTTCGGCGGGTCTCGAAATTCTCGATCGGGCGTTCGACGACGTGGCGGCAGGCCGCGTGCCGGACGATGCGGTCGCGGCCTTCGCCGGCTGGTAGGACCGGACCGGCGAGGAGCGAGCGACGGCGGATGCGCGCGCGGTCCTTCCGAGCGCAGATCGTCTAGGCCCGCAGGCGCTCACCGGTCTCGCCGTCGAAGGCGAGGACTTGGGCCGGATCGGCGCCGATCCGGATGTTCATACCGTGATGGAGTTTATCGTTGCGCTTGATCTTCGCGGTGACCTCGGGTCCCGACGTCGACAGCGCTATGATCGTCTCAGCGCCGAGATGCTCGACGACCTCGACATGGCCGTCGAACGCGGCCGAACCCGCGGGCGGATAGACCACCAGGAAATCGGGACGAATTCCGAGCCGGATCGCCTGTGCTCGACTCGCCGGATGACCGCCGGGCAGCGGGATGTTCAGTCCGTCGACGGTAAAGGTCAGGCCGCTGTCCGCAGTGCTCACCCGGCCGTCGAACAGGTTCATCGCCGGGCTGCCGATGAAGCCCGCGACGAAGGCGTTGTCGGGGTCGTCGTAAACCTCGAGCGGCGTGCCCGCCTGCTGAATCGTGCCCTCGTTCATGACCACGATGCGATCGCCCATGGTCATCGCCTCGACCTGGTCGTGGGTCACGTAGATCATCGTCGATTCGAGCCGGTGATGGAGCTTGATGAGTTCGGCGCGCATGGCCGTACGCAGCTTGGCGTCCAGGTTCGAGAGCGGCTCGTCGAACAGGAACACCGAGGGATTGCGCACGATCGCGCGGCCCAGGGCGACGCGCTGCTGCTGGCCGCCCGAGAGGGTCTTGGGTTTGCGCGGCAATTCCTCGGTGATGCCGAGAATCGACGCGACTTCGCGGACCCGCTTGTCAATCTCGTCTTTTGGCAATTTCCGCAATTTAAGCGCGAAGCCGAGATTCTGCGCCACCGTCATGTGGGGATAGAGCGCGTAGGACTGGAAGACCATGGCGACGTCGCGGTCCTTGGCGTGGACCCGGGCGACGTCGCGATCGCCGATGAAGATCTGGCCCGCGGTGACTTCCTCCAACCCCGCGACCATGCGAAGCGAGGTGGTCTTACCGCAACCCGACGGACCGACGAAGACGACGAACTCGCCGTCGTCGATGGACAGATTGATGGCGTCGACCGCAACGAAATCGCCGAACTTCTTGGTCAGGTCCTGGAGCCGGACGTCGGTCATCAGAAAATCCCCAGATAAATGAATTCGATCGCGACGAAAACACACACGCCCCAGAACCGGAGTTCGCCGGGCGTGAAGAATTTTTTCCGGGTATTCCAGAAGCCGAGCCCGACGATGAACGGGGTCGAGACGCCGAGGACCGCAAGATGGGGCAGCATCGGCCTACTCTTTCCGCGCCTTGAGCACGAAGAGGAAGGGAGCAGCCGCGATCAGCGGCAGGGCGAACAGGCCGAGCGGAACGACGATGATATGGGACACGCCGCCCTCGATCAGGCCGCCGCACACCAACACCACCAGCAGGCAATAGAGCAGCGTATAGAGCGTCGCCCGCAAGTCTCCAAGCCTCATGGACATCGTTCTCCCCTCCCCGCCCGCGCCGGCGCGCGCACAGATACTCACCCTCCGGGTTCACCCCCGGCGGGTGCCGCGCCGTTCAGGACTCAGGCGGTGGATCGTAGGCCAAGGGCGCGAGCGCTTGCAAGGTCTGTTTCCACGGCGCGGACCTGCGCCCACCCAATTTATTGGTGAATGGAAGTATCGAAATGCGCTAAGCTGAATTGGTCGGTACCGGCGAGGGGAAAAACCCGTCCGGCCGGCATGGGAGAGGGCGGAGCCCGTCCACAGGCAACCGCCCGAAATCACCTTCTGTGGGAGATAATCGATGAAAGCAATTATGCGTCGTAGTGCCGTCGGCCTGTGCGCCGCCACGGCGCTGGGAATCGGACTATCGGGCACCGAGGCGAAAGCCTGGTCGCTCGAAGAGGCCGCGGCCCCTTACAAAGGCACTGAAATCAATATCATCTGCGAGGGCTATCCGCCCTGCTAGCGCTTCAGGAGGTCTCGGCGGAGTTTACCGAGATCACCGGGATCACGGTCAATTTCGAGTTTGGAGACCTGCTCGCGATCGCCCAACGCATGGTGGCCGAGCAGATGACCGAATCTGAGCATTTCGATGGTATGCAGGTCTTGTCTTATCATCTGGCTCTGTTCGGTGAGCAGAACTTCGCAACGCCCATGGCAACGTTCCTCGACAATCCGGCGCTTCGGGACCCCGGCTTCAACTGGGACGACTTCGTGCCCGAGCTGATTGCTCAGAGCTCGATGTACAAGGGTGAGGCGATCGCCCTCCCGTTCCAGTTTCTCGCGACCTTCGGCGTGATTCGCAAGGATACCGTCGCCGATCCTGGTGAGCGCGCCGCGTTCAAGGCGAAGTACGGCTACGACCTGCCCGAGCCCGGACTGATCATGGAAATGCCCAGCTACGAGGTCTGGCGCGACATCGCAGAATTCTTCCGCCGTGATGCGGGCGAGATGTTGGCCGGCAATACCCTCGATCAGGACTATTACGGCATCAGCTCGCCCTTCAAGCGGCACCTGACCGTGTTCTGGTTCACCTGGGCCAACTTGGTCGCCCATGGCGGCGAGATCTTCGACGCCGACGGTAACGTGGTCATCGGCGAAGGCACGGCGGCGGTCGATACGGTGCAGTTCCTGCTCGACATGCGCGATTTCGCGCCGCCGAGCTACCGGGAGTACACCTGGGACGAACAATATCGCGATTTCTGCGCCGGTCTGATTTTCAGCACGACCTTCTGGCCCGACGCGGTCTATTACCTCGAGGACGCCGCCGATTGCGAATCCGCGGGCAACATTGGCTACTTCGCCCTGCCCGCGACTCACAAAACCCTGCCGTTCGTCTATTCTTACGTCGTGCCGCCGACGGCGACGAATCCCGAGGCCGCGTTCCTGCTCATGCAGTGGGCGCTGTCCAACGACGTCCAGACCCGTGCAACACCTCTGGGCTGGATTTCCAGCACGCGCAAGGACGTCATCGCCACGGACTGGTCTCACGAGAAGCAGATCGAGGGCGACATGGCGATCCAGAACGTGATTGGCAAGAATGGCTGGTTCTACGCGTTGCCGCATCATCCGGCGTTGATCGCCGCTCAGGACATCATGATGGATGAGCTGAGCGCCGCAGGCGCCGATGAGATCGACGCGCAGACGGCGGTCGACAACATCGCTGCGCGTCTCCAGAAGGCTGTGAAATAGACGCGATCGAAGCCTAAATAGCGGCCCGGCTCGGCAGTTTTGCCGGGCCGTGCCGTCTCTTGCTTGTCGGCCCGAGGCGGCCCGCTGAATAATCGGTCGGGCCGCTTTGGCGTCGAAGCGATGGATCCATGGTGCGCGTCACGAAATTCGACCTCAATTCCGAGCGGATGTTCCTCTGGGTCTGCCTCGTCCCCGTGCTCCTGTTTCTGGCGATCGTCGCGGTGGCGCCGACCACGGCGGCGATCATCGACAGCTTTCGGGATCTCTCGCTGATCTCGTTCGGGACCCGGGGCGAGTTCATCGGTTTCGAGAATTACCGCGAGCTGATCGGTGGCGATGGCAAATTCTATACGGCGTTCTGGCACACCTGCCTCTTCGTCATCGTCGTCGTGCCGATCGAGTTTTGCGGCGGGCTCGCGATCGCGCTCTGGATCAACCGGGAGTTTCGCGGCCGCCGGCTGATTTTGACCCTGATCATGATCCCGACCGTCATTGCGCCGATCGTTGTCGGACTGATCTGGTATCTCTTCTTTTTGCCGACCTTCGGACTGTTCACCCAGGTGCTCAACGATTTCGGCCTGTTCCGGGATACGGGCGTGTTTTCGAGTGCCGCGTCCGCGCTCGCGGTTCTGATGCTGATCGATATCTGGGAATGGACGCCCTTCGTCATGCTGATCCTGCTGGCGGGGCTGACCGCGATGCCCAAGGCGCCGATCGAAGCGGCGACGCTCGACGGCGCGAACCGTCGTCAGATCCTCTGGTACGTCCAGATTCCCCTCCTCCGCCCGCTCATCATCATCGCGCTGCTGTTGCGATCGATCGATGCGAGCAAGATCTTCGATACGGTCTATGTTCTGACCGGCGGCGGACCCGGCGATTCGACCGAGATGATTACGACCTTCGCACATCGAACCAGCTTCATGACCTGGAACCTGGGTTACGGCTCGGCGATCTGCCTGGTCCTCGCCTTCGTCTCGCTGATCCTGGCGGCGATGTTCTACAAGATCGTGACCAGGCCGTAGGGGACGGGCAATGCCGCGACTTCGAAAATTCATCTTCGCCCTGCCGATTGTCGCGCTTCTCGTCTCGACGGTGTTTCCCTACGCCTGGATTCTGATGGCGAGCTTCAAGCTGCACGAAGATCTTTTCTCTCGGCCCGTCAATTGGCTGTTCGATCCCACCACGGAAAATTACACCGCGATCCTGGACAAGGGCTTCGACCTCTATTTCCTAAATTCGGTGATCGTGGGGTTTTCCAGCACGGCGCTGTGCCTGACGATCGGCACCTTCGCGGCCTATGCGCTCTCGCGTTACCGGGTGCCCGCGGGCAATCACCTGTTTTTCTATATCCTAGCGACGCGGCTCGGCCCGCCGATCGCCTATGCCCTGCCGATGTATCTGATCTTCGACCGGATCGGTATTGCCAACTCCCATATCGGAGTCATTCTCGCCCATTCGACCTTCAACCTGGTGCTCGTCGTTTGGATGATGAAGTCGTTTTTCGACGACGTGCCGCGTGAGGTCGAAGAAGCGGCATTTCTCGACGGCGCGAGCCCGTTTCGCGTGTTCTTTCAGATCGCCCTGCCGATGACCTATACGGGGCTGGCGGCAGTCACCATCTTCGTCTTGATCTTCTCCTGGAACGAGCTGCTTTTCGCGCTGATTCTCACGGGTGGTGAAAACCGCACCTTCACGGCAATGATCCCGTCGCTGGTGGGCCACCCCAAAGGGCTTTGGCCCCAGGTCGCCGCCGCCTGCATCGTGCAGAGCGCGCCGGTACTGATCTTCATCTTCTACGTCCAGCGTTACTTGGTTCGCGGTCTAACCTTCGGAGCGGTAAAGGGATAGCCGATCGGACAAAGGCCCGCCCCAATTCAATCGGAGCAGGCCATTACGTCGCGTGGGTCGCGTAACGGGGTCTACCAGTAACAGAGACCGCCGCAGACGTTGACCGCCTGCCCGGTGATGAAGCGGCCCCGCTCGCTCGCCAGATAGACTGCGAAGTCGCTAATGTCCCGGGGCTCGCCGAGCTGGTGGAGCATGTTGCTGTCCGCCATGCTCTCCTGCCAGAACTCATCGAAATCGAGCTTGTTCTCCTCCGACCATTCCTTGTGAAAGCTCACAGCCATCTTGGTATCGATCCATCCCGGGCAGATGCAATTCGACCGGATGGCCTGTTCGCCGACCTCGGCGGCGACGCAGCGGGCGAACCCGATCAGGCCGTGCTTGGCTGTGTTGTACGCGCTAAACAGCCCGTCGGCTGTCTTGCCGTTGGTCGATGCGATGTAAATCAGGCTGCCGCCCTGGCCCTGCGTCTGCATCGTCGGCAAGGTATGTTTGGTGATCAGGAACGGGGTCTTCAGATCGGTGTCGACGATCCAGTCCCACTGCTCCTCGGTCATGTCGGACACGCTGATATAATCGTAAACGCCCGCATTGTTGACGACGATGTCGATGCCGCCGAGCTTGTCCAGCGCCGCCTTGCACATCGCTTCGATCTCCGCGGTCACGGTCAGATCGGCGGTTACAGGAAACGCGTTGCCACCCGCCGCCGCGATCGAGTCGAGCGTATCCTTGGCCTTGTCCTCCGAGCGTGCGTGCACCGCGACGGTCGCCCCTTCGGCCGCCATGGCCTCGGCGATGGCGCGGCCGATGCCGCTCGATGCGCCGGTTACTAGGGCGCGTTTGCCGGTCAATTGCGTATCCATCTTGATCTCCCCTGTGTGTCAATGGCATTCGTTGTTGCCGACCGTAATGGGTCGTATCCAGACTTGTCGACCCGCCTGCCCGTGGGGTTACCAGTAGACCATGCCGCCACAGACAGAGAGTCCCTGTCCGGTGATGAATCGTCCCCGCTCGCTTGCGAGATAAACCGCCATCTCGGCAATGTCTTCAGGCTGGTCGACGCGCTTCAGCATGTTCGTGCCAGCGCCTTCTTCCTCAAGGAATCCCTCATAGTCCGCCGGTTTCTCGCTCGGCCAGCCGTCATAGAACTCGCGGACCATCTTGGTCTCGATCCAGCCCGGCGAAATGCCGTTGACGCGGATGCCGTGCTCGCCCACTTCCGCGGCGACGCAACGGGCGAATCCCAGAAACCCGGTCTTGGCGGCGTTGTAGGCGGAAAAATGCGCGTCCGCCGTCTTGCTCGCGGTCGATGTCAAATAGATCAGGGTGCCGCCGGTTCCCTGCTCAAGCATCACGGGAAGGTGTGCTTGGTCACCAGAAACGGCGCCTTGAGATCGACGTCCATCGTCTCGTCCCAGAAGTCTTCGGTTATCTCGACGACAAGTGCGTGATCGAAGATGCCCGCGTTGTTGACCACGATGTCGATCCCGCCGAGTTTGTCGAGGGCAGCCTTGCACATCGTGCCGATTTCCGCCGTCACGCGCATGTCCGCGGTCACGGCGAAGGCCTCGCCGCCCGCCGCGGCGATTGTATCCAGCGTATCCCGGGCCTTTTCGTCCGAGCGGGCGTGCACGGCGACGCGCGCGCCGTCCCGGGCCAGGGCCTCGGCGATCGCGCGGCCGATGCCGCTTGACGCCCCGGTCACGAGCGCCCGCTTACCGTTCAGTTGCGTATCCATAAAAATCCCTGATTTCCGCTGTGGCGGCCTGTTTGTCACGACAATAGGAGCATCGGATACCCCTTGTCGACCGCCGGGCGCAACCTATGCCAAATCCGGATTGCGGCTCTGGTAGATACCAGTTAATCTCCCAGGATAAAAGCCCCTGGGAGATCATCATCATGGTCGGCGCTGTTCCCGATCAGGCCCGCGTCGTCGTCATCGGCGGCGGTATCATCGGTTGCTCGGTGGCCTATCACTTGGCGAAAATGGGCTGCAAGGAGGTCGTACTCCTAGAGAAGCACAAGCTGACATCCGGCTCCACGTGGCACGCCGCGGGCGTCGTCGGCCAACTCCGTGCCAACGCGAACATCACCCGCCTCCTGGGTTATTCGGTCAAGCTCTACGCGGAACTCGAAGCCGAAACCGGCCAGGCCACCGGCTGGCGGGAAAACGGCTCGCTTCGGCTCGCCTGCACCAAGGACCGGCGGATCGAGTACGAGCGCGCGATCACCACGGCGCGTTCGTTCGGTCTCGAGATGGAGTTGCTCACGCCCAAGGAGGCGCAAGCACTCATGCCGATCATGACGGTCGACGATCTCGATTCGGCGATCTACCTACCCTCGGATGGCTGTGCGAGCCCGTCGGATGTGACCATGGCGCTGGCCAAGGGCGGCCGCATGAACGGCGTCAGGATCGTCGAAGATATCTCGGTCACGGGCTTTACCGTCAGGAACGAGCGTGTCGTGGGCGTCTCGACCGATCAGGGTGAAATTGCGTGCGAGGCGATTGCGCTTTGCGCTGGCATCTGGTCGCGCGAACTGGGCAAGCTGGCGGGCGTCAACATACCGATCCAGCCGTCGCACCATCACTATGTGGTCACCGACAAGATCGAGGGGCTTTCGCCCGATGTGCCTGCCATGCGCGATCCCGACAAGCTGACCTATTTCAAGGAGGAGGTCGGTGGCCTGATTGTCGGGGGGTATGAGTTCAACCCGATCCCGTTCCGCGACTCACCGATCCCCGAGGGTCACGAATTTAAACTTTTTCCCGAGGAGATCGATCACTTCGAACAACTTCTCCTTCCCGCGTTGGAGCGGATTCCGGCGCTGGAGACCGTGGGGATCAAGCAGTGGTTCAACGGGCTCGAGTCGTTCACCGAAGACACCATGTTCGTTCTCGGCGAGGCTCCCGAAGTGCGCGGCTTTTTCGTCGGCTGCGGCTTCAACTCAATGGGCATTGCCTCTGGTGGTGGCGCGGGCATGGCGCTAGCGACCTGGATTCTCGACGGCGAGCCGCCCTACGACATGTGGGCCGTGGATATCCGGCGGTTCTCGCAATTCCACAAGTCCGACGATCGTGTTTTGATGCGTGCGCTCGAGGGTCAGGGCCACCATTACGTTATGGGCTGGCCCCATTACGAAATGCAGGCAGGCCGCCCCTTCCGGCGTAGTCCGGTCCATGAGCGGCTTAAGGCGAACGGTGCCTGCTTTGGTAACAAGTCGGGGTGGGAGCGGCCGAACTGGTTTGCGTCCGAGGGCGTCGAACCGAGGGACGAGTGTTCCTTCGGTGTGCAGAACTGGTTTCCCTATTCCGGAGCCGAGCACGCGGCGTGTCGCGAATCCGTAGCGCTCTTCGACATGTCCTATTTTTCGAAGTTCATGCTCGTCGGCCGCGACGCCGAAGATATCTTGCAGCGGGTCTGTGCCGGCAATGTGGGGCGCGATCCCGGCCGGCTGACCTACACCCAGATGCTTAACGACAAGGGTGGCATCGAATGCGATCTCACGGTCGCGCGGCTGGCCGAGAACGCCTACTGCATCGTCACCGGTACCGCTTTCGCGACTCACGATTTTACTCACATTCGCCGTCATATCCCCGAATCCGCGCTGGCCTCGCTGCTCGACGTCACCTCCGCGTTCGGCACGCTCGCGCTGATGGGGCCGAATGCCCGCAAGGTGCTGGGCGAAGTGGCGGAGGGTGATCTAAGTCACGAGGGGTTTCCCTTCGGGGCAGTGCGTGAAATCTTTGTCGCCGGCGCGCCGGTTCGGGCCATGCGGCTCACTTTTGTCGGCGAATTGGGCTGGGAGCTTCACGTGCCCGCCGATTACATGGTCACGGTCTATGATGCCCTCAAGACCGCGGGCGCCACCGTTGGTTTGCGCGACGCAGGCTACCGGGCGATCGACAGCTTGCGGCTCGAGAAGGGCTACCGGGTCTGGGCTGCGGACATCGGACCCGATTACACGCCGCTCGAGGCTGGTCTTGGTTTTGCGGTTTCATTCAAGAAGAACGTCGATTTCATCGGCAAGGAGGCGTTGCTGGCCCAACGCGACCGGCCGCTTGAAAAGCGGCTCGTGACGTTTACGACCGACGATGCGGATGCCTCTCTGCTTGGACGCGAGACGATCTATCGAGACGGCGAACGGGTCGGCTGGCTCAGCTCGGGCGGCTTTGGTCATACCCTCGGCAAAGCGATCGGCCTGGGCTATGTGCGCAGTGCGGGCGGTGTCACCGACGACTACCTCACAAGCGGGCGTTATGAGCTCGAGGTTGCGGCCCGCCGGGTTCCCGCAGAGCTTCATCTCGGACCGATTTACGATCCGGAAAACAAGAAAATCAAGCGTTAGGCACGAAGGCAATGCCGCTTGCCATGGGCTTGGGGCACGTCTAGGGTCGGACCCCTCCGGACCGGGGAGAACAGGGAGAGAATCGTGTGGCGGCTCCAAAGAAGAAGCTGATCGACTGGAGTTCGCAGACCACCTTCGTGATGGTTTGCATGTTGCCGATCATCATATTCCTTCTCGTCGTTGCGGTGACGCCGACGACCGTTGCAATCATCGACAGCTTCCGCGAACTCTCCTTGACCGTATTCACCAAGCGCGGCGAGTTTATCGGGCTCGAGAACTACGGCGACCTGATCGGCGAAGACGAAAAGTTTTACACGTCCCTCTGGCACACCGCCATGTTCATGGCGGTCGTCGTGCCATTCGAATTCGTGCTCGGCCTGTTGATTGCGCTTTGGATCAATCGCCAATTCGCGGGCCGGCGACTCGTGCTGACAATCATCATGATCCCGACGATGATTGCACCGGTGGTGGTCGCCATGATCTGGCGGTTCTTCCTGATGCCCAGCTTCGGCGTCCTCACGGTCTATATGAACGATCTGGGCCTGTTCCGCGAAACCAGTATTTTTTCGGGTCCCGTTACGGCGTTCGGCGCGCTCATGATCATCGATGTCTGGGAGTGGACCCCGTTTATCATGTTGATCATGCTGGCCGGCCTGACCGCGATGCCCAAGAATCCGATCGAGGCTGCGACACTCGACGGTGCCTCGAAATGGCAGATCCTGTGGCATGTCCAACTGCCGCTGCTCAAACCCCTAATCATCATCGCGCTCATGCTGCGGACGATCGATGCCAGCAAGATATTCGATACGATCTACGTCTTGACCGGCGGCGGACCGGGCGATGCGACGGAGATGATCTCGACCTTCGCGTACCGCACGAACTTCCTGAAATGGGACTTGGGCTACGGCGCGTCCGTCTGCCTCGTCCTGGCCTTCATCTCGCTTGTTGTGGCGGGGTTGTTCTACAAGGTGGTCACGCGTCAGCGCGAAATAGCTATCCGCCGTGAAACGGTGCGCGAGAAAGACCCAATCGGGAGATCGGGCCCGGTGACGCCGACATGAGGCTGAGGCGCCCCCATAATCCGGTCCAGTTCTTCCTGCCTCTGATCATCCTGCTGGTGATCTCGCTGTTTCCCTACATCTGGATTTTGATGGCGAGCTTCAAGCGCAAAGGCGACGTCATTACCGCATCACCCAAATGGGTCTTCGAGCCGACGCTGATCAACTATATCGAAATCTTTATCAAGGGGTTCGACAGTTATCTTCTCAACTCGTCGATCATCGGGTTTTCGAGTACGGCGCTGTGCGTGCTGGTGGGTACCATGGCGGCCTACGGCTTCTCGCGGTTCAAGATCCCCGCAGGCAACCACTTGTTCTTTTATATTCTGGCCACCCGCCTGGGGCCGCCGGTCGCCTATGCCCTGCCGATGTATCTGATCTTCAACAAGCTCGGGTTGATCAACACCCACGTCGGCGTCATCCTCGCTCACGCCACGTTCAATCTCGTGCTCGTGGTCTGGATGATGAAATCGTTCTTCGACGATATCCCGCGCGAGGTGGAGGAAGCCGCCTATCTGGACGGCTGCGGCCATTTTCGGGTGTTCTTCAAGATCGCGCTGCCGATGACCTATCCGGGCCTTGCCGCGGTCTCCATCTTTGTCCTGATTTTTTCATGGAACGAGCTGCTCTTTGCGCTCATTTTGACCGGTGGCGAGACCCGGACGCTGACCGTGATGATTCCCTCGCTGGTACTCCACACGGGAACCCTGTGGGGGCAAGTCGCCGCCGCCTCGGTGCTCCAGAGCGTCCCGATTCTCGTCTTCATCTTCTTTATTCAGAAACAGCTGGTCCAGGGCCTGACCTTCGGCGCAGTGAAGGGTTAGGCTACGCTGCGGACGGTGTCGGTGTGCCGCGGTCCTTGGAGGGAGGGCCCAGCGGATCGCTACGTCCGTACGCGTATCGCCGGATCTAAAAGCCGTCGTGGAGTTCTTTACGCCGTGCGCGAGCCGGCAATATTCAGGCCATTGGCCGTCAGTGCGGCCTGGCTTGAGAACGGCGGCGCAATAATCCCCCACTGAAGCGGCCGGTTGATCCGGCTGTGGCGGACCAAAAGGGGACCGTCTATAGCCTTCGGTCAGAGTTACTCTGACTGGAAGGCGGGGGGATGTATCGAGTGGATTTGTACGCACGGGTTCGGCGGGCGTGCCGTGTCGATAGGATGAGCGTCCACGAGGCGTCGCGGGTGTTTGGTGTGGACCGCAAGACGGTCCGCAAGATGCTGTCGTTCTCGGTGCCGCCAGGATATCGCCGAAGCACGCCGCCCCGGCGACCGAAGCTGGATCCGTTCACGGGGATCATCGATCGGATCCTGGAGGATGATCGGACCAGTCACCGCAAACAACGGCACACTGCAAAGCGCATCTTCGACCGTCTCCGGGACGAGTACGGCTTTACGGGCGGGTACACCATCGTGAAGGACTCCGTTCGCGAGCGGCGGCTTCGGTCACGTGAGGTGTTTGTGCCGCTCGTCCATTCCCCCGGTCACGCCCAGGCGGACTTCGGTGAGGCGATGGCGGTGATCGGCGGCGTGTCGCGCAAGGTCCACTTCCTTGCCTTCGACCTTCCCCACAGCGATGGTTGTTTTGTGAAAGCCTATCCGGCGGAGACGACCGAGGCCTTTTGCGATGGTCACAATGCGGCATTCGCCTTCTTCGGCGGCGTTCCCACATCCATCCTGTACGACAACACCAAGCTGGCTGTTGCCCGGGTCCTGGGAGATGGCAAGCGGCCGCGAACGCGCGTCTTCACGGAGTTGCAATCCCACTATCTGTTCGAGGACAGGTTCGGCCGACCGGGCAAGGGGAATGACAAGGGCAAAGTCGAGGGACTGGTTGGCTTCATCCGGCGGGACTTCCTGGTCCCGATCCCGCGGGCCGAGAGCTTCGAGGCTCTCAACGGTGCTCTCGCCGAACGGTGTTGCCGGCGCCGGGCCGCACGGCTGCGGGGTCACAAGGAAACCATCAGCGAGCGCCTCGAACGGGACCGTCAAGTTCTCTTGCCATTGCCGCCTGCTCCCTATGATGCCTGCGACAAGCGTCCCGGAAGGGCGAGCTCACTGTCGCTGGTGCGTTACCGCGGCCACGACTACTCGGTGCCCGTAGCATACGGGCACCGCGAGGTGCTGATCCGCGGCTATGTCGACGAGGTGATGATCTCTTGCGGCGCCGAAGTGATCGCCCGGCACCGCCGGTCCTACGACAGCGAGGACCTGATCTTCGACCCGCTGCATTACCTACCCTTGATCGAGCAGAAGATCGGCGCCCTCGACCAGGCCGCGCCGTTGGCGGGCTGGGACCTGCCCGATAGCTTCATCACCCTGCGACGCCTCCTCGAAGCTCGCATGGGCAAGGCAGGCAAGCGCGAGTACGTCCAGGTGCTCCGTCTGCTGGAGAGCTTCCGGCTCGAGGAGCTGACGGCAGCGGTCGACGATGCGCTCAGGATCGGCGCCATCGGCTTCGATGCGGTGAAGCACCTGGTGCTGTGCCGCATCGAGCGGCGGCCGCCCCGGCTCAACCTCGAGGTCTATCCGTACCTGCCGCGCGCCCGGGTCGCGACGACGTCTGCCAAGTCGTATATGAGCCTGTGCTGTCGGGGCTCGGCGCATGACCGACACACCACGCTGCTGCTCGCCCACCACCTCAAGAGGCTGAAGCTGCCGACGGTCCTGAGGGAGTACGACAAGATCGCCCGGCAGTGCGCCTCTGAAGGCGTCGACCACGTTCGCTATCTCTTGCGTCTTGCCGAGCTCGAGCTGATCGACCGCGAGCGCCGCATGGTCGAGCGGCGGATCAAGGCGGCGCGCTTCCCCGTGATCAAGAGCCTCGATAGCTTCGATTTCAAGGTCATCCCCTCGCTCAACAAGACGTTGGTCCTGGAGCTCGCCCGCTGCGCGTACATCGAGCGCCGCGAGAACCTCATCGCGCTCGGCAACAGCGGCACCGGCAAGACCCACATCGCCCTCGGTCTCGGCTTGGCGGCCTGCCAGAAGGGCCTCTCGGTCGGCTTCATCACCGCCGCCGCGCTGGTCCACGAGCTCATCGAGGCCCGCGATGACAAGCAGCTGCTGAGGTTCCAGAAGAAGCTCGCCACCTACAAGCTTCTGATCGTCGACGAGCTCGGCTTCGTGCCGCTGTCCAAGACCGGTGCCGAGCTCCTGTTCGAGGTGTTCAGCCAGCGCTACGAGCGCGGCGCGACCCTGGTCACCACCAATCTGCCGTTCGACGAATGGACCGAGGTGTTCGGCTCCGAGCGGCTGACCGGCGCTCTCCTCGACCGCCTCACCCACCACGTCAACATCCTCGAGATGAACGGCGACAGCTATCGGCTCAACCAGAGCCGCAGGCGTCAAACCCCGACGGCGAACTGAACCGACCACCCAGCCCTCGCTTGACCCCGTGGGCCCACAGGTCCCCCCCGCGCGCACCGCCGCGTCAGCCTGTTGAGGGCACGTCGCGTTGCGCGCGGGGCCCGCCCATGGACTACGGGGACAAGCCCGCAGCCGCCAGGTGGTCCCTTTTTACTCCGCCACGGCGGTCGCTTTTTGCTCCGCCGTTGACACTGGCTCCGATTCTTGACCTGAAGGGTTTTTAGGATTTGGTTGACGTGGACCTTGACGGTGCTTTCGGAAAGGCCGAGTTGGTCGGCGATTTCACGGTTCGACCTGCCCTGGCCCAAACAGGACAGCACGTCGAGCTGACGCGTGGTCAACATCGTGGCCAGCTCGGACCCGGAAAACTGACTGGCGCCACCTGCGGCTGATGCGTTGAGAGACGGACCCGTGAGCAACGCCGGCGGGGCGTAGCTGCCGCCCGCCAGAACCAAACGGAGCGCGCTCATCAGCACGTTAACGGGGAGCGACTTGGGCAGGAATCCGGCAGCGCCTGCGTCGAGCGCACGAATCGCGCTGCTCCGATCGCCGCTCTCCGCCAGAACCACGACCGGGATTTCGGGTGCTCGCGCCCGGATCGTCGCGACTCCTTTGCAATCGGCCATGCCCGGCAAGTCCATGTCGAGCAACACGATCCCGATCGAATTACGCCTCGAAAGGTGGTCGAGGGCTTCGTCGGCGCTGGACGCTTCGACGACCTGAACACCGTCCTCCAAATCGACAAGGACGGCCTTGAGGCCTTCGCGCATCAAACCGTTGTTGTCCGCGAGCAAGATATCCATAGGCGTTGTCCTTCCTGGCCTCCTACGGCGGGCCGGGCAAATCCTTTAGTCTGATTTGTCCGCCGCTCCTGGGGCCGGTTCATCCCCCCGTTTCGATAAGGTCCTTCCGACCCGGATCGTTGGCTCGACTATGCACTCTACGTCTGTCTATAGCAAAATTTTTCCTACAAGGCCAAGGCATCTACGCCGTAAGATATATGTTACTAGCTCTATAGAATTAGCTAGTAATAGTTAGTATTTCAATAAGATATTCTCCAAGGGTGGGTGCTATTGGCCGTATCCCCACCGCCAAATGGGAATTAACGGTTATGCCTCTTGATGCAAGACCTGCACTACGCCCATACTGAGCGCCGTTGAAAAACCACGTCACCGGCCGATAGAAATCTGGGAGAGATCGTGGCCAGACTCTCGCAAAGTTACGATCACGGCGTCGGGACGCAGACACTGATTGGCCAGACAATTGGCCGGAACTTCGATCATACGGTCGCCCGGTGGCCCGACAATGATGCGCTTATCGTCGTCGAGCAAGGCGTGCACTGGAGCTACGCCGAACTGCGAGAACGGATCGACGCGGTCGCCGCCGGCCTGCTTGGGCTGGGCCTCGAATCGGGTGAGCGGGTCGGTATCTGGTCTCCCAATAATGCCGAGTGGGTCATCACCCAGTTTGCGACCGCGAAAGCCGGCCTGATCCTGGTCAACATCAATCCCGCCTATCGTCTCGCCGAGCTCGAATACGCGCTGAACAAGGCCGGCTGCAAGACCTTGATTACGGCGGCGGCGTTCAAGTCGAGCGATTATATCGGTATGGTGCAGAGTCTCGTGCCCGAGCTGGCAAGCGCCAAGCCCGGGGCGCTTCGGGCAGCTACTCTACCCGAGCTGCAGTTCGTCATACGGTTGGGCGAGGAGACCACGCCGGGCATGATCAGCTTCGCGGAGATTGCGGGTCACGGCGGCACCGTGGAGCGGACCCGTCTCGAGACACTGGCCGATCAGCTTCAGTTCGACGACCCGATCAACATTCAGTTCACCAGCGGCACCACGGGTTTTCCGAAGGGTGCGACTCTGACCCACCACAACATCCTCAACAACGGCTTCCTGACCACCGAGGGCTTGCGCTTTAGCGAGCGCGACCGGCTTTGCATCCCGGTGCCGCTCTACCATTGCTTCGGCATGGTGATGGGCAATCTGGGCTGCGTTACCCATGGCGCCACAATGGTGTTTCCGGGTGAGGGATTCGATCCTCTCGCTGTTTTGCAGACCGTAGAGGCGGAGCGCTGCACGGGGCTTTACGGTGTGCCCACGATGTTCATCGCCGAGCTTGATCACCCCGAGTTCGGGGCCTTTGACCTCTCGAGCCTGCGTACCGGGGTGATGGCCGGTTCGCCCTGTCCGATCGAGGTCATGAAACGGGTTGCCGGCGAGATGCACATGACGGAGGTGACCATCGCCTACGGCATGACCGAAACGAGCCCGGTGAGCTTCCAGAGTGCGGTCGACGATCCGCTCGAACTCCGGGTCTCGACGGTTGGGCGGCTGCATCCCAACGTCGAAGCCAAGATTGTCGATGACTCGGGCCGGATCGTTCCGGTCGGCGAAAAGGGCGAGGTCTGTACCCGCGGCTATTGCGTCATGCAGGGTTATTGGGGCGACTCGGAGCGCACCGCCGGGGCAATCGATGCGGCCGGCTGGATGCATTCCGGCGATCTCGGAGTGATGGACGAAAATGGTTATCTCAATATCGTCGGACGCAGCAAGGACATGGTGATCCGGGGTGGCGAGAACATCTACCCCCGGGAGATCGAGGAGTTCCTGTTTCGCCATCCCAAGATCCAGCAGGCCCAGGTGATCGGCGTGCCCGACGCTAGGTTCGGCGAGGAGCTGTGCGTCTGGATCATGGTCCAGGACGGCGAATCGCTGACCGAGGACGAGGTGCGCGACTTCTGCGACGGCCAGATCGCCCACTACAAGATCCCGCGCCACATCCGGTTCGTGGACGAATTCCCGATGACGGTTACGGGCAAGATCCAGAAATTCAAGATGCGCGAAGCGATGATCGAAGCGCTGGGCCTGGCCGAGAACGTCACCGCCTGACCCAGGTGGACGGCTTTGTTTCGGCTTGATTTTTCGCAATCACGGTAAAGCCATAACATGTTGAAAGACGTGGACTTGCGGGGGCTGGGTCCGGTCGTTATATTGCGCCGCACAAAAAGTGCATCACCAAGGAGATCCGGCCGATGAACGACGCCTTTCCCTGCTACTTCGAAGACCTGAGTGTGGGCCAGTCCTATGATTATGTCCGCGCGGTCACAGCGACCGATATCGAGCGCTTTTCTGATGTCACCGGCGACGACAACCCGCTGCATCTCGACGAGGCGTTCGCGAAATCCACGCGGTTTGGCGGCTGCATCGCCCACGGCATGCTCTCGGCAGGTTTCATCTCCGCCATCATCGGCGGCAAGTTCATTGCGCCCGGCGCGATCTATCTGAAGCAGTCGCTCAAGTTCATCGCTCCGGTCCGCCCTGGCGACGAAGTCACCGCCCGGGTCACCGTCAGAGTGCTGGAGGCGGGCAAGAAGCGGGCCGTGCTCGACACCCAGTGCCTCGTCGGCGGCGAGCCGGTGATCGCGGGCGAGGCGCTCGTCATCGCCCCGATCCGGCCCTAACCGCTGGCCAAGTTCTGTGCGAGCGCCTATCCTTCGGCGCGCCGCGACGGATTGGCCGGTCGCGGTGAGGCAAACGACAGTGAGGGGCGCATCGATGCGCATCGTTCGCTACCGGACCCGCGCATCGAATGACGCGCGCGGGATGGTGGTCGCGCTCGGCAATTTCGATGGCGTGCACCGGGGGCACCAGGCGGTGTTCAGCGCGGCGCGCGAGATCGCTGCGGAGCGGGGCCTGCCCTTCGGCGTGGTCACTTTCGAGCCCCACCCGCGAAGCGTCTTGCGTCCCGATCCCGTGCCCTTCCGGCTGACCCCGCTCCGCAGCAAGGCGCGCGCCATCGCCGACTGCGGTGCCGACGCTCTCATCGTGCTGCATTTCGACCGCGCGCTCTCTCGGAAGACGGCGACCGATTTCGTCGGCGATGTCCTGGTCGACGGGCTGGCCGTCGCCCATCTCGTCGTCGGCCACGATTTCAGCTTCGGCAAGGATCGCCAGGGCGACGCCCGGCTGCTCCGCGAAAAGGCCGCCGCCGGCACGTTCGGCTTCACCCAGGTCGCGGCCGCCGGCACGTCCGATCAGCCCTTCGCATCGACCGCCGTGCGTCAGGCGCTTCGTGCGGGCGACGTCGTTGCTGCTGCGCGGAGCCTGGGCCGCTGGTGGGAAGTCGAGGATCGTGTCGGGCACGGCGAGCGGATCGGGCACAGCATCGGCTATCCGACGGCGAATTTGGCGCTGGCCAGCACCTTGCACCCGGCGCGAGGAATCTACGCCGTTTGGGCGGGGCTGGGCGAAGGCAATGCCTTCGCTTGGCATCCCGGGGCGGCAAATTTCGGCACCCGCCCGACATTCGACGGCTCGCGTGAGCTCCTCGAGATCCACTTGCTCGATTTCGCCGGCGATCTCTACGGCAAGCGGCTTCGGGTCCGCTTCGTTGCCTATCTGCGTCCGGAAGAGACCTTCGACGAGGTGGCGGCCCTGGTCGTGCAGATGGAGCGAGACTGCAGCGAGAGCCGGACAATTCTAGCCGCACAGACGCCCGACGGGCCGCAGGAGCCTGTCTCATGAGCGCCGATTACCGCGCCACCGTTTTCCTGCCGAAGACAGAATTTCCCATGAAGGCGCAGTTGCCCCAACGCGAGCCCGAACAGCTCGCGCGCTGGGCTGCGATCGATCTGCACGGCAGGCTTCGCACGGCGTCTGCGGGCCGGGAAAAGTTCATCCTTCACGACGGACCACCTTATGCAAACGGCCACCTCCATATCGGCCACGCGCTTAACAAAATTCTCAAGGACGTCATCAACCGGTCGCAACAGATGCTCGGCAAGGACGCCGTCTATGTCCCCGGCTGGGATTGCCACGGCCTGCCTATCGAATGGCAGATCGAGCAGACCTATCGGAAGGTGGGCAAGGACAAGGACGCTGTGCCGCTCGTCCAGTTCCGTAACGAATGCCGGGCCTATGCTGCCAAGTGGATCGAGGTTCAGGCCGCGGAATTCGAGCGCCTCGGCGTGCTCGGCGATTGGGAGCACCCCTACACCACGATGAGCTTCGACGCCGAGGCCCAGATTGTCCGGGAACTGGGGAAATTCCTGCTCGACGGAAGCCTGTACCGGGGCGCCAAGCCCGTCATGTGGTCGGTCGTCGAAAAGACCGCCCTCGCGGAAGCCGAGATCGAGTATGACGATCACACCTCGACGACGATCCACGTCCGCTTTCCGGTCGTCGCCAGCCCCGGCGACGGGCTCGATGGCGCGAGCGTGGTGATCTGGACGACTACGCCCTGGACCGTTCCGGGCAACCGCGCCGTGGCCTACCACCCTGATCTCGACTACGCGCTCGTCAAGGTGGCCGCAACCGTCGACGACAGCCTCTCCCAGGTGGGTGAGCATCTCGTCATTGCCGCGGACCTTGTCGATTCGGTGGCCGCGGAGGCGGGCTTCACGCCCGAGATGATCACCACCTTCCCGGGCTCCGATCTCGACGGTGTCGTCTGCCGGCACCCCTTCCGGGGCCAGGGCTATGATTTCGACGTACCCTTGCTGCCGGGCGATCATGTCACGCTCGAACAGGGCACGGGCCTGGTTCACACCGCGCCGGGCCATGGCGCCGAAGACTTCGTTGTCGCGCAGCGGTTCGGGCTGGAGACGCCCGATACGGTCGCTGACGACGGCACCTTCTACGAGCATGTCCCTCTGTTTGCCGGCCTGCATGTTTTCAAAGCCGACGGCACCATCGCCGACGCACTGGCAGAGGCGGGTGCACTGTTGGCCAGGGGCAAGCTGGTCCATTCATACCCCCATTCCTGGCGCTCAAAGGCACCACTCATTTTCCGCAACACGCCCCAATGGTTCATTTCGATGGAGACGACGGGCCTGCGCGAAAAGGCATTGGCCGCGATCGACCGGGTCCGCTGGGTGCCCGAAACGGGCCGGGCGCGGATCCGTACGATGATCGAGACCCGACCCGACTGGGTCCTCTCCCGCCAGCGTGTCTGGGGTGTGCCGATCACCGTATTCGTCCACAAGCAAAGCGGCGAACCGCTCCGCGATGCGACGGTCATCGAGCGAATCGCCACGATCTTGGAGGCCGAAGGGGCGGACGCCTGGTTCACGAGCCCCGTTGAGCGCTTTCTGGCGCCCGAGCACGATTCCGATGCATTCGAAAAAGTCACCGACATTCTCGACGTCTGGTTTGACAGCGGCTCGACTCACAGCTTCGTGCTGGAGCAGCGCCCCGAGCTCGGCTGGCCCGCTGCGCTCTATCTCGAGGGCTCCGATCAGCATCGCGGCTGGTTCCACAGCTCTCTACTCGAATCCTGCGGCACCCGGGGCACGGCACCCTATGAGGCGGTTCTCACCCATGGCTTCGTGGTCGATGGTGAGGGCCGCAAGATGTCGAAGTCGACGGGCAACGTGATTTCGCCCCAAACGGTGCTCGATCGGTACGGTGCAGACATCCTCCGACTTTGGGTGGTGAGTGCCGATTACTCGGAGGATCTGCGGATCTCCGACGACATCCTGCGCTATCAGGCGGACGCCTACCGCCGCCTGCGCAACACGCTGCGCTATCTCCTGGGCAACCTGGCGGGTTTCAACGATGCGGAGCGCGTAAAACCGGCCGTAATGCCGGAGCTCGAGCGCTGGGTGCTCCATCGCCTCTGGGAACTCGATGGACAGGTCCGACGCGCGATCGACGACTACGATTTTCACGGCCTGTTCGTTGCGCTGCACAATTTCTGCGCTGTCGAGCTTTCGGCGTTCTACTTCGACATTCGTAAGGACTCGCTCTATTGCGACGCGCCCGGAGCCGATCGCCGGCGCGCGGCCCGAACCGTGCTCGACGCCCTGTTCTCATGCCTGACTGCTTGGCTCGCGCCGATCCTATGCTTCACCGCCGAGGAGGCCTGGCGCACTCGCTTTCCCGACGATCCCAGCGTCCATCTCCGACTCTTTCCGGAGGTGGACGCCGAATGGTGCGACGAGGGGCTCGCGGAACGCTGGTCGAAAATCCGAAATTTGCGCCGAGTGATTACCGGCGCGCTCGAGGTCGAGCGACGCGAAAAGCGGATCGGCTCCAGCCTCGAGGCTCACCCTATCGTGTATGCCTCGTCCGGCGACCTGTCGGTGGTCGACGGGCTTGATATGGCCGAGATCGCGATCACTTCGGATATCTCCATGCTCGCGGAAGCCGCCCCAAGCGACGCGTTCACGCTTGAGGACGTCGAGGGTATCGGCGTTCGGCCCGGACTGGCCGAGGGTGAGAAATGCGCCCGCTGCTGGCGCGTGCTTACCGAAGTGGGCAGCCATACCGAACATCCCGAGCTCTGCATGCGCTGCTCCGAAACCGTCGCATCGGGCGGGCCGGTGCGGGAGTAGGCAGCGATGAGGCGGGGCCGGCTGGCAGCGACTCGACACAGGCTCGGGTTAGGGCTGGCCCTCGCCTTGCTAATCATCGGTCTCGACCGGCTGACCAAATGGTGGGCGCTGGCTCATCTCGCCGATCCTCCGGGCCTCATCGAAATCCTGCCCTTTCTCGATGTCGTCCTGGTTTGGAACCGGGGCGTGAGCTTCGGCTTGTTCAACGCCGACGGATCCGATCTGACGTGGGTCTTCGTCGGCGTCGCCGTCGGCGTTTCGATTGGTCTCATTGTCTGGCTGCGCAGAATTTCGCGCCTCTGGGTTGGTCTTGCCGTGGGCCTGATCCTCGGCGGCGCGCTCGGTAATGTGATTGATCGATTGATTTACGGTGCCGTCGTCGATTTCGTGGACCTCCATGCCGGTAGCTATCATTGGCCGGCGTTCAATCTGGCCGACGCGGGCATTACCGTGGGCGTCGTCTTCCTCGCCATTGATGCCTTGCTGAAACCGTGGAAAAGACATAGATAATGAGGATGATCACCAGCCGTCGAATCGTCCTGGAGCGGCCACGCATTTTCGTGCTCGCGTTGCTCTTTCTCTCGGGTGGCTTGGCGGCCTGCGAGAGCGTCGGCGAGACCATCGGCATTAGCAGTAACTTGCCCGACGAGTACGCCGTGTCGGTCGGACCGAATCTCGCGGTTCCGCCCGACATCGAGCTTCGCCCGCCCGCCACGGGCGAGCTTCCGGTCACGAACGATGCTGCCAGCATTGTATTCGGCTCCGTGGAGACCGCCGACACGGTACAGGCGGCGACCACGACGCCGACGAATCTTTCGGCAGGAGAATTCGCCCTGCTTGAGGAAGCGAATGCGGTAACCACGAACGTCACCATCCGTACTGTTCTTGGTGACGCGCCGGCCGGCAGCGGCGTATCGGAACCGACGCAGCCGGTCTCCACGGTCGAACCTGTGGCGGCCACGGCAAGCGTCCCGGTTCCAGAGCCGGCAGCACCGATTTATGATCCCAAGACCGACGCCGTGATCGATGATTTCTTCGATGAACTGATGTTTTGGGAGGGCGCGGAGCGCGATAAGGCGATCGCCGATGACGCGATCATCGATCCAGCGGCGGAAGCGGCGCGACTGGAACAGAACGCAGCGGCCGGCAAGCCGGCAACCGAAGGTGCTACGCCGATGCTGCTCGATGGCGAGCCTGCAGTTGTTGAGACGGGCCCATGATCTGCCTTCCCTATTTCCCTCGAGCCTAAAACAGATGACGGCACCAATGGACACGAAGGGGCATCCGGTTCACCGGCGCGTGGCAGCGCTCGTCGTCTTCGCTCTGCTGACCCTTGGGTTCGTCGCGCCGGGCATCTGGGCGGAGCGACCCCGCGTCTTTGGTGCCGAGACCTTTACCTTGGATAATGGCCTGCAGGTTATCGTGGTGTCCAATCACCGGGCGTCGGTCGTCTTCCACAGCGTATGGTATCGGGTCGGCGCGGCCGATGAGCCGCCCGGCAAATCCGGAATCGCTCATTTCCTCGAGCATCTGATGTTCAAGGGAACCGAAACCCTCGCGCCCAACGAATTTTCCCGAGTCGTGTCGCTAAACGGTGGTACCGAGAACGCGTTTACCTCGCAAGACTGCACGGGTTATTTCCAGAAGATCGCCCGCGACCGCCTCGAACTCGTTATGGAAATCGAAGCGGATCGCATGGCCAATCTCGTTCTGACCGACAAGCTGGTTCTGCCCGAGCGGGACGTGGTGCTTGAGGAACGGGCCTCGCGGACAGATAACGACCCGTCGGCCCAGTTCGGCGAGAAGTTTGCCGCCACGCAGTTCCGTGTACATCCCTACGGTGTGCCTGTCATTGGTTGGGAGGACGAGATCAAGGCGCTGACGACCACCGATGCCATCGAATTCTACAACCGCTACTACGCCCCGAACAACGCGGCTTTGATCGTCGTCGGCGATGTAACCGTGGACGAGATGCGCGTGTTGGCCGAGCGCCATTACGCGTCCGTTCCGGCCCGCGATGTGCCGCCCCGCATCCGGCCAGCTGAACCCCTTCAGGACGGACCGCGTCGCCTCGTGGAGATAGATGAACACGTCCGTCAGGCGGAGTGGAATCGCGCCTATCTGGCACCCAGCCAGAACGCAGGCGAGACCGAGCGCGCCTATCCCCTGATTGTGTTGTCGAATATCCTCTCCGGCGTTACGGGGCGACTCCATGTGGCGCTTGTGGTCGAGCATAATCTGGCCGCCAGTGCCGGCGTTTATTACGACGACTTTTATTTCGACGAGACCCAGTTTTATTTCTACGTCACGCCGCTTCCGGGGGCGGATTACGAAGCGCTTGAGGCCGCATTCGACGCCGAGATCGAGCGGTTGTTGCGCGACGGCGTGACCGAGGATGAAATCGCGCGCGCCAAGACCCGGGTCAAGGCTGAAGCGGTTTTTGCCAGTGACAGCCTCTATACCGTAGCCAGCATCTTCGGCGACGCGTTTACGTCGGGTGTCTCCGTCGAGGAGGTCGAGGCTTGGTACGATCGCATCGACGCCGTCACCCTCGGAGAGATCAACCGGGCAGCCCGCGCCATACTGCGGGCCGATCGTTCGGTCACGGGCCTCTTGTTGCCGGCCGATGAGAGCTGAGCGTCCCCGGTCCGGTGTCTGGCGTCTTCGCGCCGCCCTGCTCGGCGGATTGGCTCTTTTCGTCGTCTTCGTCGGAGCGGCCCGGGCGACCGAGATTCAGCGCGTGGTCAGCCCTGGCGGCATCGAGGCCTGGCTTGTCGAGGAACATGCCATACCCCTAATGACGATGCAGATCCTCTTTCGTGGCGGATCGGCGCTCGATCCGGCGGGCAAGGAGGGGCTCGCGGTCTTGGCCTCCTATATGCTCGACGAAGGGGCCGGCCCCTACAGATCCGAGACCTTCCTGAACTTTCTCGTGGATAGCTCGATCCGGTTGAGCGCCGAAGCGCGCCAGGATAGTTTTCGCGTCAAACTCGAGACGCTTTCGATTCATCGAGACGCGGCCTTCGAGATGCTGGGGCTTGCGCTCCGCGAACCTCGTTTCGATCCGGTGCCTCTCGAACGGATGCGCCAGCAATTGCTGATCGAGGTTGCGCAGCACGGTGAAGATCCTGATTTTTCCGCGGCAATGACGTGGTACGAAACCGTGTTTCCCGATCACCCGTACGGGCGCCACGCCGACGGCACGGCAGAAACCGTGAAAGCGATTACCAGCGACGATCTTCACGAATTTGCGGCGCAACGTTTCGCGCGCGACACGATGATAATCGGCGTGGTCGGCGACATCACAGCCGATCAACTGGCCACCCTGCTCGACGCGAACTTCGGCGCTCTGCCGGCCGAAGCAGGCTCGTGGGAGGTCGAGGAAGCAACCCTGGCCGGCGCGGGCCGCATGATCGTCGTGCCGTGGGATATTCCCCAGAGCGTTGTGGTGTTCGGCAATCCGGGTATAAAGCGGTCGGATCCCGATTTTTATTCCGCCTACGTCATGAACCACGTCCTGGGCGGCGCAAGCTTCACCTCCCGGCTCTCCGAAGAGGTGCGCGAAAAACGCGGCCTCGCCTATTCCGTCTACACCTACCTCAGTCCGCTTCGCCATGCGGGCCTGTATCTCGGGTCTGTCGGTACACGCAACGATCGGGTCGCTGAATCCATCGAGCTGATTCGCGCAGAATTCGAGCGCCTGCGAACGGAGGGCATAACGGCACAAGAGCTCGCTGATGCCAAGACCCACCTCACAGGGGCGTTTCCGCTCCGCTTTGACAGCAACAGTCGGATCGCTCGCACTTTGCTCGTGATGCAGTACGATGATCTTGGGATCGACTATATCGACCGGCGTAATGATTATATCGAGGCGGTGACGCTCGACGATATCGTCCGGGTTGCGGCGCGCCTTCTCACGCCCGAGGCCATGACAATCGTTGTTGTCGGGCAGCCCGAAGGTGTCGAGTCGACACCCTGAGCGTTGCGAGAGGCCCAGGCGGGGGCGAACGGCAGTGGGGCGGATGGTTTACCACCAGGAGATCGGCGGCTGTCTCGACTCCGCAATCGGCGAGTTCGGCCTGTCGTCCGATCAGCTGTCTGTCCTGCTCGACGAGACGGAGCCGATACTAGCCCGGCTTCGCCAGCATCACCAGGCGCGTAAACTCGCGCTTCTCAGCCTTCCCTACGAGCGGGATGATATTGCCCGGCTCGCGACGACGGCTGCGCGGCTGCGGGAAGGCTTCGATCGCCTCGTGGTCCTGGGGACCGGCGGGTCGAGCCTTGGCGGTCGGGCTCTGGTGGGTCTGCGGGGTCATCCGCTTGCCGTCGTGCGCGACAGCGTCGAACTCAATTTTCTTGATAATGCGGATCCCCACAGTGTCGACGGGATGCTCGAGACGGTGGATCTCTCGCGAACCGCCTTTCTCGTCATCAGTAAGTCCGGCACGACGCCCGAGACATTGGCCCAGACCCTGCTTTGCCTGGGCGCGGCCCGTGATGCGCTTGGCGAAGACGCGCTTGCCCGCCACTTTGTGGTTATCACCGAGCCCAACGATAACCCGCTTCGCGTGCTGGCCGAGCACTTCAATTTCGAGATTCACGACCACGATCCCCGATTGGGGGGCCGGTTCGCCGCGCTTTCTTCGATGGGACTCCTTCCCGCTCTCGTGGTTGGGCTCGACGGGGCGGCGTTGCGCGCCGGCGCAGCCGACGTGCTTGATTCGACGATTGGCGCACGGCACCCTTCGGAATCGGCGCCTGCCCAAGGTGCGGCACTGGCAGTGGGATTATCCAGGCATCGGGAAATCGGCATCGGAGTGCTTATGCCCTACGCGGATCGACTCGCCCCGTTTGGTTTCTGGTACCGACAGCTTTGGGCCGAGAGTCTGGGTAAGGACGGCATGGGAATCACGCCGATCTATGCCCTCGGGACGGTTGATCAGCACAGCCAACTTCAGCTTTACCTCGATGGGCCACGCGACAAGATGTTCACCCTCATCTGTCTGGAGGCCGACAACGGAAGCCCGTCGATCGAGCCCGAGCTGGCCAGGGCAGCCGGCGTCGATTATCTTGAAGAGCGGACCATGAGCGACCTCATCACTGCCGAGGCGCGGGCGACAGCCGAGACCCTTGCCGAGGCGGGCCGGCCGACGCGTCTGCTGCGACTCACGGAACTCGACGAGGAGACCTTGGGCGCGTTGATGATGCACTTCATGATCGAGGTGATGATGATCGCCCGTCTGCTCGGCGTGAACCCGTTCACCCAGCCTGCGGTTGAGCGCGGCAAGATGCTGGCGCGCGAATACCTCAAGGCGATGGAGCGGTCATGACGATTCGCCTTCTGTCTGAAACCACCGTTAACCGCATCGCGGCGGGAGAGGTTGTCGAAAGACCCGCTTCCGTCGTCAAGGAGCTCGTCGAAAACGCCATCGACGCTGGCACACGGCGGATCGACATCGCACTCGAAGACGGCGGGCGCGGCCTGATCGCGGTGGTCGACGATGGCACCGGCATTCCCGCAGCCGAGATCGCGTTGGCCGTCGAGCGGCATGCGACATCGAAGCTCGACGACGACGATTTGACGGCAATCGGCACCCTAGGCTTTCGGGGCGAGGCGCTTCCCTCAATCGCTGCAGTTAGCCGGTTCGCTCTGGTGAGTCGGGCCCGGGGGGCCGCGGAAGCGTGGCAGATCGAGGGCGAGGCCGGAGCGCTCGGCGAGGTGGTTCCCGTTGGCCATCCCGTGGGCACGCGCGTCGAAGTGCGCGATCTCTTCTATGCGACGCCGGCCCGGCTGAAGTTTCTTAAACAGACGCGCACCGAAGTTTCCCAAGCGAGCGACATCGTCAATCGTCTCGCGATGGCGTTTCCGGCTCTTGCGTTCAATCTGGTTTCCGACGGACGCGCCATTTTGCATGTTGCGCCCTCAACGGGCGATCTACTCGACGCCCGGCTGGAGCGCCTCGGCCAGATTATGGGGCGCGAATTCGCCGAGAACGCCCTGCCTGTGGAGGCGGAGCGCGAAGATGTCCGTTTGTCGGGCCACGTCAGCCTGCCCACGTTGAATCGCGCGACCGGCCAGTATCAATATCTCTTCGTCAATGGCCGGCCTGTCCGCGACAAGATGCTGGTCGGCGCGCTGCGGGGCGCCTATCAGGATTTTCTTGCGTCGGGGCGCTTTCCGATGGTGGCCCTGTTTCTCGATTTGGAGCCCCGTGCCGTCGACGTCAACGTTCACCCGGCCAAGGCGGAGGTGCGCTTCCGTGAGGCGGGCACGGTGCGCGGACTGATCGTCGGCGCCGTCAAGGCTGCGCTGAACGCCGCTGGTCACAGGGCCTCGACCACCGTGTCGCAATCCGCGCTCGGGGCTTTCCGGGCCGAGCCGGAAGCCGCCGCCCAACCCTCGTTGATGGCTCATGCAGGCGGTGGAGCAGGCCATCACGCGGCCCGCGTCGGGCCGGGACTCGCGGAGGCAGCGCATACCTATCAGGCGCCGCTCGATGCGCCGGCGGCCAGGGTCGATATGCCCGCGCCCGAGGAACCCGAGGTCAACACCGCCCGTTTTCCCCTGGGCGCCGCCCGGGGTCAACTCCACGAAACCTATATCGTGTCCCAGACCGCGGACGGCTTAGTCGTCGTCGATCAGCATGCCGCCCATGAACGGTTGACCCATGAGCGGATCAAGCAGGGCCTGGCGGCCGGCGGAATCGCTCGCCAGGTCCTGCTCGTTCCCGATGTCGTCGAGCTTGAGGAAGCCGCGGTCGACAGGATTATGGCGCGGCGCGACGAACTCGCCGCGCTGGGCCTCGTCGTCGACAGTTTCGGACCCGGCGCGGTCGTCGTGCGGGAGACGCCGGCGCTGCTGGGCGAGGTGAATGCAAAGGGTCTGATCCGCGATCTCGCGGACGATCTCGCCGAGGTCGGCGATACGGTAAGCCTCACGGACCGCCTGAGCGAGGTCTGTGCGACACTCGCCTGTCACGGCAGCATCCGCGCCGGCCGGCGGCTGGCCCTGGACGAGATGAATGCACTGCTTCGTCAGATGGAAGCGACGCCCCATTCGGGACAGTGCAGCCATGGGCGCCCGACCTACGTCGAGCTCAAGCTCGCCGATATCGAAAAGCTGTTCGGGCGGCGCTAAGTCCCTTCGAAACGCCAGAATACGAGCCGCGTTGCGCCGTATAGACGGTCGTCGAGGGGATTAAACCCCGCTGGTAAATCGAGATCGACCACCCCTTTGGCGGCGAGTTCGACGACGCCGATGGTGCCGGTTCGAATCCAGCCAGTCACCGTCAATGCGGCGAGTGCGGGGTCTAGGTCGCCACTGCCGTAGGGTGCGTCGAGAAAAACGTAATCGACGGGGGCCGGGGCTTTCGGTGGCTGAACCGCGTTGCCCGTTATGACCGTCACCCGATCGGTCTCCCCGAGCGCCGCGACGTTTGCTCTCAGACATGCGATGGCGCCTGCGTCCTGCTCGATCGCCGTGAGCGCTGCGGCGCCCCGGGACAATGCCTCGAGACCGAGGGCGCCGGTGCCGGCGAAGACGTCGAGCACCCGCGCGCCTTCGAGCGGCGCGCCCCCCAAATCCCGGTGAAGCAGGATGTCGAACAGCGCTTCGCGGACTCGATCCGCCGTCGGCCGAAGCGCCCGATCCCTGGGTGCCTTGAGTTGTCGGCCCCGATGCTTACCGCCGACGATTCGCATGGCTGGATCGTTTCGGGAGATCGACGGCGAGTTGCTCGGCAATCACCTTTCCCGGTACCTCGCGCACGGTGCCCGGCGCCAGCTTGCTGAGTTGGAACGGGCCGTAGGCGATCCGGATCAAGCGGCTGACCGGGTAGCCCAGATGCTCGAGGGCCCGGCGGACCTCCCGGTTCTTGCCCTCCTGCAGGGCAATCGTCAGCCAAGCGTTCCCGCCGCGCCGCGAGTCGAGGCGCGCCGCGATCGGGCCGTAGCGCACGCCGTTCACCGTGACACCGCCCGCGAGGGCCCGCAACCGGTTGGGATCGGGTGCCCCAAACACGCGGGCGCGGTAGCGCCGGGTCCAGCCCGTCGAAGGCAACTCCAGCTGGCGCGCGAGTGCACCGTCATTGGTCAGCAGCAGGAGGCCCTCGCTGGCAATGTCGAGCCGGCCCACAGAGAGGACCCGCCCGAGATCCGCGGGCAGACTCTCGAAGACAGTGGGGCGACCTTCGGGGTCACGGTGGCTGGTGACCAGCCCGCGCTTCTTGTGATAGCGCCACAGCCGTGTCCGTCCGGCGTCGGGCAGAGGTGCGCCGTTGACCGTCACATCGTTCGCAGGGGTGACGTTGAGGGCCGGCGACGGGATGATTTGGCCATCGACGGCGACCTTGCCGGCCGCGATCAGCCGCTCGGCCTCGCGCCGCGAGCATAACCCGGCCCGCGCGATCCGCTTGGCAATGCGTTCGGGCTTCGTGGCGGCGACCGGCGTTCGCTGCGCCATGGCCCGCCGGTCAGGTCTCGCCGGTAGCGGTGACGAAGGCATCGAAAATCTTGGCGTCGCCAGGGTCGAGGACGTATTCGGGATGCCACTGAACGCCCAGGCAGAAGCGCTTCGTGGGATGTTCGATGCCTTCGACGACGCCGTCGGACGCCCAGGCGTTGATCACTACGCCGGGTCCGACCGCGCGCACCGCCTGGTGATGGGCGCTGTTCACCGCGATGGAGTCCACGCCGACGATGTCATGCAGCAGGGTGCCGGGCTCGATGCGTACATCGTGGCCCGGCTCGGTCCGCGGATTAGGTTGCTCGTGAGTGAGCGGTGCCTCGACCTCGTCGGGGATATGCTGGATCAGGGTGCCCCCGAGGGCGACGTTGAGCAGCTGCTGGCCGCCACAGATACCGAGCACCGGCATGTCCCGCGCGAGTGCGCCCCGGGTCGCGGCGAGCTCGAAGGCGGTTCGCCGATCCTTGATCGTCACCGTCGCGTGGCGCACCGATGCGCCGAACAGGGCCGGGTCGACGTCGAAAGCGCCACCGGTTACCACGAGCCCGTCGATGACATCGAGAAAGCCGTCCGTCTGTTCGGGATTGTGGGGCAGCAGCAGGGGTAGGCCGCCTGCCGCGATCACCGCATCGCAATAGTTCTCTCGAAGCGCATACCAAGGCAGGCTCGCATAGCCCCCGGCGGACTCAAAATCGAGGGTCAACCCGATGACCGGACGCTTGGCGGACGGGCGATCACGCGCGCTCATGGCGCGACTGTAGGGGCCTTGCGGACGGCTGGCAACGCCGGGCTGCGACGGTTGACGCTCGGCGTCCGATTGCGCAAAGTCGGGTCATGGTCAAACCCCAGCAAAGTTACATGGACATCGCGCTCAACGCCGCCCGCGATGCCGCGAAGCGCGGCGAGGTGCCGGTTGGCGCGGTCATCGTCTACGGCCCGACCGGCGACGTGGTCGCGGCGGCGGCCAACCGTGTCGAGGAGTATGACGATCCCACGGCTCACGCAGAAATGATCGCGTTGCATTTCGCAGTTCGCCAGCTGGGAAGCCGGCGGCTGGTCGACCATGATCTCTATGTGACGCTAGAGCCCTGCCCGATGTGCGCCCATGCGCTCTCGCTGGCGCGGATCCGCCGGGTCTATTATGGTGCGCCCGACCCCAAGGGCGGCGGCGTCGAGCATGGCCCTCGGCTCTATGATCATCCGACCTGCCATCACAAGCCCGAGGTCTATGGCGGGATCGAAGAGGACGCCGCCGCGAGCCTGCTCAAGGACTTCTTCGAGGACAAGCGCTAGGCGGGGCCGCCGTCTGGAGCACCGTCATTGCTTACTCACGGCGCGCCAGCCGATATCGCGTCGGCAGAACCCGTCGGGCCAGTCGATCGTATCGACTGCGCGATAGGCACGCGCCTGGGCTTCGGCGATCGTCGAGCCCAGCGCGGTCACGCCGAGCACCCGACCGCCGGACGCGCGGATGGTATGGTCCTTGACGGTGGTACCGGCGTGGAACACGGTCACGTCCTCGAGCGCCCCGGCGGCCTTTAGACCGTCGATTGCGCTTCCCTTCCCGTAGGACCCTGGATAGCCCTTCGCGGCGAGCACGACGCACAGCGCCGCCTCGCCGCGCCACTCGAGCGCGATTCTGTCGAGCCGGCCGTCTCGCGCCGCCATCAGGGCGGGTAGCAGGTCCGAGGCCAGCCGCGGGATCAGCACCTGACATTCGGGATCGCCAAACCGGACGTTGATCTCGAGCAGCTTGGGTCCGGAATCGGTCATCATCAGCCCGGCATAGAGAACGCCGATATAGGGGGCCCCTTCCGCGGCCATGCCGGCGACGAGCGGCTCGACGATTTCCCGCTCGACCCGGGCTTGCAGCGCCGTGTTCAGAACCGGGGCCGGCGAATAGGCGCCCATGCCCCCGGTATTCGGTCCGGTATCGCCGTCGCCGACCCGCTTGTGATCCTGGGCGGTCGCAAGCGCCAAGGCGGTCCGGCCGTCGACCAGGGCGAAATAACTTGCCTCTTCCCCGATCAGACATTCCTCAATGACGAGCGTCGCACCCGCTTCGCCGAACCGGCCGGCCAGCATGGTTTGCGCCGCCTCCACGGCTTGAGCGAGCGTCTCGGCGACGACGACGCCCTTGCCGGCGGCCAGCCCGTCGGCCTTGACTACGATCGGTGCGCCGTGGCGTTCGATATAGGCGCGGGCCTCGTCGAAGGCAGTAAATCGGTCGGCGGCGGCGGTCGGGATATCGTATTTGCGGCATAGCGCCTTCATGAAGCTCTTTGAGCCCTCGAGCTGGGCCGCGGCAGCGCTGGGCCCGAACGCGGCGATTCCCGCAGCCTCCAGGCGATCGACTAGGCCGGCCACGAGCGGTGCCTCCGGGCCGACGACGACGAAGCCGATCGCGGCGTCCCGGCAGAAATCGAACAGCCCCTCGAAATCCATCGGCTCGACGGCCACGCAGGTTGCGATTTGGGCAATTCCGCCGTTGCCCGGTGCGGAGTAGAGCTTGTCGAGGAGCGGCGAGCGGGCGAGCGCCCAGCACAGTGCATGCTCGCGGCCCCCCGAGCCGACCACGAGAACGTTCATTGCCTGCCTCCCCCGCTTCTCCGATGCGAACCGGTCTTGTATCATGAAGCTCACCCATGAGCGAGACGACACCCCCGCCCGACGCGGCGAGCAACATCCCCATCGTCACCGTCAGCGAGCTGTCGGCGGCGCTCAAGCGTGCGGTCGAGGCGGGTTTCGGCCGGGTCCGGGTGCGTGCCGAAGTATCGGGCTTCAAACGGGCCGCGTCGGGCCATCTCTACTTCACTCTCAAGGACGAAGACGCCATCCTCGCGTCGGTCTGCTGGCGGGGGATGACCGGGCGTCTCGCGATTCAGCCCGAGGATGGCCTCGAGGTAATCTGCGGTGGGCGGCTGACCACCTATCCGGGGCGCTCCCAATACCAGCTGATCGTCGACTCCGTCGAGCTTGCCGGCGAGGGTGCGCTGCTGAAACTCCTCGAGGACCGGCGTAAGAAACTCGCCGCCGAGGGCCTGTTTGACGACGCCCGCAAGCGCGCGCTGCCCTATCTGCCGGCCGTGATCGGCGTCGTAACTTCGCCGACCGGTGCAGTGATCCGCGACATCATCCATCGGATCGAGGATCGCTTTCCCCGCCATGTCCTGCTCTGGCCCGTCACCGTGCAGGGCGACAAGGCCGCCGGTGAAATCGCCGCGGCGATCGAGGGCTTCAATGCCCTCCGTCCGGACGGTCCGGTTTCCCGCCCCGATCTGCTGATTATCGCGCGGGGCGGCGGCAGCCTCGAAGACCTCTGGGCGTTCAACGAAGAAGCCGTCGTGCGGGCTGCGGCGGCCAGTGAAATCCCGCTGATCTCCGCCGTTGGCCACGAGACGGATACGACCCTGATCGATTTCGCCGCCGATCGCAGGGCGCCGACACCGAGCGCCGCAGCCGAAATCGCGGTACCCGTCCGTGGCGAGTTGATCGAAAGCGTGCTCAGCGGCGGTGCGCGGCTGCTCGCCGCAGCCAACCGGCTGATCGATGACCGGCGCACCGAGCTCAAGGGTCTTGCCCGGGGCCTCCCCGAGCCCGCATCCCTGCTCGACGTCGCAGCACAGCGGCTCGACGACCGCCTCGAGCGTATGGTCAATGCGATCGCCCGCTGGTTCGAACGGCGTGATGCCGCGGTCAATGCCGCCGGCCTGTCCCTGCGTCATCCCCGGGAGCGTTTGAAGGCCTACGAGGCGCAAGTGAAGGCCGCTGCGCGCGCGCTCGAGGCCGGCATGGCGGCGCGCCTGAAGGCAGAACACGAACGTGCGCGCCACCATCGCGAGCGGCTCGCCGCGCTGGATCGTCGTCTTGGCCGCGGCGTGGATGCGCGTCTCCGAACCGGACGTGAAGCGCTCGATACCCGGTCCAAGTTGCTCGAAAGCTTCGCCTACGGGCGGGTTCTCGAACGGGGCTTTGTACTCGTACGCGACAGCGCGGGCGCGCCAGTGACGTCGGCCGCCGCGACCGAACCGGGCATGGCCATTGCGCTTCGCTTCCACGACGGCGAGGCCGCTGCAACGATAACCGGCGATGTATCGAAAGCTGGATCGGGTGTCCCGTCCAAGCCTGCCCGCAAGCGGAGCGCCAAGGATCCGACCCAGGGCGAACTGCTGTGACCCGGTGGTGTCGACGATCCCAGATCTGTCTGCTTGGATTTATCCTGCTGCTGGTGGCGACTCCGTCCGGAGCGCAGTCGCTGCGCCTTGAGGGCGATGCGATCCAGGGCGGCCTGATGGTCGGCTGGGCCGAACTGGGCTCGATTGTCCGGCTCGACGGTCATCCTCTCAAGCTGCGCGACGACGGCCGCTTGCTCTTCGGCTTCGGCCGCAACGCCCCGCCACTCGCCATCGTCGAGGTGCGCTACCCGGACGGTCGAG
Organism: Alphaproteobacteria bacterium; assembly: GCA_965198325.1. Lineage (GTDB taxonomy): Bacteria > Pseudomonadota > Alphaproteobacteria > UBA828 > JAPUJA01 > CBDAPE01. Next base: position 260,738 of record CBDAPE010000018.1, on the reverse strand, counting down.
AAGAGGCCCGCCGAATCGAGATTACCTCGCGCGACTACGAGGTCCAGAAAATCGATGGGCTGCCGTCGAACATGGTCACGCCGAGCGCGGAAGAGCTCGAGCGTATCCGGGCCGAGAACAAGCAGATCGCCGAGGGTCGAGGGCGGGATAGCGACGTCGCTCACTTCGATTCCGGCTACGTCTGGCCGCTGATTGGCACCGTTACCGGGGTTTACGGCACGCAGAGAATTCTCAATGGCGAGCCGCGCCAGCCTCATTTCGGCATCGACATCGCCGCGCCGGAAGGCGTGCCTGTTCATGCTGCCGCAACGGGTGTCGTGACCCTCGTCCATGACGACATGTTCTATACTGGCAGGACGATCATGCTCGATCACGGCTACGGTCTCACGTCGCTTTACTCCCACCTGAGTGCGGTCGACGTGGCCGTCGGTCAGCTGATTCAGAAGGGCGAGCGGATCGGCGCTGTGGGATCGTCCGGTCGGGCGACCGGCGCCCATCTCGATTGGCGGATCAATCTGTTCACGACCCGGCTCGACCCGGCTTTGCTGGTCGGCCCCATGCCGGTTGCGGATTAGGCTTTAGTCCGGCCAGCGGCGGTGCAGCCAGAGCCATTGCTCGGGCGCATCGCGGATCCAGCCTTCCAGATATTCATTCACGCGTCGCATCGTCGCCGCGATATCGGCATCCCGGTCCCCGGTCGAGATGATCTCCATCGGTGGAAACAGGGTGATGCGAAAGCGCGCACCGGTCCGTCGCTCAACCCGGCCTGGAATTACAGGACAACCATATTTGAGTGCGAAAGAGGCCATTGCCGTCATGGTCATCGCGTCCCGTCCGAAGAACGGCACGGGGATTCCCTCGTTGAATTTCTGGTCTACGAGGATGCCCATATGGCCGCCTTCCCTGATATAACGCGCGAGCTGACGGCCACCTTGAACGCCCTTGGGAAACCGTGCACCGTCGATCGAGCGTTCCCGGATGCGGAAGATCATCCGGTCGATAAGCGGATTGTTTGGCGCCCGGTAGGCCTGTGCCACGGGCAAGCCCCGTTGGCTTGTCGAAAGGCCCCCTATCTCCCAATTACCGAGATGGCCGGAAAAAATGATGCCGCCGATATTGTCGGTAAGCAGGAGATCGATATTTTCCACGCCGACGACTTCGATCCGGTCACCCTCGTAGCATCGGAGTTCGTGGAGATGGGGGTATTCCGCGACGACCCTGCCCAGATTATCCCACATGCCCCGAATCACGCGGTCGATTTCGGCGGCTGATAGCTCGGGCAGGGCCAGCGCGATGTTGCGTCGGGCCCGCCCGTTGATTGTCAGACACGGCCCGATCGTCCGGCCCAGCCAGCCGCCGATCGTCGAAGCAAGGTCGAGGGGAAGGAGCCGGAAGAGACCGAGGATGAGCCAGGCGCCGATCGCCTGGACCCAGTGACCGAGCGTCGGGCGTCTGGAGAGCTGCGCCACGGTCAGTCGCCTGCCGCGCCGGTCAACAGGGGATCGAGCAGGGCATCGATCTGCGCCGGTGTCGACCATTCAAGTTGGATCCGTACAACGCCCACCCGCTCGCGCCATTTCGGCGGTAACCGGATCGCATCCTTCTCGGTGGTGACGAGCGTGGCGTTATTTTCCCGCGCCTGCGCATCGAGCGCAGTGAGCTCGCCATCCGTATAGCGGTGATGATCGGCAAACGTGCGTCCGGCAAGCACGGTGCAGCCCGCGGCCTCGAGGCTGGCGAAGAACTTGCCGGGCCGACCAAGTCCTGCGAATGCAATGACCGGTTCGTCGCAAGGCACGTCGTCATCCGGGTGGATAGCCAGCGCCGTGTCGATGACCGGCAGAAAACGGCCGGCGACGTGGCTGCCGGCGCTGGTCTTGTCCGCCCCGATCATGACGATCCCGTGGGCACGGGCGAGCCCGTCTCCGACGGATTCGCGTAGAGGGCCGGCGGGCATCACCAGGCCGTTTCCGAAACCGAATTCTCCGTCGACGACGAGCAGAGAGAGATCCTTGGCTAGCCCGGGATTTTGAAAACCGTCGTCCATAATAAGCAGATCCGCCCCGGAGCCGACGGCGGCCCGGGCGCTAGCGACCCGATCGGCGCCGACCCAGGTCATGCCGGCGGCGGCAAGCAAGAGCGCTTCATCGCCCACGACTGTCGCGTCGTGATGGTCGGGATCCACCCGGAGAGGCCCGGACGCCGTGCCGCGATAGCCGCGGGTCAGGAAGTGGGCGTCCATACCGCGAGTCGCGATCCGCTTGGCGAGCGCAAGGGCGGTCGGTGTCTTGCCGGCTCCACCGACGGTCAGATTACCGATGCAAATCACCGGAACAGGCGCCTTCCAGGGTCGAACCACGACGTGCCGGGTCCGTGCTGCAAGACCGACCAATGCGCCGAGCGGTGCAAGAACCCCCGCGGCGAGCGTTCCCGCAACGCCGGGCCGGGGGCTCCAGAATTCAGGCATCCGCACGGGCGGTCTCCTTCAGAGCGTCGGCAATGACCGGTTCGAGCCGTCGCCACACTGCGTCGAGCGCGCCGCCGAGTGTCTCGGCGGCATCGCGAGCCGCCATGGCATGCCGCTCGCGCAGGGCCGAATCGTCGAGCAGCCCGGCCACTGCCTCGGCGAGCGCGTCGGCGCCGGCGACGGCTTGACTGGCTCCGACCTCGTCGAATCGTTCGACGATAGGGCGAAAATTATCCATCGACGGGCCGTGGATAAGGGCACAGTCGAGTCGGGCCGGTTCGAGCGGGTTCTGGCCGCCATGAGGCACCAGGGAGCCGCCGACGAAAACGATCGGGCTCGTCCGATAAAGCAGTCCCAGCTCGCCGAGCGTATCCGCGAGGTAGATCTCCGTCGGCTCGCCTGGAAACCCGCTGCGTGAGCGTCGAACGACCCGAAGGCCTAAGCCCTCGAGCGACGCGGTGATTGCTTCGCCCCGCTGGGGATGCCGGGGTGCGATGATCGTCAGAAGCCCCGGGTGGCTCGCCGCCAGCATCCGGTGAACCTGGCCCGCAATCGCCTCCTCGCCAGGATGGGTGCTGGCCGCCAGCCAGACCGGTCGCTCACCAATCGCGACCGAAAGCGTTGCGACATCCGCCGCATCGGCGGCGAGCGGCGGCGCGTCGTATTTCAGATTACCTGAGGTGCCTACGGTCGGGCCGCCGAGTGCGCTGAATCTGGTGGCGTCCTGTTCGCTCTGTGCCAGGATCAGGGTGAAGCACTCGAGCATGTCGCGGATCAGACGGGGAGCGCGTTGCCAGCGGCGCATTGAACGGTTCGAGAGCCGGGCATTGACGAGCGCCATGGGAATATCCCGGGCATGGGTCTGTAAGACGAGGTTGGGCCACAATTCCGACTCCACCCAGACCGCGCCATCGGGCCGCCAGTGGTCGAGAAAGCGCCGGACCGCAAGCGGCGTGTCGACCGGAGCATAGTGGTGAAAGGCGCCGTCCGGGAGCCGCTTCGCCATGACGGCTGCCGCCGTCACCGTCACCGTCGTGACCAGAACATGGCAATCAGGGTGGCTCGTGCGAAGCTGCTCGATCAAGGGCAGGACTGAAACCGATTCGCCGACGCTGGCGGCGTGAAACCAGACCAGACCGCCTGCGGGTCTGGCTCGAGAAGTCCACCCACGACGCTCGCCGATCCGCGCACCATCCTCCTTTCCGGCCGCCCGGCGCCGTTCGAGGTAAAGGCCGATGAACGGTTCGGTCATCCCCGTTGCGAGCCGGTAGAGCGCTGCGCTCATGAGACGGCGGCGTCAGGGGACTGCCCAGCCGACGCGGCTTCCGGCGGGGGCGCGGGTTCGATGACCGTCTGACCGACTAGTTCGTCGGCTTCCCGCGTGATTGTGTTCAGCCGCGCTTCGAGATCGAGCCGGGCGTTATCCTGGGCCTCGGCGTCGGCGTCCGTCGATACGCTGATCGGCTCGCCCCAGACGAACACTCCTCTGGTGAACGGTCGGGCGACGGCAAACCGGTCCCAGCTGTTTAGGATTCGGCGCCGCGACGTCGCATATGCGACCGGTATGATTGGCGCGCCGGACAGCCTTGCGACCGATATGGCGCCCGCGTTTGCCCGCATCCGCGGCCCGCGCGGCCCGTCGGGTGTAATCCCAACGTAGTCGCCCGCCTTTAGTGTCTTGACCATGCTGCGCAGTGCCGCCGACCCGCCGTGGCGCGACGAGCCGCGCACCGTTCCGAGGTCGAAATGGCCGATCGTCTTGGCGATCAGTTCGCCGTCGCGATGCTGGGAGATCAGCATGTTCATCCGGGCGCTGCGCCGCCAGCAATAGGGCATCATCAGAAGCCGGCCGTGCCAAAAAGCGAGAATGAAAGGCCGGCGCTCGTCCCACAGACGGGCTGGAATCTCGCCGTGAACGGTCTGCCAGCGGCCCGTGACGAAAACGAAGCGAATGTAGAGGGCGCCAAGCCAGCACAGAGCCGAGCGCACTGCGTTGTTGCCTGCTATCCGTTTCGTCCAGCGCAAGGTTTGTGACGGTCCCGGTTCATTCGGCCGCTTCGCCCGCGAACTGCAGGGCGTAGAGGCGGGCATAGGTCCCATTTTGGGCCAGCAGCTCCGCATGGGTTCCCGCTTCAACGACTCGCCCCGCTTCGATCGTATAGATCCTGTCGGCGCCGATCACCGTGGAGAGCCGATGGGCGATAACCAGTGTCGTGCGATCTTGCATGAGCGCTGCGAGGGCCTGCTGGACCTGGCGTTCCGATTCCGTGTCGAGTTCCGACGTGGCCTCGTCGAGCAACAGGATCGGTGCGTTCTTGAGCATCGCCCGGGCAATCGAGAGACGCTGACGCTGACCGCCCGACAGCTTCACGCCGCCTTCACCGACGATCGTGTCGTAACCGGCCGCCAGGGCTTCGATGAAGTCGTGGGCGGCTGCGCCTTTCGCCGCGGCAACGATCTCCGCCTCGCTGGCGCCCTCTCGGCCATAGGCGATATTCGCACGGACCGAATCGTCGAACAGGACGGATTCCTGGCTGACCAAGGCCAACGCGTCGCGCACGCTGGTCAACGTGACATCGCGAACATCATGTTCGCCAATTCGCACCGCGCCCTCGTCGGCGTCGTAGAACCGGGGAATCAGATTGAGAATGGTCGATTTCCCTGCGCCCGACGGGCCCACGAGAGCAGCCATCGTGCCCGGCTCGATCGAAAGCGAGACGTCGCGAAGCGCCGGCGTATCCTCGTGATAAGCGAACGATACGTGATCAAATGTGATGCCGCCTCCGGCGGCCGCGAGGGCCTGTGCGCCTGGCTTGTCCTTAATCGCCGGTTCCATGTCGAGGACGTCGAACAGCCGTTGGGTCGCCGCCAAGCCCTCCTGAAGGTTGGTGTTGAGATTGGCCAGACTCTTCATCGGTTTGTAGGCCAGCAGCAGGGCGGTCACGAACGAGAAGAACGCGCCGGGCGTGAGTGTGCCGTTGATTACCTGCCAGCCGCCATAGAAGATAATCGCCGCGACCGCCACCCCGCCCAGGGTTTCCATGATCGGCGAGGACAGCGCGCGCACCCGGTAGGACTTGTAGACGACACGGAACATGGTCTCGATTATCGACGCGGTGCGTTCGGTCTCGAAGTCCTCCCGGTTGTAGGCCTTGACGTGACGCGCCCCTTGGAACGCTTCGTTCAGCTGGGCGGTAAAGCGGCCGGCCTCGCCGAGCACGCTGGTCGAGACCTTGCGCATGCGCCGGCCGATCCGCACGATCGGATAAATCGCGATCGGGAAGATCACGAAGGCGATCAGCGCCAGCTTCCAATCCTTCTCGAACATGACCGCGAGGAGAAAAACAAGTGTCAGCAAGTCCTTGATAAGGCCGGTCAGAACGTTGGAGACGGCATTGCGCATCGCATTGATGTCGTTGGTGAAGCGTGAGATCAGCCGGCCCGAGCCCGAATCGTGGAAGAAGGCGAGATCGAAACGGATGAGGTGGCGGAACAACTCGGTTTGCAGGTTTGCAATGATGCGCTGCCCCACATAGCCCATCAGCACACCTTCGAAATAGCCGGCGAGCCCCTTGACGACCGAGATGGCAAGGACAGCGATCGTCACAAGCACCAGGATGCTCTGGTCCTTGTCGATGAAGACCTGATCGAGCACCGGCTCCATGAGCTGGGCGAGGCCGGCCGTCGCGCCCGCCGCAATGGCCATGCAGAGCATGGCAAGCGCGAGACGCCGGAAATGCGGCCGCACATAGACGCGCACGAGCCGCCCGAGCAACCGACGTGTCGAGTCCATTGGTTTTGGGGTGATGTCCTGGCTCAAGGTCTGGACGTAACCTTCGGGATTCGTTGAAATCCGCGCTGACCATAGCACGGCACGAGAGTGCGGCCAATTGTCTGGTGCCGGTCGCTGAATTCCCGCCCGGCACCTACTCCGTCAGGCGCGCGATCAGGGCGTCCTGGATCAGGCCGTTGCTGGCGACACAACTTGGCAGTTTTGGACGCGGGCAGTTGTAGGCGAGCGCCGCGCCTTCGGCGGTGGTTGCCCGTCCACCTGCTTCGGCGACAAGCAGATCGCCGGCGGCGATATCCCATTCATGCTTGGGCCAGACGCTGATCAGTGCGTCGAAACGTCCGGCTGCGACGAGTGCAAGCTTGTAGGCGATCGAGCTTACGCTGTGCACGCTGCTGTCGGGAAACCGTTCCGCCCAGGCCTTTTCCCGCATCTCGATTCTGCCGGAGAGCAGGCGTGCGTCCGTTAGCCGGTCGGTCGTGCTCACGGCGATGGCGTCGCCGTTGAGCCGCGCGCCGCCCCCGGTTCGCGCCTCGAAGAACTCCTCGGTCGCCGGGTTGTAGACCGCCGCCGAGACCGGGGTCCCGCCGGCGATCAGGGCGCCGGCCACGGCGAATTCCGGCAGGCCCTTCAAGAAGCTTCGGGTTCCGTCGATCGGGTCGACCAGCCAGACACGGGCCGCGCTCAGTCGGGCAGGGTCGTCCTCGGATTCCTCCGACAGCCAGCCGTAGTCGGGACGGGCATGGCAGAGCCGCTGATAGAGGCAGGTTTCCGCAGCGAGATCGGCCTCACTTACCAAATGGCCCGGCGATTTTTCCCAGCCCGGCGTCTTGTTATGAAAATGATCGGCCGCAATGATGCCCGCTTCGCGAACGGCGGCCATGAGGACGACGTGATCCTCGAGCCAGGCCATGGGACCGGCGTTCGCAGCGGGTGTCGAGTCTGGATTCATCGGCCGGCCACCGTCATGCCATCGACCCGCAGCGTCGGCGCGTCGACGCCGTAGCGGATCTCGAGGTCGTTCGCCGGGGTGATCGCAGCGAACATGCCCGCAAGGTTGCCGGCGATCGTGACCTCGCTCACAGGTTGAGCCAGTTCGCCGTCCACAATCGCGAATCCCGCTGCGCCCCGGCTGTAGTCGCCGGTCACGCTGTTGACGCCCATGCCGATCAACTCTGTCACATAGAAGCCCCCCGCGATTTCGCTGATCAGTGCGTCGGGCGAAAGGCTGCCCGGTACGATGAATAGGTTGGTTGAACCCGGCGAGGGTGGCCCGGCGGTGCCCCGACTGGCATGGCCCGTCGTCTCGAGGCCGAGTTGGCGAGCCGAGCGGCTATCGAGCAGCCAGCTGGTCAGCACGCCGTCGGCGATCAGATCGCGCGCCTCGGTCCTTACCCCCTCACCGTCGAACGGGCGGGAGCGCAGACCCCGCAAGCGCCGGGGGTCGTCGGTCACGGTGATGCCGGGAGCGAAGACGGGTTCGCCCAGTCGATCCTTGAGAAAGCTAGTGCCCCGGGCGATGGCCGGTCCCGCGATCGCGCCTGCGAAATGGCGGAGCAGGCCGTTTGCGACTCGCGGATCGTAGACCACCGGCAGCTTGGCGGTCGCCATTTTTTGCGGCGTTAACCGGCGCACGGTTCGCTCGCCGGCACGCCGGCCCACCGCGTTCGGTGCCTCGAGGTCGGACCGGTGACACGCCGTCGCGTAGTCGTAGTCGCGCTCCATCGCGGTGCCCGATCCGGCTAGGACGGAGACCCCCACCGAGACGTTCGAACGCGCGTAGCGGCCGGTAAATCCGTTGCTCGTGGCGAGCGCCGTGCGGGCCATGCCCCAGCCCGCCTCGGCGCCGCCGGAGTTAGTCACGCCCGCAACCCCGCGTGCGGCGTCCTCGCAGGCCGAGGCCATCTCGATCAGGTCCTGCGGCGTAGGCTCAGCGTCCTCGGCGAGGTCGAGATCGGCAATCGCGTCGGCGAGCCGGCCGGTTTCCGCAAGCCCGCAATAGGGATCGTCGGGTACGCTTTGCGCCATCGCGACGGCGCGCTCCGCCAACTCGTCGAGGGCCCCATCCGAAAGGTCGGTCGACGACACGATCGCTTGCTTGGGGCCAACGAAGACCCGCAGGCCCAGATCGGCCGCTTCCGCGCGCTCCAGTCCCTCGGAGCGGCCTAGTCGCCAGGCGGCCGAGAGCGAGCGGGATTCAAAGAGCACTGCGTCGGCGGCGCTGGCGCCAAGCCCACGAGCGGCCCCGATCAAGGCCGCAAGCCGGTCGAGCGGATCACGCAAAGAGGACGGCTGGTCGGTCATGATCGGATCAAGAATTTACCCACTATAAAAAAAGGCGGCCTTCCGTCCGGCTGGAGCCGGGGCGACACGCCCGCTGACGATCTGTCAAGGAACCCTGTCCAAGTTCTCCTTATATAGGCTGCCCGTCGCCCGCTTGCGAGCCCAATCGCGTGTCGCCGGATAATTCGGAGGCACGCTGCCGACGGCGGGTGCGGTAACGGCCGGACCGGCAGGCGGGACGGCGGGGGTCCAAGGGCAGGTGCGGCGGCGGTCAGCGGGAATCCGGGTGACGCGCGGCTGGCTACTTCCAGACCGGCCGACCCGAGCCCGGCAGGCCCAACGAAGGCCACTTGCGGTTGACCAGATCGATGGTGGCGTCGTCCATGCGGATCCGGCGTCCCCACTCGCGGCTCGTTTCGGGTGGCATCTTGGTCGTTGCATCGAGCCCGATCTTCGAGCCCAGCCCCTCCACAGGGCTCGCGAAATCCAGATAGTCGATCGGTGTATTCTCGATCATCGTGACGTCACGCGCCGGATCCATGCGCGTCGAGACGGCCCACATCACGTCCTTCCAGTCCCGGGCGTCGATGTCGTCGTCCACCACGATCACCCACTTGGTGTACATGAACTGGCGCAAATAGGACCACACCGCCATCATCACCCGCTTGGCGTGGCCCGGATAGGCCTTCTTCATGGAGACCACGGCGATCCGGTATGAACAGCCTTCCGGCGGTAGCCAGAAGTCGACGATCTCGGGGAATTGCTGGGTGAGCAGCGGGACGAACACCTCGCCCAGCGCCTCGCCCAGGATCGACGGCTCGTCGGGCGGCCGGCCCGTATAGGTCGAGAGATAAATCGGCTTTCGGCGTCTCGTGATGGCCGAAATCGTGAAGACCGGGAATTGTTCGACCGCGTTGTAGTAACCCGTGTGATCGCCGTAGGGGCCTTCGTCACCGTAATCCTCGAGACTGACATGGCCCTCGATCACGATCTCGGCCTGGGCCGGGACCAGCAGGGGAACGGTCTTGGCCGGCACCAGCTCGACCTTGCGCCCGCGCAGGAGCCCAGCGAACTGGTATTCGGAAAGCGTATCGGGGACCGGCGTGACGGCGGCCAGAATAGTGCCGGGATCGGCGCCGATGACCGCGGCCGCGGGCAGCGGCTCGCGCGACGCCTCGCCCCAGCGGCGGTGATGCTGCGCGCCGCCCCGGTGGCGGAGCCAGCGCATGTAGGTGGTGTTTGGCCCGGTCACCTGCATGCGATAGATGCCGAGGTTCACCGAATCCATCGCGTCCTGACCAGGTCCCTTGGTGACCACGAGGGGCCAGGTGATCAGGGGCGCCGGTTCGCCGGGCCAGCAGGTCTGGATGGGGAACGCCGCGAGGTCGATCGCATCGCCCTCGAGTACGATCTCCTGGCACGGCGCGTTGCTCACCTGCCGGGGCTTCATGGCCATGGCCGATTTCAGCAGGGGCAGCATCTCGAACGCCTCGCGCCAGCCGCCGGGCGGCTCGGGTTGCCTCATGAAGGCGAGGGTTTCGCCGACCTCGCGCAGAGCCCCCGGCTCCCGATCCATGCCCCAGGCGACGCGCTCGACGGTGCCGAACAGGTTGACCAGGATAGGCATCCCGTAGGCCGAGCCGTCGTCCCGCACGACATTCTCGAACAGCACGGCGGGCCCGGCTTCCGCGATCAACCGGGTCTGGATCTCGGTCATTTCGAGATCGGGCGAAACCGGCTCGGACACGCGCACGAGCCGGCTCTCGGTTTCGAGCCGCTCGATGAAATCGCGAAGCGAGGCGTAGGGCATGGCACGGTCGTCGTGGTTACGGGCGCAGGCTATAATAGACGCCCGATGAACGATCTCCCGTCAAGCCGAACCGTACACGCCGGGCCGCCCGACGAGCGGGCGCGGCGCGTCGCGTTCGCGAAATCCTATCCCTTCGCGCAACCGGCCCATTCCTTCATCTTCGCGGGCGGCGCGGCGCTGGCGGTCGTCGAGCTGACGGGCGGCGACATCGAAGCGGCGAGCGTGCGCGTGCGCGGCGAGACGATGCGCGTCGCCGATTATTGCCGAACGGTCGGGCTTGCGCCGGCGGATCCGCTGGCCGCGCGAATTCCCGTGATTGCCTATGGCTCCAATGCTGCGCCCGAGCGGCTGGTTCAGAAATTCGGACGCCGGGCGGAGGGTGCCGTGATCCCGGTGCTGCGCGCGACGCTTGAATCCTTCGATGTGGTCTATGCGCCTCATTTCTCGAGTTACGGATCGATCCCCGCGACACTCGAGGCCTCGCCGGACACCGCCGTCGAGATCGCGCTCACCTATCTCACATCCGCACAGCTGGCGGCGATGGATGCAACCGAGATCCGTGCCGTGGGACCGACCTATGCACGCGGCAGGCTTGCGAAAATCCGCTGCCACGCCGAGGGCCAGGGCACCCTCGGTGAGGCCCAGGTCTATCTTGCAAAGCGCGGCAGCCTGCAGTTCGAGGGCAGCCCCCGGGCGTTCGCGGCCTTGCGCGCGGCCCGCCGCCGGTTCGATGTTCGCTCGCAGGAAGAGAAGCAGGCAAGCGCCCGGGACCGGCTCGCCCCGGGAACAGCCTTGGACGACTTCATTCACGACAACGTCTGCGACAACGCTCTCAGAACCCGACGCGGAGAGGCTCTCGCGGAATGGGCGGTGCCGCTTTCGTACGATCATTTCGAGATCATCGAGAGGTGACGTCGACCCCACACAAAACGATGCGAATTTGACAGTTTTCAGCGATATGCAGGAAATTCTCGACGGGTTCTTGCGGTCGAAATCAGGGTTGCCGGAGATGAATCGGGGAACTTTGGCGGCACCCTCTAATATTCTGAAATAAAAAGAATAATCGGTGAGTGTGGGAATCTCCGCGGACCGTTAAAATCAGCACGGATTTCACGCCGAAAAACATGCCTGTTTACAAACTCCTCTACATATAGTGATGTTTGTAAACGGGACCTACATCATATAGGATGTCAGGTCCTGTGTAGTAACTGTACAGGGAACTCGTGGCATGCCTGATGTATTGGATACGGTCAAAAGGTGGATCGGGCAGCTTCTGGAAGTCGGCTTGCTGCTGATTGCCATCGGCATCGTCGTCCAGATCTTGTTCGGCCGCAATGTTGCGTTCCTGCCAGGCGATATCGTCGGGAACATCATTTCGGTGGTGGATCATCTCGGCGACAACGGCCTTGTCGGCCTCATCGCCGTCGGCATCATCCTGTGGCTGTTCTGGAGGAGAAAGCTGTTCTCCTCGGGTTAGTAGTCGTTCACAGGGGTCGGGCGCGCCGCCAATAGCCCGACCGACGCTTTGCTACCGGGTCGCGAAGAGGTGCTTCGCGGCCCGGTCTCGTTTGGCGGTGGGTGAGCTCGACAACCGCCTTCGCCCCTGGCGGTTCATCTGAATGCCCTTGTCCCCTTCGACTGGTGGTTTACCTTGGAACGTCTAAAGGTTTGACGGCGTCGGAACCGGCAAGGCGGCTCGGCGTGTCGTCCAATTCGCTTTGATGGGCTCAAGGCAAACCGGTGATCAGGAGCCTTGAAGGCTGTGCGCCCCACGAACGAGCGCCCGTGTTCGCGGGTGTTGCAATATCGCGCCGGCCGGGCCGAACCGAAAATCGCGCCAAGGGAGGGTAGACCATGGCTGAAACGTACGACGCAATCGTCATCGGGACCGGGCAGTCGGGACCGTCGCTCGCGGCTCGCATGACGAAAGAGGGACTGCGGACGGCGATCGTGGAGCGCAAGCTGTTCGGCGGCACCTGCGTGAACGTCGGCTGCATTCCAACCAAGACGCTGGTGGCGAGCGCGCGCGCCGCCTACATGGCCCGGAGGGGAGCGGATTTCGGAATCGAAATCGAGGGCACCATCCAGGTCGACATGAAGAAGGTCAAGGCGCGCAAGGACGGCGTCGTGCAGCAATCCAACCAGGGCGTTACGAACTGGCTCAAGACCATGGAGGGTCTGACGGTCTATGAGGGCCACGGGCGGCTCGAGAGCGCCAATCGGATGCGGGTCAACGGTGACACCTCGAAGCCGAACGGATCGTCATCAATGTGGGCGGGCGCGCCTCCGTGCCCGACATGCCCGGCGTGGACGATGTCGATATCCTGACTAACTCCAGCATCATGGACGTCGATTTCCTGCCGGAGCATCTGGTGGTGATCGGCGGCAGCTATATCGGCCTCGAATTCGCCCAGATCTATCGCCGCTTCGGCAGCCGGGTGACGGTCGTCGAGATGTCCGACCGGCTCACCAAGCGGGAGGACGAAGACGTCTCCGCCGGGATACTGGAGATCGTCGAGAACGAGGGGATCGAGGTCAGGCTGAACGCCAATTGCATCGGGTTCGAGAAGCGGGGCGAGCAGATCGCCGTGACGGCGGCTTGTGAACCGGGCCCCGAAGAGATCGTGGGCAGCCATGTCCTGCTCGCCGTCGGTCGCCGTCCCAATACCCACGATCTGGGACTCGACACCGCGGGCGTGGAGACGGACGCGCGGGGGTTCATCACCGTCGACGATCAGCTTCGCACCAACGTGCCGGGCGTCTGGGCGATAGGGGATGCCAACGGACGGGGGGCGTTCACCCATACCTCCTACAACGATTATGAGATCCTCGCGGCCAATATGTTCGATGCCGATCCGCGTCGGGTTTCGGATCGCATCATGACCTACGGGCTGTTCATCGATCCGCCGCTGGGGCGGGTCGGCATGACGGAGCGCGAGGTCCGCGAATCGGGCCGCAAGGCCCTGATCGGCACGATGCCCATGGCGCGGGTCGGGCGGGCGAAGGAGCGCAGCGAGACTCAGGGGTTCATGAAGATCCTGATCGATGCCGAGAGCGAGAGGATCCTCGGCGCGTCGATCCTGGGGATCGGCGGCGACGAGATCATCCATTCGATTCTCGACGTGATGTACGCCGATGCGCCCTACAGCGTAATCAGCCGCGCGATGCACATTCACCCGACCGTGACCGAGCTGATCCCGACCATGCTGGGCGATCTCAAGCCGTTGGCGCAGGCGATCGGGAGCCCGAAGGGCCGGGGCCTGCACGAGATTGCGGCTGCGCATTCCGCGAGACCCCGAAAGGCGCTGCGCAGCCGATTGTTTGGCCCTTGATATCGCCTCCGATAGACTGTGCGGAAGACACTGGAGATCGCGTCATGGCAGGTTCGTCTTCGAGGCCCCGATGCTCCCGAATGGCCAGTCGGTTGCGCCGGGGCGCGACTGGTTTCGGCGTGGCAGCCCTGTTCGGTCTTGGTCTTGCCGCCTGCAACGGCAGTCAACCCGGTTGCGATGCGCTCGCAACCGGGCTCGAGATGGCTGCCGCGCAGGAGACCATCATCACGCGTTATGGGCAAATCAATGACGCCAGGAATGCAGGTTTCGCTCCGTCTCATCTCTATGTGACCTTCGCGGGCATGGGCATGGCGGTGGCCCGGGTGATCCGCATCCAGCAGGGCGCGTTTCCCGAAATGCTGCCGGAGGCGACCTCGGTCGAGGATCCCAACCTTCTGTTCTACATGCCGACGGGTACACCGGCGACCGTCGGGCTGTTCAACCAGCCGGGCAGCTTCAGCGATGCCGAGGCGGACCCGCCTTACCGTCTGATAGGGTGGGGCTATTTCGTGGCGTTCGACCCGGCGACGCGTCCCACGCTGGGCTGCGTGCCGCAACCTGAATGGTTCGTGCACGAGGCAGGCTGGCACACTTGGGACGGCGGCTTCGTCGCGACGCCACCGCCGGGTGAGCCGGCGGGCGCGCATGGCTCAGCGGCCATCAGCCTGCCGCCGCTGCTGCCACCGCCGTTCACGGTGGTGGGTCCGTCCGGCGCCCTCTCGGGCGGTGTGGTCTGGCACCAGCGCTATTGGGATATCCACGTCTGGCGCAATGATGACGGCTTTCCCGGCTTTGGGAACTTTAACCCGTTCGGCGGGGCTCCGACCTTTGGCGCGGGCCTGTCCGGGAACGCGTTCTTCATTCGGAATTTCTGATCGCGGCCCCACGAAAATCGAGTCAACCCCTCTCGCCGGGGTTCCTGCTAACTCTCTCGCGCCATGATCGCGCGGAGCAGCGCGACCCGGCTTTCTTCGAGGTTGCGCCCGAGATTGTCGAGCTTCTCTCCGAAATCGGGCCCCATAATCGCGCGCAGGCTCAGAGGCGGAGGCCCGCCGGCCTCGGCGATTTTCGCACGCGTCTTGCGCAGCCAGTCGAGCGCCCACGGAGTGGGATCCTCCCAGCGCTCGATTCGAAACCCTGCGCGCTCCAGATGACCGCGCACGGCGTCGCGCCCGATCAGGTGGCTAATCTCGGGCGCGCTCGCCCAGGGCACGGGATAGCGGGGCGAGCCTTCGGGACCCGCGATGATGTCGTAGAGCGCGAAGCGGGCGCCGGGTTTGAGGACGCGATGGATCTCGCGGTAGAGCCCGGCTTTGTCCGCAATGTTCATGGCGACGTGCTGGGTCCAGGCGAGATCGAAGCTCGCGTCGTCAAACCGCATGGCCGTGGCGTCGCCAACCTCGACCGTAACGCGCGCGGCCAGCCCGACCCGCTCGGAGAGAAGATCGGCGGTGCGGCAAAACTCGGGGGTGACGTCGATGCCCGTGACTCGGCAACCGTAGCGAGCGCTGAGCAGGCGAGCCGGCCCGCCGATGCCCGCGCCGACGTCGAGCATGTGATCGCCCGTCTTCGGCCCGGCAAGCTCGGCCAGCGCAAGGGTTGCCTCGCGCCCGCCGAGATGAAATTCGTCGACCGCCGAGAGGTCGTCGGGCGTCAGGGCCTCAGGATCGAGGCCCATATTTTCAGCCGCCGCGAGGATCGCGCCTTCGAGGTCGTCGTGGCCGTAATGAACGGCGACGGGGTGGTCGGTTTCGGTCATGACGGGAGAGTCGGCGCGCAAGCGAGGACTGTCAACCTTGAGCAAGTCCGAACGGCCGGAGGGGGCGGTGCTCGGCCGCCCCCTCGCGATGCCGCTCAAGCCCCTAGGGCCTGCGCGGAGGCCCGGGCGAATTCGGCGATGGTCGCTGCCCGCCTTCCGGTGATCCGTTCGACATCGTCGGTGGCCGCATCGAAGGCGCCGTTGCGGTGGTCCTCGGCGACCGCGGGCAGGTGAACGAAGAGGAAGGGGTCTTCGCCCATGGCGGCAATCTGCTCACCCCAGGCCTCGGTCGGGATGTCGACGTAGCTCACGGGTTTGCCCAGGGCTTCGGCGAAGCTCGCGGCGATTTCGTGGATCGAGATGGATTCGGGACCGGTGAGCACGTAGGTTTGGCCGATGTGGGGCGCGGGCTCGGCGAGAATTGCGACTGCGGACCGCGCGATATCCGCCATGGCGATCGGGGCGTGACGCCCCTCGCCGTAGGGCAGATAGAGCCGGCCTTCCTCCGCCATCGTCTTTGCGCCGAACAGGAGCGACATCTCGGCAAACAGGGTGGGTAGAATATGAATGGCGCCGACCTTCGCCCAGTCGAGCGTGCGCTCGGCCAGCCAATGTTCGCGGGTCTGCGGACTGACGTGGCCCGGGCGGCTGATGATCTGCGATACGTTGACCACCGCCTCAAGTCCGGTCTCCTTTGCGGCCACTGCGAAATTTGCCGTGGCCTCAAGGAGCCGTTCGGCGACGGGCGGGACGAAGTAGGCGCGGTCGATGCCGTCGAGCGCCTTGCGCAAGGACTCGAGATCGAACAAATCGCCGATGACGACATCGGCACCGAGCGCTTCGAGCCCGTCGGATGCATCAGATCTGCGGCGAACGAGGGCGCGGACCGGAAAGCCTTTTTCCAGTAATTGTTCGACGACGACGGTACCGGTCTTGCCGGTTGCGCCGGTTACGAGAATGGTGGGATTGGACATGATGGTCTCCTTTTCCATCCGGCCGTTGGGAGGACGCGGACGCCCGGCGGCGGGCCGGAAAGGCCGCGGGGGTCTGATTTATTTGTATATGCACTTAACATCTCAAAAAAACTCATCCCGCCGGGGTCAGCGCGCGCAACGCACTCAAGTCGTCCAGCAAGCCGCGCCAGCGTTTGCGCCCGAGCCCATCGACGACCTGCTTTTGGATTTGGTCCCAAAGTGGCAGCGCAGTTTTGAGGATGCGCCGGCCCGCGCCCGTCAGCTCGGCGAAGCGGCTACGCCTGTCCTCGCCGGTCCGAATGCGGATCAGCTTACGGCGCTCGAGCGGACGCAGATTTCGGCTCAGGGTCGTCCGGTCCATCACGACCGCGTCGGCAAGCCGACCGAGGGGCGCGTCACCCGCCGCCGCGATGGCGAGAAGGAGAGAGAATTGGCTCGCCTTCAGGCCGGTCGGTGCGAGCGCGGCGTCGTACATCCGGGTGACGGCGCGCATGGTCCGGCGGGTATTCTCGCACGTGCAGAGACCGCCGATCTCGGCAGCGCGCGTTACGATTGATGTCTGGCTCGCGTTCATGAAAATAAGTGTATATGCATATATGACTTGCTGTCAAGCGTAATTCTCAATCGGGCGGCGGCGATCTCATCGCCGCGGTGGCGGGTGCGGGCTTGGCCCTGCGGGCCAGATGGTGCGTATCAGCGGATGCGAAGCTCGCGCTCGGTACCCGGCCCCAACGTCTCGCAGCCCTGCCGTGTGATCGCGATGCTCTCCGAAAAGCCGATGCCCGCGCTGCGGGGAATGAATATGCAGATCGGACAATGGAAGCACATGCCCGCCTTGAGCTCGCGCTTGATGCCCTCGGCGATGTACATGGGCGCTTCGCACCAGCTCGGCTGGTGACCCATGCCGATTGAATAGCCGAAGGCGCCGTGGAAGTAGATGTCCTTGCGCTTGCGCAGAACCTTGCCCACGTCGCGGGCGACGTCGTGGCCGGTACGCCCCGGTTTGGCGTGCTGGAGGATCAGTTCGACCGTCTCGATCGACGTGTCGGCGAGCCGGCGAACCTCCTTGGTCGCTTCGCCGACCGCGGCGCTCCGCATGGTCGGCGCGTTGTAGCGGTGATAGGTGCCGGTGTATTCGAGATAGACCGAATCGCCCCGCTTGAGCGCTTGGCGCTTGTAAGGCACGTGGGGCATCCAGCCAGTGCGCTCGCCGCTCATGATCATCGGGTCGATCGACATCAGTTCGCTGCCACTCCGGATCAGCGCATGATGGCCGGCGGCCATCACGTCGTTATCGGACTTGCCCTCGCCGACCTCGGCAAGGGACGCGAACAGGCCGCGCAGTGAAATCTCGCCCGCTTTTCGCATATAGGCGATCTCCTGGGCGCTCTTGATGATGCGGAGCTCCAAGACGAGGTCGGTGGTATCGACGAACTCGGCGTTGGGCAGCATCTTCTTGAGCGTGAGATAGCTGCCGACGTCGAAGGCGCCGACCGTGAAGGTCTCGGGGTTGCGCATCTCGATGCCGATGCGCTTGCCGTCGTAGCCACGCTCGCGCAGCACCTTGCCCAGCTGGCCGCCCGTATCCTGGGCGTCGTACCAGCGATAGAGCGCGATGTCCTTGATCGTGCTCGATTGCAGCGCGCAGCAACCTTCCAACTCTGAGCAATGCAGTCCCACCGCGCCCTTGGCGGGCAACAGGCCGACGGTGTAGCCCGACGGCATGGTGGTGTCGTAACCCGTGAGGTAGCCCAGGTTGGGGGTGAGCGAAATCAAGTGCATATCGATGCCGCGCCGGGCCATCGCTTTCTGAGCCTTTTTGACCCGCTTGGCATAGCCCGACACCGGGAAGGGCAAGTCCGGCTTGTAGGGCTTTTTCCTGAGTTCTTTCAGAAGGTCCATGATCGTTTCCTCGTGTGATTTTTTCGCGTGAGGTCAGGCGGAGTTCGCCGCCTCCGTCTCTTCGTCGAGATCGGGAGGCGTGACGTGATAGCGGAGTTTGCGGACATCCCACAGAACGAAGACGTCCGCCTCACGGCAGGCCGATAGCGCTCCGAGCAGCGCTTCCTTGTATTTGCCGAAGGCGTGGCTGTCGGTCGTCGCCACCTCGAACATCACGTCGTAGCCGTTCGAGGCCAAGCCGATCCATGAAATCTCGGGGCGCTCGGCCAGATAATCGGCCGCGACCTCCGCATGACCAGGCTCCAGCCGAAGGCCGACGACCGCGTGAAAGCCCAGCCCCATGCGCCAAGTGTTGGGCACCGCGATGACGTCGAGAACGCCGCGCTCGCGAAGCTGGTTGACCCGACTGCGCGCCGTGCCCGGCGCCACACCGAGGCGCTTAGCGATTTCCTGATAGCTGCGCCGGCCGTCTTCTTGAAGCTCGGCGATGATGCGTTTGTCGAGCTGGTCCAGCGCAAAGATACCAGTTTCGTTCATTCGGTAGCTATATTCGTGTTCAAGTGCCGAATCAACACTATTTGAAGACGTATTCTGCTGATTTGAAAGCTCAGCCCGATAAATCCTGCACGGAGGCCCGAGCCCAAGAGGGCCGCTCAAATCAGTGCGCTAAGCAGGAGGCCGACGAAGAGCAGCCAGCCGATCCAGGCATTCGACTTGAACTTGGCCAGGCAGTCGGTAGCATCGTCGAGATGGACGAACAGGACCTGCCAGCCAAACATCAGGGCGACCAGCCCCAGCGCCGCGTAATAGGGCCAGTGAACCCCTGCGAGCAGCCCAGCGAGCGTAAAGAAGGCAAGCGCCAGGGCGTAGAAGCCGGCCACGGCCGGCAGGGTCTTCTCGCCCAGCCGCAGCGCCGAGGATTTCACGCCGATCAGGATGTCGTCCTCCTTATCTTGGTGGGCGTAGATCGTGTCGTAGCCGATGGTCCAGAAAATCGCGCCCAGATAGAGCAGTCCGGCGGGCCAGTCGAGCCCCCCGGTCGCGGCCGCCCAGCCGAGCAGCGCGCCCCAGTTGAAGGTGACCCCGAGGAAGGCCTGGGGCCAGTAGGTGAACCGCTTGGTGAAGGGATAGAGCGCCACCAGGCCGAGCGAGGACGCGCCGAGAATGACGGCAAACCAGTTAAACGAGAACAGAATCGCCGCACCGGCGGCCAGCAGGGCAGCGAGAAAGGCGACGGCGCCCAACAGGCCGATCTCACCCGAGGCGAGCGGCCGGCCCGCCGTGCGCACGACCTTCGCATCGATATCGCGATCGACGATATCGTTGAGCGTGCAGCCGGCGGCGCGCATGACGATTGCACCGGCCGCGAAAAGCGTGAGCAGGCCGATATGCGGCTTTCCGTTGCCCGCCATGGCGAGGCTCCAGGCGCAAGGCCAGAACAGCAGCCAGATGCCAATCGGCTGATGGGCCCGCGCAAGCTTGATGTAGGGGCGGACCGGCGGCGGCATATGCCGATCGATCCAGCTGGTGCCGGACCGGGCGGGAGTTGTGCTATCGGGTTCGGTCATGGGAGGCGGATCCTGAGCGTTGGTGATAAACTCGTGCCCGATCGAACTCAAGCCCGGCTTTGCCATGTCCCCGACCCGCCATCCGCCGGCCGACCCGGCACGCATTCGCCTGTTTACCGATCAACCGCTCGAGGCGGGCCTGCCCGTAACCTTCGAGACCGACCAGGCGCACTATTTGAGCCGGGTGATGCGACGGGGGCCGGGCGATACGATTTGCCTGTTCAACGGGCGGGACGGCGAGTGGCTCGCGACACTCGATGAACTGGCACGCGGCGCGGCGCGGGCGCGCGTTGTCGAGCAGAGTGCGCCCCAGCGAGACGGGCCTGACCTGTGGCTGCTGTTTTCGCCGATCAAGTTCGGCAAGATCGATTTCCTCGCCGCCAAAGCGACCGAGCTGGGCGCCGCCGCGCTGGGGGCCGTAATCACTGGGCACACCCGGGTCGCCCGGGTTAACGAGGCGCGGCTGCGCGCCAACGCCGTGGAAGCCGCCGAGCAGACCGGCCGGGTGAGCGTGCCTGAAATCCTTCCGACCCGCCGCCTGAGAACGGTGCTCGACGACTGGCCGCGCGAACGCCGCCTGCTGTTGTGCGACGAAACCGGCGGCGCACCGATCGCCGAGGCGCTTGGGGCGGCGCGCGAGTCGGGCCTAGCGAGCGCCCCCTGGGCCGTGCTGATCGGGCCCGAAGGCGGCTTTACCGCCGACGAGCTGGATGAGCTCAGGGCGCGAGACCGTGTCCTTCGGGTCTCGCTCGGGCCCCGGCTGCTCCGCGCGGACACGGCGGCGCTGGCCGCGCTCGCCTGCTGGCAGGCCGTGCTCGGCGACTGGCGGACAGTCTCGGGCCGATCGCCCTCACACTTGCCGGGCAGAACCATTCGCGCTAAAGGTGGCGCCGGGTAGAGGGCATTCGAGGCGGAGCAATCATGGCGGGATCGAACGGCGGACCGATTACCGACAGGCGCCAGCTCGTCGAGCATCTGGAGGCCGGCTGCAAGGCGCCCGGATTCTGGCGGATCGGCACCGAGCACGAAAAGTTCGGCTACCGGATCGACGATCGCGAGCCGGTCCCCTACGAGGGCGAGCGGGGCATCGGCGCGATGCTCAAGGGCCTGATGCGCTACGGCTGGAAGCCCTATTACGAGGGCGAGGCCGTCATTGCACTCACCATGGATCACCAGTCGATCACACTCGAGCCCGGCGGCCAGTTCGAGCTCTCAGGCTCACCCTTGCGTACGCTGCACGAAACCTGCGCCGAGGTGCACGACCATCTCGACCAGGTCAGGGTGGTGGCGGGCGAGCTAGGCCTCGGTTTTCACGCGCTGGGTTTTCGGCCGAGATCGACGCGCGACGAGGTGTCCTGGATGCCCAAGTCGCGCTACGCGATCATGCGTGCCTACATGCCGAAGAAGGGCAAGCTCGGGCTCGACATGATGACCCGGACCTGTACGGTTCAGGTCAATCTCGATTTCGAATCCGAAGCGGACATGGTGAAGAAATTCCGCGTCGGGCTCGCGCTCCAACCGATCGCGACCGCCCTGTTCGCGAATTCCCCCTTCGTCGAGGGCAAACCGTCGGGCTACCTCAGTTACCGCAGCCATGTCTGGACGGACACCGACCCCGACCGCTGCGGCATCATGCCCTTCGTGTTCGAGGACGGCATGGGTTTCGAGCGCTATGCCGACTACGCGCTCGATGTACCGATGTATTTCGTCCACCGCGACGGCGCCTATATCGATGCCGCAGGCCAGTCGTTTCGCGATTTTCTCGATGGGAAGCTGCCGGCCCTGCCCGGCGAGCGGCCCCTGCTCTCGGACTGGGAGGACCATCTGACCACGCTGTTTCCCGAAGTGCGGCTGAAGCGCTACCTGGAAATGCGCGGCGCGGACGGCGGACCCTGGGGCCGGCTCTGCGCACTGCCCGCGCTCTGGGTCGGCCTGCTCTACGACGGGCAGTCACTGGACGCTGCGTGGGAGATGGTCAAGGATTGGACGGCGGCGGAGCGGGATGCGATGCGCGACGCCGTGCCCAAGACGGCGCTCAAGACGCCGTTTCGAAACACCACTGTGGGCGCACTCGCCCGGGACGTTCTGGTGCTCGCACGCGCCGGGCTGGAGCGCCGCAGCATCCTGAGCGGCGCCGGCAAGAACGAATGCCACTTTCTCGATACCCTGGACGAGATCGCCGCGGCCGGCGTGACGCCCGCGGAAGTGCTGCTCGAGGCCTATGAGGGCCGCTGGAACCGAAGCGTCGAGCCGGTGTTTACCGAGTACGCGTATTAGCAGGCTTCAGTCCGCGCCCTGGCGCGAGACGGACGGGCCGGGCAGACGGGCCGGGCAGACTCGCGACGACGAAACCCCCGCGGTCCTGCTTACGCGTCGGTGCCGCCGACAGTGAGGCCTTCGATCAGCAGAGTGGGCAAGCCGACGCCCACGGGCACGCCCTGGCCCGCCTTGCCGCAGGTGCCGATGCCCGGATCCAGCGCCATATCGTTGCCGATGCCCGCGACCCGGGTAAGTACGTCGGGGCCGTTGCCGATCAGAGACGCGCCCCGGACCGGGGCCGTCACCTTGCCATTCTCGATGCGGTAGGCCTCGGAGGCCGAGAACACGAACTTGCCCGAGGTGATGTCGACCTGGCCGCCGCCGAAATTGACCGCGTAGAGCCCGCTCTTGACCCGCCCGATCAGTTCGTCGGGTTCCGCCTCGCCGGCGAGCATGAAGGTGTTGGTCATGCGCGGCAGAGGCTGGTGGGCGAAGCTCTCGCGCCGGCCGTTGCCGGTCGGCGCCATGCCCATGAGGCGCGCGTTCATACGGTCCTGCAGATAGCCGGTCAAAATGCCGTCCTCGATCAGCACGGTGCGTTCGCTGGGCGTGCCCTCGTCGTCGATGGTTAGTGAGCCGCGCCGGTCTTGGATCGTGCCATCGTCGATGACGGTGACGCCGTCGGCAGCGACCTTTTTACCAATCAGGCCGGAGAAGGCGGAGGTTTCCTTGCGATTGAAATCGCCCTCGAGGCCGTGGCCGATCGCCTCGTGGAGCAGGATGCCCGGCCAGCCGGGCCCCAGCACGACGTCCATCTCGCCCGCCGGCGCCGGCGTCGAGTCCAGATTGACCAATGCTTGGCGCAGCGCCTCGTCGGTCTGGGCCTGCCAGCTCTCGGGCGCGATGAAGGCGCTGTAGCCGATGCGCCCTCCGACGCCGTGGGAGCCGGTCTCCTGACGCTCGCCCTCGCCCACGACGACCGAGACGTTGAGCCGGACCAAAGGGCGGATATCGGCGGCGCGACGGCCGCCGGCGCGCACGATCTGGACCGCCTGCCATTCGCCGGTGAGCGACGCCATGACCTGGCGGACGCGGGGGTCCTTCGCCCGGGCGTAGGCGTCGATCTCGGCGAGTAGCGCGGTTTTGGCCTCAAACGCGACCTCGCCGAGCGGGCTGTCGGCGCCATAAAGCGCGCGGTTTGTCGCGGCCGGGTCGACTTCGAGGGTGCCTACCGCACCGCCGCGCACCGCCTTGACCGTTTCGGCTGCCCGCGCCAGCGCCGTGTCGGACAATTCCGACGCGTGGGCGTAGCCGGTCGCCTCGCCGGCTATGGAGCGCAGACCGAAGCCCTGCGTGGTGTCGAAGCTTGCGGCTTTCAGCCGGCCGTCGTCGAAGGCGAAGGATTCCGACTGGCGGTATTCCAGGAACAGCTCGCCGTCGTCGGCCCCGTCCAGGGCCGCGTCGACAATTCGCGTAACGCGCTCGGGTTCGAGCTCGGTTCGAGAGAAAAACAGGTCGTCGGTCGCGGCAAGATCGCTCATGGCACAGCTCCGGGAGGATGGTGACCCCTCTCTATATAGAGGCTCTTGTGTTCCGGGGCGAGCCCCGGGACCCGACTCGAAGGCGCGGCGCGGGGTTGTGGCGCGCCGGGGACGCAGGTCCGCGAGGGTGCGATGATTTGCCGCTGGACGGTCTCGCGGCGTTCAGGGGCAATTTGACGCGGGGGGTCCTGCCGCGGCCGCGGAGCTCGACCCGGCAGGTTGCGTTTTCGGGCTGGCGACGACAACTAAGCTCCTGATTTTAAGTCTCTATTTTCAACGCAGTCGCATAATTCCGAGGTCCGGACAACGCCGGGGCCGAAATCGCCTCGCGGTGCGCCCCGCGAGCCCGTCGGAGCCGGCGGGTTGCCTTGAGAATCGGCGCGCCTTGGACTTGTTATTCATCGGTTCGATGTGTAGTTTCAGGGCCACCGGAGAGGCCGGGGGGGGCGAGGCCGGACAGAAATCCGCGATCCGACCGGGCGGTCACGCAGCGCCCCGGGGCGGGTTAGTTCCAGATCAGCATAAGGACGGTTGGATGTCGTTCAAGAAGGGATTTGCCGGGCTCGCGGCATTCGGATTCGCGGGCCTCGCTGGCGGGACGGGCGCTTTCGCCGGAAACGTGGGTGAGCCCTACGACTGGCAGATAGGCTTCCAGGACGCCGCGACGCCGGCGATGGAGCGGATGGACGGCTTCCACAGCATGCTGCTCTACATCATTTTCGGGATCGCGGCACTCGTCCTCGTGCTGCTGGCGATCATCGTGGTCCGCTTCAACGCGCGGGCCAATCCGACGCCGAGAACATTCACCCACAACACCCTGATCGAGACGATCTGGACCGGCGTGCCGGTGATCATTCTGATCGTCATCGCGGTGCCCTCCTTCAAGCTGCTCTACTATCAGGATCGCACGCCCGAGGCGGACATGACGATCAAGGCGATCGGCAACCAGTGGTACTGGTCCTACGAGTATCCCGATCAGAACGATCTCGCCTTCGATGCCATCATGCTCGAGGAGGACGAGCTCGAGGAAGGCCAGCCGCGCCTGCTGGCCACCGACTATAACGTCGTGGTGCCGGTCGACACGACGGTGCGCGTTCTCGTCACCGCGACCGACGTCCTTCACGCCTGGGCGGTGCCTTCCTTCGGGGTCAAGATGGACGCGGTGCCCGGACGCGTAAACGAGACTTGGTTCAGGGCGACCGAGGAGGGCATCTATTACGGCCAGTGCTCCGAGCTGTGCGGCGTTCTGCACGGCTTCATGCCGATTGCCGTCGAGGTGGTTTCCCAGGAGGTATTCGCAGAATGGCTGGTCTGGGCCGAGGAGGAATTCGGATCGCGCGGGCCGGACCATGAGGGCGCGGTGGCGGTTGCCGAGGCGAGCCAGCGCAACCCGGTCGAGGGGCCGGAGGTCTACGGACGATGAGTGAAGCGAGCGCCCACGCGCACGAGCACGATCATACACCACGGGGGATCACCCGGTGGCTCTACTCGACCAACCACAAAGACATCGGCACGATGTACATCATCTTCGGCATTGTCGGCGGCGTGGTAGGGCTGCTGCTCTCGATGCTGATGCGCGCAGAGCTGATATATCCGGGCGCAGGGATCCTGGGCGGCGATCACCACTTGTTCAACGTGCTGATCAGCGGCCACGGCCTGGTCATGGTGTTCTTCTTCGTCATGCCCGTGTTTATCGGGGGCTTCGGCAACTGGTTCGTGCCGATGATGATCGGTGCGCCGGACATGGCCTTCCCGCGCATGAACAACATCAGTTTCTGGCTGCTGATACCCTCGGCCTGTCTGCTCTACGGCTCGATCTTCGTCGGCGACGGGGTGGGTGCGGGCTGGACGATCTACGCGCCCTTATCCACGTCCGGCCATCCCGGCCCGTCTGTGGACATGGCCATCCTCGCGCTCCATCTGGCCGGCGCGTCCTCGATTCTGGGCGCGATCAATTTCATCACGACGATTCTCAATATGCGTGCGCCGGGGATGATCCTGCACAAGATGCCGCTCTTCGTGTGGTCGATCCTGGTCACCGCGTTCCTGCTGTTGCTCTCGCTTCCCGTGCTGGCCGGCGGCATCACCATGCTGCTGACCGACCGCAACTTCGGCACCGCCTTCTTCGAAGCGACGCAGGGCGGCGATCCGATCCTCTACCAGCACCTGTTCTGGTTCTTCGGCCACCCGGAGGTCTACATCCTGATCCTGCCCGCTTTTGGCATCATCAGCCATGTGGTCTCGACCTTCTCGAAGAAGCCCGTGTTCGGCTATCTCGCCATGGCCTACGCCATGGTGGCGATCGGCTTCATCGGCTTCGTGGTCTGGGCCCATCACATGTATACAGTGGGCTTCGACACCAACACACGGGCCTATTTCGTCGCTGCGACGATGGTCATCGCCGTGCCCACGGGAATCAAAATCTTCAGCTGGATCGCGACCATGTGGGGCGGTTCGAACACGTTCCCGACCCCCATGCTCTGGGCGATGGGCTTCATCTTCCTGTTCACGGTCGGTGGCGTGACCGGCATCGTGCTCGCCAATGCAGGGATCGACGTGCCGCTGCACGACACCTACTACGTCGTTGCCCACTTCCACTACGTGCTCTCGCTGGGCGCGGTCTTCGCGATTTTCTGCGGCTTCTACTACTGGTTGGGCAAGATGTGCGGGCGCCAATATCCAGAGACCCTCGCCAAGATCCATTTCTGGATTACGCTCATCGGCGTGAACCTGACCTTCTTCCCGATGCATTTTGCGGGCCTGGCGGGCATGCCCCGGCGTATCCCGGACTATCCCGACGCCTTTGCGGGCTGGAACCTGGTCGCGTCGATCGGCTCCTACGTGACCGCGGCCGGCACCGTGCTGTTCCTCTTCATCGTCGTCTACACGCTCCGCTACGGCAAGAAATGCGAAGCCAACCCGTGGGGCGAGGGGGCGACGAGCCTCGAGTGGAGCGTGCCCTCGCCGGCGCCGTTCCACACCTTCGAGCAGTTGCCGCGCATCAAAGTTCGCCGTCCTGGCGGTCACCCTGCCCCTGGCCAACGCGAACGGCGCCGCACGTAGGGCGCAGGCCGATCGACGAGGAGTGGGCTCTTGACCGGTCACTTGATCGGTACGACGGCGGGTGCGGGCGCGCCGGCGGCCCAAGCGTCCAATTTCGTCAGCCTGTTCAAGCCCGGACCATGTCGCTCGTGCTGTTCACAGGCATCGCCGGGCTCAGCCTCGCGCCCGGAGGATCCATCCGCTGCTCGGAGCCGGCGCGCGGATTTGCATCGTAGTGGGCGCGGGGGCGTCGGGGGCGATCAACATGTGGTCCGAACGGGACATCGAAGCGCCGATGGTCCGGACCCGGCGTCGCCCCCTGCCGATGGGGCGATTATCCTCAAAGATATCCTGACCTACGAAGGGGCGTTTCGAGCCTTCGAACAGAAACGAGCCGACAAGGTTCGACGGGCAGCGTATAATTATTATAATCACGCAGAACTGCGGGTCGCGGCTCGACGTGACCAGTGGCCGGAACGGGCACCCCGTGTCGCCTTTGGCGTCGCGAGCGCTCGGACCAACGGTTCAGGAGGCACGACCATGGCGAATGAAAAGTCGATTGCCGATGTGGGCACATATTAAGTCGGCTCGACCGACTGTCCACTCGATCGGCACGGCGGATCTCAGAGACGCTTTGGCCAAGGGCCTCGCTGACTTCAACGCGATGCCAACCCACTTGTATTTGCTTTGCGTGATATATCCCGTGCTCATGGCCATTATCGCCGGGACTTACGCCGGATACGGGATGTTGCCGCTAGTCTTCCCGCTCCTTGCCGGATACGCTCTAGTCGGCCCGGTGGCCGCGACCGGCACATACGAGTTGAGCCGACGCCGCGAGCAGGGTCTCGATATCTCCCGGAAGCATGCCTTCGATGTCCTCCGGTTCGCGTCCATCCGCGCCATCGCGACGCTCAGCGCCGTGCTGACGGGGATCTACTTCGGGTGGTTGTTCGCGGCGCTGGCCATCTACAAGCACGTCTTCGGCAGCGCGGCGCCGGGGTCGATCGCGGAGTTCACCAGCGAAGTCTTCACCACCTCCTCCGGCGGGACACTCATACTCGTGGGCTGCGGCGCTGGCTTCGTCTTCGCCGTCGTGGTGTTCTCCCTCAGCGTGGTGTCCTTTCCGCTGCTTCTGGACCACCGGGACGCTGGCGTCATGACGGCGCTTCAAACGTCAGCAAGAGCAGTTCTCGCAAACCCGATAACGATGGCGATATGGGCCTTCATCGTCGCCGGCGGCCTGCTGATCGGCTCCGTGCCCTTTTTCGTCGGCCTCGCATTCGTGATGCCGGTGCTCGGGCATTCGACCTGGCATCTTTATCGCAAGGTTGTGGAGTGGAGTTAGATTTTCAGGCAGCGGGCTAAGCTGGGCTCTCGTTCGGCATTGTCACGGTAACTGTTAATGGCGGAGCAAGAAGGGACCACCGTGGCGGTGTAAGAAGGGACCGCTTGGCGGCTGCGGGCTTGTCCCCGTAGTCCATGGGCGGGCCCCGCGTGCGACGCGACGTGCCCTCAACAGGCCGACGCGGCGGCGCGCGCGGGAGGGACCTGTGGGCCCATGGGGTCAAGCGTGGGTTGGGTGGTCGGTTCAGTTCGCCGTCGGGGTTTGACGCCTGCGGCTCTGGTTGAGCCTGTAGCTCTCGCCATTCATCTCGAGGATGTTGACGTGGTGGGTGCGGCGGTCGAGGAGAGCGCCGGTAAGCCGCTCGGAGCCGAACACCTCGGTCCATTCGTCGAACGGCAGATTGGTGGTGACCAGGGTCGAGCCGCGCTCGTAGCGCTGGCTGAACACCTCGAACAGGAGCTCGGCACCGGTCTTGGACAGCGGCACGAAGCCGAGTTCGTCGACGATCAGAAGCTTGTAGGTGGCGAGCTTCTTCTGGAACCTCAGCAGCTGCTTGTCATCGCGGGCCTCGATGAGCTCGTGGACCAGCGCGGCGGTGATGAAGCCGACCGAGAGGCCCTTCTGGCAGGCCGCCAAGCCGAGACCGAGGGCGATGTGGGTCTTGCCGGTGCCGCTGTTGCCGAGCGCGATGAGGTTCTCGCGGCGCTCGATGTACGCGCAGCGGGCGAGCTCCAGGACCAACGTCTTGTTGAGCGAGGGGATGACCTTGAAATCGAAGCTATCGAGGCTCTTGATCACGGGGAAGCGCGCCGCCTTGATCCGCCGCTCGACCATGCGGCGCTCGCGGTCGATCAGCTCGAGCTCGGCCAGACGCAAGAGATAGCGAACGTGGTCGACGCCTTCAGAGGCGCACTGCCGGGCGATCTTGTCGTACTCCCTCAGGACCGTCGGCAGCTTCAGCCTCTTGAGGTGGTGGACGAGCAGCAGCCGTGGTGTGTCGGTCATGCGCCGAGCCCCGACAGCAGGCTCATGTACGACTTGGCAGACGTCGTCGCGACCCGGGCGCGCGGCAGGTACGGATAGACCTCGAGGTTGAGCCGGGGCGGCCGCCGCTCGATGCGGCACAGTACCAGGTGCTTCACCGCATCGAAGCCGATGGCGCCGAGCCTGAGCGCGTCGCCGACCGCACCCTCGACCTCCTCGAGCCGGAAGCTCTCCAGCAGACGGCGCACCTGGACGGACTCGCGCTTGCCCGCCTTGCCCATGCGGGCTTCGAGCAGGCGTCGCAGAGTGATGAAGGCCTCGGGCAGGTCCCAGCCCGCCAACGGCGCGGCCTGGTCGAGGGCGCCGATCTTCTGCTCGATCAAGGGTAGGTAATGCAGCGGGTCGAAGATCAGGTCCTCGCTGTCGTAGGACCGGCGGTGCCGGGCAATCACCTCCGCGCCGCAAGAGATAACGACCTCGTCGACGGAGCACCGGATCAGCACCTCGCGGTGGCCATAGGCCACGGGCACCGAGTAGTCGTTGCCCCGGCAGCGCACCAGCGACAGCGAGCTCACCCGTCCAGTGCGCTTGTCGCAGGCATCGTATGGTGCCGGGGGGAGAGGCAAGAAGGCTTCCCGGTCCCGTGCGAGGCGCTCGCCGATGGTCTCCTTGTGACCCCGCAGCCGCGCCGCCTGGCGCCGGCGGCACTGTCCCGCGAGAGCATCGTTCAGCGCCTCGAAGCTCTCGGCCCGCGGGACGGGGACCCGGAAGGTCCGCCGGATGAAGCCGACCAGTCCCTCGACCTTGCCTTTGTCGTTGCCCTTGCCCGGCCGGCCGAACCTGTCCTCGAACAGATAGGGGGATTGAAGGTCCGTGAAGACGCGCGTTCGCTGCCGCTTGCCATCGCCCAGTATCCGGGCGACTGCCAGCTTGGTGTTGTCGTACAGGATGGATCGGGGGACGCCGCCGAAGAACGCAACCGCCGCGTTGTGGCCAGCGCAGAACGCCTCGGTCGTCTCCGCCGGGTAGGCCTTCACGAAGCAGGCATCACTGTGGGGAAGATCGAAGGCAAGGAAGTGGACCTTGCACGCCACGCCGCCGATCACCGCCATCGCCTCGCCGAAGTCCGCCTGGGCGGGGCCGGGGGAATGGACGAGCGGCACGAACATCTCGCGCGACCGAAGCCGCCGCTCACGGACATAGTCCTTCACGATGGTGTAGCCGCCCGTAAAGCCGTACTCGTCCCGGAGACGGTCGAAGATCCGCTTCGCCGTGGGCCGTTGCTTGTGGTGGCTGGTCCGATCGTCTTCCAGAATCCGATCGATGATCCCCGTGAACGGACCCCGCTTCGGCCGCCGTGGCGGCTTGCCGCGGCGAGACCCCGGCGGCACCGAGAACGACAGCATCTTGCGGACCGTCTTGCGGTCCAGCCCGAACACCCGCGAGGCCTCGCGGGTGCTCATTCCCTCGACACGACACGCCCGCCGAACCCGCGCGTACAAATCCACCCGATACATCCCCCCGCCTTCCAGTCAGAGCAACCCTGACAGAAGGCTATAGACGGTCCCATTTTGGTCCGCCACAGCCGGATCAACCGGCCGCTTCAGGGGGGGATTATTGCGCCGCCGTTCTCAGGTAACAAACCACAGGCCGAAATCCGCATCTGGCGGTGGCGTCCGAGCGCCTGTTTATTCACGCCTAAAGTGCGACCTAAGGCCGAATCGTTATTGACGATTTCATCAACACAACGGTGCCGCAGTTCACCAGCGGAGGATGGGTCAGCCTCTGCTTGATCTCAGTACGCCAGGATGGATCACGTCCCAAAGAAAAAGAACCGCGTCAAGAGGGTGTATCCCCCTTCAGACGCAGCGATGCCTACGAACACCAACACCAACAGCGGCGGGACCAAAATGGCATACACCAGGGCCAGCCGCTCCCAGAACATGTGCATGAAGACGCTAACGATCAGCCCTGCCTTCAATATCATGAACAGGGTGATCAGAAACCACCTGAGATAACTCTCGAACTCGAAGTAGTCGACGAGATACGACATCGCGCTGAGAACGAAAAGCCATCCCCAGATGATGAGGTAAATTTTAATTGGATGTTGTTGGCCTTCTTCGTGTGCCATGGTTTCATTTTCGTGTGCCATGGTTCCCTTTACCAAAGATAGAAAAACGCAAAGATGAATACCCATACCAGATCGACGAAGTGCCAATACAGACCCATGATTTCGACGGCCTCGTATTTGCTCTTCCTGCTGGTGAAAAAGCCTCGCCTATTGGTGTCGAAGTCTCCCCGCAAAACCTTTCGAGCAATAATTATCAGGAAAAGCACGCCCATCGACACGTGGAAGCCATGGAAGCCCGTAATCATGAAGAAGACCGAGCCAAACTGGGCCGCGCCCATCGGGTTGCCCCAGGGACGGATTCCTTCCTCCACGATCAGCTTGGTCCACTCGAAGGCCTGCATCCCGACGAATGCGGCGCCAAATGCCGCGGTGATCAGCATCAAGACACCGGTTTTGACGCGATCGCGTCGATAGCCGAAATTGACGGCCATGGCCATCGTCCCGCTACTGCTGATCAAGATGAAGGTCATGATGGCGATCAGGATGAGGGGGAGTTTCGCGCCCCCAATCGTCAAAGCGAAGACCTCGCTGGAGTTGGGCCACTCCGCTGTCGTGGATGATCGCACCGTCATGTACGAGAGCAAAAATATGGAGAAGATGAAAGTATCGCTGAGGAGGAAAATCCACATCATCGCCTTGCCCCAGGGGACGTTCTTAAATGTCCGCTGGTCCGAGGTCCAATCGGCAACGACGCCCTGCATGCCTTTAGGCTGCGTGAGGGATTCTCCGGTATCTGTCAGCTCGGGTGGTGCCATGTGCTCTTTGCCTTCACTACGTAAACAACAACAGACAGAATAAAATCAGCCAAATCACGAGCAGGAAGTGCCAATAAACGGCGCACAAACCCACGCTCAACCGCACCTGCGCCACCTCAGCACCGCCCCACACCTTGACGGTGGTCCTGCGCCAGGCCACCAGGCCGCCCAACAGGTGCACCCCGTGCAGTGCGGTGAGCAGGCAAAAGTAGGCGTTGGCTGCGTTTGTAACTGTAAAATAACCTGAGTCGGCCAGTTGTTGCCACGCCATAATCTGCCCGGCCAGGAAGGCAAAGGCGAAACCGCCCCCTGCAAGCAGGCCGGCTTTCACGCCGCGAATCCGTCTCCGATCTGCGGCAACCCTCGCGCATTGCAACCCGACGCTGCTCAAGATCAGTATCGCCGTGTTCAGCCACAACAGCCACAAGTGGGGCAAGGGGTGCCAGTCCGCATCCCCCATCCGATAGGTGTAAGTAACGACTGATAGCGTGAACACGACCGTGGCCACGACAAGAAATACCCTCAGGCCGAGCTTCGCCGGGGGCAGGGAAAAAGAGCGTCCGCCGTGAAGGTCAAGGGCCTTCCCCTGGTCCTTCAGCCAGGGCTTTTCTGTCAGCGCATCAATGAATTTCACGTCTCAGCTTTCCGGGAGTCCGACGCGTTTGCTCGTCTCGAAGCCATTCGTAAGACCGTTTGGACCCGCAATCGCGCCTATTCCGCCGGCTCGACCGCGACACCGGGGCGGCCCTTATGGCCGTCGTCTGTCGGCTCATCATCAGGCGGCGCAAGGTTTTGCGGCAGGAAGTCCTGGTCGGCACCTGGAACGCTGTAATCGTAGGCCCAGCGGTAGACGACCGGTTGTTCCTCGCCCCAATTGCCATGCCCCGGTGGGAAATCGGGTGTTTGCCACTCCAACGTGGT
The DNA here is from genome assembly GCA_965198325.1 of Alphaproteobacteria bacterium. GTDB lineage: Bacteria > Pseudomonadota > Alphaproteobacteria > UBA828 > JAPUJA01 > CBDAPE01. The sequence continues at coordinate 227,875 of CBDAPE010000018.1, read as the reverse complement.
CGCCCCCCACGGGTTGCGATCAGCAATTTTGCCTTTGAAAGCGCTCCACGCCAGGTTGAAGAAGAAGACCAGCTGGGCGAAGCCGACAATCAGGGCCATTACGGTGATAAACTGGTTCAAGGTTGCGGCCGATTGTGGGTAGATTTCAGAATCTAACATTTCGAAATACCGGCGCGGCACGCCCAGAAAGCCCAGGTAGTGCATGGGGAAGTAAATCAAATAGGCCCCGATGAAGGTGACCCAGAAGTGAAAATGGCCCAACGTCTTGTTTAGCATTCGTCCGGTGATCAACGGGTACCAATGGTAGATCGCCCCGAAGATAACGAGGATCGGCGCAACGCCCATCACCATATGAAAGTGGGCAACCACGAACATGGTGTCCGAAAGCGGAACATCGACGATGACGTTGCCGAGGAACAGACCCGTGATTCCGCCATTCACGAACGTGATGATGAACGCGATGGCAAACAGCATGGGGAGCGTGAGGTGGATGTCGCCCCGCCACAGGGTCAGTATCCAGTTGTAGACCTTTAGGGCAGTGGGGACGGCGATGATGAGCGTGGTGGTGGCGAAAAAGAACCCGAACCACGGGTTCATGCCGCTGACGTACATGTGGTGCGCCCACACCACGAAACTGAGGCCGCCGATTATCACGATTGCCCAGACCATCATCCGATAGCCAAAGATATTTCTTCTCGCATGGACACTGATCAGGTCGGAGACGATGCCGAAGCCCGGCAGGGCGACGATATAGACTTCGGGATGGCCGAAAAACCAGAACAGGTGTTGAAACAATATCGGGCTGCCGCCACCGTACTCAAGCTGTTCGCCCATTTCGACGATGGCCGGCATGAAGAAGCTGGTCCCCAGGAGATTGTCCAACGTCATCATCACACAGGCGACGAACAAGGCGGGGAAGGCCAACAGCGCCAGGATGGTGGCCACGAAAATGCCCCATACCGTCAAGGGCATACGCATCAGCGTCATCCCCCGCGCGCGAGCCTGCAACACCGTCACCACGTAGTTCAAGCCCCCCATGGTGAATCCGACGATGAAGAGAGCCAGGGAGACGAGCATCAAAATAATGCCCGCATTCGAACCCGGGGTGCCGGAGAGGATGGCCTGGGGCGGGTAGAGGGTCCAGCCGGCGCCAGTGGGCCCGCCTGGCACGAAGAAGCTCGCTACCAGCACCAGCACGGCAAGCAGGTAGACCCAGAAACTCAGCATATTTACGTAGGGGAAGACCATATCGCGGGCGCCGACCATCAGCGGGATGAGGTAGTTGCCAAAGCCTCCCAAGAACAGCGCGGTCAGCAGGTAGATCACCATGATCATGCCGTGCATGGTGATAAACTGGTAGTAGGCGCCGGCGTCGATGAAGGAGAAGCTGTCCGGGAACCCCAGTTGCAGCCGCATCAACCACGATAACACCAAAGCGACCACCCCAATTGCGGTCGCCGTCAACGCATACTGGATGGCGATGACTTTCGCGTCTTGGCAAAAGACGTACTTCGTCCACCAGCTTTTCGCATGGTAAAGCTCTACGTCTTCGACTTCGGCAGGTGGGACATCTTTGGCTTTGGTCGGTACGAAATAGGCCATCAAAACACCCTCTTGGCTTCTCTATCACTAGGCTCTATCGGTTGGAGCCTCATGGTGCCGATTCTCTCTTCGCGGGGTCCGCCGCCCCCTCGCTCACGATCAGATTTGATATATCCCCTGTGTCGTTCCTGGCTTCAGCCAATAACTCCGCGAACGTCGACTGCTCTTGCAACCACGCCTGATAGGCACTCTCCTCATCCACCACGACGTAGCCACGCATCGCATAGTGCCCAATGCCGCATAATTCAGCGCAGAGTATCTCGAAGGTCCCGGTTCTGGTGGGGATGAACCAGAAGTAGGTGACCATACCTGGCACCATATCCATCTTGGCCCGGAACTGGGGCACGTAAAAGTTGTGCAGGACGTCCAGGGAGCGGAGCAACACCTTGACCGGCCTATCGAGTAGGAAGTGCAAGTCATCGGCTTCTACCACGACATCGTCTTGCCCACTGGGATCGTCTGGATCCACACCAAGTGGATTTTCATAACTGACGTGCCGGACATTGGTGGCGCCCAACACGCCGTCCTTTCCGGGCAAGCGGAAGCTCCACTGCCACTGCTGGCCCACGACCTCAATCTCATCCGCCTCTTCCGGGACCGTGATGAATTGGTTCCATACAAGCACGCCGGGAACCAACATTCCGACGACGCCCAAGGTGGTCAATCCGACGAGCCACCACTCCAGCTTCTTGTTCTCCGGCTCGTAAACCGCCCGCCTTCCCTTCCGGTGATGGTAGCGGAGCACGCAATAGGCGATAAACACAATGAGGGCGATGAAAACAGTCCCGGTGATCCAGAATGTGATGATGATCGTGTCATCGATGTAACCCCAATTCGAGGCAATAGGCGTCCACCACCACGGGCTCAGAAAGTGAAATGCGAGAGAGCCAACAGCTACCAAAAGCACTACGACTGCCACAATCAATCCGGTCTTCATCCTTACCCCTAAAACCTACGGATGCGAATTCAAATGAACTGACTTATTTATGCGCCTTACGGCTCGATCTTGTTCATGAAACTCATACAAGAGACACACCGTCCACAAAACCCGGCCCGGCGTGTACCACATCGTAAACACAAACATCGCGCGCCGCCTGGCGCTTCAAAATTCGGCGCGCCCGGGACCCGCGATCACGGACTACTGCATGAACCTACAACAGGAGCCCGCCACGAGGCAACTGTTGGCGGACGTTTACGTCTTGGTGTTTGTGACTGCCCCGTTTCCCCCCAATTAAAGAGACACGCTGCGACACTCGCCAAAGACAAAGGCCGACCCATTTTTTGACGGGACGTCCTTGCTGTGGTACCGAACCGCACGTCTTTAAGTTAGAAGTAATTCGCACTAAGGTCCCCTGACGACCGCGAAGACGGGTGGCATGGGGCGCCATGTCGGTACAATCTCCATGGGATAGAAGGTTATCCGGGGAATGTCGGTTGAGGCCAGAGGCGCAGCCCAGGTAATCGCTCAACCCGTCGGCGCGCGGGTGAGCGATTTCCTGGCCCTCTTGAAGCCCCGGGTGATGTCGCTCGTGGTGTTCACGGGGCTCGCGGGGCTCTTGGTGGCGCCGGGCGAGATCCACCCGGTGATCGCCTTTGTCGCCCTGCTGTGCATCGCGGTGGGCGCGGGTGCGTCGGGCGCGATCAACATGTGGTACGAGCACGACATCGACGCGCTCATGAGCCGCACGCGCCTTCGACCGATTCCCCAAGGCCGCCTTACGCCCGGCGAAGCGCTCGGCTTCGGTGTCGCGCTTGCCGTCGGTTCCGTCGTCGTGATGGGTCTGGTCGTCAATCTTGCGGCGGCGGGCGTTCTGGCCGCGACCATCGCATTCTACGTTTTTGTCTACACCATATGGCTCAAGCGCCGCACGCCGCAAAACATTGTCATCGGAGGCGCAGCCGGCGCCTTCCCACCGGTGGTTGGCTGGGCCGCGGTGACAGGAGATGTCAGCCTCGCACCGGCAATTCTGTTTGCCATCATCTTCCTCTGGACGCCGCCCCATTTCTGGGCCCTGGCGCTCTATCGCTCCGCCGATTACGAGCGCGCGGGGGTTCCGATGATGCCCGTCGTGGCGGGTGCCGCAGCCACCAAGCGCCAGATGCTGCTTTACACGATCCTGCTCACGCCGGTGGCGCTGGCACCCTGGATGATAGGCTTGTCGGGGTGGCTCTATGCCACCGGAGCCGCCGTGCTCAGCTTGGCCTTTATCGGCCACGCCGTTCTGGTACTGCGCGATTCGACTCACGCAAGCGCGCGGCGCATGTTCGGATTTTCGATCCTTTATCTGTTCCTGTTGTTTGCTCTTCTGGTCGCGGACCGTTATGTCGTCGTCGCCGTCTGATATGCCTCGCAGCGAGCACCACAAGAGGATGCGCGGGCGCAACTATGCGTTGGGTGCTGCCCTGTTCGCACTGGTCGCCCTGTTCTTCGTCATCACGCTCGTCAAGCTGGGGAACTGACCATGCGCCTGTTTCGACGCAGCAAGAAGGCGACCGCCCTGTTACTGGCCGGGATTGCCGTGGGCATGGTTGGTCTGTCGTTCGCGGCGGTGCCACTCTATCAGCTGTTCTGCCAGGTAACCGGTTATGGCGGCACGACCCAGGTCGCCGCGGCAGCGCCGGACGTGGTAACGGATCACGTAATCGAGGTTCGCTTCAATGCCGATATCGACCCTGATCTCGACTGGCGGTTCAAGCCGATGCAGTTGTCGATGGACGTGCACCCCGGAGAGAACCACCTCGCATTCTTCGAAGCGGTCAACCGGTCGGATGCGCCATTGCTCGGCCAGGCGAGCTATAACGTGACGCCCCAGAAAGCAGGCGTCTATTTTAACAAGATCGAGTGCTTCTGCTTTACCGAGCAATATCTCGCGGCGGGCACGCGGGCCGAAATGCCGGTCTCGTTTTTCATCGATCCTGCAATCGTCGATGACCGCAACATGAACGATTTGATTACGATCACGCTGTCCTACACTTTTTTCGATCTGGGACAGGAGGCGCTCGACGACTATCTGGCCGAGCACGGCCGGGTTGCGAGTCAGGCGCCGGACGGGGACACGGCGGCCGACGCGGTGCTGAATTAAGTTTTGCGGCGCGCAGTGCGCGCGCCGGGTTTGAAAGAGGAGTTGAGCGATGACGGATACCCACGCGGGTGATCACCCGAAGGCGGCGCATCCGTACCATATGGTCAAACCGAGCCCGTGGCCGGCGCTCGGCGCGCTATCGGCTTTGGTGCTGGCCCCGGGCTTCATTCTGTTGATGAGGGCCGATCAATGGTGGTTGTTCATCATCGGCGTCATCCTCGTGCTGACGACGATGTTCCTGTGGTGGCGGGACGTTGTGAAAGAAGGCACGTTCCAAGACGATCACACGGCGATCGTGCAACGGGGCCTGCGGTTCGGCATGGTGCTGTTCATTGCCTCGGAGGTGATGTTCTTTGCCGCCTTCTTCTGGTCCTTCTTCAATTCCAGCATCTTCCCGAAGGACGTAATCGGCGGGATCTGGCCGCCGGTCGGGGTGGAAGTCTTCAATCCCTGGGAGGTGCCGCTGATCAACACGATCATCCTGCTGACCTCCGGCCTGACCTGCACCTGGGCCCATCACGAGATCAAGCACGAGCGAAACAGACAAGCGGGTTGGGCGCTCGTGGTGACCGTTCTCCTGGGGATCAGCTTCACGGCGCTCCAGATCGTTGAGTACGCGGAGGCGCAATTCGGCTTCCGCGAGGGCATCTATCCCTCGACCTTCTTCATGGCGACGGGCTTCCACGGCTTCCACGTCATCGTCGGCACCTGCTTCCTGATCGTCTGCATGATCCGGGCGTTCAGGAATCACTTCAAACCCGATCAGCATGTCGGGTTCGAGGCCGCGGCGTGGTACTGGCATTTCGTGGACGTCGTCTGGCTCTTCCTGTTCGGCTGGATCTATTGGTGGAACGGCGGCTGAGCCGGACCCCATGACGGACGGGGTGCACCACCAGGTTTCAGTGTTCAGGGCGGGCCTAGGCTGCCGCTGTCCCCGCTGCGGGCGGGGAAAACTCTATTCGGGGTTCTTGCAGGTCGCGGACCGCTGCTCGATCTGCGGGCTCGAGATGCGCGAGCATGACAGTGGCGACGGCCCGGCGGTCTTCATCATGTTCATCATGGGGTTCATCGTGGTCGGCGGCGCGCTCGGCCTCGAGCTCTCGATCGAGCCGCCCATGTGGCTCCATATGTTCTTGTGGATCCCGACCATCATCATCGGCTCCGCGGTCCTGCTGCGTCCCTTCAAGGCCACCTTCATTGCGTTGCAGTTCAAGCACAAGGTGTACGATTATGGCCGGTCGGACTGAGTCCGACCTGTTTCGCGTCCGCCCAACCCTGCGTACAAGTCTGGCCGCCGGCGTCGTCTTCCTTGTCCTGTTTGCCCTGGGAAGCTGGCAGGTCCAGCGCCTGATCTGGAAGGCGGAGCTGACCGAGGAGCGCACGGCGCGCGCGGCGGCGGCCGTCATCGACCTTCCGGCGCCGCCCGTGGATCTTGAGGTAATGGAGCTCCGCCCGGTACGGGTGAACGGGACGTTTCTGCATGAGCATGAGATGTTTCTCGCGGCTCGATCGTTCGACCGCCGGGTGGGCTACCACGTGCTCACACCGCTGCGTCGAGCGGACGGTCGCACGGTGCTCGTCAACCGGGGCTGGGTGGCTCATGCCGACAAGGACCCGGCGAACCGGTCGAAAGGTCAGATCGCAGGTGAAGTGAGTGTCGAGGGATTCCTGCGGGGGCAGCGGCCCAAGGCGCTCTTCCAGCCCGAAAACGACCCGGACCAGGACGTCTGGTTCTGGGTCGATCTCGAGGGGATCACCCAGAGGCTCGGCTTCGTGGTCGAACCCTTCGTGATCGAGGCCGGGCCGGCCCCTAACCCCGGCGGCTTGCCGATCGGCGGCCAGACGCGCATTGAATTACCCAATGATCACCTCCAATACGCCATCACCTGGTATGCCCTTGCGTTCTCTCTTGGCGTGATCTTCGTGATCTATCACCGGCGCAAACCGAAGGGCCCGACCGTGGAGAACCGAGGGACATGACAACGCGCGCGGATCCACCGAATCCGGCCTGTGCGGAACTTGAGGACCGGTTCGCCAGGCTGTCCAATCTCGGCGATGCGACTGCCGTCTTGATGTGGGATCAGGCCACGGTAATGCCGCCCGGCGGCGCCGAGGCCCGCGCCGATCAGCTGGCGACCCTCGACTCGCTTTATCATGGCATGTTGACCGACCCCGCGTTGGCGGACGCGCTGGAATCGGCGCAGGAACGGGCGGACGCGCTCGACGACTGGCAGGCTGCCAACCTGCGGCTCATGGCGCGCCGCGTGACGCGGGCGACCGCGCTCTCCGCAGAGCTGGTCGAAGCGAAGTCGAAAGCCCGCTCGGTTTGTGAAATGCGCTGGCGCACGGCGCGAGCCGAAGACGATTTCGCCGCATTTGCGGAACCCTTCGCACCGTTGCTGGCGCTGGTCCGTGAGACCGCCCTCGCCCACGGCGAGGCGCTCGAGCTTGCACCCTACGATGCGCTGATCGACGCTTATGAGCCCGGTGCACGAAGCGACGAGATCGACGTTCTGTTCGACGATCTGGCCGGCTTTCTTCCCGGGTTTCTGGGGCTGGTGCTCGAGCAACAGGCCACCAAACCCCGGCCGGAGCCGCTCGAGGGGCATTTCCCCGTAGAGGTCCAGCGGACACTGGTCTGCCGGCTGATGGAGCAGCTCGGCTTCGATTTCGACGCGGGCCGACTCGACATCAGTCGTCACCCCTTCTGCGGTGGCGTTCCCGACGATGTACGCATCACGACGCGCTACGACGAAAGCGATTTTACTTCCGCCCTGATGGGCGTGCTGCATGAAACCGGCCATGCACTCTATGAACGGGGCCTGCCGGCCGCATGGCGTGATCAACCGGTTGGCGAGGCACCCGGCATGGCGGCTCATGAAAGCCAATCGCTGCTGGTCGAGATGCAGGTTTGTCGTAGTGCTGCCTTCATGACCTTCGCAGCGCCGTTGATCGCCGGGGCGTTTGCGGCGGTGGCCGACACCACGGGGCCAGCCTGGAGTCCCGAGAATCTGCTCGCTCATACCGTCCGGGTGGAGCCTGGACCGATTCGGGTCGATGCCGACGAGGTGACCTATCCCGCCCATATCCTGCTGCGCTACCGGATGGAGAAGGCAATGATCGCGGGCGATCTCGCGATCGCCGATCTACCCGGCGCGTTCGCCGACGGCATGAAAGACCTGCTGGGCGTCGTGCCGCCGGACGACCGGGACGGCTGCCTTCAGGACACCCACTGGCCCGAGGGTCTATTCGGCTATTTCCCGTGCTACACCCTTGGCGCACTCGCTGCGGCACAGCTCTTCGATGGCGCGGTCCGCGCCGTAACCACGATTCCTGCTGCCCTTGAAACCGGCGATTTCGAACCCTTGACAGGCTGGCTCGAGACGAACGTTCATTCCCAGGGCTCGCGCCTTGCTACGCCGGACCTCATCGAACGGGCGAGCGGCGCACCGCTTGGGACCGAGCGGTTCAAGGCCCATCTCGCAGCCCGCTATTTGCCTTGAGACACGCGGGTCGCGCGCTTGCTACTCAACGGGGCCGTGGGTAGTCTAGCCGCTCAGCGGTCCCCGCCAAGGTCGCCCTGTGCATCGGAGTCACGCCTGTGAACTATCTCAGCACCCGGGGCGGCACCCCGGCATTCGGCTTCGAAAAGGTCCTGCTCGCGGGGCTTGCGCCCGACGGCGGCCTGTTCGTGCCCGAAAGCTGGCCACGGCTTTCGAACGACGCCATTGCCGGGCTCCAGGGACTCGCCTATCCAGAGTTGGCGGCGCGTTTGATGACGCCTTATCTGGGTGGCGAGATCGACAGCGACGATTTCGCGAAGCTTGTGGACGACGCCTATCGCGGCTTCGATGCGGCGGACGTCGTACCGCTTGTGGAGCTGGAGCCCGGTCTGTGGATTATGGAGCTGTTTCACGGGCCAACGCTGGCTTTCAAGGACATCGCGCTGCAGGTGCTGGGCCGGCTTTTTGACCATGTTCTGGCCCGGCGCGGCGAGCGGATTACCATCGTCGGCGCGACGTCGGGCGATACGGGCTCGGCGGCGATCGAGGCCTGCCGCGACCGCGACTGCCTGAGCATCACCATTCTCCATCCCAAAGGGCGAATTTCTGAGGTGCAGCGCCGGCAGATGACGACGGTGGGCTCTCCAAACGTGCACAATATCGCGATCGAGGGAACTTTCGACGACTGCCAGGCGCTGGTCAAAGGACTGTTCGGCGATACCACCTTGCGGGCGGAGTTGAACCTCGCGGCGGTGAACTCGATCAACTGGGTGCGGGTGATGGCGCAAAGCGTCTATTACGTCCATGCGGGCCTCGCGTTGGACGCGCCGGCCCGGGGTACGACGTTCTCAGTGCCGACGGGCAATTTCGGCGACGTTTATGCGGGCCACGTCGCAGCCAAGATGGGCCTGCCGGTCGACCGGTTGATCGTCGCCACCAACCGCAACGACATTCTGACCCGCTTTTTCGAAAGCGGGGTCTATGCCAAGCGACCGGTGGAACCGTCACTAAGTCCGAGCATGGACATCCAGGTCGCGAGCAATTTTGAGCGGCTGCTGTTCGAGTTGCTGGATCGTGACGGCGAGGCCGTCGCCAATATCATGGCGCGGTTCGCCAAGACGGGCGAACTGGCGCTCGGCAAGAGCCACCTGGCGACAGCCCGCGAACGTTACCGGGCCCACCGGAGCGACGACGATGCGACACTCGCCACGATCGCGGACGTACACCAGGCGACGGGCCGCCTGATCGATCCGCATACGGCCACGGGGATTGCTGCGGCGCGGGCCCTGGGGACGGGGCATGACGGGCCCGTAGTCTGCCTCGCGACCGCTCATCCGGCGAAGTTTCCCGATGCCGTCGAGCAAGCAGCGGGCGTGCGGCCCGCGTTGCCCTCCAGGCTCGCCGGCCTGATGGACAAGTCCGAGCGGGTCGACGTGCTGCCCAACGATCTGGGAGCCGTGCGCGAGCATATTCGCGGCCTCGCGGACCCACAGACGGGACTCGTGGAGGGTGCGGCGTGACCGTGCGGCTTGATACCCTACCCAACGGCATGCGGGTGATCAGCGAGGACGCGCCTCATCTAGAGACGGCAGCCGTCGGGGTCTGGGTCGAAGCGGGCTCGCGCTGCGAACGCCGGGAATCCAATGGCGTCTCTCACATGCTGGAACATATGGCCTTCAAGGGAACCGCGGGGCGAACGGCCCAGGCGATCGTCGAGGAGATCGAGGCGGTGGGCGGCCATCTGAACGCCTACACCTCGCGGGAACAGACCGCCTATCACGCCCGGGTGCTCAAGGACGATGTTGGTCTCGCGATCGATATCCTTGCCGATATCCTGCAGCATTCGGTATTCGACGAGGAGGAGCTCGCCCGGGAGCGTGCCGTCGTGGTCCACGAGATCGGCGAGGCCAACGATACGCCCGACGATCTCATCTTCGATCATTTCCAGGAATCGGCCTATCCGGATCAACCGCTGGGCCGCTCGATCCTGGGGCCCGTCGCGGTGGTCTCCGGGATGGAGCGGGCGCTGCTGATCGATTACCTGGCCGATCACTACAGCGCATCCAACATGGTGCTGGCGGCGATGGGCCGGGTCGATCACGATTCGATTGTCGGACAAGCGACTCAGGCGTTCAGCGCCTTGCCGGCTGCGGTGCACCCGCCACGCGAACCGGCCCGTTATGTCGGGGGCGAGAAGCGGGAACCCCGCGAGCTCGAACAGATCCACGTCATTCTGGGATTCGACGGTGTCGCGTATGAAGATGACGACTTCTACGCCCAGCAGATGATGACCCAGGTCCTCGGCGGCGGCATGTCGTCGCGCCTGTTTCAGGAGGTTCGCGAGAAGCGCGGCCTTGCCTATTCGGTGTTCTCCTTCGCGTCGTCCTACGTCGACGGCGGCACGCTCGGGGTCTACGCCGGGACCGGGGTGAACGAGGTTGGCGAGCTGATTCCGCTGCTTTGCAGCGAGCTGATCAAGCTGGGCGAAGAAGTCGACGAGGAGGAGCTCGACCGGGTGCGCGCCCAGATCAAGGCCGGGCTGCTGATGGCTCTGGAAAGCCCGTCGGCGCGCTGCGAGCAGCTCGCCCGCCAGCTCTTGATCTTCGGGAGACCGCTCGAAACTCGAGAAATCGTCGAAAGGATTGAGGCCGTCGACGTTGCGGCCGTCAACCGGACGGCGCGCCGCGCGCTGGGCTGCGAGCGGCCAACCTTCGCGGCGCTGGGCCCGATCGACGACGTCGAGCCCTTTGAGCGCATCGCCGCACGGCTGGCCTGAACACGGGGAGGTGCGCATGGATCACCAGCTCGATGCCACGGGGTTGAGTTGTCCACTGCCGGTCTTGCGCGCGAAGAAGGCGTTGCGCGCGGTCGCGCCGGGCGAGGCGCTCGAAGTACGCGCCACCGACCCCGGGGCGGTCGAGGATTTCAAGGCGTTCTGCGAGACCACGAAGACGGTGCTCGAGGACTGCTCGGAGCAGGACGGGGTCTACACCTTCGTCATCCGCAGACCAGCTTGACGGCATTGCTCAAATCAGCGCGGCGTCGCGGCGGTGGACCGATACTCAAGGGACCACGGATTTTTCTGCGCCCGCCCCGGCGCCGGGATCGCGACGCCTGGATCGCTATCCGCAGCGCGTCGCGCGATTTCCTCGAGCCGTGGGAGCCGACCTGGACAAAGGACGCGCTCACCCGCTCAGCCTTTCGCCGCAGGCTGCGCCGGCAAATCCATGACAGCGAGGGTGATACCGGATACGGCTTCTTCATCTTCCACAGTTCCGACGAGGCCCTGATCGGCGGGATCACGATCAGCCGGGTACAGCGCGGCGTGGTCCAGTCCTGTTCGCTGGGCTACTGGATCGGCGAGGCTCATGCGCGACAGGGTTACATGACCGAGGGATTGCACCGCGTGCTGCCCTACTGCTTTCGGACCCTGAGTCTGCGCCGGGTCGAGGCGGCGTGCCTGCCAGAGAACACGGCGAGCCGACGACTGCTTGAAAAATGCGGCTTTCAGATGGAAGGTGAAGCGCGGGAGTATCTCAAGATCGCCGGCCACTGGCGGGACCACGTGCTGTTCGCCCTGCTTGCTCACGAATATATGCCGCCCGACGCACCCGGGTAATTCGCGCACGACCCGGCGCGCTCGGCCCAAGGCCGCGCCGAACCGGACAGGTCAGGGAAAACAGGGTCAGGCGGTGCCCGACTCGCTCGAAAGTTTGCTCAGATCGACGCCGATCTTGTACATCGCCTGGTGCCACTTCGAAGCAACGTCCATTCCGAACACCAGCTCTTCGTCGGACGGCACCATCAACCAGCCGTTGGCCTGGATCTCGGCATCGAGCTGACCGGGTGCCCAGCCGGCATAGCCCAGCGCCAGCAGACTGCGCTCGGGGCCTTCGCCGCTCGCCATCGCTTTGAGCACGTCGACCGTCGCGGTCAGCGCGATGTTGTCGTCGACCACCATGGTGGCGTCGTGGACGTAATCGGTCGAGTGGAGCACGAACCCACGGGCGGCTTCGACCGGGCCGCCGAAATGAACCCGGATTTGATCGCTCGGATGGGGCGATTCGAGACCGAGCTGCTCGAGTAGGTCGGGAAAGGTAAGCGAATCGAGGAGCTTGTTGATGACCAGCCCCATCGCGCCGTCCTCGGTATGGGCACAGAGGTAGATTACGGAGCGGGCGAACCGCTCGTCGCCCATGCTGGGCATCGCCACGAGCAGATGCCCATCGAGATAGGAGGCTTTTGAACTCATGCTCTTCATGGCCGTGGTCAACCTTGTTCGCAATCATACTCCTTTGCGAAGCGCCATGATCAACAATTTTTCTTAAGGACTCTCTAAGCGATGCTGCGAGCCGCTCTCATCCGCCGGGCTGGGCCTTCGAAAAGGCCGTCAAAACGGTCGGTTAGAGGGTTAACGACAAGCTGGGCGGAGCAGGGCTCAAGCCTGTATAGTAGGGGGACGCCGGGTGAATCCGGCCAAATAACGTGCGCTACGATTTGCAACGAAGAGGGAGAACGACCATGACGATCAAGGTTGGAGACCGGCTGCCGGCAGTGACCCTAGGTAATCTTGGCGAGGACGGCGATATCACCACCGAGGCACTGTGTCAGGGCAAACGCGTGGTTTTGTTCGGCGTCCCGGGCGCCTTTACGCCAACCTGCTCGGCGGAGCACGTGCCGAGTTTCAAGGCAAACGCGGAGGCGCTGCGCGCCAAGGGCGTCGATACGATCGGTTGCATTTCGGTCAACGACGCCTTCGTCATGCAGGCCTGGGGCGCGGAGCGCGCCGTCGGCGATTCGATGCTCATGCTGGCCGATGGAAACGGGGACTTCAGCAAGGCGACGGGCACCGATCTCGACTGCTCGGCGTGGGGCATGGGTGAGCGCTGCACCCGCTATGCCATGGTCGTCGACGACGGCGTGGTGAGCCACATCGCCGTAGAGGAGGATCCCGGCGTCATGACCGTGACCAGCGCGGACGCCGTCCTCGACGCTCTTTAGACGCCGTCGCCCGGTCGGCCCGCCGCCATCTCGTCGAGCCCCCGGCGGGCGAGGGCATCGGCACGCTCGTTGCCGGCATGGCCCGCGTGGCCCTTGATCCAGTGCCAGCGCACCTCGTGGCGGGCCAGCGCAGCGTCGAGCCTCTGCCAGAGATCGACATTCTTGACCGGCTTCTTGGCCGCGGTCTTCCAGCCCCGTTTTTTCCAATCGTGAATCCAGCCGGTAATCCCGTCGCGGACGTAGCGACTGTCGGTGTAGAGATCGGCGACCGCCGGTCGGGTCAGACTCTCGAGGGCGACGATTGCCGCCATCAGCTCCATCCGGTTATTGGTGGTTTCGGGCTCGCCGCCGGACAGCTCCTTGACGTGGCCTTTCGCCTCGAGCACGACGCCCCAGCCTCCCGGCCCGGGATTGCCCCGGCAGGCTCCGTCGGTGTGAATTTCGACCGCGGACAAGCGTTGCGTCATGCCGCCTCGCCGAGACCGTAGCCGCCGGGGCCGGTAATGCCCCGGTGAAAGCGCAGGATCCGGACGTAGACCATGGGGTCGTGAGGCTTGACGAGCGCGCCCTCGACCTGGTGGAGCCAGTCGTAGAGGCGGGTAAGCAGGAAACGCGCCGCCGCGCCGCGGGCGAGCAGGGGCAGGGCGGCAAGCTCGGGGCCCGAGAAGGGGCGGTGCTGACGGTAGGCCGAAAGCAGTTGGCGTGCCTTCGTGATGTTGAAACTGCCGTCGGACTCGAAGCACCAGGCGTTCAGACAGATCGCAAGATCGTAGGAGAAGAGATCGTTGCAGGCGAAATAGAAGTCGATAAGGCCCGAGAGCCGTTCGCCCTCGAAGAACACGTTGTCCGGAAACAAGTCGGCATGGATCACGCCCGCGGGAAGCCCCACCGGCCAGCTCTTCTCGAGCACGGATAGTTCGGCATCGAGTTCGTCGGCGAGGCCGTCCACGACCTCGTCGGCGCGCGCGGCACAGGCCTCGAACAACGGTCGCCACCCTGCCACCGATAACGCATTCTCCCGGCGGGCGGTAAAATCCTGGCCAGCGAGGTGAAGCCGGGCCAGCGCACCGCCAAGCTCGCGGCAATGGCGGGGCTCGATGCGCCGGGGCCAAGCACCGGGCAGGAAGGTCGTGATCGCGGCGGGCCGCCCGCAGAGTTCTCGCAGCACCGCGCCGTCGCGGGCGTGGATCGGCGTCGGGCAGGCTACGCCCGCAGCCGCCAAATGTTCGATCAGCGCGAGGAAGAAAGGCAGGTCCCGGGGGTCCACCCGTCGCTCATAGAGCGTCAGGATATAGTGCTCGGAGCCGGTCAGCAGGAGATAGTTCGTATTCTCTACGCCCTCGGCGATACCCTTGAACGAAAGCACCCGGCCGATATCGTAATCGGCGACGTACCCGGCAATATCGAGATCGGAGACTTCGGTGTACACGGCCATGGCCGCATCCTAGCGAATTCGAGAGCCTCGGGCGAGGCTTGGCGATCGGCGTTCCGCTTGCCCGGTGAAAGAGCGCCGATTACAGTGGCGGCGGGAATTGAAACCGCTCCAATTCCAGGACGGGACCCCGCTGCAGGAAGATGGGGATGGGGCGGCCAGTTTGCGACACGGAGAGAGGAACACCATCATGGCGGAGCCGGTTATTGCACAAAAAGCGCCCTATGAAATCGAAGTCGAAGCGGGCAAAAGCTATTTCTGGTGCGCCTGCGGCAAAAGCGCGAAACAGCCTTTTTGCGACGGCTCCCATGCGGGCACCGAATTTCAGCCGATCAAGCACAAGGCCGACAAGGCGGGCAAGCTCTACTTCTGTGGCTGCAAGCGGAGCGCCAGGAAGCCGCTCTGCGACGGCACGCACGGCAAGCTCTAGATCCGAGATGCCGTGCCCCGAACGGGCGGCACTGCAGGTCAAAAGGCCGTGATCATGGCTCGCGCGCGCCGTAACCCGGTTGACCTGTGGATGGGCTCGGCTAGACTCTTGCCCGAAACAGAGGAAAGTTACGACTGACAGTTGAGCCCTGCAGGAGAGATCGGTCCAGTCCCGTTGAGCGGGGCCTTGCCGACGCCGAAGGAGCAACCGCCCCGGAAACTCTCAGGCAAACGGACCGCAGGGGGATGTCACTCTGGAGAGCAGGTTGTCGTATTCGGTTGAACGGCGCCTCACCGAAGAGGAAGGCCGGGCACAGCGCCTTTGAGGCGGCCGCCGGTTAATCTTTCAGGTTCAAAGACAGAGGGGGCGGGTGAGATCGCAAGGGTGCGATTTGACTCGACGATCGTCTTTGATGCCCGGAGGACCCGTTGAGTTCGGAAGCCAGCGCCTCTCCCGAAAGCCGCGAGCCGGAGCCGGTCCGCACACCGCTGTTCGCGCTCCACGGGGAGCTTGGTGCCAAGCTCGTGGCCTTCGCGGGCTACGCGCTGCCGGTCCGCTACCCGGCCGGGATCATCGCCGAGCACAAGCATACCCGCAGCCAGGCCTCGCTGTTCGACGTCTCCCATATGGGTCAGATCGATCTGTCGGGTCCTGATGCGGGCGCTGCGCTCGAATCCCTAGTGCCCGCCGATCTGATTGCATTGCCCGAGGGCTGGCTGCGCTACACCATGCTGACGAACGAAGCCGGTGGCATCCGTGACGACCTTATGGTCGCGAACCTGGGAACCCGCTGGATACTCGTCGTCAACGCCGCCGGTAAAGACGCCGATGCAAAGCTTGTCGCCGAAGGCCTCGCGCAGGTGTGCGAAACGACCTTGCGGGACGATCGCGCGCTTCTCGCCCTGCAAGGCCCCGCAGCGGTGACCGTGATGGCGCGGCACGCGCCGGGCGCAACTCGACTGAGCTTTCTGGGCGTTGCCCAACTGACGATTGCGGACGTGCCGGCGCTGGTCTCGCGCTCGGGTTATACGGGTGAGGACGGCTTCGAGATCTCTTTGGCGGCGGACGATGCCGACAGGGTTGCGCGTGTCCTGTTGGCGGAGCCGGAAGTCGAACCTGCCGGCCTCGGCGCCCGGGATTCCCTTCGCCTGGAGGCAGGGCTCTGCCTCTATGGCCACGATATCGACGAGTCTACGACACCAGTTGAAGCGGGTCTCGCCTGGACGATCGGAATGCGCCGGCGCGCCGAGGGCGGCTTTCCGGGCGCCGAGGCAATTTGCGATCAGTTGGCGAACGGGCCGTCACGCCAGCGGGTCGGTATTCGGCCCGAAGGCCGCGCCCCGGCACGCGAGCATACAACGGTGCTCGACGTTGCGGGCAAACCCGTGGGCGTGATTACCAGCGGCGGCGTCGGCCCCTCGCTCGACGCGCCAATCGCGATGGGCTATGTCGCGACCCAAGCAGCAAAACCGGGCACAGCGCTCCAGCTCGTGGTGCGCGATCGGCCGCGCCTCGCTGCCGTTGTAACCCTGCCCTTTGTGCCGCACCACTATCACCAGAGCGTTTCCCACTGACCAGGTAAGGACCAATGACTAACGAGAAATACACCAAGGAACATGAGTGGATTAGGCTTGAGGGCGATATTGCGACGATCGGTATTTCCGACTACGCGCAGGAGCAACTCGGCGATGTGGTCTATGTGGAATTGCCCAACGCGGGCAAGGTGGTCACGAAAGGCAGCGAGGCGGCGGTCGTCGAGTCGGTCAAGGCAGCGAGCGATATCTACGCCCCCGTTGGCGGCGAGGTGATCGAGGTCAACGACGCGCTGAACGACGATCCCGCCATCATCAACGAATCGCCGCTGGGTCAGGGATGGTTCATGAAAATCCGGGTCGCCGACCCGGGTGAAATCGAGGGCCTGATGGATGAAGCGGCCTACGCCGATTTCATCGAGACGATCGAATAAACCGGGGATGGAACCAAGCGACGAGCCATAACGCCGTCGATTCATTCCACGCAAGCCGGGGAGGCGAATTCGATGACAAGTGAACCGCGACGCTTGAGCGAGCTCGAGGAAAGGGATCGGTTCGTCGGCCGTCATATCGGGCCGAGTGAAGCGGACATCGCTGAAATGCTTGGTGAACTGAGCTGCGCCTCACTCGATGAGCTGGCCGATCGGGCGGTTCCCGGTGCGATTCGCGGCGAGTTTCCTGCGAGCTTTCCCGAGAGCCGGCCGGAGCATGAGGTTCTCGATGCGCTTGCGGCCTTTGCGGGCAAGAATCGGGTCAACACGTCGATGATCGGCATGGGTTATGCCGACACGATCACCCCTCCGGTGATCCAGCGTAACCTCGTCGAGAACCCCGGCTGGTACACCGCCTACACCCCTTATCAACCGGAAATCTCCCAAGGTCGCCTTGAAGCACTGCTCAATTACCAGACCATGGTGATGGAGTTGACCGGCATGGAATTAGCCAACGCGTCGCTGCTCGACGAGGCCACTGCGGCGGCCGAGGCGATGGGAATGAGCCGCGCGCTGGTCAAGGATGCGCGGTCGCGTTATTTCGTCGCCGGCGATTGTCACCCCCAGACCATCGAAGTCGTCCGTACCCGGGCCTGGCCGCTCGGCATCGACATTGTCGTCGGCGATCCGGGGTCGGATTTCGACGCGAAGAGCTGTTTCGGCATGCTGCTCCAGTATCCGGCCACAGACGGCGCGCTGAGGGATCCGAGCGCCGCGATCGAGGCGGCGCGAGCGGGCGGCGCAATCGTGACGCTCGCGGCGGACCTACTGGGCCTGCTGGTTCTCCGCCCGCCCGGCGAGCTGGGCGCCGATATCGTCATTGGCAACTCCCAAAGGTTCGGTGTGCCGCTGGGCTATGGCGGCCCACACGCCGCGTTCTTCGCGACCCATGAAGACTACCGGCGCGTGGTCCCCGGACGCATCGTCGGCGTGTCCATCGATAGCGCGGGGCATCCCGCCCTGCGCCTCGCGCTGCAGACCCGTGAGCAGCATATTCGCCGGGAGAAGGCCACGAGCAATATTTGTACGGCTCAGGTCTTGCTCGCGGTGATCGCGGGCATGTATGCGGTTTATCACGGGCCAGAGGGGTTGCGCACGATCGCGCTCAGGGTCAATCGCCTGACGTCGATTCTGGCGGCGGGGCTCGGGCGGCTCGGCTTCGCGCCGGCGAACGCTTCGTGGTTCGATACACTGTGTGTCGACGCATCCGAGGCGAGAGACGCGGTTGCGGATCGGGCGGAGGCGAGTGGGATTAATCTTCGCCGATTGACGGGCGATCGTATCGGCATTGCTCTCGATGAGACGACCGGCGCAGGGGATGTAGAGCTTGTCTGGCAGGCTTTCGCAGGTGATCGGCCGGTGGGTTTTTCAGTCGAGGAACTGGATTCACAAATCAGCACGGAACCGCTTGGATCGATCCCCGACGCCTTGAGACGCACCAGCCCGTGTCTCGACCATCCGGCTTTTACCAGCCATCACTCCGAAACCGAGATGCTGCGCTATATGCGTTCACTCGAGGAGAAGGACGTGACACTCAACCGCTCGATGATCCCGCTCGGTTCCTGCACCATGAAGCTGAATGCGACCGCCGAGATGATGCCGATCACCTGGCCCGGATTTGCCCGGTTGCATCCCTTCGCGCCGTTCGCTCAGGTCGAGGGGTATCGTGAACTGATCACGGGACTCGAACGAATGCTCTGCGAGGCGACGGGCTTTGCGGCGGTCTCGCTGCAGCCCAATGCCGGTTCGCAAGGAGAATTTGCCGGCCTCCTGGTTATCCGGCGTTATCACGAGAACCGAAACGAGCCCAACCGTACAGTCTGTCTGATCCCGAGCTCCGCTCACGGCACCAATCCGGCGAGCGCTGTCATGGCCGGAATGAAAGTGGTCGTCGTGGAGTGCGACGATCAGGGCAATATCGACGTCGCCGACCTGAGGGCCAAGGCCGAGAGCCATGCGGATTCGCTGGCGGCGTTGATGGTTACCTACCCCTCCACCCACGGCGTGTTCGAGGACGCGATCATCGAGATCTGCGTGATCGTTCACGAGTATGGCGGCCAGGTCTACATGGACGGGGCAAATCTGAATGCGTTGCTCGGTCTCTCGTTGCCCGGCCGCTTCGGGCCGGACATCGCCCATATGAATCTGCACAAGACGTTTGCGATTCCCCATGGCGGAGGCGGGCCGGGCGTCGGCCCGATCGGTGCCGCGGAGCACCTCGCCGAATTTCTGCCCAACCATCCGCTCTGCGCCGAAGCGGGACCCGGGGGCGGGATCGGTCCGGTAGCCGCCGCACCCTGGGGCAGCGCCGGGATCCTACCGATCTCCTGGGCTTATATCGCGTTGATGGGGCGCGCGGGTTTACGCAAAGCCAGTCAGGTCGCCATCCTCAGCGCGAACTATATCGCGCGGCGGCTCGCCACACATTATCCGGTGCTCTATACGGGTGCGAACGGCTTCGTTGCCCATGAATGCATCATCGACCTCCGCCCCCTCAAGGAGGCGGCGGACATTTCGGTCGACGACGTCTGCAAGCGATTGATGGATTACGGCTTCCACGCGCCAACCATGCAGTGGCCGGTGATGGGCACCATGATGATCGAGCCCACCGAGAGCGAATCCCGCGCCGAACTCGACCGTTTCTGCGACGCCTTGGTTGCGATCCGCGAGGAAGTTCGGCGGATCGAGGATGGGACGTTCGATGGATCGGATAATCCGCTCAAGAACGCGCCTCACACGATCGACGAGCTCGCCGCCAACGAGTGGAGCCACGCCTATTCCCGCGATGACGCGGCCTATCCCGTTGCTTGGCTGCGCAATGCGAAGTACTGGCCCCCGGTCAAGCGGATCGACAACGTCTATGGCGACCGCAATCTGGTCTGTTCCTGCGAACCGTTGGACGCCTACCGGAGCGCGGCCGAGTGACCTAGGAACGCTGCGATTCTAATGCAAAGGGCCGGCGTTTCTCCGGCCTTCATCTTGACGGCCAGGATTCGATCTAGTTCAGCTTCCTGGATAGATCCGCGATGGTCTGCTCGACGAGCGCGTCGCGCTGCTCGTCGTTGAGCGATTCGCGCAGGATGCGTCCGGTGGCAGAAAGGGCGATGTCAATCGCGGCGTTGCGCACGTCGTTGATGGCCTGTGCCTCAGCCTGGGCGACATTCTGCTCGGCGAGTTCGGTGCGCCGCGCTAGATAATCCTCGAGATCCTTCTTGCCCTGCTCGGCCTTGCGCTCGGCCTCTTCGCGGGCTTGGGCCGCGATCGCTTCCGCCTCGTCCGCCGCCTCGCGCTGCTGGCGCTGGTACGTCGCGAGTAACTCCTGGGCTTCCTCGCGAAGCTTGCGAGCGTGCTCCAGTTCGGCTTCGATCTTCGCCGCGCGATCGTCGAGGATCTTGAGGATCTTTCGACCGCCCTTCCAGACCACGATGCCGATAAACGCGACGAACGCGATCAGGATCCAAAAATCCGGGGCTTCGAGGATTCCCATGATCAGCCCTTCGGTTCCAGTTCGGTGTCGATCGCGTCCGCAACCGCCTCTGCATCGGGCACGCCGCCCAACAGCCGGCCGGCAGCGGCGGTCGCCACATCGAACGCGATCTCGCGAATGTTCGACATCGCCTGCTCGCGCGCGGCCCGGATCCGCCCTTCGGCCTCAGCCGTGCGCTCGGCGAGCTCGGAATCGAGCTTCGCCTTCCGTTCGGCGGCCTGGGCGTCGAGCGTTTTTTTGGTTTCCGCGATCATCACGTGCGCCTGGGAGCGCGCGTCGTCGAGCGCTGCGTGATAGGCGGCGAGGGCCTCGTCGGCCTCGCGCTTGAGGTCTTCGGCGCGGGCGAGATCACCCTCGATCCGCTCGCGGCGCGCCTCGATGACGGCACCGACGCGCGGCAGCGCGACCCGCCACATGAGCAGCAGGAGGACGATGAATGTAATCGCCAGCCAGAAAAGCTGGGTCGGCCAATCACCGGCGTCGAGTTGCGGCATTCAATCCTCCGATGGCATGCGCTGAACCCTATCGGCGCATCCCGGTTCCGTTGGCAGCAATCAGCTGCCGAACATGATGAGGAAGGCCATCACGAGGGCGAAGAGCGCAACCGCTTCGGAGAGCGCGAAGCCCAGTAGCACGTTGCCGAAGAGCTTGGGTGCCGCGGCCGGATTGCGGCCCGCCGCAGAGACGTAGCTCCCGAAGATGATGCCGATACCGGCCCCCGAGCCTGCCACGCCGATTGTGGCGAGGCCGCCGCCGATCAACTTTGCCGCTTCGATATCCATGGTTCGATTTCTCTCTCTAGACGATTGGTCGAAAAACGGTTGGAACGATCGAGTCCTAGTGCTGCAGATGAATCGCGTCTCGCAAGTAGAGGCAGGACAAGATGGCGAACACGTAGGCCTGCAGGAACGCGACAATCGATTCGAGTGCGTAGAGCGCGATGATGAAGGCAAAGGGCGCGAAGCCTAGGAATCCCAGGACGAAAACAAAACCCCCGAAGACGTGGAGCATCGTGTGCCCGGCCATCATGTTGGCGAACAGTCGAACCGACAGACTGATGGGGCGGGCGAGGTAGGAGACGATTTCGATGGGCACCAGCAAAGGCATCAGAAAGATCGGCACGCCCTGGGGCACGAAAAACATGAAGAAGCGGTGTTTGTGGATAATCAGCCCGATCAGGGTGACTCCGATGAACACGATTGCCGCGAAGATGAAGGTGACGACGATATGGCTCGTGTAGGTGAAGGCGTAGGGCACCAGCCCGAGCGCGTTGCCGAACAGAAGAAACATGAACAGGCTGAACACGAAGGGGAAGTATTTGCGCCCTTCCGGCCCGACATTGTCGCTTAGCATTCGGGCGACCATGTCGTATAGCGATTCGGCGACCGACTGCATTCGCGTCGGGACCAGCCGACGGGTGCGGACCGACAGGGTCATGAACATCGTGATCAGCACCACGGCGATCACCATCATCATGGCCGAGTTGCTAAACGAAACGTCGACGTCTCCTAATTCGATCGAAACAAGTCGCTGAATGGCAAACTGATCGAGTGGACCATGATGTTCGGCTGCGCCTGACACGGTTTGTTACCCCTATCGATCCCCAGAAGCCCGGTCGTCTTGCCCGGACTGTTTCTCCTGTTCCGCCTGGGCTGTCATTTCAGCCTCGATACGGCGCGCCGTTCGAAACGCATTCTTGAGCCCCGCGGCGATCCCGACGATCAGGAACGTCAGCATGAGCCACGGTTTGGTATCGAGCCAGTCGTCGAGCAACCAGCCAATGCCCCCGCCCACGATCAAGGCCGCGACCATCTCAAGCGCTATCTGCAGCGCCCGCCCGAGAGAGGTTTGATAGCCGCGTGGTGCCGCCGCCGCTTTACGAGCGTCGCGGGTTTTCTGCAGTCGGGACCCGAGGTCGTCGAGCGAGGACGGAATCTTTCTCTCTGCCATTCCCAGCCCTTCGGTCCCGGCGCCTGCATAACGCCCGCGCGGGTTTGAGCGGTCGAAACATACGAACAGGGTTGCGCCCTGTCAAGGCCAAAACCACCAGGCGTAACCTGTTGTAATTAAATAATTAAATATGAATTCTGACGAGCCAGTCAGGCGCTTTCCTGGAGTTGTTCCGCCGCACCCAAATCGACCGAGACGAGCTGGGAAACGCCGCGTTCGGCCATGGTCACACCGTAGAGTCGATCAACCCGCGCCATGGTGATCCGGTTGTGTGTGATGACCAGGAAGCGGGTGCCCGTATCGCGGGCGATGCTCTCGATGAGGTCGCAAAAGCGCTCGACATTGGCGTCGTCGAGCGGCGCGTCGGCCTCGTCGAGCACGCAGATCGGCGCCGGATTAGTCAGGAACACCGCGAACAGCAGGGTCAGCGCCGTCAAGGCCTGCTCGCCGCCGGACAGCAGCGAGAGCACCCGGGTCTGTTTGCCGGGCGGCGTAGCAATGAGCTCAAGCCCCGCCTCAAGGGGATCGTCGGACTCGACCAGCGCGAGGCGCGCACTGCCGCCGCCGAACAGCTGCGCGAACAGGCGGCGGAAATGGCCGTCGATCTGAGTAAACGCGGTCGCGACACGCTCGCGGCCCTCCCGATTCAGATTTGCGATGCCCTGATGCAGACGTGCGATCGCGGCGTCGAGATCGGCGCGCTCGCCCTGCAGGGCGGCGATCTTCCCGTCGAGTTCTGCAGCTTCGGTCTCAGCGCGCAGGTTGACCGGTCCCATATTGTCCCGTTCGCGCAGCAGCCGCTCGACCCGGTTTTCCGCCTTCTCAAAGTCAGGCAAGCTATCGCTCTCGCCGATCTCCGCGATCTCCAGCAGATCCACCGGCTCGCCCTCGACTTTCTCGGCAATCTGTTCGACGAGGGTCGACTGCGCCTGACGGGCCTGTTCGAGAGCCGATTCGATGCGCACCCGGGCCTCGCGGGATTCTGCGAGGGCGTGGTCGGCGTCTCGCGCACGGGCGTCGAGCCGGTTGGCTTCGCCTTCAGCACTGGCCAGGGCGTCCGCTGCCTCTTTTCGCCGCGCCTCGGCCTCGCCGATGCCGGACAGCAGCGCCTGACGGCGCTCCTCGATGGCGGCTGGCTGTTCGGCGAGCGCCTCGACCTCGGCTTGCGCAGCGTTTCGCCGCTCGGCCAGGTCGGTCAGGCGCCGGGTGGCGTCTTCGGCGCGTCCGGACCAGAGCGACACCTCGCATTCGATCGCGGCCAGCCGGTCGACGCGGATCTGCAGCTCGCGCAGGATACGGCTGTGTGCGGCCTGACAATCGGCCAGCATCTTGCGCCGTTCCGCGACGGTCTCGCGCAGTCCCGCCTGTTCGCGCCGGGCTTTGTCCAGATCGGGCAGCGCGGCGATCGCGGCTCCGGCTTCGGTCTCGCCTGCGGCACTCTCGTCCTGCTCCGCTTCGAGCCGGCGCGCAGCGTCCGCCAAAGCCTCGAGACGGGAACGGTCGGCGGCGTTTTTTTCGAGCTCCGCATCGCGGGCTTCCTGTGCCGCGGTCAATGCGCTGTCGGTCTCGCGGAAACGGTCCCGGGCGACAGACTCGGCATGACGGCCCTGCTCGAGAGCCTGTTGCGCCGGGCTGTATGTGGTTTCGGCCTTGCGCATCGCCGCCTCCGCGGGCTTGAGCTTGCGGCGCACCTCGATCAGGCGGTTGCGCTGGCGCAGCCGGGTCGCAGCGGCGACGGGCGCCTCCGCGGCCACGGTATAACCGTCCCAGCGCCACAGCGCGCCGTCTTGAGACACCAGGCATTGGCCGGGCTGAAGGGATTTTCGAAGGCGGGGGCCTTTTACGGCTTCGACAACGCCGATTTGGGACAGCCGGCGTTCAAGCGCCGCCGGGGCGCGAACGAATTCGCTCAACGGGACCGTGCCCTTGGGCAGGGACCCAAGCGCCTTTTCGCCCGAGACCCGCGCCCAATGTACCGGAGCGGTTTCATCGATCGAGGCCGACAGCTCGTCGCCGAAGGCGGCGCCTAGGGCGGCCTCGTATCCCGCCTCGATTACGACGTCGTCGAATACAGGCGGGCCGGAGGGCGCGCCTCCACTTTCCAGCAGAGAAGCCAGTGCGGCCTCTTCGGCGCGCAGCCGGTCGCGCTTGGTCTCCGCGGCCTGCAGCCGATCCCGCGCCGCCCGCTCGGCCTGCTCGGCATGGGTGTGCGCACCTTGGGCTGCGTCGAGCGCTTCTCGGGCTTCGTCACGCTGGATTTTGGCGGCGCCATAGGCGTCGACCGCCTCGCCGAGCGCACCCCCGTCGCCGGCGCGCGCCTCGATCTTGACGCGCTCCGCGGACAGCTCTTCGCGCTCGGCTTCGATTCGCTTGCGTCGTACCGCGGTTTCGCTCAGCCGTCGTTCCAGCCCATGGCGCTCGGCCTCCTGAACAGCGATCCGCTCCGTGAGTCGGGCCAAGTCCTCCTCGACCTTCGCCAGAGCCGCAGCGGCCGAGTCCGCCGCCGCGCCGGCTTCGGCCTCGGCTGCGACTTTGTCTTCCTCGGAGCGGGCGAGCGTCATCCGCTCCGAGTCCAGCCGGGCGGCCGCCTCGGTCGCGTCGTGCTGCAGACTTTGTTCGCGCTGGAGGTCGCGGTCGAGTTGTTGAATTCGGGTCTCCAGATCCTGCTTGACCCTTGCCAGACGTGCCTCCTGGGCGGCGAGGCCATCGCGCTCGACCTCCAGGCGGTGGAAGGCGGCCGCGGCCTCAGCCTCAGCCTGACGCAACGTGGGCAAGGCGTCGTCCGCCTGACCCCGGGCCGTGGCGGCCGCCGCGGCCTCGCGGGTTAACTCGGCAACCTCGTGGTTCGCGTCTTCAAGCCGCCCCGTCGTATCAGCGATCCGGCTCTCCATGTCGATCCAGCGCAGGTGGAACAACATGGCCTGGGCCTTGCGAATATGGCCCGAAAGGCGGCGATAACGGTTGGCCTGGCGGGCCTGGCGCTTGAGGCCCTGGAGTTGGGCTTCGAATGCAGCGATCACGTCGTCGAGCCGCTCCAGGTTGGTCTCGGCGCCGCGCAGCTTAAGTTCGGCCTCGTGACGCCGGGAATGAAGCCCCGAAATTCCCGCCGCTTCCTCGAGCAGGCGCCGGCGCTCGGCCGGTTTGGACCGGATGATGGCGGAAATCTCACCCTGGCTGACGAGGCCCGAACTGTGCGCCCCGGTCGCGACGTCGGCGAACAGGAGCTGGACGTCGCGCGCACGGGTTTCACGGCCATTGATCCGATAGGCGGAACCCTGTTCGCGTTCGATGCGCCGAGCGACCTCGAGCTCCGAAAAGTCGTTGAACAGAGAAGGCGCATCGCGCTCGGCGTTGTCCAGCGTCAGAATCACTTCGGCCACGTTGCGTGCCGGGCGGTCAGCGGCACCCGAGAAGATCACATCGTCCATTGCACCGCCACGCATCTGCTTGGCCGAACTTTCCCCCATTACCCAGCGTAGCGCCTCGACGAGATTCGACTTGCCGCAGCCGTTCGGCCCGACGATGCCCGTCATGCCCCGCTCGATCAGAAGCTCGGCCGGTTCGACGAAAGACTTGAACCCGGTCAGGCGGAGTTTTGAGAATTCCATCGCGGCCTCTTTCCTAGAGGCTGCCCAGCAGCCGATCGAGGATCGAAGAAAGATCGCCGTAGGGGAGTGCGCCGACATACTTCGTGCCATTGACGAAGAAAGTCGGCGTGTACTCGACCCCATACTCGTTGACCCCGGTCATCTGGCCGGTCAGCACGGCCATCTCGACATCCGTATCGACGATGCAGACAGCGAACCGGTCGCGCGGTATCCCGCCGAGCGCCGCAATTTGGGCGATCGCCTCCAACGGGTCGTCCGCCCGAGTCCAGAAATCGAAGGCGTCGAAAAACGTATCGACGAACCTGAAATAGCGTGTCTCGCCGGCGCAGCGGGCGAGCATGGCGGCGCGGAGCGCGTATTCGTTGGTCGGAAAGTCCCGCGCGACGAAATGTACCTTGCCGGTATCGATATAGTTGGCCTTGACAGCGTCGAAGGTATCGACATGAAAATCCCGACAATGGCTGCAGCCGAGCGAAAAATACTCGATGACGGTGACCGGTGCATCCGCCCGCCCCAGGGTCATTTCGCCCAATGCGGGGAGGCTTTCGGCGCGCGCCGCACGACCGAGCGGCCAGCCCGCAAGCACGACGCCCGCCCCGATCATCGCTAGCACATCTCGTCGGTCGGGCAAGCGCGACCTCCTACATCTTGTGTCGACACCGTGACGGGCAGTATACGGACCCGATTCCGGGGCGACAAGCATCCTTCGCGCCACGAAACCCAATGATTGTGGAGAAAATATGACTGCACAGGGACGAGTTGAGCAGCCTCAATCTCCGTTCCGCCCGGCTTCCCGTTCGGCGCGGTCCCGAGAAAGCACGGCGCGCCCAAGCCGGGTGAGCGCCGTGCGCAAGCCCGGGTCGGGGGTCGCGCCGACGGTGGTGCCGATCTCCGCCTCCTCGTCCGGGGAGAGCGCGCGGCGCGGCGCGGCGCGCGAAACTTTGCGGGGAGGCAAGGGACCCTGGACGATGATCAGTCGTGTGGCGGCACGGTAGCCGAAATATGTCGCGATGCGTTCGAGCAGCTGGGGTTCGAGATGCTGAAGCTCGAGCGCCCGTCCGCCGGAAACCCGGACCTTCAGCGCGCCATCGGCGCTCAAGGATTCGGGCAGGCTGTCGGCGGCGAGATCGGCGCCGACGATCGCGGGCCAGTCGGTGCACACCCGCGCTTCGGCGAACCCCTGCCGGCCGAATGCGGCCTTGGTGATCTTGCCGACGGAGCGGGCGAGGCTTTGCAGGCCGTGGCGGGTGGGGGTGTTGGACATCGAAACTCCGGCCCGCGGGCTGGGCGGCGCGCGGCGCGCGGCCCTATACTCGCGGGATCGGTCAATCTTAGGGGAACGGCGATGGCGGGCAAGCCCGGGCGGGCAGAAAATGTGAGCGAACGGCCGATTGCACCGGCCCGCGCCCGGCGGCTCAGCCGTTCCCTGCTTACCTGGTACGACCGGGCGCGCCGCCGCTTTCCTTGGCGGGCGCTGCCCGGCGACGTGCCTGACCCCTACCGGGTGTGGCTGGCAGAAATTATGTTGCAGCAGACCACGACGACGGCGGTCGTGCCCTATTACGAGGCATTCCTCGACCGCTGGCCGCGGCTGGAGGATCTCGCCCGCGCCCCACTCGACGATGTGCTCCACGCCTGGGCCGGATTGGGCTACTACGCCCGGGCTCGCAATCTGCATCGCGCCGCGCGGCTTGTCGTGGACGAGCTCGGCGGAAGATTTCCGAGCGACGAGGCGGAGCTTCGCGCCCTGCCCGGGATCGGCGCCTATAGCGCGCCGGCGATCGCAGCCATCGCGTTCGACCGGCGCGCCGTGGTGGTCGACGGCAACGTGACCCGGGTTCTGGTCCGGCTTGCTGGCCTCGAGCAGCCGCCGGGACGGATCCGACGCGAGATCCGGGGGCTCGCCGATGCACTGACCCCGCTCACCCGCTCCGGCGATTACGCCCAGGCAATGATGGACCTGGGCGCGGCCGTTTGCATGCCGCGCGCGCCTGATTGCCCGCGCTGTCCATGGCGGCGGAGTTGTGTGGCCAAGGCCAGGGGGATTGCAGGTCGCCTGCCGCGAAAGGACGCGAAACCGGCGCGCCGGATACGCCACGGCGTCGTCTTCTGGGCAACACGCCCGGACGGACGCCTGCTGCTGCGCCGGCGCGCCGAGCAGGGCCTGCTGGGTGGCATGATTGAGGTGCCGTCGACCGAATGGCGCGAGACGCCCTGGGCTCTGCGAAGTGCCAAGCGGCAGGCACCGCTCGCCAGCCGCTGGCGGCATCTGCCCGGCGTCGTGAGCCACGGCTTTGCCCATTTCGATCTAGAGCTCACCGTGCTGGTAGCCGGGGTGGGACCAGACGCCGCCGCCGCCGGCTCGTGGTACGCCCCCGATCAGTTGGGCACGCTCGCGCTTCCAACGCTAACCAAAAAGATCATCCAACACGTTCGGAATGCCAGCGTGCTCCGATCCCGCTAATTCATCTCTTTTCGAATTCGGGACCGCA
This sequence comes from Alphaproteobacteria bacterium, assembly GCA_965198325.1. Lineage (GTDB taxonomy): Bacteria > Pseudomonadota > Alphaproteobacteria > UBA828 > JAPUJA01 > CBDAPE01. Next base: position 199,264 of record CBDAPE010000018.1, on the reverse strand, counting down.
AATCGTCGATCGGCTTCTGCACGCCACCCTCATCGTAATGCCAGAAGGTCCAACCGTTGCAGGCGGGTGCGTTCTGCACCTTGGCGCCAATCCGATGGATCGAGCCGATAGTGCCCTCGTGATGCAGACTGCCGTCGGCACGCACGCGGGCGCGGTGCTTACGAAAGCGATCGGTCAGCACAGTGCCGGGGTGAAGCAGACCGCGCTCGACAAGCGTACCGAATGGAACGCGTGGTTCGGTGCGCCTGGACAGCGTTCGCAGCAGGTCGTCCTCGGCGAGCGGCTCAACTCCCTCAAGCCGCGCTCGGGCGAGCCCGGCGTAATGGGCGTCGCGCTCGATGCCGATGAAGGTGCGGGCAAGCCGGCGGGCAACGACGCCGGTCGTACCCGTGCCGAAGAACGGATCGAGCACCAGATCGCCCGGATTCGATGAGCCCAGGATGACCCGGTAGAGCAGGGCTTCAGGTTTCTGGGTCGGATGAGCCTTACGGCGGCCTTCGCGCAGCCGCTCGGCGCCCGTGCACACGGGAAACAGCCAGTCGCTGCGCATCTGGAGCTCGTCGTTGAGCGATTTGAGCGCGTCGTAGTTGAAGGTGTAACGGATGTGTTCGGGCCCCTTGCTGCACCACAGCAGGGTCTCGTGGGCGTTGGTAAAGCGACGGCCCCGGAAATTCGGCATCGGGTTGGTCTTGCGCCAAACCACGTCGTTGAGAATCCAGAACCCCATATCCTGCAGAATTACACCAATTCTGTAGATGTTGTGATAACTGCCGATGACCCAGAGCGTCGCGCTGTCCTTCATTAGCCGATGGGCCTCGAGCAGCCAATCGCGGGTGAAGGAATCGTAGGCCGCGAAGCTCGCGAACTTGTCCCAAGCCTCGTCGACGCCGTCCACCCGCGTGTTGTTGGGACGCAGCAGGTCACCACCTAGCTGGAGGTTGTAAGGCGGGTCGGCGAAGATCAGGTCGACGCTGGCATCGGGCAGGTCACGCATCCGCTCGACGCAGTCCCCTTCGAGGATCTGATTCGGCTTTATTCTCCCGGTCATAGCCGGCGAGCATGACCGACCGGAGTCAACGCGTCAAGTCTTTGGAATCAATGCCTGAATCGGCGCAAAACTGGTTCGGTGCTGGATCGTTACCCCGAGCCGGTCCAGCCCTTTGCGATGTTCGGCCGTGCCGTAGCCCGCGTTGCGTTCCCAGCCATAGCCGGGATGGCTCGCGGCGAGCTCGGCCATGATTCGGTCGCGCATCACCTTGGCGACGATCGAGGCCGCGGCGATCGACAGGCTCTTCGCATCGCCACCCACCACGCAGCGCGCCGGACGGCAGAGCGTGGGCGCCCGGTTGCCGTCGACCAGCGCGAACGACGGTGGTGGCACGAGTTGATCAAAGGCGCGCCCCATGGCGAGGTGGGTCGCGACCAGAATATTGAGGCGGTCGATTTCCTCCACGCTCGCCAAGCCAACGCCGATCTCGGCGAACGCCGGGAGGCGTTCGAACACCGCCTCGCGGCGCTTGCGTGTGAGCCGTTTGGAATCATCGATCATTCGGGTGAGATCGTCGGGCAGGAGATCGGCTTTCAGCACAACGGCGGCCGCAGCAACGGGACCGGCCCAGGGCCCGCGCCCGGCTTCGTCGATGCCCGCGACGCGCGCGCCCGATTCTCGTTCGAGAGTCAGGTCAGGCATCGTCGTTCTCGGGTGGCGTGCGTCCGGCCCGACGTCCGGCGCTAGTGTTGGCGGGCCTCGCGCGCGTCGCCTTGGGTTTGGAAAGGCGGGGTTTCTTGGCTGTGGACTTGCTCGTCGCCGACTGCTTTTTGCGCGTTTTCTGCCGGGGTTTGGCGTGCGCCTGCTTGGGTGCTGCCGCCGACATCTCCGGCTCGGCGACCGGCAAGTCGAGCGTCGCCGGCTTGCGTGGCGGCGACGGGCTCAGTTCCGGCTCAGGTGTTGGCATAGTCGTTTCAGATGCCGGAGAGACTGCCGGGATCATCTCGTCGTCTGGAGACGCTGCGGGCTTAATTGGCGCTGACGGCCTCCTCTGTCCGAACCGGGCACCCAGCATTCGGCTACCCTCTCGGCTCAACGCATCGGTCATACGGCCGGTGAACCGCCTGACCCGCTCGGAACGTACCCTTAAGCGCCGGACGTCGCCGTCATAAAGGACTCGCAACACCTGATCACCGTCGGACACACCACCAGCAGTTATCCGGTGCAGGCGCCGGGCGATGTGAAACCAGAACGGACTGACGATGAGAGAGAGAGCGATGACCGTGACTGCGAGTCGCCCGCCCTCGGAATCGATCAAGCCGCTCGCAGCCCCCGCCGCAGCAAGGACAAAGGAAAACTCCCCGACCTGGGCTAGGACCGTACCGGTCAGGAAAGCCCGGGGCCAGGGTTCGCCGATCAGCCGGAGCACGGCGATGTTCATCGCGGTTTTGGCGACGACGACGAAGAGCAGAAGCAAAATTACGGTTCCCAAATGAGTCCAAATGAAACCGAGATCGATCAACAGCCCGATCGAGAGCGCAAATACCATCATGAGCACGGCCTGGATCGGCTCGGTCGTGCTGATCAGCCGGCGCCGTGCCGTCGTGCGGCCCAGCAACAGTCCCGCGATGAATGCACCGTAGGCGGTGGACAGGCCGAGCTCGCCCGAGACCGCAGCTGCCGCGAAGCACAGGGTGAGCGCGGTGAGCGGGATCAGATCAGGACCGCCCGCCACCCATTTGGCGAACGGCATCTCCAGCCGGTTGCGCTTGCCAAAATACCAGATCAGCAGAGCCAGCAGACCGATCGCGACGGCGATCGGGAGGAGATTGATCACAGCGAAACCGCCGGGTCCGCCCAAGCCATCGAGGATCAGGAGCATGGGCACGACCGCGAGGTCCTGAGCGATCAGGATGCCGACCGTGCGCCGGCCCACCTCGGTATGAAGCTCATGGATGTCTTCGAGCATCTTGATCGCCACCACCGTGCTGCTCAGGCTGATTACGAAGCCGAGCAGAACGGCGAGCTCGATCGGCCAGCCGAACAGGCGGGAGGCGGCAAGGGTGAAGGCGACGCTGAGTGCAAGCGGCAACATTGCGCCGAGCAACGCGATCTTCCAGATCGACCGGAAGGCGCGCAAGGACAACTGCATGCCGACCAGGAAGAGCAGCATCAGCACGCCGAGCTCCGCGAGCAGCTGAACTTGCTCCCGGTCTTCCACAAGACTGAAGCCGGACGGACCCAAAATGATACCGGCGATGATGTAGCCGACGATCGCGGGTTGGCGGAGCCGGGTCAGGACGAGCCCGCACAGCAACGCCGCGACCGTTACGACGGCGATATCCGCTAAATCGTGCGACGAAGGCATGACGACACGATCCTATCAGACCGGGACGGCATCCCTCTCTTTACGACATCAGAGCAGGTCGAGTTGGTCACCGGCGCGGGGCGGGATGCGGAACTGGCTCGTATCCAGACGAGTTCGCGTTTCGTTAAGACCCAACCGCTTGCAGGCGAGCGCAAAGCGCTGGGCGATGAGTTTTGCGTACGGCCCGCTGCCTCGCATGCGGGTTCCGAAGTCTGCGTCGTTCAAGCGGCCGCCTCGGGTCTGGCGCACCAAGGAAAGCACATGCGACGCCTTCATCGGCGCGCGGGCCTCGAGCCATTCCGCGAACAAGTCTTTGACTTCGAGAGGGAGGCGAAGCAGGACATATCCCGCCACGCTCGCGCCGGCTTGCGCCGCCGCCTCGAGGATCGCCTCAATCTCGGAGTCCGTCAGCGCCGGGATGATTGGTGCAACCATCACGCCTGCGGGGATATTGGCCTCGGCCAACGCGCGGATCGCGTCGAGTCGGCGCGCCGGCGTTGCGGCGCGGGGCTCCAGGCTACGCGCCATACGCCGATCCAGCGTCGTGACTGACAGGTTGACCCGGACCAATCCCTTTGCCGACATGGGCTCGAGAATGTCGATGTCGCGCACGACGCGCGACGACTTCGTAACGATCTCGACCGGATGATCGTGCTCGCTCAACACTTCGAGCAGCCCGCGTGTGATCGCCATGCGCTCCTCGGTCGGTTGATAGGGGTCAGTGTTGGTGCCGATCGCCATCAACTGGCAGCGATAGCCGGGCTTGCGCAACTCTTCGGCCAGAAGTTCCGGCGCATCCGGCTTGGCGAACAGCCGGCTCTCGAAATCCTGACCCGGCGAGAGGCCGAGGAAGGCATGGGTCGGGCGCGCATAGCAATAAACGCAGCCATGTTCGCAACCTCGGTAGGGGTTGATCGACTGATCGAACGGGATATCGGGCGAGTCGTTCCTGGCGATTACCGTGCGACTCTTGTCCGGGGTGACTGTGGTGCGCAAGGGCGGCGGCTCGGCGTCGAGATTGTTCCAGCCGTCATCGAGCGCGACCCGTTCCAAGCCCTCGTAGCGGCCGGAGGGGTTGCTGACAGCGCCTCGGCCCTTGCGCGCGTCCAGCGTCGGTCTGTCTTCGGACATGGCCTTCCAACTTTAAGGTCGATGACAGAACATTTCAAGAACTTAAAGCTCTCTTATCTCGCCTCGCGACCCGCTGGTAGCGATCGGCGGCTGGGTTATGATGGCGCATCGTGCAACAGTTGCCGCCCCTTAATTTTGAGCTGCCATGCTCAGCATCATCATACCGACACTGAATGCCTCCAGCTTCCTTGGCCCCACGCTCGATGCTCTTGCCGAAGCGCCTGCCGGGACCTGCGAGGTCATTGTTGTCGACGGCGGCTCGGAGGACGGCACGCTCGCGCTTGTGGCTGCCAAGGGTGCGCGTCTCGTAGTGTCGGACGCGGGGCGAGGCGTTCAACTCGGGGCGGGCGCCGAGGCGGCCCGGGGCGACTGGCTGCTGTTCCTGCATGCGGATACGGTGCCGTCGCCTGGCTGGTGCCGGGCGGTCGACCGGTTCCGGGCCGACTCTGCCAATGGTTCGCGGGCAGCCTGTTTTCGCTTCGCGCTCGATGATTGCGCGCCGGCTGCCCGGCGTCTGGAGGCCATGGTCGCTTGGCGATGTCGCCGGCTCGGTCTCGCTTATGGCGATCAGGGCTTGCTGATCGCCCGCGTCTTCTACCACGCGCTAGGGGGTTATCGACCCCTTCCGCTGATGGAAGACGTCTGTTTGATTAGACGCGTCGGGCGGTCGCGTCTTGCGATGCTCGACGCCTCGGCGGCAACCTCGTCCGCGCGCTTTGCGGGCGGCGGATACTGGCGGCGCAGTCTACGAAATCTTGCCTGCCTGACGCTTTACATCGCGGGCGTCGAGCCGCGCCTGATCGCCCGCCTCTACGGATGAATAAGACCAATCACCTTATTATCTTCGCCAAGGCGCCCGAGGTCGGGCGGGTCAAGCAGCGTCTCGCGCGCGAGATCGGCGGCGTCGAGGCCGCCCGGCTCTACCGCATCTGGACGACACGGCTGCTGCGCCGAGTTGGCCGCGATGCGCGCTGGCGCTGCTGGCTCGCGGTGAGCCCGGACGGTTATGCCCGGCGCGGCCGCTTCTGGCCCGCGACCCTTCCTCGCCGCCCGCAAGGTGGCGGCGATCTGGGTCGCCGCATGGCACGACCGTTTCGCGATCTGCCGCCCGGTCCCGCAGTGCTGGTTGGCACCGATATTCCGGCGTTGGGGAGCGATCAGATCTCCCGGGCCTTCGCGGCGCTGGGCCGTGCCGATGCGGTGTTTGGCCCCGCGTCCGACGGCGGCTACTGGCTCGTCGGTTTGCGCCGACGCCGGCGCCTACCCGGCCTGTTCGATCACGTCGCCTGGTCGGGATCGCACGTTCTTGAGCAGACCCTTGAAAATCTCCCACCCGGTCTACGAGTCGATACACTCGAAACTCTCGACGACATCGACGATGCAGCGGCGTTGGCCCGATGGCGGGCCACTGCACACCTGCAGGAAGGACGGACGTCATGACGAAACCACGGCTGGGGTTCATCGGGCTAGGGGAGATGGGCGGTCCCATCGTCCATCGGCTGCTCGATGCGGGCCATTCTGTCACCGTGTGGAACCGCACGGCGCTGAAACTGGGGCCCGTGCTCGAAGCCGGGGCCGAGGACGCGTCGACGCCCGCGGCCGTTGCCGAAGCGAGCGACACCGTGTTCACCTGTGTCACCGACACGGAGGCGGTGGAAGCGGTGGTGTTTGGCACGGACGGCGTCGCCGAGGGCGCGGCCAAAGGATCGCTGCTGGTCGATCATTCGACGATTCACCCCCTAGCAACCCGGCAGTTCGCCAAGCGCTTGCGGACCGAGGCCGGCATGGGCTGGGTCGACGCACCGGTTTCTGGCGGTGCGGTCGGTGCCGTGGCCGGTCGTCTCGTCGTAATGGCGGGAGGCGCGGAAGACGCGGTCGAGCAGTTGCGCGGGATCGCTGGCGCGTACAGTTAGCGAGTCACCCACATGGGGCCAAACGGTGCCGGCCAGGCGAGCAAGACCTGCAACCAGATGATCATCGGCGGCACGGTCGCCGTGGTCGCTGAGGCACTCAATTTCGCGGCCAATTTTGGCGTTCAAGCGTCACGCTTGCCGGACTGTCTGACGGGCGGTTGGGCCGACTCCGCTGTCCTGCAAGATCATGCGCGGCGGATGGTCGCCCAGGACTTCGCAACCGACAACGCGGCGGCGATCATGATGAAAGACATGAACATCGCCCGTGACATGGGGCGTGAGACGGGATCGCCGATGCCGGTCACCGCGCTCACGGCAGAACTCTATCGGTTGCTCATCGCCATGGGTCAGGAAGATAAGGGCCAGATAGGGTTGATCCGGCTCTATACGGACAAGGTGCTCGACTGACATCATGACCACGCTGGCTATTTCAATCAACCGATCCAGGTGCTGGAGCTGCGCCGGCGTCTTGCGGAGCTGCTCGACGGCGACGGCGAACCCCAACTCTGCCTGCGGCTGGGCCGCGCGTTCGAACCGCGCGCGACACGCGCCGGCCGGTCGAGCGGGTTGTGATGACGAGTTAGGCGCCGCCCCGGGTCTGGTGCTCCGTCAGGCGGGACATTAATTCCACGAGGTTGCAGGGCTGCTGACGGTAGTCCAGCTGGAAGCGAAGAATTTCGTCCCATCCGTCCTTACAGGCGCCGGGCGAGCCAGGCAGGGCGAACAGGAAGGTGCCGCCTGCAACGCCACCGGTCGCGCGAGACTGCATCGTCGAGGTCTTGATCTTCCCATAGCTGACCATCCGGAACAGCTCGCCGAATCCGGGGATCGATTTCTCGTAAATCGCCTCGAAAGCCTCGGGCGTCACATCGCGCCCGGTAACCCCGGTGCCACCCGTCGCGATCACGACGTCGACGCCGGGCTCCGTGATCCATGCCTCAAGCTGGGCGGTTATCGCGGCGACCTCGTCCTTGACGATTTTCCGATCGGCCAGCCGGTGGCCCGCGGCCTTGATCCGATCGACGAGGACCTGACCGGACTTGTCGTCGGCCTCGGTGCGGGAATCTGAAACGGTCATCACTGCGATGTTGACCGCGAGGAAGGCCTTGGATTCGTCAATGCCCGGCATGAAGCGTCTCGCTGGCTATCTGATTGGGGATATAGAGCGGCCAGCCGCCCGCCGCAACCGCATCGAGAGTCGGCGTGGGCTCACCGAGGCGGAGCTGATACATCCAAAAATTGGTCACCACGGTCTCGATGAAATGGCGGGTCTCCGGCGAGGAAATGCTCTCCATGAACAGCAGGGGGTCGTCGAAATAGCGGTTCTCGCGCTGCCACTTGCCGAGCTTGACCGGGCCGCTGTTGTAGGCGGCGGTCAGGAAGAAGAGGTTGTTCGATACCAGGTCCTGTTCGAGCAAGTAGCGAATGTAGGCTTGGCCCAAGGTTATATTGAGCTCGGGCTCGAACAACTCGTTTCGGTCGATCGTGCCCAGCCCGACCATGCGGGCCATGGAAGCGGCGGTCTTGGGCATCAGCTGCATGACGCCCCGCGCACCGCGTTTGCTCTTGGCCCGGGTGATGAATTTCGATTCCTGGCGGATGACGGCGTAGATTAGCGCCGGGTCGACGGTATAGCCCTCTGCCGGAGCCCAGCCGGGGATGGGGTAGTGGAAGCCCAAGTGGCGTTCACCCGCGACCTCCATGAGACGTCCGGCAATCGTCATCTGGACTGACGGGATGTCGAGTGTTGCCGCGATGACAAGCAGGCCGTGAAGGACGACGACCGGCGCGTCCGCGGTCAGCCTGCGCAGCTCGCGCTCTGCGCGGAGCGGCTGGCCTGCTTCGACGAGCGCAATTGCCCGGCGCGCACCCGGCACATGCAGCAGGGCTTGGAGTTGCGACGGATCGAGCGGCGGCGGTTGCCATTGGAATTTTGTCTCCCGGCCCAGTGCACGCCGGGCAATCAGGCCGTAGAAGGTCTCAGGGTGGGTCGCGGCAATCGCCAAGTAGGCACTGATCCGTTCCGGGCGCCGCTCGATCAGGTTGGCGCGGGCCGCCCAGTAGGCGCCGGCCGCCTTGAGTGCGCCGTCGGCTAATTCGGCCCGGGCGAGCGCCTCGAAGTGACGCCGGGCCGCGTTCATATCGCCCAGCCGCCAGGCCGCGAGACCGGCCGTCCAGTAGGCGTGGGGCATCAGTGCACCGGACCGGCCCGCGCTGGCGGCGGCCATGCGATAGCCGAGTTCGTCCTTGTCGTAGGCAAAATAGCTCCAGGCGATCTTCGCCTGCAGGCGGTCATATTGGGCGTCGCTGACAAGGCTTTGAAATTCGGTGGTCGTCAGAATATCGGTCGCGCCGGTCGGCCAGCCCCGGCGCACCCGACTTGTGATTTCCCTTTCGAGGCTGCGGCAGCGAGTCTTGTCGTCGGCGTCAAGGGGCTTGATTGGGATCGAAATGCCGCCATTGGCGGTTCCATTGCCGTTGACCGCCGACGTCTCGTCCCCGTTGTCGAAGCGGTAGGTTACGGGCTTGGGTGGCGAGGCGGCGCCCTCGGGCTGGCGCTTGCGTGCAAGGCGATAGACGCGGCCTGCTTCCGGGTGATCCGCATAATGTTCGAGATAGCCCGCGAGCTCGGAAAATTTCGAACGATAGGCTGTCGGGTGCATGAGGCGCTGATCGAGCAGATGGCCCATTAGAATGGGATCATCGATCCCCGTCATCAGCTGGTCGGCATCCGCCCACTGGCCCGCATCCTGGAGTATGAAGATCCTATCATAAAGCGCGGCGTCGGTTTCGGAGAGGATGGACGGCAAATCGCCGGCCGCCCGCACTGGACCGCCCGGAACGAGCAGCACCAAAGCAAGGCCGAACATGAACGCCCCCAGCGGGGCGCGCCACTTTGCGCGGCCTCGGTGCAGATCTCCCATGACTATAAATCCTTAAATTATTCGGCGCCATTGGGCAACCGAGTGTTGCCCGCTCCTCAGACGGCGCGGTCGAGGTGCCGGCGGATCTCCTGAAGATCATGCCAGGCCTCGCGCTTGAGCACGGGCTGACGCAACAGATAGGCGGGATGGAATATCGCCGTCGCCGGGATTGGTGCCTTCCGGCCCGGCACCTCGAAATCATACCATTTGCCGCGCAGCCGGGTGATGCCCTCGGTACGCCCGAGCAGCGCCTTGGCCGAGATACCGCCGACAAAGACAAGCAGTGCAGGATCGATCAGCTCGATCTGTCGCTCGAGGAAGGGCAGGCAGGTCGCAACCTCCTCGGGCGTCGGTGAGCGGTTGCCCGGCGGGCGCCAGGGTAGCACGTTGGTGATGTAGACCGTCGAGCGGTCGAGCCCGATCGCGGTCAGCATACGGTCGAGCAGCTGACCCGCTTTTCCGACGAAGGGCAGGCCGCGGCGATCTTCCTCCGCGCCGGGTGCCTCGCCGATCAACATGACCTTCGAGGCGGGGTTGCCGTCGCCGATTACCGTGTGGGTCGCGGTTTTCTTGAGCGCGCAACCCTCGAAGGTTTCCAACGCCGCGCGAATCGCTTCCAGACTGGCACAAGCCTGTGCAATGGCCCGGGGGGTATCCACGGACGCGAGGTCGGATCCAGGCGGTGTCGGCGGCGGCGCGGGCGCCTCGGCCAGCCCGGGTGCCGTTTCGGGCGTGCCCGTGGTTGCGGGCACCGGAAAGTTCTCATCTCTTTGGGACGCGGGCGCCGGGTTTGCCGCGGGCGCCGCGGGCGCCGCGGGCGCCGCGGACTCCGCGTAGCGGTCATGGGGCACTTCGTCGATGGTTTCGTCGACCCCGGCATCGAGATACCAGGCGAGCAGTGCGGGAATGTCGGGTTCGCGTGACATCACACGCCAGATTAACACGCCGTCCGTGCGACCGAAAATGGAGGCGCCAGTTTAGATGTTCCGCCGATTGACCTTGCCAGTCCCGCGGGGCATAACCCCGTGATCGGCTTGAGGGGAGCGCATTATGGCTGAACGCGAATCGATGGACGTCGATGTCGTGATTGTCGGAGCCGGACCGTCGGGTTTGTCCGCCGCGATCCGGCTCGCGCAACTCGCCCGGGCGGAAGAGCGGGAGCTTTCCGTCTGCGTGCTCGAAAAGGGCTCGGAGGTCGGTGCCCATATTCTCTCGGGCGCCGTACTTGAGCCCCGCGCACTCCAAGAATTGATCCCCGATTGGAAAGACAAAGGCGCGCCGCTTAACACGCCCGCACAGGAGGACCGGTTCCTCTATCTCACCCGGCGCGGTGCGATCCGCATGCCGACGCCGCCCCAAATGAATAATCACGGCAACTATATCATTAGCCTGGGAAATCTGTGCCGCTGGCTGGCCGAGCAGGCCGAGGCACTGGGCGTCGAGATCTTTCCGGGTTTCGCCGCCGCCGAAGTGCTCTATGACGATACCGGGCGGGTGACGGGTGTTGCGACTGGCGATATGGGTGTCGGTCGCGACGGCGAGCCCAAGGACGGATTCGAGCCGGGCCTCGAGTTGCGCGCCAAGCAGACGCTGTTTGCTGAGGGCTGCCGGGGCTCGCTGACCAAGACGCTGTTCGAGCGATTCAAGCTGCGCGACGGCATCGATCCTCAGACCTTCGGGCTCGGCATCAAGGAACTGTGGGAGGTCAAGCCCGAAAACCATCACCAGGGACGTGTCGTGCATACCATTGGCTGGCCGCTGGATGCCGCGACCTACGGCGGCTCGTTCCTCTATCACCTCGAGGATAATCAAATCGCAGTCGGCTTCGTCGTCGGGCTCGATTACCGGAACCCCTACCTGAGTCCCTTCGAGGAGTTTCAGCGTTTCAAGACCCACCCCAGGATCCGGCCAACCTTCGAAGGTGGTCGGCGCATCGCCTATGGCGCCCGAGCGCTCAACGAGGGGGGCTTTCAGGCGATTCCGAAGCTCAGCTTCCCGGGCGGAGCATTGATCGGGTGTACCGCCGGCTTTCTAAACCTGCCTAAGATCAAGGGCACCCACACGGCGATGAAGTCGGGGATGCTGGCGGCGGAAGCGACCTTCGAGGCGCTTGGCCAGGGTGGCGTCGACGAGATAACCTCCTATCCGGAGCAGCTGCGCAGGAGTTGGGTGTGGTCCGAACTCAAGGCGATACGCAATATTCGCCCAGCGTTTCGCTCTGGCCTGTGGTTCGGCCTTGTCTATTCGGCGGTCGAGACCTATCTGTTCCGCGGGCTGGCGCCCTGGACGCTGCGCCATCACCCGGATCACGACCAACTCAGGAAAGCCAAAGAATCGCGGTCGATTGAATATCCCAAGCCGGACGGCGAGGTCAGCTTCGATCGGCTCTCCTCGGTGTTCATCTCGAACACGGCTCACGAAGAGGATCAGCCGGTGCACCTGCGCCTGCGCGACCCATCCGTCGCGATCGAAACCAATCTTGCCGACTACGACGCACCGGAGCAGCGGTTCTGCCCGGCCGGGGTCTACGAGATTGTGCACGACGACGACGCCAATCCGCAGCTTCAAATCAACGCGCCCAACTGCCTGCACTGCAAGGCATGCGATATCAAGGATCCGACCCAGAACATCGACTGGATGACGCCCGAAGGCGGCGGCGGACCGAACTATCCGAATTTGTAGACGGGCAGTTGGCTCGATGTCTCACAATGGGCGCGCCAGGGTGAATTTTTGGAGTAAACTGTTCGAGTGATCCTTTCCTGGGCAGATCTTCCAAAGGGGGGGCTTTGACGACCCTCGTTATCCGCTGCTGCTCGCATGTCCTGCGCCATTTGCGTGTTCCCGCCGGACTCGCCGCTCTCGGGCTGGGCGGCACCGTGCTTGCCGGCTGCGTAGCCGCTGTTCCCGCAGCCCTTCTGGTGCCCGCGATCGGCATCTCGGACCGCGCGGCGGTCCAGGCTGAAAGTGCGCCAATCGCCAGCAACTTCAGTGGTGAGGGCGCCGGCGGCGAGCCGCCCGCCGGGGCGGATTTCAGTTCCTCGGTCGGAAATTACCTCGCCGGCCGCTTTGCCTACGACGAAAGCGACTTTGCGAGTGCGGCCGATTATTTTAGTCTGGCGCTGTCCGAAGATCCGGACAACCTGGCGCTGCTTCATGCAACCTTGCGCATGCACCTCGCATCGGGGCGTTTCGATCGGGCCGTCAAGGTCGCCCGTCGGCTCGTCGACCACGATACTCTGTCGCCTCTCGCGCAGATGACCCTCGCCGTGATCGACAGCCGGCGGGGCGACTATGCGGACGCTGAGGCGCGCCTCGCGCCGCTGGAGCGTGACGGCGTCTACCGCCTGATCCTGCCGGTTATCGAGGCCTGGCTGCAATATGGCAAGAGCGGCGCGGACAGTGCGACTGACAGGCTGGCATCGCTCAAAGCCACGGCGTCTTTTAAGGTATTTCACGATTTCAACGCAGCTTTGATCAGCGACCTGGCGGAGCGCGAGACGCAAGCCGAGCAGCTCTATCTGAGCGCGCTCGAAGAGATCGGAGTCGAAAGCCTGCGTCTGGTTCTGAGTGCGGGATCATTCTTCGAACGCCACGGCCAGATCGAGCGCGCCCGAGCACTTTATGAGAACTATCACGCGGCCCATTCGACTAGTACCTGGCTCGACGACGAATTCGATCGTCTCGACACCGGCCGCGTCGCGGAGCGAACGGTCGATGGCGTGGTGCAAGGCTTTGCGGAAACCCTCTACGGCGCAGCCGGAGTTCTGCCGCAGCAGGATCAGAACGAGATTGGCGTGATTTTCGTGCGCCTCGCGCTGGAACTTCGCCCAGACTTTACCGGGGCGCAGATTCTACTCGGTGAATTGTTCGAATCCCTGGGTCGTTCGGACGAGGCAATCGGTGCCTACCGCGACGTCGATCTTTCGGCCTCTTCGGCCTGGCCCGTGCGAATCCGCATTGCCATCAATCTCGATCGGCTGGGACGGGCGGAAGAGGCCGTTATCCTGCTCGGCGATATGACGCGGGAGCAACCGCACCGCAGCGATGCGGCGACTGCATTGGGCGATATTCTGCGGGCGTCGGAACGCTTTGGCGATGCGGCTAATGCTTACGATCTGGCGATCGCGGGGGAAACCAAGTTCGGACCCGATCACTGGACGCTGTTCTACTCACGCGGCGTCTCTCTGGAGCGCTCGAAGCGCTGGGGCGAGGCGGAGCGCGATTTCCTCAAGGCGCTCGAGCTCCAACCCGATCAACCGTACGTCCTCAACTACCTTGGCTATTCGTGGATCGAGCGCGGCGAGCGTCTCGAAGAAGCCCGCTCGATGATCGAGCGCGCCGTCGAGCTCAGACCCAACGACGGTTATATCGTCGATAGCCTGGGCTGGGCGATGTATCGTCAAGGCGAATTCGCCGATGCCGTGGTCGAGCTGGAGCGGGCGATCGAACTACAGCCCGACGACCCGACCATCAACGATCATCTGGGTGACGCCTACTGGCGGGTGGGACGGGTGATCGAGGCGCACTATCAGTGGGAGCGAGCCCTGCTGTTCGATACCGACGGCATCCTGGGCCCCGCAATTCAGCGCAAGATCGACGGCGGACTCGACGCGGCCGACGCAGCCGCTCAGGAGCTTTGACGACCCCGGACGCGGGGGCGTGGCTCTGGGAGCCGGCGCCCGCCAAGATCAATCTCTATCTTCATGTGCTGGGAAAGCGCGCGGACGGCTACCATCTGTTGGACAGCCTGGTTGTTTTTGCCGGCGTTCATGACCGTGTGGCGGTGGCGCCCGGTGACGTGTTGCGGCTCGAGGTAACAGGCCAATTCGCCGACGACCTTTTTGGCCCGGATGAGGACAATCTCGTGATTCGGGCGGCGCGCGCCTTGGCAGATCGAACCGGCGCCGTTCCTCGCGCCGCGATCAGGCTGACCAAGCGATTGCCGGTCGCCTCGGGAATCGGGGGCGGTTCGGCGGACGCAGCAGCAGTTTTGCGCGCGCTTGTCCGGCTGTGGGATGTCGATCCGGGCGAAGACGCGCTTCGGACCGTCGCGCTGTCAATTGGTGCAGACGTGCCCGTCTGTCTGGATGGGCGCGCCCTGTTCGTCGGCGGCATCGGCGAGGCGCTGACGCCGGCCCCGCGCTTACCGGCGGCATGGTTCGTGCTGGTCAATCCTGCTGCACCGCTGGTAACGGCGGAGGTATTCGGGGCTCACCGGGGAATCTATTCGGGATCGGGTCGATTTCAGGAATCCCCTGACGACGTCGATGCCTTCGCGACGTTGTTGGCGACGCGGGCCAACGATCTCGAAGCTACGGCACGAGACCTGGCGCCTGAAGTCTGTGACGCGCTCGAGCTAATCGCAGCGCAGCCGGGTTGTCGATGTGCTCGCATGTCGGGCAGCGGCGCGACATGTTTCGGGCTTTTCGCGTCGGGCGCCGAGGCCGAGGCAGGCGCGCGCGCGATCGGCAAATCACGATCCAGTTGGTGGAGCGTTGCCACACCGCTCGTCCAATCGTTATCGGACTTCGCCGCCGATGTTACGGTCAGGAATTCTCCGGACGGCTAGAGTTCCCAACGCCGCAAACCGGCGGGAAGATCAACTTCGTGCCAGATACCTGTCACATCGGCGACCAAACCATCGGAATTGAGAAAACCGGCGAGATCGTCAGCACAGAATCCTCGATACAGATCGTGAGCGACGGCCCCGATCACCGCAGCGTAACCCGACGCTCCAGCAAGGCTTTCGAGCAAGTCGATGCCGTAGAGCTGTTTGGCTTCCGCGGGATCGGCCAGGGGGTCATGGACGGCGACCAGGTAACCCCGCTTTGAGAGCGTGCCGACAATATTGACGACCTGATTGTTGCGCAGATCAGGCACGTTTTCCTTGAATGCCAGTCCCAAAACGAGCACGGTGTCTCCGATTTGACCACCCAGACTGTCGGCAATCTGGCTCGCGACGAAGCGGCCCATGCCGTCGTTGATTCGTCGCCCCGCAAGGATGACTTCCGAATAATGGCCCAATTCCTGAGCCCGGTGCGCAAGATAATAAGGATCAACTCCGATGCAGTGACCACCCACGAGACCGGGCGTGAACTCATGGAAATTCCATTTCGTGGCCGCTGCCTCAAGTACATCACGAGTCGAAAGCCCGAGTTTCTGGTTGACCATGGCGACTTCATTAACGAACGCGATATTGATGTCGCGTTGGGCGTTTTCGATCACTTTCGCGGCCTCGGCGGTCCTGATGTCTTTTGCGACGAACACGCCGCACTCCGTGACTGAGCCGTAAAGCTCGGCGAGCGTCGCTGTGATATCGGAGGTCTGGCCGGCTACGACCTTGATAATTTTGTCGACCGTGTGCGCTCGATCGCCGGGATTCATGCGTTCCGGTGAATAACCTAGAAAGAAGTCTTGGCCACAGGCAAGCCCGGAGATCCGTTCGAGCGCCGGTCCGCAGATCTCTTCCGTCACCCCCGGCCAAACGGTGCTTTCCAGAACGACGATGGCGCCCGTGGAGATTCGGCTGCCAACGATTTCGCAGGCTTTGCGGACGGCGCTGAGGTCGGGTTGGTTTGCGGCGTCGACCGGGGTGGGCACGGTGATAATGAAGACACTACCACCGGACATGTCCATCGGTTCGTCCGTCAGGCGGAGGGTGCTCTCGTTCAAGTGATCGCCGGAGACTTCGTTGGTGCGGTCGTGACCCGCTCGCAGGTCCTCAATTCGCGTCCTGTCGGTGTCGAATCCGACGACGCGATGGTGGCGGGCCAGGGCGATGGCGAGCGGTAGCCCGACATAGCCGAGGCCAACAACAGAGATATCACGCGGGCGGATCATTCGCATTCGGCCTCTGAAACAGCCGTGGTAATGCCGCATAGCCTTCCAACCGGCATCTGTCAACCGGGGGGAGATATTGCTAACGGCACGGCGAAGAACAGGACGTGTCTTCTCACGCCGATGATGATTTCACCGTCTCTTTATGGCTATATGGCAGCGCGTTCGCTGAGTTGTCATCAAACTTCGTGAAAATTCATTTTCCAGCCGCTAAGGTGCAGCGCATTTCTGAATTCCCGGTCAGGACTTCATATGACGGTTTTGGTAACCGGCGCGGCCGGGTTCATCGGCTATCACGTCAGCAATGCGTTGCTCGCCCACGACGTACCCGTCGTCGGCATCGACAACTATTCACCCTATTACGACGTGGACTTGAAAAAGGCCCGTATTGGCCGACTGAAGTCGAATTCAAGCTTCACGTTCCGGCAAGCCGATATATCGGACACGAATGCGATGACACGGCTTCTCGAAGACCATCGAACGAGGATTCGGCGTGTCGTTCATCTGGCGGCGCAGGCTGGGGTTCGCTATTCGATCGAAAATCCGCTTGCCTATGGGCAGGCCAATCTGACGGGGCATCTCAATATTCTGGAATTCTGCCGGGCACTTTCGACTCTTGACCATCTCGTTTATGCAAGTTCGAGTTCCGTCTATGGCGGCAACAAGGATTTACCGTTTTCCGTCGATCAGCCAGTCGATACGCCGATCTCGCTCTATGCGGCGACGAAGCGCGCCGACGAGTTGATGAGCCACGCCTATTCTCACCTCTACCGTATGCCCATGACAGGCTTGCGGTTCTTTACCGCCTATGGTCCTTGGGGCCGCCCGGACATGGCGGCCTACAAATTCACCCGGGCGATCATCGCCCGCGAGCCGATCCCGGTCTTCAACCGCGGCGATATGAAGCGGGATTTTACCTATATCGACGACGTCGTTGCCGGTATTTTGGCCGTTCTTGACGGGTCTCCGAAAGACGAGGGAGGACCCGCCCCGCATCGGCTTTATAATATCGGAAATAACCGCCCCGAATCCCTACTCGACTATATTTCCATGTTGGAAAATGCCATCGGCATCAAGGCGAAGCTCAAAATGGAGCCCATGCAACCTGGCGACGTAAAGAAAACCTGCGCAGATATCGGCCCCATGCAGAGGGATTTCGGTTATTCACCGAAAACGACAACTGCGGAAGGGATTCCCCGATTCATCGAGTGGTATCGGGACTATCACGGGATTTAAGGATTCTACCGTACATCGAGGCATTGCCGGTCGGGACACCGGACACCGAAATCCTTCACAGTTCGTTTACCACGGGTAGCCGACTATGGATTGCGTGGAACAACCGAAACCTTTAAGACATCCAGTAAATCCGACGGACGAATCTTTAGGAGACACGGCCATGCCTCTCGCCAAAACACTCTCCGTCATGACAATTATCGCGAGCCTCGCGCTCGGGCCCTCGCTCGCCCTTGCGGCGGAGGGCGCCACCACCGGTGGAGGCGCGGCTGGGGCTGCAGGTGGAGGCGCGGGTGGCACAGCGACCGGCGGCGCCGCAGCGGGTGCTGCGGCCGGTGGTCTCGGTGCTGGCGCAGTGGTTGGAATTGGCGTCGGCGTTGCCGGTGCGCTCGGCGCCGCCGTCGCGGCGGCGACGAGCGACGACGAGGAGTCGACGGTCACGACAACGACCACGACAACAACCACGACGAATTAGGGCAGACATATGGCTGTACTCTGCTCGGCGCAAATAGACGGCGTGTTGTTGCATTAATCGACCTTCTCGCGAGCGGTTTCGTGATGCTTGTCCTTGGGTATAGACACTTCATTCATACAGGATTAGGTCGTGGATCAATGGTGTCGTGCGTGATGTGAGACGGCAAAGTCGATCGCCGAAATCATACCCTCCACCCAACGCTGCGGCTGCAAATTTTCCTCTGCGAAGGCAACTGCTGAGTCATAAAAATCTTTCCGATTCTCGGTGACTCGTCGAACCCGATCCGCCAGTGCATCCATGTCGTCGCGCGGTGCCTGAAACCCCGTTTTCCCGTCGATCAAGTAGTCTATCTCCGGACTGTGCTGTCGCCCGACTTTGGGCGGGTACTGGGTAACCAAGGGAACGCCGAGGCTTAGTCCCTGATTGATCGCGAGCCCGACAAAATCAGGGATAACCAAGGCGTCGGATACGTAGATATACGGTGCGGAATCTTCGAGCGCTGTGATCTCACCGGTCATGTGCACATCGGAGAGGCCGAGTTCCGTTGCGCGTTGGCGAAGCGAGGTTAGCAGGGGCCCATCGCCGATGATGATGGCACCCATGTCGAGTCCGTCGTCGCGCAGACGCAAGAGGAGGTCAAGTATGACAAAGGGGTTTTTTCGCTTCTCGACCTCACCGATGAAACACAAATAGTGCGTGCGGGAAAGGCCGAGCCGCTGCTTGGTCTGCTCACGGGATTCCTGCGCGAGTCGTCGTCGGATGGAAAATAATGTCGTGGTGTCGATCGTATTCTGGGCGACAAAAATTTTCTCGATTGAAATCAATTTCGAGAGTGTTTCCTTGTTTCGTTCCGTGTAGCAGGCATAGCAGCCCGTTGATTAAGTGGCTTTTTCCGGCTCTCACCCCCAGATGAGGAATGCGGCGGCGAAAGCCGTCTGGCCGCTTTGCGAGACCCCCCGTGCCACCAGCATGGCCCCGGTGGGCGTGAGCAGAACGAAAATACCGCCATATCCGCCCGCCACGGCCTCCCGCGGGGTGCCGGCGCCGATGAGCTGGCGCATCAGTAACGATAGATTGTGGCCGTCGACGTGGAGCAGGTATCGCTTGTGCACATTCTCTCGCCCGCGCAGCCAGGTTCGTCGCATGCCGCCACGATCGAGGTTGTGGGCAAAGCAGCGCTCGACGATCTCGGCGCGCAGCTTGAAGGCCTCGCGGGCGACCCCGGACTTGAGCCGCGCACGGTTGTTGGTGACCGCGCGCCGCGCCGCCTCATCACCGTGCCAGCGCGAAAAGCCGGTCTGCTTGGGCGCCGCGATCCGAGTCTTCCAGGGACTGTCGTTCAGAGCTCTCAAGACCGCCCGTGAGTGATAACCTTTGTCGGCGACGCATTCGGCCGGGTCCTCCGACGTCGGTGCCGCATCCACCGCCTCGAGGTTTGCCTCGGCCTTCGCCAGGGTCTTGGAAAGCGTCGTGGTGTCGCCCTCATCGGCCGGGTGCAGCTCGGCCGCCACCACCGCGCCGGTGTCCAGATCCACCGCGTGCTCGGGCTTGTAGGCCAGATGCGTCGTGCCGTCCTTCATCTTGGCAATCTTGGCCTCGGGGTCGCTCTTCGAAACCCAATCCGTGTTGGAAAGCTTCTTGCCCTTGCGCTTCCGCTCCAGACGCGCCAGGTCCTCGGCCGTGGGTGTCTCGACGTCGCTTTCCCGGGCCAGGCGCTCCAGCATCTCCCGGTAGCCTTCGCCGTTGTCATGCCGCACGATGTTCCGCAGCGCCGCGTTGGCCTCCATGGTCGAGGCATCGACGCCGATGCGCTCGCCCTTGATCAGCCCCGCCTCGGCGATCAGCACCAGAACCCAGTCGAAGACCGCCGCGTGGACTTCATGGGGCAGGCGCGTGCGGCTCCGTGACAGCCAGGAATGGTCCGGTACCCGATCACGGCTCCCCAGGCGCAGGAACGCCCGCAGCGAAAGCGAGTCCGAGCAGCGCCACTCCAGACCGCGCTCGCTGTCGATGCCCTCGAAGTAGCCCACCAGGTGCATCCGGAAATAGCGCCCGGGCGGCACCGAGGGCGCGCCCATCCGGACCGCGTAATAAGGCCGGCAGCTCGCCTCGGCAAAGGCGTCGAAGCCGCCCTCGATCAGCACCGACTGCAAGCGGTCATAAAACACATGACCCGGAGAGCGCGGCATCTCCGACCAGCTCACCATCAGGTCCCCCTGACCATCCTTCTGCCGTCCCATCGCCATCGGCGAATCCCCCTGCAAATCAGGGAACCAGAGAATCAGACGGCGCCGACTTAATCAACGGGCTGATAGGCGTCAACCCGACGGACCAATGTGGCCTGCCCCCGATTAGTGGTCCAGCGCTTAAGTTAGAGTTTGGCGCGGGTTAAGTTGATGGGCCGCCCGTAGCCCCTCAACAGGGTAGGTTGGCCCCTCAACGTTTGGCAAGATGGTTTCTGGGGCCGGCGGTCTGTATCCGAGCGAGCTATGCGGCCGGATGGTATTATAGTGATGGCGCCATCGTTCGATCAGCACTTTGGCCTGCTTCAGTGTAGAGAAGATCTCCGTGTTCAGGATTTCGTCCCGGAGCTTTGAGTTGAAGCTCTCGTTGTATCCGTTCTCCCAAGGTGACCCGGGCTCGATATAGAGGGTCTTGACGCCGATCCTGCCGAGCCAGTCGCGGACGGCATGAGCGGTAAACTCTGAGCCGTTGTCGGAACGGATATGATCCGGCGGGCCATGTTGGACGAAGAGCTCGGTCAGACAATGGAGGACATTGTCCGAGTTCAATCTTCGCTCGACGACAACGGCCATGCACCGCCTGGTGAACTCATCGATCACGGTGAGCATGCGGAACGTCCTCCCATCGTGTGTTCGATCCATGACGAAGTCATAGGACCAGACGTGATTGGGCCAGCACGGCCGCAGACGGATGCAGGATCCGTCGTTGAGCCACAGCCTGCCCCGTTTCGGTTGCTTCTGTGGGAGCTTCAGCCCCTCCCGCCGCCAGATGCGCTGGACCCGCTTGGCGTTCACGTGCCAACCTTCGGTCCTGAGCAAGGCAGTGATCCGCCGATCGCCATATCTGCCATACTGGCTGGCCAAGCGGATGATCGCGGCCCTGAGGGCCTCTTCATCATCCCGACCACGGGGTCTCTTGCGCTGGGTTGAGCGATGTTGGCCTGCAACAGCACAGGCCCGTCGCTCGGAGATCCCCAGTTCGGCCTGGAGATGATCAACACACTGCCGGCGACGGGCGGGGCTTAGCAATTTCCCTCAAGCGCCTCTTTCAAGATCAGCTTATCCAACGTCAGATCCGAGATCGCCTTGCGGAGACGGCCATTCTCCTTCTCCAGGTCCTTCAGACGCTTGGCCTGGTCAGTACGAAGGCCGCCATATTCCTTGCGCCAGCGATAGTAACTCTGCTCCGATACGCCGAGCGTGCGACAAGCTTGACCAACCGACTGGCCCTGCGCCAAAGCCACCTCGGCTTCGCGCAACATGCTGATAATCCGTTCTGAGGTGTAGCGTTTACGGCTCATTTCGTCCTCCTTTCGAGGGGGCAAAATGCGCCAAACTCTTCAATAAATCTGGACCACTTTTAGGGGGTCACTCCAGCTGACGAGGGTCGATCCCGAAATCTGGGTGAATTCGTCGGATTGACCCCCCCAATAAGGAATTTGCGAGCCTGTACAAGCAGTGAAAATCCCCAATTCTCACGCAAAATTCCGGGCAAATTAGAGCCGAATCGGTAATGAAATCCAGTTACTTTGGATTTAAGGTTTGGCCTCAGGGGCTAGGTCACCCCCTGCCCGGGGCAGCAGTTGTGATCGCCATCAATGAAGAATATTCGAAAATGGCATTAAATATGCATTGTAGGCCTTTGGAAGGTAAGCGGTGCGAGCGCCTCACCTTCCCCCGGTTGAGCTTCTGGGGTTGGATGATCCTCTCTCAGTGGAGGGTCGCTCGATGCAGGATATTGAACGAAGCGCCACAGATGAAGGTGGCGACGACCATGACGTAAGCGAAGTCTCGGTCGGCTCCGATCTCCGAGCAGCGCCGCGGCGCTGGTCGGACGAGGAGAAGGCATGGTTGGTGCAAGAGAGTCTTGAGCGGGGAGCGACCGTGAGCGAGGTCGCGGAGCGCTATGGGGTACCGCCCCGGCGGCTGTCGCAGTGGCGCAAGCTGCATCGCAAGGGCGATCTCGTGGTCCCGCCGGCGCCGGAGAGCGAAGCGCCGTTTGCCGCGCTCAAGGTTGAGTCGGCGCCCGGTCCAGCTCATATCGGTTCGGTCTCGATCGAGGTGCGGGGGGTGACGGTGCGCCTCGACGGGGACGTCAGTACGGCTCGGATCACGGCGATCGCCTCGGCGCTGCGAGGGGTTCGGTGATCGTTCCCGGCTCCGGCCTGCGGGTCGTGGTGGCGACCAAGCCGGTCGATTTCAGGAAGCAGCACGACGGGTTGGCGGCGATCGTCGCGAACGAGCTGGGTCTGGACCCCTATTCGGGGATCGCCGTGGTGTTTCGACCGAAGCGGTTGGACCGGATCAAGGTGCTGTGGTGGGACGGTACGGGGCTGGTGATGGCCCACAAGCGTCTCGAGCAAGGGCGCTTTGCCTGGCCCACGGTTCGCGACGGCACGATGCGCCTGTCGCGGGCGCAGTTCGAAGCGCTGTTCGAAGGTCTCGACTGGCGCCGGGTCTGGAGCCGACGGGTTCGCAAACCGCTCGCGGCGGCGTGACGCCGGCGGCTATTCAGGCACCTTCTTGTTTACTAAGACACTGATTCCATGATAGTATTTTGTCATGGCAAGCGACCCTGGAATGGTCGATCTTGGGCCACTTGCGCCCCCCTACCGGGCGCTGTTCGAGAGACAGCAAGCTGCTCTTGAGGCGCTTCGCGGCGAGAATGCGGCGCTCTCTGATCGCAACCACCGTCTCGAACATCAGGAACCCGTTGTCGAAGACCTGCGCGCTGCGAACGCCTCGCTCACGGATCGCAACCGTCACCTCGAAGATGCCAACCGCCGTCTCGAACACCTGATCCGCGAGCTGCGCGGCGTGGTGTACGGGAAGAAGTCCGAGAAGCTCGATCCCGACCAGCTCCAGCTCGCGTTCGAAGCTCTCGAAGGCGCGCTGGCCGAAGCCGAGGAAGCGGCGTCGGCGAGCACGGCGCCGGCTTCGGCATCCGCCAAGAAGCGCCCTCGCGCGGAGCGCAACATCGGCCATCTTCCCGAGAGCCTGCCCCGGATCGAGCAGGTGATCGAGCCCGACAGCACACAGTGCCCGTGCGGCTGTGGCGAGATGGTACGCATTGGCGAGGACCGCACCGAGCGTCTGGACATCGTTCCGGCGCAGCTTCAGGTGATTGTCACGATCCGGCCGAAGTATGCCTGCCGCGAGTGCGAGGAAGGTGTCACCCAGGCCCCCGCGCCGGCGCACCTGATCGAAGGCGCGCTGCCGAGCGAGGGCGCGATCGCCCATGTGCTCGTTTCGAAGTACGCCGACCACTGTCCCCTTTATCGCCAAGCCCAGATTTATGCCCGCTCGGGGCTCGATCTTCACCGTTCGACGCTCGCGGGCTGGGTCGGCAAGGCCTCGTTCCATCTCAGGCCCGTGGTCGATCGGCTGGCCGAGCACCTGAAGCGGTCGGGCAAACTGTTCATGGACGAGACCCGGGCGCCGGTTCTCGACCCCGGCCGCGGCAGGACCAAGACCGGCTGGTTGTGGGCGCTGGCCCGCGACGACCGCAACTGGGGCGGCGCCGATCCGCCCGGCGTGGTGTACTTCTATGCGCCCGGGCGCGGCGGTGAGCACGCGGAGGGCTTTCTCGACGGGTTCGAAGGCATCCTCCAGGTCGACGGCTACGCCGGCTACAACCGGCTCGCCGGACCCAAGGGACAGGTTCGCCTCGCCTATTGTTGGTCTCACGCCAGACGCAGGCTTCGAGAGAGCTTCGACAGCACCAAGTCGGAGATCGCGGCCGAGGGGCTGCGGCAGATCGCCGAGTTCTACGCCATCGAGGCCGAGATCCGCGGCGCTGCCCCCGAACGGCGTTTCGCGGAGCGCCAGGCGCGCTCCGCGCCGCTGGTCGAGGAGTTCGGGGTGTGGCTCAAGGAGCAACGCGCCCGGCTCTCGGCAAAGTCCCGCCTCGGCGAGAAGCTGGCCTACAT
This sequence comes from Alphaproteobacteria bacterium, assembly GCA_965198325.1. Taxonomy (GTDB): domain Bacteria; phylum Pseudomonadota; class Alphaproteobacteria; order UBA828; family JAPUJA01; genus CBDAPE01. The sequence continues at coordinate 175,223 of CBDAPE010000018.1, read as the reverse complement.
CGCCCGGCACTGGGGCGGCCCGAAGGTTTTCCTCGACGACGGGCGCGTCGAGATGGACTCCAACAGCGTGGAAAATCTCATCAGGCCAGTCGCCCTGAATCGCAAGAACGCGTTGTTCGCGGGCCACGACGAAGGCGCCGCCGCCTGGGGCCGTATCGCCTCGCTGATCGAAACCGCGAAGTTGAACGGCGTCGAGCCCTACGCCTACCTCAAGGCCATCCTCGAGGCCATCGCTGCCGGGCATCCCGCCTTGAGGATCGACGAGCTGCTGCCCTGGAACCCTCCGAGCCTGTCAAGCTGATATCGCGGTGAAGCGCTCGCACCGCTTACTTTGGAAGGGGCCTATATACAAAACACCATAAACTTCTTGGTTTTCGTTGCCGTTTGCGGCAGAGTAGGCACAAGGAGGGACCAAAAATGACGAAACGTAAATCACGGAAGCCTAAACGCGAAGGCATCTCTCTTCTTGAGTTAATGGAACGCTTCCCCGACGAGCAGACGGCTCATGACTGGTTTGCCGAGCGGCGCTGGGGTGTGGACGGTCGCCATTGCCCGCGCTGCGGGTCGGACAGCACCCGCGACAGCAAGCGGCTCCGCTACTACTGGTGCCTCGGCTGCCGGCAGAGATTCACCGTCAGAACAGACACAGTCATGGAGAGCTCAAAGATTCCTCTCCGCAAGTGGGCGATCGCGGTTTACCTGTGCTCCACCAGCCTCAAGGGTGTGGCCTCGACCCGTCTCGCCCGCGACCTCGACATCACACAGAAGTCGGCCTGGTTCCTGGGCCATCGCATTCGCGAGGCCATGACCTTTGATCCCTTTTCTCCTTTTACGGGGCCGGTCGAGGTGGACGAGACCTATTTCGGCGGACGCCGCAAGAACATGTCGAACAAGAAGCGCAAGGCGCTTAAGGACGCGGGCCGGGGTCCGAGCGGCAAGGTCGCCGTGGTCGGAGTCAAGGATCGCAACACCGGGCGGGTGAGCGCCAAGGTAGTGAAGCGGACCGACGCCAACACGCTCCATCTGTTCGTGCGCGAGCGCGTCGCCCTCGGAGCCACCGTCTACACCGACGACGCGAAGGCATACCGGGGCCTGCCCTACCACCACAGGACGGTGCGGCACTCGGTCGGCGAGTACGTCAACGGTATGGCCCACACGAACGGGATTGAGAGTTTCTGGTCGCTGCTAAAGCGCGGCTACGTTGGGACTTTTCACTATATGAGCGCGAAGCATCTGCACCGCTACGTCAACGAGTTCTCGGCCCGGAAGGCCGTTCGCGATTGGGCCACGGCGCGGCAGATGGACGACGTGGTCACGGGAATGGTTGGGCGGCGGTTGACGTACCAAGAACTGACTAGCGTGGAGTAGCTGCTGCGCGGTATGCTCGCAGTGCTATGACAGAGCCCGTCGTGCCACCCAACGATCTGTCCCCCGAGGAGCTTGCGCGCTTGATAGTTAGCCCGAGGCGCGGCCCGGTTTCCAGTTCCAACCACAAAGAAGTGGAGTGACCCCCTAAAAGTGGTCCAGATTTATTGAAGAGTTTGGCGCATTTTGCCCCCTCGAAAGGAGGACGAAATGAGCCGTAAACGCTACACCTCAGAACGGATTATCAGCATGTTGCGCGAAGCCGAGGTGGCTTTGGCGCAGGGCCAGTCGGTTGGTCAAGCTTGTCGCACGCTCGGCGTATCGGAGCAGAGTTACTATCGCTGGCGCAAGGAATATGGCGGCCTTCGTACTGACCAGGCCAAGCGTCTGAAGGACCTGGAGAAGGAGAATGGCCGTCTCCGCAAGGCGATCTCGGATCTGACGTTGGATAAGCTGATCTTGAAAGAGGCGCTTGAGGGAAATTGCTAAGCCCCGCCCGTCGCCGGCAGTGTGTTGATCATCTCCAGGCCGAACTGGGGATCTCCGAGCGACGGGCCTGTGCTGTTGCAGGCCAACATCGCTCAACCCAGCGCAAGAGACCCCGTGGTCGGGATGATGAAGAGGCCCTCACGGCCGCGATCATCCGCTTGGCCAGCCAGTATGGCAGATATGGCGATCGGCGGATCACTGCCTTGCTCAGGACCGAAGGTTGGCACGTGAACGCCAAGCGGGTCCAGCGCATCTGGCGGCGGGAGGGGCTGAAGCTCCCACAGAAGCAACCGAAACGGGGCAGGCTGTGGCTCAACGACGGATCCTGCATCCGTCTGCGGCCGTGCTGGCCCAATCACGTCTGGTCCTATGACTTCGTCATGGATCGAACACACGATGGGAGGACGTTCCGCATGCTCACCGTGATCGATGAGTTCACCAGGCGGTGCATGGCCGTTGTCGTCGAGCGAAGATTGAACTCGGACAATGTCCTCCATTGTCTGACCGAGCTCTTCGTCCAACATGGCCCGCCGGATCATATCCGTTCCGACAACGGCTCAGAGTTTACCGCTCATGCCGTCCGCGACTGGCTCGGCAGGATCGGCGTCAAGACCCTCTATATCGAGCCCGGGTCACCTTGGGAGAACGGATACAACGAGAGCTTCAACTCAAAGCTCCGGGACGAAATCCTGAACACGGAGATCTTCTCTACACTGAAGCAGGCCAAAGTGCTGATCGAACGATGGCGCCATCACTATAATACCATCCGGCCGCATAGCTCGCTCGGATACAGACCGCCGGCCCCAGAAACCATCTTGCCAAACGTTGAGGGGCCAACCTACCCTGTTGAGGGGCTATGGTCGGCCCATCAACTTAACCCGCGCCAAACTCTAACTTAAGCGCTGGACCACTAATCGGGGGCAGGCCACTGGCGGGCGACGACGTGGCCAACACGCTGTCGGGCGGTGCCGGTGACGACAAGTTTTACGGCTACGGCGGCGACGATGTGCTCCGGGGCGGGGCGGGGGATGACATTATTGTCTTCGATAGCGCCGATGTGAGCGAGGTCGACGGCGGTTCGGGGACCGACACGCTTCGGGTGGACGGCTCCGGCGCATCGGTGGATCTGACCCAGATCGCCGATGGCGTTATCACCGGAATCGAGCGGATCGATCTGACGGGCACGGGAAACAACAGCCTCAATCTCAATCTCACCGATCTTCTCGCCCTTTCCGACCACTCGAACACGCTGACGGTGATCGGGGACGCGGGCGATTCAGTCTCCACAGCCGATTCCGGTTGGACCAGCGCGGGACCGGTCGATTTGGGCGGCGTGTTTTACGACTCCTACACCCAGGGGCTTGCCACTCTGCTGGCCGATCAGGCGATCGACCAGACCGGCATCATGGGCTGAACCCCCATGGCTTTGCCGATCCCCGGCGGATCGGTCGATCCCCATCTCTCCGGTTCTCGATGCCGTGCGACGTCAAAAATCCCTACCCGGTCTGGCAGAGAAACTGGTAATCAGTCGGCAGCGCCTTCTCTGACCGGGTATGCTTGTATGCCTGAGAATATTTTCTCAACACCGGACCTCGCTCCAGGCGGCGGGTGCCGGGTCAGATCGGTCGACCGCCGGCCAACGGCGTCTCTGCCGGAGACGACGCGGCGCATCGTCGATCGCTCCCGGAGGCGGCCCAATGCCTGACGACAGTGCCAGCTATATCCACATCGGCTGCGGGTTCTCGGCCCCGGAGGGCTGGTTGAATTTTGATTCCTCGCCGACCTTGCGGTTCGAGCGAGTCCCGCTGATCGGTCGCCTCTACACGAGGAATCCGGTTCGGTTTCCGCGCGCGGTCCGTTACGGCGATATCGTCGCGGGATTGCCTGTCCCCGACGGCCGGGCGCGCGGAGTCTATTGCAGCCATGTCCTCGAGCATATTGCCCGTAACGATTTGCTGGTCGCCTTGGCCAATATCCACCGCCTTCTGGCGCCGGCCGGTCTATTCCGTTTGGTGGTGCCCGATCTGTCCTGGCGGGTCGAGCAATACCAGCGGTCCGCCGCCGCCGGCGATGCCGGCGCGGCCGACCGGCTCATGAAATCAACCTGTCTGGGGCGTTACAAACGCCCGCGTGGCCTCAAAGCCAGGGCCGTCGATTTCCTCAGTAACGCGCCCCACCTGTGGATGTACGATTCCGCCGCGCTGAAACAGCATCTGTCCGGCGCGGGGTTCACCGCCGTCCGGGACTGCGAGTTCGGGGATTGCGAAGATCTGATGTTCGCCAGGGTTGAGGACGAGGCGCGATTCCACGATGAGGGCCATAAGGAAGTCGCCCTCGAAGGCCGGCGCCCGGCAGCCTAACTCGCTCGGGAACGCGTCCCTTTCGGGTCGCGTGGCCATCAACGTGAGGGCGAATTGTCCGCTTTTCCCTTTCCCGAACCGCCCGGCGCCTGCTAGAAATCCCGAAACGGTGATGGGGCGTAGCCAAGTGGTAAGGCAACGGGTTTTGGTCCCGTGATCCCAGGTTCGAATCCTGGCGCCCCAACCACCGCTCAAGCCATTGATATCAGTGGTGTAAATGACCAATTCGGCGAGCCTGAATCTCCGCTATTTATCCGGGGGTTACGGGCTTCGGCTCAGCGCCCTGCCGAGCGCAGAGACCCGAGCGGTGCGACAACGGACAGCCTGAGATGGCGAAAGTCTCCTAACGCGGTTTCGGTGGTACGACAAGATCGCCCTTCATGCCGCCGCGAAGGCGCGTTCACTCAAGATGGTGTTGCAGTTCCCGGAGGCCGCGGCGCCGGCTATTTGCGGGATTGCGGCGTCTTCATATCGACCGCCGGCAGGCTCGTGTTCCCGGGCAACGGGCGCAACGCAAAGTCCTGGCACTCCTGGTAACGGGGCGTGAAACGGCGATTTACCGGCTGTTTACGGTAGAAGAAATGCGGGTGATCGAGGGCTCCTGAAAACCGGCAAAAGCTGGCGCGATTGAAGAGCTCGAATTGCGGACCCGAGCCGGTGATTTCAGCCCGGGGCGGAAGGCCGGCCGGCCGGCGCGCCGGTTCGTCCCTCCGTCCGGTCGCAAAGGATCGAACCGTGCTGGTCGTCCCAACCGGCCGGAAGCCGCACCTCGTTGGTGAGCCGCTTTGCCGTCAGCCCGATGGGATGACGGTCGTCGAGTATGCAGCTGACGATCTTCGGCGCGAGGAAGCCGAGCCGCAGGATCCGGCTGAAATATGAGCTCGTGACCCCCGCCTCGGCGGCAAGCTCGCGCATCGTCCTGCCGCCACTGTGCATGACCATTGCCCGGTACCGGTGAGCCTGCGCGAGAAGGCGATGCAGGCTGCGGTCGGGCACGGTCCTGCACTCGTTTTCGGCCCCCTCGACAATGAACCGGATATCCCGGCCGGTGCGCCTGAGCCGGGCGGGGATGGAAAAGGTGAAGGGCGGTCCGTCACCCCTCAAACGCTGTCCCGGTCCAGACCGGGCCGATCCCTCCTCCAGGAGAGCCTCAAGGGCAGAGGGCAGTAGCTGAAGCTCGACGGTATCCGTCCTCAACTCGACACGGTGGACGATCGCGTTGAGGATGATGCGCCTTTCCGGAGCCGGCAGGCTCGGCCAGCGCCCGGCCATCTCATTCGCTTTGGCCACGACCTCGGCCGCACGCCCGGCATCCTCCCCGAGGCCGTCGACAGCCCCGAATATCTCCGCCCGGCTTGCGAGGAAGCGGCGCAACCGATCTTCGATCAAGCCTTCGAGTTCACGCGCGGGCACGCGCCGGCCGCGGGATGCGCTCCCGCGCCGCCCTGTGACGAGGCTTTTGGAGACATAGTAGCGGTATCGGGTTCCCTGCTTGTTGGCATGGCTCGGGGTCATTCTCTGACCCGTATCATCGTAGACCAGACCAGCCAGGAGGCTCGGCTCGGCCGCGTTCGTGCCGCTCGTTCGCTCGGCCCGGTTTGTCGCGAGCTTCCGTTGCACCTGTTTCCAGAGAGGCTCGTCGACGATCGTGTCGTGTTCACCGGGATAGCTCTGTTCCTTGTGCACGATTTCGCCGCAGTAGATGCGGTTTTGCAGAAGGTGATAGAGCGCGCCGCGGGCCAGGGGCTTGCCGCCCGTCTCGCGGCCGTAGCGGTCGATCCGAACCTTGCCGGCGACGCCGTCCCTCTCGAGCCTGTCCTGCAGCGCGGAGACCGAACCCGTCTCGAGGTAGTGGCGGAAGATGTCCCGGACCGTCCTAGCTTCCTGTTCGTTGACCACCAGCTTTCGGTCCCGAACGTCGTAGCCCAGTGGTGGCAGGCCGCCCATCCAGAGGCCCCTCTTCTTCGAAGCCGCTATCTTGTCGCGGATCCGTTCGCCCGTCACCTCACGCTCGAACTGGGCAAACGAGAGCAGCATGTTGAGGGTCAGCCGCCCCATCGAGGTCGTGGTGTTGAACTGTTGGGTGATCGAGACGAAGGAGACCTCCTTCCGGTCGAAAACCTCGACGATCCTGGCGAAGTCGCCGAGGGTGCGCGTCAGGCGATCGACCTTGTAGACGACGACCGCATCGATCCCGCCGGTTTCCATGTCCGCGAGAAGGCGTTTGAGGGCGGGGCGCTCCAGGGTCGCCCCCGAGACCCCGCCGTCATCGTAAATCCCGGGCAGGCAGGTCCAGCCCTCGTGCTTCTGACTCGCAACATAGGCTTCGCAGGCCTCCCGCTGGGCGTCGAGGGAGTTGAAGTCCTGCTCCAGCCCTTCTTCGTGGGACTTGCGCGTGTATATCGCACACCGGACGGTGGGGCGTCCCTTCCGGCCCTCCTTCGGGCTAGTCATCGTCATGACCCGTAACCGGCGCCCCGGCCCGCGCGGGCGATCGTCCGGTGACCCCGAAGAAGCGCGGACCCGACCAATGGGCGCCGGTGATCTCGCGGGCGATGGCCGAGAGCGAGCGCCAGGTCTTGCCGTTCCACTCGAACCCGTCTTCGCTAACCGCCACACTATGGGTCCGGCCTCCCCATTCCCGGATCAGCCTGCTGCCCGGCTTCGGCCGGGTAACGCGCGCGCGTGCGATGTCGCCGTCTTGTGCGAGGGATCGCGTGAGGGCCGCGAGCCTGCGTTTCGTGGCGGCGCTGAACCCTCCCTGGACCCGCTCTTGAATCTTCCAGGCAACACCCAGGATCAAGAGTTCGCGGGAGACCCGCTTCGGGGGTGTCGAGCGATAGAGCCTTCGCCACTCGGCACGCAGACCCGCAACGTCCATGGGCTCCAGCGCCCGGAGCTGGGCAGCCACATCGAGAGATTTGGAGAGAACGGTCATGAGGGACGCCCTCGTTCCAGGATGCGGCGGACGGGCGGGTAGGTTGTCGCCGCGCCCGCTCCCGGACCCCGGGGATCGTCGATATGACTCGTCTGGCCATTCCGCACGCGACAGATGCGGCCACGTCGATCGTCCTTCTCCGGGATAACGGCAAGGCCCCTCTTCTTTCTCAGGGTTCCGCCGATCGCGCTCCGCACCGGGTGCGGCTGCCATCCGGTCGCTTCCAGCAGTTCCGTGATCGTGGCGCCGCGGTTGCGGCCGGGAAGCCGGATCGATCGATCCGGTTCGGCGCCGCTACGAGGGGAGGAGGGCGTTCGGGTTTCGGTTGAATTTGCCATGGCGGGTTCCTTCCGTCGCGCGCGCCGGCCCGATGCGGGCGCTGTCACCGCCTGAAGCCCGGACTGTCTGGATGTCAGGCCCGGGCCGGCGGTCGAAGGAATCCGGTTCGTCACCGCGCAAGCACAGTGACGCTCTCTCAAGGCGTCAGGTCCAGTGGTTTCTCGATGTTTTTTGAAACCCGGCCGGTCTCGAGGAAACGGGTCGCCCAATACTCAGGTGATCCGAACTGACGCGGAAAGCTCACGAAAAACGGACCGACGGGCTCCCTTTTTGTCTTTGAATCGGTTGTTCGAAAGGAACCGGACAAGGGCGCCGGCCCGCGCTTCGTGGTCACCGACCTCGTCGGCGATGGCCAGGCGCTTTACGAGGGCCTCTACTGCCTGCGCGGCCAGATGGAGAAACGCATCGAGGAACACCGGTTGCAACTCTTCGCCGATCCCACCTCCTGCCACAGGTGGTGGTCCAACCAGTTCCACCTGCTACTCGCCGGCCCCGTCTACGTGCCGATGGTGGCGATTCGCTGGCTCGGGCTCGCTGGCACCGACCGGGCCCACGCCCAGTGCGCGGCCATCCGGCTCATAACCTGAAGGTCGCTGATTCAAATCCAATCCCCGCAACCAAAATCAAGCCCTTGAAAACAAAAACGTTTTCAAGGGTTTTTTGTGCCGGAAGAAAGGGCAATTTGGTAGTTTGGCAAACTATTGGCAAACAATGAGATTACATATTCGGACGGCGAATGGCGGCGTTTGGCATCGCTGTTGAACGCTCACGCGCGCGCGCAAATGCAGGAGCGCGCCTCCATGCGGTGTTAGGTCGGACCCGGAATGCGAGGCTCGCCAGCAGGCTGGCGCTGTGCGGCGACTGCAGTGTCTGAGCAACCAAATGCGGAAGTGACAGACCGCGGCGAAGAACACCGTTAGGTTCATGGCCTGAGGGTGAAGGGAGGAATTCAGGGCGTGGAATTGGTAGGTCCGACGGTCAGGTAAAGTCGGTATCCAAAACCGTCGTGTCCTTTGGGCGTCAAGTTCGCGTATTTGGCAGTGGACTCGCAGGCGAGGCACGACCGCGGGTCAAGAGACGCGACAACGCCTCCCACCGCCTGCGCTAACGCTGCGAGGAAGGAAGCCAATCCGGGCTATTGGCCGAAGATGTCGCCCCTCAGCTTTTCGTATTCTGGCGTGTCTGCCGTCACCAGAGGTGTAAGCACGTCGCGCATGAATGTATGCTTCGTTTCGCCGGGGCGTGTCAGTTTCAATTGGCTTCTTGCCGCGTGATGGACTGCTTGGGCGGCCGGCTTGAAATCGTCAGTTGCGTGCTGGACACCGGCACGGGCCAGAGCGTTGTCTCGGGCCGCTCGGATCGCATCGAAGCAGTCAGATTTGCCAAGACTGTCGCAGAGTCTCAACAGTACGCCGTCGGAGAGCAGCATCGATTCGATGTTCCTGTATCCGGACATGACGCGAACGTCACCGGTGTGCTTGTCCACCATCTCCCCTGGCGTCAAAGCGTCCCGATCCCGAAACCGCACAATTGACGTGGCGCTGACAATCTTCTTCAGGACAGGAAGGAGGTCGCCCATGCGCTTCTCCACCTTCGTCGCAGAGCCGACAGAGACGAAGAGAACCCCCGGGAACTCCTGAGCGAAGATCTTGTTGTAGCAGGACTCATCGAGCGCTGGCTCATCGTCTTGCGTGGAACCCTCACAGAGGACAATGCAGTCGGGCGCCAGAAGTTCCGCCATGTCGTCTAAGGCCACGGCGTAGTGCCGCGTCCAGAAATCATGATCCGGATCCGTCGATTCGATGGTCTGCCGTTTATCGTAGTCCCGCGGCTCACCGTTGGAACGGAAGCCCATGTCCAGAAAGACAACATGTTCCGGGTGCTTGGCGCGGATCTCCTGAGCGGTCCTCACCATTCCGATGGAGTGAGTTGCGAGCCAAAGCTGAGAGTTGCCCGGTACCAGACGGTACAACTCCTTTAGGAGCTTGCCTTGTAGTTTCGTGCTTAAGTGTGCTTCTGGTTCGTCAACGCAATAGAGAGAATCGTCGAACGCAGCCTTGTTCACGACGACGTCTAGCAGTAGATCGAACGCTGCCTTTTCTCCGGCCGACAGGTTTTCGTATAGGAAGTTCCGCGACTTCCGCTTGGTGAATGTGAACGTACCGGTCTCCTCGGCCGAAACGAGTGCGTCGAGGCGAAGGTCTCCAAATATGCTCCTCATAGACTTTTGAAGATCACCAATTGTGTCCTTAATAATGTCGTCGGTCTTTAAGCCACGTGTCGTTGCCTTACTCAGGAGGCGCCAGATGATCCTCTGATAGTTGTTGTTTACGGTCTGATCCGTGTCGATCAGCCGGCGGACTGCGTGCCTGTCGAGTGTCTAACGTCAGCGCCTATGGGACAGACTGAAGGGTTTTCATAAGGGAGTGTTTCTGGCTCATCATAGTGACCGAAGGGAACGAAGATGAGACAGAAATCAATGAGTTCGAGAGACGCCGCTGAGCAGACGGTTCGGGATATCCGGCGTCGGACGCGCAAGCAGTATTCGGCCGAAGAGAAGATCCGGATCGTGTTGTCGGGCCTGCGTGGCGAGGACAGCATCGCTGAGCTGTGCCGCCGGGAAGGGATCGCCGAGAGCCTTTACTACAGCTGGTCGAAGGAGTTCCTCGAGGCTGGCAAGAAACGGCTTTCGGGCGATACCGCACGCCAGGCGTCCTCGGGTGAGGTCAAGGACCTGCGCAAAGAGATGCGCGACCTCAAGGAGGCGCTGGCCGAACAGGTGCTGGACAACCGGCTGCTAAAAAAAAGCATGACCGGGGCTGGGGGAGACGACGAATGAGGTACCCCGCCGCCGAGAAGCTGGAGATCATCCGGCTAGTCGAACGCTCCCACCTGCCGGTCCGGCGCATCCTGGACAAGCTGGGCATTCCGGCGACCACATTCTACAGGTGGTACGATCGTTACCGGGCCTTCGGCGAAGCCGGCCTTGAAGACCGTACCCGTGGTCCCGGCCGGGTCTGGAACCGTATCCCCGACGATGTCCGCCGCCAGATCGTGGACCTGGCCCTCGATGAGCCGGAGCTGTCGCCGCGGGAACTGGCGGTGACGTTCACTGACACCAAGGGCTACTTCGTCTCGGAAGCGTCCGTCTACCGCCTGCTCAAGGCCCACGACCTGATCACCAGCCCGGCCTTCGTCGTCATCAAGGCTGCCGATGAGTTCCGCGACAAGACCACGGCCCCGAACCAGCTATGGCAGACTGACTTCACCTACCTCAAGGTGATCGGCTGGGGCTGGTTCTATCTGTCGACGATCCTGGACGACTTCTCGCGCTACATCATCGCCTGGAAGCTGTGCACCACCATGCGGGCCGACGACGTCACCGACACGCTCAAGCTGGCCCTCGAAGCATCGGGTTGTGACAGCGCCGAGGTCGTTCACAAGCCCCGGTTGCTCAGCGACAACGGCTCGTCCTATATCGCCGGCGATCTTGCAGCCTGGCTCAAGGAGCAGGGCATGGATCACGTCCGTGGCGCGCCAAACCATCCCCAGACCCAGGGCAAGATCGAACGCTGGCATCAGACCCTGAAGAACCGCGTCCTGCTGGAGAACTACTATCTGCCGGGCGATCTTGAGGCCGGCGTCAGCACCTTCGTCGAGCACTACAACCACCGCCGTTACCACGAAAGCCTCGGCAATCTAACGCCAGCCGACGTCTACTGCGGTCGGAACCACGCCATCATCGAGAGAAGGAGAAAGATCAAAGTCCTGACCATCCGTAAACGCCGCTTGGCCCATCACCAGCAGGCGGCATAACATCAACCAGGATGAGCCAGAACCTCCCTTGGAAAACCGCTTCGGTCGTCCCATTCATTCTGACGACGGACACGCGAATGGTCTCGACTTCGCCTGCGTCGGGGGAAGGTGGGCGTCTCGCGATCTCGGTAATTTCGTGGCGCCAATCGAGTAGACCGCGCCTCGCATAGTTGGCGAGATCATGGATGGCGACGTTCAGTTCCGCGTAGTCATTCTTGCTGAAGTATACGGGCTCAATGCCCAGGACCGACCACCGGTTGTCGTCGGCTTCGTCGGTGAGAATGAAACGTCTTCCCGCGGTGCCCTCCGGCAGCGCCCGCGCCAGGTATTTCATGACCGTGTCGTCGTGGCTGTAGCCAACAAACAAGACGGTGGTTGAGTGAAACAATTCGACCAGAAAGCGGCTGGCCCATCCGTCGGTCAGGTAGGCGCGGCCGAAGTCCGCGTCCGTAAGCACAATGTCCTGGGGCCGGTCGAGGGATCCATGGACATGAACGATCCCGTTGAACGCTCGGCCAAGCGGCAGAGCGGGCGCCCTGAACAGATCGGGTTGTTCGGCGAAGAGGTCTTGCGCGGCGGCTTCGAACAGCAGGTCGAAGTTGGTCGTCACGATGCGGACTTTGTCGGGTTCCGGATAGAGCCGCACCAGATCGCGGTGTAGAGCGGTGGGGCTCGGGGGGTCGCCACAGCGGTTGGTTTGTAGGAGTCGAGTGGCTCTCTCGTGGACGTTCACACCGGATTTGTGCAGCCGGCCGAGAAAGGCGTCATCGGTTTCCCGATCGAGTCGTGTCTTGCCGGCGCCCTTGGCGATCGAATCCGCAAGGATTGAGAAGTTCGGCAGGCAGGCGGGGGGGCCCATGGAGACCCCGGCGCCGGCAAAGACGACGACCTCGCCATCGCGCAGCGCAGAGCGAAGAGGTTCTGGAAATCGGATGTCTAAACCCGTCATGGCATCGTCGGAGGTGAACGGTTCATGGATTCCTGGGCTTTGGGCAACTGGCGCCCGTGGCATCGAGGTCCTGTTTCAGCGAAGCGTGCGGGCCGTTGCCCGACACGGTGAAAAGCATGTGGTCGATGCGATCCGCGCGGAGGGATTGTAGGCCCACCTCGTCACGGAGGCTGCGGCCCAGCGCGTTGTCGTCCGGGTCGTTGCTCTCCAGCAGGCGGTTGGCGACGAACAGCAGCGAGTCGGGCGTACAATGGCCGCTATCGCGGTTGAGCACCTTGCGAGCGCTCGTGACTGTGGCCTTGCCGAGTCCCTTGTTGCTCTTGGCTTGGTCCTTCAAGAGCCAGAGCTTCTCGCCCTTGCCGTCATATCCGGCGCCGATGAAGTCGTCGCCGCGCATGGCTATGTTGCGGCCGTCCTTATTACGAAGACGGCGCCCAAGGACGCGCAGGCCGATCTTTTCCTCGACCAGCTCAGTCGCGAGAATTTCACCGAGATCGCCTGAGCGGCCCCTGGGCGTCTGGGGCATCGCCTCGCTGAGGATCTTGGCGGTTGCCTTGTATCCGAGCCGATCGACGTCGTCGGCGATGCGTTCCAGTCTGTCATAGTGCGATCGGATAGTTTCGGCCAAGTCATCGCGGATCTCGTCGCGGCCGCCACCCTTCTCGATATAGGTCCAATAACGCTTGCGCTTGTCCTCTTTCCGACTGGCGTCGCACCACCTCTCACTCTCATACGGTCCCACGCAGGCCCTCCAATGCCATCATCGCGCCGCGCAGTTGAATCAGCCCGTAGTCTCTGCGCATCCGCTCAATTCCACAGACAGGACAATGGCGCCGCCACCAGCCGGTCGCCAAACGGCACGACATCCGTATTGTCATAGAGGACGACGCCGAAGGCGAAGCGATCGCCGCACGGCTCTGCCAGCGCCCGAAGGCCGGCGAAGTCGCCGGACCTGACCGTGGCGCTTGCCTTGACCTCAATGCCCGCGATCATCCCGTCGTCGCGTTCCAGTACGATGTCGACCTCGCGCATATCTCGGTCGCGGAAATGATGCGGCGTCAATCGCAGGTCCGAGGCCGTCATCAGCTTGAGCACTTCCGAGAACACGAAACTCTCGAGCAGCGCTCCGAATTTCCCGCGATCCGCCTCCACCCTGTCGAAGGTCAGGCCGCGCGCGCTCGCCAGCAGGCCGGAATCGAGGAAATGCAGCTTTGGCGTCTTGACGATACGTTTCAGCGCGTTGGTGAACCAGGGCTGCAGCGTTGCGATCAGAAAGACCTGTTCAAGCAGCCCGACATAACGCTGCCCCGTCTTGTGGCTGACATCGATGCTCGCCCCGAATTGCGAATAGTTGACCAGTTGGCCGGAATGCTCGGCCAGCAGCCGCACGAATTTCGGAAGCTCGGTCAGCCTCTCGACCTCCGCGATGTCCCTGAGATCTCGCGTGAGAATCGAGGTGAGGTAGGATCGTGCCCAATCCTGCCGCCGCCGCTCGCTTTCACGGGCAATTGCTTCGGGAAACCCACCGAGCAGGACGGCTTGGATGAGATCGTCACCGACGACCGCGTTGCGCTGATTTTGCAGTTTCCCTTCGAACAGGCGCTCCAGAAAGCCAGGCGTCCGCCCCTCGACCTCGGCCCGCGCGAGCGGCAGCATCTGGAGTGTTTCCATCCGGCCGGCCAGACTGTCGGCGATCCGTGGCAGGGTCAGCACATTGGCCGAGCCCGTGAGGAGAAAACGGCCTGGGCGATAATCTTCATCGACCGTCTTCTTGATCGCCAGGAGCAGGTCGGGCACGCGCTGAATCTCGTCGATGATGGCCCGGTCCAGGCCCCGGATGAATCCGGCTGGATCGGACCGGGCTGCCTCAAGCACTGTCTGATCGTCGAGCGTGATATAGGTACGGCCGGCTTCCCCCATGCTCTTGACGAGCGTCGTCTTGCCCGCCCGGCGCGGCCCCACAATGAGAACCACGGGCGTATCCGAAAGAGCCTCCTGGGCCCGGCGCTCTACAAACCGTTTGAACATCCCATCTCCAAGTCCCGACAATTGGAACTATCCATATCGTCTGATTGGAAGTCAAGAGGCCGCCAATTGGAAATCGGAAGATCGCGATCTGGAAGGCGCGGGCAGGGGAAGGCCTTCCACTGCGCCCGAGCCCATAGTCTCGGGCGCCTGTCCCTTCCATTTATTCCATCGTGCCTCCCAACGACGGCTCGGCTCTCCGTCACGGACATCATTTTGAGTCAGTGGATTTTGTAATCGACCATGGACGCGGTCATCACGATGCTTATTCCGCCGGATCGTGCCAGCGAACCTATGCAAGGGCATGCGGACGCCGGCAGCGTCCACGTCGCCACAGAGAGGAATTGATCGAATCCGAGCGGGGGTGGTCAGGCCGCGAGGCGTTCGTAACGATGATGCAGACCGCCGACCTTGGGCAAGGAAACGACCGTTCCGGACCCGGCCGGCTGAACGGGTCGTCCATCCGGTGTGTCCTTGCCGATCGACAGGTGGGTCCTTGAACCGTGATAATAGTCGAGGTATGAGCCAAGAATGCGCCGCAAATGCCGCTCGTTGAGGATGATCGAATGGTCCAGGCATTCGCGCCTCACGCTGCCGATCAGGCGTTCCACATACGGATTTTGCCACGGGCGCCGTGACGACTTCTTCCACGCCCATCGCCGTCACGGTCGAGCGGAACGATTGCCCGTATGCGCCGTCCCGGTCGCGGATCAGGTACCGCGGCGCCGTGCCCCACGGGAATGCCTCTCGGATCTGCTGTGCGACCCACGCCATCGTCGGGTTCGCCGTGACACCGAAATGCACGATCTGGCGGCGCTCGTGGTGGAGCACGATGAACCCGAACAGGAGGTGGAACGTGGCCGTGGGGACCACGAAGAAATCGATCGACGCCAGGCAATCGGCGTGATTTGTAAGGAATGTTCGCCACGACTGCGATGGCGGCGATGGGTAACGGACCATGTATTTCGAGACGGCGGCCTGGGAGATGGAAAAGCCAAGCTTCAAAAGCTCGCCATGGATCCGAGGTGCGCCCCACCGTGTGTTCTCCCGCGACATCCGTCGGACCAGATAGCGGATCTCTCTCGACACCGGCGGTCGGCCCGGTTTCCCCGCCGCGACTTCCATGTCCAGAAAAGCCTGAACCCCTTGCGGTGCCAACCGATGACGGTCTCGGGCCTGACAATTACCAGGGCGTGGCGCCAGCCAGGCCATAGGCAAGACAGGATGACCCAGAAAACCCTATCCGCCTTCCGAAGCAATGGCCGGGGCTTTTTCCGTTTCAGGACAGCTACCTGCTGTCGCAGGGCAAGGATTTCTGTGTGGAGCGCCGCGCGGTCCGCGAAGATTTCGATGATCTTGTGCATGCCGGAAAGGGTCTCCGGTGGTGATGCAAAATTCCAAGGTTTCTGCCACGGATGGAATAAATGGGAGGGACAGGACACGACCCTTGAAGGGCGGAAGGAGGGCGGCGTGGACCATAGGCTGGCGGCCGCGCCGGACCGGGCCGCCATCGCCATCCTTGCTACGGCCACCTTCATTCAGGTCTCCCGCCGACGACCATGCCGGCCGCCACACCGTTCCGCTCGATAACCCGATGGAGTCCGGCGGCGAACGACGACAGGCCGGCGCTACGTAACGGCACGAAGGGCTTGGCGGTTCGCTTGCAGAACCGCTTGGCCATGAGGCAGGCACCGTGACTGACGCAATCGACTGGACACAGGACGGCGTCAGCCTGGCTGAGAATTCGGCCGAGCCCGGCGGTATTGTCCTCAATACCGCCGTCATGATGGCTGAACCGACCGTTCAAGTTCTCGGTGAGGATGCGAAACTGGCTCACGCTCCCGGTGCGTCCGCCGACATAGGCGATGTGACGGCCGCACAGGTCAATGGCCGGGCCAGACGCCGCCGCCCGTGCGGCTTCACCGTGAATACCGGATCCGACCATCGTCTCCAATACCGCGCATTCTGCGCCGAGCGCATGCAGTCTGCCGGTCACATCCTCGTGCGCTTGCCGCAACCGCGACAGCTTCCGCTCCAGGTCGGCACATTGCTGGCGCTCGTGGCGTCCGGCACGCCGGGCGCTTTCCAGGTCCGCCGCCAGTGCCGCCTTTTCGCTCCGCAGGGCCCGGTACGCTTCGCCGTTCTGGAATTCACACAGCCGGGCCTCAATGGCGGCTCGGCCCGCTTCGGCGGTCTCTGCCGCCCGCAGCCGGCACGACAGCGCCTGCATGTCGCCGGCATGCCGCTCGGCCGTCCGCCGGTGTTCGCCCGCCTGAACCGCCATGCGCCGTTTGGCGTCAGCGAGTTGGTCGGACAGCGCCTGATACTCATCTTCGATCGTATCCAGGCGCTGCCTGTCGGCTCGGTTGGCAGCGCCGGACAGATGCGAGAGCATGTGCACATCGCCGAACGACCGCATCAGCAGCGCATCGGTGGTCAGCGGGTGGGTCACCAACGCCCAATACGACCCGGCGATGTCGCCTTTGGTGACGGAT
The DNA here is from genome assembly GCA_965198325.1 of Alphaproteobacteria bacterium. Classification (GTDB taxonomy): domain Bacteria; phylum Pseudomonadota; class Alphaproteobacteria; order UBA828; family JAPUJA01; genus CBDAPE01. Next base: position 158,447 of record CBDAPE010000018.1, on the reverse strand, counting down.
CGTGTCCAGATCGCGTCGAGCTCCGATTCACTCCGTGCCGACCGGCAGACTTCGATGGTGGAGCGATACTTGCGGTCCAGCAGCTTATGAATCAGCCGTGCCAGGTGTCCGGGCTCCGCGACCTGTCGCACGAAGCAGGCGTGCACCTCGTATTCGCTGGCTCCTTGCTGCGGTGCGAACCCGGCCTTCCGGCCGATCTTCACGAGCTCGGCGTAGCTCAGACAGGTGCCTAGGACGGCACAATGCAGGTCGTGCCGAATCTCCCACAGCCGAAGGCGCTGTCCCGTCAGCGGCGGCGGCGCATCCCGACCAGCGCAGTGTTCACCCATGGTCCGCCTCGTGTTCCCCGCGCAATCGGAGGACCCGTTCGTCGATACGGGCTCGATCATGCCTCGCTCGCCGTCTTTCCGATGCCTGCGCCGTCGAGGTCTGTTCGCGATAGGACCACGCGAACCACAGGTGCAAGGTGGCGTTCACCGCCATGCCGATCACGTCCGCCCCGACCATGCGGCTCATTCTGCCCAATGCCATGCCAGAATCTCCCTTCTACCTCCCAGATCTCTCGGGTGCGTCCTGGCTGGCTTCCTCGGCCCTCCCGGGTCGCTAGTGGCTGGCTTGGACGGTTGCTGGCCGCGGGCACCCCAGTTCAGATGCCGCCCGGCAATCCTATTTCGTCAAGATAAGTCGTCCCCTGCTGGTGTGGCGTAGTCTGTAGTGCTCACCGTTATGCTCGACGATCACCTCGTCGGCACCGTCGAGCAGGTCGCGACTCGCGATACAGTGGATGGCGCCACGCGAGAGCCCCCGCTCCCCCCGCGCGCCTGCGGTCTCGTCGTCCAACGTGAGCGATAATGGTTTCCGCCGCCGCCGCATTCGTGCCTCCCGTCTGCTAACGAAAACCCTGCACATAATCGTCGTAGCCAACGGGAGCATGCAGCAAATGAGACGCATTTGCAAATACTAGTGCGCAACGCGCTCTTGCCCGCCTTGATCGCCGCCTTCTCGTCATCCATGTTGCGCTGCTTGGGCGCGGATACCAACATCGCATCGATGATCCGTCCGCCCATCACCGGATACCGTACAGCTCCTGAAGGTGACCGCGGATCTCGCGGACCGTCATGCCGCGGGCATACATGGCGATGATCTTCTCGTCGAAGTCCGGGAACCGGCGCTGGTATTTAGCGATCAGCTGCGGATCGAAGGTGCCGGCCCGGTCACGTGGAATATCCAGCGTCACCTTCGACGTTGTCCCTCCCATTTATTCCATCTGCCGCAGAAACCTTGGAATTTTGCATCACCCTCGGACACTCTTTCCGACTGTCCCTTCTAGTAATTCTATCCGGCGCGGAAATCCTGGTATTTTGGGCACCCCAGCGACTGGCTTGGCTGGCTGCGCCCGAAGGACGTCCAGTTGATGACGAGGCGCGATGATCTTGAGTTGCCGCATGGCGTGACTCCGAAAGTCCGAGATAATGCCGTGAAGCAGGATCGTGTGCATGCCACCAACGCTATCGGGCATCATCCTGAATGGCCCGGATTCTGCGCCGGACGGCATTTATAGGAGGGACAGGTGATCCGCGGCAAGCCGATCCGCACGACAGTCAGCGACAAGGCCGCGTCCTCGCTCGAACGCTCCGTCGCAATCGCTGCCCAGAACCGAACAAGCTCCTCACGCCGTGCCGAGTCCGGTCGACTTGGCGAATACAACTTGCTCCGTCCAGACCGATCCGACCGCCGTCTGCGTACCGTCATAGCAACCTCCTATGCCAGAGTGTTGCGATGACCGATTGAACTCACCCAATATGTCTCGATCAAATATACCGAGCGCCTGGCGGAAGCGGGCATCGAACCCTCGGTGGGCAGCGTCGGCGGCTCTTATGACTGCGAGGATCCTTTCTCGGGAAGCAGCCTTGTTCTGAGATGCTTCGCGTCGTCGCTGCCTTGGGTGGTCTGACCCATAATATGACCGACTTCGTGTCTTTGCATTGACGTGTCGGCCACCCGAGCGGCGCCGTAGTGCCTCGCCGGCCAGCCGTGGCGCGCTGATCAAACCGGCCTTGCCGGAGAGCGCGGCCACCAGCCGTCAGCTACACCACTCCCGGGGACACGATCCTGAAAAGTGCTTCTGCCTTTCAGAGAGGCTAACGAAGGGATTTCGAACCTGTCAGTTTGATCTCGACCCAACTACCTCCCGTCCCGTCGATGTACGTGGGCCAGACCGTTCCCAAGGTCCGGATTCGGGTGGTGGTAATGGCACATGGTCAAATTCTAAAATTGGGTTGCTCACGAAAGTATTTGATCCAATGCTCTTTTTAGACGTTTACCAATTGCAGCATTATCTAGAAAATTACGAACTTCATGTTTTACTTCCGAATCATCGGGAATATGCAAACCGCCTTCTGACACACCACTTATTCGGTGTTTTTGTATTATCCCAGCGCTACTCAGCGCTGACCAAGCCTTTTCTTTACAGGGGCTTTTGGAAATAGGCCCGGTGTCATGATCAATATATTTTATACTACCAAACCCAAACCTCTGTTCAAATTTTCTTAATATGTCACGTAAAGCATTCCTCGCATGCTCTTCTGTAATTAAACCTTTTGGAGTCTTTCCTTGTATCTCATCCCAGGAGATTAGCGCTGCATCGGAACATTTGCACTCCTCGAGTTTGGAATAATTCGCCTTCGAGCAATTGGTGAAAGTCAAATTTCCAACAAACCTACAATTCAAGAAGGTTGTGTTTGCATCGAAATTACAATTGTAGAATTCTAAATTTTTAAACTCGCAACTGGAAAAAGATTTCCCTGACAGATCTAAACCGCTAACCTGTCCGTCTACAGCTATGCGTTCAAGTTTACCATCGTCCTGAAGCGTACCTGTCATTAGCCCAACTACAATGGATACTCTTTCTCCTTTTCCGCCTTCAAAGCGATGTGCCAGCCGTTGACAAAGGTGGAAAAGTGCACTTGAAGCCCCTTCCTAACCTGACCTTCTACTGACCATCCGACAAGCATGAGATATCGATTCATATACCTTCTCTCTGGAATCATTTGCGAACCGTTCAACCAAAAACTCAAAAATATTGCTACTTCCGGAGGCATGCGACGCGAGTAACCTCGTCGCTTCGCGACCAATTTCATGGTCTACGGCTCCTTCAAGCTGATTTGCTAGCCATCGAGCAACAAAATATACGCGTAAGGTCTCAAATCTCGGGACCACCCTATTCTGAGCTGTAGTAGAGAGAAATGCGTGAGATTCAAAGCGGTCGATCTTGTCTTTAGTAACCTCGGGGACAAAATCCTCAACATATAACGCTAACTCCTCCCTTGGGATATCATCCTGGTAGTCGCGGAAAACCTTCTCAAAAATCAACATCTGTTTTTGGGAGGAAATGCCGAGTTTCTGCCTCGCGTTTTCCCTTTCACAAACAGCCTCAAGCAAGGGGCCCAGAGGATCTTGCGATTGTGGGGCAAAGGTAGCCGTTGAATTTCCGTCTACGTACAACGCTATTAGCTCGAGCATGAGCGGAACTCCGCTCGCCCGATCAGCGTGCATGTGTGGCCTCTCTACCGCCCTTTCATATAATTTACTTCCCATTTCAGAGGATAAACGATTGGCAATATCGCGTTCTTCCTGGTTCTTAAGTCTCTTATGGAAAAATCTTTTCCCTTGTTTATTTGAAAAACCTTGAAGGTCAAAACGCTGTATCATTTTGGTCGAGGATTCTGGGATGCCATTTACATGCTTTTCCCAAAATGCCTCTCTAACCGTAACTAGAACCTTGACCTCTGCGCCTCCGACTAAACCAAGAAGCTCTGTCAAAAGAGTCGCAGCACTGAAATTTGGGTTTGGGTGGAGAGACAATTCATCAAAACCGTCAAATATAGGAACGAGAATTTTCTCCCGGGTTAAGAGCTGGAACACTTTTGGATCGGCCAGTTGGGTGGCACCCGGTATCATTTTCAGCAATGCTGCGCTGAGAATATTGGGCAACGTAAGATCAATTAGACTTTGCCATTGATTGGACTCCACTAGTACAGGAATCGTATCTGGATAAGAGGAACGAATTTTGCTCGCAATTGCTCGACAAAGAGTTGTCTTTCCTTGTCCCGCCGGCGCGACAAGGATTTCGGCACAAACAGAATCATAATTTTCCTGCTGAACGCTTAATAGAGATTTTACAAAATGTGTTAATGCTGGAACTGATCTTTCCGCAGGAGAAGCGTTGTCGGTATAGCTGGCCTCAGGTTCGACAAAGTACTTGAAATCTTCCGCCATACCCGGAGAAATATCTACTGTTTGTAGGAGGTTATCAATAAGAAGTCTTCTCGGCGTTGTTGCGAAACGAGCGCCAAACTCATCGGCCGTTCGAGTGAGATCATTTGATAAACGAGATTTTGTTGTTGTTACAACTGTGTAAGGACCGTTCCCTCTCCAGATTGACAGGTTCTTCGAATTATCTTCGGTATAAGGACAATTTGCAGCTAGGTAAAGATAGGGAGCTGTCATCTCGCCAGCTGGAGTTCGAAATTTAACCGTGTAGAAATTCCAATTTTTTGAATCTTCTACTAATTCAAGATCTACTCCGCCTAATATCTCAAGCAAATTGTTGAACTGTGGTGCTGCAACCATAAGGTACCTCTTCTCTAAACGTTATAATAACTCAATTCTAAAAGTACGGTTTTCTTCAACCCACCCGCCGTACTCTTGCACTATGGACCGCAACCAAATGGACCGCAACCAAGAGGATTCCTATGTCGTGTATGCGTTGGAAATGCTCGATTGGCGGTCTTCGAGAAATTATCGTTTGCTGAGTCAGGGGCGAGGTGTAGGGCTTTGTAGTTGGCTTTCCGGGATAAGGTGGTCCTACCCGCAAACCTAGAGCGTTTTGTGATCATTCGCAGTCATATCCTGCGGCGGCGAAGTAGTTTTGGCATTCTTTTGGTGTGAAGGTCTCGATATCGTGTGCGATGGCGTCGCAGAGATCGTCGACGGTTCGGGCGGCGGTCTTTTTGAGGGAGGCCTTGAGCTTTGAAAAGGCCATCTCGATGGGATTGAAGTCTGGGGAATAGGGCGGCAGGAAGTGCAGGTCGGCACCGGTGGCTTCAATGGCGTGGCGCACGGCGAGGGGCTTGTGCGCGGGCAAATTATCCATGATGACGATGTCTCCGGGCGAAAGCGTCGGTGCGAAGACCTGCTCCGGCATTGTCAAGTTAACTGATTGTAGGCTGTTTTCGGCATTTCTCCATGAGGATAAGCCATTGAAATTGCGTAGAGCAGCCATCGACAATTTATCGAAATTTCGGAGTGAATCCGGTTAACTTGACAAAGCCGCCAGCATTTCCATCACTGGCACGGTGACAGCTTTGAGTTGTCCGCGGGCGGTAAGCTGTTTGTGACGGGCTTGATGTTTTCCATCGAGCGGTTCAGCGTGAATGAGAAAGGTTGGTGCATGCAGTTTCATCCCGAGGTGATTGGCGCGGTCCGGCAGCGCTGGGTGGAGACGGACGACGCGTGTGGTGCTCTGAATAGCAAGGGTGCACAAAGCGGCGAGGAGCAGGAGACGCTTCGCCGGCTTCACAAGCTCCGCATGCAGGTCTGGCTCGACCGCTTCCCCGGCCACTGGCTCGAGGCGCCGGACGGCGCGGTTCGCGAGACGGGCGAATGAGCCGGGTTGCGGGCAAGGTCGCGCTGGTGACCGGCGCAGGCAGGGGCATCGGCAGGGCCTGCGCCGACCTGTTGGCCCGCGAGGGGGCACAGGTCGCGCTGGCTGATATCGTCGCCGAGAGCACCGTGCTCGCCGCCGACATGATCGAGCAGGCGGGAGGCCAGGCTTTGGCGCTTGCTCTCGACGTGACCGACGAGCCGGCGTGGCAACATGCGATTGCGCACACCGTGGACCGCTTCGGCGGGCTCGATATCCTGGTCAACAACGCCGGTATCGGCGGCCCGGAGAATATCGAGGACACCGACCTTGCGCTCTGGCACAAGATCATGGAAGTAAACCTGACTGGCACCTTCCTTGGCATGAAGCACGCGATCCCCGTGATGCGCACACGCGGCGGCGGCTCGATCATCAACATGAATTCGACCTACGGGCTGACCGGCGGCGACGGCTCGGCGGCCTACTGCGCGAGCAAGGGCGGCATCGCCACCCTGACCAAGTCGGCGGCGCTTCACTGCGGCAAGCAGGGCACGAAGATCCGGGTGAACGGCGTCTGCCCCGGCGCGATCCTGACCGACCTCCTGTTCCGTGCTGCCGATCGCTATCCGGACGGGCGCGAGGCGGGGCTTGCCGCCATGGCCGGCGCGCATCCGCTGGGACGAAACGGCACGCCCGAGGATATCGCCAACGGCGTGCTTTATCTGGCCTCGGACGAATCGAGTTTCGTCACGGGCACACACCTTGTGATCGATGGCGGCATCCTCGCCGAATAGGGTGATATCTGAGCGATAAAAAGTCCTCAAGCTAGCGTCGGCCTTCGCACTATCATCTTGACGGCCAGGTCTCTGGTGAGCCGGAACACGGAGTTCGCACTCTTCTCCCTGTCGGATCAGGCCGGGAGGTCTTCGAGGTGAGCGATTTCGACAATATCGTCGTGAGCCACCCGTCCAGCGCGCCTTCGGCGGCCAGCGCCTGCATCGCGGCCAGCCGCCGTCCGCCGGCGATCACCGCGTAGCGCTCGGGAACATCCGCGCCGGGTTCCATGGAACGGGCAATCAGGTTCTCGAGCAGCCCGTGGGCAGCGATCGAGGCCTTGAGCTCGGTGAAGGCCGAATCATCGGCTGGCGTCTTGCGTACATTGTCGGGCGAGAGTCCGAGTTGGGATAGTGGGATGTCGCGGATATCGCGTTCGGGGTCGTGCATATCGGTCTCCGGGATTGGGTGAATGCGGAACCGGGCGGGGACACCCTCTTCGGCATCCGCCCTCGCCCGCCTTCGGCTCAAGCTCTCGCTCTTGGTGACGTATTGGAACCGGATGGGCTGGAGCGGTTGGTCCGTGCAAGGACGGTTGAATCGACCGCCGTCCTTCCCGTGTCGAGTAGGCCGCCCCGGGCGAGCGCGGGGTCAGTTCAATACCCGCCACGCGCGGTCGGGCTGGCGGTAGGCGTTGCCGTGGGCTTGCCCGGGCGACGCCGCCGGGGGTCACGGTGAGTTGGTATTGCTTGCAGTAGATTCAGCCGGCCGATCTGTAGGTGCGGGTCGGCGTAATAGCGCCTGCATTGCCGGTAGTGGGATTGTGCCAGCGCGAGGGCTGTCCCTTCCATTTATTCCATCGTGCCTCCCAACGACGGCTCGGCTCTCCGGCACGGACATCATTTTGAGCCAGTGGATTTTGTAATCGACCATGGGCGCGGTCGTCACGATGCTTATTCCGCCGGATCGTGCCAGCGAACCTATGCAAGGGCATGCGGATGTCGGCAGCGTCGACGTCGCCACAGAGAGGACTTGATCGAATCCGAGCGGGGGTGGTCAGGCCGCGAGGCGTTCGTAACGATGATGCAGACCGCCGACCTTGGGCAAGGAAACGACCGTTCCGGACCCGGCCGGCTGAACGGGTCGTCCATCCGGTGTGTCCTTGCCGATCGACAGGTGGGTCCTTGAACCGTGATAATAGTCGAGGTATGAGCCAAGAATGCGCCGCAAATGCCGCTCGTTGAGGATGATCGAATGGTCCAGGCATTCGCGCCTCACGCTGCCGATCAGGCGTTCCACATACGGATTTTGCCACGGGCTCCGTGGCGCCGTGACGACTTCTTCCACGCCCATCGCCGTCACGGTCGAGCGGAACGATTGCCCGTATGCGCCGTCCCGGTCGCGGATCAGGTACCGCGGCGCCGTGCCCCACGGGAATGCCTCTCGGATCTGCTGTGCGACCCACGCCATCGTCGGGTTCGCCGTGACACCGAAATGCACGATCTGGCGGCGCTCGTGGTGGAGCACGATGAACCCGAACAGGAGGTGGAACGTGGCCGTGGGGACCACGAAGAAATCGATCGACGCCAGGCAATCGGCGTGATTTGTAAGGAATGTCCGCCACGACTGCGATGGCGGCGATGGGTAACGGACCATGTATTTCGAGACGGCGGCCTGGGAGATGGAAAAGCCAAGCTTCAAAAGCTCGCCATGGATCCGAGGTGCGCCCCACCGTGTGTTCTCCCGCGACATCCGTCGGACCAGATAGCGGATCTCCCTCGACACCGGCGGTCGGCCCGGTTTCCCCGCCGCGACTTCCATGTCCAGAAAAGCCTGAACCCCTTGCGGTGCCAACCGATGACGGTCTCGGGCCTGACAATTACCAGGGCGTGGCGCCAGCCAGGCCATAGGCAAGACAGGATGACCCAGAAAACCCTATCCGCCTTCCGAAGCAATGGCCGGGGCCTTTTCCGTTTCAGGACAGCTACCTGCTGTCGCAGGGCAAGGATTTCTGTGTGGAGCGCCGCGCGGTCCGCGAAGATTTCGATGATCTTATGCATGCCGGAAAGGGTATCCGGTGGTGATGCAAAATTCCAAGGTTTCTGCGATGGATGGAATAAATGGGAGGGACAGCTGAATTGTGAACCACAAGAAACTCAAGCGCTTGATGCGTGAGCACGACATGCATCCGCCGCGCAGGCGGCGCTTCGTTACAACGACCGACAGCGATCACGACGCGCCCGTCTTCCCGGATCTCTCCAAGGACTGCGAGCTCAATGGCCCGTACCGGCTCTGGATCGCCGAACTGACCTACATGGGCGACCGGCTAGAGGGCAGCCTCGCCACCGCCGACACCACCCGCGCTCACTTCCTCGAAGCCCTGCTGCACGAGGCGCTGGCCCCGGGTGAGGAAAGGGAAGCGGCTGCATGACGATCTTTCTGCGCGACATATGGCCGATTGCCGAGGCGGAAGCCTACAAGCTCCATTTTGCCCGCTGGAACGGTGAGAATCAGCCGCTGGAGGTCTGGGCGCGGGACTGGGACGAATGGCAGGGCTGGCAGGAGTATCGACCGGAGCGGAACGATTTCAATCGGCCCTACATCTTCGCGCTGATCAAGTTTTATCATGAGACCGATAGCTGGCTCTTTGGCGGTGTTTTTCGTGTTTTGAACCGTTTCCCGGACCGCTATGAGGTAGAACTGACCGGCCAGGGCGCGAGCTTCCTCGGTAGGCTGAAGGTCCGGTCCAACTATCGCCAACGCTCAACACGCGTGAACTTCGAGAACCATTTTTCGAACCTCGAGATTCAGGAGATTCTTCGCGAGCCCTATTCGGGCCGTGCCTTTCCTGGATTCGAGGATATCGACCTGTCCTTCGAGGAGCTTGAGGTGTTGGTTCGGAATGACCGCCCCGACTGGAAGGCCGCTCTGGAAAGCGTGAAAGGCATTTACCTCATCACCGATATTGCAAGCGAGAAGCGTTATGTCGGGTCCGCCTATGGCGATCAGGGCATCTGGTCGCGATGGTGCAGCTACATTGCCAGCGGGCACGGCGGCAATGCCGAGTTGCGTGCTTTGGCGAGCGATCCCAGCCTGGAATATTGCCGCAAATCCTTCAGGTTTTCTCTGCTTGAATACAGGTCGAACCGAACAGCAGACGACATCATCATCGGGCGCGAAAGCTTCTGGAAGCGCATCCTGCTAACACGCGGTGAGCAAGGACTGAATCGGAACTGACCATGGGCATCAATCTCCTGATCGCCGTCACGGACGGAGACTGGTTCGAGATGCTGCGACGTCAGCCCGACCTCAGCGAGGTCAATTTCTGGGCACCCTCGGCAGCGAATTTTCGGGCGCTCCAGGCGGGCGAGCTGTTCCTGTTCAAGCTGCACGCACCGCGCAACGTGATCGTCGGCGGCGGCATCTTCGCCTATGCCAATGCGTTGCCGTGTTCTCTGGCCTGGGAAGCGTTCGGCGAGACGAACGGCGCGCGGTCGGAACAGGAAATGCGCACGCACATCGCAAAGTACCGAAGGGCGGACCCGGACGACCGTAGCGACTTCGCCATCGGTTGCCGCATCCTGACCCAACCGTTCTTTTTCGACGAGCCCGACTGGATTCCCGTACCGGAAAGCTGGTCGCCGAACATCGTCTCGTTCAAGACCTACAACACGGGCGAAGCCGAAGGACTGGCCCTCTGGGAGGCGGTCAACGATCGTCTGGGCCGGCAGCCTTTCCCCGGCATGGCGGAAGGGCAGGCGCGGTTCGGGGAGCCCCATCTCATCCGGCCCCGCCTCGGGCAGGGCGCATTCCGTGTGCTGGTGACGGACATTTACGGGCGGCGCTGCGCGGTCACGCAGGAGCGGACCCTGCCAGCGCTTGAGGCGGCGCATATCCGGCCCTATGGCGACGGCGGCGAACATGAGGCGCGGAACGGCCTTCTGCTGCGGCGCGACATCCACAGCCTGTTCGATGCCGGCTATGTAACGGTCACGCCCGATCTCGACTTCGAGGTCAGCCGCCGCATCAAGGAGGAGTTTGACAACGGCCGGCACTACTATGCCCTACACGGTCAGCGGATCAGTGCGCCGCGAGAAGCCACCCAGCGCCCCAATCCGGATGCCCTTACCTGGCATAATGAGCATTGTTTCAGGGGGTGAGGGATGTCCCGATGAGCGGCAACGACCGGGATACCCTGATGCGGATGGCGGCTTTCGAGCATATTCGAAGGCTGGGTGAGGTGCATGACCATTTGACCACCGACGAAATGAAACCGGGATTTGTTTTCGCAGACGAACGCGTCCCGCTCGTCAATCCCCAGCGAGGCATCTTTAAGCCGCGACAGATGCGGTATCTGCTCTCCATCAAGACCGTATTTCCGCGGCCCGGTGCGCGGGTGTGGTACGATGACCAGCGAGACGTGCACCGCCAGATTTTTGAGGGCGACGAGACGGTGGATTATGCCTTCATGGGGCAGAATCCAGAAGCGGCGGACAATCGCTGGCTGCGCGAGGCATTTGAGAACCGGATACCGGTCATTTATTTCCTCGGCTTCGCGCCCGGCCGATACCAGGCTTTGTATCCGGCCTTCATTTCCGGTTGGGATGCCGATGCCTTGAAGGCGCGTATCGCGTTCGGCGTGCCGGAGCAGGAAACACTGGCCCCGCCGGAGAACGCGCTCGAACGGCATTATGCGCTGCGAGCGGTGAAGCAAAGACTTCATCAGGCGTCATTCCGAGAAGCCGTTATAACGGCCTATAATGGGCGTTGCGCCTTGTCCGGATTGCCCGAACAGCGGTTGCTCGATGCCGCGCACATTGTTTCCGACAGGAACGAAAGACTGGGGCAGCCCATCGTCCCGAATGGCCTGCCGCTGTCCAAGATTCATCATGCCGCCTTCGATGCCCATCTAATCGGTATCGATCCCGACTATCGACTGCATGTCTCAGACCGACTGCTCGACCAGAATGACGGTCCGATGCTCGAAGTCCTTAAGCAGCTTAATGGCGAAGCCATTCACCTGCCCAACCGGGTTAAGGACCGACCGGATCGGGATCGGCTTGCGCTTCGCTTTGAACGTTTCAAGGCCGTGGCGTAGGATCGCGCAGAAGCACCGCCGCCAGCCGCACGGAGGGTGCACCGCCCCGCGCGCGGGGCTGTCCCTCCTATTAATTCCATCCGGCGCAGAAACCCTGGTGATTTGGGCAACCCAGCGACTGGCTTGGCTGGTTGGGCCGAAGGACGTCCAGTTGATGATGAGGAGCGATGATCTCGAGCTGCCGCATGGCGCGACTGCGAAAGCCCGAGAGAACACCGTGAAAGAGGATCGTATGCAGGCCACCAACGCTATCAGGCATCACCCGGAAGGGCCCGGATTTCTGCGCCGGACGGAATTTATAGGAGGGACAGGTTGCACCGAAGGACGTCCCGTTGATGACGAGACGCGGTGATCTCAAGCTATCGCATGGCGCGACCGCGAAAGCCCGAGAGAACGCCGTGAAGCAGGATCGTGTGCAGACCATCAACGCTATCAAATCACCCTGAAAGGCCTGGATTTTTGCGCCGGACGGAGTTTATAGGATGGACAACATAATCCCGCCGCCGTTGACACTCCGGTGGAAGTTACAAGATGTTGCCCTTTTGGTCGGCTAAGTCGCAACATCTTTGGTCAGGACTATTGGCGCGGCGAGTGCGGCAGTCGATCGTACGCATGCTGTCAATGGAGCCGAACGACGTGGAGGCTCGTATCATGGTCGCAAGGCGCTTCAACGAATCGGATATCGATTTTGAAGCCATAGACGCCCATCTGGCGGAGCTGGCACCGCCGAAGCTGTCTCTCAAGGACGTCCCGGACCGGCTGCGGGAGCGAATGCTCGAACAACGGGCGAAGGGCATGACAGTGGCTCAGATGCACGAGGTGCTGAAGGCGCGAGGCATCGAGATCGGCGAGCGGAGCCTGAAGACGTTCCTCGATAAGGGAGAGCTGCCGGGTCGGAAAGCGAGGGCAGCGGCGCAGGCTGCGTAAACGGAGACGAGCGACCCGTTCTGAGTGAGTGGCCCGTGAGAGCAGCCACTACCCCGAGCCTGACGCAAAGCCAATGGGAATGGCAGAGTTGCACGTGTCTGTCGCAAGGGCGCGGCGAAAACGCGTCGTGGGGCGGCTCGGACGGCGATATGCGTATCGTACATGTGGTTGACATGACGCCGTGAATTTGACATTTATGGCGCGAAATAAGTAAGTGCGCCATGGCCGACAAAACCGGACTCCAGGCCGAGATTGACCTGCTTGCCGCCCTGGAGCGGCGGGAGGTCGTCACGCAGCCGGCGCTTGCCAAGCGCCTCTCGATATCGGTGGGGATGGTCAACGCGCTGCTCAGGCGGGCCGTGCGCAAGGGGCTGGTGAAGGCCAAGGCCGCGCCTTACAAGCGCTGGGCCTACTACGTTACGCTGGAAGGCTTCCAGGAGAAGAGCCGCCTCGTCGCGCAGTATCTCGATGCGTCGCTGGCCTTTTTCCGCATGGCGCGGCGGGAGTATCGGACGCTCTTCCTCGACGGGCAGCGGGTGGGCTTCCGCCGTTTCATCCTGGTGGGGGGCGGCGAGGTTGCGGAGATCGCGCTGCTGGCGGCGCTCGAGGCCGATGCGGAGTTGGTGGGGATCCTGGACCGGGAGGCCAACACGGACCGTCTGCATGGCTTGCCGGTGCTGCGCTCGCTGGAGGAAGCGGAGGCCTGGGACGCGCTTGTGATCACGGAGTCCCGCCATCCGCAGGAGGTGTTCGAGACGCTGCGCGACACGGTACCGGTGCACCAGGTGCTGACGCCGCCCTTCCTGCGCATCGTGCGCGAGCCCCTGGACTTCACGCCGCCGGCGGTCGAGCAGCCGGTCGGGGGGCGCTCATGAACAGGTGGTACGTGGTCCATGCGCGGCCCCATCAGGAGCGCCGCGCGGAGGCCAATCTCGCACGCTAGGGGTTCCGGGTCTGGCTGCCGGAGATGGAGCGCTCCCGCCGTCATGCAAGGCGGATCGAGACCGTGCGCAGCGCCCTTTTCCCGGGCTATCTGTTCGTGGAACTGGATATCGAGCGCGCGGCGTGGCGCGCGATCAACGGCACCTTCGGGGTGCGGCGCCTGCTTGCCGACGGACTGTACCCGCAGGCGCTGCCGGAGGACTTCGTCGCAGCGTTGCAGGACGCGGTCGGGGACGATGGCCTCAGCACGGCGGCGCCTGCCGATTTGCGGCCGGGTGACGCGGTGAGGATCACCGCCTGTCCCTTCCATTTATTCCATCGTGTCTCCCAACGACGGCTCGGCTCTCCGGCACGGACATCATTTTGAGCCAGTGGATTTTGTAATCGACCATGGGCGCGATCATCACGATGCTTATTCCGCCGGATCGTGCCAGCGAACCTATGCAAGGGCATGCGGATGCCGGCTGTCCCTTCTATTTATTCCATCGGACATCCGAAGCGCTGGCCGGGACCTTTTCCGCTTCAGGACGGCTCCCTGCTGGCGGAGGGTAAGAGGTTCTGTGTGGGGCGCCGCGCGACCGACGAAGAGTTCGCGGAAGACGGCGGGGAGGGTTTCGATGATCTTATGCCTGTCGGAAAGGGTGTCCGAGGGTGATGCAGAATTCCAAGGTTTCTGCCGCAGATGGAATAACTGGGAGGGACAGCCTCTCGGTCGGCTTCATCACCGCCGCCGCGCTGGTCCACGAGCTCATCGAGGCCCGCGATGACAAGCAGCTGCTGAGGTTCCAGAAGAAGCTCGCCACCTACAAGCTTCTGATCATCGACGAACTCGGCTTCGTGCCGCTGTCCAAGACCGGTGCCGAGCTCCTGTTCGAGGTGTTCAGCCAGCGCTACGAGCGCGGCGCGACCCTGGTCACCACCAACCTGCCGTTCGACGAATGGACCGAGGTGTTCGGCTCCGAGCGGCTTACCGGCGCGCTGCTCGACCGCCTCACCCATCACGTCAACATCCTCGAGATGAACGGCGAGAGCTACAGGCTCAACCAGAGCCGCAGGCGTCAAACCCCGACGGGGCATTGTCAAGTTAACTGATTGTAGGCTGTTTTCGGCATTTCTCCATGAGGCTAAGTCATTGAAATTACGTGGAGCAGCCATCGAGATTTTACCGAGGTTTAGGAGTGAATCCGGTTAACTTGACAAAGCCCTATTATGTCTCCAAAAGCCTCGTCACAGGGCGGCGCAGGAACGCATCTCGCGGCCGGCGCGTGCCCGCGCGTGAACTCGAAGGCCTGATCGAAGATCGGTTGCGCCGCTTCCTCGCAAGCCGGGCGGAGATATTCGGGGCTGTCGACGGCCTCGGAGAGGAAGCCGGGCGTGCGGCCGAGGTCGTGGCCAGGGCGAATGAGATGGCCGGGCGCTGGCCGAGCCTGGCGGCTCCGGAAAGGCGCACCATCCTCAACGCGATCGTCCACCGTGTCGAGTTGAGGACGGATACCGTCGAGCTTCAGCTACTGCCCTCTGCCCTGGGGGCTCTCCTGGAGGAGGGACAGGCCCGGTCTGGACCGGGACAGCCTTTGAGGGGTGACGGACCGCCCTTCACCTTTTCCATCCCCGCCCGGCTCAGGCGCACCGGCCGGGATATCCGGTTCATTGTCGAGGGGGCCGAAAACGAGTGCAGGACCGTGCCCGACCGCAGCCTGCATCGCCTTCTCGCGCAGGCTCACCGGTACCGGGCAATGGTCATGCACGGTGGCGACAGGACGATGCGCGAGCTTGCCGCCGAGGCGGGGGTCACGAGCTCGTATTTCAGCCGGATCCTGCGGCTCGGCTTCCTCGCGCCACAGATCGTCAGCTGCATACTCGACGATCGTCATCCCATCGGGCTGACGGCAAAGCGGCTCGCCAACGAGGTGCGGCTTCCGGTCGGCTGGGACGACCAGCACGGTTCGATCCTCTGCGAGCGGACGGAGGGACGAACCGGCGCGCCGGCCGGCCGGCCTTCCGCCCCGGGCTGAAATCAGCGCCCCGGGTCCACAATTCGAGCTCTTCAATCGCGCCAGCTTCCGCCGGTTTTCAGGAGCCCTCGAGCGCCCGCATTTCTTCTACCGTAACCAGCCGGTAAATCCCCGTTTCACGCCCCGTTACCAGGAGTGCCAGGACTTTGCGTTGCGCCCGTTGCCCGCTCTCCGCCTCGAACCGTCGCGTGCAACCTGTTTGTTGTGTTCCCTCTATCGCAGCTGGTCGCACTTCATTTCCGCACTGCCATGACTTGCGATGCCCTGCAATCGGGGGAAATGACCGTCGCCCAACCTGGCCGGGGAACACTTCCATGGGGCAATGAATACGCCGGCGCCTCCACCGTCGATGAAGAAACAGGCCGGACCGTACGCCCCTGAACACGAGCCTGCGGGCGGCATGAAAGACGATCTTGTCGTACCACCGAAACCGCGTTAGGAGACTTTCGCCATCTCAGGCTGTCCGTTGTCGCACCGCCCGGGTCTCTGCGCTCGGCAGGGCGCTGACCGAAGCCCGTAACCCCCGGATAAATAGCGCAGATTCGGGCTCGTAGAATTGTCATTTATACCACTGATATCAATGGCTTAGGGGATGGTGGAGCACGATGAACCCGAACAGGAGGTGGAACGTGGCCGTGGGGACCACGAAGAAATCGATCGACGCCAGGCAATCGGCGTGATTTGTAAGGAATGTCCGCCACGACTGCGATGGCGGCGATGGGTAACGGACCATGTATTTCGAGACGGCGGCCTGGGAGATGGAAAAGCCAAGCTTCAAAAGCTCGCCATGGATCCGAGGTGCGCCCCACCGTGTGTTCTCCCGCGACATCCGTCGGACCAGATCGCGGATCTCCCTCGACACCGGCGGTCGGCCCGGTTTTCCCCGCCGCGACTTCCATGTCCAGAAAAGCCTGAACCCCTTGCGGTGCCAACCGATGACGGTCTCGGGCCTGACAATTACCAGGGCGTGGCGCCAGCCAGGCCATAGGCAAGACAGGATGACCCAGAAAACCCTATCCACCTTCCGAAGCAATGGCCGGGGCCTTTTCCGTTTCAGGACAGCTACCTGCTGTCGCAGGGCAAGGATTTCTGTGTGGAGCGCCGCGCGGTCCGCGAAGATTTCGATGATCTTATGCATGCCGGAAAGGGTATCCGGTGGAGATGCAAAATTCCAAGGTTTCTGCCACGGATGGAATAAATGGGAGGGACAGGTACAATCTCGACCAGCAGAATGAGGAGATTCTGTATATCGCCAATAAATACAGAGATCATACCTATTCAATGCTGATGATATCAATGCTGATGATAATTGACGAAAATTTTGGGATTAACAGAAATGATCCGAAAATCGCTGAATTTATCGTCGACAGTTACAGGAAAACAGGCTTCCCCAAGACGATCCACTGTTACCTGAACAAGAAATTCAACGACAGAACCAAGGCGATTGCGACGACATTTAGTCAATTGCCGGGACTCGACTATGTGCTTCCCTTTCAAACCTTTACGCCGGAATCCTTGGAGGCGACGAAGCGCAAGAACATCAGGATGGGTGAGCTCGACGAAATAATGGATTTCGCGAAGGGTGTAGGGCTGAAGTTGTCGACCGAGTTCATCAGCGGGCTTCCAAAGGACGACATCGAGGGAATGCTGAACTGCATCGATATCTGTTTTGAAAAGGATATAAATCTCGCCGTTGCGTCACTTCTGCTATTCCCCGGTATTGAGCTGTACCGAACGGGCGCGCGCGAAGAATACAACATCAAGACGAAATTTCGCCCGACCTATATTCCAAGCTGGATAAAAATCGACGGGCAGGAGGTTCAGGAATTCGAGGAAGTGGTGGTTTCGACGACTACAATGACCGAAATAGATTTCGATGACCTCAGGAAGGTTTCGCTGATCGTCTACGCCATGGGACATGTGAGGTTGTTCAGGCACATACTACGGTTCCTCATGGATCGGGACTACAAGATGTCCCGCTTGTTTATAAAGATGGTCGATTCGAACGATGAGCACTGCGTCGATGCGCAACACAATCGCTTCCTCGCTGATTTCGAAGACGCAATGTCAGGTGAACTGTACGATTCGAAGGAAGAGTTTGCCGAGGGTATGAGAAAAAGATTCGGCGATGGCGGAAATTATACCGGTGCGCCGACTAAGCTGAATGTTCTCTTTGGCGCTCGCCTGATTTACGAGGAAGAATGGCTGGTTCCATGGTTTCGCCGTGTCTTCCGGGATTGTTTTGACGGCGAAGAACGCATGATGTTCGAGGAACTCTTGGAAGTTTGCGACAAGGAATGGTTTGACATCAGAAATCCCGCGGAACGGCTGAAAATCGAGGTTTCGGATAAGACGTTGCGTCATCTCGGGGTCGACGGGCATCGCGACAAGACGCCAAATGGGCGGAGCCATCTTGTCATGTATATGGATGACGAACGGGTCAAAAGAATCGGTGATTTCAGAATGAACTTCGATGGCGATCCGGATTTCGAATTTAAGGCGCTGGAATACTTCAGAAAAGGCAGCGCATATGGATTGCGTTATTCCTTCGAGGGTGAATCCTATACCAACCTGCGGGATTTCCACATGACGGCGAAGCCGCCAGGCATGCAAAAGACGTTATAGAGCCGTGTTTTCGGTATATTTCCGACCCGCGCCGTAAGTTTGCCGATAGATGATTCGTAGCTGCGGCTAGGCGGGTGTTACCGCTTGCTCACCGATCCGGGATCCATTTTTTCCCCGCTAGCCGTTACCCGACTGGTTCATGTGCACTGTCTTTTTCATGTGCACTGTCTTTCAGGAGATGCTGCGCGTCGGGCCTTACGCCGATCACCCCAATTTCTATGAGTGACGATCGGAGATGGAACGATTCTCGATGAAGAAATTCATTTGCTTGTGGAAAGCAAGAGAGTCAACTTGGAATGGGTCATTCGTAATACCAGACCTACATACCAAATGCCGGTCGCAGAGGTAGCTTGATGAAGAGTTTTGCTGCAACCCTCGCCCTCGGTCTCGCCCTCCTGTTCGGGAACGCGGCGCAAGCCACCGCCGGCGAGGTCTTCGACGATATTCTGTCCGGCGACGAGCTCGTCGTCGGAACCGCGCCCGACTACCCCCCGCTCAGCTTCAGCACCCCCGACGGCACCATCAAGGGCGCCGAGATCGATCTCGCCAAGCATATCGCCGCGGCCATGGGTGTGGGGTTGCGCATCGTCGGCTTACCGTTCGCCGAGCTGCTGCCCGCGCTCGAGGCGGGCGAGTTTCATTTGGTGATCTCGGCGCTGACCATGACGCCCGAGCGGAACACCCGGATCGCCTTCGTCGGCCCCTACATGATTTCCGGCCAGAATATCCTGGGACGCAAGGAGCGAGTCGCCCATGTCAAGAGCTTCGCCGACATGAACCACCCCGGCTTCTCCATCGCGGTCGAGCTGGGAACCACCGGCGAGGCGATCGCGCGCAAGCTGTTGCCCGCGGCCGATATCGTCGTCGCTCAGTCGCTCGATGTCGCGCTCCACATGCTGCGCAACGCCCAGGTCGACGCCCTGATGGCCGACGAGCCCTATGTCGCGGTCGTCGAATTCCGCTACAAGAACGAGGGTCTGGCCAAGGGCGACAAGCCGTTCACCTTCGAGCCGCTCGGCATCGCCCTGCCGCCGGGCGATCCGCTGTTGATCAACTGGCTGCAGAATTTCCTGTTCGCCTTCGAGGGCAGCGGCAAGCTCGAAAAGCTGTTCGAGGGCTGGTTCAAGAACCTGCCCCGGCCCGAAGTCATGCTCTAGGTCGGTCCGCTCACGCCTTCTTCGTCTCGTAGTCGTACCAGCCCGCGCCGACGTGGCGGCCATGATAGCCGGCGTCGACCATCTGGCGGAGCAGGGGGCGGGGATGGAAGCGCGGGCCGTAGGCCTCTTCGAGGATCCCCTGGACCTGGAGCGACAGGTTGGTCTTGGTCAGATCCATGAGCTGGAACGGGCCGATCGGGTGGCCGAGGCCCAGCCGGCAGGCGGTATCCACGTCTTCCGCGCTCGCGACCCCCTCCTCGACCAGGCGGATCGCCTCGATCACGAAGGCATGGAGCACCCGGTTGACCGCGAAGCCCACCACGTCCTTGATCTTCACGGGCTCCTTGCCGATCGCCCTGCAGAACGCCATCGCGGTCTCGAAATCCGCTTCGTCCGTATTCCGCTGGGGGATCACCTCGACCAGCTTCATGCGCGAGACCGGCGAGAAGAAATGGGTGCCCAGGAAACGGCCCCGCCGCGCGGGGTCGAAATTGGCCGACAGGCTGAGGATCGAGATTGTCGAGGTGTTGCTGGTCACGACGCAATCGTGCCGGCAGACCGCGTCGAGCCTGCGGAACACCTCGGCCTTTACGTTCGTGTCCTCGAACGCGGCCTCGATCACCAGGTCGCGATCGGCGAAATCGTCTAGCGTCTCGGTCGTCGATAGATTGTCGAGCGCGGCATCCTTCCCCGCCGCCTCGTAGAAACCCCGCTCGACGCCCTTGTCCAGGATCTTGGTGAGCCGGGGTTCGAGAGAAGATAGCGCTCCGCGATCTGTGTCCTGCACCCGGACCGAAAAGCCAGCCAGCGCACTGACCAGCGCGATTTCCGAACCCATCATGCCGGCGCCCACGACGCCGACCCGTTTGATCTCCAGGGTCATCTCCTCCTCCCTAAGTCTTCAAACTCCAAGCGCGAAATCCGATGAGGTCGAATCATCTGGATTTTGCGAACCCGCGACTGCGGGCCGCCGCATATGCGGCGAAAGCCTATGTGGCGACTGAACGCCGTTCAGCTTTGTGTTCCAAAGCTAAACGGATAACGTATCAGAACCAGGCGTCGCGCATCTCGAGCGACGTGGCGTCGAGCCGGGACAGAATCGCGCATTGCGGCTCGACCTTGGGAAGCTCCCAGCGGAAGATGTAGCGGCAGGCCTGCAGCTTGCCGGCATAGAAATCCGAGTCCTCGCCGTTTGCGCGGCCCGCCCGCTCGAGCGCGACGAGCGCCTGCTTCAGCCATGTCCAGGCGATCACGACCTGTCCCAGCGTATCGAGATAGAGCGTCGCATTGGCCAGCGCGAGGTCGATCTCGCCTTTCCGCTTCGCCTCCAGCAGCGTCGCCGTCGTCGCCTTGACGTTTTCAAGCGCGGCCGTAAGTTCGCCCGCCATCGCGCCCAGCTCGTTATGGCCCCGCGCGTCGTCGATGGTCTCCTCGATCGCGTCCGCGAGCGCCGTGAACGCCGCGCCGTCCTCCATGCCCACCTTGCGGCCCAGCAAGTCGAGGGCCTGAATGCCCGTGGTGCCTTCGTGGATCGCGTTCAGCCGGTTGTCGCGAAAATACTGTTCGACCGGAAAATCCTTGGTATAGCCGTAGCCGCCCAAAATCTGCACCGCATGGCTGTTGGCGAGCGTGCCGTATTCCGCCGGATAGGTCTTCACGATCGGCGTCAGCACGTCGAGCAGCCGGCCGGCGCGAACCCGCGCGGCCTCGTCCCCGGCGGTTTTAAGGTCGTCGACCAGCTTGGCGGCGAATAGACACACCGCCAGCGAGCCTTCGCCATAGGCCTTCTGGGCCAGCAGCATGCGCTTGATATCGGCATGTTCGACAATCGGCACCGCTGCGCTGTCGGGGTCCTTGTTGCTCGGCAGGCGCCCCTGGGGCCGCTCCCGGGCATAGGCGAGCGAGGCTGAATAACCGCAGCAGGCGAGCACGGCACCGCCCATGCCGATGCCTATTCTCGCCTCGTTCATCATGTGAAACATGTAGCGCAAGCCCTGGTTGGGTTCGCCGATAAGCCAGCCGATACAGCCGTCGTTCTCGCCGAAATTGACCGGGCTCGAGGTGTTGCCGTGCCAGCCCATCTTCTCGAGCATCCCGGTCATGACCACGTCGTTGGGTTCGCCCGGCCGGCCCGCCTCGTCGAGCCGATAGCGGGGCACCAGGAAGAGCGAGATGCCCTTGGTGCCCCGGGGCGCGCCCTCGATCCGGGCCAGCACCATATGAATGATGTTTTCGGCGAGCTCGTGCTCCGCGCAGCTGGTGAAGATCTTGGCGCCCTTGATCCGGTAGCTGTCGTCGTCTTGCGGTGTTGCCTTCGTGCTGAGGTCGGCAAGCCCGCTGCCCGCGTGGGGCTCGGTGAGCGCCATGGTGCCCGAGAAGCGGCCATCGAGCAGGCGCGGCAGATAGGCCGCCTTTTGCGCTTCCGAGCCGAATTCCGCCAGCATGTTGGCCCCCGCGATGGTCAGGAAGTGATAGGAGAAGAGCTGAACGCAGCCCGCCGTGAAATGGGCGAGCGCGGCTTGGCTGACCACCCACGGAAGCTGTAGCCCGCCGACCGTCTCGTCGTGATGGGCGGCAAGAAAACCCGCTTCGGCGGCCGCGTCGTAGGCCGCCTTGGTTTCCGGAATCGGCGTTACCTTGCCGTCGACGATCGCGACCCCCTCCCTGTCGGCCTTGCGGTGAAACGGCAGGTAGCGCTCCTCGGCGATCCGTCGCGCGGTCCCGATCATGGCATCGAAGCTCTCACGGCTGTGCTCTGCATAATGCGGGCGTTCGCACAGGCGCTCGACGTCGAGCAGCTCGTAAAGTACGAACTCGATGTCCCGGGCGGAAAGGGGTAGTTCGCTCATCCGTGGGCCTCTTTCCGGTTACGTGCGCCCCGGATCATAACGCCCCTGCCCATTCCCGCAGCACGAACTTCTGGATCTTGCCCGTTGCGGTCTTGGGCAGTGGCCCGAAGATTACCGTCTTGGGCGCCTTGAAATGGGCGAGGTGCTCGCGGCAGAACGCGATCAACTCCTCGTCGCTCACCCCGGCCGCGTCGTCCTTGAGCGTCACGAATGCGCAGGGCGTCTCGCCCCACTGCTCGTCTGGGCGGGCCACCACGGCCGCCTCGTACACCGCGGGATGGCGGTAAAGCACCTCCTCGACCTCGATCGAGGAAATGTTTTCGCCACCCGAGATGATGATGTCCTTGGAACGGTCCTTGATCTCGATATAGCCGTCGGGGTGCAGCACCGCGATGTCACCGGAGCGGTACCAGCCGCCGGCGAAGCTCGCGGCCGTCGTCGGCGGGTTCTTCAGGTAACCCTTCATGACCGAATGGCCGCGCATCATGATTTCGCCGGTCGTCTCGCCGTCTGCCGGCACGGGCGCGAGCGTTTCCGGGTCGGCCACGATGACGTCGTCGACCGATAGATTTGGCACCCCCTGGCGCGCCATGAGCTGGGCCCGCTCAGCCGCCGAGAGCGGGTCCCACTCCAAATGCCAGGCGCAGGTCGTCGCCGGCCCGTAGGTCTCGGTCAGGCCGTAGGCGTGGGCGATGGCGAACCCCAGCTCGTCGCACTTCTCGATCACGGCCGCGGGCGGCGGGGCGCCTCCCGTGGTGAACTCGACCCGGTGGCTCGACGTCCGGCGCACGCCGGCCGGCGCATTGATCAGCGTATTGAGTACGATCGGCGCGCCCGACATGTGGGTCACCCCGTGGGCATCGATCAACCGGAAGATCTCCGTCGCATCGACCCTGCGCAGGCAGACATGGGTCCCCGCCATCGCGGTGACCACCCAGCCGTTGGTCCAGCCGTTGCAATGGAAGAGCGGCAACGTCCAGAGATAGACGCAGTTGCGCGTAACACCGTAATGCAGCGCGTTCGAAAGCGCGCTGACATAGGCTCCGCGATGATGGAAGACGACGCCCTTGGGATCGCCCGTGGTGCCCGACGTATAGTTCAGCGTGATCGCGTCCCATTCGTCGTCGATCCCCGGGCCTTCGAAGTCCGGATTGCCGGCGGCGAGAAGCGCATCATAATCATGCGTGCCGACCCGCTCGCCGCCGGGGCCGAGCGGATCGTCGATGTCGATCACCCCGACGGCTTGATCCAGCCCGGCCAGCGCCGCGCCCGCGGTCGCGGAATATTCCGTATCGGTGATGAACAGCTTGGCTTCGCCATGCTCGATCATGAAGCGGACCGCCTCGGCATCGAGCCGGATATTGATCATGTTGAGCACCGCGCCGAGCATGGGCACGGCAAAGAGGGCGTCGAGCGCGGCGGGGATATTGGGCGCCAGCATCGCCACCGTGTCGCCCTTGGCCACCCCGAGCGCGCTGAGCTGGGAGGCGAGCTGGCGGGCGCGTGCGCCGAACGCCGCATAGGAAATCCGCTGGTCGCCGTGAATGATCGCCGGCTGGTCGGGATAGGCGCGGACCGCCCGGGCGAGGAAGCTCAGCGGGGTGAGCGGCGTGTAATTGGCTGCGCCCTTGTCCAGGTCGGTCTCGAAGATCGTCCCGCTCATGGTCCGGTCGTTTTCGTTCCGAGGGTCATTCCGCACCGGCCGATTCCAGCTCGTCCCGCGTTTCGGCCTCTTTTTGCCTCCCCCGTTGCCGTTCGCCAAGGGGCACGAAGATCGACAGCAGGGGCGGCACGATCGCCAGCGTGAGGACCGCCGAGAGCGCGAGTCCGCCGACCACGACGGAGCCCAGCCCCCGGTAGAGCTCCGAGCCTGCGCCGGGGAACAACACCAGAGGCAGCATGCCGAACACGCTGGTCAGTGTCGACATGAAGATCGGGCGAATCCGGTTGCGGGTCGCCTTGGTGATCGCCTCGTCGATTGCCAGGCCCTCGTTGCGCACGTTGTGCAGGGTCTGGTGAACCAGCAGGATCGCGTTGTTCACGACGATGCCGATCAGGATCACGAAGCCCAGAAGCGTGAGCATGTCGAGCGGCTGGAAGCTGTACAGATTCACGATCGAGAGCCCGCCGATTCCGCCGGCGGTCGCCAGCGGCACCGAGAGCATGATGATCAGCGGATAGACGAAGCTCTCGAAGAGCACCGCCATGATCAGATAGACGATGACGACCGCGAGAATCAGGTTGAGCACCATGGCGTCCCAGGTCTGGGTCAGCTCGTCTGCGGTGCCCGAAAGATCGAGATGAACCCCCGGCGGCAGGCCCTCGGCGGTCATCAGGTCGACGACTTCCGTCTGCATCAGGTCGAGCGCGGTTTCGAGGGGCATTGCGGCGATCGGGCGCACCTGGAGACTCACCGTCCGGTTGCGCTCGACATGGCGAATCTCCGTCGGGCCCGCGGTTATAACGACCCGGGCGACCGACTGGATCGGTACGATGACCCCGGAGCCCGTCACGACCGGCAGGTTGGCAATGGATTGGGTTCGCTCGCCGTCACGCTCGGGGCCCTTGAGCATCAGATCGAGCCGCTCGCCCTCGACCGTGATCTCCGCGACCCGCAGTCCGTCGTTGAAGGCATCGAGCGTCAGGCCGAGGTCGGTCGCGGACAGCCCGTTGTCGGCGAGCCGCATCGGGTCGGGAAACACGCGCACCTCCGGCGCGCCCAGCTCCAAGCCCGGATCGGGCAGCATCTGGTGGCCCTCGGTCATGGGCAGAATGCCGTCGATCAGGTACGCGGCCCGGACGGCCACGCTCAGGATATCAACGAGTTCGGGGCCCGAGACGTCGAGGTCGATGGTTCGCCCGCCTCTGATCCCCCGGTCGAACAGCGAGGTCTGTTGAACGAAGCCATAGGAGCCGGGTTCGTCGAAGACCGGCGCCCGCAAGACCGGAACGAGCTCGCCGGCGCGGCTCTGCTCGACGGCGGACGCGCCGACGAAAACCATGGCCGGCAGCGAGACGAAGAAGAAGTCGTCCATCTTGGGCGTCCCGTAGGGCACCTCGCCCGGTCCGGTTTCACTGCTCCAGTAGGGCCGCACCGCGGTCTCGATGTCCTCGGCGATCGCTGTCGTCGTATCCAGGTTGTAGCCGGGCGGCGGCAGGACGATGCCGAAAACGAAGTTCTGATTGCCCTCGGGCAGATAATCGAGCTTGGGCAGAAAGGCGATGGTGGCAATGGCCGCAAGGCCGGTGATCGCCGCGACCGTGCCGAGCGCCAGGAGCCTGCTGCGAACGACCAGTCGGGTGTAGCCCAGCGCGCCGCGCACGAAACCCCCGGCCAGGTCATCGACGACCGGCAGCCGGCGGCGTGCCCGGCTGCGTTGCAGATCGCCGCCCAGGAGACGATTGGACAGCGCCGGGATGACCGTGATCGAGACGACGAGCGAGAGCAGCACGGCGACGGAAATCGCCACCGCGATGTCGCGGAACAGCTGGCCCACCTCGAGATCCATGATCAGGATGGGGATGAACACCAGCACCGTGGTCAGGGCCGAGACGAACACCGCACCCCACACCGTGCGGGCGCCCTGATAGGCGGCCTCGCGCTTCGAGAGGCCCTCCTGGCGCAGCCGGTAGATGTTTTCGAGCACGACAATGGCGGCATCGACCGCCATGCCCACGGCAAACGCGATGCCGGCCAGCGAGATCACATTAATCGACCGGCCCAGGGCCGCCATCGCGACGAACGAGCCGATCACCGAGATCGGGATCGCGAGCGAGATGATCGTCGTTGCGCCAAGCGAGCGCAGGAAGAGCAGCAGGATAAGCGCGGCCAGCACGCCGCCCACATAGACGTTCTGCAAGACCAGATCGATCGCGGAATCGATGTAGACCGTCTCGTCATAGACATGCTCGAGGAGCAGCCCGACCTCGGGCACGACGCCCGCATTCAGCTCGTCGACCGCCGCGCGAATGCCTGCCATGGTCTCGATCACGTTCGCACCCGACTCGCGCACCACCGAAAAGGCGAGCGACGGAACGCCGTCCGTGCGGATGTATTCGCTGGGGTCCCGATAGCCGAAGCCGACGTCGGCGATTTCGCCCACCGTGACCCGCCCGAAACGCCCGGCGTCGGAGCCTTCCGCGCTGCGCAGGACCACGGCGGCGACCCGCTCGGGCGTCTTGAGCTCGCCGTCGGTTCGCACGACGTAGCGGCGCTTGCCTTCATCGACGTCGCCCGCCGTGATCGAGGCGTCGGCCAGCCGCAGGGTTTCCGCCACGTCCGGCACGGTCAGGCCGTAGCGCGCCATCTTTTCAGGATCGACGATGATCTGCAGCTCGCGTTCCGAGCCGCCATAAAGCGTTGCGCGGGAGACCCCGGGAACCCGCTCGACTCGGTCTTGGATGACGTCTTCGACGAAATCCCCGAAGGTGTGAATGTCGGGTTTGACCAATGTTGCGGGATGGTGTCGCACGATAAACCAGGCGATCGCGCTGTCCTCGGTGCTCGCGGTGCTCAAGCTCGGTTCATCCGCCTCGTCGGGATAGCCGTCGACCCGGTCGAGCCGGTTGGCGACCAGGAGCAGTGCCTGGCTCATGTCCTGGCCGGTATCGAACTCCAGCGTGATCTCGCCGAAGCTGTCCTCCGAGCTGCTGACCATCCTGGACAGCCCCTCGAGCCCCTTGAGCACCTCTTCCTGGCGGTTGACGATCTCGCGCTCGACCTCGGCTGGTGCCGCACCCGGCCAGGTCGTGCTCACCGTGATCACCGGTTCGCGCACGTCCGGCGTCAGCTGGATCGGAATCTGCGCGAGTCCGACCATGCCGAACATGATGATCATGAGGACCGCCGCAACGACGGCAATCGGTCTGTCGATCGCAAGCCGGATGAGGTTCATCGTCCGCTACCTGTCGAACTCGACCCTCTGGAAGGGATAGAGTCGCTCGTTGCCCCGGATCACGACGAGATCGCCCACTTTGAGCCCACTGGTAACCTCGAAGCGCCCGCCCAGCGTTTCGCCGAGTACGACCGTGCGGGGCTCGGCCTGCGCGTGGCCGACGCTGTCGCTGCCCACGAGGTAGACATAGGGCTCGTCCGCGCCGTGAATCACCGCGTCCTTGTGCACGGTCACGATGGTTTCGCTCAGGCTCACCGGCAGAATCAGCGTCACGCTCTGATTGACCGCGAGCGGAATAATGCCATCGTCAAATTCCGGCAGAAAGCGAACCGGACGGGTTCGCGTCAGAGGGTCTTCCTCGGGCACGATCGCGCGGACGGTCGCCCGAAAGGTCCCGGCGCCCTCGACCTCGATCTCGACCGTCAGGCCCGGCTCGAGGCCACTGATGCGATCCGCCGGCACATCCGCCTCGACCTCGAACTGGCCGCTATTGATCAGGCCGATGACGGGGCCGCCGACACTCACATATTCGCCCGCTGCGGTTAGTTTATCGGTGACGACGCCGTCGTAGGGCGCGCGCACCTCCTTGTTATAGAGGTCGATCTCGGTGATGCGCAGGCTGGCCTGGGCGCGGACTTGACGTGCTTCGACCGAGGCCAGGGCTCCCTGGGCAGAGGCCACCGCCTGGCGGGCGTCGTCGTAGCGCGCCGCGGAAAACGCCGCCGAGTCCTTGGCGCGCAGGGACTCGAGGCGGTCCAGTTCCTGGCGCGCCAGGGCGAGTTCGGCAGTCGCGGTTTCGATCGCCGCAAAACTCTCCTCCAGTTCAGCCGCCATCTGGTCGAGCTGAAAGCGCATGCGGTTCTTGACCAGAACGACGAGCACGTCGCCCTTCGTCACCCGATCGCCCACCTCGACGAGCACCGTGTCGACCGCGCCGTTGATGCGCGCATTGACGGTTCCCGCTTCGGTCGCCACGAGCCGGCCCAGCACGGGCGCGGTCTGGAATCGCGCCTCGGCGATCACCTCGTCGACGTCGACGGTCGCGGCCATGTCATCCTGGGCGAGCACTGCCCCGCGGCCGATCCATAAGATCGCGCAACCGGCCAGGATTAACGCAAGTCTGTGCATTTTCGGCTCACATCCTCAATTCGTTGCTGCGCCGACGGGCTCTCTCGCCGTCACACTGATCGTTCGAGTCCCGGCGCGCGCGCGCGTATACGCAGCTGGCGGAACACGGCCCCCGCTGATCCCCGGCCTCAGGTCAGATCGGAATCCTCGATAAGTTGCTGCAGGGCCTTGGGCTGGGTAACACGGAGCGTCTTGCTCTTGCGCTCGATGATGCCCGCTTCGTCGAGCTGGCCGAGGACCCGGGCGACGGTCTCCCGCGACGTACTGGCCCGGCTCGCGATGTCCTTGTGGGCGGGCAGCGACTTGATAACGATCTCGCCGCTCTCCGTCTCGCCCAGTTTCGCAAGGCGCAGGACCTCCTGCTGGACACGCTGACCGCCCGCAACGTCGAGAGATCCATGATCCGGTTGTCGCAGATGCGCACGATATGGGCGAGCCGCTCGATCACGCGCATGGCGATCCGCGGGTACTCGATAAGCAACGGCTCGAACCGCGAGCGCGGGAGCGACGCGATCAGGCTCTTCTGGGCGCCGGCGAGGTTGGCCGAGCGCGGCTTACCGTCAATCGCGGCCAACTCGCCGAAATAACCGCCCTCGCGCACCCGGGCGAAGGCGATCTCACGGCCCGTGATCGAGTAGTTGACGACCTGGACCTCGCCGCTCACCACGAAATAGACGTCACGGGAATCGCTGTCCCGATCCAGGGTTTGTTCTTCGCGGGCATAAATCCGCCAGTTGCAGCTCTTCTCGATCGAGTGGAGCGCGTCCTCTGGCAGCCCGTCAAGGAGCGCGATCCTCCGGAGCGTCTGTTCGGCCTGTTCCAAGAGCTGATCCCCTGCCGCAAATGGACGGTCGCAAAGCGATCGTCGGCGCAAACCGCGAACAAACTACGTCATTCCGCATAACTTAGTCCTTTTAGCGCCGTATATCGAATGTCTTTTGCGTGGAATTTGAGGTCACTTTCCGGGATTTTGTCCATCTAGCAATCTGCTGAGGGCCTCGATCTCGGGCTCCGCCATCATACCGCTGCGCAGCGCCGCGTCGGGGGTTACGAAGGCAAGCTCGATCGGCTCATGGTCGGGCGCGGCCGGTTCGCCCTCGGCTCCAATCGCATAATAGAGTGGCGTGTAGTTGGCGTGGGTCCAGGGGCTGAACAGGGTGCCCGGTACATGCAGCAGGCGTTCGACCCCGATTTTTAGCCCGGTTTCCTCGATAAATTCCCGCACCAGTGCGCGCTCCGGCGTTTCCCCGGGCTCGACGCCGCCGCCGGGATATTTCCATGCGAAGCGATCGCCGACGATCTCCACGGCGATCAGGATCTTGCCGTCCCGCAACCACAGGCCGTAGACGCGCAGGTTTTCGGGGCCCTGCATGAGCGGCCTCATTTCACGACGGCCGGAGCACGAGAAGCTTGATGATATCCCGGAACAAGAAGCGCCGCTCGATGAGCTTGATAGTCGCAACCTCTGCGACGTGCTCTTCCGTGTTCCGGTCGAATGCGGCGCCGTAGGCAAACCGCACCCAGGGCGCCCACAGCCGCATGACGAAGCGTGCCCAGGGGTTTTCGGAATAGGCGTATTCGATCAGACGAATCTCGCCGTCGGGCCGGGTGATCCGTGCAAGCTCGGCGAGCGCGGTTGCCTGGTCCGCCTCGTCCAGCACGCAGAACAGGAAGCTCGCCGCCACGCCGTCGAACGTATCGTCGGCGAACAACGTTGCGCGCGCATCCATCTCCAGAAGCTCCACGGCGCGCCCCAGCCGGTCGCGGCGTCGTCTGGCGCGCGCCAGCATGGCCGGGGAAAGGTCGATGCCGACGACCTCCGCGCCCGCGGGGTAAAAGGCGATATTCCGGCCGGTCCCCACCCCGGCGTCCAGCAGCCGGCCCGAAAGCCCCTCGAACGCGGCGGGCCGTAGCCCTTTGTAGCGCCTGAGCTCGAAGGGCAGGTCGAGCAGGTCGTAGAAGCGGGCAATCCGACGGTACCGGGCTTCGCTCATGGGTTGGAGAATAAACCGAGCGCTGCGTCTCTGGCGAGCTTCTCCTCCCTGGCGCGGTGCACTCCGTCGGGCGTGAGGGACGGTTGATCCGGGGCGAACGCGCCCGATGCGTCCGGCGGTCTCGCCACCCGCGCATCGGGCCGCGATTCCCGCTGTCTCGTCGTCCCGGTTGCCACTGTCCGGACCGCCGAAGCGAAAACCGTCCAGGCTCACTCCGGCAGGCCAACGCGCCGCACCAGGGATTGGAATCTGGGATCGGAGCGGAGACCGTCATACGCCCAGGCGACCTTGAGCCAAGCTAGGGAGCGGGACCGGTCTTCGAACGCTCTCTCCAGCCAGGCGAAGGTCTCATCGATCTCGCCCAGGCCGACATGAATCGTCGCGATGTTGTAGGCGAAACGTAGGTTTGCGTCCTGCGCGCCTTGAGATCGTCCAGAATCTCCTGTGCCGCGGCGGCCTCGCCCGAAACCGCATAGGCATAGCCCAAATCGGTAAGCGGCAGCGTGTGGCCGCCTCCCGCGGCGATCGATCTCTGAAAGGCGGCAATTGCCGCGTCAAAGTCGCTCCGGCGCAGGTGATAGTGGCCCATACCCCAATGAACGCCCCAGAAATCCGGGTTCAACTCTGCCGTCGCGTTGAACTGGCGAAGAGCGTCGTCGAGCCTGTCTGCGCGGAGGTACTGCCAGCCGAGATTCACGTTTGCCCCAAGCGATAGCGGATCGATCGCCCTGGCCGTCTCGGCCTCGCGGATCGCCTCGTCCTGGCGCCCCATGGCCTCCAGGAAGAAACTGTAGAACAACCGTGCCTGAGCGTAATGGGCGTTGAGTTCGATCGAACGCTTGAATGCGTCCTCGGCGCCCGCCCAATCCCACTCGTACTTGTGGCGGACGATGCCGAGGAACGCATGGGGTTCTGCGAGACTGTCGTCTAGGGCGAGCGCCATCATGACGGCGCGCTTCGCCTCCGGCATCCCCTCGCTGGGCCTGACGATTTCGAATCCATGGCCGCCGAGCAGGCAGTAGCACATCGCTATGCCCGCATAGGCCCGGGCGAATTTCGAATCCGATTCGATGGCCTGCTCGAAATAGGCGATGCCTTTCTTGAACCCGTCCTCGGTCATCTTGTTTCGAAAATATAGGCCCTTGAGATAGGCCTCCTGGGCCGCGGGATCGATCCGTGCCGCGCGTTTCGAATGATCGTCTGGCCCTGCGGCGACGGTTCCTGAAAACGATTCCACGATCCGCCCGACGACGTCGTCCTGCAGCTCTAGGGTCCGGACCCATTAAGGGGATTCCCAAAGCGGGGCTGGCATGATTCATTGTCTCCAGCGAGGAGGCGATGGAAATGTCGGATTTCTTTTGGTTTTCGGATGCGCAATGGGCTCGGATCGCTTCGCTTTTGCCGACGGATACGCGCGGCATGGCGCGCGTTGACGATCGCCGGGTGCTGAGCGGGATCGTCCATGCCCTGAGGAATGGCGGGCGCTGGGCCGACTGTCCGCGTGAGGTCTACGGACCGAAGAAGACGCTCTACAACCGCTTTGTACGCTGGGCGGAGCGCGGCATCTGGGAACGGATATTCAGTGCGCTGGCGGGCGGCGAAGACGCCCCCGACCGGCTGTTCATCGATTCAACCTGCATCAAGGTTCATCGCTGCGCCGGCGGCGGAAAAGGGGGGCCTTGGCCCATGGTATCGGCCGCACCAAGGGGGGTCGCAACACCAAGCTCCACGCTGTCTGCGATGCGAAAGGCAGGCCCCTCGTCCTGCTCCTGACACCAGGAAACGTCCATGATTGCAAGCTCGCCCAGCGCTGTATCGAAGCCATGCCGCCCGCCGCCGAACTCGTCGCCGACAAGGGCGATGACAGCAAAGCCCTGCGCGACTGGCTGGCAGAACGCGGAACCACGGCCGTCATCCCACTGCGCAAGAACCGCAAGGTCCAATACCATTATGACAAGACCGTCTACAGGCAGCGCAACATCATCGAGCGCATGTTTTGCCGCCTCAAGGACTGGCGCCGTATAGCCACCCGCTTCGACCGCAACATCAAAAACTTCATCGCAGCAATCGCCCTTGCCGCCGCCGTCATCTGGTGGCTGTAATGAGTCCGGACCCTAGTACATCGGCGAAATCCCGCTCGTAGCTCTCGGCCCACAGATGCCGTTCTGTCGCGGCCTCGATAAGCTGTGCCGAGATGCGCACCTTGTCTCCGATCCGCAACACCGAACCCTCGATGACGTGGCTGACGCCCAGCGCGCGCGCGATGTCCGTGATCGGCATGGTCACATCCTTGTAGACCATCGCAGAGGTCAGGGAGATAACGCGAACGCCGCCGCGCTGTGCCAGACGGGTGATCAGCGCATCGGTCATGCCGTCGCTGAAATAGTCCTCGCCTGCTTCTTCCGAAAGATTGCGCAGGGGTAGAACGGCAATGGCGTTCGCTGTGTTGGCAACTGCTGCCGCGGGAGCCGGATCATCCGTCCGTCGAAATTGCCGAATTCGAACGTAAAGGCCGCAATGGCCCCGCCGAAGACCGCCAAGGCAAGCGCGACGAACGCGAAGCGCTTCGGCGAAAGTTGGCGCTTGCCGCTAGCCGACGGCGGCAGGTCGTCTCCCCCGGCCTGTACGGCGGGTGCGATGAATGCCGGTACGTAGCTGCCGGCGGGAAGGGTGATTTGGGCGGGATCGTCCCGACCCGTGGTCGCATTGTATTTTTCCAGTTTTGCGCGCAGCCGGCTCGCTTCGACGCGCACGATCGAGTTGGTCTGGGGATCGAACGAGTCGTCGCGGTCGAAGACCTCCAGCCCGATCGTGTATTCCTTCAGGCCGCCCGTCCGGCCGTCGAGGGTCTCCTCGACGATGAAGGTCAGGAACCTCTTCAGGCGATCGGACTGAATGAACTCGGGACTGGAAAGAATCCGGCTCAACGCCGCCATGACGGCTTCGCGCGACGGCGTTTTCGCACCGCCCAAGCCGCCGAGAGGATCGGAGTCCTGATCGCTCATCGGCATGGTGTCGCAGCGAGAGCGTTGAACCAAGCGGCCTGATTTGCCAGCATTGCACAGGGTCTCCAGGAAACGCCCATTGTACCGCTTACGTGATTGAATCTAAATAATAATTTCAGAGTCTGTTCATTTCTGATCGGTCGCAATTTCGACGTTACTACCGGTTAGAAACTTCAATTCCAGGGTCCGTTCCCCCAATTTGCCAATCTCGCCCGATCGAATTTGTGACCGGCTCGCGACATGGAAATGGAACTCGTCATGGCAACCCTTGGTATACAACCGACCGTCGACCGGACCGGCATCCCGAACTCGCCCGCCACCATAATTGATTGCGGCACCTCTGGCACGACGGATCTGAACCAGCGCTACACGCTGCTCAAGGCCCGCCCGAGCCGCCTCGAGCGGTTTATCGGACGGGGTGCGGCGCCCGTCGTCCTGTGCAACCGGAGATCCATGTTGCGGGACGCTACCGTTGCCCTGGTCGAGAATTCTGAGACCCCGCCAATCGCCCGCCGCCGCGGCACCGAGAGCATCACTATTTGCCTCAATTACACCGCCGGAATCGAGGTCGACGTTCCGGCGGTGCACCCGGCCGAAGCGTTGAATGCGGCCTGATCGATCGACTGACTCTAACAATAGGAGGCTCCAATCATGTTGAATAAGACCTATTTCGCGTCGGCCGCGACATTTACGCTCGCCGCATTGTTCGTCTTGGCGATGATGCTCACCTTCGCGACCTACGGTGCTCGTTCGGATGCCCCGGCCGAGCTGAACGATCTTGAGATCGCTCATGTTGCCTACACGGCGGATACGATCGACATCCGCTACGCCCATCTCGCATTGGCGAAATCGAAGAACCCGGCGATCCACGAGTTTGCTCAGACCATGATCCGCGACCATAGCGCGGTCAACGACAAGGCGCTGGCGCTGGTGACGCGGCTCAACGTCTCGCCGCAGGATAATTACCTGAGCCAGTCACTCAATGTCCGGGCCGACGCTCTGGTCGAGGAGATGAGCCAGTTAAGCGGCGAAGCCTTCGATCGCCGGTACGCCGGCAACGAGCTCGCTTATCACCAGGCGGTCAATGAGCTCGTCGAGGGCACGTTTATCCCGAACATCGAGAATCCCGATGTCAAGGCCCTGTTCGAGGAAGCCATCGTCATCTTCAAAGCGCATGAAAAGCACGCCGAGAGGATGGTCCAGTCCCTAGGGAACTAAGGGTCATGAGCGGATTTAAGCTTCTCCCTTCACTGATTGTGGCGGTTTTCGCCGTCACAATCGCCTTTTTCTCCCCACCGGAGACGGGGGCCGCGGACGAGCGGCGGATCGTCATCGAAATTTTGAATTTCGAATTCGCTCCCGAGATGCCCGCCGTGGCGGTTGGCGACGTGGTGGTCTGGGTCAACCACGACATCGTTCCCCACACCGTGACCGCGACGGATGAGAGTTGGGATTCGGGCTTGATCGAGGCCGGAATCGAGTGGAAAATGGTGGTCACGGCCGGCATGATCGAAGAGTATTACTGCCAGTTTCACCCGACGATGATCGCCAGCCTGGAGGTCGGAACCGGTTGATACAGGGCTCCCCGTTCAGCGGCTGGCCAAGCGATCCTCTCCCGTCGGGCGGCCCGGCGCCGCCGCACGAACCGGAACGGGAGCCTCATGACGCCGCCCCGGATTGGATTGAAACGGGCCTACGAGGCTCCCTCGAAGGACGACGGCTTGCGCATTTTGGTCGAGCGGTTGTGGCCCCGGGGGCTCGTGGAGGCCGACGCCGCAATCGATCACTGGATGAAGGATATCGCTCCGACGACGGGCTTGCGCACCTGGTTTGGACATCGGCCCGAGCGCTGGGAGGGATTTCGCTGGCGCTACCGCGCGGAGCTGACTGAAAACGGCGCATCGGTCGAAGCGTTGAAAGCGCTGTGCGCCAGTCAAGCCGTCACGTTCGTGTTTGCGGCGAAGGATGTCAAGCAAAACAGCGCCGTGGTGCTCCGGGAGTTCCTCACGCCCGCGTTCGGATAGCACCCGCTCGATAATCGCTCGGGCGCGGGCGGGCTCCCCGGGGGAGCCGGTTCCCAGCCGGCTGATCGCCAGACGCCCACCAATTTGCTTTGCCTGCCCGCCGCCCGGCGCGGTAAAACCCGACGAACATCCGGGGGAGACAGCCCGTGCCCAGCGAAGCCTCAGGCCCGGCGGTCGGTATTCTCGCGAATCCCGCCTCGGGCCGCGATATCCGCCGTCTCGTCGCCCAGGCGTCGGTCTTTCAGACCGCCGAAAAGGCCAACATGGTCGCCCGCCTGCTCTCGGGCCTCGGTGCCGTCGGCGTGGCGCGAACCTACATGATGCCCGATCGGGGCGGCATCGCCGGCGGGGTCAATCAGGCGATCGAGATTCACGACAATTCCTCGGACCAGCCGTGGCCCGCGATGACCTTCTTCGACATGGAGATCGAGGAGGCGCCTACCGATACCCTGCGCGCGGTCGAGCGCATGCTCGAGGCCGGCGTCGGCGCCATCGCCGTGCTCGGCGGCGACGGCACCAACCGGCTGGTCGCCTCGATCTGCGGCGACGTGCCGCTGATGCCGCTCTCCACGGGCACCAACAACGTGTTTCCCGCGATGCGTGAGGCGACCATCGCGGGTCTCGCCGCTGGGCTCGTCGCGACCGGCCAGGTCTCGCCGCGCGAGGGCTGCCGGCGCAACAAGATCCTGCGCGTCCTGGTCGACGGCCGGCTGCGCGACGCGGCGCTGGTCGATCTCTGCGTCTCCGCCGAGCTCTTTATCGGCTCCAAGGCCCTGTGGCGGCCGGACAGCCTCGAGGAGCTCTTCGTCTGCTTTGCCGAGGCCGATGCCATCGGGCTCGGCTCCATCGCAGGCCTGGTTCGGCCCCTCGCGCGCGACGAGCCCCGGGGACTGCGCCTCGCACTGGGTCCGCCCGAGACCGCGCCCCGGGTGGTGCGGGCGCCGATCGCGCCGGGCCTCGTCCTGCCCGTCGGGATTCTCGCCATCGACGAGCTCGAGCCAGGCGTCGACTGGCCGCTCGCCGCGACGCAGGGCGTGATTGCTCTGGACGGCGAGAGAGAGCTAGAATTCAGGGCTAGGGAACGGGTCACCGTGCGTCTCTTGCGCGAAGGCCCGCTGACGATCGATATCGATCGTGTCATGCACCGGGCGGCGGAGCAGGGTCTGCTCGCCCGCTAAAGGGAGAAACCATCCATGCAACTCAGCAAGGGCGATCTGCTCGCGGCCTACCGGACCATGCGGACGATCCGGGAATTCGAGGAGCGTGTGCATACCGAATTCGCGACCGGGGCCGTTCCGGGCTTCGTGCATCTCTACGCCGGCGAAGAGGCCTGTGCCACGGGCGTCTGCCTGCATCTCGAAAAGGCGGACGTCATCGCCAGCACCCATCGCGGCCACGGCCATTGCATCGCCAAGGGCTGCGATGTCCCCGGCATGATGGCCGAGATTTACGGCAAGGCGTCGGGCCTGTGCCGGGGCAAGGGCGGCTCCATGCACATCGCCGATCTGGATGTCGGCATGCTGGGCGCGAACGGCATCGTCGGCGGCGGCCCGCCGTTGATTTGCGGCGCCGGCCTTGCGGCCAAGGCGAAGGGCACGAAGAACATCGCCATCGCGTTCTTTGGCGATGGCGGCTCGAACCAGGGCACGACGCTCGAAAGTCTGAATCTCGCCAAGGTCTGGAACCTTCCTTGCGTCTTCGTTTGCGAGAACAACGGTTACGCGGAAGCCACGGCCAGCAAATGGTCGGTCTCGTGTGACGATGTCGCCGACCGCGCAAGCGGCTTCGGCATGCCGGGCGTCACCGTCGACGGTCACGACTTTTTCGCGGTCCACGAGGCCGCTGGCGAGGCGATCGCCCGGGCTCGCGAAGGCGGCGGTCCATCGCTGCTCGAACTCAAGGTGAATCGCTATTTCGGCCATTTCGAGGGCGATGCCCAGACCTATCGCCCCGCCGACGAGGTCAAGACCCTGCGCCAGAACCGCGACTGCCTCACCCTGTTTCGCTCGCGGGTCACCGAGACGGCCCAGGTCGACGGGGCCGAGCTCGACGCGATCGATACGGACGTTGCAACGGTGATCGACGAATCGGTCGCCCGGGCCGTGGCCGATCCGAAACCCGCGGCCGACCAGCTTCTCACCGACGTTTATGTGAGCTATTGAGCGGCGCAAAGCCGAAGGGAGAATTGGAGAATGGCCAGAACCATTACCTACCAGCAGGCGATCAACGAAGCGCTCGACCAGGAGATGGCGCGCGACCCCTCGGTCATCGTCATGGGCGAGGATGTCGTCGGTGGCCAGGGGGCCGAGGGCGAGATGGACGCCTGGGGCGGCGTGCTCGGCGTCACCAAGGGTCTCTACGGCAAGCATGGCGATCGCATCATGGATACGCCGATCACCGAATCCGCCTTCATCGGCGCGGCGGTGGGTGCCGCGACCCAAGGCATGCGTCCGGTCGCCGAGCTGATGTTCAACGATTTCTTCGGGGTCTGCTTCGACCAGATCTACAACCAGGCCGCAAAGTTCCGCTATATGTTCGGCGGCAAGGCCGAAACCCCGGTCGTCGTGCGCACCATGATCGGCGCGGGATTCCGGGCGGCGGCGCACCATTCCCAGTCGCTTTATTCGGTGTTCACCCACGTTCCGGGGCTGAAATGCGTGGTTCCCTCGTCGCCCTACGACGTCAAGGGGCTGCTGATTTCCTCGATCCGCGACAACGACCCCATCATGTTCTGCGAGCACAAGCTGCTCTACACCTTGGAAGGTGACGTTCCCGAGGAGCCCTACACGATTCCCCTGGGCGAGGCCAACATCACCCGCGAGGGCAACGACGTGACCATCGTCACGCTCGGCCGGATGGTCCATCTGGCGGGCGAGGCGGCGGATGCTCTGGCCAAGGACGGCATCGAGTGCGAGATCGTCGATCTGCGGACGACCTCGCCGCTCGACGAGGATACGGTGCTCGAATCCGTCGAGAACACCGGCCGGGTCGTGGTTGTCGACGAGGCCAGCCCGCGCTGCTCCGTCGCGACCGACATTTCGGCGCTGATCGCACAGAACGCCTTTGGCGCACTCAAGGCGCCGATCCGGATGGTCACCGCGCCCCACGCGCCCGTGCCGTTCTCCGACGCGCTCGAAGACCTCTACATCCCGACCGCCGCGACCATCGAAGGTGCGGTGCGCGACGTCGCGGAGTACGGCGCATGAGCGACAACCCCATCCAGACCCTCACCATGCCCAAATGGGGCTTATCCATGAAGGAGGGCAAGGTCGCCCAGTGGCTGGTCGAAGAAGGCGCCACGTTCGAGACCGGCGCCGAGCTTGTCGATATCGAGACCGAGAAGATCTCAAGCGCGGCGGAAGCCACCGCCGGCGGCCTGCTGCGCCGCAGGGTCGCCCAAGAAGGCGACGTCGTCCCGGTCTCGGGCCTGCTCGGCGTAATTGCCGAGGCCGCTGTGCCCGACGCCGACATCGACGCTTTCGTCGAGGACTTTCTGGCTAATTTCGTGCCGCCCGAAGACGACGACGAGGACACCGGCCCGGCGACCGAGACCGTCGAGATCGACGGTAAGCCCGTCCGCTATCTGGTCAAGGGCGAAGGGGCCGAGCCCGCCATCCTGATCCATGGCTTCGGCGGCGACCTGAACAACTGGCTGTTCAATCACGACGCGCTGGCTGCGGATCGAACGGTCTACGCGCTCGATCTGCCGGGCCACGGCGGCTCGTCCAAGGCGATCGCGGACGGCAGCATCGACGCCATGGCTGAAACCGTCCACAAGTTCATGGACGCACTCGGCATCGAAACGGCCCATCTGATCGGCCATTCCCTGGGCGGCGCCGTCGCGCTTGCCTTTGCGCTCGGCCATGCGGGTCGCGCGTCTTCGCTCACGCTGATCTGCAGTGCCGGTTTGGGCCCGGAGATCAATACCGACTATATCGAGGGCTTCATTTCGTCCGGCCGGCGCAAGGAGATCAAGCCCTGGCTCGCGCAGCTGTTCGCCGATCCCTCCCTGGTCAGCCGCCAGTTGGTCGACGATATTCTCAAGTTCAAGCGCCTCGACGGCGTGGAGGCAGCGCTGCGTGCCGTCGCCGACGGCTTCCTGGCCGACGGCTCCCAATCTGTGGTCCTGGCCGGGCGCCTGGGCGAGCTGGAGGCGCCTACGCTCGTCATCTGGGGTGCCGACGATGCGATCATACCCGCGAGCCAGGCGGCCGGCCTGGCGGGCGCCGTGACGGTCGAGATCGTCGCAGGCAGCGGCCACATGGTCCAGATGGAGGCCGCAACGGCGGTCAACGGCCTGATCGGTGGTTTCCTGAGCGCTCAAGCAGCGACGCGTTAGCGCCGGAAAGAAGACCAGGCGCTCGAGCAGCGATGCGCTGGCGCCGGAAAGAAGACCCAGCGCTCAAGCGGCGAAGCGCTGGCGCTGATAGACAGCTACGCTCAAGCAGCGACGCGTTAGCGCCGAAAAGGAGAGCAAGCGCTCAACTTTTTGCGCGGAGCGGGAGTGCAAGCCCCGGTTGTTAACCATGTCCGTTAATTACTGCCGCCTTGCGGAGACAGGCCCAAAAGTGAACAATATATCGGCTATTCCCTTCATCAACGTGAAGGGGACGCGACGCTCGCAGCGTGGGAGGCTAGGTCGCTGACGGGTATCGGCGCGGTTGGTCGATAAAAACCTGAAAATTTCGAACCGCAGTCTTTTACGACGCACGACCAACATTGCACCGGATCTAGCCGTGTAAGCCGTACGGCATAAGCTGTCGATAGACCCAACATCGAAACCTTTTCTCTCACGCCGGCGGCGAGAGCGATGGCCGGATGTGCCGGTAACGCTGCGCTGCTCCGAACGCAATCGATTGGGGGGAAGTCATGACTAAGATCAAGGGTGGAGCGGGCGGCAATTCGCTGACAGGAACGGCTGGAAACGACCGAATTGA
The DNA here is from genome assembly GCA_965198325.1 of Alphaproteobacteria bacterium. Classification (GTDB taxonomy): domain Bacteria; phylum Pseudomonadota; class Alphaproteobacteria; order UBA828; family JAPUJA01; genus CBDAPE01. The sequence goes on along the minus strand of CBDAPE010000018.1, from coordinate 118,433 downwards.
CGGGAAATCGGGCGACGATCTGATCCTGGGACTCGGTGGCGACGACCGGCTCAAGGGCGGCAAGGGCGACGACACCATCGATGGCGGTTCCGGCAACGACCTGATCTGGGGCGGGACGGGCAACGATGCTCTCCTGGGCGGCGAAGGCAATGACGTCGTGATCGGCGGCGCGGGCGACGATTCGCTGCTGGGCGGGGACGGCGACGATTTCCTGTTCGGTGACAGTCGGGCTTCGGGATCCGGCTCCGATTCAGGGCGTGGATCCGGCTCTGGCTGGGGCAGCAGTCGGGGATCGGGCAGCGGCTCCGGGAGTGGCTCAGGCTCGGGACATGGACGAGGTTCGGGCAGCGGCAGCGGTTCGCGAGGGTCGGCGAGCGGCTCGGGTTCCGGCGCTGCGGTCACTTTTGACGACTATCTCAACGGCGGTGCGGGCGACGACTTCCTGTTCGGTGATAAGGGCGACGATATTCTGATCGGCGGAACAGGCAACGACATCGTCGAGGCCGGCAAGGGCGACGATGTTGCCCGATTCACGTTCTCCGACAATCTCGATACTACAGACGATTATAACGGGGGCAAGGGCTTCGACACCCTTGAGATCCTGCTGACCTCTGGCGAGGCGGTGCGCTCCGATGTTCAGGACGACCTCGATGAAATCCAGGATTTTCTGGCGCTCAACGGCAATCCGCAGACCTCCAACGGTCCGGTCTTCGAGTTCGAATCCCTTGGTCTGTTTGCCCAGAATTTCGAGACGCTCGAGGTGGTGATCGAAGGTCCTGTCAACACCCCTCCGGTTGCGAATGCCGACACGGCCGGCGCCGACGAAATCGGCGCGGAGGTCTCGATCCCGGTTCTGGGTAACGACAGCGATCCCGACGCGGATACGGTGAGCATCACGGGCGTCGACGCGACGAGCGCGGCGGGCGCGAGCCTGGCAATCTCCGGCGGCGACATCGTCTACGACCCGGATAGTACGAGCGCCTTCGAGGGCCCGGCCCTGGACGAGACGACGACGGATACGTTTGCCTACACGATTACGGACGGCAACGGGGGCACGGCGAGCGCGACGGTGACGGTCACGGTGACGGGGGTGAACGACCTCCCGGTTGCCAATCCGGACACGGAAGGCAACGCGACGGAGGACGGCAGTGCGGTCTCGATCCTGGGCGCGGCGCTACTAAACAACGACAGCGACATCGACGAAGACCCGGTGAGTATCACGGGCGTCGACGGGGCGAGCACGGCGGGTGCTGCAGTCAGCCTGGGGACGGACGGCGACGTTTCCTACGACCCGGGCGCGCTGTTCCAGAACCTGGCCCTGGGCGAGACGACGACGGATACGTTTGCCTACACGATTACGGACGGCAACGGGGGCACGGACAGCGCGACCGTGACCGTAACGGTCACGGGCGTCAATGAAGCGCTGTTCACGAGCGGCGTCGATTCGGTCGACTTCAATTCGGTGGCCGCTGGAAGTTATATCGACGGCACCCAATACGATGCACTGGACGGCAACGACGTAGTGATCCTGCCTGCCGATCTCGCGGTGGCCGTGGCAGCGGGCTATGATCCGCTGGAAGTGTTCGACGGCGGCGGGGGCAACGATTCGATTACCGGGGGTGCGCTCGACGATGTCATACAGGGCGGCGTGGGCAACGACGGGCTGGTGGGCGGCGGCGGCAACGACACGCTGACGGGTGGTGCGGGCGACGATATCCTCGAGGGCGGCACAGGCAACGACGATGTCGCGGTTTTTTCGGGCCTGGTCGACGACTACCTGCTCGAAAGTGGTTTTCCGTTCTTCGATGTCACCGACCTGAACGGAGCGGACGGCGACGACGGTTTCGACCGCGCCGCAACAGAGATCCTGCGATTTGCGGATTACGAGGGCCGGATTGCCGCCGGCGGGACGGGTTTCGGGATCGAGGCGACGGACGGCAACGACATTATCATTTTTTCCGCCCCCGGCGGCGGCGGAACCGGAGCAGTGGATTACGTCAACGTGAGCGCGGGCGTGACCGTCGACCTCAGTAACACGAGCCCACAGGACACGCTGGGCGCGGGAGTCGACCTTCTGCGGGGGGTCGGGAATTTCTTTGGCAGCAACTTCGACGACGTGGTGACGGGCGACGGCGGCGACAACCTGTTTGAAGGCGGTAGCGGCAACGATACGCTGACGGGCGGTGCGGGCGACGATATCCTCGAGGGCGGCACAGGCAACGACGATGTCGCGGTTTTTTCGGGCCTGGTCGACGACTACCTGCTCGAAAGTGGTTTTCCGTTCTTCGATGTCACCGACCTGAACGGAGCGGACGGCGACGACGGTTTCGACCGCGCCGCAACGGAGATCCTGCGCTTCGCGGATTACGAGGGCCGGATTGCTGTCGGCTCGACGGGAAACGGGATCGAGGCCACGGACGGCGACGACATCATCGTCTTTACCCCCGGTGGCGGAGGCGGTGGCGGAGGCGGAGGCGGAGGTGCAGCCGGAGCAGTGGATTACGGCAGCGTGAGCGCGGGCGTGACCGTCGATCTCAGCAACACGAGCCCGCAGGACACGGTGGGCGCGGGCATCGACCTTCTGCGGGGGATCGGGGATTTCTTTGGCAGCAACTTCGACGACGTGGTGACGGGTGACGGCGGCGACAACTTGCTGAACGGAGGCTTCGGCAACGACACGCTGTCAGGCGGTGCGGGCGACGACACACTGAATGGCGAGGGGAACGACGACGTTCTTTCGGGCGGATCGGGCAACGACGTGCTCGACGGCGGCGACGGCAGCGATACGCTCGACGGAGGCATCGACGGCGACACGTTGATTGGCGCAGACGGCAACGACACGCTGACAGGGGGCGACGGCGCCGACACGCTGACCGGTGGGTTGGGCGCCGACACGCTGACCGGCGGGCTGGGTGCCGACGTCTTCGATTTCAATTTCTTGACCGAATTGGGCGACATCATCACGGATTTTCAGGCCGGCGCGGGCGCAGATGCGATCAACATTGCTGACGCGATATTCGGCTTCACCGTGGGCAGCGAAACGGGTTTTGCCGAAATTGTGGATAACGGCACGGATACGACGTTCCGGATCGATGTAACAGGCGGGGCGAACAGTTTCATCGATTACGCGGTGCTTCAGGGGTTCACGGGGGTCAGTCTCGCCTCCCTGATTGCCGACGATAACATCGTCTTCGAATAGGGCGATTCGCTGCTCTCTTAGCTGGTTCCAGGTGCCTCGCCGGCCCCTCCCGAAGCGCGTGTTGGCGCAAGCCGGCCCGATCGCCCGTTGGCGGCCGGGATCATTTTTCTCCGCCGCGAAATGCCCCGGCTTGCGCTAGACTCGGCTCCAACCGGTCGCGCGTCGGCACGCGAGCCTGCGCCCCCATCGAACCCGGGCGACCACCTGAAAGAGAGATGATAGACCATGAGCGAACAGCCACCCGATCCGCTTCACGCCTCCACAACAGGCAGTTTCTCGACAGCCGGGACGCCCGTCCCTTGCGCATGCTCTCCGAATATCTCGAGCCGCGCGGCCGGTTCGCGGAGTACAACGTCGAAGACACCATCGTCTTCATGGGCTCCGCCCGCATGCTCTCGCCCGAGGCGGCGACCGAGGCCCTCAAAGCCGCGCGGCGCGGTGCGGGCGACGTCGCGGCGGCGGAGCGGGACCTCGAGCTTGCGGCCTATTACGAGGCCGCGCGCAGCCTCGCGCGCCGGCTTACGGAATGGTCGAAGACACTCGACGAGCGCGAACGGCGCTTCGTCGTCTGCACCGGCGGCGGGCCGGGGCTTATGGAAGCGGCGAACCGGGGCGCGTCCGAGGCCAGGGGTCTGAATGTGGGGCTCACGATCTCGATCCCCCTGGAGGAGTTCGAGAACCCCTACATCACCCGCGAGCTTCACTTTCACTTCCACTACTTCTTCATGCGCAAGTTCTGGTTCACCTATCTCGCCAAGGCGGCCGTGTTCTTTCCCGGCGGGTTCGGCACGCTCGACGAACTGTTCGAGATTCTCACCCTTCTGCAGACCGGCAAGATGCGAAAACGCCTTCCGGTCGTCCTGTTCGGCACCGCCTACTGGGACGCGGTCCTGGACCTCGATGCACTGGTCCGGTTCGGCACGATCGACGCCGGGGACGTCGAGTTCATCCATCGCACCGATTCCGTCGACGACGCCTACGACCATATTACCCGCGAGTTGAGCGAATTCGCTCTCGGTGCGTCCGGCGCGGTCCTCTGACCACGGAATCCGACGCCGGCGATCCCGGGCGGGCCTCTGTCGAAATCCCCCGTGCCGTTCGGCCGGGTAAAGCGCGCCGGGCCCGAACTTGCTAAGCTGGTCGGCCACAGGGGCGGGCGTTGGGCGCCCCGATGAAAACGGGAGCATCGACATGCATGAGAAAGACCATATCTACTAGATCGTCGAACTCGCAGGGTCGTCGACGGAGAGCGTCGAGGAGGCGATCCGATCCGCGATCAGGCGCGCGGGACAGAGCCTGAAGCATCTGCGGTGGTTCGAGGTCACGCAGATTCGCGGCGAGATCGACAGCGGCGAGGTGGCTCATTTTCAGGTCGTGCTGAAAACCGGGTTCACGATCGAGGCGGAATAATTTCGCTGCCGGGGCCGGGATTGGCCCGCTCACCGGGCGATCCGGAGCAGCGGCTCGAAGCGGCGAGGGCGGTCTTTGCTCGGCTCCTTCGACGCCGATTTCCATCCGGTGTATCCTGCTTGGACGGGCCGTCCCGGGGCGCCGGGCAGGCGGTATCGGGATACCCTGTCGGGTGGACGCGCGGGCGCTCGCGCGGCCCCTTGTGCAGGCGCGTCTCGATCGCCTTTTTTTATAGCGGGGAATAACCGGTCGCGAGGTTTCGATGATGGCGAAGACGGAGCCGGGCGCCGACGGCTTGCGCGGCGCGCTGGGCGGGATATCCGGTCCGGGAGCGAACGAGACCGGGCCCGGTTTGCCGGCCGGATTTTGCGGCGATATCGACATGCGCATTGCGCGCGACGGTGTCTGGTACTATCTGGGCACGCCGATCGGGCGCAAACCCCTGGTGCGCCTGTTCTCGACCGTGCTGACGCGCGACGAGGCCGGCGACTACTGGCTGGTCACGCCGGTCGAGCGGGCGCGGATCGTGGTCGACGACGCACCGTTCCTCGCGGTCGAGATGACCGTCGACGGCGAGGGCACGACCCAGAGTCTCGCCTTTCGCACCAACGTCGACGACTGGGTCCGGGCCGGCGCCGAGCATCCCCTTGCCCTGCGGCCCCGTCCCGAAAGCGGCGAGCTTGCCCCGTATCTGAGGGTGCTCGGCGCACTGGACGCGCTGGTTGTTCGCGCGGTCTATTACGATCTGGTCGCCCTCGGCGTCGGGCGTGAAACGGCGGACGGCCCGGTCTTCGGCGTGTGGAGCGACGGCGTCTTCTTTCCATTCGGGCCTGAGCCCGCCTAAGCCCCGATGCGCGAACACATCATCAGCCGGCTCAAGATCCCCGCCCCACCCGTTCCGATACAGGGCGCGGAGCGCGGCGATCACGATCTCTCGCCCGATCTTGCCCGCGAGCGCCAGCCGGTTCCGGCGGCGGTGCTAATTCCCCTTGTCGAGCATGGCGACGGCCTGACGGTGCTGTTCACCCAACGCACGGACCATCTGGCCGACCATGCGGGGCAGGTCGCATTTCCCGGCGGCCGGACCGAGGCGGACGATGCCGATGCAACCGCGACCGCACTGCGCGAGACCCACGAGGAGATCGGCCTGCCGCCCGAGCGGATCGAGCCGGTCGGCCAACTCGAAACCTATCTCACGGGCTCGGGATTCCGGATCACCCCGGTGGTGGGATTCGTTGCGCCCCCGGTGCCGCTCAAGCCCGACCCCTTCGAGGTCGCCGAGGTGTTCGAGGTGCCGCTCGCCTTCCTGCTTGATCCTGCAAATCGGACGATCGAGAGTGCGGTCTGGAAGGGCAAGCATCGCGACTACTATGCCTATTCCTATGACCGGCATTATATCTGGGGCGTGACCGCGGGGATCGTCGTGGGCTTCTGCGATCGGCTGGGGGAAGCATGATCAAGTCCGTTCTGCTCCACATCGCGTTGCTGGCGGCGCCCTCGGCGCTCTATCTCCTCTGGCTGTTCGTCTTTCGCCGTCGCGCAATCGCGACCTTGCGCAAATACCAGCTGCCCGAGGGACCGTGGGTCTGGCTGGTCGCTGGCGGTCTCGTCCTGGTCTGTGCGAGCCTTGTCTTTCTGGCCCTGACGGGCGGCTACGACCTGGATGCGGCCTACGAACCCGCGCGTTACGAGGACGGCGAGCTGATTCCCGGCCGCACCGAGTAGGGCGATGACGACACCGAGCCGGATCGATCCGCCGCACTGGATGACGACGCCCGAGGCACAGGCGGTCATGGCCGCGCTCACGGCGGGTGGGGCCGAGGCGCGCTTCGTCGGCGGCTGTGTGCGCAATGGCGTGCTGGACCTGCCGGTCACCGACATCGATATCGCAACGCCCGAGCCGCCCGAGCGGGTCATGGCACTGCTCGAGACGGCGGGGATTAAGGCCGTCCCCACCGGCATCGACCACGGGACTGTGACGGCCGTGGCCGGCGAGCGGCCGTTCGAGATCACGACGCTCCGCTTCGACGTCAAGACCTTCGGCCGCCATGCGGAAGTGGAATTCACCGACGATTGGGAGGCGGATGCCGCACGCCGCGACCTGACGATCAACGCCCTGTTCTGCGCGCCCGACGGCACGCTCTACGACTACGTGGACGGCCTCGCCGATCTTCGGGCGCGCCGGGTGCGCTTCGTCGGCGATGCCGCGAAGCGGATCGAGGAGGACCATCTGCGCCTGCTCCGTTTCTTCCGCTTCTATGCCTATTACGGTGCGCCACCGCCCGACGCCGCCGCGCTTGAAGCCTGCCGGGCCTGGGCCGGCTCGCTCGGCAAGCTCTCGGGCGAGCGGATCTGCAAGGAGATACGCCTGACCCTCGCGGCGTCCGATCCGGCAGGTATCCTGGCCCTGATGGTGGAGACCGGCGTGCTTGGCGAGGTCTTGCCAGAGGCCAAGGGGGTTGCACTGCTCGCCGCCCTGGTCCCGCTCGAGAGGGGCGAGCCCGCCGTCGCTCCAGATCCCGTGCGCCGGCTGGCGGCCGTCTTGCGAGAGGGCGGCGCGGGGGCCGCCAGCGCCGAACATGTGGCCCGGCGCTGGCACCTGTCGAACGCCGACGCGAGCCGCCTGGCGCAGCTCAGCGGTCCGACCGAAACGGTTGGACGGACGGATGGCATGGCGCTGGCGCGCCGCCGGCTCTACCGGCTGGGGCCCACACTCGTAGGCGATCTCACCCTGCTGGCCTGGGCCATGAGCCGTGCGGCGAACGGTGATGACGCGGCACGCGACGACGCGTTTCGGGGCCTGTTCCGACTGGCGGGGGACTGGCAGCCCGTTGACCTGCCGGTGCGGGGCGCCGATGTGACCGATCTGGGCGTGACGGCCGGTCCCGACGTGGGCGCGCTTCTGACGGCGGTCGAGAGCTGGTGGGAGGCCGGCGACTTTCAGGCGGGCCGCGACGAGGCGCTGGCGAAACTTCGCGAGCTGGTTGCGGTGCCAGAGGACCGCTGACCCCGGATCAAAGCCCGTCCGGAGTTGCCCAAGGCGACGCAAACCGGCGTTCGATCGCGCCGCGGTCTTTTGGCCTGCATAAGCGGCGGCTTGCGCCCGCCGGCCGTGCAAAGTCAGGGCTGGACTCTGCCCTGGCCTTACGGCCAGGTCACCTCGGGCGGCAGGGACATCAGGATCGCCTCCGGATTGCCGCCGGTGCGCAGGCCGAACTGGGTGCCCCGGTCGTAAAGCAGGTTGAATTCCACATAGCGGCCGCGGCGTGCGAGCTGATGGCGGCGCTGCTCGGGCGTCCAGTTCTCGAACATGTGCCGGCGGACCAGGTCGGGATAGACCGCCAGGAAGGCGCGGCCCACATCCCGGGTGAAGGCGAAGTCGGCCTCCCACGCGCCGGTGTTGAGATAGTCGTAGAAAATGCCGCCGACGCCGCGGGGCTCGTCCCGGTGGGGCAGGTAGAAATAGTCGTCGGCCCAGGCCTTGAAGTCCCGGTAATAGGCCGGGTCGTGCGCATCGCAGGCGCGCTCGCATGCCGCGTGGAACGCGGCCGTATCGGCCGCGTCGGGGACCATGGGCGTGAGATCCATGCCGCCGCCGAACCAGCGGGTTGCGGTGACGATATGGCGGGTATTCATATGCACGGCCGGAACCAGAGGCGAGCGCATGTGGGCGACCAGCGAGATGCCGCTCGCCCAGAACCGGGGATCGGCCTCGGCGCCCGGAACTGCGTCCCGGAAGTCCGGCGAGAACTCGCCCTCGACGATCGAGACGTTGACGCCGACCTTCTCGAACACCCGGCCGCGCATCACGGCCGTCACCCCGCCGCCGCCCTCGGCCCGTTCCCAGGGCGTGCGTTCGAAACGGCCCGCCGGCAGCGCCCGGTGAGGGCTCTTCGGGCCGCTGCCCAACTCGTCCTCGATGACCTCGAACGCGGCGCAGATCGAATCCCTGAGCTCGACGAACCAGCCTGCCGCCCGCTCTTTCTGCTCGTCGCTCGACGCACCCGGCGGCAGGCTGGGAATCGCGCGCTGGGTCATGTGAGGGCCTCCGTTGATGCGTCTCCCAGGGCCTGCGTCTGGCGCAGGGCTTCGCCCAGCACCAGGGCAAGCGCGGTGGCGACGTTGAGCGAGCGGGCGCGGGAGACCATCGGGATTCGCAGCCGCGCGTCCGCCGCGTCGGCGACCTCTGCCGGGACGCCCGCGCTCTCACGCCCCGCGATCAGACAGTCGTCGGGGCGGTACGCGAAGGCCGTATAAGGCGTTTCGCCCCTGGTCGTCAACAAGACCAGCCGGCCCGGTGCCGACGCCCGGGAACGCGCGTCGAGATAGCCGGGCCAGGAGCGATGGCGCTCGAGCTGGAGAAAGTCGAGATAGTCCATACCGGCGCGGCGCACGCCGGCGTCGGACAGGACGAATCCGCAGGGCTCGATCAGGTCGAGCGGCAGGCCGAGACAGGGCGCGAGCCGCATGATCGCGCCGGCATTCGGCGCAATATCGGGTTGGTAGAGAACGAGCCGCATTGGAGGCCGAATATTTCCTGTCTCAACGGTTTGCAAGCGCCGTAATTTCCATTATACGAACCACAATATATTAACCACTCAACCGCACCCTGCCGTACGCCGGGTGCGCCACCGCATTTCATCGGCGCTTCTTCTGGCAGCACTTCCGAAGTCGAAAAAGAATGGCTCATGCCGGCGTTCATGAAAAGGTGATACATGGCTGAAACAGCTCCGACGGGCGGGCGGGACGGCGCACCCGAGGGCGACGGCCGGCGGGAATTCCTGTTCATCGCGGGCGGCACGATGGGCTTGGCCGCGGTGATCGGCGTGGTCTGGCCGCTGGTCGAGACCATGCAACCCTCCGCGGACGTTCTAGCACTCGCCTCGACCGAGATCGACCTCTCGCCCATCGAGGTGGGCCAGAGCATCACCGTGAAATGGCGCGGCAAGCCGGTCTTCATCCGCCGACGCACCGCGGACGAGATCGCCGCCGCGCAGGCCGTTCCGCTCGACGAATTGAGTGACCCACAAACCGACGCGGACCGCGTCCAGCAGCCCGAATGGCTGATCCTCGTCGGTATCTGCACCCATCTGGGCTGCATCCCGCTGGGCCAGAAATCGGGCGATCCGAAGGGCGATTGGGGTGGCTGGTTCTGCCCCTGCCACGGCAGCCACTACGACACATCGGGGCGCATCCGCAAGGGCCCGGCGCCGGACAATCTCGAGGTTCCGGACTACGAGTTCCTCGACGAGTCGACGATCAAGATCGGATAACGGGACACCGCCATGGGCCTTGCGAACTCACAGAACAAGATCGTCCGCTGGATCGAGTACCGCCTGCCGATCTTCGGCTTCCTCGATTCCCAGCTGATCGACTACCCGACCCCGCGCAACCTGAACTACTGGTGGAACTTCGGCTCGCTCGCCGGAATCATGCTGATGGTGCAGATCGTCACCGGCGTCATTCTCGCGATGCACTACACGCCCCACGCCGATCTTGCCTTCGCCTCGGTCGAGCACATCATGCGCGACGTGAATTGGGGCTGGCTGATGCGCTACCTGCATGCCAACGGCGGCTCGATGTTCTTCGCGGTGGTCTACATCCATCTCTTCCGCGGGCTCTATTACGGCTCCTACAAGGCACCCCGGGAGATTCTGTGGTGGATGGGCGTGATTATCCTGCTCTTGATGATGGCGGCGGCCTTCATGGGCTACGTCCTGCCCTGGGGACAGATGAGCTTCTGGGCGGCGACGGTGATCACCAACCTGTTCACGGCGATTCCCTGGATCGGCGAGGACATCACGATCTGGCTGTGGGGCGCCTATTCGGTCGACGAACCGTTGCTCAACCGCTTCTACAGCCTGCATTACCTGTTCCCGTTCCTGATCGTGGGCGTCGTGTTCGTCCATCTCTGGGCGCTGCACACCCACGGTTCGAACAATCCGCTGGGCATCGACATCAAGCGCCCCCAGGACAAGATCCCGTTCCATCCCTACTACACCTACAAGGACTTGTTCGGGATGGGTGTCATGTTCTTCGTGCTCGCCCTGTTCACCTTCTACCTGCCGAATTTCCTGGGCGAGGTGATCAATTACATCCCGGCCAACCCGCTCCAGACCCCGCCGCACATCGTGCCCGAATGGTATTTCCTCCCGTTCTACGCGATTCTGCGTGCGATCCCCGACAAGCTCGGCGGGGTGTTCGCTATGGTGGCGTCAATCCTGATTCTCTTCGTGCTGCCCTGGCTCGATACCTCGCGGGTGCGCAGCGCCAAGTTCCGGCCGATCTACAAGCAGTTTTTCTGGCTGTTCCTGGCCGATTGCGTGGTGCTGGGCTGGGTCGGTGCCAATCCGCCGGAGGGCATGTTCATCCTGATCGGCCGGCTGGCGACCGCATACTATTTCGCCCACTTCATCATTCTCTTTCCGCTGATCGGCTGGTTCGAGAGGCCGCGCCCGATTCCCGAGAATCTGGGCGAGCCTGTGCTCAAGCGAAGTCCGGATGGGGAGTCGGCGTCATGAGGCGGCTCCTGATCGCCGGATTTGCGGCCCTAGTCCTGCTCGCTGTTGGGTTGAGTTCCACGGGTGCCAACGCGGCGGGCGCCGCGCACGAGCTCAAGGATCACGATTGGCCCCATAACGGCGTCTTCGGCACCTTCGACCGCGCCCAGCTCCAGCGGGGCTGGCAGGTCTACGCGGAGGTCTGCGCGGCGTGCCACGGCCTCGACTACATCGCCTTCCGCAACCTCGCGGCGATCGGCTTTACGGAAGACCAGGTCAAGGCGATCGCGGCGGATTACGATGTCGAGGACGGCCCCGACGAGTACGGCGACATGTACGACCGCCCCGCCCGGCCGAGCGATTACTTCCCCGCGCCGTTCCCGAACGAGGCGGCGGCCCGCTACTCGAACAACGGCGCCATGCCGCCGGACCTCTCGCTGATCATCAAGGCGCGGGAGCATGGGCTCGATTATCTCTATTCGCTGCTCATCGGTTACGAGGACGAGCCGCCGGAGCATTTCGAGCTGAGTGAGGGGATGAGCTACAACCCCTATTTCGCGGGCGGCCAGATCGCCATGCCGCCACCGCTCTTCGAGGAGCTGGTCGAGTACGAGGACGGCACCTATGCGAGCCTCGAGCAGATGGCCGAGGACGTGACCGTGTTCCTGCACTGGGCCGCGGAGCCCATGCTCGAGGACCGCAAGAAGATCGGGCTCAAGGTTCTGATCTTCCTGGCTGCCTTCTCGGCGCTGTTCTTCGCGGTCAAGCTCCGGGTCTGGTCGAAGCTGCACTAGCGCGGTACCAATTTTGTTGGAGCCGGTGCGGGCTTTGCTCGCTCACGGCAATGGAGCCCTGCGGCCCGCGCTTATCGCGGCCGTCGAATAACCGGCGGGCAGCGGTCGCGACCTCAAACGATTCCAGACGATCTTGAATCGCTCCAGTTCTCAACCCAACCGGCTGAAGCATTTTGCGCGAGACGGAGCGGCCGGCGGGTCGGGTCGATCGACGCCGATTCAACTCGCAAACCGCATTCCCCTGGGAAGAAATCGAACGAACCAGCCCTCTCGAACCATGTCCTTTACGGCCTCAATGTAGGGCGCAAAAAACCGGTCTTGGGTATAGGGCGGTACGCGCTTGCGGATGCCCGCAACAATTTCCTCGAGCACGCCGCTGGATTTCGCCGGACGACGGAAATCCAAGCCTTGGCATGCGGCGAGCAGTTCGATCGCGGCGATTGCCCCGGCATTGTCCGCCATCTCTTCAAGACGGCGCGCTGCGTGGGTTGCCATGCTCACGAAATCTTCGTGGTTGCCGGTCGTCGGGATGCTGTCGGTACTGGCAGGGTTGGCGAGGTGCTTGTTCTCGCTTGCAAGAGCAGCGGCCGTGACCTGCGCCACCATGAAGCCGGAATCAAGGCCGCTTTCGGCGGCGAGAAATGCTGGCAGCATACTGTGGTTGGCATCGGTAAGAAGGGCGATTCGTCGTTCCGACATGGATCCGACCTCACACAGCACCAGAGCGATCAAGTCTGCCGTCATGCCGATGGGCTCGGCATGAAAATTTCCGCCATACAGAAAGTCCCCGCTGTCGATACAGACGAGGGGGTTATCGGTTACCGCGTTGATTTCCTTGCCGATGATTTCAGCGCCGAAGCACAGAAAATCCAGACAGGCGCCCATCACCTGAGGCTGACATCGCAAGCAATAGGGATCCTGGACGCGCCCCTCGCGGGCCGCCTGCTTGCGGATCTCGCTCTGATCGAGCAGCGATCGGTAGACAGCCGCCATGTCGATCTGGCCCTGCTGACGGCGAAGCTCCTGAATCCGCGGGTCGAAGGCCATGTCCTGTCCGAGTGCGGCCTCGACGCTCAACGCGCCGGCGACAACGGCAGCCGCGAACACGGACTCGGCGAGCCATAAGCCTTCGACTGCGAGGGCCGTCGAGGCTTGCGTGCCATTCAGGATGGCAATGCCTTCCTTCGCGCCCAAACGGAACGGCTCGAGACCAGCCGCCGTCAGCGCGTCCGTCGCCGACCGGATTCGCCCGTCGGTCCGAATGTCACCCTCGCCCATCAACCCGACAGCCAGATGGGCGTGCGGCGCCAAGTCTCCGGACGCACCGACCGAGCCCTTGGAGGGGATGCAGGGACACAGTTGCGCGTTGTGGAGTTGCAGCAGGGCGTCGATCAGCTCGCGGCGGACACCCGAATACCCGGATGCCAGGGTATTTATCTTCAAGACCACCATCCGGCGGACGACTCGATCGGAAAGAAGCGGGCCCGTGCCCACCGCATTGGAAAGAACCAGTCGACGCTGCAGCTCGGTGACCTGATCGGGGGCGATGGACCGGTCGGCGAGAGTTCCGACACCCGTGTTGACGCCGTAGGTCAGCCGCCCATCCTCGACGGCGCTCCGAACCGTCTCCGCGGTCCTATCGATATTCGGGTAACAGTCCGGCAAGAGGACAAGCGACGATGCCGTCGAATCGAGAGCCTTCAGGTCGCTCAGCGCCAGGGTCCCGGGACTCAGGGTGAACGGTTCTGGCATCGGCGTGTCTCCCCCTCTTCGACCGGCTTGAGAATGCTCGATGGTTTAACCGGCGCGCCGTACATACGACCCCGTAATCCGCGAATTCAAACCCCGCAACAGGCGGAAGAGGGGTGAAATCTATAAAAAGGGGCTGCCATAGCTGATGCCCAAACAATCCAGTTCAAACGGGGGATGTCCCGCTTGATGTCGAAAAGTCGAGGTCGGTGTCGCTCTCCCGGGGCTGGTCGGTTCCGGGCGACGCGCCCAAATGAACGATAACATTTTTGAGTAAGACGGCACACCTCCGGTGAGACGCCCGATGAGGCCTCCCGGGCTGCCGGGCCGGGGGTTCGTGTCGTTTGCGGCCGCCCGACGGGCCGATATCGACCTAGAGAAACCGCGCGATATTGAACGGCGCCAGCACCTCGGGCATCGCATCGACCACCATCTGTGCCGCTGCTTCACCCACGGCCGGGCCCATCTTGAAGCCGTGGCCCGACGAGCCGCAGATCACGAACAGACCCTCGGTGCCCGGCACGGCGTCGATGATCGGAAACTCGTCGGGGCTCATGTCGTAGAGCCCGGCATAGCCGGGGCGGATGCCGCAGCGCTCGAGTGCCGGGATGCGCGGCAGGAAGCTCTCGACGATACCGACCGCCTCATCGGTCTCGATCCCTTCGCGGTAGTCGTCGGGGTCGATAACCTGCTCTTCATGGCCTGCCCCGTCATGGTGGATGCCCGTGCCGCCTGCCGCCCAGATGCCCAGCAGGATGGCGCCGTTGCCGTCGGGCCGGCCGTAGTTCATCAGCAGGTCGTCGACCCAGCAGACCGGCATGATGCGCCGCGCGTAGTTCGGTGCGTCGAGCACCGCCATGGGGTGGCGCTCGATGAAGATGGGCAGATCGAGTCCAACCTGCGCAACCAGCGGCTTGGTCCAGACGCCAGCCGCGAGCAGCACACTCTCGGCACGGATCGTTTCGCCCGCGTTGGTCTCGACCCCCTTGATTTTGCCGGCCCCGGTGAGCAGGGACGTGGCGATAGTATTCTGCCGCACCGTGCAGCCCCGGTCCTTCGCGCCTTTGACCAAGGCGTTGGCTGCACTGTAGGAATCCGCATAGCCGCCGAACGCGGGCTCCCAGACGGCCAACTCGACGCCGTCGAAGTTGAAATCCGGGCACAGCCGGGGCAACTCGCTTACCGGCAGCGCCTCGATCTCGCAGCCCAGGGCCCTGATCTGCTCTACGGTGGACCGGAACTCGGTCGCGCCGGCTTCGCCGCAGCACCAAAGGTGGCCGATCTGATTCCAGCCGGCGCTCTCGCCGGTCATCTCCGGGATCGCCTTGAGAATCTCGATGCCCCGCTTGGCGAGACGCTGGAGTTCGGGCACGAGGTAGAAGACGGCACACACTGCGGTGGATCGGCCGGTCGGGCCCGAGGCCGGGAATTGACGCTCGAGCAGCACCACATCGTGGCCCCGCTCGGCCAGCGCGAAGGCGGCGCCCGAGCCCGCGATACCTGCGCCGACGACAATGATCTCGGCTGACGTCGCCCTGCTCATGATGCTCTTCCTTGTCCCCTGCCTCGAGCGGTGGATATTCGCCTTCCGCCCGCCATTTTAGCGGCCCGGGCGGCAAGGAGAAGGTGATTAGGTTTCCCGGCCGGCACCGGCGCCAGGCTTGGCTGTGAGCGCCGGATTTCGCACATGGCCGTTCCGTGCGAGCCGGGCGATTCGTTGCCGCCGAACCGAGCGCGGTTCCAAGCTCCGGATTTCAGCGTAATATTGCACCGAGCCGTTGATAGGGCTCCGAAGCGCCTAAATGTTTCCGGTAATTGGAAGAGTTGCCCACAGCCAAGCCTGAGCGAGCCAATGACATCTCAAGCGGCAGTCAACCTCCATATCGGCGGCAAGCAAGCCAGGGACGGCTGGCTCAATCTGAACATCCAGGCCGGTCCCCATGTCGATGCCGTGGGAAGCACAACGGATCTCGGCCAGTTCGGGGCCGGAAGCTTCGAGACGGTTTACGCCTCCCATGTGATCGAACATCTGGGCTACCGGGCCGAGCTTCCGGCGGCGTTCAAGGAGATCCACCGCGTCCTGAAGCCCGCCGGCACATTTTTCGTAAGCGTTCCAGACCTGGACACGTTGTGCCGGCTGTTCGTGCTGCCGGAACTCAAGGCGCAGGAACGCTTCCACATCATGCGCATGCTGTTTGGAGGTCAGATGGACGAGCACTATTTCCACAAGACGGGCCTGACCTGGGAAATCCTGCAGGCGTTCCTCTCGGGCGTCGGGTTCATTTCGATCCGCCGGGCGGAGGAATTCGGTCTGTTCGAAGACGCGAGCAGCCTTCGTTTCCACGGCCACCTCATCAGCCTGAACGTCGAAGCCCGCAAGCCGGGATTACAGGCGGCACCGGCGTCCTGACCGGCCGCTGTCCCCGTCAGGGCGGTCTCCGGCTAAGCGGGGTCTTGCGCGGACAGTCGCTCGACATACGAGGCGGCGAGCGATCCGCCGTTTCGCCGGTCGATCTCGGTCAAGACGACCAGACAGAGATCGAACGAGCCGACCAGATCGTGAAGCAGCACCGCCAGCTTGGGCAGCTTTTCCGCCGCCAGCGACTCGAGCCGCAGGAAGTCCCGGACGTAGATCGCGTCCGACCACAGGAACTGGCGCAGCCCGCGGTTCTTGTCGTTGCCGACGAGCATGGGCTTGAAACTGCGCATCCCGAATCCGTTGAAGGTATGGAATTGAAAGCCGGCCGCGCGCATGGCGCCGTCGACGTCGGCAAAGAGCGGCTGACCGACATAGAGTTCCACGAATTCGACCTCGGTCTGAACCAGCGTGGCCGAAGCCAGGGCCTTCGAGGCGCCCTTGAAGACGTTCAGCTCCGAACCCTGAACATCGATCTTGATGAAATCGACGTCGCCGACGGCGTCGATGTCGTCGAGCCGGCGGGTCTTGACGGGATGGGTCTTCCGCAGGGTCGTCAATTCATGGAGATTCTGGAACTTCTCGAGCAACGCCTGATTCGGTGGGTAGAGCGAGCCTGTGGCGGCCCAGTTCGTCTCGTAGAAGGTGGCATCCGCTCCATCGCCGATGAGATCGGGATAGAACCTGTGCGGCTCGCCGTGCAACTGGTTGAGCCGCTCGCACTGTTCCGGGTCGGGTTCGAAGCCGATGACCCGCGCCTTGTTCGCGCGCAGCAACGACGCGTAGGGCTCTGTGCCGGACCCCAGCGACATTGCGCCGATATCGACGATGTTGATCCGGCCGACCTCGGGGATCAGATCGATGAGGCTGAACGGCTGGGCCACGGACTGGTCCTCGAACGCGGGGATGGCTTGACACGGGGTTCGCGGCCGTTCTCGGGCCGGCACGCTGGCGGGACCGGGGCCGTCATCGGTCAGGCGATTCGAATCGGAGTCGCTTCATCGGACGCTACAGGATGCGCGCGATATTGAAGGGGGCGAGCATCTCGGCCTTTTCGCCCATGGCCATCAGGGCCGCCGCCTCGCCGACGCCGGCACCCATCTTGAAGCCGTGACCCGAGGAGCCGCAAATCACGAACAGCCCGTCGGTGCCGGGGACCGCGTCGATTATCGGATTGTCGTCGGGGCTCATGTCGTAGAGCCCGGCATAGCCCGGGCGGATGCCGCATTGCTCGAGCGCTGGAATGCGCGGCAGGAAGGTCTCGAGGATCGAGACCGCCTCGTCGATCTCGACACCCTCGCGGTAGACGCCGGGGTCGGTTATCTGCTCTTCCCGGCCCGCCTCGTCGTGGCGGATGCCCGTGCCGCCGCCCGACCAGGTGCCCAGCAGGATGGCGCTGTTGCCGTCAGGCCGGCCGTAGTTCATCTGCACGTCGTCGACCCAGCAGACCGGCATGATGCGGCGCGCATAATTCGGCGCGTCGAGCACGGCCATGGGGTGGCGCTCGATGAAGATGGGCAGGTCGACGCCGACCTGGGCAAGAAGCGGCTTGGTCCAGACGCCGGCGGCGAGAAGAACTTTATCGGCACGGATCGTCTCGCCCGCGTTGGTCTCGACCCCCTTGATTTTGCCGGCCCCGGCGAGCAGGGACGTGGCGATAGTATTCTGCCGCACCGTGCAGCCCCGGTCCTTCGCGCCTTTGACCAACGCGTTCGCTGCACTGTAGGAATCCGCATAGCCGCAGGTGGGCTCCCAGACCGCCATCTCGACGCCGTCGAAGTTGAAGTCGGGGCAGAGCGCAGGAAGCTCGCCGGCAGGCAACGCCTCGATCTCGCAGCCCAGGCCCTTGATCTGCTCCACGGCCCTGCGGAACTCGGCCGCATTATTCTCGCCGCAGCACCACAAATCGCCGATCTGGTTCCAGCCCGCGCTTTCGCCGGTTTTCTCGGAGATGGTTTTGAGAATTTCGATGCCCCTCTTGGCGAGGAGCTGGAGTTCGGGCATGAGATAGAACACATGGCACAATGCCGAGGACTTGCCGGTCGGACCCGAAGCGGGGAACTCGCGCTCGAGAAGCGTCACCGCGTGGCCCCGCTCGGCCAATGCGAAGGCCGCGCCGGAACCCGCGATGCCCGCGCCCACGACGATAATCTCGGCTGACGTTGTCTCGTTCATGACGCTCTTCCCTGTGTTTCACCCCGGGGGCGACGATTTGCTGTTCGCCCGCCATGGTAGCGGCTCGGCAGGCAAAATTAAGCGGATTCAGCCGCCCTCCCCCAGCACCCGGCCGGCGACGGCACCGAGCTTGGCCACCAGCGCCGGATCGCGCGCCTCGGGGGTGGTGACCAGGGCATTGTCGAGGCTCTCATGGCAGCTCTCGGGGCACGGCCCGGCGCGCTCCGCGAGGCGCGGTGCAACGGCCTTTATCAGGGCGCGCGCGTTGCCGGCATTCTCCATCAGGACCGCGATGATGGCCTCGACGCTGACGTCGTCATGGTCGTCATGCCAGCAGTCATAATCGGTGATCATGGCGATGGTCGCATAGCACAGCTCGGCTTCGCGCGCGAGCTTGGCCTCGGGCATGTTGGTCATGCCGATGACGTCGCAGCCCCAGCTCCGGTAAAGCTCGGATTCAGCGAGGCTGGAGAACTGGGGCCCTTCCATCGCGAGATAAGTTCCGCCTAAAACCAAGTCGCGACCGAGCGCGGACATGGCCTCGGCGAGGTGGACGCCCAACCGGCGGCAAACCGGCTGGGCCATGGAGACGTGGGCGACGCAGCCGGTGCCAAAAAAGCTCTTCACCCGAGCGAAGGTTCGGTCGATGAACTGATCGACGAGGACGAACATGCCGGGCTCAAGGCGCTCACGCAGACTGCCCACCGCGGACAGCGAAACGATCTCGGTCGCGCCCGCGCGCTTGAGCGCATCGATGTTGGCGCGGTAGTTGATCTCGCCCGGCGGCACCCTGTGGCCCCGGCCGTGGCGCGGCAGGAAGAGCATGGCCTGACCGCCGAGTTCGCCTCTTAGAATTGCGTCCGAGGGCGCGCCGAAGGGCGAGGCAACCTCGATCCACTCGGTGTTCTCGAGGCCGTCGATGTCGTAGAGTCCGCTGCCGCCGATGACGGCGATGACAGGGGGGGACCGGCCGTCGCTCATGGCGTCGTCTCCGTCAGCCGAGGTGCGTCGCGAAGAAATCGAGCGTACGGGTCCGGGCGAGGGCCGCGCTCTCGGGGTCGTAATCGGCTCGCTGGTCGCAATTGAAGCCGTGGCCGGCGGGATAGAGATGGATTGTTGCCTCGGACCTGGAGGCCTTGATGTGGGCGACGTCGTCCGGTGGAATGACGGGGTCGGTCTCGCCGAAATTGAGCATCAGCGGGCAGCGGGGTTGCTCGTCGGCGAACTGAGCGATCTGGCCGCCATAATAGCCGACAGCGCCATCGAACAGCGCCAGTCGGCAGGCGGCGAGGAAGGCGAGCGAGCCGCCCCAGCAATAGCCGATGATGCCAGTTTTGCCGGCATGAGCGATTCGTGCCCGTGCGGCCGCGATGTCCCTGAGCGGCGCCTGCCAGCCCAGCGTGGTCCTGAGTTCGCGCCCCCGGGCGACGGAGTCTTCGTCATAATCCAGCTCGACCTGCTCCTCGAGCCGGTCGAACAGCGACGGCGCGATGGCCAGGTAGCCGTCGGCCGCAAAGCCCGTGCAGAGCTCGCGGATGTGGCCGGTCACGCCGAAGATTTCCTGGATCACGACCAGGCCGGCGCGCGGCGGACCGTCGGGTTCCGCGAGATACGCCGCGAAGCGGCGTTCATCGTCGGCGATCAGCTCGATGGTGCTTCCCATGACTGTGCCTCCCTCTGTCGAGTACGCCTAGACGTTGAAGCGGAACAGGATGACGTCGCCGTCCTGGACGACGTAGTCCCGGCCTTCCTGGCGCATCTTGCCGGCATACTTGGCACCCGTTTCACCGCCTTTTGCCACATAGTCATCGTAGGCGATCGTCTCGGCGCAGATAAAGCCCCTCTCGAAATCGCTGTGGATGCCTCCGGCCGCTCGGGAGGCCGGTGTGCCCCGCGGAACCGTCCAGGCGCGGGCCTCGTTGGGGCCGGCGGTGAAGAAGGTGATCAGATCGAGCAGCCGGTAGGCGGCGCGGATCACGCGGGCGAGTCCCAGCTCCTCGAGGCCCAGTTCCGCCAGGAACTCTTCGCGGGCGTCGGCGTCGAGCTGAGCGATTTCCGCCTCGATCGCAGTGGAGACCACGACCGCCTCGTTTCCCTGCTCCGCCGCGATGGCGGCAACGGCGTCGGAATACGCATTGCCGGTGGCAGCGGCGTCTTCGTCGACATTGGCGACATAGAGCACGGGCGTGGCAGTCAGCAGGTGGAGCTGGCGGAACGCATCCTCCTCGTCGGCCGCCCGTTCGGCAAACCGCGCCGGCTTGCCGTCACGCAAGGCGTCAAGCGCCCGTCCCATCAGCGAGACCTGTGCGATCGCCTCCGTGTCGTTGCCGCGCGCCTTCTTGATCGCGGTCTCATGACGCCGCTCGAGGCTTTCCAGATCCGCCAGCATGAGCTCGGTCTCGACCAGCTGGGCGTCGCGCACGGGATCGACCGAGCCCTCGACATGACTAACCTCGCCGGACTCGAAACAGCGCAGCAGATGGACGACGGCATCGACCTCGCGAATATGGCCGAGAAATTTGTTGCCGAGTCCCTGGCCCTCGGCGGCGCCCTTCACGAGGCCGGCGATATCGACGAATTCGAGCCAGGTCGGCACAATCGAAGCGGACCGGACGAGGTCGGTGACACGATCGAGGCGCGTGTCCGGAACCGTCACCCGGCCCACATTGGGTTCGATGGTGCAGAAAGGGTAGTTCGCCGTCTCGGCTCCGATGCCGAGCGTCATGGCGTTGAACAGGCTCGACTTACCCACATTGGGCAGGCCGACGATGCCGCATCTAAGCCCCATCGCCGGTCTCGTCGCCGGCATCGCCAGTGGGTTTCTCCGGTTCGGGCGGTTGGGCGAGCAGCGCGACGCGGGTCATGAAGGCGTTATCGCCGCCGTCCGCCAGCAACGGTGCGGCATCGGCGATGGCAGGCAACAGGCGGTCGAGCCACGCCATATCCGTCTTGAAGAAATTGCTCAAGACATAGGGTGTCACGAGAGCCTTGTCCCCCGGATGACCGATCCCAATCCGGGCACGCCGGTAGGCCTTGCCGATATGGGCGTCGATCGAATCGAGGCCGTGATGGCCTGCGTTACCGCCGTTGACCTTGATCCGCAGCTTGCCCGGCGCGAGATCAAGCTCGTCGTGGAAAACGACGATGTCGGTGAGCGGGATCTTGAAGAACCGCATGGTTGCGCCGACCGCGCGTCCCGACTCGTTCATGTAGGTGGCAGGCTCGAGCAGCAGGACCTTCTCGTCGCCGAGCCGGCCTTCCGCAATCGCGCCCGACAGGCGCGCGCGTGCCTTGAATTCGGCAAACCCGTGCCGCGCCGCGATCGCCTCGACTGCCCGGTATCCGATATTGTGACGATGGCCCGCGTGGTCGGGGCCCGGGTTGCCGAGGCCGACGAAAAGCAGCATGGCCCGCGCGCCCGCCCGTACCGGCGCTAATCCTCGTCCGCGCCCCCGGTTTCGTCTTCGCTCGCGCCTTCCTCCGCGCCTTCCTCGCCCTCGATTCCTTCGAGACCTTCCTCGCCTTCCTCGAGTTCTTCTTCCTCTTCCTCGGGCTCTTCAATGATGGTCGGCGACGCAATGGTGGCGACCGTGAAGTCCCGGTCGGTAATCGTCGGCGTTACCCCTTCAGGCAGGCTGGCGGCGCTGATGTGGATCGTGTCGCCGATATCGAGATCCTTGAGGCTGAAGACGATCTCGTTTGGAATCGCCTCGATGGGGCAGAGCAGCTCGACCTCGTGGCGCACCACGTTGAGTACGCCGCCGCGCTTCAGGCCGGGGCACTCTTCGTCGTCGGTGAAATGGCAGGCGACGTTGACGTTGAGCTTCGCGCCCGCAACCAAGCGTAGAAAATCGATATGCAGCGGTTGGTCGGTGATCGGGTGGAACTGCACGTCGCGGGGTAGTACCCGGTGCGTTTCGCCCTCAATTTCGATGTCGTAGAGCCGCGTGAAGAATCCTGCACGACTGATCTCGCGCCCAATCTCGCGCGATTCGAGCGTGATCGGAAGGGGGGCGGCCTTGGCGCCATAGATCACGGCGGGCACACGGCCCTCCCGGCGCAGTGAACGGGCGGCCCCTTTCCCGACCCCGTCGCGCCCGTGGGCGCCTATCGTCGATACTTCGACCATGGTTCTCTCCTTGGGTAATCTGCCGGAGCGGCCTCCAAGGGTGTCGACACCGGCGTGTACGCGGCGTGTTTATGCCAGAAAAAGGGTCAGTCGAACAAGCTCGAAACAGAGCTTTCCTCGCTAATGCGCTGCATTGCCTCACCCATCAGCTCGGCGATCGAGAGCGTGTGGATGTTCTCGGCCACGCGCACGGCCTCGGTCATCTGGATACTGTCCGTTACCACCAGCCGCTCCAGCGCACTCGACGCAACGCGTGCAGCCGCGCCACCCGAAAGCACGCCGTGGGCGACATAGGCCATGACCGATGCGGCGCCGTCATCCCTGAGCCGCTGGGCCGCGTTACATAGCGTGCCGGCCGAATCGACGATGTCGTCGACCAAAATGCAGCGCCGGTCGGTCACGTCGCCGATGATATTCATGACCTCGGAGACACCGGCACGCTCGCGCCGCTTGTCGACGATCGCAAGATCGGCGTCGAGCCGTTTCGCGATGGCGCGCGCCCGCACCACGCCGCCGACGTCGGGCGAGACGATCATCAAATCCTCGCCGTTGAGGTTGTCTTCGATTTCCTTGACGATAACCGGCGCCGTATAGAGGTTGTCGACCGGGATATCGAAAAAGCCTTGGATCTGGCCCGCATGCAAGTCCATGGTCAGAACCCGGTTGGCGCCTGCCGCCGTGATCAGGTTGGCCACGAGCTTGGCCGAAATTGGCGTCCGGGGACCGGGTTTACGATCTTGGCGGGCGTAGCCGAAATAGGGGATCACCGCCGTGATCCGTCGCGCCGAGGCGCGCTTGAGCGCATCGAGACAAACCAGCAGTTCCATCAAATTGTCGTTCGCCGGGTAGGACGTCGACTGGATCAGGAAGACGTCTTCGCCCCGCACGTTCTCGTGAATTTCGACGAACACCTCCATGTCCGAAAAGCGGCGGATGCTCGCTTTCGTCAGAGGCAGATTCAGAGTCGTCGCGATCGCTTCGGCGAGAGGCCGGTTGCTGTTGCCCGCCACCAGTTTCATGATACTGCGGTCCTTTGCGGCCGATCTGCGAGTGGACCGGCATTGCCAAACGGTTGCCCGGCCCTCACCATGATCGCGGCGAAATCTAGCAACCCCTCCGCCGTCTGTAAACGACGTTGCAATCGTGTTCCGGCGTTAGTCCGGTTTGCCCGAGTCGTGCACCTGGCGCAGCAAATCGAGAATACCCGCGGCGCCGTAATCGGCGATCGTCGTCGCCAGAGGTCCCCTTGACCCGGCCAGCACCTCGCGCGGCACGTCGCCCGATTGAGTGACCGTGCCGATCTCCTCGCCTTTCGCGTCGAGCAATCGCCAGACGACATCGAGTTGCTGGACGGACGAGGTAATGTCGCGGGTTGCGACCTCGCCCTGCAGGATCAGAGCCGTTCCGCCCGGTTGCGCGGCGAGTCGGACCTGGGCCACGCTGAGCCGGCTTTGCATGGCAAGCAAAAGGGCCTGCCCGCCATCGCCCGGTGCGCCCGCGACAGGCGCTATGAAAATAGTGGCCCAAGCGCCTGCACCGGCGTCGAGGGGTCGGGTAGGCTCAAGACCGGCGATCGTACCGAGCTTGATTGCGACCCGATCGGCCACCAGACCCGCGAACATCGCCAGGGTGTCCGGCGAGGAATCGAGCCATTCGGAGACCGACATGACACGCGTCTGGATGAAGGAATCCAGGAGCTTGCCTTTGGCGTTTTTGAGGGTCCAGTGAAGCGTCAGCTCGGTCACTGCGCCATCCTCGGATTTCAGTGCGGGAATATGGCAGATCAGGACATAGCTGGTCAGATTGGAACTCCGGGTAAAAGCGGGAACGTCGCGTTCCTGCAGGGCTTCAGCGACGGCATCGCGCAGCTTGACGGCCACGGGTATCACCGTGCCGCTCGCCAGCTTGATGAGCACGCCGCTATGGGGCCCGGGCGCGAGCAAGCTGTCCGCGGTCTCGAGATTCACGTCGCCCTGGAACGGACGGGGAAGCGGCTGGCAGGCGCACAACGCCAAGACGCAAATCAGCGCCAGCACCCGAAGACTTCCAATAGGCCGGTGGAAGCGCCGGCTAGAAAACACAGCTCGCCACCGCGCCGATGACGCACAATATGACGAACAGGATCATGTAAGGCACCGCAGGTCCTCCGGCTTAACCGACCAGGGCAATGGCCGAGAGCAGACGGCCATATCGATTTTCGCCGGCCCTCGTCGCCCGCCTATAGCTGAAGAACCGCGCGGCGTCGATGCAGGTGTCGAGGTCGAGCCCGGTCACGGCCCGGAGATCGAGCGCCTCGAGGCGTCGACGGGCGTAACCCGGCAGGTCGAACCGAAAATGCCCGGGGCGTTCCGCCGGGACGAAAAAGTCCGTGTCCGAGGAATCGCGGACGGCGAACCGGTCCCGAAATTCCGGCCCGACTTCATATGAATCCTGGGCGATGCAGGGGCCGATCACGGCGACGATTCGCGGCCTCGCGGCGCCAGCGTGCTCCATGGCCTCGACCGCTGCTTCGAGGACACCGTGGAGTGCGCCTTTCCACCCGGCATGCGTGGCTGCCACGATACGGGCTTCGCCGTCGGCCAACAGAACGGGCGCGCAATCGGCAGTGAGCACGCCAAGTGCCAGTCCCGGGGTGGTCGTGACAAGGACGTCGGCTTGCGGCGCCGCGCCGCGTGGCCAAGGCTCGGTGGCCGTTACGGCGGACGCGCCGTGGACCTGATAAGCGGTGCACAATTGGCCGCGCGCGATGCCCAGGGCTTCGAGGGCCCGGTCCCGATTCAGCATGATATGCTCCTCGTCGTCGCCGGACCCGAAGCCGCAGTTGAGCGAGCTGAAGAGTCCGTCGCTGACACCGCCCCGCCGTGTAAACCAACTGTGAGCGATACCGGCCAATTCGAGAGCCGGATGGTTGAGCCGCTCAATCATGCGCGGGCAGCCCGTTGACCTCCCGGTTCGGCGGTCGATCCGAAACCGGCGGGTGCCGGGAGGTCCGGCGATGTAATGGCGAGACATTTGAACAACGCACCCATCGCGTTCTCGCCGGTCAAGCGCTCAAGTGCGGCCCTGATCTCGGTTGTCTGCTCGGGCGTCGCCTCGCGGCATAGCGCCTCGGCCCGGCTGACGATACCGAGGCGCTCGAGAAAGCGGCCCTGAGGGACCGGCCCGTGGGCATGAGCTCCCGCCTCGCGTGCGACCCGGGCCAGCACGGCGAAATCCACATGGGCGGTCAGGTCGGCCTCTCCCGGCGACTCCAAGACGGCGTGGGGTCGGTGACCCTTGACCGCTTGCAGGGTTTCGCCAGTGCGCGGCTGCACATGCCCGTAATCGATGATCAACGCGACGCCACCCTGGTCGACAAGACGCCGGCTTAGCTGCACGGCGAGACCGGCAGCGGCCGGATTGATCTCGACGAGGCTGCCCTCCGGTGCGCCCGTCAGGGCGGCGGGCAGCAAGGCAGCAACGGGGCTGGGCTGCTCATCGGTCGCGAAGCAAAGCGATTTCGCGGCCCGATCGAGCCCGATCCGGCGCTCGACCCAGCCCTGGCCGCCGCGGACGAGCTGACGGACCGGCAGCGCATCGAACAGCTCGTTGGCGATGATCAGAGCAGGGCCGGCGGGTAGCCCGTCGATATCGTCGTGCCAGATGGCGCCACTCTCCCCGAGCATGACCTCTTGCCGGTGTCGGAGGACGGAGCTGGTTTCGACGAGGTGGGCCCGGCGTGCCATCTCGAAGGGTTCCACGATAGCGCCGGCGCGCAGGGCATCGGCCATCAGGGTACCCCGGCCAGGACCGAACTCGACCAGCAGGACCGGATCGGGCCGTCCCATCTGCTCCCAGGTGGCGGCGCACCACAGGCCGATCAGCTCACCGAACATCTGGCTGATTTCGGGCGCCGTAACGAAATCGCCCGCCGCACCCAACGGGTCGTGACGCTGATAATAGCCCTGGTCGGGATGATTGAGGGCCCAATCCATGTATTGAGCGACCGTGAGCGGCCCGGTTTCTTCGATCAGGCGGCGTAACGTGTGGAAGAGCGCAGTCACGGGCCAGCCTCAGGCGGACGGCGCGCGCGCGTCGCGACGATCAGCCAAAGACCGATGGCCAGCATGGGTATCGAAAGAATCTGGCCCGTTGTGATCCCACCGACGACGAAGCCCAGATGGGCGTCAGGTTCGCGGAACAGCTCACCGACGATGCGCAGGATGGCGTAGCCGGTCACGAAGATACCAGTGAGCAGGCCCGCGCGCTCGGCGATGCGCGCGACGTGGCTCAAGCCCAGCAACAACAGGAAAAGAGCCACGCCCTCGAGTGCCGCCTCGTAGAGTTGGCTCGGATGGCGGGCGGCCGGTCCGCCCATCGGGAAGACCATCGCCCAGGGCCAGTCGCTGACCCGGCCGAACAGCTCACCGTTGACGAAATTTGCGACGCGCCCGAAAAACAGCCCAACGGGCGCCGCACAGGCCACCAGATCACCGATGGCGAGGACCGGTATCCGGTGTCGGCGGGCGAACAGCAACAGGGCGAGGGCGACCCCGATCAGCCCACCATGAAACGACATGCCCCCCTGCCAGATATAGACGATCTCGGCGGGATGGCTGAAATAGTAATCCGGTTTGTAGAACAGGACGTGGCCCATTCGTCCGCCGAGCACCACGCCGGCGGTCATCCAGACCAGCAAATCATCGACCTGGCGGGGCTGAAGCAGGCTGTTGAAGCGGCGCGCGAGATAACGGATGTAGAACCATCCGATGAACAGACCGGCGACGTAAGCCAAGGCATACCAGCGGATGCTGATCGGCCCGATCTCGACCACGACCGGGTCGATTGCCGGAAAAAGCAGGGCCAGAGTCATCGGCGAGCGGTCATCGTTGCACGGTCATCGCATCCGATCATCGATGGGGATCGGCCTGGTTCAGATAGTCGTTGACATAGGCGGCCACGCCGTCCTCGATCGAGGTCGCAGGCCGATCATAGCCCACGGCCCGCAGCCGGCCCATCTCTGCCTGGGTGAAGTACTGGTATTTGCCCTGGAGCTCCTCGGGCATGTCGATGTAGGTGATCCGCGTATCCTGATCAACCGCCCGAAACAGCGCCTCGATCAGATCCTTGAAATTTCTCGCCTCGCCGGTTCCTGCGTTGAACAGGCCGTTGACCTCGGGATGATCGTAGAGCCAAAGCATGATCTCGACGCAATCGCCGACCCAGACGAAATCCCTTAACTGGCCACCGTCGACGTAGTCGGGATGATTCGACTTGAAGAGACTGACGGCTTCCCCCGCTGCGGCGCTTGCGTAATTCTTGGCGATCAGGCTGCGCATGGAGCACTTATGGTATTCGTTGGGGCCGTAGGCGTTGAAGAATTTAAGCCCAGCCCATTGTGCCGGCGCGCGCGCGCCGCAGGCGACCAGGCGGGCTATCCGCCGGTCAACCAGATGCTTGCTCCAGCCGTAGGGATTGAGTGGGCGGAGCGTTGCCAGCGCTTCGATCGATCCGTCGTCATCGAACCCCTGCGAACCGTCGCCGTAGGTTGCCGCGGAAGAGGCGTAGATCAGGCGTTTGCCGTAATGACTGCACCAATCCCACAGATCGAGGCTCAGGTGGGTATTGCTTTCCAGAATCGAATCGGCATCCTGTTCGGTGGTCGACGAATTGGCGCCCATATGGAAAATCACCTCGACGGCCTGCGCATGTGCGTCGAGATAGCCGAGCAGGCGGTCCGGCGGCACGACATCGGCCAACTCGCGCTTGGCGATGTTGCGCCATTTATCCCCCGTGCCGAGAGTGTCGTTTACGACGAGATCGCTCACCCCCCGCGCCTCGAGCGCCGCGAGCAAGTTCGAGCCGATGAACCCGGCTCCCCCGGTAACAATGATCATGGCGGCATTTTTCCGTTCCGACTGCGCCATGTTATAGGTCCAAAATGCGGCGGGCTACAAGCCGCCGTTGCAGGACCGCGGTTGACACGCCATATAGCAGAAGAGCACGAGGAGGAGGGAGCGATGCAAACCAGCAATCGGCTGTTCGACGATTTTGCCCGGATGGCGAGCGGTGCCATGAGTGCGGCTTCGGGGGTTCGCGGGGAATTCGAAAGCCTCGTGCGTCGCCAGCTCGAGCGGGTTCTCGAGCGCATGGAGCTGGTCGGCAGCGACGAGTTCGACGCGGTCAAGGAGATGGCTGCCAAGGCACGCACCGAGCAGGAGGCGCTCGCCAAGCGGGTCTCCGCGCTCGAGGCGTCGGGGCCGGGAAAATCTCCCCGTGCCAGGAAGACGCCAACCAAGAAGCGCGCCACGAAAAAGGCGTCTGGCGCGAAAAAACCCCCGGATCCTGAACTGAGGCGTTAGCCCTGCAATCGACGCGATATAAAAAATCGTTTTAATTCAATAACTTGATAATTTTCCAGCTTTTGCAGCCAATCTGTGGTGTGCACGGCGCCACCATTTCGCGATATATAGTGCTCGCACCTACATTTTGCGATCAGTAATCTGTCGATCACATCTTGTAGTGGGGAGAGCAGGTCTGATACGATGCCGTCAGGTCGCCGGAATTCAACGGAGCGGCCGATTGCAGGCCCGGTTCGGGCATCAGGAGTGCGAGCAGCATGGGATCCATTACGGTCGACGCCGAGCAGGACTTCAACAATCCGTTGGACGCTGTCGAACAGATCGTGAGCCACAATAACTGGCCCTTCGAGCGTCATAGCGCGGAAGACATCACGGTCGAGATCGCCGGACGCTGGTGCGCGTATCAACTCTGGTTCTGCTGGCGTGCCGACATCAGCGCGTTGCAGTTCTCCTGTGCCTTCGACATGAAGGTTCCCGAGGCCAAGCGCGAGCCGATCTTCCATCTTCTGGCGCTGACCAACGAGCGTCTGTGCTTCGGGCATTTCGAGCTGTG
This sequence comes from Alphaproteobacteria bacterium, assembly GCA_965198325.1. Taxonomy (GTDB): domain Bacteria; phylum Pseudomonadota; class Alphaproteobacteria; order UBA828; family JAPUJA01; genus CBDAPE01. Next base: position 89,167 of record CBDAPE010000018.1, on the reverse strand, counting down.
GTCCGACGAGGGGCTGCCGGTGTTCCGTCACGCCATGCTGTTGCGCGAGAGCCCGGGGCTCAGTTCCGCGCAGATGCAGGATACGATCGATATTGCGCTGACTGAATCGGAACGCTTCTATCCCGCGTTCCAACATGTCATCTGGGGCGGCAAGAGACCCGACGAAGCCATCGCGCTGGCGCTCGTGGACACCCTCGGCGAGGCCTGATGACCATCGATAGGCGCCTCTGTCTTGTCGGCGGCGGCAAGATGGGTGGTGCGCTGCTGGCCGGATGGCTCGACGGCGGGCTTGCCGCAGAACGTGTCGTGGTCGTCGAGCCCGACCCCGAGAGGGCGGCGGATCTTACGGCTCGTCTGGGTGTTGCGGTTGCCCCGGAAATCGCTGGGCACGACATGATCGAGGCGCCTGACGTCGTCGTGCTCGCGGTCAAGCCCCAGACGATGGACGAGGCCGCACCCGCCTACGCGGCGCTCGCCGGTCCTGGCACTGTATTCCTGAGCATCGCAGCAGGTCGCACCGTCGCCTCGCTCCAGCGCCCCCTGGGCGTCGCCGCGGCTATAGTTCGGGCCATGCCAAATACGCCCGCCGCGATCGGCCGGGGGATCTCCGTCGCCTTCGCCAACCCGAACGTGACGGCCGAACAGCGCAGGATTTGCGATTCGCTGTTGGCGGCCGTCGGCACTGTCGCCTGGGTCGACGACGAAGTCCTGCTCGAGCCCGTCACCGGCGTCTCGGGCAGCGGCCCCGCCTATCTGTTTTTGTTTATCGAATGTCTCGCCAAAGCAGGCGAGGCGGCGGGACTCGCACCCGATCTCGCGCTTCAGCTGGCTCGAACAACCGTGTGGGGCGCCGCTGAGCTTGCCTATGCGTCGGACGAGCCGGTCGAGACGTTGCGGCACAACGTCACCAGCCCGAACGGGACGACCCAGGCGGCCCTCGATGTTCTGATGGCGACGGACGGCTTGCAAGGCCTGTTGAGCAGCGCCGTCGAGGCGGCGACCCAACGGTCCCGCGAGCTTGCCGAGTAACCCTGGTCGCAGCCGGTTTGACGCCGCCACCGGCACGGCTCTAGTATTTACCCATAAGCTGCTTGCAACCGACAGGGGCCGGAGGGAGGCACCATGCCGAAGAAGGCCGATTCATCCGAGCGGGTCATCCGGGCCGCGTTCGAGCTTGCAGCGACCCGGGGCTGGCGGCGGCTCAGTTTAGGCGACATCGCCGAGGCGGCCGGGTTGAGTTTGGCCGAGCTTCACGCGCTCTACGGCTCCCGCGCGGCTATTGTCCTCGCGTTTTCCGACCGGATGGACGACGAAGTGTTGAGCGCGCTGGACCCAGATCTCGACGGTGAACCCGTCCGGGATCGGCTCTTTGCCGTGATGATGCACCGGTTCGACGCCATGACGCCGTACAAGGAGGGCCTGCGCGCAATTGTCGGTGATTGTTCCCGGGATCCGGAGGGCGCGATCTGCGGCCTGTTCCGCCTCGCCCGGTCGGTGGCGTGGATGCTCGAAGCGGCAGGTCTGACGAGTACAGGCCTGCGAGGCCGCCTGCGGGTCAAGGTCTTGGCTGCGATATATCTTTGCACCTTCCGGATCTGGCTCGCCGACGACTCTGACGATATGAGCCGGACCATGGCGACGCTCGATCGCCAGCTCGGGCGGGTCGACTCGTTGCTGGGCGTACTGGATCGCCTCTGTAGCCGCCCGCGCGGCGCGGATAATCCTGCGCCAGAGGCCGAGCCTGCAAGCTAGACGGGCAGGCGGAGAACCACCCGCAGGCCGCCCAAGGACGCATCCAGGAGCTGAATTTCACCACCGTGAACGTGCATGATGTCGCGCGCGATGGTGAGGCCGAGGCCTGCGCCACCGGTGGCGGGGTTGCGCGATTCATCAAGCCGGTGAAACGGCTTGAAGACGTCGGCCCGCCGGTCCACGGGGATGCCCGGCCCGTCGTCCTCGATCGCGATCTCGATAATTTCGCCGATCCGGCGGGCTGCAAGGGTGATCCGCGTGCCGTAGCGGGCCGCATTTTCGATCAGGTTCGTGACGCAGCGCTTGATGGCTCCGGGCCTAACATTCGCCGTCAGGTCGCCATCGAGCTGGAGATCGACATTCATGTTCTGGCGGCGGGCTCCATCGGCAACGTCGCGGAGCAAATCGCCGAGCGGCGTCAAATGCGGCTGCTCGAATCCTTCGCCCTTGGCGAAGGCGAGATAGCCCTCGATCATGTGCTCCATTTCGTTGACGTCATCAGTCAGGTTGCGCGCCGCCGGGTTGTCCTCGAGCATCGCGAGCTGGAGCTTCATGCGGGTAATCGGCGTGCGCAAATCGTGGGAGACCCCCGCCAGCATCTCGGTGCGCTGCTGGACCTGACGCTGGATCCGTTCACGCATCTCGATGAAGGCTGCGGCGGCCTGACGGATTTCCCAGGCCCCTTCAGGCTTGAAGTCGGTAACCGGACGGCCCTTGCCGAAGCTCTCCGCTGCGAGGGCGAGACGTCGGATCGGGCGCATCTGGTCGCGCAGGAAATAGACTGCGATGGCGACCAGGATTATCGCCGTGCCGACCATCCACATTACGAAGATATAGGTCGTGGACGAGAACAGCCGCTTTCGCGGCGTCGTCACGGTCAGTACGCTGTCCGGGAGCTGCACCCGAATCTGGATTTCCTCGTCATAGCGGCGGGTATCGATTTGGAAGGGATAGACCAGCCGTTCATACAGCGCCCGGGTCAGCATCCGATCGAGGATTCGGTTGGTCACCAAGGGTGCCACATTGGGCAGGATCGCGTCCGGCTCGATGACGACCCGCAACTCCATGTGGGGTTGGGCGAAGCTCAGGAACCGCTCGCGCTCATCGATCTCCGGAGTTTCCCGCAGAGTCTGGATAACAACGGCGATGTCGCCGGCAAGCCCCAGGGCAAGGCGGCGGCTCACCGAATCCCAATGACGCTCGTAAAAGATATAGGCGACGACTCCCTGCAGCAAGATCAGCGGCACCAGGGTGATCAGCAGGAACCGGCCGAACAGACTGCGGGGTATGAATTTCTTGACGACAGCCATAATGGGCGGGGCCTCGCTCCTCCTCGCCGATCAGTCGGGCCGCAGGGTATAGCCTTCACCCCAGACCGTGCGCAAATAGTGCGGCCGTTTGGGGTCGGGCTCGATCTTGCGGCGCAGGCGGTTGATTTGCACGTCGACGGCCCGCGTGCTGTCGGGGAGGCCACTTTCGCGCCTCAGTTCCTCCCGCGAGAGCGTTATACCCGGCCGCCGGGCGAGGCTTGCCAACAGATCGGCTTCGCCGGTGGTCAGCGCAACCGGCGCGTCGCCGCGCCGCAAATCGCGGGATTCGAGGTCGAATGTGAACGGACCGAGACGGATGATCGGTGCTTCAGCCAGCGGCGGTCCCGCTCGGCGCAGGATCGTCTGGATGCGCAGGACCAACTCGCGGGGCTCGAAGGGCTTTGTCAGATAGTCGTCGGCGCCACTCTCGAGCCCGGCGATTCGGTCACCCGGTGCGGCCATCGCGGTGAGCAGCAGAATCGGCACAGCCGAGCTCTTGCGCAGGCTGTGAGTAAGGTCCATCCCGGATTCGCCCGGCATCATGATGTCGAGGACGATCAGATCGAATTGCAGGCCGCCGAGCTTGGCCCGGGCGTCGGCTGCGTCGGCTGCCGTGGTCACGCGAAATCCGTTTTCCGATAGGTATTGCTGGAGCAGGTCGCGAAGTCGGGTATCGTCGTCGACGATCAGGATGTGGGTTTCCCCGGTGCTCATCGCCTGTTCCGATCTATTCCGCGCCCCGGTCGGCTCCCGGATGGCCGAGCAGACGGTCGCAGTCGCGCTCGTTGATCATGCTCAGCAGCACCTTGCGGTAGCCATCCACGGCCTGTGGACCGGCGGTACGGTAGGCCGCGGCGATGCGCTTGCGCTGGTCGGTGGAGAGTCGACGTTCGAGCTCGGCGCCCTTGGCGGTAAGCGAGAGCAGGCGCTGGCGCCGGTCCTTTGTTCCCGGGCGCTGGACAATATAGCCCGTGGTAACGAGTTGGCCCAGCACGCGGGAGAGGCTTTGTTTCGTGATGCGCAGGATCGAGAGCAGCTCGGCCACTGAGATCGACGGATAGCGCCCGACGAAGTAGATCACCCGGTGATGGGCGCGGCCGAAGTTGTGCTCCGCGAGGAGCGCGTCGGCTTCGGCTGTGAAGTCCCGATAGGCATAGAACAGGAGCTCCATGCTCTGGCGCAGCTCGTCCTCGCGAAGATAAAGCGGATTGGTAGCGGGATTTATGTCAGCCATGTTGACTTATATCACTTCGGGTGATACTGAGCGCAACACTCTTTTTCATCGCGGATCAAACAAATGTCGGCGCAGACCTCCACTTCGGATGCCTCGATGCTCCTGCCCTATGACGATCGGGACGGGGTAATCTGGTATGATGGCGGGCTGGTACCTTGGCGCGACGCCAAACTTCATGTGCTTAGCCACGCGCTTCATTATGCGAGCTGCGTGTTTGAGGGAGTGCGGGTCTACGACAGACGCCCGTTCAAACTGAATGCCCACTGTGAGCGGCTGGCGGCCTCGGCGAAGGCGCTGGGCTTCGAGTTGCCGATCAGCGTCGAAGCGCTGATCGAGGCGACGCTCGAGACCGTTGCTGCCCAAGGCATCGACAACGGCTATATCCGTCCCGTCGCCTGGCGGGGCAGCGAGATGATGGGCGTCTCGGCGCAGCAGAATACGATTCATCTGGCGATAGCGGTGTGGCCGTGGGGCGCCTATTTCAAGGATCGCGAGGGGGGCATCCGGCTCAAGATGTCGTCCTGGCGGCGACCGGCGCCGGATACCGCGCCGGTTCAGTCCAAGGCGGCGGGCCTCTACATGATCTGCACTCTGTCCAAGCATATCGCCGAATCCGAGGGTTATGACGACGCGCTCATGCTCGATTGGCGTGGCCAGGTCGCAGAAGCCACCGGGGCCAACTTGTTTCTGGCGATCGACGGCGCGCTCCACACGCCAACCCCCGATTGCTTTCTCGACGGCATTACCCGGCGCACAGTCATCGAACTCGCACGCCGGCGTAGCATCGAGATCACCGAGCGCGCCGTGGCAGTCGAGGAACTGGATACCGCCAACGAGCTGTTTCTGACCGGCACGGCCGCGGAAGTGACCCCGATCAGCGAAATCGAGGGACGCTCCTATCAGGTCGGCCCGATCACCCGCCAGCTGATGGAGGACTACGACGCCGAGGTTCACAAGCCCTCGGACGGATAGTCAGCCTTTCTCGGTCCAGCGCGCCGCCGCCGCATCGTCCGTCTCTCGCGCCTCGACCCAGCGGGCCCCCGAGCCAGTTTCCTCGAGCTTCCAGAACGGGGCCTTGGTCTTCAGCCAGTCGACCAAGAACTCGCAGGCCTCGAAGGCCACCTGACGATGGGTCGAGGCGGTGATCACCAGCACGATCCGATCGCCCGGCTCGAGCCGGCCGACCCGGTGAACGATCAGGCTTGCCTCGAGCGGCCAGCGTGCGTTCGCTTCGGCCTCGATCCTTTCGAGTTCCCGTTCGGTCATCGCCGGGTAGTGTTCGAGTGTCATCGCGCCGATCGACTTACCCTCGGCTTCGCCCCGCACAATGCCCACGAACACCGCAACGCCGCCGATCGCGCGGCTGGCGTTGCCGAGCGCATCGAGCTCGGCGCTCACATCGAAATCCTCGGCCTGGACCCGGATCATCGCACGCCTCCGGTCACCGGCGGAAACAGGGCGATCTCGTCGTCCGCGCCGATTGACGCGTCGAGTCCGGAATATTCCTGGTTGACGGCCACGCGCACCACGGCGAGATCCTCGAGCGCTTCGGCGTAACCGGGGCCTTGGGTCCGCAACCAATCGATCAGCGCGCCGACGGTCGCCACACTGGCGGGCGGCGAGACGTCTTCGGCGGAGATTCCCGTCTTGGTGCGAAGCGAGGCGAAATAGAGAATACGCATCACGAGAACTCGCTGAAGGGGATGAAATCGACCAATTCCCCGGACGTGACCCCGGCGGTTTCCTCCGCTAGTTCGACAAGCCCGTCGGTCAGGACCGTCGAAGAGAGAATGCCCGCGCCGCTTTGCGCGAATTTGTGAACCCGAAGCTCACCCGCCTTATCGGTCGTGAGGGTGGCGCGCAACCATTCGCGCCGACCCTGCTTCTTCTTATAGTCGAAATCCGCGCGGATCGGAAAGCGCCGGGGCTCGGCAACGCTGGCGCCGGCAAGACCAAGAATCAACGGGCGGGCAAAGCAGAGGAACGTGACCACGACTGCAACCGGGTTGCCGGGCAGACCGACGAAGGGCACGCCGGAGACCTGCCCGAGCGCCAAGGGACGGCCGGGGCGGATCGCGAGGCGCCAGAAATGGAGCGCCCCCAACGCCTCGACAGCGCCCTTGACGTGATCTTCGTCTCCTGTCGATACGCCGCCCGACGTAATCAGCAGGTCGTGGGCCGTTGCCGCCGCCGCGAGCGCGTCGCGCACGGTCTCAAGCCTGTCCGCGAGGATGCCCAGATCGCTGACGGTACAGCCCAACCCTTCGAGCAGACCGCGGAGCGTATAGCGGTTGGAATCGAATATTCCCCCGGCGGGGACTTCGGAATCGGGCTCAAAGACCTCGTCGCCCGTGGAGAAGACGGCGACTCGCAGGGGCCGGCGCACTGGCAGAGTGGCGCACCCGATCGAAGCTGCGAGCCCGATATCCTGGGGCCGAAGGCGGCGTCCAGCGGTGAGCACGGCTGCACCGCGGGTGATATCCTCGCCAGCAAAGCGGCGGTTGGCGCCGCGCTTAATTCCCGGTGGGATGACGACCTGATCTCCATCCAGCGTGCAGTCCTCCTGCATGAGAACCGTGTCGGGACCCTCGCCTCCGTCGCCGAGCGGAATCGGCGCGCCGGTAAAGATGCGGATCACCTCGCCTCGCCTTGCGGGGTGGTCCAGCATTTCACCGGCCGCAACCCTGGCGGTGACCGGCAGACGCGTCGGCGCGTCCGCATCGAGGTCGTCGAAATGGACCGCATAGCCGTCGACGGCGGCGTTATCATGGGGCGGCACGTTACGATCCGAGACCAGATCGTCGGCCAGGATACGGCCGTAGGCCGCGACGAGCGGCACACTCTCCGTTTCGCTCAGAACCACCGTTCGCTCGCGCAGGATGGCGAGCGCTTCGTCGGTGCGCATGAGCTCACCGCCGAACGCGAAGCAGTCGTCGGAGAGTTGCGCCATGATTAAACTGCATCGCCGGCGGCAACAGCCGGTTTGCGCGTTTGGCCGAGACCACACTGCTCGACGATCAGGTCGGCGACGCCGACGGCGTCGCGAAGGTCGAGAACCGGTAGCACCCTGTTACATTCGGCGAGATCGACGTTCCCGTCTTCGGCGGCAATCGCGACGATATGAGGATCGCCGGGGGCGAGCAGGGGTTTGCCCAGGTTTTGCCGGTGAACCTCGAGCTTGGGGTGGACGTGAGCCTTGAACCCCTCGATGAGCACCAGGTCGACGGGCGAGAGGCGGGCCAGCAAGTCCCCGAGCATCGGCTCCGGTGCATCATCGAGCTCATGCAGCAGCGCCCAGCGGGCGGGGGCCGCGAGCATCATTTCACCGAGGCCCGCGCGGCGCAGGCGGAAATCGCCTTCCTTGGGCTCTGCCATGTCGAAGTTATGATGCGCGTGCTTGATGGTCGAGACGCTGATCCCCCGGCCGATCAGCTCGGGCAGAAGGCGCCCCATTAGCGTGGTCTTGCCGGAGCCACTCCAGCCGGCCAGACCGAACACGGTCATCGCGCGTGCGTTCATGATTGACCCGAATCCTCGCCCACGGTCGATGCGCCGCCCAAATGGCGCCGGGTCGCGCGCAGATAGTCAAGACCGGTGACACAGGTCAGGCCGGCGGCAAACCAGAGAACGCCTTCGCCAATCGCGTGGAGGAGGCCGACGGCGGGAATCGCGGGAGCGATCAGGAGCACGCCGATTGCAACCATCTGGGACGCCGTCTTCCACTTGGCCAGCCGACTGACCGGCAACGCGATGCGCCCAGCCAAGCCTTCCCGCAAACCCGAGATGAGAATCTCGCGCAGCAGGATGAGTCCGACGGCGATGACCGGTGCCCGGGCGACGGCGACCAGCATCAAAAGCGCGGCCGCGACGAGAAGTTTGTCGGCAATCGGATCGAAGACCCGGCCGAAGTCCGAGAGTTGACCACGGGCCCGTGCGATCCAGCCGTCGAAGTAATCGGTGACGGCGGCGGCGGCAAACAGGGCGAAAGCAATCCAGGCGGTAATCGGGCCGTCAATGTAAATCACACTGACGAGCGCCGGGATCACGGCAATTCGCGCCATCGTCAAGAGATTCGGGAGGGTCAGCATGCGGGCGATCCTAGCATGGTCAGGAGTCGCCGTGGAAATGGTCGTAGATCGCCTGAGCGACAGTCTTGCTGATGCCGTCGACCTGCTGGAGGTCGGTCAGTCCCGCCTGTTCGACGCTCTGGGCGGAGCCGAAATGATGCAGAAGGGCCCGCTTGCGGGCCCGCCCGATGCCGGGCACACTATCGAGGATCGAGCGGCCGATCGAGCGGGACCGTTTGCTCCGGTGGCTGCCGATCGCAAAACGATGGGACTCGTCACGCAGGCGCTGGAGGAAATAGAGCACCGGATCGCGCTCGTCCAGCTGGAGCGGTTCCGTGTCGGGCCGGAAGATTCGTTCCCGCCCGGCGTTCCGGTCGGGTCCCTTGGCGATCGCCGCGATGGCGACGTCGCGAACGCCCAGATCGGCGAATACGTCGAGACCAATATTGAGTTGCCCCTGGCCGCCGTCGAGCAGGACAAGGTCGGGCCAGTCGGACCGCTCGCCCTCGGGGTCTTCCTTGAGCAGGCGATTGAATCGCCGCGTCAGAACTTCGCGCATCATCGCGTAGTCATCACCCGGCGTGAAGTCCTGGCCCGCCGCCTGCTTGATGGTAAATTTTCGATAGGCGTTCTTAACAAGCCCCTCGCGTCCTGCGACGATCATCGCGCCCGTTGCATGACCGCCCGCAATGTGACTGTTGTCGTAAACCTCGATGCGCTCCGGGCTGCGATCGAGCCCGAAGGTGTGGGCAAGGCGCTCCAGCAAGCGGCGCTGGGAGCGGCTTTCCGACAGCCGGCGTGCGAGAGCTTCGCGCGCGTTGCGCACCGCATGCTCCACCAGGGTCCGTTTCTCGCCCCGTTGGGGGCAGAGCAGCCGCACCCGGTGGCCGGCATGTTGGGATAACGCCCGCTCGATCAGTTCGGCATCTTCCACGGCGTGGCTCGTGAGGATCAGCTTGGGAACCTGCTTGTTCTGGTAAAACTGACCGACGAAGGCGCCGAGCAGATGTTCGGGGTCGGCCTCCTGGGCGTGGCTGGGAAAATAGGAGCGGTTGCCAAAATTCTGACCGGCCCGGAAGAAGAAGACTTGAACTCCGGTCTGCCCGGCTTCGCAATGTGCGGCGATGACGTCGGCGTCGGCGAGGCGCGCCGTGGTGAATCCCTGGTGCGCCTGGATCTGGTTGAGCGCTTTGATACGATCGCGGTAAGTGGCGGCGGCTTCGTAGTCGAGAGCCTCGCTTGCCCGCAACATCCGCCCGGTCAGCCGGTTCTGGACCTGGCGGCTTTTACCGGAGAGGAAGTCTCGGACCTCGTCGACCATGAGGTCGTACTCTGCCTTCTCGACCCGCCCGCAACATGGGCCCGAGCAGCGCCGGATCTGGTACTGCAGGCAGGGCCGGGTGCGGCTTGCGAAGATGCTGTCGCTGCACGAGCGCAAGGGGAACGCCCGCTGGAGGGCAGCCAGTGTCTGGTTGACGGCACCGGCGGATGCGAAGGGGCCGAAGTAGCGGCCCGTTCGTTTGCGGGCGCCGCGATGCTTGGTGATCTGCGGCCAGTCGTGGTCGCCGGTCAGCAGGATGTGGGGATAGGATTTATCATCGCGAAGCAGGATGTTGAACCGGGGCTTGAGGCGCTTGATCAAATTTCCCTCAAGCAGGAGCGCCTCGGCCTCCGTATCGGTCACGACGATCTCCATCGAGCGCGTCGCGGAGATCATGCGCTGGATGCGAACGCCGTGAGCCGAACCATGCGCATAGGAGGCGACACGCTTCTTCAGGCTCTTCGCCTTGCCCACGTAAAGCACGCCACCCTGGGCATCGAGCATCCGGTAAACGCCGGGTCGCGCCGGCATGGTCTTGAGCGCCGCCTGAATCGCGGCGCGACCACTCTCGAAGGGGGTTTCGGTGGGTGCGGCCGGCAAGTCTACTCCGCTGTCAACATCCCGTTCCCCGTTTGCCGAAGTCATGACTGCAGATATCGGCCATCCAGTCGGAGGCGTCAATGTTAAGTAGTTGGTAATCAGTTCAGGGTCTTGAGCCCGCTTCCTCCGCAGCCGGCTGAACCGGTCCCACGCTATCCACTGGAACTGTGGATAAGTCTGTCCATAAGGCCGTGGTATTTGGCCAACGCACAATTACCACAAAGGCTTGATAGATTCGCCTAATAAATAGGCAGTTTAACTAAGTATCTGAAATTTGGAAATAAATTATCTCATTGTCCACTAAATTTTGCACCCCTTGGCCGGGCGAAGCGACTGGATCATTTCGCGTACTGGTGGAATCCGCGTTGTGTACAAAAACGCCTTTCGGAATCGGCTTTGAGGCCTATTCGGCCATTCTGAAATCGCGATTCCCGGGGTTTGGGTCCCTCGCACAGGCGTTCTCGGGCTTTTCGCCGTCTAGTGCGAAAGAGACAACGGTATCGAGGAATGCTGGAGCAAATCCCGCGTCGTCCCGCCAAACACGAACTCTGCCGCCCGCGAGTGCCCGTAGGCGCCCATTACGATGAGATCGGCGCCGGCTTCCGCGGCCCGTGAGAGCAGATTGTCACCCTCGGAAATGCCCTTGGCCGTTTCCTGACGGGCATCTGCCTTCACCCCGTGTCGGGCAAGATAGAGGGCGATTTCGGCGCCGGGGATATGATCAGAATCCTCGGGGTTGAGGCTCAGAACGATAACTTCCTTGGCGCATGCCAACATCGGCAGGGCGTCGGCAACGGCCCGGGCCGATTCGCGGTTCGCGTTCCAAGCCACGATGGCCCGCTCACCGACTGTATCGACACTGCCGGCGTAGGGGATCACGAGAACCGGTCGACCAGAGCGCATGGTCAGGGGGCCAGCAATCGAAGGAGTACGGTGATCGGGATCGACCTGGCCGACGATCGTGACGTCGGCGTAGCGCGCATGGGTTACGATGACGTCCTCTGGATATCCTTCGACCCGGCGCCATTCTCCGGCGAGGCCTTCGCGATCGATCTTTTTGGTGAACATTTCCTCGACCTCACCGGCGTCGCGCTGGGCGCGTTCGCGGTATTCGGCCTGAATCTCGGATAATCCGCCGATCGCGCCGGGAAACATCATGGGAGGCTCGAAGGGCGGAATCGTCAGCAGGCCGATAAGATGGGCCTCGTGTTGAGCAGCTAGCCGCACCGCAATGTTGAGTGAGAACGGCGGCGCAATAATCCCCCACTGAAGCGGCCGGTTGATCCGGCTGTGGCGGACCAAAATGGGACCGTCTATAGCCTTCTGTCAGGGCTGCTCTGACTGGAAGGCGGGGGGATGTATCGGGTGGATTTGTACGCGCGGGTTCGGCGGGCGTGTCGTGTCGAGGGAATGAGCACCCGCGAGGCCTCGCGGGTGTTCGGGCTGGACCGCAAGACGGTCCGCAAGATGCTGTCGTTCTCGGTGCCGCCGGGGTCTCGCCGCGGCAAGCCGCCACGGCGGCCGAAGCGGGGTCCGTTCACGGGGATCATCGATCGGATTCTGGAAGACGATCGGACCAGCCACCACAAGCAACGGCCCACGGCGAAGCGGATCTTCGACCGTCTCCGGGACGAGTACGGCTTTACGGGCGGCTACACCATCGTGAAGGACTATGTCCGTGAGCGGCGGCTTCGGTCGCGCGAGATGTTCGTGCCGCTCGTCCATTCCCCCGGCCACGCCCAGGTGGGCTTCGGCGAGGCGATGGCGGTGATCGGCGGCGTGGCGCGCGGGTGTGTCCGATTGTCTGTGTAAGTGACGCCGTGGGCGACATTGTTTCCGGCCTCAGCGCGCTGAGGCCGGAAAGCGATCCTCGAACAGGATCGCAAACTGCCCCATTGCGGCGGTCCATTCAATAGGCCGTTTCCAGCCGACACCGGCATTGCGGATCGCCAGGAACAACAGCTTGACCGCCGCCTCGTCGTTGGGGAAGCTACCGCGTGTCTTGATGATCTTGCGCAAAGATCGGTGCAGGCTCTCCAGCGCGTTGGTGGTGTAGATCATCTTGCGGATCGCCGGCGGGAACGCGAACATCGGCACCACCTGCTCCCAGGCGCGGCGCCAGCTGGGCGCGATCGCCGGATAGCGCTCGCCCCATTTGGCCTCGAACTCGTCGAGCTTGGCCGCCGCGGTCTCGGCGGTTTCGGCGCGGTAGATCGCCTTGATATCGGGCATGATCCTCTTTCGGTCCTTCCACGACACGAACGCCAGCGAACTGCGGATCAGATGCACGATGCAGGTCTGCACCGTGGTCTCGGGGAACACCGTTGTTATCGCCTCGGGGAAGCCCTTGAGGCCGTCGACCACGGCGATCAGGATGTCAGCGACGCCGCGGGTCTTGAGGTCGTTCATCACCTTGAGCCAGAACTTGGCGCCTTCGGTCTGCTCGATCCACAGCCCGAGAACCTCCTTCTCGCCTTCAGCGGTGAGGGCCAGTGCAACGTAGACTGCTTTGTTGCGCACCAGGCCTTCGTCGCGGATCTTGACCCGCAGCGCGTCAAAGAACACCACCGGATAGACCGCATCGAGCGGTCGGTTCTGCCATTCGCGGACCTCCTCGAGTACCGCGTCGGTGACCCGGCTGATCAGGTCCGGCGAAACCGCGACCCCGTAAAGCTCCTGCAGATGGCCACGTATCTCGCGCACCGTCATGCCGCGGGCATACAGCGACACGATGCGATCGTCGAAGCCCTCGAGACGGCGTTCGCCCTTGGGCACGATCAGCGGGTCGAACGTGCCGGTGCGGTCGCGCGGCACGGCGATATCGATCTCGCCATCCTCGCTCAGCACCGTCTTGTCCGAGTAGCCGTTGCGGCTGTTACCCGTGCCGCGACCGGCCGGGTCACCCTTCTCGTAGCCCAGGTGATCGCTCAGCTCGGCGTCAAGCGCCCGCTCCAAGAGCACCGCCTTGAGCTGCTTGAACAGCCCGTCTTCGCCCAGCAGGTCATCCGGCTTCTCGTAATCGGCCAGAAGTTCGTCCAGAAGTTCAGGTCTGATAGTCCTCATCGTAGGTCCTCCCATACTAAATATTGGACCCACGGCACTCATTTACACAAGATATCTGACACTCTCGGGCGCGCAAGGTCCACTTCCTTGCCTTCGATCTTCCCCACAGTGATGCCTGCTTCGTGAAGGCCTACCCGGCGGAGACGACCGAGGCGTTCTGCGCTGGCCACAACGCGGCGGTTGCGTTCTTCGGCGGCGTCCCCCGATCCATCCTGTACGACAACACCAAGCTGGCAGTCGCCCGGATACTGGGCGATGGCAAGCGGCAGCGAACGCGCGTCTTCACGGACCTTCAATCCCCCTATCTGTTCGAGGACAGGTTCGGCCGGCCGGGCAAGGGCAACGACAAAGGCAAGGTCGAGGGACTGGTCGGCTTCATCCGGCGGACCTTCCGGGTCCCCGTCCCGCGGGCCGAGAGCTTCGAGGCGCTGAACGATGCTCTCGCGGGACAGTGCCGCCGGCGCCAGGCGGCGCGGCTGCGGGGTCACAAGGAGACCATCGGCGAGCGCCTCGCACGGGACCGGGAAGCCTTCTTGCCTCTCCCCCCGGCACCATACGATGCCTGCGACAAGCGCACTGGACGGGTGAGCTCGCTGTCGCTGGTGCGCTGCCGGGGCAACGACTACTCGGTGCCCGTGGCCTATGGCCACCGCGAGGTGCTGATCCGGTGCTCCGTCGACGAGGTCGTTATCTCTTGCGGCGCGGAGGTGATTGCCCGGCACCGCCGGTCCTACGACAGCGAGGACCTGATCTTCGACCCGCTGCATTACCTACCCTTGATCGAGCAGAAGATCGGCGCCCTCGACCAGGCCGCGCCGTTGGCGGGCTGGGACCTGCCCGAGGCCTTCATCACTCTGCGACGCCTGCTCGAAGCCCGCATGGGCAAGGCGGGCAAGCGCGAGTCCGTCCAGGTGCGCCGTCTGCTGGAGAGCTTCCGGCTCGAGGAGGTCGAGGGTGCGGTCGGCGACGCGCTCAGGCTCGGCGCCATCGGCTTCGATGCGGTGAAGCACCTGGTACTGTGCCGCATCGAGCGGCGGCCGCCCCGGCTCAACCTCGAGGTCTATCCGTACCTGCCGCGCGCCCGGGTCGCGACGACGTCTGCCAAGTCGTACATGAGCCTGCTGTCGGGGCTCGGCGCATGACCGACACACCACGGCTGCTGCTCGTCCACCACCTCAAGAGGCTGAAGCTGCCGACGGTCCTGAGGGAGTACGACAAGATCGCCCGGCAGTGCGCCTCTGAAGGCGTCGACCACGTTCGCTATCTTCTGCGTCTGGCCGAGCTCGAGCTGATCGACCGCGAGCGCCGCATGGTCGAGCGGCGGATCAAGGCGGCGCGCTTCCCCGTGATCAAGAGCCTCGATAGCTTCGATTTCAAGGTCATCCCCTCGCTCAACAAGACGTTGGTCCTGGAGCTCGCCCGCTGCGCGTACATCGAGCGCCGCGAGAACCTCATCGCGCTCGGCAACAGCGGCACCGGCAAGACCCACATCGCCCTCGGTCTCGGCTTGGCGGCCTGCCAGAAGGGCCTCTCGGTCGGCTTCATCACCGCCGCTGCCCTGGTCCACGAGCTCATCGAGGCCCGCGATGACAAGCAGCTGCTGAGGTTCCAGAAGAAGCTCGCCACCTACAAGCTTCTGATCATCGACGAACGCGGCTTCGTGCCGCTGTCCAAGACCGGTGCCGAGCTCCTGTTCGAGGTGTTCAGCCAGCGCTACGAGCGCGGCTCGACCCTGGTCACCACCAATCTGCCGTTCGACGAATGGACCGAGGTGTTCGGCTCCGAGCGGCTTACCGGCGCTCTCCTCGACCGCCTCACCCACCACGTCAACATCCTCGAGATGAATGGCGAGAGCTACAGGCTCAACCAGAGCCGCAGGCGTCAAACCCCGACGGCGAACTGAACCGACCACCCAACCCACGCTTGACCCCATGGGCCCACAGGTCCCTCCCGCGCGCGCCGCCGCGTCGGCCTGTTGAGGGCACGTCGCGTCGCACGCGGGGCCCTCCCATGGACTACGGGGACAAGCCCGCAGCCGCCAAGCGGTCCCTTCTTACACCGCCACGGTGGTCCCTTCTTGCTCCGCCATTGACAGTTGAGCCGCGTCTCGCTTTGTGGGCCGGCGTCGAGATGAACCAGAATCGAGGGCATGGGCATGACAAGATCCTTCCTTCACTGATCGAGTGGCGGCGAACGCCATCTCGGCATACGGTATGTCGGGGAGGTCCCCCCGGCATTGACATAGGTCAAGATAGAGGGGCCCTGGCTGAAGGGGGGATATGCTCGCCGGTCGCGGAGCGAGCTCCTTAGCTTCCATCGGCCGGGTGAGGCTATTCCGCCTAGAGCTCGAAGCCGAAGTTCGCGCGAAAACGCCTTGACGCGTTCTTGGCCGTCTCGGCGGCGTCCGGCGAATCGGGCAGCGCGGCGCAATAGGCGTCGATCGCGGCATCGGCCAGAGGCACCCAGGTCTTGAGCCAGCTTTCCATGATCGCCTTGTTGCCGTCGATCTGCAGAGAGAATTCGGCGAGCGCCGCGGTCCAGCGACGATGCCGGTCGCAATCGGTCAATTGCGCGTCAATCAGCATCGCGAGTAGCATGTCACCCTGACGCCGCGCCGTGGCCGCGAATTGGCGCAGGCAAGCCTCGTCGATCGCGAGTTTGGCGACCAGATTGAGCGACGTGAACGCCTCACCCCAGTCGTAGGCGATGAGCTGACGTTCCATGAGATCCCGAAAGCCCTGCCACGCCTCGTCTTCTTCCCAGGTCTGGCGCTCCGTCTCGCCAAAGCCCCTGCCCGGGCAATGCTTGGCAAGTTCCGCCGTGCGGTAGGCGGTCCGGTGCAGCCAGCGCAATGAATCGCCATCCTGGAATATCGCGCAATTCGATATCGTGCTCGCGGGTGCGATGCTGATCAGGTAGGCCGACGACATTTGGACGGTATGGGTCAGGTAGCGGCTGGGCGTATAGAGGCGGGCCAAAACCTCAAGCCAGCCGTCGGACAGGCTCGCGTCGTGATCCAGCTCGTCATATTCGTTCAGCAGACCGTCGACATACTGTTCCTGGCCGTCCTGGAGTGTGTTGTAGCTCCGGTAAATCAATTCGTCGGGATCCCGGAAATCATCCCAATCGTCGTGTTGGAGCGGACAGCCATGCATGTACTGCCGGTACCACCTGTTCATGAAGATGTCGGGGTCGAGCTCGAACGGGCAATCCGGGTTATCGGTCCGGGTATGCAGGTTTACCGTTACGATTTCGTATTCGCTCGGTTTACGCCGTTGGCCCTTGCGGCTGAAATAGCTCCAGGTCTTGAGTTTCTTTTCCTCGGGTGCGTCCGCCATGGTTTCACTCCTTCCTGCGCCTTACAGCTTCTTCTCAAGGAAGAAGCGGACCTGGTCGGTGCCGTAGTCGATCTGCCCGGAGAACCCGGAGAGACTGACCTCGAGCTCTCGCATCTCGAACGACCGGCCGAGGCACTCGGCGATCGTCTGTTGGCGCAGAATCAACTCGCCCTCAGACTGGATGCGCAAATACGCAATATGGTCGTCGACCAGAATGTCCTTGTCCGGATTATCGATTTCGGCGGCTTCGACCACCGCGTCGGCCAATTCGCCCGCCCGCATGACCGGGCCGGTCAAATTTTTCGGGCGTTCACCCTTGCCGGATTCATCATTCATGATCCTGTCTCTCCCTGCTCGTGAGGTCTCGTTTCCGAAAGATCACGCGTCGGGCGTGACGCGCGACCCGACGTCGACATACACCTCTTCGTTTTCGACCTTGACGGCGAAATTGACGAGTACTGAGTCGTCGGGGTTCACGCCCTTGCCGGTCCGCACATCGAACTCCCACAGATGGGCGTTGCAGGTCAGGATGCAGCCGTCGAGCTCGCCCTCGACCAAGGGATGCTCCTGATGAGGACAGCTCGCCGGAACAGCCCTCACCACACCGCCCTCGGCGTGTAGCAGGACGATCTCCTGGCCATCGACTTCGAACGCCTCCATTTCGCCTTCCCAAAGGTCGTCGAGGTTGCATACGCGTTGGAACGCCATCGTCGCGACTAACCCGCCTCGTCGTTTTCGACGAGGATCTGGATGCACTCCATCTTGACGAATCCCGCATCCTTGACCTTGAGGTCGCGCGGCAAGGCCTCGGTCTCATCCTGAAGTCGGACCCGCAGAATGGCGTCTTCGGGCACTGCCTTGACCAGTTTTCCCGCAGAGTGATAGGCGGATTTCTTGGCGACCTCGTCCATCGTGTCCTCGGTATCGACGAGAACGAGCTTGACCCCGTAGTCGTACTGCATGTTGAAGATCAATGGGAACTGGGCCATTTCTGCTTACTCCCTGTCGACCAGACGACGATCCTCGAGGATCGTCGTTCAGTTCGGCGACGAATACTCCCGCTTGCCCTGCCGGGCCTCTGGTTGATCGGATGTCCCCCGCTCCATGTCATCAAGACAGAGGGGGCGCAGGTCGACCGATCGGCTTCATCCTGCGCCCCCTCTGTCTTGGAACCTGAAAGATTGATCGGACCCGCCGCGTAATCGCGGTGCGAGCGCCGACTTACCTCGTCGGTGAAGCGGAATGGGCCGCCTGCTTTCCAGAGTGTCGTCGCTCCCCACGGTCCGTTTGCCTGAGAGTTTCCGGGGCGGTTGCTCCTTCGGCGCCTGCTGGGCTGCATTCAATGCGACCCGCCTGGTCTCTCCCACGGGGAATTCAAATTGTGGCGTTTCTCCCTGCAACTCTCCAATCGTCGAATAGTACAAACCCGGCAGCCGGGGCAAGTCAAACCGAAAACCCGGTATCCCGTGCCGATCCGGTCTATTCCGCTGCTTCCTTGGCCTCCAGGTAGGGTTTGATCCAGGAGTAGTCGTGGGCGTCCGTCCCACCCTCGCCGGCTACGCCCATATATTCGAGCACCGCGTCGGGCGTCTGGGGCTGAATAACGCCTTCCACAAAACGATCGACGACGGATAGATGGCCTTTGTAGCGCTCCGGCTCCTGGAGGAAGATCCAGCGGTCCACTTCCGTGCCGAAGTGATAGCGTCGGCCTTCGTAATCCAGGAAGTAATCGTACAGCGTCCACGGTTTGCCTGGAATGCCGGTTATCGCGAGCTGGGACATGTTGCACATGATGGGCAACGTCTCGGGGATGGTGATTTCCTCGCGGCCGTTGACCAGGTTGTCGATGATGGTGTCCCACAAAGTGCCGAAGGTGTCGTTCCAGCCGGGGTACTTTTCCTCCATCCAGTCGCGCTCGGCGGGGCCGAGATGAACCGCGGAGTTCCACCACACGGTCGGGCGCCAGAGCCAGATCCCCAGCGCCTGGGAGTGATGGAAGAAATCGATATCCTCTTTCAGAATGTCCCAGTACCAGGGAATATCGAGGCCCAAGTCGACGATCTGGCGCTCGAACTGGTTGAGAATCCACTCTTCCATAAATTCCTTGAACGAGCGCTCGCGCTTCTCGAGCGGCGTGTAATAGTCCATCGGCAGGCCTGTCAACACCGAGAACTGCCGCCAGGTGCGCCAGAACGAGATATCGACGAGCTTCTGGACCTCGTCCTTGTGGCCGTTCTTGATTAGCATCTTGACCAGCGGAAAGCCGATCTGGGCGTGCCGCGATTCGTCGGTCTGGATGCTTTGGAGCATGGTCGAGAAGGAATGGTCCCCTTCCTTGGCCGCGTCCGCGGCGAAGGCGATGAATTGCAGGTTCGTGAACGCGGTCTCGAAGGAGATATTGGTCATGATCGCGCTTTGGATGACGTCGCGCGTGTGCTCGAGGTCGGCGAAGGTGTGCCGGGCGCCGACGATCGCCCAGTTGTTCGAATGGCAGCCTTTCTGGGCCCAGTCGAACTGGGGGTTCTTCTTGATGTGCTCGTAGCCGAACCAGAGCTGGACCTGGGCGTGGCGCATCTCGTCGAGCGAGCCGAAGCTCGCCATGTTGCGCATTCCCGGGCCCCGGGAGAACCGGGTCATCCGCCCGAAAGTCGAGCAGGTGCCGTATTCGACGAAGGGCACGCCCGTGTAGAACAGCACGAGACTGCTCTTCCAGCCGGGATCGGACTGGTCGTAGAAATCGGCCCGCTCGAGCGCCGCCTTGACCGAATAGGCGCCGATGTCCTTCTCGTGCTGGGTCCGGACATATTCCCGATAGGAAACCTTGTAGGGCTCGTCATAGGCGTCCCAGTCCTCAATGGGAAGGTGGTAGGGATCGCTCATCTCATCGGGAAACAGCTCGTCTTCCGAGACGTATTTGGGCGTCCAGTTGGTGGTCCGAGCGATGTCGTACCACTCGGAACGGTCGAGCATGGCCATGGATTGCTTCCTCCCAGAAGCCGGTCGAATAAGGCGGGCCCCCGCGCCGGACCCCGATCGGTATTATGGAAAATTCATCAAGCCTGTCAAGAAACCGTCGCCGAGCCTCTAGAACAGTCCCGTAATGCGTCCATTCTCGTCGACGGAGATGTTGTTGGCCGCAGGAACCCGCGGCAGACCGGGCATGGTCATGATCTCGCCGCAGATCGCAACGATAAATTCGGCACCCCCCGACAGGCGCACCTCG
The DNA here is from genome assembly GCA_965198325.1 of Alphaproteobacteria bacterium. GTDB lineage: Bacteria > Pseudomonadota > Alphaproteobacteria > UBA828 > JAPUJA01 > CBDAPE01. The sequence continues at coordinate 69,259 of CBDAPE010000018.1, read as the reverse complement.
CGAAGCGGCAGGACATGGCCACTCGGCGCTCCCTTCATATTCGGGTCGGTCGTGAAGCTGTATTGGGTCTTGGCGATGCAGACCGGATAATTGCCGAACCCGCCCTTCTCCATGTCGGCGATCTGGGTGCGGGTCTTTTTGTCCGCAGTGACGTCGTCGGCCCGGTAGATCTCGGTGGCGACTGTCTTGATCTTGTCCCATAGGGGCATGTCGTCGGGGTAGAGGGTCTGGAAATCCGCACCGCCTTGATCCAGGGTCTCGACGACGGCTTCGGCAAGCCCGGTCGTGCCCTCGCCGCCCTCGGCCCAGTGATCGCATTCGACGGCCTTGACGCCGGCCTTGGCGCAGGCGTCCATCACGAGCCCGACCTCGGCCGGCGTATCGGCGCTGAACTTGTTGATCGCGACGACCGTCGGCACCTTGTATTTCGCGATGTTCTCAAGATGGCGGGTGAGATTGTCGAGACCCTTCTCGACGGCCTCGACGTTCTCCTCCTTGAGCCCGTCCTTGGCCACGCCGCCATGCATCTTGAGCGCACGGATCGTTGCGACGAGCACGACGCACTCGGGGTTGAGGCCCGCCTTGCGGCATTTGATGTCGAAGAACTTCTCGGCGCCGAGATCGGCACCGAAGCCCGCCTCGGTGATCACGTAGTCGGCCAGCTTGAGCGCCGTCTTGGTGGCGAGCACCGTATTGCAGCCATGGGCGATATTGGCGAACGGCCCGCCATGCACGAAGGCGGGGTTGTTCTCGAGGGTCTGCACGAGGTTGGGCATCAACGCGTCTTTGAGCAACGCTGTCATCGCGCCGTCCGCGTTGATCGCGCTGGCGCGGACGGGCTCTCGCTTACGGGTGTAGCCAACAATGATATTGCCCAGCCGGCGCCGCAGATCGTCCATGTCGGTCGCCAGACAGAAGATCGCCATGATTTCCGATGCGACGGTGATATCGAAACCGTCCTCGCGAGGGTAGCCATTGGCGACACCGCCCAGCGAGCCGACGATCGAGCGCAACGCCCGGTCGTTGATGTCGACCGCGCGGCGCCAGGTGACCCGGCGGGAATCGAGCCCCGCCTCGTTGCCCCAGTAAATGTGGTTATCGGTCATCGCGGCAAGCAGGTTGTTGGCTGCGCCGATCGCGTGAAAGTCGCCTGTGAAGTGGAGGTTGATATCCTCCATCGGCACGACCTGGGCGTAGCCGCCGCCCGCGGCACCGCCCTTGATGCCGAAACAGGGTCCGAGGCTGGGTTCGCGCAGGCAGATCACTGCCTTCTTGCCGATCAGGTTGAGCGCCTCGCCGAGGCCCACCGTGGTCGTCGTTTTGCCCTCGCCGGCGGGCGTCGGGGTGATCGCGGTGACTAGGACGAGCTTGCCGTCGGGCTTGTCTTTCAGGCTCTGGATGTAGTCGAACGAGAGCTTTGCCTTGTAGTGGCCGTAGGGCTCGAGATGCTGTTCGTCTATTCCGAGCTTATCCTTGGCGACCTCCCGGATCGGCCGCATCGCCGCGGCCTGGGCAATTTCGATGTCGCTCTTCGGACTTTGATGTTGGTTGTGGGCAGACGTCGGCATCGCTCGAATGACTCCTTGATTCTCCCGCGTGCCGCCCCGCTCAAAAGTCGTGGCGGGACTCACAAAAAACGGCCCAAATGGCTGGGTCGAAGCGGTGCACAGCCTAGCTCTCCCGCCGATTGCAGGCAAGGAATTTGCCGCGTTCCGCGCCGATGGGCAGACAGGGAGCGGAGCCGTGGCGGGTGCCGCGTGGTGCCATGCGCAGTCCCGGTCCAGTCTATTCGTGGGCTGGGCAGACGGTGCACGCCCGTGTAGACTCGTCTCCACCGGCAACACTCCTGGCGTGCAGGACGTTTTGGAAGCTGCGCAGTCGGCGCGTGGGCTGTCGATCGATGGGTAGGCGGCGGGCCTCGATCGGGCGACTGACGAACGCGCACGGACCCGTCCCGATCGCGGCAACCGGGTGAAAGGGTACAGTCCGATGAAAATCGGGAAGTTTGGGAAATTCGATTTCAAGAACCCGCGATCGTTTATACCGTTCATTCTTCTGGCCATAGCGATTCTTTTGGTTCTGACGTTTGGCGTGCGGGAAAAATCGCCGCATCTCAAGGGCGCCATGGAGACCCGGCTGGAAGTCCATATGGAGTCGAAGGAGCGGCTCTTCTCAGGGCCGGGCGAAGAGACTGCTGCCGAGGAACCCCCGACCGAGTAGGAACGGGTACGGGCGGGCGACTCGTGCCGTTACAAATTCCAAACCATTTAAGATGTGAGGTGAGGCTCTCTTGGCCGGAGCGGCGAGGCTTGCATGCCCGGCCGTTCCTCGCGTCTCTGAGTGGGGCGCCGCGCCGGGCGATCTCGGCAGCGTGCGGACATAAAAAAATCGGCGGGTCGAAACGACCCGCCGATCGGTATTACCTGAGGCCAGGGGCTAGTGGCTCGACCGTCCGCCCATGGCGGCCTGGACCTCGCGAGCCTTCATCTCTTCGTCGCTCAGGATCTTGGCGCCGCCATGCGCCATAGCTCGTTCCATGCCGACTTCTCTATAGAGACGCACGGCCTCCTTAAGTTCTTTGTCCTCAAACCAGAACTGCCAGGCCATCCACCAAACGAACCAGATGAAGATGACCAGGGCCATGATCCATTCGGCCGAGTTCGCGCCTGGGAAGAACGCACCGACCTGCGTCATGTCCGTGTAAGATTCGATTCCTGTTGACATCGTCTAACTCCTTCCTTGAAGCAGGTCTAGCTTTCCTTGGCGTATTCGCGTTCGAGCTGTTCGAACTCGGTTTCCGCGATTTCCATGTACGGGTAGGCATCGCCCAGGAAGTGGGTATCCTGGCCGGCAAGTTCGACTTCCCGTGGGACGCGAAGCACGCCGAAGGATTGTAGGATCTTCGATAAGATGACGCCCGGAAGGACCCCGACGAGCACGAAGAAGACGAGCATGCCGATGATCTGCCCCAGCGGATTGACAGTCGGCCAACCTTCCGCGTTGGAGCCCCACCAGGCCCCAAACGGCTCGACAGGTGCCGCCGCCGGATAGCCCCACATAATGAAGCCACAGGCCACGACGCTGAAGATACCGGCATAGGCGTGAACCGCCACCGCGCCGACCGCGTCGTCGATCTTGAACCGCTTTTCCACCCAATAGTGCACATAGAAGGCGAAGAAGGAACCGCCGATCGCGAGACCCACACAGGTCAACGGATGGTAGACATCCATGCCCGACGTGTTCGAGACGACACCGGATATCATGCCCGACATAGTCCAGAATGGATCGCCCTTCGAACAGAAGAACATGGTCATCATTCCGGCGCAGGCGGCCATGATGTAGGTCACCGTCATATTCGACAGCGTAACGGGCGTGCCGTAAATCGTGACCGCCGAATAGAACGGATTGTCCGGATCGCCGGTCGTCTCCACCAACGGCGCGTGACACGCCGACATGAAGCCGAAGAAACCGGTGAGGATCAGGACAAGTCCGAAGCAGGTCACCCACTTGTTATGCGGCTTGATGTCGCGAACCTCCCCGTTTGGACCGAATTTCCCGATCCGTGGTCCGAGAACGATCAATATGCCGAGGGCGAAACCGCCCGAGACCGCATGCACCAGACCGGCGGCATAGGCGTCGTGATAGCCCATGAGCTGGACCATCCAGCCGTCCGGGGCCCAGCCCCAGGCTGCACCGACGAGCCACCACCAGCCACCGAAAATGGCCATCAACACGAGCCAGGCACCGAGTCGAATTCGTTCGATAACGGCGCCGGAGCAGATCGATCCTGTCGTCCAGGCGAAGAGGAGGAACGCCATGGCGAATACGCCATTCAGACGTGACCACCCGTCTGGATCGTCGACGGCACCGAAGTTCGGTCCCATCAAAGTCGACCAGGGCAAGGCCCATGGAGCGTCGTGGAATGGTCCGAAGGGCACCTCTGCGAAACCCCAATAACTCCACCATCCGAAGAAGTAGAAGCTGAAGGTGATGATGGGGATCAGCATCAGGTTCTTGGACAAGGTATGCAGCATATTCTTGCGCCGCGACACCCCAACCTCATACATGCAGAACCCGACGTGGATCAGCCACATGATCACCACAGTCAGGAAAAAGTACGTTTCCTGGAAAACTACAAAGAAGGCGTCTGTAAAGTTCGTCATCCGAAACCCCCTGCGACGTTGGACCAGTCTTTATCGAGGCCCTGTCATGGTCATGTAGCCGGACACACGGATCGATCGATGTGGAACCCGGCCACTCTTGAAACGGGCTTTACTCTGCACGCAATTAAAAAGCCTGTCTAGGCCTAATGGCAGGGTCCTGGTCTTTAAAGTTGGCGGATTCCATGACGAAACCGAGTGCTGGTGGTTGTTCGTCGGTGGACATCATTGGCGCTGCGATCCAACCTCAGAAGGATGCATTGTTCCGCATCGCACCATGACAGGAATCGACTACATAACTATTTATTAATAGTACACTAATCTAATTTTGGAGAATTCAAAATTAGTCGAAATGCTGTGTCGCAAAATCGTTACAGACGAGATCAAGAGAGGTCGCTTCGGCGGTCGCTCCAGCCATGGTAGGTTGCCATCGGGATCGGAGTGTTCTAATCGAATGCCATACCACGGACTACGGGGTCATTTTCTGGGCTGGCAGTGTCGAATTCGGCAAATGTCGATTCGTGAGCAAGGCGGACGGCCGAGCCCGGGGATGCAGCCCCGGGTTTTCTCTCTCGACGGTACGCTGATCCTCGAGACCATGAACGCGCTGATCGTCGAGAAGGAGTCCGGGGAGACGACGGGCATGCTCCGATTCATGTGCCGGAAGACCCACGACCCCCGCAAGCGCTACGAAGAGGCGATCCAGTTCCTGGCGTCCGCCTACTATCAATATCCGCACAACTTCAGCGACCTGTTGAGTGCTACCTTCGCTGCCGATTCGACGGTGGCGACCCGGCTGCTCGACCTCGAACGCTGTCGTCTCGAATTCGAACAGTTCGGGCAGCGCTACAACCTGCCCTGCGAGGTAATAACGCTGGCGCCCGACCATCACCGGTTCGAGGCCACGTTCTGGCACAACAAACTGTTCAACGATGCCCTGCCGCCGGGCGTTCGCATCCTTTCTTTCCGCCCCGATTGGGCGGAAGCCGAAGCCGACCCCGATCCCTAGGCCGGCCGCGAGGGCAAAGGAAAACAAGTCCGGCGACGACCCCTCGGGAAGCCGGCGGAAGCGGGCCCGTCGCTAGAATTTGCGATAGGCGTTGTAGAGCTCGACCAGCGGATGGCGGTTGGACATCTGGAACTTGATCAGAAGCTCCCGCGCGATCATGTCGCGGTCCTGCTGGTTGTCGGGCAATTCGAGATCCTCGGGTACGGTCACCCAGCCGTTGATGTTGCGGTCGAACACGGCGGCGCGGCCTTCCTCATAACCCATGTGGACGTCCTCGAGCCAGTTCAGGTCCGTCCAGTCCATCATCTCCATATACTTTTGTAGGAACGGCGTGATCCGGTCGTAGTCGGGCACCAGGTTCACGTCGTAGCGGTAGCCGATATGTTGACCGATCTCCGCCTCGCGCTCGCTGTCGAGGCCCGAGCTTTTGAGGAAGTAATCGACGTCCTGCTTGGTGTCCTTGCTCATGATCGACTCCTAATAGCGCGTCATGTCGGGTTGCCCGACGGTGTGCTGAGTGCCGGCCAGTGGCACCATGGCGAGCGCGGATGCTTCCATGGTGAGTGCCGCGAGATCTTCCGGCTCCAGGGAGTGCACGTTGGTCTTGCCACACGCGCGCGCCATCATCTGGCATTCCATCGTCAGGGTATGGAGGAAGTTGTAGACCCGCTCGGCCGCCTCGTCTGGATTGAGACGCTTGCGCAGCTCCGGGTCCTGGGTCGCTACGCCAACCGGGCAGCGTCCGGTGTGACAGTGATAGCAGTAGCCCGCCTCGACACCCATCTCGGTTTCGAAATCGGCCTCCGGGATGTCCTTGTTGCAGTTGAGCGCCATCATTACCGAATGGCCGATCGCAACGCCGTCGGCGCCCAGCGCCAGGGCCTTGGCGACGTCGCCGCCGTTGCGGATGCCGCCGGCATAGATCAGGCTGATATTGCCGGTTTCGCCGACGTCGTCGAGCGCCTTGCGCGCCTGGCGGATCGCCGCGATTCCCGGCACGCCGGTCTCTTCGGTGGCGAGATGGGGGCCCGCTCCCGTCGAACCCTCCATGCCGTCTATATATATACTGTCCGGACCCGTCTTCGCCGCCATGCGCACGTCGTCATAGACCCGCGCCGCGCCCAGCTTGAGCTGAATCGGGATTTCCCCGTTGGTCGCCTCACGGATCTCGTTGACCTTGAGCGCGAGATCGTCCGGGCCCAGCCAGTCCGGGTGCCGCGCCGGCGAGCGCTGGTCGATGCCCGCCGGCAGCGAGCGCATCTCGGCGACCTGATCGGTCACCTTCTGGCCCATCAGATGGCCGCCGAGGCCCACCTTGCAGCCCTGGCCGATAAAGAACTCGCACGTGTCGGCAAGCCGCAGGTGGTGGGGATTGAAGCCGTAGCGCGACTGGATGCACTGGTAGAGCCACTTCTCAGAGTAGCGCCGCTCGTCGGGAATCATGCCGCCCTCGCCGGAGCAGGTCGCCGTGCCCGCCATCGTGGCGCCCCGCGCCAGAGCCGTCTTCGCCTCGTAGGAGAGCGCGCCGAAGCTCATGCCCGTCACGTAAATCGGGATATCGAGTTCGAGCGGCCGCTTCGCTTTCGGACCGATCACAGTCTTCGTCTCGCACTTCTCGCGATAGCCCTCGATGACGAAACGCGTCAGCGTACCCGGCATGAATGTGAGATCGTCCCAGGTGGGGATCTTCTTGAAAATCGAAAAGCCGCGCATGCGATAGCGGCCGAGCTCCGCTTTGATATGGATGTCGTCCATCACCTCGGGCGGAAAGATGAAACTCTTGCCAAGGAGAGATTTGTTGCGCGTCGGCTGGTTGTGGCCGACACCGTTGCCGTTGCCGTTTTTCTTTGCCATGATACGTACCCCTACAACGCGATCTTCTTCTCGGTGGGCTCCAGATTGTCGTAATTCCAAAGCTGTTTGCCCGAAACGATCTTTTGCAGATTTTCGACCCCGTTGGGCGCTTCGAGCCCGAAGGTCGCAAGTTTAGTCTTGAGCCACGTGGCCTCGACCTCGGTCATCTCGCCAGGCACCGCGTCGACACCGAGCGACGCGATCTTGCCGCCAACATAAATCGTTCCGTCGTACATGGAATCGCCGAGGTTGATGCCCGCGTCGCCCAGAATAACCATGCGCCCACGCTGCATCATGAAGCCGGAGAAGGCGCCGGTGCGCCCGCCGACGAAGATGGTGCCGCCTTTCTGGTCGATCCCGGTCCGCGAGCCGACATCGCCCTTGCAAATCAGGTCGCCGCCCCGGATTGCCGCACCGAAGGTCGAACCGCCGTTCTTCTCGATCACGACGGTGCCGGCCAGCATATTTTCCGCACAGCTCCAACCGACCCGGCCGGAGATGTGCACATTGGGGCCGTCGATGAGGCCGCAACCGAAATAGCCCAGGCTACCCTCGAAATCGAGCTTCAGGCGGTTGAGGATGCCGACGCCGAGGCTGTGCTTGGCGAGCGGATTCCGAACCACGATGTGGCCGCAGCCCTCGCTCATCAATTCACGGATGCGCAAGTTGATCGCGGGCGTCTCCATGTCTGCCGCGTCGAGCTCGCCGGTCTTTTCGAAGTCGACGTCGAAGGCCTGCGGATAGGTGAAGTTCCTGCTCTCATCCGCGGAGAAATAGACCTGTTGCGTACGCCCGGCGAGCTGCTCGGTATGCAGCCCCATCTCATAGGATTTGTGGGCGCTGTCGTCCTTTAGTTGTGCCATACCATCACCTCCCCTTCGTAGGGATCCCAGGTGTCGATCTCGTTCTTGAATACGCTGCGGATCGCAACCTCTTCCGAGGCCACGCCGACGAAGTCGTCGCTCTCGTACAGCACCATTGGTTTGGCCGCCATGGTGTCCTTCGCCATGCCGAGATGATCCGAGGTCGCGACGACATAGGTAAAAACGCCGTCGAGCTCGTGGATCGAGCGGTGCATCGCCTCTTCGAGCTGGTCGCCGCGTTCCATGCGGTCCGCGAGATAGACGGCGATTAATTCGGAATCGCAGTTCGACATGAACCGCATGTTTCGGCGTTCGAGCTCGCGCCGGTTTGTCCAGTAGTTGGTGAGCTGGCCGTTATGGACCACGGCGACGTCGGTGAAGGGATAAGCCCAGTACGGATGGGCCGAACGGATGTCGACGTCCGATTCCGTCGCCATCCGGGTATGGCCGATGCCGTGAGTGCCCTTGATGACACTGAGGCCGTACTGCTCGCTCACCCGATTCGCGTCGCCTAGATCCTTGACCAGCTGGAGTGCCTTGCCCAGCGACAGAATCTCCGCGCCGTCGACGTCTTCGATATAGTCGGCGAACTGGCGGAACTCTTCCGTCTGGTCCATTGCGCCGTCGCTGAAGCTCAGCCGGTAGAGATAGGCGTATCCGGTCGCGGGCTCGTCCTTGACGATTTTCCCGCCCATCGACTCGATCCGGCGGTCGACTTCGGCCTTGCGCTCGCGAACCTGCTGGTGAATCTCGAAGCCCTTGGCCATATCTTCCTGCTCCGCGACCTTGAAGCGCATGACGATCTCATTCGCTTCCGGGACGCCGTAGATCGCGAAGCCCGTCGAATCAGGGCCCCGATGCTTGAGCGCCTGGAGCATCGACGTCATCTCCTGGCCGACGTCTCCAGTCGTGCCCCGGTGAATCAATCCGGCAATACCACACATCTTGGTTTCACTCCTCCGAATTTGTCGTCTCGCCCGCACCGCTAGGGCAGGATGTCGAGATAGGTATCCACGTCCCACTGCGTAACGGTCGCCATGAAGCGCGCCCATTCGTCGCGCTTGTAGTGCATGTAGACGTCGTACATCTTGCCGGGCATGGCCGAGCGGATGACCTCGTCTTCCTCGAGCCGGTCGAGCGCCTCGGCGAGTGACATCGGCAGCTTCTTGACTTCCTTGCCCTGCTCCATGGCGTGGTAGATGTTACGGTGCTCGGGCTCGCCGGGGTCGAGGTCGCGGGTAATCCCATCGTCGAACGCCTTGAGCAGACCGGCGCCCATGAGATAGGGATTTACTGCGGAATCCACCGAGCGGTATTCGAAGCGGCCCGGCGCCGAAATGCGCAGGCTGCATGTCCGGTTCTGGTAGCCCCAGTCGGCATAGACCGGCGCCCAGAACCCCTTGTCCCAGAGCCGACGGTAAGAATTCACAGTCGGCGAGCCGATCGCAGTTAGCGCCGGCAGGTGTTCCATCACGCCGCCGACGCAGTTCAGCCCGATCGGGCCCGGCTTGGCCTCGCCGGGCAGCGGCATGAAGGTATTTTCGCCGCCCGCTAGATACTGGAACGAGCCATCGGTGCCCGGCAGAGAATCGGAGTGGGCGGTGTTGACCAGCTGAGCTTCGCCCCCACGCCACAGCGAGACGTTGTGATGGCAGCCGCTCGCCGAAACGCCCATGAAGGGTTTCGGCATGAAGCAGGCGATCAGGTTGTTCTCGCGGGCGACCTGGGCGCAAATCTGGCGGTAGGTCGTCAGCCGGTCGGCGTTGCGCAGCACGTCGTCGTAGGTGCAGTTGAGCTCGAGCTGGCCGGGTGCGTCCTCGTGATCGCCCTGGATCATGTCGAGGCCCATCTGTGCCGAGTACTCGATGGCCTGCATGAAGATGGGGCGGAGCTGGGCGAACTGCTCGATGTGGTAGCAGAACGGCTTGGTTACGCCGCCCGTGGGCTTGCCGTCCTCGTCCCTGGTCAGCCACATCATCTCGGGCTCTGTGCCCATGCGCATGTCCAGGCCGTCGTGCTTAGTCTTGAACTCGTCGTGAAGTGCGCGCAGGTTGCCGCGGCAATCGGCGGTCAGCCGGCCACCCGGATCCTCGGTTTCCTCGCGGTTGCGAAAGCAGGTGCAGAAGACGCGGCCGATCCGCTTGTCCCAGGGCAACTGGACAAAGGTATCCGGGTCGGGAATGCCGACCAGCTCGGCGGACTCGGCGCCGAAGCCGATATAGTTGCCCTCCATGTCAGTGAACAGGTTTGCCGTCGAGCCGTAGACCAGCTGAAAGCCGCGCTCGGCGAGGCCCTCCCAGTGGTCCGCCGGAACACCCTTGCCGACGATCCGGCCCGTCACCGAGACGAACTGGTAATAAATGTAGGTTATCCCGAGTTCCTTGATCTTGGACCGGACCTGCTTGACCAGGTCGGCGCGGCCATCCTGGTTCACATAGGCTTCGAGATCCGTCATCGGTCAGTCTCCCTGTTCAGTCTCGTTTCTCACGGTTGCAGGCGGACCATTTCGTGCGCCGTTCGCGCAGGGCCGCTGCTAACCTGTCGTCTCCCCTCCGGCATGCCGCTCGAACCCCACCCTATTAGCTCCAGGGGAAGGGACTGTTCGACTCCGGATGCAGCTTGCCCTCGGCGAACCGCGAGAAGCGGAAGGGCTCCAGCAACGCGCTCTTCTCACCCATCACCTCGCCGGCCACCAGCTTGCCCACCGCGATCATCTTGTAGCCGTGGTTCGAATCCGCGATCACGTAGCAGTTTTCGCGGAACCGGTCGAAAACCGGAAAGCTGTCAGCGGTGAATGCGCCGATGCCGCCCGAGGGCTCATCGCGATAGAGGTCCATCTTGCCTTCGAAGCGTTTTTGCGAATGGGCGAGCGCGGACACCCACATGTGCGCGAAATCGTGGCTCGCGACGAACTCGGGCGACTCCGGGCCATAGGGATCGACAGCGACTTTCAGTGCTTCGCCATTGACCAGCCAGGGGGCGGCCCCGCCCTGGATCCCGTTGAAGTTGAAATCGGGCTTGTAATATATGCCCCAGGGTTCGTCGGTGATCAGCGTGCCATCGACGCAAGAATAGAGCGGCGCATCACTGTCGACATGAATAACCGGCGGCATATTGTCGTCGTTCGTGTTGCCCAGATCGGGCTCGACGCCCAGCGTACCCTCCTGGAGGCACCAGTAAATCCACATCTGCTGGTCCTTGTGCACCGTGCCGTCGACGCCCTTGACGTCGATCGTCTCGGGCAGGTCGAGCATCCGCCAGATTTTCGGGACCCATGGGCCAACCGTGACGACGACCTGGTCGACTTCGATCCCGCCCTTGTTGGTGGCCACCGCGGTAATCGCACCGCTGTTGCTGCCGCTCTTGAAACCCGTCACCTCAACGCCACTCATGATTCGAACGCCCTCGCTCTCGGCCTTGTCCGCCAGGCCGTAGATTGAGGCCGTGTTATTAGCGTAACCGCCTTTCTTTTCGTGCAGGATCGAGGTCGTTCCCTGGGCCTGCCAGTCGTCGAACAAGCCCTTCATGTAGCGTGCACAGTCGGCCTCACCTTCGATGAATACCGACTCGTAGCCGATGTCCTTTTGTTGAGCGGCGATCTGGGCGACATCGTGATGCATCGCTTCGGGGCTGATCTGCATGTAGCCCACCGGGTGATAGGAATAGGCCTCGGGATCGCTTTCCCAGACCTCGACGCAGGCCGCCATCAGTTCGCGCATCGCTGGCTGGAAGTAATTGTTGCGGATCACGCCGCAGGCGATACCCGACGCTCCGGCGGCAATCCCGGTCTTGTCGACCACGAGAATGTCCGAGCCATCGCCCTTGCCGCTCGCCTTGAGCTGCCGAGCGAGATGGTAGGCGCTACTCAGACCATGGATGCCCGAGCCGATAATGAGGTATTTGACGTGGGCGGGTAGTGCCATCGTGAAAAGCCTCGTTGCTCGAAAGCTGCTCTCCCAAATCCGCGCGACGGGCCGACCGTAGCACTCACCGACCATGCGCAGCCTTCTCGCCCCTCTTCGGGCGGATTGGGCTATCAATTTAGACCAATTGTCTAGCCAATATAATGTACTTTGTAAAGTATCCCGCCAATCCTGAGAATAATATTGGACCGATCCTACAAAATTGGTTTAATTTGGTTGCCAACGGAATAGAAATAGGAGGGCCGCTTGAAGGAGAATCCAAGGTCCCGGTCGGAGGCCGTGCGCAGTACGACAGGGTCCAGCGCCGTCGGCATCGCTCAGGAGTTGCGTCAGCAAATATTCGAAGGAGCTTACGCCCACGGCGAGCGCCTGCCGGCGGAGCGACGGCTGGCCGATCTGTTCGGCGCGTCGCGTTCAACGGTCCGGGAGGCGCTCCGACGACTCCAGGAGACGGAGCTTATCACCCGGCGTATGGGCAGCGGCACCTATGTCCATCTTCCGTCACATCAAGAGGAAGAGGACGTCGCCGAAATCACGAGCCCGCTCGAGCTGGTCGAGGTGCGTATGGTAGTCGAGCCCGAGGTGACCCGGCTCGCGGTCCTCAAGACGACGGCACGGGACATTGAGCGGCTCGGTGAGGCTCTGAGCGAGCTCGAAAAATCCAGCGACGATCCCGAGCGGTTTTCCCGCTGGGACGAGCAGTTTCATCTACGGATCGCAGAGGCTAGCCACAACCCGTTATTTCTGTCGATCTACCGGCGGATCAATCATGTTCGCAGTCACCGGCAATGGAATGCGGTCAAGGGGTCGATCCTGACGCCCGAGAGGATTGCCGAATACAACGCCAATCACCGCCGTCTCTACGATGCGATTCGCTCGCGTAACGTCGAGGCGGCACTGACGGTCGTAACCGACCACCTGGCGGCGGCCTGGCGCGATTTGCTGGCGCACTGACACCGCGCGTCTCGACAGTCATGATGTCCCGGGTCGCCGTTCATGGGATCGATCACATCTATCTCAGCGTGGCAGAGCTGGTGGCGTCCCGCGCGTTCCACGACAGGATGATGCCGTCCTTTGGTTTCGAGAAATTGAGCCGCGCAAAGACGGTGGCATTCGCGGCCTTCGATTCCCGGCCCACCGGCCGACTACTCCCATTACCGGGAGACCGTCCATGCAGAGATTTTGCCGATCCCAACAGCATCAAGCTCGAGATCGCCTATCGCACGTGGGAAGACGCGAGCCGGTAGCTCCAATCCCCGACGCGGAATCAGCCTGTGGATATATTTGTTGATAACATCCTGCCGGATGCCGTCTCTGCCATACCGCAAAAAGACTTATGACATCCGGATGAGCCATCGCCGCCCGATTACCCTCTGATCCATTTCAAATCGTAAAGTAAGATACTGAAATCAAATGAATTTCGCCGTTATAGCGAATCGACAGAAATTCCTGCCACAGCCCGGCGGACGTTGGGACCGGTGTCATCGCCCCTCCCGACCCGTGACACGAATTGTGCATAAATTCCGTGACTTAGCTCGCTGAGCCCGGCGATGTGCCGCCGGAACAATCCCCTGTGCGATGGCGTTCGACCTCGACGCCGACACTCTCCGCTTCCTCGTAGATGTCGAGCTTCTCGACGCGGACCCGGGCGCTCTCGACGCGCAGATCGGCAAAGCACAAGTCGATAATCCGATCGGCCAGGGTTTCGACGAGATTGATGTGTCCCTCGGCGATCAGGGCGCGGATGCCGTCGACGATCGTTTCGTAGGACACGACCTGTCCGATATCGTCGGCGACCGGTCCGTCCGCGGGAACCAGCAACTCCACATTCATGCGCACGCGCTGGCGGCTGTTCTGTTCGTGGGAGTGAATCCCGATACGGCAATCGAGCACCAGGTCGCGGATGAAGACTCGCCGGGTGGACCGCCCGGGCTTGGCCGTTGGCAGGGGCCGTAAGGGTGACGGGTCGCTCATCGCATCCTCGTGGCGCTTTGCTCTCGCCGCGTCCCGCTCATTCGTCGGGTCCGTCCGAGCGCGTGGGCATTGACCAGCCCAGATGCTGGCCGCCGTCCAAGGCAATCATTTGGCCCGTCACGCTCGGCGCCGCAAGAAAAAATTGAACCGCGGCGCAGACCTCCTCTGGCGTCGCGCCGCGCTCGAGCGGCATCGAGTCCCACTGGCGGGCGAACTGATCGTCACTTTGGCGCGGGCTCGGCAGGGTGGGCCCGGGGCCGATCGCATTGACCCGGATGCGCGGCGCAAGTGCCAGCGCGAGGGTTTGCGTGAGTGTCCACAGGCCACTCTTGCTCAGCGTATAAGACAGGAAGTGGGGCGTCAGGTTCCAGACCCGCTGGTCGATCAAATTGATCACATTGGCCTCGAGCCCGGCGGGAAGTTGCCGGGCGAGCGCCTGGGTCAGGACGAGAGGTGCGCGCAGGTTGACCTCCATATGGGCGTCCCAGCTCGCCCGATCCGCAGTGCCGACCTCGTCGCGCTCGAAGACCGACGCGTTGTTGATCAGCAGGCTGATCGGCCCCAGGGTGTTAACAGCCTCGCCCAACAGCCCGGCGGTGGCGGTCTCGTCCGTCAGGTCTGCTTCGAGCGTGCAGACCGGGCTGCCGAGTGCACGAATTGAGTCCGCCGTCTCGCTTGCTTCGTCGCCTGAGCGGTGGTGATGCAACGCCACGGCCCAGCCGTGGCGCGCGAGGTCGAGCGCGATGGCGCGTCCGATGCGCTTCCCAGCACCGGTCACCATTGCGATTCCTGTCGCGCCGCCCGTCATGGCCGGATCATGGCGCTCGGAGACGTCCGCTTCAAGCGATGTGCGCTGGCATTCAATCCGCCGCATCCTCGTCGGCGCCGACCGACCGGTCAATTTCCACGTAACGGAAAACCATGTCGCGCAAGGTGACGAGGCCGACGAGTTCGTTATGATCGGTGACCAGGGCCCGCTCGAGCTCGAAGCGGCCCAGCAGGCGGATCGCGTATTTGATATCCATGTGCGCACCGAGGGTCAGGGTCGGCTTCGACATGACCTCGTAAACGTTCGTCCGGTCGAGAGACCGGTTTTGTGCGATCACCTTGGTGGCGATGTCCGAGACGACGACCATGCCGTATTCGTCCGCCTCATGCCGCCGGTCGATGACGAGCGAGCTGATTTTCAATTCGGTCATGAGTTCGATCGCCTCACGTGCTGTCGCCAGTCCGTCGACCGGTTCGGGAAAGGGCGTCATGACCTGACGGACACTTACAATCTGCTTATCGGTCATAGCTGATCCTCGATTTCGCTGGAGATGGTCCGGAATTGGCTGCTCAGGCCCACGGCATCCTCGATGGCGATCTGAAACGCGATCCCAGTGCCCGATTTAACGTCGAACGCACCGACCGTGGCGATGGTCTCGAGGATGTTTCGGCTCAGATGATCCTCGACGAGGAACAGCAGGATATCCCGCTGGCCGGCCAGGTCGAGACCGAAGAAGGTCTTGCCCGGGATCAGACCTTCGCCGCGGCAGCTCGTGATGATCGTCGCTCCGGTTGCGCCGGCGCGCCGGCCCGCCTCGAGGACGTCATCGGTCTCGCTGTCGTCGACGAGCGCCATGATGAGTTTAAATTTCATTGTCGGTATCCTTTCTGGCTCTCAAATTGTCCACTTTCTTTCGTTTTCTGCCGATAGCCTCGCCCAGTTGGGCGTAGGCGAGAACGGAAATGATCGGAAACACGCTGGCAAACGCGATCAGGCCGAAGCCGTCGATGAGCGCGCTGCGTCCGGGAATCGTCGAGGCGAGGCCGAGGCCGAGGGCAGCGACTAGGGGAACGGTGACGGTCGAAGTCGTAACCCCGCCCGAATCGTAGGCCAACGGAACGATCGACTTTGTCGTGAATCGACGCTGGGCGAACGCGGTCTGGAACAGGACCACCGCGTAGCCGACCATCAGAAAATAGTGCAGCGGCAGACCGGTCACGATCCGGTAGGTGCCAATCGCCACGCCGGCCGACACGCCTACCGCAATGGCCAATCGCAAACCCCAGAAGCCGATCGTGCCGCCCGAGACCTCGTTGGCCTTCATCGCGACCGCGATCACGGACGGTTCGGCAATCGTCGTGGCCAATCCGATCGCAGCGGCGAACAGGTAGACCCAGTAATAATCTTCCCAGCGCACCGCATCGGCGCTCGCAGCAGCATTCGCCAACAGGCTGTGCGTCGCGATGAAATCGGGCGCGGTCAGCTGCTGGGCCATCGTGGCGCCGAGCGGAAAAAGTGCCTCCTCGAGCCCGATCAGGAAGAGTGCGAGGCCCAGGATGACGTAACCAAAGCCGATCACGACCCGGCCGAGATGGGGTGGGCGACGGCGCAGTACCAGCACCTGGAAGCTGACGATAATGCCCAGGATGGGCAGCACGTCGACGATCGTGCCAAGCCCGGTCTCAAAAATGGTGTGCAGCAGCTCCATCACCGGGTCTCAGTAGAAAATTGTCCCGTAAACCATGACGAAAAACATCGGCATGAGCGCCGCGAGCGCGATCATGCCGAAGCCGTCGATCATCGGGTTGCGCCCGCGAATTACCGTCGACAACCCGACACCGAGCGCCGTGACCAGCGGCACGGTGATCGTCGAGGTCGTCACGCCGCCCAAATCGAAGGCGATGCCGAGGATAGTCTCGGGTGCGGCGTAGGTCATGGCGACGACCACCACGTAGCCGCCGATCACGATCCAGTGCAGCGGCCAGCCCTTGAGAATGCGGATGACGCCGAGCACGATCGCCGCGCCCACAGCAAGCGCCACGGTCAGGCGCAGGCCGCGGGCGTAGCCCGACAGCGCCTCCTCCGTACGCGCGATTTGCCCGGCATCGGCCGCAGCCTCCGCGGCCTTGTCCGCCACGGCGATCAGGGCGGGCTCGGCGACGGCGGTGCCGAAGCCCAGCCCGAAAGCGAAGATGACGAGCCACCAGATATTGCCCTTGCGGGCGAAATCCTGGGCAAGGCTCTCGCCCAGCGGAAATAACCCCATCTCGAGCCCTTTGATGAATAAGGTGAGGCCGACCATCACGAACAACAGACCGACGATGATCTTGTCGAGATTGGGAAATGGTTGCTGCAGGACGACGAGTTGGAAAAACGCGATGACGATCACGATTGGCGCGATATCGCGGATCGTCCCCGCGATCAGTTGCAGGAACGAAACGACCGGACCGGCCACGACCTGGTTTTTGAGGACAGCGGAAAACCAGTTGGGCACGGTCGGGAGTCCTCGTGTCTTCAGATGGCGAACCTCGCTTCAAAACTACCATGCCCGGGATCGAACGGCGATGCCGAACGGTGTCGGCTCCAGCCCTTGGAGTCAGCGGGTACCCGGGACGCGTTCCACGACGACGGGACGGCGCGATGCGGCCGGCTCAAGGCAGGCATCGATCGCGTCGCGGTCGAGCGACTCCTGGTCTTCCAGCGTGCCGATCAAGCGGTCGAGTGCCGGCCGGTGGGTCTCGATGATGGCGACGACCCGGTCCTCCGCGTCCACGAGCAGCCGCCGGATCGCCTCGTCGACGGCGTGAGCGGTGGTCTCACTGAAATAGCGCGGCTGGGCGAATTCGCGGCCCAGGAAAGGATGCTCCTCGCTCTGGCGCACATCCACAGGCCCGACCGTCTCGTCCATGCCCCAGCGCGCGACCATGGCGCGGGCCAGCGCGCTGGCCTGATGGATGTCGTCATCGGCACCCGAACTCACGGTCCCCAGCAGAACCTTCTCCGTTGCCCGGCCGCCCAGCATGACCGCAAGCCGGTCGCGCAGGTAATCCTCAGGCAAAGTGTGACGCTCCTGATCGGGCAGCTGGTGGGTGCCGCCCAGCGCCCGGCCACGGGGGATGATCGTCACCTTGTAGAGGGGATCAGCGTGGGGCAGGAAATGGGCAGCAACGACGTGACCGGCTTTATGGACCGCCAGACGATGGCGTTCTTCGGGCACGATCGCGAGGGTGCGTACCGTGCCCATCAGCAGCCGGTCGCGGGTCTCGTCGAAATGGTCAGCCGTGATTGTCTTGGTCTTCTTGCGCGCCGCCAGCATCGCGGCCTCGTTGGCCAGATTTTTCAAATCGGCGCCCGAGAAACCTGGGGTTTCCTTGGCAATCATCAAGAGATCGACGTCGTCGGCCAGGGGCAGCGTCTTGGTATGAACCTTAAGGATTGCCTCGCGCGCCGCTTGGTCGGGCAAATCGAGCGTAACGTGACGGTCAAAGCGCCCCGGACGGAGGAGTGCGGGATCGAGCACGTCGGGCCGGTTGGTCGCCGCGAGTACGACGACTGCCTCACGACTCTCGAAGCCGTCGAGCTCGGCCAGGATCTGGTTGAGCGTCTGCTCTCGCTCGTCATGCCCGCCCCCGAAGCCCGCGCCGCGCACCCGGCCGATCGAATCGAGCTCGTCGATGAAGATGATCGAGGGTGCCCGTTTCTTGGCTTCCTCGAACATGTGGCGAACCCGCGAGGCGCCGACGCCCACGAATACCTCGATGAATTCCGACGCCGAAATCGAAAAGAACGGAACCCGAGCTTCACCGGCCAGCGCCTTGGCCAACAGGGTTTTGCCCGTGCCCGGTGGGCCCATCAGGAGGATGCCGTGCGGCACCTCCGCACCGAGCCGGGTGTAGCGCTCGGGCTCGCGCAGAAAGTCAACCAGCTCCTTGACTTCACGCTTGGCCGCGTCCTGGCCCGCGACGTCCGCGAACCGAACCTTCGGGGGCTTGCGCAACGTCTTGTCGCTGCCGGCGGTCAGAAACTTGCCCGCCTGGCCGCGGAACGGGTCGCGCATGCCACTCCACATCCGGCGCATCAGGAAAACGTAGACGCCGATGAACAGCAGCCATGGCAGGACGTAGACCAGCGCACTACTCCAGACACTCTTTTCTTTGTCCTCGCCGATCGTCAGGCCCACGTCGCGGGCCTCGATCTCCTTGAGGAAAGCAGGGTCGCCGAAAGCGGGAATTCGGGTCTGAAACGCCTCGACGACGGCACCATTAGGGCCCAACGGCAACGGCCGGCGCAGATTCGCCGTCGCGACTTCGCCTTCGAGCTTGATCGCGTCAATCTCGCCCTCGGCAATCAGCACCTTGTAGTCCGTATAGGCGAGCTCGGGCGGGCGGACCGGCGTTTCGCCGCCGCGCAACAGCATGACCGCGAGGATCACGAGCCCCGCTGCCAGGACTACGAAAATCCAGTTCTTCTGCTTTTGCACGATCGCCCTGTTCACCCAAGAAAGAAGCTCGCGCGATACCGTGCGCAACCACCAGAGCTGGCCAGTGGGCGCCGGCCAGCGGTTCGTGAGCGGCCATTACGCTGAATTCAGCCGATTGCCGCATTGATCTAGCACAAGTTGTGACCGGGGCGGATCAATGGCCCCGGGCGCGGTGCTTTTTGTGCATTTTGCCCTTGTGCTTGCTTCGCCGTCCGTGAGCACCGCTCGCGCGGAGCCGCTGGCTGCGCTCGCCAATCCCGAGATCGGTAGTTTCGAGCCGCCGGATCTCGTCGCGCAGCCGGGCCGCTTCCTCGAATTCCAGGTCGCCGGCGGCTTCGCGCATGCGCTTTTCGAGATCCTCGATATAGGCTTGCAGGTTGTGACCGACGAGGTGGGCGGTCTCCTCGTCGCCGGTCTCGACCGTGACGTAGTCGGCCTCGTAGATGCCGTCGAGGATATCGGCGATCGACGTGCGCACGGATTCGGGCGTGATGCCGTTGGCCGCGTTGAAGGCCTGCTGTTTGGCGCGCCGCCGGTTGGTCTCGGCGAGCGCCGCATCGAGCGAGCGGGTCATCTGGTCGGCATAGAGGATCACCCGGCCATCGATGTTGCGCGCCGCCCGGCCGATGGTCTGAACGAGCGACGTCTCGGAGCGCAGAAATCCCTCCTTGTCGGCGTCGAGGATCGCCACCAGGGCGCATTCGGGAATATCGAGCCCTTCGCGCAGCAGGTTGATGCCGACCAGCACGTCGAACGCGCCGAGCCGCAAGTCGCGGATGATCTCGATCCGCTCCAGCGTGTCGATGCCTGAATGGAGATAGCGTACCCGGACGCCGGCTTCGAACATGTACTCGCTCAAGTCTTCGGCCATTTTCTTGGTCAGCGTCGTGACCAGCGCGCGCATGCCCTGCTTCGCGACCGCGCGGCATTCCGCAAGCAGATCGTCGACTTGGTTCTCGACGGGGCGCACAATACAGACCGGATCGATTAATCCCGTCGGGCGGATCACCTGCTCGACGAATGCACCGGCGGTGCGCTCGATCTCCCACGGGCCAGGTGTGGCCGAGACGAAGATCGTGGCGGGACGCATGACCTCCCATTCCTCGAACTTGAGCGGCCGATTATCCGTGCAGGACGGCAACCGGAAACCGTACTCGGCCAGCGTGGATTTACGCTTGAAATCGCCCCGGTACATGCCGCCCAGCTGGGGCACGGTGACGTGGCTCTCGTCGACGATGAGCAGGGACTTTTCGGGCAGATATTCGATCAGGGTCGGCGGGGGTTCGCCCGGATTGCGCCCCGTTAGATAACGCGAATAGTTCTCGATGCCCTTGCACACGCCGGTCGCCTCGAGCATCTCGAGGTCGAAGGTGGTGCGTTCCTCGACCCTCTGGGCCTCGAGCAACTGGCCGTTTTCTCGGAACGCCGCAAGCGTATCCTTGAGTTCGACTCTGATCAGCTCGATCGCCTGGCGCAGTGTCGGGCGCGGTATAACATAGTGGCTGTTAGGGTAAATCTTGACCGCACCCAGTATGTCGGTCTTCTCACCGGTCAGCGGATCAAATTCGAGGATGCCCTCGATCTCGTCGCCGAACAGCGAGATCCGCCACGCCCGGTCGTCGTAATGGGCCGGGAAAATTTCGATGGAATCACCCCGGGCACGAAAATTGCCCCGGGCGAGCACCGTATCGTTTCGTGAATATTGCAGCTCGACCAAGCCCTTGAGCAGGTCGGCGCGCTCGATTCGCTGACCCTTGGCCAGCGAAATGGTCATCTGGGAATAGACTTCGGGCGAGCCGATGCCGTAAATGCAGGAGACCGATGCGACGATCACCACGTCGTCGTGCTCGAACAGTGCCCGGGTCGCGGCGTGACGCATCCGGTCGATCTGTTCGTTGATCGACGAATCCTTCTCGATATAGGTGTCGGTCCGGGGCACGTACGCCTCGGGCTGATAGTAGTCGTAATAGGAGACGAAATATTCCACGGCGTTGTTCGGGAAGAACGAGCGCATCTCGCCATAGAGTTGGGCGGCGAGTGTCTTGTTGGGCGCGATGATCAGGGTCGGTCGGCCCATGTTGGCAATGGTCTGGGCCATGGTGAATGTCTTGCCCGACCCGGTCACCCCGAGCAGCACCTGGTCGCGTTCGCCCCGGCGCAAGCCGTCGGTCAGCTCGGCGATCGCCTCGGGCTGATCGCCTGCAGCCTGGAAGTCGGAGACGACGGAAAACGGGGCGCCCGCCGGAGCCTCGGCGCGGGCTGCAATCTCTGTGGCCATACCCGTTATATAGGCAGAGCGGCGCTTCGATTGCCAGTCACTTGCCGTGACGCCCAACACAGGCGCGATCGCGGTTGCGGGTGCCTGGGGCAGGCCTTAGTCTGAGGCCGCAGCCGTCCCCCCATACGATGAGCCGTACACCGATGTCGATCCTTGCCAGCCGCTTGTCCCGGATCAAGCCGTCGCCGACGATCGCGGTGACCAACAAGGCCCGCGAGCTCAAGGCCGCGGGCCACGACGTGATCGGCCTGGGTGCCGGCGAGCCGGATTTCGACACACCGGAGCCGATCAAGCAGGCGGCCATCGCCGCAATCGAGCGGGGCGAGACCAAATACACGGCGGTCGACGGTACTCCCGAACTGAAAGCGGCGATCTGTGGCAAGTACAAGCGCGAAAACGGGCTGGACTTCGAAACCGACCAGATCAGCGTGTCGGGCGGCGGCAAGCAGGTCATCTATAACGCGTTGATGGCGACGCTCGATCCCGGCGACGAGGTGCTGATCTCGGCGCCTTATTGGGTCTCCTATCCCGACATGACGCTGCTCGCCGACGGGACGCCGGTAGCCGTGACCGCGCAGGAGGCGAACGGCTTCAAATTGCAGCCCGCCGAGCTTGCCGCAGCAATCAAGCCCCAGACCAAGTGGCTGATTCTCAACTCGCCCAGCAACCCCACCGGGGCTGCCTATACGACGGACGAGCTCAAGGCGCTGACCGACGTGTTGCTCGATCATCCGGGGGTCTGGCTGTTTACCGACGATATCTACGAACATCTCGTCTATGACGGATTCGACTATCACACTGCGCTCGAGGTGGCGCCTGAACTTTCCGAGCGTACGCTCACCATGAACGGCGTCTCCAAGGCCTACGCGATGACCGGCTGGCGAATCGGCTATGGCGCCGGTCCGCGGGAGCTGATCAAGGCGATGGCCAAGATCCAGTCCCAGAGCACCTCGAATCCCAGCGCGATCAGCCAGGCGGCGGCGGTCGCCGCACTCGAAGGACCGCAGGATTTCCTCGCCGCGTGGCGTCAGACCTTTCAGGATCGGCGCGACCTGGTGGTTGCCATGCTGAACCAGGCGCGCGGGCTTACCTGCGCCCGTCCCCAAGGGGCATTCTACGTTTATCCGAGCTGCGCCGGCGTGATCGGCAAGACGACTGTGGACGGCGCAACGATCGGTAGTTCGGAAGCGTTCGCGACCTACCTTCTCGAATCGGTCGGCGTCGCCGTGGTGCACGGCGCAGCGTTCGGCCTCGATCCCTTCTTCCGGATCTCCTACGCGACCTCGACCGAACTGCTCGAGGAGGCGTGCGAGCGCATCCGGCGGGCCTGTGGGGCCCTGTCATAGACGGAAACCGTTCCGATCGGCCGGGCAATCACCCGCATCTGACATTAAGTTGATTTGCCATGCGCAGATCCTGCGCCTAGTTCTCTAGGTTGGAGGCCGAGGGAGGAGGAACTTCACGATGCTGATCAAACGCACCCAGGGCTGGGAGTTGCCCGAGTCCGCCGCAGCGCCGCAGTCGGTGTTTCTCTCGCGACGCCAGTTGATCAAGGCGGCAGGGTCCGCGCCCCTCCTGATCGGCGCCGGGGTCTGGCCCCAGCTCGCCCACGCTGCCGATGGGCCGGAGGATCCGTCGGGCGATCTCTATCCGGCGCGGCGTAACGAGCGCTATCAAGTCGACTGGCCGATCACCGACGAGGAGATTGCGACGACCTACAATAATTTCTACGAATTCGGCTCCCACAAAAAGATCAGCCAGAAGGCCCAGGCCCTGGAGATCCGTCCTTGGGAGATCGCTATCGACGGCCTAGTCGAGCAACCCTTTACCATCGGGATCGACGAGTTGCTTGCGAAGATGCCGCTCGAGGAGAGGATTTACCGCCATCGTTGCGTCGAGACGTGGTCGATCGTCGTGCCCTATTCGGGATTCCCCATGGCCGCGTTGCTCGATCTCGCCCGCCCGCTCGGGTCAGCCAAATACGTCGTCATGGAAACCTTTACCGACCCTGACGCCGCGCCCGGCCAGCGCCAGAGTTGGTATCCCTGGCCCTACATCGAGGGTTTGACCGTGGCGGAAGCGACCAACGAACTCGCCTTTATGGCGACGGGCTATTACGGCAAGCCGATCCCCAAGCAGAATGGCTCGCCCTTGCGCCTGGCCGTGCCGTGGAAATACGGCTTCAAGCACATCAAGTCGATCGTCCGGTTCCATTTTGCCGAAACCCGGCCAACGACGTTCTGGAACGAAATCGCGTCCCGGGAATACGGCTTCTGGGCCAACGTCAATCCCGACGTCGCCCATCCGCGCTGGTCTCAGGCGATCGAGCGGGACGTCGAGACCGGCGAGAAGAAACCCACGATCCTCTACAACGGCTATGGCGATTTTGTCGCCGATCTCTACGCTGGGATGGAGGGCGAGAAGCTCTTCATGTAGAACTGTCCGACCGATAGGCCGGACAGCCATGACCATCGATCTTGTGATCTTCGATTGCGACGGCGTGCTCGTCGATAGCGAGCCCATCGTCACCCGGATTCTCGTCGACATGCTCGCCGAGGAGGGCCTTGCCATGTCATTCGATGAGGCCGACTGCGCGTTTCTCGGGCTGTCCTGGGAGTCGACATTCGTAATCATCGAGGCGCGGCTCGGTCACGCGCTATCGCACGGTTTTCTTGACCGAATTCAGGCCCGCTGCTTTGCCGCCTTCCATGACGAGCTAAAGCCGATTCCCGGCGTGAAGGAGGCGGTTGCGAAGATTCCGTACCCGTGCTGCGTCGCCTCGTCCGGCGAGTCCGCGAGGATTCGCCTGGCCTTGGGGCTGACAGGCCTGCTCGGTTATTTCGATGGCCGTCTGTTTAGCGCCGAGGAGGTGTCGCGGGGCAAGCCCTTCCCCGACCTGTTTCTCCACGCCGCCGCGCAAATGGGAGCGTCTCCCGGTGCCTGCATCGTGATCGAAGACAGCCTGGCCGGGGTCACGGGCGCACGCGCGGCCGGCATGCGGGTGTTCGCCTATGTTCCACCTGTCCATGAAGAGCGAGGCTGGACCGAACAGTTCCGCAAGGCGGGCGCGGAGAAATTCGCCGATATGGTCGATCTGCCCGAACTCCTCTGCTGAGCCAATCGACCCCGCAAAAAAATGCTGGGCTCGAAGGCCCGGCAAGTTTAACAGGGAGGCTTCACGTCTTGAGAGACGCGCGGGATCCAAACCTGGATCCCGACCTTCAGGCCTTGCGCCTGAAGCCGGTGTGCCGGGGGCCGCAGCCCGCGCCGGCGAAACTGGAAGCCACCGTCCTGCCGCGCGGCAGGACGATGCTGCAACGCAATATATATAAGGTAATTTTTGGCAAATACTAGGGGTTTGGTAAGAAAAGTGCATTTTTTCCCAGTAAGAAAACCTCCAATAAATCAGTTTGTTAAATGCCGAATACTGGCCGAGGGCCGCTTATTCGGCCGCTGTCGAGGTGGTCTCCGCCGGCAAGTTCTGCTCTGCGATAAAACGTTCTGCCTCAAGCGCGCTCATGCAGCCGGTTCCGGCGGCAGTGACAGCTTGGCGGAAGACCTTGTCCTGCACGTCGCCGGCGGCGAACACCCCCGGCATGGTCGTCGCCGTGCTGTCAGGCGCGGTTCGGATATAGCCGTCGTCATCGATCTCGATTTGATCTGTGAACAGCTCCGTATTAGGGGTGTGGCCAATTGCGACGAACACGCCGTCGATCGCGAGGTCGCGTTGCGCGCCGCCGATCGGGTCCCGAACGCGGACCCCCGTTACGCCCAGCGGTTCGTCCACGCCCAACACCTCTTCGAGAACATGGTTCCACAGGACCTCGATCTTCGGATTCGAAAACAACCGGTCCTGGAGAATCTTTTCGGCGCGGAGCGTATCGCGCCGGTGAATCAACGTGACCTTGCTCGCGTGATTGGTGAGATAGAGCGCTTCTTCGACGGCTGTGTTGCCGCCGCCGATGACGGCAACCTGCTTCCCCCGGAAAAAGAAGCCGTCACAAGTCGCGCAGGCCGAAACGCCGAAGCCTTTGAAATGATCTTCGCTCTCGAGGCCGAGCCAGCGGGCCTGGGCACCGGTCGCGATGATCAGCGTGTCGCCGGTATAGCGGTCACCTGAATCGCCGTTCGCGGTGAATGGTCGGCGTGACAGGTCCACCGCGACAATCGTGTCTGAGATCGTCACGGTCCCGACCTTCTCGGCCTGGCGTTGCATCTGTTCCATCAACCAGGGGCCCTGGGCGATATCGGCAAGGCCCGGATAATTCTCGACGTCGGTCGTAATCGTCATCTGACCGCCCGGCTGCAAGCCCTGCACGATGATCGGATCGAGACTGGCGCGCGCCGCGTAGATGGCTGCCGTGTAACCTGCGGGGCCGGAGCCGAGTATCAGAACCTTCGTGCTGTGGGTTTCGGGCATGGCGGTCCTTTCTTCGGATCGTGACTGTCCGAAAGATAGGCAGCTTGGCGCGCCCGCGCAATCGCTCGATCGGCTGACGGTTCCGAATTCGTCCGTGACCAAGCCGTGCCGGTCTAGAAGCCGAACATATGATCGAAGCTGAAGGCATCCTCGCCGGCGACGAGGCCCTGGTAGCCGAACAGGCGGCAGGTCGCGTCGCGCACCAGGATATGGGCATTTTCGCCGGCTTTGGCGCGGATCTTGGCATCGAACAGGTCGTGGTAGCGGAACAGCCGCGAGCCACCGCACGGGATCGCGAGCCGCTCGCTTGCCACGGTCTCGCCCACGCCGTCGTACAGGATCACGTCGGTCGACGAGGTCTCGTGCCAGGGCAGAGAAGCCGGATAGATGAGTTGACAGAGAGAATCGAGCGGCGCGCGTCCCAAGCGCAAGAAAAGCCGGGTGCTCAGGCCTGGCGGCCGGCCGATATAGGATTGGGGTTCGCTTCGGTAGACCATGGGGATGTTGTAGATGTGGGCACCGAAGCTGGTCTCCGCCTTGTGGCCGCTCGCGCGGTCCTCGTAGCGGAACAGGCTGTGCAGCCAGCCGTCCGCGGCTCCATTGCCGCCTTCGGCGAAGTCGTAGACCAGCTCCACATGGCCGTAGCCGCTTTCGAGCTCGATCCCCGCCTCGTCAAGGATTCCGCCGAGATCGAGTACCACCGACTCGGATCGGGCGATGCAGCCCAGCCGGTGACGGACGGCTTCGTGGCCCGAACCGTCGATCAACAGGGCCGCGAGCGGAAGCTGATCCTGGTTGCGCGCCATCGGCGTGGGCAGGAGGATGGAGCGGAACCGCTCGGGCGGCAGGATCGGCGCGGGCAGGATATAGCCCTTGCCGATCAGGTTCGCGAGCTCCGCAATCCTTGGATCGGGCGTGAGGTTGGAGCGTTCCACATTGACATGCGCCATGCACCGCCGCCCGCCCGCGTCGACGACCTCGTAGCGCGGACGGATAAAATGGCGCCCGGCCTGAACCTCGATCTGATCGGGCCAGCGGACGTCGGGCAGAAGCCCAGCGACGTCAATGCCGCGGGTGCCGAAGGGGGGAATATCCGCGTCGAGCCGACTGGTTTCCTCGCAGCCCATTCGGTTGAGCCCGATGGTGCCTGGGGGGATCGGCACGGGGTGGCTATTTTGAACCCAGAGCACGACCCGCTCGCCGTCTCTTGGCGCCGGAAGGCCGGCGTAATAATCCGCCGGCCAGGCGTTCGCATCATGAGTTGCCGAGAGCACCGATGGATCGTCGCCATAGGTATCGACAACGTATTTGACGACGTCGTGTCCCGCGACCCCGATGGCATGCATGAACAGCGAACCGGTGAAGGCGCCGAGGTCGAATCGTTCGCGCACAGCCTGGCTGTCGATCGAGAAGCTGCCGCACGATGTGGCGAGCGGTTCCTCCCATTCCGCGAGCACGCTCCCGTCGGCATCGTAGAGCCGCAGCCAGAGCCGGGTTTCCGGTGCGCCGTGGCTAAACCAGTAATTGGCGGAGCCGATCCGGGTATGATGCCCGTCGCCGTCCCGGAAGAAGCCGAAATTGGTCGCGAAATTGAGCGGATCGAGATAGTGGCGGTGGTTCGTCAACATGGCCTCGGGAAGCCGGAAGTCGTCCAGGCTTACGATCTTGGCGTCAGCCGGAAACAGGTGGCGGACTTGATCCGCGAGTCGGCCGGCGTCGAACGCCACGAGAAATACGGTCACCGCGCCGCTTGCCGCGATCTCCGTGATCGGAAGCGCGGGCGTTTCAAGGCGGGTCTTGCCGATCAGCTCAATGTCCTGCACGTAGTCCCCGGCGAGTTGCCAGTCGGCCATGTCGTAAAGCGCCGTAAAGCTCTCGATTTGGTTGAGCGGATCGTAGATCGCAACGGGCCCGGCAGCGGCGACCGACACGATCGCGGGCTCGATCAATTCGGCGGCCAACGGGTGACAAAGCGCCTTGTAGAGCGCGTTCCCGCCGCGAACGTTGCTGAAGGTCTCGATTTTGAGCGTCACCGGATCAATCGCCCCCTGTCATCGTCCCATGGCCCAACCGGCGCGGCGCCGAACTGTCGGCGACTATACCCGTCCGATTCCGAGGACGGTAGGTGCTAATTCCGAAGGTGCTGCCGGGTAGCCAAGCGTTCACGGACCGCTTCGGCGACGCGCGGCGTATCGTCGAGCGGCGCATAGTGCCAGCTCTCGATATGCTCGCCCAAGGGCCGGATCATGCCAGCCTGGCGAAGCGTGTCGTAGAACCGGTTAAAGCGGGCCGAGCCGCCTTCGAGCTCGATCATGAAGACCGGCTTGCCGGTCGTGCAGGCCTCGGACAGCATCGAGACGGAATCGCCCGACACCGCGATCGCGTCGGCGAGCGCGAGATAGCCGAAATAGGGGTTCTCCCCGGTACCGTCCCAGCAATGGCAGGCGAGGCCCTTGAACTCATCGAGCAGGACGCCCAGCACCCCCGCCGGCGTGCGCCGCGACGGCGTCACCGCAAGGCCCGCGCCATGGGTGTCGGCGAAGCGCTGCAGGCGCTGGGCGATCCGCCTGGCGTCGGCCACCTCGAGCCGGTGGCGCCGGGTCGTACCGCCGATTAGCACGGCGATGAGCGGGCGGGGGAGATGGCGCAGCGACGGGCCAATCGCGTCCGCGGCCGCGGCGAGACGGGCGGGTGTCACCCGGTTGAGCGCGCCCCGGGTCGGGATCACGTTCGCGCCGGTCAGACCGTCATGGGCAGGCGGAACCACGAGGTCGAAGCAGCCGGCCGGCACAAGGGGATGCTGGACGTGGATCGCGAACGTCGCGCCCCGGGCCAGGCGGCGGATCGCGATGGCGTAACCCACCGCCTTGCGCGAACACGAGATCAGCAGGTCGGGCCAGGGCGGCTCGAGACGGTTGTCGCGCCACGCCACCCCATCGACGGGCGTGCGCCGGGCCGTTGCCATCCACAGCGAAGGGGGTATCAGCTGCGGTGGCAGCAGATGGAGGACGCTGGGGTGGCTGACGCGCTTGAGCTCGAAGTCGAGCCCGAGTGCCTCTGCAAGGCCGATGCTCTGGCTTTCGGCGCCCGCCGACCCGTCCGCGACGACCCAGCAACTCGAAACCAGGTCGCGCGCCTTTGGATCGGTCATCGGTGGCGGCGCCGGGACCTTACTCCGCGGCCTTCGTCATGCCCGTCTCGGCGCGAACAGCGGGCATGACCTCTGTCGCGACGAGTTCCATGGACCGCCTCCATTTCGCACCCGAGTCCATATCCCAATCGTGAGAGACCAGAAGCAGCTGGCCGAACGGCCCGATTTCCTCGCGTAAGGCAAGCAGCTGATCGGTCACGCTGGACGGCGAGCCACAGATGACCATCTCGTCCATGCAATAGTCGCCTGTGATGGTGTCGTCGGGCATGTCCGGGTCGGTCTTGAACATCTTGGACAGGCCGTACTTCGAGAGCAGGTCGCGCAGGTAGCAGTAGTAATATTTGAGCGGCGCCTTGTCGGTGTAGGTGAAAGCGCGGGCCTCCTCGTCGCTGTCCGCGACAAAAACGCTCTTGGCGATGATCCAGTTCTTGGGATCGGGTGTCCGGCCGGCCTCCTCGCAGCCCGCGACAAATTGCTCCCAGTGGGTCTTGACGTGAACTGGCGGAATGAAGTTGGCGGAGATCCCCATCCAGCCCCTCTCGCCCGCGAGCCGCATACTGCTCGAATTGGGGCTCATCGCCGAAATGGCGATCGGCGGGTAGGGCTTCTGATAGGGTTTGGTGACGACGCCGCAACCCAGCTCGGGGAAGTGGTTTTCTTCGATGACCGTGTTCCACCACTTGCCGCGCATGGAATAGGGCGGGTCGGTCGTCCACAACGCTTCGATCATGTCGAAGGATTCCTTGAGCATGCCGACCCGGTCCTTCTCCTCCATGGTCTCGAGCAACTCGAAATCGGACGGCAGGCCGCCGGTGCCGATACCCATGATGAAACGGCCCTTGCACAGGTGGTCGAACATTGCGCAATAGCCCGCGACGTTCGCCGGATGATGATGGGGCAGGTTGAAGACGCCCTGGGCGAACTTGATCTGCTTGGTCTCGTGGATCAGCGTCGCCATGAAAATCAGCGGCGAGGTGACCTGCTCGACCTGGGCGCTCAGATGCTCGCCGACCCAGGCATGATCGAAGCCCAGTTGATCGGCGTGCTTGATGACCTCCCGATCCTCTTGGAGGACCATGTCGTAGTCGCGCCCGATCCGATGGATCGGCATCATGAAAAGTCCGAGCTCCATGTCGGTTCTCCCTCGTCTCCGTCCTGCGGTCGGCGCCACTATAGCGACATCGGTAAGTCCCGTGCCAACGAAAATCGCCGGAGCCGCTGCCGGCCCCGGCGATGTCCGCGTCGAACGACGCAAGCCGCAGCGATCGCGAGACGGCTAGTACCAGAAGACCGGAGTCTTGGTCAGGAGTTCGATCCCCGTCTTGGTGACGATGTAGTTCTGCTCCCAGCCGGCGGAGCCGACGCCCTTGCGGGTCATGAAGGATTCTGCGCTGCAGACCATGCCTTCCTCGAACTTGTCCTTCTTGGTCACGCAATTGCGCTCGATCATCGGGTGCTCGTACATGTTCCCGCAGCCATGGCCGTTGTAGGGCCACTGCTCGGCCGAATGGTCGTATTCCTTGACCACTTTCTTTTTCACTGCGTCGACTTTGTCAAGCACGTCGTGAACCCGGCGACCGTGTTTCACATTGTCCATTACGGCCGCGGTAACGGCATAGGAGTCCTCGAGCAACGAGCGCTGTTCCTTGGTCGGATTGCCGCCGCAGATGAGTGAGCGGCCGGGGTCGATCCAGTAGCCCTGATGGACTGGGCCATAAATCCAGGTGCGTACCATGTCGCCCCTCTTCGGGGCATACTGCGCTGTGCCGTACATGTTGTCGCGCTCGAAATAGATGCTGTCCTTGTCCTTGCCGAAATTGATCGGGATCCGCAGCCAGAAGCCGCCGCGACGGACGATTTCGTGGGCCGCTTCGGCCGCGGCTTCGGCCGCCACCTTGCCCGCATAGAGGCTGTCGCACAGGCGGTAGAGTGCGCTGTCGACGATTTCGCCCATCTCGCGATACATGTCGAGCTCGCGAGGGCTTTTGATCCGCCGGCATTCGCGGATCAGGTCGTCGTCGAAGACATAGTCGATGCCGGGTGTCGCCGCACGCAGCTGATCGCCGTATTTCACCGGCAGGTTGTCCGAGCCGACGAATGCAACCTGGCCTTGGACCTTGCGGCGCTTGAGCGACTTGGCGACGCTCGCGACGGGATCGTCGCTGTAGCAGTAGCGGCCACAGGAGACCATTTTGCGGCGCAGGTTGTTGGTGTCGCCGTGAAGCTCGGGCTCCTTGCCCGGCTCAAGAATGACGCAGCAAAAGCCGCGGGCGTTCCAGACCGGCGCATCGGGCTCCTGGCCCGAATGCTCGGACCAATAGTTGGTCAGCCACAGGGTTTCCATCGAGCGCTCGTAGTGCCCGGCGGTCTTACCCCAGACGATCGCGATGTCATATTTCTTCTCCTTCATCGCTTTAAGCGCTTTCTGCCACCGTGCGCGATATTCACTCTTCGGAAAATAACCGTCCGGATAGTTTTGTCGTTCCAGTGCCATGAGAGTCTCCCTAATTGCTCCCGAAGTGGCCCGTCGGGTATTCCTAGGACCACCAATTGTCTTGGTGCGATCTTTGCCGTGTGACTTCTAGACCCCTTTCCTAATATATCGATCACGGGCTGACAACCGTCGGGTCTCGGGATCTTTTAAGCCTCTGTTAAGTACGGTGGGCAAAAGATGACGGAGCGTCATCTCGAAAGGAGTCTCTAATCGTGGACGATGCCAGTCCGATACTCGACGAACCGGCCGGTCCGGTCCGGGCCGCGCCGGCGGCAGACCTCGCTCCCGAGTCGCCCAGGGTCAACCGGCTCTGGTCCTATTTCAACGAGCACCAGTCGCTGACCTTCGCGCGGCACGGAGTGTTCAAGCCCGAGACGAATGTCTTCACCATGGGGAGTTGCTTCGCGGCCGACGTGCGCTACTGCCTGAAGGAGCACGACTACGAAGTCTTCCCGAATTTCGGGGCGCTCGACTTTGATCCGGCGCGGCAGAAGATCGCGAGCCTGCCCGAATGGGAGAATTTGCACTACTACCACACCCATGCGATTCGTCAGGAGGTCGAAAAGGCCTTCGGTCTTTGGCAGCAGGCCGACGACGATTATTGGCTGGTCGACAACGGGCTGATCCAGGAACCCTTGTTCGAGAAGCCCGTCTATCAGGATCCTTATCGCCGATTGGTCTTCGGCAGCAGGCTTGACGACGTGCGCGACGTGACCGCCAAGCTCGACCGTCTGTTCAGGGACGGTATCGCCGATGCGGACGTCTATATCTTTACCCTCGGTCTCATCGAGGTGTGGCGAAAGACCGACAACGGGCTGTTCGCTTGCATGAATCCGGGATACGGCGGCGGCGGCGGAGTCGGCGAAACCGAATTCGTGAAAAGCGGATTCCAGGACAACTACGAGAATATGCGCCGCACACTCGAGTTGATCTTCGAACGCTACCCCGATCGCCAGGTGGCTCTTACCGTCTCGCCCGTACCCCTTGGCTCGACCTTCACCGACAACGATGTCTTCGTTGCCAACATGGAGAGCAAATCGACCCTGCGGGCGGGGGCGACCCAGCTCACCGTGGAGTTCGACCGGGTCCACTACTTCCCGTCCTACGAAATTTGCCAGATGACCAACCCGTTCGAGGCGGACGGACGCCATGTCCGCTCCGAGATCGTTGCCATGATTACCAGTAATTTCTTGCGCATGTTTACCGCCCCGGACGAGACGTAGCGAAAACGCGTTCGGTCGCTGTAGTGATCTCCAAACACTGGCTGGGGGCGCAGTCTGCTGCGAACCTGTCTCTGCGCCAATTCCCTGTTAAACAGGGAAAATACAGGGAATTTTCACGAAAATGGGCGAATTCGGGCCGATGACCGGCGGTAACTCACTGGAAACAGGCGGTTTTCCGGTGAATTCCCTACAAAACATAACAGGGAAATTTAAAACCCGAACAGGGACATTAATGTGAGGAACAGGGAATTTGAAACTGTGAACAGTAAGCGATGAAGTGGACGCCTGTCTCTCCCATAAACTCAAACCGGGCGCTTACAATGCGTAGGGATGGAACCCCCAGCAGAGCGGTATGATTGTTGTCCGCAGTGGTGAGGAGGCCGGCGTTCAGGCGGCCAGTCGCTCGTAACGATGGTGGAATTCCCCAACCTGTGGAAGGGCGATGATCTTGCCTGCTTTGGCGCTCTCGACCGGCTGGGGGACAGGCCTATCCTTACCCAGAGACAAGTAAGTGCGAGAGCGGTGGTAGTCGTTGAAATACGATGCGAGAATGCGTCCCAGGCGCCGCTCGACGGAGGTGAGACATGGCGGCAACGATATTCCACATGGCCGCCGGTGCGCCCAGCCCCGTGGCCCCGTTTAGCCACGCGGTCGAAGTCGACGGCTGGGTTCTGGTCACCGGACAGATGCCCAACGATCCTGCCGACGAAGCCGCGCCCTTGCCGCCGCCCGTGGAAGAGCAGACGCGCAACGTGATGCGCAACCTATCGATCGTCTTAGATTCGCTCGGCCTCGGCCTCGAGCATGTCGTCATGGCGCGAGTTTATCTGACCCACTTCCAGGAAGACTATGAGCGGATGAATGCGGTCTACAGGTCCTATTTCACCGAGGGTAGGCTGCCAGCCCGGACCTGTATCGGGGTTACCGGGCTTGCGCTCGACGCCCGGATCGAGATCGACCTTTTGGTGAGGCGCCCTTGAAGGAGCCGCCAGCTGCGGTGCGCGGCGAGCCGCCCCGGCTGCGGCTGATCTCCGCCAACTAGGACTACGCGCCCTATACCGGTCTCGCCGAAGACGTCCACATCACGGGCAAGGTGGTCTGGGCCGTCAAGCGGATGTGAGCCACGGTCTCTTCGCAGATGGCGGTATTTGGGCTACAATGTAGCACATATTTTTGCAGAGGATAAAGCCATGCCCGCAAATGCCGTCGTTCGCGCCCGTATCGACGAGAACATCAAGAATGAAGCCGCTGCCGTGCTCGCCAGCATGGGGCTGACCGTGTCCGACGCCTTTCGGATGATGTTGACGCGCGTGGCGACCGAAAAAGCGCTGCCGTTCGATCCGTTGGTGCCGAATGCCGAAACCGTCGCCGCCATGCGCGATGCCCGGCGCGGCAAGGTGCGGTCTTTCGAAAGTGTCGGTGCGCTCATGGAAGACCTGAATGAGCCGGATTGAGCGAACCGCACAGTTCAGGCGAGACTATAAGCGGGAGCGCAGGGGCCGAAACCGCGACGCGCTCGATACCGTCCTGATCAAGGTGCTGCAATCACTCGCCGATGACCGGCCGCTCGGCGAACGGCACCGCGATCACGCGTTGACGGGAGAATGGCAAGACCATCGGGATTGTCACATCAGGCCCGATCTGATCCTCATCTACCGGAAACCCTGCGAGGACGTGTTGCAGTTGGTGCGTCTCGGTTCCCACAGCGAATTGGGGTTGTGAATCCGAACTTGCCATGGAGAGCGGAAAGGCTCTCAGGGGTTCCGGGATGTCCTGCGCCCGGAACGGCCAGGAAGGCATTGTCAGGCTGGCATTGTCAAGTTAACTGATTGCAGGCTGTTTTCGAGCATTTTTCCATGAGGCTAAGCCATTTAAATTGCGTAAAGCAGCCATCGACAGTTTACCGAGATTTTGGAGTGAATCCGGTTAACTTGACAAAGCCATCAGAATAACCTCCTCCCATCTGAAGACGGGGACATGCGGCATCACTACATTCCACAGTGGCTATTGCGGAATTTCCGGAATTCAAGTGGGAAGATCTACGGCTTCGTGAAGTCGAACCTGGCCCGCGGCGTGTTCGCTACCACCCCGAATAACCTGATGGTCCAGAAAGACCTCGACGCGCTGCTTGGCGAATCAGGGCAAGCCAACAAGCAGTAGAGGAATGGTTTTCGGGACACGAAGGCCGTGAAAAAGCGGTCGCGGACAAAATCATAACGGTAGCAAGAAACAACGCGCCGCCCCGTCTCACGACCGAGGAGAGGTCGATCTGCCATCATCTTCACTACAGGACGTGGGTGCGTACACCTGATATCGCGGCGGAGCAAGACGAGTACATGGAGCCTTTCGATAGCGATGCATTCCTCGAGCGCTATGGCAAAGAACACAGTCTAAATTCTCACGACATGGAGGTCGCTCGAAATTTCCTTCACGATCCAGATAACCAGAAGGTGACAGATCAAGACTCGCATGTCATGGCAGTCGCTGGCCCACCCACGCCCGATGTAATCGCGAATCTTGAAGCCCACGGCATCAGAATTGCCCGTATCTCAAAACCCAATAAGAGCTTCGTCATCGGTAGTTATGCCCTTGCGCTCGCGAGGTACCGAGGGGAGAGCCACGCATGGCTTCCGATATCGCACGATGTCGCCGTGGAACCGTTCGGTCCTGCTGGAACCGAAACACTGGTGGAATTGGTACAGGATCACGATATCAGAGCCATTAACGAAGTGTCTTTTCGACAAAGCAGCATCGTTGCCGCGCGTTCCGAGCGGCTTCTGTGCTCTCTTGCCAATGGGCTCGGGTACGCCCGATGAGAGAGTTGGCATTCGCCCTCGTTCCAAGCCGCAGCGGCAGTCTCCCTACCTATTGAGCGACGTCGGGAGCCGATGGCTCTTGTCGCTATGTCGATTTTCCTTGGACTAGACGGTCGAATTCTGCACCGCTGTTCGACGTTGTAATTAACGGTGTAATCATCAGCCGCTGTAACGGCGGGGTTTGTCCCGCTGTGTTGGTTTAAAAACCGGCCACGTTCAAGTCTCAGGCAATCATGATTGCTGGAGGCTGGGGATGTACGGGGTGGATTTATATGGTCGTGTTCGGCTTGCGGTACTGGGCCAGGGTATTAGCCAACGGGAAGCTGCGCGTCGCTTTGGGATAGACCGAGGGACGGTTTCGAAGATGGTGGCGCATTCGGTGCCATTGAGTTATCGCCGGCATGTGGCGCTTTGGCGCCCGAAGCTCGACGCGCATAGCGGCTTTATCGACCAGATACGGCATGATGATATAGGGGCGCCGAAGAAGCAGCGCCATACGATCCAGCGGATCTATGATCGGTTGCGTGAGGACCGTGGCTTTGATGGCGGCTATACGACGGTGCGGGATTATGTACATCCGCGGCGCCTGAGCCTGAAGGAGGCGTTTGTCCCTCTGGTGCATCCAGCGGGTCACGCTCAGGCGGATTTTGGCGCGGCCTGGGCGGTAATCGGTGGCGTGACCCGGAAGGTGCGCTTTCTTGTCATCGCGCTGCCGCACAGCGATGCGATCTTTGTGAAGGCCTATCCGGCCGAGACGGCGGAGGCATTCTGTGATGGCCACGTCGCGGCGTTTGCTTTCTTTGGCGGCGTGCCGCCGTCGATCCTCTACGACAACACGCGGCTCGCGGTGGCGAAAATTCTTGGCGACGGTAGCCGCAAGCGCAGTACGCTATTCGCGGCCCTGCAATCTCACTATGTGTTCGAGGATCGATATGGCCGCCCCGGCAAGGGGAACGACAAGGGCAAGGTCGAGGGGATGGTGGTCTTTGCCCGGCGGACTTTCATGGTCCCGTTCCCGCGGGTGCGCGACTTTGCCGATCTCAATGTCATGCTGGAGATCCGCTGCCGGGAACGGCAGGGTAAAACCCTGCGAGGTTACGAAGCAGCGATCGGCGTACGCTTGCAAGCGGATTGGGCTGCCTTCCAGGACTTTCCGGCGGTCCCCTTTGAGGCCTGTGACAAGCGTCCAGGCCGTGTCACCAGCCAGGCGCTGATCCGATACAAGAACACCGATTATTCAGTTCCTGTTGCTTATGCCCACCGCGATGCGATGGTAAAGGCCTCTGTCGACGAGGTGGTGATTGTCGCCGGCGGCCAGGAGATTGCCCGCCATCGACGTTCTTACGAGGCCGGCGACCTGGTCTTTAATCCCCCGCATTACCTAGCCCTGTTGGAACAGAAGGTTGGGGCCCTGGACCAGGCGGCGCCATTGCAGGGGTGGGATCTGCCGACCGAGTTCGCCACGTTGCGCCGGTTGCTGGAAGCACGGCTCAGCCCGAAGAACTGCTGTGCGGCCGGCAAGCGAGAATACGTGCAGGTCTTGCGTCTTATCAAGACCTTTCCCTTGGCCACGGTCCATGGCGCCGTGCGCGATGCATTGCATCTGAACGCGATCAGCTATGACGCGGTAAAACACTTGGCGTTGTGCCGGATCGAGAAGCGGCGGCCCAAGCTCGATCTGGCCGCCTATCCCCATCTACCGGTCGCCCGTGTGACGACGACATCGGCGTCCAGCTACATGAGCCTGTTGTCGGGAGAGCCGGCATGATCGCAGCTGGCGAAGCGCCTGAACTGCTCCTGCAGCATCATCGGAAGAAGTTGAGACTGCCGAGCGTGCTCAGGGAGTATGAGAAGCTGGCTCGGCAATGTGCGGCGGAGAATGCCGATCATGTCCGGTACCTGGCGCGCTTGATTGAGTTGGAGCTGATAGACCGCGAAGCTCGCATGGTCGAGCGGCGCCTCAAGGCGGCGAGGTTCCCTTCCATCAAGAGCCTGGAGAGTTTCGACTTCGATGCGATCCCCACACTCAACAAGAAACTGGTTGTGGATCTGGCCCGCTCGGATTTTGTCGATCGACGCGAGAACGTCATCGCGCTTGGCCCCAGCGGTGTCGGCAAAACCCATGTCGCCATCGCCCTGGGCGTGGCGGCATGCCAGCGAGGCATAAAAACCCGCTTCGCCACCGCCGCCGCGATTGTGCATGAACTCATCGAGGTCCACGACGACGAGAAGCGGCTCTTGCGCCTGCACAGGCAACTTGCCAGCCACGAGTTGCTGATCATCGACAAACTCGGCTTCGTTCCTCTCTCGAAGACCGGCGCCGAGCTATTGTTCGAACTTATCACCAACGTTACGAACGCGGCGCCACCATTATCACCTCGTACCTGCCGTTCTCAGAATGGACCGCCACATTCGGCGAGGAACGCCTCACTGGCGCGCTCCTCGACCGCCTGACCCACCACGTCCATATCCTGGAAATGAACGGCAAGTCCTACCGCCTCGCGCAAAGCCGCTTAAAACAAAATCGCTGATCCTGGAAAAGGATGATCTATGAGAAGGGCCCCGATCGGGGCCCTTCTCATATCAATCGCTATCGGCTGGGTTTCGCGCCAACATTATGGCCGGTTTTTAAACCGATATTGACAGACGTGTCGAAAGAGAGTGGATGATGTCAAAACCGGGGACGATCGGGTGCCCCGGGATCAGTCTGGAAGGCGGCCTGCTTACTGTCCAGATGGCATCCGGCATGAAGGTGGCGTGACCTTGGTCCAGGCGCGTGCACGGAACATGGGAACCTGTCGTCTCGATGCAAAGGGAGAAGCTCAAGGGGGAGGTCCCCCCAAGGGTGAGAGTACCGATGCGAGGCACGGGGGCGGGGTCACCCGTAGTAGTGATGAAAGCTCTGTAATGGAGCCGAAGCGAAGGGGCGGCATCATCAAGCTTTATACCGGGACCAACCGAAGTTGGGAGGAGTCCCGTGGATAAAGCAAAGCCGTTTAACATTCCCAAGCGTGAAGTCTGGGAGGCTTATAAACGGGTACGGGCCAACCAAGGCGCTGCCGGGGTTGATGGACAATCGATTACCGCGTTCGAACAGGATTTATCTGACAACCTGTACAAGCTTTGGAACCGGCTGTCCTCTGGCAGTTATTTTCCTCTCCCGGTCCGTCGGGTAGACATACCAAAAGCAACGGGTGGAATGCGGCCATTGGGAATTCCCACGGTCACGGACTGGATCGCGCAAATGGTTGTCAAACGATACCTGGAACCACTCTTGGAGCCAATCTTCCACGAGGATTCCTATGGGTATCGGCCCGGCAAGTCCGCGATCCAGGCCGTCGGCACGGCCCGGCAACGTTGCTGGCGCCGGGACGGGGTGCTGGATCTGGACATCAAAGGCTTCTTCGATAACATCGATCAGGCGCTTTTGATCCGGGCCGTGCGCAAGCACACGGACTGCAAGGGGGTTCTTCTTTGCACCGAAAGGTGGTTGAAAGCCCCTGTGCGGTTTGCCTGTCAATGGCGGAGCAAAAAGGGACCACCGTGGCGGTGTAAGAAGGGACCACCTGGCGGCTGCGGGCTTGTCCCCGTAGTCCATGGGAGGGCCCCGCGTGCGACGCGGCGTGCCCTCAACAGGCCGGACGCGGCGGCGCGCGCGGGAGGGACCTGTGGGCCCATGGGGTCAAGCGTGGGTTGGGTGGTCGGTTCAGTTCGCCGTCGGGGTTTGACGCCTGCGGCTCTGGTTGAGCCTGTAGCTCTCGCCATTCATCTCGAGGATGTTGACGTGGTGGGTGCGGCGGTCGAGGAGAGCGCCGGTAAGCCGCTCGGAGCCGAACACCTCGGTCCATTCGTCGAACGGCAGATTGGTGGTGACCAGGGTCGCGCCGCGCTCGTAGCGCTGGCTGAACACCTCGAACAGGAGCTCGGCACCGGTCTTGGACAGCGGCACGAAGCCGCGTTCGTCGACGATCAGAAGCTTGTAGGTGGCGAGCTTCTTCTGGAACCTCAGCAGCTGCTTGTCATCGCGGGCCTCGATGAGCTCGTGGACCAGGGCAGCGGCGGTGATGAAGCCGACCGAGAGGCCCTTCTGGCAGGCCGCCAAGCCGAGACCGAGGGCGATGTGGGTCTTGCCGGTGCCGCTGTTGCCGAGCGCGATGAGGTTCTCGCGGCGCTCGATGTACGCGCAGCGGGCGAGCTCCAGGACCAACGTCTTGTTGAGCGAGGGGATGACCTTGAAATCGAAGCTATCGAGGCTCTTGATCACGGGGAAGCGCGCCGCCTTGATGCGCCGCTCGACCATGCGGCGCTCGCGGTCGATCAGCTCGAGCTCGGCCAGACGCAGAAGATAGCGAACGTGGTCGACGCCTTCAGAGGCGCACTGCCGGGCGATCTTGTCGTACTCCCTCAGGACCGTCGGCAGCTTCAGCCTCTTGAGGTAGTGGACGAGCAGCAGCCGTGGTGTGTCGGTCATGCGCCGAGCCCCGACAGTAGGCTCATGTACGACTTGGCAGACGTGGTCGCGACCCGGGCGCGCGGCAGGTACGGATAGACCTCGAGGTTGAGCCGGGGCGGCCGCCGCTCGATGCGGCACAGCACCAGGTGCTTGACGGCATCGAAGCCGATGGCGCCGAGCCTGAGCGCGTCGCCGACCGCACCCTCGACCTCCTCGAGCCGGAAGCTCTCCAGCAGACGGCGCACCTGGACGGACTCGCGCTTGCCCGCCTTGCCCATGCGGGCTTCGAGCAGGCGTCGCAGAGTGATGAAGGCCTCGGGCAGGTCCCAGCCCGCCAACGGCGCGGCCTGGTCGAGGGCGCCGATCTTCTGCTCGATCAAGGGTAGGTAATGCAGCGGGTCGAAGATCAGGTCCTCGCTGTCGTAGGACCGGCGG
The DNA here is from genome assembly GCA_965198325.1 of Alphaproteobacteria bacterium. Lineage (GTDB taxonomy): Bacteria > Pseudomonadota > Alphaproteobacteria > UBA828 > JAPUJA01 > CBDAPE01. Next base: position 28,957 of record CBDAPE010000018.1, on the reverse strand, counting down.
TGCCGGGCAATCACCTCCGCGCCGCAAGAGATAACGACCTCGTCGACGGAGCACCGGATCAGCACCTCGCGGTGGCCATAGGCCACGGGCACCGAGTAGTCGTTGCCCCGGCAGCGCACCAGCGACAGCGAGCTCACCCGTCCAGTGCGCTTGTCGCAGGCATCGTATGGTGCCGGGGGGAGAGGCAAGAAGGCTTCCCGGTCCCGTGCGAGGCGCTCGCCGATGGTCTCCTTGTGACCCCGCAGCCGCGCCGCCTGGCGCCGGCGGCACTGTCCCGCGAGAGCATCGTTCAGCGCCTCGAAGCTCTCGGCCCGCGGGACGGGGACCCGGAAGGTCCGCCGGATGAAGCCGACCAGTCCCTCGACCTTGCCTTTGTCGTTGCCCTTGCCCGGCCGGCCGAACCTGTCCTCGAACAGATAGGGGGATTGAAGGTCCGTGAAGACGCGCGTTCGCTGCCGCTTGCCATCGCCCAGTATCCGGGCGACTGCCAGCTTGGTGTTGTCGTACAGGATGGATCGGGGGACGCCGCCGAAGAACGCAACCGCCGCGTTGTGGCCAGCGCAGAACGCCTCGGTCGTCTCCGCCGGGTAGGCCTTCACGAAGCAGGCATCACTGTGGGGAAGATCGAAGGCAAGGAAGTGGACCTTGCACGCCACGCCGCCGATCACCGCCATCGCCTCGCCGAAGTCCGCCTGGGCGGGGCCGGGGGAATGGACGAGCGGCACGAACATCTCGCGCGACCGAAGCCGCCGCTCACGGACATAGTCCTTCACGATGGTGTAGCCGCCCGTAAAGCCGTACTCGTCCCGGAGACGGTCGAAGATCCGCTTCGCCGTGGGCCGTTGCTTGTGGTGGCTGGTCCGATCGTCTTCCAGAATCCGATCGATGATCCCCGTGAACGGACCCCGCTTCGGCCGCCGTGGCGGCTTGCCGCGGCGAGACCCCGGCGGCACCGAGAACGACAGCATCTTGCGGACCGTCTTGCGGTCCAGCCCGAACACCCGCGAGGCCTCGCGGGTGCTCATTCCCTCGACACGACACGCCCGCCGAACCCGCGCGTACAAATCCACCCGATACATCCCCCCGCCTTCCAGTCAGAGCAACCCTGACAGAAGGCTATAGACGGTCCCATTTTGGTCCGCCACAGCCGGATCAACCGGCCGCTTCAGGGGGGGATTATTGCGCCGCCGGTCTCACTGACCGGCTCGGATTGCAGGCTTCTCCTGGGTGCCCAGTTCGCCTTGTTGCGACCGCAATTTCAGACTAACCGGCGGCGGGCTCTGGCGCGGCGCGAAAACACAGCGTCGGCGAAGCGGTTGCTGATATCGTTCGGCGCTTCCGACTCGACCGGCGCCACCATGCTGACGTTGCGAGCGGTGGCGCACGCGTGTCCAACGCTTTCCGTCGATGTTGTCGTTGGCGCATGCTCGCGGCATTGGGACGACTGTCACCGATTGGCCGCCTCGATTTCTCGGGCGGTGACCGTGCACCGGTCGATCGACGACATGGCCCCCCTGATGACAGAAGCCGATTTCGCTGTGGGCGCATGCGGCGGCACCTCGTGGGAGCGCTGTTGTCTGGGACTGCCGACGCTGGTCGTTGTCACGGCGGACAATCAGCGCGATATCGCGCGCGGCCTGGCGGCGGCCGGCGCGGTGGAAGTCATCGGCGACGCAGGGGAGGTGACGGTGGAAACCCTTGCGGCCCGGATCGCCGCGCTGCGAGACGATCCGCCCCGCCGGCGCGACATGGCGCGAGCGGCGGCCTCCGTCTGCGACGGACAAGGCGTCGCCAAGGTTGTAGCCGCACTGATGCGGGACACAACGAGGACCGCGGCGTGAATAATTCACGACCTCACGATCGTAATAGGTTCGCAAGCGTGTCAATAGTGTTCGCGAAGACCGCATGCTCCAAGCAACCTCTACTGTCGTAGGAAGGTAAAAGCATGGTTTATTTTGGCGACCGTCTAGTCGGCGGCGGTGCACCTTGTTTTGTGACTTTCGAAGTTGGCCCTACACACAACGGTCTGGAATCGGCTAAACGCCTTGTACGGCACGCCGCAGATGCTGGCGCCGACGCCATCAAGTTTCAGATGTCGAACCCGGATCGTCTCATTGCTGATCGCCATGTGCCTTTCACCTATTCTGTTCTCGTCGATCGCGACACGAGCGCGACAGAAGAGATTGAAGAGCCGCTGTATGAGATTCTGAAGCGCCGCGCCTTCAATAGGGATGAATGGCGTGCTCTCAAAGAACATAGTGACTCTCTTGGCCTTGCTTTTTTTGCGACAGCGGGATTTCCCGAAGAGATTGAAATTCTAATCGAACTGGGCTGTCATTCCATAAAGATTGCATCAGCTGACGTTAATCACAAGACACTCATACGCCAAGCCGCTGCCACGGAGGTGTGTTTGCAGATCGGCACCGGTAACGCTAATTTGGGAGAGATTGAGGCCGCGGTCGATCTTATATAAGGAGAGGGCAATGAGAATATCATCATTCATCATTGCCCTTCAGGTTACCCAGCCAGACTGGAGGGCATTAATCTGGCAGTGGCCGGGCCTAGCGCCGAGCATCGGACGAGTTTCTCGAGTGGCTGCGGTCGTGCACAAGACCAAGATGCAATGGTCGATTGGGATCAGATGCTGTTCTACATATGTGCAGGGTAGGAATCGTGGCGGCAGATGGGAAACGGTATCCGCTCGTGGCAGAGCGACCGCGACCGACCGTGACTCATCCCATATCAGGCCATTTGGCCATGGCCGCTGAACTTCCTACCGCCGTTTTCCGCGCCGATGCGTCGGAGGCAATCGGCGGCGGCCACGTCATGCGTTGTCTGACACTGTCGGCGGCACTCGCGGAAACAGGCTGGCATGTGGGTTTCGCCGTCAACGCACAGGCCTTGTCGGTCGTGCTGTCGCTGGCCGAGGCTGCGTCAGATATCCTGGTTCTGGGCCAAGACGACGAGTCCAGCGCCTTGAAGGAACACTGGCCCGACAGGGTGGCACTTCTGATCGTGGATCACTACGGGCGCGACCTGGCGTTCGAGCAACGCTGCAGGCCGTGGGCGGCGGCGATTCTGGCGATCGACGATCTTGCCAATCGGCGTCATCGTGTCGATATCCTGTTGGATCAGACCCACGGCCATGAGGAGTCGGATTACCGTGCCTTGACCGGCACGGAGTGCAGGCTCCTGCCCGCTGCTCGCTTCGCCTTGCTGCGGCCCCAGTTCCCGCAGCTTCGGCGCCGGGCGCTGGCGCGGCGCGAGAGCGCGGCTCCGGCACGGCTGCTGCTGCTGTCGTTTGGCGCGGCGGACCCGGCCGGCGTCACACTGCTGGCACTTCAGGCCGTGGCCGAAGCGTGTCCGGCGCTCTCCGTCGATGTCGTCGTCGGCGCGTCCTCCCGCAACTGGGAGGAAATTCACGGGCTGGCCGCCTCGGTATCGCCCGCAGTGACCGTGCACCGATCGGTCCACGACATGGCGTCCCTGATGACGGAAGCGGATTTCGCGGTCGGCGCCTGCGGTGGCACGTCGTGGGAGCGCTGCTGTCTGGGCCTGCCGACGCTGGTCGTCGTCACGGCCGACAACCAGCGCCACATCGCCCGGAACCTGGCAGCAGCCGGGGCGATCGAGGTCATCGGCAACGCGGGCGAGGTAACGGTGGAAGACTTGACTACTTGGATCGCCGCACTGATCGACGACCCGTCACGACAGCACGCCATGGCGCATGCGGCGGCAGTCGTCTGCGACGGCGAGGGCGCCGACAGAGTCGCTGCCGCGATGACACAGGAGACCGTGTCGAGGGCTGCAGTCTCTCTGCCGGGCCGCGACGCGCTTCCTCGCTGCGCCGGACTCTCGTCCGCTTCGGCGAGGCGATTGGCAAGCCGATGATTCTGGCGATCCTGCAGGCGCGCATGTCGTCGACGCGACTGCCCGGCAAGGTCATGGCCCCGATCCTGGACCGCCCCATGCTGCTGCGGCAGCTGGAGCGTGTCGGCCGGGCGCAGAGCTTCGACAGGCTCCTGGTCGCGACCAGCACGTCGCCCTCCGACGACGTGATCGCCCGGTTGTGCGCGGACGACGCGATCGACTGCTTCCGCGGCTCGTTGCACGATGTACTGGACCGTTTCGTGCAGGCCGCCAGACCGTATGCGCCCGACCATCTCATTCGGCTGACGGCCGATTGTCCGCTGGCGGACGCCGACGTGATCGATCGCGTGGTTGAGCACCACCTCGAAGGCGGCTTCGACTACACCTCGAACTCCCGCATACGCACGTTCCCGCATGGACTCGACGCGGAGGTTTGCCGTTATCCCTGTCTTGAACAGGCGTGGCGCAACGCCGCCACGCCGTTCGAGCGCGAACATGTGATGCCGCATCTGTGGGGCAACACCTGTTTTGAAACGAGTCAGGTTTGCCAGCAAAGCGATCAGTCTCATCTTCGCTGGACCGTGGACTTCCCTGAGGATCTCAAGCTCGTGCGTGAAATCTACGCGGCCCTCTACCCCGGCGATCCCGCGTTCACGACGCACGATATCATGCAATTATTGAGCCGCATGCCAACACTAATGACCCTGAATACTGACCCACGTAGAAATGCGATAGACGCGTAGTGCGCCGCAACAATAAATGTGCAACTGCATTTCTCATACCCTTGAGAGTGATGCTCGTCTTAAGTTATTGGAACATCGATCATATCATTCTTTTTCGCGCTGCAGTTGAACGAAGTCACCATCTATACTGGCAATAACAAAATTGCATTTCTTGAAGACGCGAAGGCTGCGGCGATTCTCGACGTGGACATCAGCAATAACGCTACAAGAGCCGTGCGTTTTCTCGAGCATGCTCAAGCCTTTCCGCAACAAGTCATATCCGTGGCCCATTCCCTGGTACTCTGGTGCAATGTTGATGCTGGCGTCCCACGATGGGCCGCGCCGATCGAAACGAACGACCCCAATTTTGTTGTCCTCTTTCTCACCGATCAGAATTACACTGTTAGGACTATCTAGAGTGCTGGTTAGCCAAGCCAAGTGCGCGAAATGATCGACGGTGTCAGTATTCTTGAACATTGCTCGTGCGGCTGGGTCGTTGCGCCACGAGAGAAGATATTCCGAATCATCAAGGGTTGCATGACAAACGTGCATGTGTACAACTCCGCTTTCTTTAGAAACTGTTGCGACCGCTTCCTTCGCCTTCAACCGATGCCATGAGTTAACCGTGATGCAGCCTACCAGAATTATTGCCGAAGCAGAAATCAACCACGACGGTGATGTAGAAACCGCTATTCGTCTGGTTGATGAGGCCGACACTTGTGGGGCCGACTATGTGAAGTTTCAATGCTTCACGGCAGACGCGTTCATAGCACCTAGCTCGGGTTTTCTGCCTGTCTTCAAGGAGCGCGAACTCGGACTTGAAGACTTTAGGAAAATTCACGATCATGCCAACAGTAAGCGAGTAACCATGATCTCGACTGCCGCGGATCTCACCGGGCTTGCCATGATCGTCGATCTCGACCTTCCTCTGATCAAGATTGGTTCCACGAATATCGACAATATACCACTACTGGAGGCAATCGCCGAGACCGGTAAGCCGGTCATTCTCTCGACCGGTGCCAGCACACTGGGGGAAATCGAACGGGCAGTCGGCATTCTGTCGCGCGGAACCGATGACATCACACTGTTGCATTGCACGGTGCAGTATCCGTCTGACGATGCGCTTCTGAACCTGCGGGCGCTCGGGACAATGGCGACGGTCTTCCCTGGCTTCGAGATCGGCTATTCCGATCACTCCGTGGGCACGATCGCCGGGCCACTTGCGGTGGCGCTCGGTGCCACCTGGCTGGAAAAGCACTTCACGCTCGACAACAACATGGAGGGCCCCGACCACCACTTCTCGGCCGATCCGGAGACCATGACGGCCTACATCGCAGCCGTGCGCCGGACCGAGGCCATGTTGGGAAATGGAGTGAAGGCGCCGATTGGGCCGGAGATCGATATTCGTGTCGTCGGTCGACGCTACCTGACGGCCATGGTTGACATCGCCAACGGCGATACGATCGATGGAGGCAACATCGCGCCGCGCCGGATCGACGCCAGCAAGGTCGACCCCGTGGACCTTCTCGGTAGCGATCAGGTAAAGCGCATTGCCGGCTGGCGTGCAGCACGCGACCTGAAGGCGGGCGTTGCGATCACCTTTGCCGATATCGAGCCGACACGCTGAACCATGGGGCTCGTGCTCATGCGCCATGCGCACTCCGCCTGGAACGGCCCGCCAGCCCGCATCCAGGGTCGGCGTGACCCAGGCCTGTCGGATACCGGTCGCATGGCGGCGGAAGCGCTTGGCCCCATCATGCCTCGGCCCGATCGGATCATCAGAAGCCCTGCACGGCGCTGTCGCGAGACGGTGGACGCGTTGTATGGCGGCGCTCCACCGCCGGTCTCCGAAGATGCGCGCCTTTGGGAGATATCGCTCGGCCGCTTCGAGGGGCGTCTCGCCGAAGACGTCGCCCGCGAGGAGCCGGCGGCTTGGCAGGCGTGGAGGCAACAGCCATCGAAGGCGCGTCCCGGCGGCGGCGAGACGCTTGATGAACTGGCTCACCGTGTGTTTGCAGCGCTCGATGAGACGTTCCTCAGGATGGAGCCAAACGAAGAAGTTCTTGTCGTTGGCCATGGCGTGCCAATGCGCCTTATTGCGTGTCTTCTCGAAAGCCGGCCGCTTGATAACCTCTGGGACATACCCATAGCGAATCTGGATCAGATTACACTCGCGGAGGTCCTGCAGCTATGTTGAATGCCGATATTCTCGACCTGCCGTCACGCTCCTCCAAGCCGCGCGAGGTCGGTATCACCATGGTAATGGACCGTGGTTTGTCGTCTGACGAGCTCGCAAACCTCGTTGAGGCAGCCGGCCCCTATGTCGCTATGTCAAGTTTGGCTGGTGTACCGGTCTCCTGATACCGTGCCTGATGGAGAAGATTGACCTTCTCCGCCGGCACGATATCGGTTTCTGGTTTGGTGGTACGTTGTTCGAGGCGGCCTACGTTCAGAACCGCGTCGACCGACTCGTGGGTTGGCTCGCGGATTTGGGCGTCGAATTCATCGAAGTTTCCGATGGATCGATCCAGATGCCGGAGTCAGAAAAGCTTGCGTTTATTGAGGCTCTGTCCAATAAGTTCCGCGTGTTTTCCGAAGTGGGAAGCAAGGATGTCGAGACGGTCATGCCGCCATCGCAGTGGATTCTGCGCATGAAACAGGAGCTGGACGCCGGCACCTTCATGGTGGTGGCCGAGGGGCGCGAAAACGGGCGAGCCGGCATCTATCGCCGCACCGGCGAAGTGAGAATGGGGTTGATCGCAGAGATGAAATCCAAAACGACGCTCGACCTGGAGCGCGTCCTGTTCGAGGCGCCAGAACGGGATCAGCAGGCGTGGTTCATCAAGGAGTTGGGCAGTGACGTCAACTTGGGCAACATCCGGCCCGATGACGTGGTCGCGCTGGAGACCCTGCGTCTTGGTCTGCGCAACGACACCATCGATTTGCTGCCGGTACCACGCGATGCCGGCTAGTGTGCCCTCCTCCCCGGCGGATGCCACGAATCGGTACAGATGCTGATGTCGTCCCTCTCGGCATGGTCGCTCCGAGACTGATGCCGATCGAGCCTGTGGATAGGCATGGGGATTGACCCGACAGTCGTGTTCACCTGTTGCGGTGGGGCGGGCGGCTGGTCGCTGTTGCGCTCGCTCGCCGCGGTGGGCCGCTACCGCCTGGTTGGCTGCGATGTCGACGCTTTGGTGGCCGCGCTCTACCAGCCCGAAGTTGCGGGCCGCTACCTCGTCCCGCCCGGCCATGATCCCGGCTATGTCGATTGTGTTCTTGAGATCTGCGAGGCCGAAGCGGCCGCTGTGTTTTGGCCCGGTGCCGACGAGGAGATAATTGCCTGCTCGGCTGCTACCGAACGTTTTGCTGCCGCCGGTGTCCGCTTGATCGTATCTACCCATGCCACGGTCATGGCGACCACCGACAAGCTGGCAACCGTCGCACTCGTCGGTAGTCTTGGCATCCCCGTACTGCGTTCGTGGCGTCTCGATGAAAGAGTTGAAGACCCGCCCATGCCGGTCATCGTGCGGCCTATCCGTGCGCGCAGCAGCCGCGGCGTCGTATTTTTCGGAAGTCTTGACGAACTGGAGGCCTATCGGGTCGCGCTCGGCGACGGCGCGGCCGGGCAGATGGTCCAAGAGCAGCTCGACTATCGGATTGGTCGACTCTACATGGCCCAGGCCATCTACGATGGCGACGGACAACGTCTCGCAACATTCATGTCGCGCAGCATCCGTACCATCTACGACTGGGGTGGACCGGCGCTTGGCGGTGTGCCGGTCCGGAATTCGCGTTTGGCGGAACTTGCGCACACTGTGATCGAAGCAGCTGGTCCGCACTATGGTGCCGTCAACGTCGAATTCATATATGACGGCAAGCGAGGAGACTTTGTCTTCCTCGAAGTCAATCCGCGTTACTGGGGCTACTCGTTTCTCGCAACCGCCGCTGGCATCAACTTTCCCGACATGATTGTCCGCATGGCGATGGGTGAGGAGGTGATGCCGGTTCGTGACTACCGAACCGACATCGTCACACTGACGTCTCGTGAGCAACTTGCCGTGGCACGCGGCGATCTCCTTGGCGAACTTCCTGACGGAGGTGTCGGTCCGTGACGGTATTTCATCTGGCCATTGCCACCCACGATCTGGATGCAGCTGTGTCGTTCTATGGCGGTGTACTGGGCGCTCGTCTGGCACGGCGCTATGACGACCGCGTAACGTTCGAGTTCTTCGGGGACCAGCTCGTCTGCCATCTGGCGCCCACCGAAATTGAAACAAACCCAAAAATGTATCCGCGTCATTTCGGGATTACGTTTACTGATGGTGCTGAATTCGATGCGTGTTACGAACGTTGCCGCAAGTCCGGTTGGCCGCTGTTCCGAGATCTGTTCGTGAGGTTTGGCGACTTGCCGGCGCGTCATCGCACATTCTTCATTGCCGATCCGTCGAACAATCTGGTCGAGTTCAAGCACTACGACGAAGAGCGGTTTGTCTACTGATACTCATGCTTCGGAACGCGTGGTCCTGGTTACCGCAGCGCATCCCGATGACGAGATTCTTGGCTGCGGTGGTGTCCTGGCCTCACACGCAGCCAGAGGCGACACGGTGCACGTGCTGATCGTCGCCGAAGGTGCCACTTCGCGCGACTCCCGTCGCGATCCGGAGGGCAGGGAGCCGGAACTGACATCCCTCAGGGCCGCCGCCTCGCGCGCAGCGTCTGCGATCGGTGCGGAAGAACCACGCATGTTGGGTCTGCCGGACAATCGCCTCGATACCCTGCCTGAGAACGGCGGCGCAATAATCCTGTCCCTTCTATTTATTCCATCGGACATCCGAAGCGCTGGCCGGGACCTTTTCCGCTTCAGGACGGCTCCCTGCTTGCGGAGGGTAAGGAGTTCTGTGTGGAGCGCCGCGCGACCGACGAAGAGTTCGCGGAAGACGGCGGGGAGGGTTTCGATGATCTTATGCCTGTCGGAAAGGGTGTCCGAGGGTGATGCAGAATTCCAAGGTTTCTGCCGCAGATGGAATAATTGGGAGGGACAGCCTTGAATACCAGGGTTTCTGCGCCGGATGGAATAAATGGAAGGGACAGGTTGCTCACAGCTGGTTCCACGCCCTCCGGCGTGCGGCCCCAAAGAGAGCTGAGCGCGCTGCCCGGCTTGGCAGGCTCGGGTCAGAGATCCGGGAGATCTTCGAGCAGAGCAAGAGGTGCTACGGCGCACCTCGGATCCATGCCGAGTTGAAAGTCCGCGGCTTTCGCATCTCGAAGCGCACGGTCGCCAAGCTCATGCGGGAGAACGGCATTCGTCCACCGCGAGGCAGGCGGCGGGCGCCGGTCACCACCGACAGCCGTCACTCCCATGCGAGCGCGCCCAATCTGCTCGACCGCAACTTCGAAGCCACCGCGCCCGATGCGGTCTGGCTCGCTGACATCTCCTACATCACGACTGATGAAGGCTGGCTCTACCTCGCCGCCGTCAAGGATCTGGCCACAATGGAGAGCGTCGGCTGGTCGATGGCCGAGCGGCTGAAGAGCGTCCTGTGCGAGGATGCGCTGAAGATGGCGACCCGCGCCTCCGTCACGACCTTGCCCTTCTCGCCGAGAACGCAGATTGCTGTGCTTGCCAGCGATACATCCAGCCCGATATAGACATTCATGTCGTTTTGTATGGACGCCTCCCGGAACGCAAGGACCGATTTGGATGTGACAGGCAGGCAGATTGCAGTTTTGTATCCGGCCTTTGGTGCGGGGCTTTCTGCCCGCTGGCCCTGATGGAATCTGCCGATCCGTGCCTCATTTGCCCTGTGGGCTTCCCGCCCTTCAACGACATTCAGGCTTGGCGGATCGCGGTCTGACCTGTTTGCCATCACGCCTTGTCGTACCTTGCGCAACCTTTCAGCGGCCACCTCCCGTGCTGGTTCGTTGGCCCGTCGTCAGCCGCGCTCAAGCCGGCTGGCTGACGGAAGTTCGCCTGGTACACCCGGTCATGGGCCAGCAAGGCCCAGATCGAGCGTGCCATCTTGTTCGCCAGCGCCACCGTGGCCACGTTCGCCGGCCTCCGTTCGGCCAGACGCAACGCCCATTCCGGCGGCGCTTTGCTATTGGTGAGCACAGCGCGGGCACCGTGGATCAGCAGGGTGCGGAGATACCTGTCCCCGCGCTTGGAGATCCCGAGCATGCGAACCCGCCCCCCGGTTCCGCTGTGGCGCGGCACGAGACCGAGCCAGGCAGCAAACTCGCGGCCGGACCTGAAGGCGGCCGGATCGCCCATTGCGGCCACCACAGCCGTCGCGCTCAGCACCCCGACGCCGGGGATCTCTGCGATCTGCCGGCTGGCGGCATTGCCGCGATGCCACAGCTTGATCCGCCGCTCGATCACGCCGATCTCCTTGTCGAGCTCGACGACGCGTGTCCACTGCTCGCGCAGAGTCTCGATGACCATCGCCGGCAGTCGCCCCGAGACCCGTTCAAGGGCCGCGGGGATGTCCCGCCTCATCCCGGCTCGGCCTTTCGGCATGACCTCGCCATATTCGGTCAACAGACCGCGCAGGCCGTTGATCTGGGCGGTGCGGAACTTCACCAGTTGCTGGCGCATGCGATGCAGCGCCAGGATTGTCTGCTGTTCTTCGCTCTTGATCGCGCCCGTCTTGACGCCTGGCTGCTGCACCGCCGTCCAGGTCGCCCGCGCGTCGTGCACATCGTTCTTGTTGCCGCCCACGAAGGGCCGCACCATCTTCGCCGGCAGAAGCCGGACCTCGTGACCGAGCTCCCGGATCCGGCGGGCCCAATGCTGCGAGCCGCCGCAGGCCTCCATCGCCACCAGACACGGCGCGCGATTGGCGAACTGTTCGAGAAATTTCGCCCGCATCAGCCGCAAGTCAACGATCTCGCCCGTCTCCATATCGACCCAATGCAGTTGGAACACCCGCTTCGCCGTATCCACGCCGACCACCGTTCTGTTAATCTTCATCTCGGACCCTCCTGTTTGCCTGTGAAGAGCTCGCTCTTCCAACTTGGCACTTTGATGCCGTCGGCCGGTGAGGGTCCACCTCAACCCTCGCGTCGGCCAACATCAGGGGTGGGAGGCGTCCATTCCATTTGCCCTTTCCTTTCGAGGAATTGGGGCGTGCCTTTCGGCAAGACCCCGTGAACACGCCGCGCGTGTAAGGGCAACGACACCAGAATCTCCGTCATCGCTACAAGCTCCGACGGTGCCGGATAGCGCCGAGCCCCATTACGGCATCTCAGGCCGCATAGCTGAAGAACCACCTGGTCCGGATTTTGGGATCAACGTCAGGAAATCGATCGCCTGAAATCAGGACACCCTCGCGGCGCATGTCCTCGGCCACGGATGAAGAGCGGGCAATGGCCGGAGAATGCGAGAGCGCGATTGCCGAAAACGGATGGCTGTGTCCATACGCAGGTTCCCGCATGATCGCGCTGCTACGGCCGTTACAGTGCCTCCATCCGGCCCGCGCCGGTAACAAGGTCAGGCGTGCTCTTGAGTGCGCCGGAGTTGGATCCGAAGTGTTCGCCAATCATTGGCAGGCTCATGCCCGGCTGAAGTGCGCGGGGAGCCCGGGATTGGCGTTGATCGAGAGAAGCGGAACGTCGAGACCTTCGACGGCTGCGTGAACTGGGAGACCGGGACATCCGCTAATCCCTACCGTTCAAATCTCCTACGAAATGTTGAAGAGACCCATGAGCCGGTTCCCGGTTCCGGATTTGCGTGGAACTGCTACCCGGTCTCGAACGGATCGCGCGTCCGCAGTTCCGGAAACAACGAGAAGTCGCGGTCCCGGGTAAGCAGCACCTCGACGCCGTGAACGACGCAGAGCGCCGCGATGCGGGCATCGTGAACGACCCCGCCGACGACGTGGGGGCGGCTTACGAACCTTTGCAGAATATCCGTGAAGTCATCGGTCTCGCCGATCATTCGGTTCGACGGCGACGCGGCCCAGGCCTGGAACTGGCGCCACGCTTGCTCCGGTGCCGTCGCTTCGTCCTTCCAGATGCGGCGGTTCGTCACCACGCTCAAGAACTCGTAGCAGCAGGGCCAGGGAATCGTCCAAGCCCGGTCTCCCTCAGCAAGTCCGGTCATGATCGCATGCGCCGCGTCGCCCAGGCGCACTTCCCGGCGATGCGCGTAGACGAGCAGGTTGGTATCGACGGCGATCACCGGGTTCCGGGATCGCCGTAGATCAACTCGCGCAACTCGGGCCAGGAATACCGTTCCAGCGGATCGGCCGCGCCCGGGTCGCCCACCCTCAGATCGGAAAGCTTGTATCGGCGGCGCGGGGTCGAGGGCGAGAGCACGCGGCGCAGCCCGTCCTCGACCACGGCGCGCAACGGGCGTCCCGTCTCCCTGGCATGGCACTTGGCTCGCGCCAGCAGTTCATCATGGATGTCGAGAGTCGTCTTCATGGCCCCATACTACCCATATTGTCAGGTACGGGGAAGCAATTTATCGGGTTCGCCTTGACAACATGCGACCTTCCGCAGCAGCTGTCCCTCCTATAAATTCCGTCCGGCGCAGAAATCCGGGCCTTTCAGGGTGATTTGATAGCGTTGGTGGTCCGCACACGATCCTGCTTCATGGCGTTCTCTCGGGCTTTCGTGGTCGCGCCATGCGATAGCTTGAGATCACCGCACCTCGTCATCAACGGGACGTCCTTCGGCGCAACCAGCCAAGCCAGTGGCTGGGACGCCCAAAATACCAGGGTTTCCGCGCCGGATGGAGTTAATGGAAGGGACAGGCCGAAAACGAGTGCAGAACCGTGCCCGACCGCAGCCTGCATCGCCTTCTCGCGCAGGCTCACCGGTATCGGGCAATGGTCATGCACAGTGGCGACAGGACGATGCGCGAGCTTGCCGCCGAGGCGGGAGTCACGAGCTCATATTTCAGCCGGATCCTGCGGCTCGGCTTCCTCGCCCCGAAGATCGTCAGCTGCATACTCGACGATCGTCACCCCATTGGGCTGACGGCAAAGCGGCTCGCCAACGAGGTGCGGCTTCCGGCCGGCTGGGACGACCAGCACGGTTCGATCCTCTGCGAGGGGACGGAGGGACGAACCGGCGCGCCGGCCGGCCTTCCGCCCCGGGCTGAAATCACCGGCCCGGGTCCGCAATTTGAGCTCTTCAATCGCGCCAGCTTTTGCCGGTTTTCAGGAGCCCCCGAGCGCCCGCATTTCTTCTGCCGTAACCAGCCGGTAAATCGCCGTTTCACGCCCCGTTACCAGAAGTGCCAGGACTTTACATTGGGCCCGTCGCCCGGGAACACGAGCCTGCCGGCGGTCGATATGAAGACGCCGCAATCCCGGGAATAACCGGCGCCGCGGGCTCCGGGAACTGTAACACCATCTCGAGTGAGCGCGCCTTCGCGGCGGCATGAAGGGCGATCTTGTCGTACCACCGAAACCGCGTTAGGAGACTTTCGCCATCTCAGGCTGTCCGTTGTCGCACCGCTCGGGTCTCTGCGCTCGGCAGGGCGCTGGCCGAAGCCCGTAACCCCCGGATAAATCACGGAGATTCGGGTTCGCCGAATCGGCATTTATACCAATGATATCAATGTGTTAGGTGGTGGCGGTGGGCGCAGTCTGCCGCGAACCTGTCTCCGTGCAGGGCGTCAGAAGTCATGGCACCGGCGAATCGAAGTGGGACAAGGTGGGACAAAGTGGGACAAGGTGGGACAGAGGGAATATTATCGACAGGTTGAGAGAGGTGGTTCCATGCGCGAAGCGGGCGATGGGCGCGGTGGAAAGTCTTGGCATTCGGCGCTGATAACGGGGCGTGAAACGGCGATTTACCGGCTGTTTACGGCCGGATAAATGCGCGCGATCGAGGGCTCTAAAAATCCGGCAAAATTTGGCACGAAGGAGTTCCGTGTGGGGTGCCTCGCGACCGACGAAGAGTTCGCGGAAGACGGCGGGGAGGGTTTCTATGATCTTATGCCTGTCGGAAAGAGTGTCCGAGGGTGATGCAGAATTCCAAGGTTTCTGCGGCAGATGGAATAAATGGGAGGGACAGGCGGGGGAGAGGGAGGTCTTCAAGTGCAATCCGCAGCGTGTGCACCGAATAATGAAAGAGACCGGTTGGGAGAACGTTTTCTGCGGCACTCTCAACCTTAGGTGGGACACTGTGTCGCAAGGAGAGAACACATGGCCGATGACCGTCTCGAATACATCAATCCGCCAGAACTCGTGGACTATTCCGCCGAGTTCACGCAAGTCGTTACCGTACCAGCGCGACACCGGCTGATCTTCATCTCGGGTCAATACGGGGCGAAGGCCGATGGTGTTCTCGTCTCGGACGACTTCGAGGGCCAGCTCGAGCAGAACTTCCTCAACCTGCGGACTGCGCTTGCCGCGGCAGGCGCTCGTCCTGACCAAGTGGGCAAGATCGTCGGTAGTGTCTCAGTTTGAAATTGCGAGACTGCGCTTTTTGTAAGCGCCATGTTTCTTAGACGTCGGCCCTCGCGCGTTTATCAAGTCAACAAACCATTCCATATCGTCCAGCGCGTCGCTTACACCAGCGGCCATCGCCGGGGCGCATTTCGGCGTCCTGTGGATACGCATAAAATTGTAGTGCACAAAATACAAGCTTAACATAAGCAGAAGGTACGAAGTTTCCGTGTGGAGTTAATACTGTGAACTGGGTTCCTTACTAAACTGACTCTTGTAAAACCGCGATGCTAGGTGCCGCAATCGTAGGTCTAGGAAATAGTCGTAATCATCCGACAATGTAGGAAGTCGCGAAAACTTCCTACCCTCGCCACTGTATAAGCGTTCCATCTGCTCTCTAATGTCCGTCTCATCCTGCATCAGAGTGTTCCCCTTTTTCGTCGTCATTTCCATCGACTTGTTCGGCTCCCATCGTCATTTCCTCAAGAAGCTTCTCGGCTTTGTCAATCTCGCTTTGTCTCGGAGCAGTTACCTGCCCGTATATTTCTTCCAAATTCCTAACGTTTTCTGAACCAATAGTTTGAATCTTTCCACCTGTAATGAAGCTTACGTCGGTGTCAACACCGACGCCAGGAGCCGACTCAGAAGCTTTCTTCGCCGCGTAAACAATGTGTAAGCATTTGGCCAGGGGGGTCGCTGTGTCATAACGGTGTGCAACAAATGACTGTATGGCGTGCATCTGCCCTACGCCGATTGCATGAAATCCCACGGTATCATAACTCCCAGCCACACCGGGATTTACGACCGCATGAACATGCGCTCCTACTTGATCAACGCCCGCAACAAGAATTTCTAAATTATAGTCATATTCTGTAAATTGTTGATCAAGAAACGAATGTAAATTCCCAGGGAATATCTTGGCTCCCTCACTGTAAAAAAGCTCAGCGTTAATGGTCCGTGGCCTCAAATACAATTCTTCCGCCTGTTCCAATCGCAGCTTCTGATACCAGTTTTTAGTAATATCAATGATCGCCCCAACATGCGGGGGGTCTTTCTGTTCGTGGATTGTTGCCCGAACCTTCGGGATCACTTCTATCGGTTTAAGCGCATCTCCTGCGGTCATCGCTATGCAATAGTCGGACAACGAAAATATTTTCGCGCGTGTATGCTCAAATTCGATAGGCGGGAACCGTGACGTGAGCATGCGATCTGACGCCACGACGACGCTTTCTCCACTGTCACAAATCGCCGCAATGCAAACAGTCACGTCAGCCCTTCTTGGTGATAGCGCGACGCTTCGATGCCGTCATTCCCTCAGCACGCGCCCTTGCGCCAGCGCGCCCACCCTTGGCCTCATTGGGCTGGCGGTAAGCGGTATCTTCGATTTCGCCTGTGGAGATCTTCGCGACGGTCACGGCGCATCCGATCACGTCGACGGGGCGCTTCTGCCCCTGCGGTCCTTTAGGCACGGCTAGCGCCGTTCGGTCTTGGCCAGCCGTCCGTTCCTGTTTAGCTTGATCATCATGATGTCTCCCCCCCCCCAAATTTTCTGACCCACACATCGCGGGTTATGTCAACCATATAATTATATACATGGTGTTTTGTCGAGTAACATGTCAACCTTGATTCCTACATGTCAACCCCTTGATTCCCAGAGGAATCGTATTTTAAGGCCTCGCTCGGTCCGATGTTGCAGTATGTCATAGCGTTCTCCCATCGCTGCGACTACCCCCTTCCCACCAGCGCGCTATACGTCAGGCGCCGTCCGACCATCCCCGTGACCACGTCGTCCATCTGCCGCGCCGTGACCCACTCGCGAACGGCCTTCCGAGCCGAGAACTCGTTGACGTAGCGGTGCAGGTGCTTCGCGCTCATATAGTGAAAAGTCCCAACGTAGCCCCGCTTTAGCAGCGACCAGAAACTCTCGATCCCGTTCGTGTGGGCCATACCATCGACGTACTCGCCGACCGAGTGCCGCACCGTCCGATGGCGGTAGGGCAAGCCCCGGTACGCCTTCGCGTCGTCGGTATAGACAGTGGCTCCGAGTGCGACGCGCTCACGCACGAAGACATGGAGCGTGTCGGCGTCAGTCCGCTTCACGACCCTGGCGCTGACCCGTCCGGTATTGCGATCCTTGACTCCGACCACGGCGACCTTGCCGCTCGTACCCCGGCCCGTGTCCTTGAGCGCCTTGCGCTTCTTGTTCAACATGTTCTTGCGGCGTCCGCCGAAGTAGGTCTCATCCACTTCGACCTGTTCCTCCTATAAATTCTGTCCGGCGCAGAAATCCGGACCTTTCAGGGTGATTTGATAGCGTTGGTGGTCCGTACACGATCCTGCTTCATGGCGTTCTCTCGGGCTTTCGCAGTCGCGCCATGCGATAGCTTGAGATCACCGCACCTCGTCATCAACGGGACGTCCTTCGGCGCAACCAGCCAAGCCAGTGGCTAGGACGCCCAAAATACCAGGGTTTCCGCGCCGGATGGAGTTAATGGAAGGGACAGGTCACGAGCTCATATTTTAGCCGGATCCTGCGGCTCGGCTTCCTCGCCCCGAAGATCGTCGGCTGCATACTCGACGATCGTCATCCCATTGGGCTGACGGCAAAGCGGCTCGCCAACGAGGTGCGGCTTCCGGCCGGCTGGGACGACCAGCACGGTTCGATCCTCTGCGAGCGGACGGAGGGGCGAACCGGCGCACCGGCCGGCCGGTCTTCCGCCCCGGGCTGAAATCACCGCCCCGGGTCCGCAATTCGAGCTCTTCAATCGTGCCAGCTTTTGCCGGTTTTCAGGAGCCCTCGATCGCCCGCATTTCTTCTACCGTAACCAGCCGGTAAATCGCCGTTTCACGCCCCGTTACCAGGAGTGCCAGAACTTTACATTGGGCCCGTTGCCCGGGAACACGAGCCTGCCGGCGGTCGATATGAAGACGCCGCAATCCCGGAAATAGCCGGCGCCGCGGCCTCCGGGAACTGTAACACCATCTCGAGTGAGCGCGCCTTCGCGGCGGCATGAAGGGCGATCTTGTCGTACCACCGAAACCGCGTTAGGAGACTTTCGCCATCTCAGGCTGTCCGTTGTCGCACCGCCCGGGTCTCTGCGCTCGGCAGAGCGCTGACCGAAGCCCATAACCCCCGGATAAATAGCGGAGATTCAGGCTCGTAGAATTGGTATTTATACCAATGATATCAATGGCTTAGGTGATGGCGGTGGGCGCAGTCTGCCGCGAACCTGTCTCCGTGCAGGGCATCACAAGTCCTGGCACTGGCCATTGACGTGAGCCTATGTGAGCCGATGTAAGCCTATGTGAGCCAGGACGTAACAAAATCAACAGGTTACGCGAGGCGATTCCTGGACCGGCGCGGGCAACGGGCGCGGTGAAAAGTCTTGGCACTCGGCGCTGATTACGGGGCGTGAAACGGCGATTTACCGGCTGTTTACGGCCGAATAAATGCGGACGATCGAGGGCTCAAAAAAACCGGCAAAATTTGGCGCGATTCAGTCGGCGAAATCCTCGCCGTGATTCTCGCCGTCCCTCGGGGCCGGCACGACCAGCCCATCGAAAACGGCGGGCAAGGTTTCGCAGAGGGGCGGATCGATGATGGGATAGTGGACGTCCGCGAGCAGGGTCAGGAATTCAACCGGGTCGTGGACCGGGCGCACAGGATCGGCCAGGACAAGCCTGTGTTTGTGCATCGCCTGATCGCGGAAGACACCGTCGAGGCCGCCATCCAGCGGATGCAGGCGCGCAAGCAGGCCCTGGCGGACGCCCTGTTCGAGGGACCGGGCCAGGGTCCGCTGGCGCTCACGGAAGAGGACATCGATGCGCTGTTCGGGCCGGGATGACCGGGTTTCCCGATGGGCAGATGGACGTGGTACAAGGGTGTTGCAGAGCAAGGGGGAGCGGGATGGAGCCGATGACCGAACGCCGCTGGCACGAGATCTGGGTGGAGCAGTGCGAAGCCGCGGAAACGATAAAACTCAGATACGGTGCCGAGTCGGCCTTCGACTATGCGGTCGGCGAGAAGCTCCTCAATTTCGCCGAAGCGGCGGCGGGACATCCCGAGTTCGCGCAGGCGCTTCCGCAGTTCGTTTCCAGGGTGAGAGGCATGTTCACGCCCCAGGAAATGTCGGCGCATCTCGCGCGGACCGAACGCCGCCGGCGCGACCTGGATGAGGCCGCCCTGGGCGACGAGGATCCGGGATTTGCGGACGACAAGGCGGCAGGGGCGCGTGCGCGGCAGTTCGACCTGGTGAAGGAGCTGCTGACCGCTCCTGCACTCGGCACGTCGTGAAACCCGGCGCCGGCCGGCAGCCCGGGCATTCGGACCGGGAGGTCCTGGCCGGGCTGGTCGAGCGCGTCACCTTCCACAATCCCGAGAACGGATTTTGCGTGCTGAGGACCAGGGCGCGGGGGCACCGCGACCTGGTCACCGTGGTCGGCCACGCCGCCATGGTGGCGCCCGGGGAATGGATCACCGCCTCGGGCGAGTGGGTCAACGACCGCTCCCACGGCCAGCAGTTCCGGGCGCGCTTCATCCGGACAGCGGAACCGTCCTCGGTCGAGGGCATCGAGAAGTACCTGGGCTCCGGGATGATCCGGGGGATCGGCCCGGTCTATGCCCGCAAGCTGGTCCGGGCGTTCGGCGAGAAGGTCTTCGACGTGATCGAGGCCGAGCCGGAACGGCTGCGCGAGGTGACCGGTATCGGCCGGGTGCGGGCGAAGCGGATCACCGATGCCTGGGCCGAGCAGAAGGTGGTCCGCGAGATCATGGTGTTCCTGCACAGCCACGGCGTCGGCACGGCACGGGCGGTGCGCATATTCAGGACCTACGGCGCCGACGCGGTGGAAGTCATGACGGAGAACCCGTACCGGCTCGCCCGCGACATCCGCGGCATCGGCTTCGTGACCGCCGACGCGATCGCGATGAAGCTCGGGATCGAGAAGACGGCCATGGTCCGGGTCCGCGCGGGCATCGGCTATGCCCTGACCGAAGCGATGGACGAGGGCCATTGCGGGCTGCCGGAAGAGGAACTGAGACCGCTGGCGGCCAAGCTCCTGGAGGTGCCCGACGACCTGATCAGGACCGCACTGGAGCTGGAATTGGCCGAAGACACGGTGGTCGCCGACACGGTTGAAGAGACCCCCTGCATATTCCTCGGCGGCCTTCACCGGGCCGAACGGGCGATCGCCGGGCGACTGCTGGAGATCGCGTCCGGGAAGTCCCCTTGGCCCGACATCGATCCGGACAAGGCCTTGCCATGGGTGGAGCGGAAGACCGGGCTCGCCCTGGCGCCCGGCCAGGCCGACGCGGTCCGGGTGGCACTCTCCTCGAAGGCCTCCGTCATCACCGGCGGGCCGGGCGTCGGCAAGACGACGATCGTCAACGCAATCCTGCGCATCCTGTCCGCCAAGGGCGTCGATATCCTGCTCTGCGCGCCGACCGGGCGCGCCGCGAAGCGGATGAGCGAGGCCACCGGGTTCGAGGCGAAGACGATCCACCGCCTGCTCGAGGTCGACCCGAGGAGCGGCGGGTTCCGGCGCGACGGCGAGAACCCGCTGGATTGCAATCTGCTGGTGGTCGACGAGACGTCGATGGTCGACGTCCTGCTGATGCGTTCGCTGCTGGCGGTGGTCCCCGACGAAGCCGCGCTACTGATCGTCGGTGACGTCGACCAGCTGCCTTCGGTGGGGCCGGGTCAGGTGCTGGCCGACATCATCGCCTCCGGCGCGATTCCGGTGGTGCGGTTGACCGAGGTGTTCCGCCAGGCGGTGCAGAGCCGGATCGTCACCGCCGCCCACGGCATCAACCGGGGCGCCATCCCCGACCTCTCCCGGCCGGAGGGCGACAGCGACTTCTATTTCGTGCCGGCCGAGGATCCCGAGACGGCGGCGGCCCGGATCGTGGAGCTGGTGAAGACACGCATCCCGAAACGCTTCGGGTTCGATGCCATGCAGGACATCCAGGTGTTGTGCCCGATGAACCGGGGCGGCGCCGGCGCCCGCTCGCTCAACATCGAGCTCCAGGCCGCGCTCAACCCGGCGGGCGAACGCAAGGTGGAGCGCTTCGGCTGGACCTTTGCGCCCGGCGACAAGGTGATGCAGATCGAGAACGACTACGACAAGGCGGTCTACAACGGCGACATCGGCCTCGTCGCCGATGTGGATCCCGAGGCCGGCGAGCTGACCGCCCGGTTCGAGGGCCGCGATCTCCTCTACGGCTTCGGCGAGCTGGACACGCTGGTGCCGGCCTATGCCGCGACGGTCCACAAGAGCCAGGGCTCGGAGTATCCGGCGGTGGTGATCCCGGTGCTGACCCAGCACTACGCAATGTTGAAGCGGAACCTCCTCTACACCGGGGCCACCCGCGGCAAGCGGCTGGTGGTGCTGGTGGGCCAGAAGAAGGCGGTGGCCATTGCGGTGCGCAACGCTTCGGGGCGGCGGCGGTGGTCGAAGCTGGGCGAATGGCTGGCCGGTGCGACGGGCGGTGCGGAAACCGGCTCCCTCGCCGGTGCCGGGGCAGCTGCAGGGATCGCCGGTGACCCGCGCGATGCCGTACGGATAACTGCCGGGCCATGAGCGAAACGGACCCGAACCTCGACCGGCTGCAGGACGTGCTGAACGGCATTCCTGCCGAACGGGACGGCATGACGATCGGGGAGCTGGACGGCTATGTCGCGGCCCTGATCGTGTGCCCGGATACGATCCTGCCCTCCGAATGGCTGCCGGGAGTCTGGGGCGGGGATCACGAGTTCGAGGATGTCGCCGAGGCCGAAGCGACGATCGCCGCGGTGATGGGGCACTACAACCGGATCGCCCGGGAACTGGCGGAGCGTCCGGAGGATTACGCACCAGTCCTGGAGATCGACCCCAACAGCGGCGAAACCTTGTGGGAACCGTGGATCGACGGCTTCGAACGGGCCATGCGGCTGCGTCCGGATGGGTGGGAGGAGATCGCGCTGAGCGGCGACGAGGAGGCGTCGGCGTCGGTCAGCATGATCGTCGCCCTGAACGACTTCTATTACGGTCGGTCGGAGTTGACGGAAGAGGCCGAGGACGAGCTCGACCGGCTTGCGCCCGGAAGGATCCCGGAGTTCGTGCGCAATCTGAACGCCTGGACCAAGTCCCGGCAAATCGGGAAGGGCGGTAGGGACGGCGCCGGGATCCACGCCCGATCCGCCCATGACAATCCGCCGGCATTCGGGCGCAAGGTGGGGCGCAACGAGCCTTGCCCGTGCGGCTCGGGCCGAAAATACAAACGTTGCTGCGGTGCGCACTGACCGGGTACTGGCAACGCCGGGATGGCGGAATTTGGCCGCCCGAGCCTCGCGAGCGGAAGGCAATTCATGGTAGTCGGTTGCAAGAGCCGGACAAGACGCCGGCGGGGAATAGCAGTGCGGTGCCGCGACGTCGGGGAGAAAAATAGATGAACAAGGCGGAAATGACCGATGGTCTGGCGGCCCGGACCTACATGAACAAAGATGTTGCAAGGGACGCGGTGGACAGCGTGTTCGCGACGATCGGCGAGGCTCTGGCAAATGGCGACGAGGTGCGGATCGCGGGGTTCGGGACGTTCGCCACCAGATCCCGGCCGGCTCGTACCGGGCGCAACCCCCCGGACCGGCGAGGCGATTTCGATATCGGCGTCGAAGTCACCGTCGTTCAAGGCAGGAAAGGCACTCAGGGAATCGGTGAAGGCCGGCCAGAGGCCGTGACCGCGCGGTGACCGGAGATCGCGACCGAAAACGACACGGATATACTCCGGATATGGAAACCAGCCGATTACCATACGATGACGGACGCTCAGGGCGCTGCCGTGCTGCTGCCAGGGAAACCCAGCGTGGCTGCAGGGTCGCGGACTTCGCGACCGCCGGCTTGGCTACGCGGTTGCGTATCCGGCAAGAAAGTCGTGGAAGAGGTTCGAATTGATCTTGGACTAGCGCTGCCGCGGAGATCCGGGATGTTGAAATCACGCGCTTGCGATGCGATGACGGGCGCTGGCGGGAATTCCACTCGATGGAGTGGCGAATAGAAAAGAGGCAACGGCTTAGGCCGACTAGGCTCGACTCAGCGTCCGCTGGACGACGAATAAAGCAGAAACATGACAGGAGGAAGCTAAGGGCTGAATGTTCTGCGAACCTAATCGCCTAACAATGCGTCCGGCGCCCGCGCGCGACCGTCGACGGGCCGTACGATGCCGAATCTGCTTCCGAGGGTCCGGTATTTGCAACCGAAGTGAGCCGACCATATACGGTCAAATGTACTTTGGGGTTGAGCGGTGAAGAAAGTTCTCTGGGTCAAATTCGGCTGGTCGGAATATTATCGCGGCGGATCCGTAGACGGAAATTTCAGTTACCTCGCGGGTAAGGGGAACGTCGGGCACGAAGCGTACAATTTCAAACCTGTGGCCGACGGTACCTATTACTGCTATGTGCCACCCCACATTAAAACTTACGCACCAAGCAATCCTGACCCCACCGGTTGGACAGTCGTTTGCCTAGCCAAGCATCCCAGGCGCAAGGGTGTCCATATCGTCGGTTGGTATGAAGACGCAACCCTGCTTGGCCGTTGGCGCGACGTACCGATAACTTGCGCTCAATTGCGGGTTTCGGACACCGATCCCGACGAAGGCTGGTCATATTGCATATCCAGCCAGACCGCATATTTCGTGCCCCCGGAAAAGCGGACCATGCCCTTCTCTCACCCCTCGGTCCGCCAGGGAAAATTCTCCTTCCTTTGCGGGCCTGGTGTGCGGACGACGGCGAACAAAGAAAAGGTTCTGAGGCATTTGAAGCGCTGTATGAAGAAGCTGAGTTCGGCCGTGATCGAAAGTCCGACAGATTTATCGGCTCCCGATCCCGGTGCTGACCCGACAGACCCCTTGCGCGGACTGGGCACTCCGGAACATCGCAAGAAGGTAGAGAAGGCGGCGGAGAAGGCAGTCAAGAATCACTATTGCGCAAGAGGATTCTCGTGGACTGACGTTACCAGAAAAAACCTTGGGTTCGATTTCATCTTCAAGAAAGGAAGAACCGAATACCATGTCGAGGTAAAGGGCACCTCCGGCGTTCTTCCTCGCTTCTTCATGACGCGCAACGAAAATTCTTACCGGGACAATCCGAATTGGAGATTCGCAATTGTTGCAAATGCGTTAAGCATGAAACCGAAAATTCACGTTTTCGACAATCTGAAGTTCCAGAGGACGTTCGAGCTAGCCCCCTATGTGTATACCGGTACGCCAATTATCATGCCTGAGCGTATCTGATGATCCAATTATGTAGATGCTGTCTCCGGCCCGGTGCCTGAAGACGGCATAACGCTGTCATCTGCATGGACGGATGTCGATAGGGCGGCGACCGTGCCGGACGCAAACAACGCTGCCGCGGCCGCGGGTCGTGGTCAAAAAGGGTGCCGAGGTGCTTTCGGTATAGCGTAAGAGCGGACAGGGCCGCGAAGGGATGGAAGCGGATATAACGGACAATAACGCGTCCGTTTATCGTTCGGAGAGCTTGTTTAACCGCTTGAAAACGAGCGTAATCAATAGCAGCAAAGTTTGAGGAGCGAGCTCAATTGACCGCACGGAATCATAGTCCGGCTGCCGGTCGTTGGCACAAGATCTATGAAGGGTGGACCAGCGGTGAAGATATGCGGCGGGTCCCACACGCTGCCAGTGGGTGCTTGGTCTTTGGCCTTTGGTGCTCGGATGGTAGAATGCGGATGTACCGCACAATCGTTGCGGTCGCCGCGATGTAGGCACTGCGGGGGTGCGCGTAAAGCGCTGTGGTGCGCGGACCGAAGCGTACACCGGAAGGGAATGGTGCGGTGGGTCGGTAGGAGAAGAGAACGATTCCACGGAAGGTGCAGCGGGATGGCCATTGTGAAGGATCGACAGCAGTGTTGAGCAGGATAGAAGGAGAGACGCGTGAGTGAGGAAAACCAGGTGGATCGGCTGGACGAAAAGACATTTTTGATAACGGTCAATGGACGTCAAAGGTCGGTCGAACGTGAGGAGTTGTCGTTTGACGAGCTAGTGGATCTAGCTTTCGACGACCCGGCCAGGGGTCCGCAGATCGTGTTTACGATCACGTTCCGGGAGGGCGGCGGCCGACCACCCGAAGGAGAGCTGGACGAAGGGCAAAGGCTGAAGGTGCGGGACGGAACGATAGTCAATGTCACGCGAACTGATCAGTCGTAGGGAAGACCTTAAGCGACTCGTCGAAGAAGGTTACGAGATAGAGGTCCGTTCCGGGCATTTGATCCTGCATCGTGTCCCGTACGTTACAAGCGGGCGAACCGTGAAGTACGGTCAACTCGTCTGTCCCCTAGGGGGCGATGGAGCGGAAACGGGGCCACCGCCAGATCACACGATGTACTTTGCGGGCGAGTATCCCTGCGACGACCGGGGTGCGCCGATCGAGGCGCTGCGGAACAGCAGCAACCGGCAGGAGCTAGCCGAAGGTCTATGGGTCGACCACTATTTCTCGGCAAAGCCGGTGGCGGGAACCTACAGGGACTTCCATCACAAGATGACGCACTACGCACAGGTGATGGGACGGTGCGCAAGACGCATAGACCCCGGAGCCATCGCCCGCGCCGGGAAATTGGTGCTGTCGACGGACCCGAACGATCCTTTCGTGTTCATGGAGACTGCGTCGAGTCGCGCGGGGATAACCCGGATGAACGAGAGACTGTCTGGAGACCGGATCGGCATAGTCGGGCTCGGAGGCACGGGGTCGTACATTCTGGACTACGTGAGCAAGACGCGCGTCGCGGAGATCCATCTGTTTGACGGCGACCGGTTTGAGCAGCACAACGCGTTCCGCGCACCGGGCCCAACGACAACCGAGGAGCTCGAGAAGAGGCCGACCAAGGCTCAACTCTACAGCGAAAGGTACGCGAAGATGAGGAATGGCGTCGTCGCGCACGAATTCGACGTGACGGCTGAAAATGTCGATGCGCTTGGCGAACTCGATTTCGTGTTCGTCGCCGTCGATGACAACGAAACCAGGCAGTGGCTGCTGCCGGCACTGGAAGGGATGGGGGTGCCGTTCGTCGACGTGGGAATGGGAATCGAGAAGACGGACGACAAGCTGCTGGGGCTCGTGAGAACTAGCTTCTGCGAGACGCCGAAGAGCTCAGCGGAACGGCGGGGTGAAGGCGGATTGCGGGACGTCGGCGAGTACGAGAGGAACGTTCAGATCGTGGAATTGAACGCGCTGAACGCGGCCTTCGCGGTGATTCGGTGGAAGAAGCACCGGGGGTTCTACCTAGACCTTGGCCAAGAGGACAGGAGCACCTACACGATCGACGGAAATCACATGATCAACAGGATACTGGGCAAGGCGGACGATAGCCGATGAAATTGCGCCACGAATTTGTGGATCACATACCAGAACAGCTGGATGACGGTGTGCTGTATGTGTCGATTCGCTTCGGCACGGTGATCCACCGGTGTGCGTGCGGATGCGGAGAGGAGGTGGTAACGCCTCTCGGCCCGGTCGAGTGGAGACTCATCTACGACGGGAGGACCGTCTCGCTGACGCCGTCCATTGGGAACTGGAGTTTCGGGTGCAGGTCGCACTACTGGATCGATGAAGGAATCGTCCGGTGGGCGCGCGGCTTCTCGGAAGCCGAGGTCGCGCTGGTGCGACAAGAGGCCAGGACCCGGCGCGACAGCTACTACGAGATGGAAGGAGCGGAAGTAATCGGAAAAGAGCCCGGGAGAGACGAGCAGCGCGTCTCAAGGAGTTCGATCTGGGAGAAAATTCAGGCGCTGGGCCGGGCATGGGGATATGGCCGGGAGTAAACCGTCGGAAGATTACGGGACGCGCATGCGGATGAAGGGTTCGGGAGTGAGCTTTGGCTGAGTCAGAGGATGGGAAGGGTGTCTTGCTTGAAAAGAGCATCGAGGAAGCTCGGAGGGCTCTGACCGAGCATGACGAGTACCTCCGCGGGAACGAGACGGCGACGAGGGCGCTGGTCATCGACGGGGTGTTGACCGCGCTGGGCTGGGACATCAAAGATCCGGAGCGGGTCCGACTGGAGCATCGTGCCAACGGGAACAAGGTGGATTACGTTCTTCTGTCGTCGTCAGGCGGATTCGTTGCCGTTGTGGAGGCCAAGGCTGCGGATTCGGGGGTGAAGGATACGGATCGCAGGCAGGCGTCTGGATACGCGACGGAAATTGGGGCTCGCTATGCGGTGCTGACAAGTGGAAACCGATGGGAAGCATGGGAGATTGGACAGAAGAAACCCAGAAAGGAGAGCATGTTCGTTGAGGTGCATCTGGCGACGGGGAAAATCGCGGATATAGCCTCGACCTTGGGGAAGCTGCACCGGGATGTACTCGAACAATAGGCGAGATAGGGCACCGGGACGGCAAGAAGTTGTTCGGCGTCGGCGTTTTACCTCTTGGAAGCGTGTGTAGTCAGAACCTTGGATTGCCGATTGGCGTCATTTGAGCAGGCCGAAAAACAATTTTCCGGTCATCCGGGTGTGTCCGATTGTCTGTGTAAGTGACGCCGTGGGCGACATTGTTTCCGGCCTCAGCGCGCTGAGGCCGGAAAGCGATCCTCGAACAGGATCGCAAACTGCCCCATTGCGGCGGTCCATTCAATAGGCCGTTTCCAGCCGACACCGGCATTGCGGATCGCCAGGAACAACAGCTTGACCGCCGCCTCGTCGTTGGGGAAGCTACCGCGTGTCTTGATGATCTTGCGCAAAGATCGGTGCAGGCTCTCCAGCGCGTTGGTAACCGGTATGAAGATGTCGGTGCCGCGGTTCCCGGCCTGATTCTTCGGAGTTCGGCCTATGGTGCGACCATCCGGGACAGAGGCACCGGGAGCACGAAGGTGCGGGCAGGCCGATCTACTCGATGAGCTGCGAGCTCGTGTTAGTAGCTGGCCGCCTCTGCGACTCGCCCGGTTGCGCCGAGAGCGCGGATCCGTAGGTGTCGTGTTGCCCTCCGCTCCCGTCACCCTGACTGAGGAGGAGGCGCGAATGAGGCGTGTCATCGGCATCGACATCCACCGGACCTTCGGGGAGGTCGTGATCTGGGAGAACGGGGTTCTACGCCACGCGGGCCGGGTGGACATGACCCGCACGGGGCTTGAGGGCTTCGGCAAAAACCTGCGAGCGACGGACGAGGTGGTGATCGAGGCGACGGGGAACTGCCTAGCGGTTTCGCGCGTCTTGTCGCCTTTCGTGAAGCGGGTTGTGATCGCCAATCCGCTGCAGGTGAAGGCGATCGCGCACGCCCATGTGAAGACCGACAAGGTCGACGCGGGGACGCTGGCGAGCCTCTATGCGGCGGGCTATCTGCCTGAGATCTGGACACCGGACGCGGAGACCGAGCGGTTGCGCCGGCTGGTAGCCCGGCGCTACCAGGTGGTGCGGCACAGGACGCGGCTCAAGAACGAGGTGCATGCGATCCTGCACGCGCATCTGATCCCGAAGTGCCCGCACTCGGATCTGTTCAATGGGCGCGGCCGGGCTTGGTTGTCGCGTCAGCCGGTCCCCGACGACGAACGCGCGGCGATCGAGCGGCACATCCGAGAGCTCGATCGCCTGGCCGAGGATCTCGACCTGCTCGACCGCGAGGTCGCGGAGAGTGCGCTGGACGATGCGGCGATCAAGCGGCTGATGACGATCACCGGCGTCAATCTCACCGTCGCGGCGGGGCTGATGGCGGCGATCGGCGACATCGCCCGGTTCTCGAGCTCGCAGAAGCTGGTGAGCTACTTCGGCCTCAACCCGCGGGTGCGCCAGTCCGGCCTCGGCGCCGCCCATCACGGGCGGATCAGCAAGATCGGTCGCAGCCATGCCCGGGCGATGCTGGTCGAGGCTGCCTGGACGGCGGCGAAGGCCCCGGGGCCGCTGCACGCCTTCTTCGTCCGCATCCGCGCCCGCCGCGGCCACCAGGTCGCCGCCGTCGCGGTCGCGCGCAAGCTGGCCGTGCTGTGC